>NZ_JACYUY010000001.1 GCF_014842025.1 Massilia sp. CFBP 13721
TTTTAGAAAGCGGACATTTTAACTTTGCCAAAAGCGGACATTTCTAATTTGCCTTTACACACCCTACGTTGCGCGACCGTCGAGGTGCTCGTTGAGAAACGCCACCGCCTCGACCGCGCCCATCTTCGCCGCCGCCTCGCGAATGGACATGCCGGCCGCATCAAGCACCAACGGATCGGCCCCATGTTCCATCAGCATGCGCATCATCTCCACCCGGTTGAACATCGCCGCGATCATCAGCGCCGTCTTGCCGTTCGGCCCGGCCGCGTCGACCTGGGCGCCGCGTTCGAGCAACAGCGCCACCACGGCGGCATCGCCCTTGAAGGCGGCCCCCGCCAGCGGCGTCTGGCCGGCGTCGTTCAGCAGTTCCGGGTCGGCGCCGTGGTCGAGCAGGACGCGCGCGGTGTCCACGTGCCCGTGGTAGCAGGCCAGCATCAGCAAGCCGTCGCCGCGCTCGTTGCGCAGGTTGGGCGGCAAGCCCTGTCCCAGCAGCGTCGCGAGTTCTTCGGTCTCGCCGCTGCGCGCACACTGGAACACCCGCCGCGCAAACGCGAGGGTATCGTCGTCGAGTCCACCGTCCATGCACGCTCCTCCAAAAATAATGCCAACCGACGCGGTCGTGCTCACGGAATAGCATACCGCCCCGCCAGTCCGCAACGCACGAAAACTACCTTTCTTCCGTCTGCGCCACCCGCACCTTCGCCTTCAACAACGGATACGGATTGATCGCCCCATCCGCCTCGTAAATCCCGTAATGCAGATGCGGCGGCGTCCCCTTCGCATTGCCCGTGTCGCCCACATACCCCAGCACCGTCCCCGGCCGCACGCGCTCGCCGTTCTCGATATCGGCATAGCGATCCAGGTGCGCATAGTAATGGCGCTGGCCGCCCGGTCCCAGCACCCACACCACCTGGCCGCCCAGGCGGTTGGTGGACACGCGCAGCACCACGCCTTCGGTGGCGGCGATCACGGCGGTGCCGCGTTTGGCGAAGATGTCGATGCCCTCGTGCTTGCGGCCCTCGCTGCGCGCGCCGCCCCAGGTGTCGCGCAGGCCGCGCGGTGCGACGCCGCGCACCGGCACCGGCAGGGCGGTCGGCACCGGCATCGACGCCAGCCGTATCGCATACAGCATGTTCTTGATGTAGGGCCCGAACAGGGCATAGGCGCCCAGCAGCAGGAATGCGAGCATGGCGCCACGCAGCAGTACGCGCATCGGGTCTCCAGAGTGGCAGGTGGACGGCGCGGACGCGCCGAGTCGAACGCTCCGGCCTCGAGCGGAGCGTTCGCGGTGATCCTGGCGCGCCAGGGAGGCGCGCCGTGTGAAGCTGGCTTACTGCTCCTTGCCCATCACATCCTGGTCGAGGCTGTGACCGAGGCCGCCTTGCGCGTTGCCGCTTTGGCTGCCCTGGCTGCCTTGCTGGCCACTCTGCTGATTGCCGCCCTGGCTGCCTTGGCTCGATTGCGACTGGCTGCCCGCACGTCCGCGGGTGCCGCGCCCGAGCGCCGGCGTGGTGTCGCCATCGTCGGGTTCGGCCGATTGGCGGTTGCCTGCGCGATAGCCGCTGTCGTCCGGCGACGGCATGCCGATGCCGCCATCGCGCGTGCCCGTGTTCAGGTTGCCGGTGGTGCCGGTAATGCCGGCACTGCTGGTGCCCACGCCCGTCAGTTCGTCGTAGTTGCGGCCTTTCGTGCCCTTGCCCTTGTTCTCGCCCATCGTTGCCTCCTGCTGTCGGTGATTGGTTTTCCCATGGTAACGCCGGGCCGGTAATGGACAATAGGCGCATGCGAGACTGCCATGTAGGAGCAATCGCACGCCATGTCATCAGGTGCAGGGTGCGCACGATTGACGCGGCCGGGCAGGGCGTCGCCTCGCCCCTGCTTTACTCGACCGGCGTCGCGTTGCATACTGCTTGCTCTTGTGTCTACATGCTCGAAGGGAGCGTCGATGTCGTACATGTTGCTGATCCATGAAACCGTCGGCCAGCGCGCCACCCGCAGCGAGGCCGAGGGGCGCGCGCTCTACGACCGCATGCTGGCATTCGGCGACACCCTGCGCGCGGAAGGCGTGCTGCTGGGTGCGCAGTCGCTGGCGCCGCAGAGCCGCGCCACCCGGGTCCGGGTCGAGGGCGGCAAGGCGCGCGCGGTCGATGGCCCCTTTGCCGAAGCCAAGGAAATGATCGGCGGCTTTTTCCACGTGGACGTAGCGACCCATGAGGAGGCGGTGGCGCTGGCGGCGCGCTGTCCGGCGGCCGAATGGGCGACGGTCGAGGTACGCGCGCTGGCGCCCTGTTACGAAAGTTGACAATAATTTTCGCCGGCCATGTCGATTCCTGGCCAGCTGCTTCGTCGTGTGAATGACACCGCCCAGCGCGCGGCAGCCGCCGCGCCCGGTCCAAACAGAGGAGAACAGCATGCGTTACATGATCATCGTCAAGGCCACCCCCGAGTCCGAAGCCGGCTGCATGCCGGGCGACGACTTGCTGAGCGCGATGGCCGACTACCACGGCGAACTGGCGCGCGCCGGCGTGCTGCTCGACGCCAGCGGCCTGCACCCGTCCAGCCAGGGTTGGCGCATCCGCTACCAGGGCACGGAACGCAGCATCGTCGACGGCCCCTTCACCGAATCGAAGGAGATGATCGCCGGCTACACCATGATCAGCGTGCGCACGCCCGAGGAGGCGCTGGAATGGGCGCGCCGCTTCCCGAACCCGCGCGGCGAAGGATTGGAGGCCGAGATCGAGGTGCGCCGCGTGTTCGAACTCGACGACTTCCCGCAGTCCGAGACGCTGGAGCGCTTCCGCGCGCTCGAAGCCGGCCAAGCGTCCGCGCAGTCTTACTAAGCACGCCTGAGAGGACACCATGATCATCCTCCTCATCGCGGCCGGCGTCGCCGGTGCGGTCGTACTGGCGGCGGCGCGCCGGCCGGACGTGTTCCGCGTCGAGCGCAGCATCCACATCGCGGCGGCGCCGGAACGGATCGGGCCCCTGATCAGCGACTTGCGCCGCTTCAATACCTGGAACCCGTTCGCCAGGGGACCGCAGCAACTGAGCTACACCGGCCCCGAGCGCGGCGCCGGCGCCACCAGCCACTTCGCCGGACCGCGCGCGGCCGGGCGCGGCACGCTGGCCGTGCTCGATGCGACGCCGGGCAAGGTGACGATGCTGCTGACCATGACGGCGCCGCTGCGCTGCGAAAACACCATCGAATTCCTGCTCTCGCCCGGTATCGGCGGTACCGAAGTCACCTGGACCATGCAGGGACGCAGTCCGTTCATCGCCAAACTCATGGGCCTGGTCGTCGATACCGACCGCATGTGCGGCCGCGATTTCGAGACCGGGCTGGCCGCACTCAAGACACAGGCCGAAGCACAGGACGCGCTCAGCGCGGCCTGAATCCACTACACAGGAGACATCATGCACAAGCAGATTTACGTAAACCTGGCGGTCGAGGACGTGGCGCGCAGCCGCGCATTCTTCACCCGCCTCGGCTTCGAGTTCGATCCCCAGTTCAGCAACGACGACGGCATCTGCATGATCGTCGGCGAGAACATCTACGCCATGCTGCTGCGCAAATCCTTCTTCCAGAGCTTCACCAACAAACCGGTAACCGACGCCCGGGAAAGCACCGAAGTATTGATCGCGCTCTCCTGCGAAAGCCGCGAGGAGGTCGATGCGCTGGTGGCCAAGGCGATCGACGCCGGCGGGCGCGCGCCAAACCCGAAGCAGGAATACCCCTTCATGTACGGGCACGGCTTCGAAGACCTCGACGGGCACATCTGGGAGCTGTCGTGGATGGATCTCAGCCTGGTGCCGCCGCAGCCGTGACGCGCACAAGGGTCGACCAGGCCATCGGCGCCGTCTGGCGCATCGAGTCGGCGAAGATCGTCGCCGGCGTGGCGCGCCTGGTGCGCGACATCGGCCTGGCCGAAGAACTGGCCGGCGACGCGCTGGTGGCCGCGCTCGAGCACTGGCCGGTCTCCGGCATTCCCGACAACCCCGGCGCCTGGCTGATGCGCACGGCGAAGAACGCGGCGCTCGACCACCTGCGCCGCGATAAAACCTTTCGCGAAAAATGCGTGCAGATCGGCCACGACCTGGAAGCGCAGGAGGCCCACATTGTGCCGGACTTTGTCGATGACCTGGACGCGGCGCGCAACGACGTCGTCCACGACGACCTGCTGCGCCTGATGTTCACCGCCTGCCACCCGATCCTTTCGACCGAGGCGCGGGTGGCGCTGACCCTGAAACTGCTGGGCGGCTTGTCGACCGGCGAGATCGCGCGCGCCTTCCTGGTGCCCGAGCCGACCATCGCCCAGCGCATCGTGCGCGCCAAGCGCACCCTGGGCCAGGCGCGCGTGCCCTTCGAACTGCCGCCGCCAGCCGAGCTCGAAGAGCGGCTCGGCTCGGTGCTGGAAGTGGTCTACCTGGTCTTCAACGAAGGCTATACCGCCACCGCCGGCGAAGACTGGATGCGCCCGGCGCTGATGGAAGAAGCGTTGCGCCTGGGCCGCATGCTGGCCGAGCTGGCGCCGCGCGAACCGGAAGCGCAAGGCCTGGCCGCGCTGATGGAACTGCAGGCGTCACGTGCCGCCGCGCGGGTTGACCGCGCCGGCAAGCCGGTGCTGCTGCTCGACCAGGACCGCGCGCGCTGGGACGGTATCCTGATCCGGCGCGGCCTGGCGGCGCTGGCGCGCGCCCGGCTGCTGGGCGGGCAGGGACCGTATGCGCTGCAGGCCGCGATCGCCGCCTGCCATGCGCGTGCGCGCACGGCCGGCGAGACCGACTGGGCCCGCATCGCCGCGCTGTACGGCGATCTGGCGCGCGTCAGCCCGTCGCCGGTGGTCGAACTGAACCGGGCGGTGGCGGTCGGGATGGCCGAGGGGCCGGCGGCCGGGCTGGCGCTGGTCGACGCGCTTGCGCAGGACGGCGCGCTCGAGCGCTACCAGTGGCTGCCGAGCGTGCGCGGGGACTTGCTGGAAAAGCTGGGCCGGCGGCTTGAAGCCGCCGCCGAGTTCGCGCGCGCGGCCGGGATGGCGACGAATGTGCGCGAGCGGGATTTACTGCGGGAGCGGGCGAGGATAAATGCGCATGGTGGCTAAACGGGCAACCTCACCGGGTGCATCTGTACAGCGGGCAGGGTGACCTGTAAGGTGGGCGGGTATCCCGCCCACGCGTTCGACGCAGGTTGAATACTCGCACCCGCTTTTCAGTAGGGTGGGCGCCCCGAGCCCACGCGGTACGCACTTATCCGAAGCTCCGCGGATGCGGTGAGTCGCTCCTGGGTTGCAATCGACGCCCGGCCAACGCTGTGCATGCGTCCGCGTGGGCACGGGGCGCCCACCCTACCATCCGGCTCAGGCGAACTGCGCGATGACTCATCCGTGCGTCGAACGCGTGGGCGGAAAATCCGCCCACCTTACCGGGTCTCGTCTTCTGGCACTGTCCACATCAAGGTTCTTATACCACTTGGACATGTTCTTATAGGAATTCGATCCTTCGCGCCGTCATTCACATGACATATAATCTCCGGCTCATTTATTCAGCTGTTGGAGATCCCATGGCCACCCGCCGTACCCTGCTCGCCTGCGCGATCGCGCTTTCCGCCCAACTCGGCTTCGCCGCCACCGCCCACGCCGACCAGCTGGCCGACATCAAGAAGAAGGGCGAGATCGTCTTCGGCGTGCTCGGTACCGACGAGCCGAACAGCTTCATCGACCCGAAGACGCGCGAACTGGTCGGCTACGAAATCGACCTGGCGCGCGCCGTGGCGAAGAAGATCGGCGTCAAACCGGTGTTCAAGCAGATGTCGGTCGCCGCGCGCATTCCCGAGCTGCAGCAGGGCCACGTCGACGTGTTGGCGGCCACGCTGACCCACAACAAGGAGCGCGAATCGCAGGTCGATTTCGCGCTGACCCATTTCGTCACCGGTTCGAAAGTCATGGTGCGCACGGCCAGCGGCATCAAGGCATTGCCGCAACTGGCCGGCAAGAAGGTCGTCACCGTCCGCGGCGGCACCCAGGAAACCAACATCCGCGCCGCCGTCCCGAGCGCGACCGTCGTGACTTTCGAGAATACCCAGCAAGCCTTCCAGGCCCTGCAGCAGGGCAAGGGCATCGCCTACGTCAACGACGAGTCCTCGCTGCTGGCCGACTACGGCAAGCTCGGCCCGAACGCGAAGAACTTCACGATCCTGCCGAACAGCATCGGCGTGGAATCGATCGCGCTCGGCCTGCGCAAGGGCGAAAAGGGCTTGAAGACGGTCGTCGACGCCACCCTGCGCGAGCTGGAAACGAGCGGCGCCGCGAACGCCCTGTTCAACAAATGGTATGGCCCGGGCACGCGCCCGAACATGGCCAAGCGCGCCTTCACCATCCACACCGACAAGCTCTGAGACATCTGCCTTGACGTTTTTCGACGCACACCTGCTGCGGTCGGGCGAATACCACGACTGGCTGGTGCAGGGTTTCATCCTGTCGCTGCAGCTGCTCGGCGCCAGCTTCGTGATCGCGCTGCCGCTGGGCGTGGCGATCGCGCTGATGCGCACCGCGCCCAGCGCACCGCTGCGCGCGGCCGGCGCCAGCCTGGTCGAGGGCATCCGCAACGTGCCGCTCTTGGCCCACCTGCTGTTCTGGTACTTCGCCTTTCCCGAACTGCTGCCCGAGACCGTCAAGCTGGCGCTCTACGACAGCAATCCCGAATTCATCTGCGCCACCATCGCACTTTCGCTGTACGCCGGCGTGCACATGGCCGAAGACATCCGCAGCGGCATCCGCGCCGTGCCCGCCGTCCAGATGGAGGCGGCGCGTTCGCTCGGCCTGGGACGCATCGCGGCCCTGCGCCTGGTGCTGCTGCCGCAAAGTATCCGCATCGCCGTGCCGCCGCTGCTGTCGCAGACCGTCAATCTGTGGAAGGACACCAGTGTCGCCACCGTGATCGGCGCGGCCGAGATGATGTACCAGGCCGCGCGCGTGGAAACGGCCACCTTCCGCAGCGTGGAAGCGTTCACGTTTGCCACGCTGGCCTACCTGACGGTATCGCTGGCGATCTCGCTGGCCGCGCAGCTGTACGCGCGCCGCTTCCCGGTGCGCACTGTATGAGACTGGCATGATCGAACTTATCCAGGACTACTGGCTGTACTTCCTCGTCGGCCAATACCCGAACGGCCCGCTCGGCGGCTTGACGCTGACCATCCTGCTGTCCGCCGCAGCGCTGCTGCTGGCCATGCCGCTCGGCCTGCTGCTGGGCGTGGCGCGCGTCAGCCCGTTCCGCGCCGTGCGCTGGCCGGTGGCCGTGCTGGTGCAGGTCGTGCGCGCCGTGCCGCTGCTATTGGTCGTGTTCTGGGCCTACTTCTTCCTGCCCGCCGTCACCGGCGTGAAGACCGGCCAGGCCACCACCATGCTGATGACGCTGGTGCTGTTCGACGCCGTCTACCTGGCCGAGATCGTGAAGGCGGGTATTCAGTCGCTGCCGAAAGGGCAGCTCGAAGGGGCGCGTTCGCTCGGCCTGTCGTACGGGCAGGCGCTGCGCCTGGTGATCCTGCCGCAGGCGCTGCGCCACGTGTCACCCTCGCTGGTGAGCCAGCTGGTCGCGACCATCAAGGCCACTTCGCTCGGCTACATCATTGGCCTGTCCGAAGTCTCCTTCATCGCCACCCAGGTCAACACGCTGGTGTTCACCAAGGCGGTCGAGGTGTACATCATCCTGGCGGCGACCTATTTCATCCTGTGCTTCGGCCTCTCGCGCCTGGCCTTCCTGCTCGAACGGCGCCTGAACCGGCGCCCCAACGCGGCACATGCTCCTGTATCGGTACCAAAGGTTTCCTTATGATCCAGCTCGACGGCGTCAACAAGTGGTACGGTCAGTATCACGCCCTGGTCGACGTGTCGGAACACGTCGCCAAAAACGAAGTGGTGGTGGTGTGCGGCCCCTCGGGATCAGGCAAGTCGACCCTGATCCGCACCCTCAACCGCCTCGAGGAAATCGACGGCGGCCGCATCGCCATCGACGGGCGCGACATCCATGCGCCCGGCGTCGACGTGAACGCGTTGCGCGCCGGGATTGGCTTCGTGTTCCAGCACTTTAATCTGTTCCCGCACCTGACCGCGCTGGAAAACTGCATGCTGGCGCCGGTGAACCTGAAGCGCGCCACTAAAGCGGAAGCACGCGCGTATGCCATGGAACTGCTCGACGGCGTCGGCCTCGCGCACAAGGCCGACGCCTATCCGCACGAACTCTCCGGCGGCCAGCAGCAGCGCGTGGCGATTGCGCGCGCGCTGGCGATGCGTCCACCGGTGATGCTGTTCGACGAGCCGACCAGCGCGCTCGACCCGGAAATGGTGGGCGAAGTGCTGGGCGTGATGCGCCGGCTGGCCGGGCAGGGTATGACCATGGTCTGCGTGACCCACGAGATGGGTTTTGCGCGCGACGTGGCCGACCGCATCCTGTTCATGAGCGAAGGGCGCATCCTCGAACGCGCCACGCCGGAAGACTTTTTCACCAACCCCACCCATCCGCGCGCGCAGCAATTCCTGGCCGACCGCAGCGGGCGCTGATCAGGCCTTTTTCGCGGCTTTTTGCGGCGCCAGCGCGCTCAAATCGAGTTCGACCCAGGTCGGCACGTGGTCGCTCGGTTTCTCGCGCCCGCGAATGTCGTGGTCGGTCCCGGCCGCGCGCAGGGCCGGCGCCAGCGTGGGAGAAAGCAACAGGTGATCGATGCGCAGGCCGGCATTGCGTCCGTAGGCGTTACGGAAGTAGTCATAAAAGGTGTAGATGACTTCGTCCGGGTGCATGCTGCGCAACGAGTCGGTCCAGCCCTGGTTCACCAGCCGGTGGAAGGCTTCGCGCGACTCGGGCCGGAACAGGGCGTCGGTCAGCCAGCGCTCCGGCTTGTAGACGTCGAGTTCAGTCGGCATGACATTGTAGTCGCCCGCCATCACCACCGGCGCGCCGGTTTCCAGCAGTTGCGCCGCGCGCGTGATCAGCCGCTCCATCCAGGCCAGCTTGTAATCGAACTTCGGCCCCGGCGCCGGATTGCCGTTCGGCAGGTACAGGCAGGCGACCACCAATTCTCCCACCACCGCTTCCAGGTAACGGCTCTGCTCGTCGCTGTCGTCGCCCGGCAGCCCGCGCGTGACCTCGACCGGTTCGCTGCCGCGCGCCAGGATGGCGACGCCGTTCCAGCTTTTTTGTCCGTACCAGATGGCGCCATAGCCGGCGCCGTTGATCTCGGCCAGCGGAAAGCGTTCCTGCGGTGACTTCAGCTCTTGCAGGCAGACGACGTCAGGTTGTTTTTCCTCGAGGTATTCAAGCAGGCGCGGGAGGCGGCTGCCGATGCCGTTGATGTTGAAAGTCGCGACGCGCATGTTTTCTCCGTTGTTAAAGCCGTTGTTAAGTTATCTCAGCCGCGCTGTAACTGGCGCACGCAAGCATGTCAATGTTGCCGTAAAAACATGTATCTTGAGAACCACGCTCGCGCTGGATACTGCTGAGCGTACGTGGCAACTTTTATAAAAAATATATTATTATTAAATCTTTCTTAACTCCGGAGACACACATGTTCACTTCCTTCCTGCGTACGATCGCCCGTCCAGCTGCCGTTTCCCTCCTGCTGGCTGCTTCGGCCTCGGCATCGGCAGGAGGTTGGGTTACCCAACAACTTGAAGTCGAAGGCACGCTGGTCGAAGCGGTCGGTCCAAGGGGCGACTGCCTGTCGAAATTCGGCGGCACCATCAGCGGCCACGGCACCAGCGCCCTGATGGGCGGCAAAGTCGTGTTCATCGCCACCGACTGCATCACGCCGATCGGCCCGCTGTTCCACTTCAGCAACGGCAAATTCATCGTCATGACCACCGAAGGCGACCAGATCTTCGCCAACTACAGTGGCCAGTTCATCCCGACCGGCAAAGGCGCGGAATATGTCTTTTCCGGCGCGACCTTCCAGGTCACCGGCGGCACCGGCAAGTACTCGAAAATCACCGGCGGCGGCATGCTGACCGGCGGTGAAGACATGATCACCGGCGCCGGTAATATCAAGCTGTCGGGCCGCGTGATGTATTTGTCGAACAAGAAGTAATCGGGACAATTCCCCTTCGAACGGCGCCTGGATGAGCGCCGTTTTTTTTCGCCCGCGTTTTCTCCCGTGCGCCGACGGCACCCCGATACTGGCACTCTATGATGTAACTATGTTAACGAACGAGGAGAACATCATGTCGACACAAGACGACAAGAAGGACAGCAAGGAAAACGTGCAGGGCCGCTCCTGGGACCAGATCACCCAGAACGGCACCAGCAGCGCCGGCAGCGTAGGCGTGGGCGGCACCGGCGACAGCGGCAAGCTGCAGCGCGAGGGCAGCCAGCAATCGGCCAGCCGTACCGACGACCTGCTCGACGACGGTTCGTCACAGGAAGGCGACACCGGCTTTTCGCGCGGCGGCCAGATCCAGACCGGGCTCGAGGGCATCGGCAACCTGACCGGCGGCGCGAAGGGCAATCGGCAGTCGGGGCAGGATTCGCAGGGGGCGCGTGCGTCCGATGAAGGCCGCGACGAGGACGCCGCATCCAGAGGGCAGCAGGACCGTTAAGCGCACTGCCTGGACGGCCGGGGCGAGCGCGGGCTGACTTGCGGCCGTCCTTTATTGCTCGACAGCGGCGTGCGGGAGGCCGTCATTGGCGCCCGTATGCGGCGGCTGCGTGCGCTTGCCTTGTTCGCCGAGAATCCCCAGCATGGTCGCCACGTCGGCCGTGATCGTGTCGCTCTGTCGCTGCATGTCGATGACGACACCCTGCGGGTCTGCGCATGCCAGTGCCGGCCCACGCGCCGCGACATGGCAAACGAGGGTTTTGCTGGCCGCTTCCGCACTGTGCCGGTTGTCGGGTACGACGGGCCGTGTCGTCAGCGTGTCGCCCTCCAGCGTCGCCTCGATCGCCATGGCGAGGAATTGATCCGGATGCGAGGGCGCGGCGGCTGTGCCGGTGGCTTGTGCGTATCTCGACCCCAGCAACACGCCGAACCCATCCTCCTTCAGATACAAGTCGACCTGCTTGCCGCCTTCAGCATGCGGGAGCTTCCCGGTACTCCAGGTGCCGGTCAGGTGCGGGGGCAGTGGTTCTGCCGCACCGGACAGGGAAGGCCATGCAAGGGCGATCGCGAGCGTCAGCGCGCATTTCATCGTAAAGCTCATCGTCAGCTCTCGGTCGTATTCGAACTGCAACAGCTTAACAGAATGCCATCAACGCGCGCAGGCAATTCTGTCCAGTTGTTCGCCCTTGGTTGACGGGTGTGGGTGCCCCTGCGCCGGCCTCAGCGCGGCGCGCGCAGCGTGATCTTGACGATCTCGCCCGGCTGCCACAGGCGCATGCGCGGCCCCCAGCTGCCGGCGCCGCGGCTGATGACGAGCGTCATCGGGCCGACCGCGTGCTGTCCGACCAGCTGCGGAAAGCGCCGCTGCACCAGGTAGCTGAACGGCCAGATCTGGCCGCCGTGGGTGTGACCGGACAGCATCAGGCCGACGCCGCGCGCGGCCGCCATCTCGATCACGGGCGCGGCCGGGATGTGCGAGAGCAGGATCGTCGCCACCGGGTTCGGCGAATCGGCCGCCGCCGGAAGCACGTCCACCAGTCCGGTCGTGAGCTCGCCGCCGCCGCGCATCCGGCTGCCGACGTCTTCGATCCCGGCCAGCACCAGTCCCGGCGCCAGTTCGACGCGCCTGTCGCGCAGCCAGCGCACGCCGCCTTCCTCGAATTCGCGCACCGTCGTCTCGACGTCGCCATAGAACTCGTGGTTGCCGGTCACCGCCCAGACCCCGCGCGGCGCCTTCAGGCCGCGTAATACCTGCGCCAGGCGCGGTTCGCCCAGCGGGTTGTCTTCCACCTGGTCGCCCACCATCAGCACCGCGGCAGGTTGCAATGCGTTGATCTGCGCGACCCGCCGTTCCATCCAGTCGGCGCGGCGCTGGGCGCCCAGGTGCAGGTCGGTCACCATCACGAGGACGGTGCCGTCCAGGCTTTCGGGCAGGTGCGGCATGCTCACTTCCTGCTCGACGATGACGGGCGCGCGCACGCCCTGGAAGATCGCAAACGCGGACAGCAGCACCCCGGCCAGCGCACCGACGCCGAGCACGCGCTGGGCCTGCGCGCGCCACCAGAAGCCGAAACCGGTGAGCAGGTCGGCCGGCAGCAGGCACAGGGTCATCACGAACAGGATGCCGAGCCAGGTCAGGGCGAACTGTCCCGGCCACCAGCGCCAGTCGATCGCTTCGTCACCCAGGTGCACGCCGCCCAGGTAGACCAGCCAGACCACCAGCACGCCGAGCCACCAGGCCCCGGGCCGCACGCGCGTGCGCAGCGGATCGAGGCGGTACAGGCGATGGGCGACGTAGAAGTGAAACAGGCTGCCGATGATGTTCAGGACGATCGAAAACATGGAACTCCGGGATCAGCAGGCGTGGCCGGACACGTTCGGGAACGCGACGTCCTCCAGCGCCAGGCGCGCCAGGGCGCGGATGCCGTCGTACGACTTGGCGGCGGCGATGAAGCGGCCGTTATGGCAGAAGGTCGCATCCGGCACGCCGGTCACGCGCGCCAGGTCGGCGTCGCGTAGGCCGGCCCAGGACTCGGGCAGGTCGGCCCGGGCGTCGAAACTGTCGGCGCTGACCGGCACCGCGTGGATCATGTAGCGCTGCTCGGCGATGCTGTGGCTGATCACGAACAGCACCTTCGGCATCTCCTTGCGCACGACGGCGGTCCAGGGCAGGGCGCCGTTGTTCAGGAACAGGATCTTGCCGCCTTCGAGCACCTCGGCATTGCGCACCTGTTCCAGCGCCAGCAGGGCGCCGACCCGGTACTTGACCGAGTTGACCATGATCTCGGTGAGGAAGGCCATCGCCTTGCGGAACTGGCTCAGGCGGTAGGCATCCGACGCCTCGCCGTAGCCGAGCCGCTCTTCGTCCATCCAGTTCGGATTGAAGCCGGAGACGACCGCCGACAGGCCATAGCCGCCGGGCGCATTCTTGGCGGCGCCGACGTCGGACAGGTCGAGGTATTGCACGATGTCGGCGTCGATCGCATACGCCATCTGCTGGGCCGCGTCCGCGCCCAGCGTGCGGCCAGTGTGTTCGAGGGCAAGCGCCGCCACGCAGCGCGCGCCGTATTCGCGCCACACCAGGCCGGCGCTGGCATAGGGCACGCCGGTCTGGCGCGCGGTGGCGAAGCCCTTCTGGTGATGGTCGAAGCGGCCGGTGGCCGGATCGTGGATGCCGCCGACGTCGATCGCGAAGTCGGCCGCCTCGATCGCGGCCGTGTCGCGCGTGCGCACCAGGTGGCTGTCCGGATACAGGATGAACAGGACGGCGACCGCCCATGCGTCGTCCGCGTGAAACTTGCCGCTATGCGTTACCACTACCATGCCACACTCCCATCCTTGAACCTGTCGAAAGGCCGGCCGGCGTGCTGCCGGCGGGCCTGGAAGACAGATGATAACGGTTCAGGCGGGCGCGCGTGCAAATGGGCGATGCCTGCCGGGTAGCGATCGTCCGTAGGGCGGGCATGCCCGCCATTCGTGCGCATGCTTTTACCTGCGCCCGCGACCAGCCGCCAGCGTCGTCCGAGACAGCTGCGCGCAATCCAGTCTGCCGTGCGCGTAACGGCTGGCATCGCGTATGCCGGAGAGACACGAACGGCGGGCATGCCCGCCCTACGGTGCACAGCGCCAAAGTGCGCATGGATGGGACGGTCGTGGTCGTAGGGCGGGCATGCCCGCCACCGAGGAAACGCGAAGCGCGGACGGACGGGGATGGTCGCAATTCGTAGGGCGGGCATGCCCGCCAGAGAAAAACGCGAAGCGCGGACGGATGGGACGGCCGTGATCCGTAGGGCGGGCATGCCCGCCAGCGAAGAAACGCGATCGGGCGGCTCAGGCCACGGCCGGCACGGCCAACCTGGCGCAGCGCGCCACGAAATCGGCCACCACCTCGGGCTGGGTCACCGGCAGCATGTGCCCGCCGTCGACCAGCTCCAGGCGCAGCCCCGGCACCTTGTCGGCCAGGGCCTGGCCGTGCTGGCGCCAGTCGAGGATGGCGTCGTCGCGGCCGTACAGCACGGCCGTCGGCAAGGCCAGCTGGCGGTAGCGCGCCACCAGCGCCGGCATGTGGGCGGGCAGGGCCTGCATGTCGGCGGAGGCCGCGAGGAACTGGCGCGGGCGCAGGCTGAGCATGCCGCCGCCGCGCACCGGGAAGTCGCGCGGCGCGCGTTCCGGGGCGAACACGGCGGCGAGTACCTTGTGGCCGCCGGCGATCGAACCCGGCGTGGCCAGGGTCCAGGCGAACAGCGTGCGCAGCCAGGGCGAGCCGATCGCCAGTGCCCTGAACACGGCCGGCGGCGCTGTCTGCACGTGGGTCAGCGGCGCCACCAGCGCCAGCGCGCCGACCTTGTCCGGATGCGCGAGCGCCAGCGTGAGCGCGAGCGCACCGCCCAGCGAGTGCCCGGCCACGGTCGGGCGCTCCAGGCCGAGCTTGCCGATCAGCGCGGCCAGCGCCGCCGCCTGGGCCGGGAGGTCGGCCGCCGTCCCCGGATCGCGTTGCGAATGGCCGGAGCCAGGACGGTCGACGGCGACCACGCGGTGCGCGCGCGCCAGCGACGCGAACACGCCATAGTCGAAGTGCGCGCTCTGGCCGCCCAGGCCGTGGAGCAACAGGATCGCCGGGCCGCTGCCGGCCTCGCGCACGTGCAGGCGCGCACCGGGTACGTCGACGAAACTGCCCTTCGGCGGCAGATAGCTTTCGATGCGGCGCGCGGTACGCGCCGTGAACCAGACGAGGCCGGCAAGGACGAGCGCGACGATGGCCAGCAGGACCAGGAGGATCGTCATCGGGCGGTCGCTTTCTTGAGGATGCGCCAGTAATTCACCGGCGACAGGCGTTCCAGGAGCGAGACCACCTTGGCGTCGGTGCCGACCAGGACGCGCGAGCGGCGCTCTTCGATGCCGCGCGCGATGATCTCGCCGGCCGCCGCCGGCGCCAGGCGCAGCAGCTTTTCGGCTTGCGCGCGTCCCTGTTCGATCTCGTCGAGCGGTGCGTCCGCCGGCACGCGCGCATTGCGCGCGATTCCCGTGGCCACGCCGCCCGGATGGACGACGCTCACGGCCACCGTGCTGCCTTCGAGTTCGTGGCGCAGCGCGTTGGAAAAGCCGCGCACCGCGAACTTGCTGGCCGAGTAGGCGGCCTGGCCCGGCGGCGAGACGATGCCGTAGATGCTCGAAACGTTGACGATGCGCGCCTCGTCGCTCCTGCGCAGCAGCGGCAAAAAGGCGCGCGTCATGCGCACTACGCCGTTGAAATTGATGTCCATCAGCCAGTCGAAGTCTTCCTCGCTGACCTGCTCGAAGCTGCCGCCCAGCGCCACGCCGGCATTGTTGACCAGCAGGTCGACGCGCTTGTGGGCGGCGTGCACCTGGTCCGGGAGGGCGCGCACGGCGTCGCGGTCGGCCACGTCGAGCGGGTGGGTGGTGATGCGCACGCCGAGGTTGGCCAGCAGCGCCGCCGTCTCGGCCAGGCCGGCGGCGTCGATGTCGGCCAGGGCCAGGTGGCAGTGGCGACGGGCCAGCGCGAGCGCGGTGGCGCGGCCGATGCCGCCGGCGGCGCCGGTCAGCACGGCGACCCGGTTCGATACATTCATGGCAGGCTTCCTTTCGGTCCAAAGCGCATCACGCCATCGGCGATGCGTCCAAAGCGGATGGTGAACATGTCTTGCAGGTAGTTCTGGTACACCTGCCAGGGACGGCGCGACCCCTGCCGCGGCAGCAGCGACTGGGCACGCTGCACGTAGCCGGAGGTGAAACCGAGGAAAGGTTCGGGCGTGACGCCGGCTTCGCGCCGCACCACGGCGATCGCCTGGCCCTTGCGGTCCATGTAGGCCAGCAGGCGGCACACCCAGGCCGCGGTCAGGTCGGCTTTCAACGTCCACGACGCATTTGTGTAGCCGAAGGTCATCACGCTGTTGGGCAGTTCGCTCAGCATCATGCCTTTATAGGCCATGTGCGCGCTCGGGTCGTAGGCCTGGCCGTCGACCTCGATGCGGGCGCCGCCCAGCACCGACAACGACAGGCCGGTGGCCATGACGACGACGTCGGCCGCCAGTTCGCGGCCCGATTTCAAGAAAATACCGCCCGGCGTGAAGCGTGCGACATGGTCGGTCACCACCTCGGCGCGCCTATCGCGCAAGGCGCGGAACAGGTCGCCGTCGGGCACGACGCAGACGCGCTGGTCCCAGGGTTTGTAGTCGGGAGTGAAATGGGCGGCGTCCACGTGCGGTCCCAGCTGCTGCGCGGCCATCGCGACGATCTTCTTCTTCGCCAGGTCCGGCCTGGCGCGCACGATGCGGTACAGCAGCATCGATTCGGCGATCACGCGCCAGCGCGTGGTCCAGTAGGCCAGCTTCGGCGGCAGGCGCCGTTGCAGGCGCCGCGCGAAGCGGTATTCGGACGGGCGCGACACCACATAGCTCGGCGAGCGCTGCAGCATTGTCACGTGCGCCGCGGTGGCGGCCATGGCCGGCACCAGGGTCACGGCGGTGGCGCCGCTGCCGATCACGACCACGCGCTTGCCGGCGTAGTCGAGGTCTTGCGGCCAGAACTGCGGCTGCACGATGCGGCCCCCGTAATCGTCCTCGCCCTCGAAGCGCGGACGGTAGGCCCGGTCGTAGTCGTAGTAGCCGCTGCACATGTGCAGGAAGCGCGTGCGCAGCGTCGCTGGCTCGCGCAGTGGCCCGACTTCCGCTTCGACCGTCCACAGCGCCTGCGTGCTCGACCAGGATGCGCGCACCACCTTGTGTTCGAAGCGGATGTGCGCGTCGATGCCGTGGCTGTGCGCGGTCTCGCGGATGTAGGCGCGGATCGATGGCCCGTCGGCGATCGCCTTGGCGTCGACCCAGGGCTTGAAGCCGTAGCCGAGCGTGTACATGTCGGAATCGGAGCGGATGCCGGGGTAGCGGAACAGGTCCCAGGTGCCGCCGATGGCGGCGCGCGCCTCGAGGATCGCGTAGCGCTTGCCGGGCAGGCGCCGCTGCAGCATGGCGGCGGCGCCGATGCCCGACAGGCCGGCGCCGACGATCAGCACGTCGAGGATGTCGCCGTCGCCGGCGCTTGAGAGGGTGTTCATTTGATTCGTGCACACATTTGACACAGTATGTTGTCACATTCGTTGCGATAAGTAAATATGTCAAAATAGCGGCATGAACCAGGAACCCACGACAGCCCGGGCTTACCGCGGCGTCTCCCCCGAGCAGCGCCGTGCCGAGCGGCGCGCCAAACTGATCGCCGCTGCGATTGCCGTGTACGGCGAGCGCGGCTACCGCCAGGCCACCGTCAAGGCCGTCTGCGAAGCGGCCGGGCTGACCGAGCGCTATTTCTACGAATCGTTCGAGAACAGCGAACAGCTGCTGGTCACCTCGTTCAATGCGGTGACCTACGCCGTGTTCGACCAGATCACGGCCGCCGCGCGCGACGCCGGGCGCGGACGTATTGCGCGTGCCCGCGCCATGCTCGACGCCTACTTCAGCGCCTTGCAGCGCGAACCGGCTTCGGCGCGCGTCTACCTGGTCGAGATCCGCGGCGTCAGCCGCGCCGTGGACCGCGCCTTCGACGCCGCCCTGCGCGCGATCGGGGCGGAAGTGGCGCGCCAGATCGCCCCCGCGGATGCACCCTCGGACGAATTGCTCGAGGCCGGCATCGTGGGTGGGGTGATGCACATCGCGCTGCGCTGGATCGACAACGGCTACCAGCCGCCGCTGGCGCAGGTGACCGATGCCGCGCTGCGGCTCGGGATGGTCTTGGCGCGGCCGGGCACGAAGACGGCCGCCGGGTAGGCCGGATGCGTGGCGGATGCGCTACAGATGCGTAGCCGCTGACCGAAAGTCGGTCAGTTTGGAAGTGATTTACGGAAACTGTTTACGGAGAGTTGGTTACGTTGGAAAGAACGTGCGTCGGCACCCATGCCGCATGTGTTAGCGTTGATCCCGGTTTGATCACGCGATAGAGGGCCCGGTGCAAGGCAAACTACTACGATTCGTTCCCCGCGGTCTCGAAGCCCAGCTGGCGCTGGCCTTCTCGCTCCTCTCCATCGTGCTCACGATCGCGCTCGTCGCGCTGTTCGAGCGGCGCGCCATCGCCGAGATAGAAACCCAGATCGGCGAAGGGCTGGCCGACCTGGCGGCCCAGACGTCCGACAAGCTCGAACGCGGCATGTTCGAGCGCTACCGCGAAGTGGCGCTGATCGCCCGCCAGGCGGTGTCGCACGACCCGGCGCAAGCCGACGCCGACCGCGCAGCGGCACTGGCGCTGGTGCAGCGGAGTTATACCTATTACGAGTGGCTCGGCATCGCCGACGTCAAGGGCAAGGTGCTCGCGTCCGGCAACAACCTGCTGGTCGGGGTGAATGTGGCCGCCCGTCCCTGGTTCCGCGAAGGCTTGCGCGGCGGCTTCGTCGGCGACGTCCACGAAGCGCTGCTGCTGGACAAGCTGCTGCCGCCGCAAGCGAGCGGGCCGCGCCGCTTCGTCGACGTCGCCTTCCCGTTTGCCGACGCCACGGGTGAGGTGCAGGGCGTGCTGGGCGCGCACCTGTCGTGGAACTGGGCGCGCGAAGTCGAACGTTCGGTGACCGGCTCGGTCGCGCGCCATTCCCGGCTCGAGACCCTTATCCTCAGCAGCAAGGGCGTCGTCCTGCTCGGGCCGTCCGAACTGGTCGAGCAGACGCTCGACCTCCAGAGTTTCCGGCGCGCGACGCCGACCCGCCAGGGCGATTTCCTGGTCGAGGACTGGCCGGACGGCAAGAAGTACCTGGTCGGTTTCCAGAAAGGCACCGGCTACGCCAGCTATCCCGGCCTGGGCTGGGTCGTGATGGTGCGCCAGGACCTCGACGAAGCCTACGCCCCGGTGTACGCCCTGCGCGCCCAGCTGCTGTTCGGCGGCATCGCGCTGGCGCTGCTGTTTTCGCTGGCCGGCGTGTGGGTGGCGCGCCGCATCACCCGCCCGCTCAAGCAGCTGGCCAGTTCGGCCGGCGACATCACCGGTGGCGGCGCGGTGCAGATCGAGAGCGGCCAGGGCGGCTACGAGGAAGTGCGCGCCTTGAGCCGCTCGCTCAATGCACTGGTCGCCGACCTCGACGAACGGCGCCGCCAGCTGCAGGTATTGAACGGCACGCTGGAAGAGGTGGTCGAGGCGCGTACGCTCGAATTGCGGCGCGCGCTCGACACGGTGCGCATCAGCGAAGCGCGCATCCGCGCCATCGTGGAGACGGCGCAGGATGCCTTTATCGGTATCGACCTCGCGGGCAGCGTGATCGAGTGGAACCGCCAGGCCGAACAGCTGCTGGGCTGGCGCCGCGACGAAGCGATCGGCAAGCCCCTGACCGAGCTGATGCTGCCGGAACGGTTCCGCCCCGTGACCGGCCAGTCCGGCCTGGCCTTCCTCGACGAGCACGGCGGAGTGCTCGACCGCCGCGTCGAACGCATCGTCACCGACCGCCATGGGGCGGAAATCCCGGTCGAGATGAGCAGCGGCCTGACCGGGCAGGGCGACGGCACCACTTTCAGCATCTTCCTGCGCGACATTACCGAACGCAAGCGTATCGACCGCGCGAAAAACGAGTTTGTCGGCACCGTGTCGCACGAATTGCGCACGCCGCTGACCTCTATCCGCGCCTCGCTCGAACTGCTCGCCGCCGGCGCGCTGGGGCCGGTACCGCCCGACATGCTGGAACTGGTCGAGATCTGCCACGCGAACTGCATCCGCCTCAACCGGCTGGTCGACGACATGCTCGACATCCAGAAGATCGAGGCCGGCATGATGTCCTTCAAGCCGGTGCTGCAGCCGGTCCTGCCTCTGGCACGCGAAGCGCAACGCACGATGCGCGGCATGGCCACCGCCAGGGACGTCACCCTGGTGCTCGACTGCGCACCCGGCGCCGAGACCCTCGAAGCCACCTTCGACTACGACCGCATGACCCAGGTGATGACGAACCTGCTGTCGAACGCGATCAAGGTCGCACCGCCCGGCAGTCCGGTGCTGCTGCAGGTGGTGGCGGAGGCCGGCGGCGCGCGCCTGTCGGTGTGCGACCGCGGACCGGGCGTGCCGCCCGAGATGCGCGAACGCGTGTTCCAGCCCTTCGTGCAGATCGAATCGAAAGGGCAGCCGGCGGCGTCCGGCGGGACCGGCCTCGGGCTGGCGATCTGCCGCCGCATCGTCGAAGAGCATGGCGGCACCGTCACGATCGAGGACGCGCCCGGCGGCGGCGCCGTGTTCTCGGTGCGCTTGCCGCATGGCGCAATGCCGGCACTCGCGCGCCCCGAAAAATGAGGGATTCGGATATATTTTTCGACCAGTGATGTTTCCACGCAACAATTACTGAATTCGCTGATATTTCTGTATTTGCTGATTTCGAGAAACTCTGGCATAGTTGATGTATAGCAACTAACCGCCTCACTCTCCAGGGAATCCACATGTCTGCATCGAATCTTCGTCGCGCCATTGCCACCGCCACCGCCATCGTCATCACCGCCGCGCCTGGCATGTCCGCCGCTGCCGTCTATGGCAACGGCACCAAGGCTGCGACCTTCGACGTGACCATGCGCATCGTTGCCAACTGCGCGATCGCCGCCAACGGCATCGACTTCGGCCAGACCCAGGGCGTGCTGGCGAGCGCGGTGACGGCTTCCTCGAACATCAGCGTCACCTGCAGCAATACGACGCCCTACAATATCGGCCTGAATGCCGGCACCGGCACCGGTTCCAGCGGCACCGACCGCTTCCTGAGCGGCACCGGCGCCAACGCCGGCACTGTGCGCTTCAACCTGTACCAGGCGCCGGGCGCTTCGCCCTGGGGCAACACGCAGGGCACCGATACCCTCGGCGGCACCGGCAGCGGCGTCGCCCAGAACCTGACCGTGTACGGCGAAATCCCGGCCCAGGCCACGCCGACGCCGGACAACTACAAGTCGACCATCACGGCGACCGTGTACTTCTGATTCTTTAGTTGCTCAGCATGGCGCGTTCCTCCCTCTTCCGCTTTCTCCTGGTGATCGTCTGCGCGCTGGCACTGGCCGCGCCCGTGTTCGCCGCCAACCTGCAGATCTCGCCGGTGCTGATCAACCTGCGCGCCAGCCAGGGGGCCGGCGGTATCAGCCTGCAGAACCTGGGCGAGCGGCCGATCCACGGGCAGGTGCGGGTCTACGCCTGGGAACAGCGCGGCGGCGAAGACGTCCTGACGCCGACCGACGAACTGGTCGCCAGTCCGCCGATTATGGAAATCGCCGCGAAAACCAGCCAGACCATCCGCCTGGTGCGCCGTGGCGGCGCAGCGCCGGGCCCGGAGCGCGCCTATCGCCTCCTGATCGACGAAATCCCGCGCGGCGACGAAGCCACCAGCGGCGTGGCGATCCGCCTGCAGTATTCGGTGCCGGTGTTCGTCGCCCCGAGCGACGAAGCCTCCGCCCCGAACCTCGCCTGGACCGTCGTGCGGCGTGGCGGCGCCTGGATGCTGGAACTGAAAAACAGCGGCGGCCTGCATGCGCAAATCGGCGCGGCCACCCTGGTCGACGGCGCCGGCAAGGAATACGAGCTGAGCAAAGGGCTGCTGGGCTATGCGCTGGCCGGGCGCGAGCGTGTCCTGCGCCTGCCGCTGGCGCCGGATGCGAAGCTGTCCGGCCCGCTGACCGTGCGCGCCAACGTCAATGCCCGCCCGCTGACCGCCACCGCCGGCGTGGTGCCGTAGGACCTGCCTTGCGGGACGTATCGACGTGATGTGCCGATGAAGAACCGCCGGGGCGGGGCGTACGCGTCCGGGCGCGCCTTGCTGTCGCAAGCGCTGCTGCTGCTTTTGCCTTTGCTTGTACTGCCGGCCGGCCACGCCGCGGCGCAGGACGCGCCTGCGCCCGCAAGCGCGCCCGCGGCGGTCGAACTCTTTCTCGAAGCCAGCCTGAACGGCGACGCCAGCGGCGCCGTCGCGCGCTTCGTGCGCACGCCCGCGGGCACCCTGCGCAGCACGCTGCAGGACTTGCGCGACCTCGGCCTCGACACCGACAAACTCGGCCTGCGCGGCGCTCCCGATCTCGAAGTCGACCTCGATGCCGTGCCCGGCCTGTCCTACACCTGGGACAACGCGCGCCAGAGCATCGCCTTGCGCCTGGCCGACACCCTGCGCACGCCGCTCCAGCTCGACGCCCGCCCCGAACGCGCTGTCCGCGCCGGCAGCGCCAGTCCCGGCCTGCTCCTCAATTACGACCTGTACGCCCAGTCGGGCAGCGGCGCCAGCCGCGTGGCGGCGCTGAACGAACTGCGCTATTTCGATGCGCGCGGCGTGTTCAGCACGAGCGGCGTGGCGACCCTGCACGGCGCCGGGCGCCGCTACCTGCGCCACGACACTTCCTGGAGCTGGGCCGATCCGGTGGCGCTGTCCTCGCTGCAGGTGGGCGACCTGGTCAACCGTTCGCTGACCTGGACGCGCTCGCTGCGCATGGCCGGCATCGAGTGGCGCAAGAATTTCGAATTGCGCCCGGACCTGGTGACCTATCCGGTCGCCGATTTGAAAGGTTCGGCCGTCGTGCCCAGCAGCGTCAGCCTGTACGTCAACGGCATGCAGCAGTTCAATGCGCAGGTGCCGGACGGCCCCTTCGTACTGAACGGGATCACCGGCCTGAACGGCGCCGGCCAGGCCACGGTCGTCACCCGCGACGCGCTCGGGCGCGAAGTGGCCACCACGCTGCCGCTGTACATCGACACCCGCCTGCTGGCGGCGGGGCTGTCCGACTATGCGCTCGCGTTCGGCGTGCCGCGGCGCGACTTCGGCGCGCGCTCGTTCGGCTACGCCGGCCGGCCGCTGGCCAGCGCCTCGCTGCGCCATGGCTACAGCGAGACGCTCACCCTCGAGGCGCACCTGGAGGCGGGAAGGAGGCTCGTCAACGGCGGCGCCGGCGCGCTGCTGCGCGTCGGGCAACTGGGCGTCCTGCAGGGTGCGCTCGCCGCCAGCAGCGGCGCCGGCCGGGGTGAAAAAGGCGGGGGCATGCTGGCCAGCGCCGGCTACCAGTACCTGTCGGCCGGCTGGTCGCTCGATGCCCAGAGCACCCGCAGCACCCGCGCCTACGCCGACCTCGGCACGGCCGAGGGCAGCCCGGTGGCCCGCGCCAACGACCGTGTCAGCCTGAATGTGGCCCTGCCTGGCGGCCAGAGCCTGAGCGCCAGCTACATCGGCTACCGCCCGCCCGGGCAGGACAGCACGCGCCTGGCCTCGCTGGCCTGGTCGGCGCGCCTGGGTATCGGCGCTTACTTCAACGCTTATCTCAGCGTCAACGCCTACCAGGACCTGCGCCGCCACGCCACGCGTGGCGTGGCGGCGACGCTCAACCTGGGCTTGCCCGGCCGCGTCGGCGCCAGCGCCGGCGCCGGCAGCCGCGACGGCGCGCGGACCTGGAACGCCTCGCTCAGCCGCGCCGCCGACTTCGGCGGCGGCCTGGGCTGGGGCGTGCAGGACGCGGACCAGGGCGGCGGGCGCTTCAGCCAGGGACAGCTAAACTACCTGGGCCGCGCCGGCCAGGTCAGCGCGCTGGTGCAGCGCGGCGGCGGTACCGTCACGCGCGCGCTCGGCGCGACCGGCGCCGTGGTGGCGATGGACGGCACGCTGCTGGCGGCGCGCCAGGTCGGGCGCGCCTTCGCGCTGGTGTCGACCGGACTGGCGGACGTGCCGGTACTGCAGGAAAACCGCCGGATCGGGCGCACCGACGCCGGCGGGCACTTCCTGGTGCCGGACCTGGTGCCCTACACGGCCAACATGCTGTCGATCGACACCACCGAGCTGCCGGTCGACTTTCACGTGCGCGGCACCAGCCAGGAACTGGTGCCGCAGCGCGCATCCGGCATCGTCGCGCGCTTCGCGGTCGAACGCTACGTGGCCGCGAGCGTCATCGTGCATGGCGCCGACGGCCGTCCGGCGCCGCTCGGCACCATGGTCGAGATCGACGGCGGCGCGCCCACCGTCGTCGGCTACGATGGCGTCGTGTTCGTCGACGGCGCGCGGCCGGCGAACCGGCTGGTGCTGCGCGCGGCGGGCGGCGCCTGCGAAGTGCGGTTCAATTTCAATGCGGCGCAAGGCGCGGCGTTGGCGCCCCTCGGCCCGCTGGCCTGCGCGCCGCTCAAGGAAAACAAAGGAAAATAAGGGATGAAGATGCCGGGAACAACCATATGGCGCATGTCGCCGGCCCTTGCGTTGGCGCTTCTGCTCGCACTGGGCAGCGGCGCCGCACATGCCGCCGACAGCTGCAGCGCAAAGATGACCGATGTCGTGTTTGCCGACGTGAACCCGATCTCGGGCAGCGATTACTATGCCAGCGGCACGCTGACGGTGAGCTGCACGCTGGCCCTTGGATTTCCGAGCCTGCTGCTGCCGAACATCACCTATTGCCTCAGCCTGGGTGCGGGCAGCGGCGGCGCCAATGGCGGCGCGCGCACGCTGGCGGCCGGCGGCACGCGCCTGCCGTACAACCTGTACACCGACAGCAGCTATGCGGGCGCCGCCGTGTGGGGCGGCGCCGCCATGCCGGCCAACCAGACCCCGATCCGGGAAGCGGTGCTGGCCGGCCTGCTGGGCCTCGGCGTGTACACCAAAAGCTATACGATCTACGGCAAGATCGCGGGCAGCGCGCTCGCCGGCGTCGGCACCAGCGGCGATGCCGATACCGTGTACGCCAGCAGCTTCGGCGCCGACGCGACCTTCACCTATGCGCTCTCGACCCTGGTCGGCCCGCCGTCCTGCACCACCGGCATCACCACGACCTTGCCGTTCCAGGTGCGCGCCACGGTCGTCAACAATTGCGTCATCAACGCCGGCAATCTATCGTTCGGTAACAGCGACGTGCTCACCGGCGCCGTGCGCGCCAGCGCCGCGCTGGGCGTGCAATGTACGGCCAACAGCGCCTACCGCATTGCCCTCAACGGCGGCGCCAACGGCAGCGTGGCCGAGCGGCGCATGCGCAACGCCGCCACCGGCGAGATGGTGCGCTACCTGATCTCCACCACGCCCGACGGCGCGCCATGGGGCGACGGCACGGCCGGCACCACGATGGCGACCGGGACCGGCACCGGCACCCTGCAAAGCCTGCCGCTGCACGGCCGCGTACCGGCGCAGCGCACGCCCACGCCGGGGGAGTACAAGGATACGGTGACGGCGACGGTGTATTTCTGAGACGGGGCCGGATAAAAAATGCGGCCGTCGATCGACGGCCGCATTTTTTCATCGTTGTTTTGTAGGGTGGGCTCTCGAGCCCACGCGGTACTACGCGTGCGTTTCGAGACGTGGAGCCACGCTCGTGATGCTTGCGCCTCGTGCGTTGGCGAGCGTCTCGACATGCAACGGTGGTACCGCGTGGGCACGAGTGCCCACCCTACAAAAAAGCGGCCGTCGATGACGGTAATACTGTTCAGTTAAGCCTGAACGAACTCTCTGCCAGCAGTGAGCTAGGCCACACAGGCTGAGTTTCGATAATCGTAGGGTGGACCGGGCGGCGAACCGCTCAGTCCACGGCCGTTTCGTTGCACTCCTTCATGCTAGGGGAAGCCCGTACGTGCGCGCTCCGGTCTACGTAGCGCATCTCGATATGCATGAGAAGGGCCGTGGACTAAGTCCACCCTACGTATCGCGCAACGCGCATTTTCGCAACCGAGGTCGGTCCTGGCTGAAATGCGCCGCAATCTGCTTAACTGAACGGCATTACCGTCGATGACGGCCGTTTTTCTATCGGTGCGGCGTACGCCGCCGGAGGAAGGATCGCTTCAGAAGATGACGGTCCAGGCGGCGTTGCCACCCGCCGGGGCCGCGGCGACGGCCGGGGCCACGCGGTAGAGCGACGCATCGCTGCACGAGACGTGCGGGGCGCCGCCGCCGGGGGCGTCGACGGTGCAGGCGGCGTGGACGACGAAACTCACTTCCATGCGCGCATTCGCGCTGCCGGCATGGGCTGGCAGGACCAGCAGCGACAGCAGCAGGGCGGCGAAGGGCAGGCGAAGGTTCATCATTGACTCCGAGATTATGCAATTTGCCACGAGTATTGCCTCGTAACAACGTATGAGCCAATCTTACAGGAGATTCGGCGTTCTTGACAGTGGAGCAAATTCCAGATGGCCTTTTGCCCGATGTTGCTATCGATTTTATCGATTTTGATCGAAGTTATCGAATTTACTGATTTTTATGGGCCAACAGTCCGGCGACCGTCTCCAGCAAGTCGCGCGGACTGAACGGCTTGACCACATAGCTGTCGGCGCCGGCCGCCAGGCCAGCGGCCAGGTCGGCCTGCTGGCCATAGGCGGACAGCAGCACGATGCGGATCGCCGCGGTCGCCGGGTCGCTTTTCAGCGCGCGGCATAGGTCGAGTCCGCTCTCGGCACCGAGCGACACGTCGAGCACGATCAGGCGTGGGCGGTCGCTGCGCACTTTGTCGAGGGCCTCGGCGCTCGTGCCGGCGGTTTCCACCCGGCCCAGGGTCAGCAGGCTGAGCCGGATCAGCAGGCGCAGTTCGCGCTGGTCGTCGACCACCAGGATTGGCTCAACCATGGGTCGCCTCGCCGGCTGCGGCGGCAGCGGCAGCAGGTACGCGCAGCGTCACCGTGGTACCGGCGCCCGGCGCCGACACCACGCCCATGCTGCCATTGTGGGCATGCAGGATCTCCTGCACGATGGCCATGCCGAGACCGGTGCCGCCGCTCTCCGGCGTGCCCGCGGCGCGGTAGAACGGTTCGGCGATGCGTGCCAGCTGTTCCGGGGTCATGCCGATGCCCTGGTCGCGCACGTCGATCAGTACCGCGGCCGCGCCCGGCGCCGGGTCCGTCCAGGCCCGCACCACGACCGGGGCAGTGGAGTAGGTGAGCGCATTCGCCAGCACGTTCGCGATCGCCGCCGGCAGCCGGTAGCGGTCCGCCGCCAGCGGCGGCAAGCCCGGTTCGCATTCGACGACCACGCGCGCGTTGTGGCCGAGCGGCTCGGTGCCGGCCAGCGCCTTGGCCAGCAGCGCTTCGAACGGTTCGGGTTCGATCTGCATTCCCGCGTGCCCGGCCGCCTCGATGCGCGCCAGGTCGAAGGTCTGGGTGACGACGGTCGACATCAGCTTCGCCTGCGCGTTCACGATCTCGAGCAGTTCGCGCGCGGTCGGCGCGTCGAAGTCGCGCTTGATCAGCAGTTCGGAAAAACCCATGATGCTTGCCAGCGGCGTGCGCAGTTCGTGCGCGGCATGGGTGAAGGTCTTGTGGCGCCGTTCGCCGGCGGCGCGCAGGCGCCAGTCCTGCTCCAGCCGCGGCGCGGCATCGCGCACGATGGCGGCGTAACGGCGCCGCCCGCCCAGCATGATCGCGCTGGCGGCGACGTCGAGCGGAAAGGTGCTGCCGTCGGCGCGGCGCGCGGTGACCTGGACCGCCAGCACTTCGCCATCCGCATGCGCCGCCAGCATCCCGGCGATCGACTCGACCGCGAGCGACTGAGCGCTGCGTCCGGCCAGCTGCTGCGGGTCGGCGCCGAACAGCGCCCCGGCGGCGGCGTTTGCCGACAACACCTTGGCGTCCTCGTCGAGCGTCAGCACGCCTTCCGGCAAGCGCTCGAGCAGGGCGCGCAGCCAGGTTTCGCTGTCGCGCTGCTGCGCCAGCGCGCGCCGCAGTTCGTCGGCGGCGAATTCATTGGTGACCATGGCGGCCAGGTCGCGCAGCAGCGTGCGCTCGTCGTCGCCGAAGCGGCGCGGCGCGCTGTCGAGCAGGCACAGGGTGCCGACCTTGCTGCCGTCGGGCGCCGCCAGCGGCGTGCCCGCATAAAAACGCACGCGCCCGCCCGAGACGAAGGGGTTGTCGGCGAAGCGTTCGTCGTTCAGGGCATCCTCGACCACCAGCACCGTGTCCTGCAGGATGGCGTGGGCGCAGAAGGTCATCTGGCGCGCCACTTCGGTTTCGGGCACGCCGATGCGCGACTTGAACCATTCGCGCTCGCCATCGATCAGGCCAACCACCGCGATCGGTACCCCGAACAGGCGCGCGGCCAGGCGCGTGATGCGGTCGAAGCGTTCCTCGGGGGCGGTGTCGAGCAGGTTCAGGTCGAGCAGGACCTGGAGGCGGTGTTGTTCGTCGGACGGGAGTGGCGGTGCAAGCATGGTGGTGACAATCGATCGTAAAGAACCGCAGGCGGCGGGAAGCCGCCCGCAAACCCTTATCCTGCCAGCGCCTTTTCGATGGCGGCGCGCAGCTGGTTGAAGGGTACCGGCTTGGGGAAGACCGGAATGTCGCCGGGCAGGCCCATCGAGTCGATCGTTGGCCGGTCCAGGCCGCTGACCACGATCACCGCCATGCCGGCGCAGCTGGCGTCGGCGCGCAGCGTGCGGATCATGCGGAAGCCGTCCATGCCGGGCATGGAGAGGTCGCTGACCAGCACGTCCGGCCGCTGCTCGCCGATGCGCAGCAGCGCTTCGAAGCCGTTGTGCGCCTTGATCAGGGTCAGGGGCAGGTTCCAGCCGGAGATCTCCAGTTCGTACAGGCGCAGCAGCATGGCGTCGTCGTCGACCAGCAGCAGCTTCTTGGTGCTGGGGGCGGGCGCCGGCGTGTCCGGCCCGGTGACGCCGCGCCGTTCGTTCACCAGCTTGTTCACGGATGCCATGGTGATGCGGCGGTGGCCGCCGGCCGTCTTCCATGCTTGCAGGGCGCCGTTTTCGACCCACAGCTGGACGGTGCGATGCGATACCCCGAGCAGCAGGGCGGCGTCCTTGGTGGAACAGAAATCGGCGGCGTTATAGGCGAGGTCGGGTTGTGCGTCAGGTTTTTGCATGATTACGAAGCGTTCGGCGCCGCAGCGGGTGCGGTCGATGCCGATGGTGGAATGGTTGCCGCTGAAGTGACAGCGCCCGGGGAGGCATTATCGTCGAGAACGGCGCACAGGGCGTCCAGGTTGACCGGCTTGACGAAATGGTGGTCGAAGCCGGCGCCGCGCGCCAGCACCTTGTCGTGCGCCTGGCCGTAGCCGGTGAGGGCGATGTAGCGCGTCGGACGTCCGTCCTGCAGCGCGCGCAGGCGCCGCACCAGGGCGTAGCCGTCGATGTCGGGCAAGCCGATGTCGAGGATGAAGACGTCGGGCCAGGCGGCCGCGGCGCGCTCGAGCGCGGCGCGCGAACCGTCCGCCGTCGCCACCCGATGGCCGAGCGCGCCCAGTATCTCGGCCAGCGACTGGGCGGCGTCGGTGTTGTCGTCGACCACCAGCAGGCGCTGTTGCCTAGAGGCCGGCATGGCGTGTTGCGCGGCCGGCGCCGCTGCGGGCGCGCCGGTGGCGACCAGCTCGAACACCACCCTGAAGGTGCTGCCGCGCCCGGCCCCGGCGCTGTGCGCCCCGACCCGGCCGCCGTGCAGCTGCACCAGGCTCTTGACCAGCGCCAGGCCGAGGCCAAGCCCGCCCTGCGAGCGGTCGGGCGTGCGCTCGGCCTGGGAAAACAGGTCGAACACGTGCGGCAGCATCTCGGGACCGATGCCGATGCCGTCGTCGCGCACGCTGATGGCGACTGCGCCATCCTGCACCGCGGCGGCGAGCGCGATGTTCCCGCCCTGCGGCGTGTATTTGGCGGCGTTGTTGAGCAGGTTGGACAGCACCTGCACCAGGCGCGTGCGGTCGCCCAGCATGCGCGCGCCGCCGTCCAGGCCCTCGAGGTCCGCCAGGTCGAGTTCGAAACGGTGGCCGCGCGCCTCGATCAGCGGGCGCGCCTGTTCGACCGCGCCCAGCACGACCGCGGCGACGTCGACCGGTTTGCGTTCGACCGCGACCAGGCCGCGCGTCACGCGCGAGACGTCGAGCAGGTCGTCCACCAGCGCCGTCATGTGGCGCACCTGGCGCGTGATCACTTCGCCCGCCTTGCGGATGCGCGCCTCGTTGGCGCCGGCCATCGTCAGCAGGCGCGCGGCATTGCTGATCGGCGCCAGCGGGTTGCGCAATTCGTGCGCCAGCATCGCCAGGAACTCGTCCTTGCGGCGCGCCGCCGCGCGCAGTTCGTTGGCATTGTCGGCCAGCGCGCGCTCGGCCGCGACCTGCTCGCCGATGTCGCGCGTCACCGCCACCACGCCGGCCAGGGCGCCGCCGGCATCCCGCATGGCCTGGGCGCGCACCAGGATCGTCCTGCGCACCCCCGGCATGCCGAAGGGTTCGATCTCGATCACGGCCTCGTCGGCCTCGCGTCCGGCCAGCACGCGCGCCACCGGCCAGTCGTGCGGCGCCAGCGCCCGCGCAGGCTCGGTACCGTCGCCGGGGAACCAGCCTCTACAGGCGCCATAGCCGGCCACGCCGCTGTCGGGCCGCTCCTCGCCCCAGATCGCACGGTCGGCGGCATTCGCCACCAGCATGCGTCCATCGGTGTCGGCGTAGGCGATGCCGACCGGGGCCGCGTCGAACAGGGCGTCGAGGCGGCGCAGCGCGTCCTCGGCGCGCAGCGTGGCCGCCGCCGCGCGTTCCTCGCTGGCGCTGCGCGCGGCTTCCGCCTCCTTGCGCGCAGTGATGTCGACTGCGATCCCGGCGAAGCGGCGCCCGCCGCTGACCGGGTCGGCGAATACCTTGCCGCGCGCATTGACCCAGACATCAAGGCCCGAGCGCTGCGGGATGCGGTAATCGATGTCGTAACGGGTATCGTCGCGGATCGCGTCCGCGATCGCGGCCACCACGCGCGCCCGGTCCTGCGGGTGGATCATGTCGGTGAAGCGTTCCAGTTCGGTGCCCGACAGCGCCAGCGCCGCGTCGACCTGGAACAGGCGCGCGAAGCGTTCGTCGACGTAGGTGGTGCCGTCGTCGAGGTCGTACGACCAGGTGCCGATGTTGCCCGAGGCTTCGAGCGAGAGCGCCAGGCGCTCTTCGGCTTCCTTGTGGCGCGCCAGCGCCAGCACTTTGCCGGTCACGTCGACGCAGGTGCAGAGCATGCCGCGCACACTGCCGCGTTCGTCGCGCAGCGGGCTGTACGAGAAGGTGAACCAGGCCGGTTCTGGATAGCCGTAGCGCTCGAGCGTGATCGCGTAGTCTTCGAAAAAGAAGGATTCGCCGTCCAGCACGCGGCGCACGTAGGGGCCGAGGGTGTCCCAGACTTCATGCCAGACCGCGCGGTAGGGCGCACCCAGGCTGTCCGCCTTTTTGCCCAGCATCGGCTCGTAGGGATCGTTGAAGAACAGGGTCAGGTCTTCGCCCCAGGCCAGGAAGGTCGGGAAGGCGGAGTTCAGGATGATGCCCAGGCTGGTGCGCAGCGCGGCGTCCCAGCCGGCGATCGGCCCGAGCGGGTGCCCCGACCAGTCGCGGTCGCGGATGCGGCGCCCGAGGCGTCCGCCATTGTCCAGGAACGCGTCCGGGTGCGCTTGCTCTTTCACGATCGCCCCCGGCGCAGAAACCGGGTATTGTACAGGCGCGGACGGCTCACCCGGCGTTCGCGACCGCAACAGGCGCGGGACGGCGGCGCGGTGCCAGCACATGTTTCGTTTTTACTGATTTCTTCCATGCGCCGATAGTACGGCATTTCGGCGGCGCACACAGTACGGGTTTGTAAGCGGTCAGCTCGTTGTTGCCTTAAGGATACAGTACAAACCACCGCGCCTTAATCCCAGCCGCGCTCGGATTCCTTTTCATAGTTCTTCAGGTCGCGCGCGAACATGTCGTTGAGTTCGTCACGGGCGCGCTTGGACATCGAGGCGTACTGCTCTCGGTCCTTGTAGAACGGGTAGACGGCATCGACGCTGGCCTTGTTATGCTCGCGGAATTTCAGGGTCGCCGCGCGCGCGCGGTAGGCGCCGTAGCCGAGCTGGCACAGCACGCGCCGTCCCAGCTGCAGGGCCGATTCGAAGGTTTCGCGCTCGATGATGGTGACGCCGCGGTCCATCAGCTGATAATAATGGGTGACGTTGCGCGCCCGCGCCAGGATCGGCAGGTCGGGGAAGTGTTCGCGTACGGCGTCGGCCAGGGCCAGGCTGTCCTCGATGTCGTCGATCGCCAGCACCAGCGCGCGCGCGTTGGCCGCCCCGGCCGCATGCAGCAGGTCGACCCGGGTGGCGTCGCCATAAAACACCTTCCAGCCGAAGCGGCGCAGCAGTTCGATCTGGTCGGGGTCGTGGTCGAGCACTGTGAGTTTGAACCGATTCGCGTTGAGCAGGCGCCCGACGATCTGGCCGAAGCGCCCGAAGCCGGCGATGATCACGTGGCCTTCGTCGCCCTCGATGGCGTCGGCCTCGCGCAGGTTCTGGCCGTGGTAGCGCGGCTCGAGCACCTTGTCGTGCAGGAGCAGCAGTAGCGGCGTGGTCACCATCGACAAGGCGACGGTCGCCACCAGGATCGAGCCCACTTCCGGCGTGAAGACGCGCGCCGCCCCGGCCGCGCCGAACACGACAAAGGCGAATTCCCCGCCTTGCGAGAGCAGGAACGCGAACAGCCAGCGCTGGCCGCGCGCGATGCCGAAGCGGGTCGACAGCGCGAACAGGACCGCGAGTTTCAGGACCAGGAAGCCCAGCACCAGGCCCAGGATCAGCCAGGGCTTCGACAGGAACACGCCGAAGTCGACCGCCATGCCGACCGCGATGAAGAACAGCCCGAGCAGCAAGCCCTTGAACGGTTCCAGGTCGGTTTCCAGCGCGTGGCGATACTCCGAATCCGCCAGCAGCACGCCGGCCATGAAGGCGCCCAGCGCCATCGACATGCCGACCCATTGCATCAGCAGGGAGATGGCGATCACCAGCAGCAGCGCGAACGCCGTGAAGATTTCGCGCATGCCGGATTTGGCGATGATGCGCAGGGCAGGGCGCACCAGGAAGCGGCCGGCCACGATGACGCCGACAATCACCGCGCCCAGGCGCGCGGCGTCGAGCCAGCCGTGTCCGGCGCCGCTGTCGGCCGCCGCCACGCCCAGCAAGGGAATCAGCGCGATCATCGGGATCGCGGCGATGTCCTGGAACAGCAGGATGGCGAAGCCGGCCTGTCCGGCCGGGGTGCCCATCAGGTTGCGTTCGCCCAGCGTCGCCAGCGCGATCGCGGTCGAGGACAGCGACAGCCCGAGCGCGCCCACCAGCGCCACCTGCCAACCGATCCCCACCAGCACGGCCGCGCCGCACAGCACGCCGGCCACGCCCAGCACCTGGGCCGCGCCCCAGCCGAAGATCGGCCGCCGCATCGACCACAGGCGCGCCGGTTCGAGCTCGAGGCCGATCAGGAACAGCAGCAGCACGACGCCGAATTCGGAAAAGTGCAGGATGGTTTCGACTTCGCGAATCAGTCCCAGGCCCCACGGACCGATCGCCATCCCGGCCAGCAGGTAGCCGAGCACGGCGCCCAGGCCGAGGCGCTTGGCCAAGGGGACTGCGACCACGGCGGCGGCCAGGTAGACGACGGCGTTCGCCAATAAGCTGTGTTCCATGTCTTATGCTTTCGATGGCGTGAGCAGGAACGCTTCCAGGCGCGCGCGGAAGGCGGCGATGTGGGCGTCGACGGCGGCATCCTCGGCGCCGTGGGCACCATGCAGGATATGCGGCGGCCACCACTCCATGCCGCACAAGAGGGCGGTCTGCTCGAAGGGCGGCAGGTAGGCCGCGAACGGGCGCCCGTGCCGTTCGCCGGCCCGGTAGGCTTCCTCGGGGCTGCCGGTCGTCACCGCCAGCCAGTAGCCCTTGCCGCGCAGCGCCGTGGCGCCGGGCCCGTAGGCCCAGCCGGCCACCAGCACGCTGTCGACCCATTCCTTCATCAGCGAGGGCATGCTGTACCAGCGGATCGGATGCAGGAACACGACCAGCTCGGCCGCTTCGAGCAGCGCCTGTTCGCGCGCGACGTCGATGTAAAAGTCGGGATAGGTCTCGTACAGGTCGTGCACCAGCACGCCCTCGATGGCGCGCGCGGCATCGGCCAGGCGGCGGTTGATGCGCGAGCGGTGCGGGGACGGGTGGGCGTACAGGACCAGGATGCGGGGGTTGGGCATGGGAGGGCGGCGTGTGGTGTTGTACAAATTGTACAGCTACCGGGCCGCTTCACGACAGTGCGGGGAACGATGCACAGACCCGTAGGGTGGACGGCTATACCTCTTCAGTTCGCGGCCCAGTAGCATTCGCGCCGTCCACGCGTTCAACCAGCCGATGATTCGTCGCGAAGTTTCATCGTGTGGTTGAACGCGTGGGCGGCATTCGGGCAGCAGAAATGCATATTCCAGGGTATAGCCGTCCACCCTACGGGTTTGTGCTACAGCACCCTTACCTTGATCTTCACCGTCCCGCTCGCTCCCGGCTGCAGGCTCCCCGTAAACCGCCACTCCACCAGGCCATCGCCTCCGGCCGCGGGCTGGGCGGCGATCGCGCAGCTGGCCAGGTCGGCCGGCAGGGCGCCGCATTCGGCGCCGACAAAGGCGGTAAAGGCCGGGGTGGCGTCGGTGATCGCCAGTCCTGACAAGGTGGTGGTGCCGCTGTTCTTGTATGCGATCTCGTAGGTGATCACGCTGCCGGGCACGGCATTCGCCTTGTTGGCGGACTTGGTGAGCTGGAAATCGTCGCAGGCCTGGCAGATGCCATTCACGGTGACCGTCATTTCGCCCAGGCCCACGCCGAGCAGTTTCAGGAGTGGATCGGCGACGCCAGTCAGCACCGGCGTCAGGATCGGCGACAGCGTGTCCACCACCAGCAGTTTCAGCACCGGCTGCAGCAAGCCGTTGAGCAGGTTCGTGACCGGCACCAGCAGGGCATCGAGCACGGTGCCGGTAAGGATGGTGGTGCGCAGCGACAGGTTGTTGACCAGGCTGTCGGTCAGGCCGGTAACGAACGCGGCACTGGTGCTGACGGTGCGGGTTTGCGGGAAGCTGCCGGACATCGTCACGCTGGTGGCGAAGGGCGCCTGGCCGCGCGCGGTCGTCTTGATCTCGATGGCGACGTTGATGCCGTTCAGGACCAGCTGGCCGATCTGGCCATAGCCGACGTCGGCGGCGGACAAGCGGCGCGTGCGGTTGAAGAACACGCTGTCGGGAATGCTGCCGAGGTAGATGTCGCCCACGCCGGGCGCCACCTGCAGCGTGACGGCCTTGGCGGCGGCGTCCACGGCCGCCAGGCTGCCTTCGCCGCGCGCCGCTTCCACGTAGACGTCGAGCTTGCCGATGGCGAGCGAGGCGCTGTTAACGCCGGCGACCTTTTTCAGGGCGTCGGTGACCGGGCTCAGGGTGACCAGGTCGAGTTTCAGCTTGAGGCGGATCGCCGCCGAGTGGAACTGGCTGCCGGTCGGGCCGCACACATACACCGGCGGCTCGATCACCTGGGCGTACAGCTGCAGGTTGTTGACCACGCCCAGCATGCCGAGCGCGCCGCCGGAAATGCCGATCGGGGTTGGCGTCGTCAGCATGTTGCGGTGGTTGTACAGCTGGATCAGGCCGGTGAGCATGTCGAGCGAATTGATGGTGGCGCCGGCCAGCGCGCCGGCATCGGTCGAGACCTTGAGCAGGTCGCCGACGCGCACGGTGGCATTCGCGTTGCCGAGCTGCGACTGCAACGCGTTCAGCACGCCGGCCAGGCTGGTCTTGGCCTCGAGCTGGGCCGCCACGCCGAGGGCGGCATTCACCTGGCCCAGGGTGACGCCGGTGCCGAGCGCCTGGGTCGGGCTCGAGACGTTCGCCTGCACCTTCAGTGCATTGAGGAAGTCGAGCAGCTTCACGTCGCCGCCGGCCAGGGCATTCCAGTCGGCCACCGACAGGTTGACGTTACTGCCGAGCAGGCCGCCGAGCATCGGGTTGAGCAGGGCGCTTTGCGTCGAATTCACGCTGGCCAGGCGCGGGCCGGCCGAGATGCAGGCGCCGGCCACGCAGGCGGCCTGGGCGGGCAACACTGCGAACAGGGCGCAGGCCAGCAAGAGGGCGCGCAGCCAGCTAAAACGGTTCGTCAAGGAGGTCATGGTCATTTCCTTAATTGAATGCGGACAGCATGCCGCCCAGGGCGCGCTCGTCGAATTTCATGCGCAGGCGCAGGTACACGCCCTTGGTGGTGGCGTCCGCGCCGGCCAGGTCGCGCTCCTTGAAGCCGAGCAGGTTGTAGCCGGCCGAGACCCAGACGTTTTGCTGCAGCTGGTAACCGGCTTCCAGGCCGAGGCCGAACTGGCGGCTCCGTTCTGCACCGCTGAACAAGACCTGGGCCACCGCGCCCACATCCCAGTCGCGGCCGATGTCGTGGGTGATGCGCGCGGCCAGCAGCTGGGCGGTGCCGCGGGTGTCGAGGCCGTTCGAGGCGTCGCGCACCTGCTTGGCGGCGTAACGGCCGCTCAGCACGGTGTCGACGGTCGGCTGCCAGTTAGCGGCCAGCGACACGGCGTGCACGGCGCGCTCGAGGTCGGCCGGGCCGTCGTCCGACTCCAGCTTGAACTCGTATTTCGCCAGGCCGTTGAAGCCGAGGCTGCCCGGCGCGCGGTAGGCGATGCCGCTTTGCAGCAGTTCGTTGACGCGCATGCTGCGGGTGGTGCGGCTGCGGTTGGCGGCGTAGGTGTTCTTGCCGAGGAAAGTGAACTCCTCGCTCAGCTTGTGGGCCAGGCCCAGGGTATTGAGGACGCTGTCGCTGTCTTCGCCATGGCGCAGTTCCAGGCGCACGTTGCCGCGCCACAGTGGATTGCGGGCGTAGTCGAGCGCGCCGGCGACGGCGATCGATTCGTTGGTAGCCGGGCCGCTCAGCACGCGCACGCGCTCGAAGCTGGTGTTGGCGCGCACGCCGGGCGCGATGGTCCACAGGTTGCGCAGGCCGATCGCCGCTTCGGCTTCTTTCGAGCCGAGATCCGAACCGCGCGCACGGTATTCCGAGAACACGCGGCCATCCTTCATGTAGTCCGAATCCATGCCGAACACGGTGGCGTTGCGCTGCTGGCCTTCGTTCAGCGCATAGTTCGAACCCAGGCTGCTGATCAGTTCATGGCGGCCATAGAAACGGCTGCCGCCGGCCAGGCGGTAATCGCCGCCGATGGCGACCATGCGGCGGGCACTGTCCTTGATGTCCTGCTCGCCTTCCAGCGAGACGCTGGCCTGCGGCAGGCCCGGGATCTGGGCGCTGGCCTTGGCGCGCACGCTGGTGAGATCGGGCTGGGCCAGCACCGTATTGGCGGCGGCGGTTTCCTGCGAGTGGCGCAGGCCGGCTTCGACGCGCACGCCGTTCTTGAAGGCGTAACCCACGCCGGCCTGCACGCCGTCGCGCGCGGCGCCGCTGACCACGTCTTCGGTGTGCAGGGCTTCCAGGTCCAGGCGCAGCTGTTCGTCGACCTTGTAGCCGGCGCGCAGGCCCGCTTCGACGCGGCCTTTCGGCAGCAGGGCCGACTGGTTGTCGAAGTGTTCGCTGGTACGCACCGCGAACAGGCGGCTTTCCAGCTTGCCGTCCTTGCGCACGGCTTCGATGCGGGCGGCATTGCCATCCTTGAGCTGTTTATCCATGCGCGCCGCTTCGACGATGACGGTGGTCTTGTCGTCCGGCTTGACGGTGGCGTTCACGCTGGACAGCGTGGTTTGGGCGATCGGGTTGCGGTCGGCAACGTAGCTGCCGCCGACGTCGACCATCGCACCGAGCTTGTATTGGGCTGCGGCACCGCCGACCCAGAACTGCGGTGCGCCCTGGTCGACTTCGTAGCTGATGCGCACCGACACCGGGTTCAGGTTGGCGTCCAGGCTGGCCACCGGGGCGCGGAACAGGATGCGGCCGGTGAGCGGCTCGATGTCGTAGTCGACATAGCGCACCTGGGTCACGTTAGACAGCACCACGCCGCTCTGGTTACGGTCGCGCACGACGAGTTCGACGCGCTCGCTGTTCAGCACCATCACGGCGCTGCCGGTGAGGTAGGGACCCGAGGTGCCGTTGGCGGCGATTTCCTCGACCATCTGGCGCGTGCTGTCGCGGCTGGCGAAAGCGTCCACGGTCAGGTTGCCGGTCTCGACATGGTGGCGCAGGCCGGTCAGGCTGCGGTTGTAGGCGCCCAGGCTGCGCGCCGGCGTGCTGCCCGGCGGCGTGAAGTCGCCGTACAGCAGCCACGACTTGTTGCGGTCGGCGCGCAGGTACATGCGGCTGGTCGACTGCGCTTCGAAACCGCGCTGAGCATCGTCGCCCAGGGTCGGATAGAAACCGGTCGGATCGACGTCGCGGAACAGCTTTTCCTGCTTTTCCTTGGTCGAATCGTAGGCCATGGTCAGCAGGGTGTCGTTGCCGACGCTGCCCTTCATGAAGAAGGCGGCGCGGGCGCCGGCCTCGGCTTCGTTGCCGTTGAATTTACCCGACACGCTGCGCAGGCTGTCCTCGAAGGCGTCGAACGAGCGGTTCGGATTGCTGACGTTGCCGCGAATGCGGTTCAGGCTGATGCTGCCTTCGACCACGCCGGCGGCGACCAGCGGGCGCAGGTCCGGCACGAAGCCGAGGGTGGTGCTGGTCTTGACCTGGCCGCTGGCGGCGGCGACGGTTGCTTCGCCGGCTTCCTGCGGCGCGCGCAGGGCGAATTCGGCCTGGCCGCCTTCGATGAAGGTTTGCACGCCCGCTTCGCGCGGATCGAGGTCGGCCTGCAGCCACTGGCCCAGGCTGGCGTCAAGGGTCACCGGGGTACGCTGCAGCACGGCCACGCCCCGGGCATCTTCCAGCTTGACAAGCACGGCCACCGCGCTGCGGCCATCGGCGGCCACCTTCGGCTGCGGCAGTTCGAGGCGCAGGCGCGCCAGGGCGCCCGGCACCACGACGTCGATGCGGCTGCTGCCGCGCGGGTTGCCGAAGGCGTCGACCTGGCGCAGTTCGATCACGTTCTTGCCGGCGTGCAGGGCGACGCCGACGAATTCCCAGCTTTCCAGCTGGCGCTCGGCGAGCTTGTTGCGCTGGCCGATGCGCGAGTCGGCGACGGCCTCGCCGTTCACCAGCAGCGCGAAGCGGGCGCCGAGCGCGCCCTTGACGCGCACGGTGGCCTGGTGCCCGGCCAGCACGGCGCCATCCTGCAGGTTGACGAAGCCGAGGCTGTTGTCGAACTGGGTCAAATCCAGCTGGGCCGGGGCGGCCTTGGCAGCGGGCGCCTGCACGGCTTCGGCAGCCTTGCCGTCGGCCTTGGCGGCCGCGCGGCGGGCGTTGATGTCGGCGCGCAGCGCCGGGCTGCAGCCGGCGATGGCGAAATCGGCGCGCGCGAGCTCGCCATCCTTGGCATCGACGAAACGGCTGCCGGCGTCGCCGCCATTGCGCTGGGCCAGCACCGACAGGGTGGCGCCGGCCGGCAGGGTCGACGGATCGAGCTTGGCGACGTGGGTGCGCGGGCGGGTTTCGGTGAAGCTGTATTTGCCGTCGAGGTCGGTGCGGCTGAAGCTGCCGTCTTCCAGGTAGATGCGCACGCCCGGCACGCCCGGCTCGTTCGCGTCCTGGATGCCGTTGCCGTCGCAGTCGGCAAACACTTTGCCGAGGATCACGCCCTTGTCGCTGAAGACGCCGGCTTCGACCTTGACCTTGGCGGCCGCGACCACGCTGGTAAAAGCGAGCGGGGCGGCGCTGGTGGCGCTGGCGCGGTTGATGCCGTCGCCTTGCAGGGCGCCGGCGCCGATGCGCACACGGTAGCGCAGCACGATGGTCGATCTGGCCGGCAGGGTGCCGACCGTGAATTGCAGCGCGGCGCCCGTGGCGCCGGCCGGATCGGCCACGGCCACGCCGTCCATGCGCACGCTGCCCGGCGCCAGGCGGAAGCCTGCCGGCAGCGCGTCGTCGACCTTCACGCCGACCAGTGCCTGCTCGGCGGTATTGTGCACACGGATGGTGTAGTCGACGAAATCGGCGATCTCGGCGGTGGCGCGCGAGGCGCTCTTTTCCAGGTACAGGGTGCCCGGCACGGAGTCGAGCGGGACGTCGATGGTCACGGCGCCGGTCGCTTCGCTGACGGTGAAGCTGCCGCCGAAAGAGCCGTACAGGTTGATTTCGCGGCCTTCCGGCAACGCGCCGGGCGCGACTTTCGATGGGAAGGTGTAATTGTTCGGGGCGACCACGGCCAGGCGGTACAGGCTCGGCGCGACCAGCGGGAAGTGATAGCGGCCATCGTTACCGGTGACGACCGTGCTCGGCAGCGGGGTGGCGCCGTCGGTATCGAACACCAGCGCGGCTTCGCCCGGACGGCCGCCGTTGCCCTGGCCGGTGACGTCGATCAGGGTGACGGTGGCGCCGCTCAGCAGCACGTTTGTCTTGCTGTCGAACACCACGCCGACCGGGTCGACCAGGATCGCGGCGGTGGCGACCTTGCTGCCGCAGCTGGCGATGGTCGCGGTCAGGGTGTCGTCCGCCATGACGTCGATGGCGCCGTTGCCGTCGCCGTTGCTCCATCCTGCGCCGGTGTTGCTGGCGGTCATGACTTGGGCGGTGATGTGGAACACGGCGCTGTCGACGTCGGTTTCTGCGGCGCGGTACGTCTGGGTGTCGCCGGTCTTTTGCGAGGTGATCGCCAGCGAAATGGTGTCGACCGCTTCCGGGTCGGCATCGCAGGCCGGCGCGGTGGCTTCGATGAACAGCTGGCGCCCGAAGGTCGTGACCGACGCCTGGGTCGCGTAGCTGGAATTGGTGTAGTAACGGATGGTTTCCGGCTGCATCGCGCGGACCACGTTCGATTTCAGGTTCACGCCATTGCCGAGCGCATTGACGTAGCCGGCGCTTGCCTGGTTGCGGATGGCGGCCTGGGCGCCGGTGCACACGACCAGTACGAGCAACAGAAAGAAAACGAAGTGGTCCAGGCGGTTCTTCATGGCGGAAACTCTGAAATTCGGGCGTAGGGGTCCCTGCCGCCGGCCTTTTCAGGAGCGGCGGAAAGGGAATTCTTGTTATTGGGGGTGGGTGTTACTGAGAAATGCGTACGCCGAAGGTCATCGTGCTCGACTGGCCCGGCTGCATGGTGCCGACGGTGGCCGAGATGGTGCCGAGCAGGTTGACGATCGGAGCGATGATGGCGCCGGTCGTGTTGTTCGGCGCCGAGTGCCAGGTCGTGTAGGCCGGGATCGTGTCGCGGATGATCACGGTGTTGACGTCGCTGGCGCCGGTATTGGTGGCAGTGATCTGGTAGCGGATGCAGGCGCCGGGAACCGCACCGGTGGTGATGTTGTCGGCGCTGAACTCGGTATCGGCGACGCCGTCGCAGGTTTTGTCCAGGGCTTGCTTCTTGACCAGCGTCACTTGCACGGCTTCGTTCACGACGTTCACGGCCTGGTGGATGACGTCGCCCACGTTGTTGCTGGCCAGCGCGCGGAAGTAGATGTCGGTGGTGGCGGCGGTGGCGCCGGCGGCCACGGTCACGTCGGCGTAGACCATGCGGTAGGCGCCGCTGTTGACGGCCGCGTTGTTGATCGGGTTGCCGAAGCCATCCTTGAACACCACGGTCCAGCCGGCCGGCAGGTCGGTATTGGCGAAAGCGGCGCTGGTGCTGGCCTGCAGGTTGAAGGTTTCGTTGCTGCCGCCGGCATTGTTCAGGAACAGGGTGAAGCGCGTGGTCGCACCGGCGGTGGTGGTGTTGGTGATCACGGCCGTCGTCTCGGCGCCGGCGCCCGCGCCCTTGGCGCCATTGCCGGCCGCGTTGGCGGTGATGTCCATCTGGGCCGAGGCGGTGACGGTGGTGGTGTCGGTGCTGCTGGCCGTTACTTGCGGGTTGAAGGTGCTGGTGGCGGTGACGGTCAGTTCGTTGTTGGTGCCCGGGGCGGCGTTCGCCGGCAGGGTTGCCACGGCAACGAAGCGGAAAGTTTCGCCGGCCGGCAAGCTGCCGCTGCTGGTGATCGGGGTGGCGTTGTCGGCAATGCCGTCGCCGTTGGCGTCGGCATAGAACACGACGTTGGCCATGGCGAAGGCGCCGTTGTTGCTCGCGCTCAGGGTAAAGGTGTCGGCGCCGTTGCCGGTATTGCTGAGGCTATGCGCATACACGACCTGGGCGCTGGCGGCGGCGTTCTTGGCCGAGCCATCGCCCATGCCCGCGCTGCCGACCTGCTGGACGACGGTGACCACCGTGTTCGACACGGCGGTATGGCCGCGCAGCAGCGAGTCGAGGTAGACGGCGCTGGCCTGGTTGGTGATTTCGGTGCCGGCGGCGGTGGCGGCATGGGCGCCGGACGAGGCCAGGACGAGCATCGAGGCGGCCAGGGCCAGGCGCGTGACGCGCGGGGAAGCGAAGTGCTTGTTCATGTTGTTATTCCTCTACAGATAAATCAGGGTTGGGCTGGCGCGCCTGCGAGGCGCATACGGGATTTGACGGTGACGGCGGCGCCGGCGGGCAGGTCGCCCAGGTCCCAGCGCAGGAAGCGGTATTCGGAAACGGGGACGACTTCGGTAACCCGGCGTCCTTCGCGCATGACGTCGCGGGTCAAAGGCGCCGGCGCGTAGGTCTTGCCGTCCAGGCTGGCTTCGACCGCGGCGGGGAGGGCGCTGCCGGCCAGGTAAGCCATGCCGCTCGCCGGAACCGGCAGCACCGCCTTGATCTGGCGCGCCGGGGTGGTGCCGCCGTTGCGGTAGGTCACCTGGTATTCGATGGTGTCACCCGGCAAGGCGCGGGTGGTCGGCATCAGCTTGGCGTCCTTGCCACTGCCGGCGACCTGGAAGGCCTGCAGGGTGACGTCGACGCCGCCGGCGCCGGTGGCAGCAGCGAACGCCGCGTTCAGCTGGAACAGGCACAGGGCCAGGAAGAGAAAGACGCGATGCACAAAAGCTCCGGTAATCGAAAACCGCCCGCTGGAATGGCCCCGGTGGCGAAGGCCGTCAGAGGGTTTCGAATTTGCCGAATTTTTCTGACGAGCGAATAGTATCGGTTTTGCTGATTTGCTGTAAAGAAAAATATTGCACGAGAGTATTAACGTTGCTTTGGTGCATCATAAGACGATCAGCGAGCGGTCACCTGTAACAGCCGTGCAGTAGGGTGGGCGCCCCGGGCCCACGCGTACCTGCCCATCCTTTCCCGCCTGCTGCACGGATTCCGGCACCATGCGAGCCGATCACTGCCATCGCTATATAAGCCGTACATAAGGCGTGGGCTCGGGGTCCTACGCGGACCAGCCCACCCTACAGTGCACAGCAGCCAGCGCAGGGAACCGCCTGTACAAACCTAGCTCAGCTGTAGAAAATTTGGTGTCGTTCCGGGACCCATGATTCCGTCCTCCAGCTCAGCAATATTAAATTTGGTCAGCTTGCTTTTTTGACTCGACCACCCCTCTTAGCTCAGCTGTAGAAAATTCGGTGCTAGCAAAACGCCATGAAATAGGCCCGTGTCACTGCATGTTGCCAAGCAACAACGGCAATAAATAATTTCGTAATTTACCGATTTCTGGATTTACTGATTTGTTGATTTGCGGCATCATTGACCCTGCTGACTCGAGCACTGCGTCAGCCCGCCTCTGGTGCCCAGCACCCGAGTTCTTCCGCCCTCAACAGGTCAGCCATGCATATCAGCACCCAAGAATCGAGCAACGCCGTTCACGAACTGCAAGCCATCCACCGCGCACTCAACCGGGCGCAAGCCGTGATCGAGTTCACGCTCGACGGGTATGTCACCCATGCCAACGATAATTTCCTGGCGGTGATGGGCTATAGCCTGGACGAGGTGGTCGGCCAGCACCATTCGATGTTCTGCGAGCCGTCGTTCGAACAGTCGGCGGCGTACGTGGATTTCTGGGCCGACCTGGCGGCGGGCAAGATCGAGCGCGCCGAATACAAGCGTATCGGCAAGGGCGGGCGCGAAATCTGGATCAACGCTTCCTACAATCCCGTGCTCGACCCCGAGGGCCGGGTCCACAAGATCATCAAGTTCGCCACCGACGTTTCGGCCGAGAAAGCGCGCAGCGTCGAGCTGGCCGGATTGGTGGCAGCCATGCGCAAGGCGCAGGCGGTGGTGGAATTCGACATGGACGGCATCCTGCTCGACGCCAACGAGAAGTTCCTCGACCTGATGGGCTACGCGATCGGCGACGTGCAGGGCGAACACCACCGCGTGTTCTGCGACGACGAGTATGCCGCCAGCCTGGCCTACCGCAAGTTCTGGCAGCAGCTGCAGCGCGGCGAGTACGACTGCGGCCGTTACCGCCGCCTCGGCAACGACGGCAAGGTGGTCTGGATCCAGGCCACCTACAACCCGATCCTCGACGCCAACGGCAAGCCGGTCAAGGTGGTCAAGTTCGCCACCGACATCACCGACCAGGTGCTGCTCGAGCAGCGCAGCGCCGCGCGCGCCATCGACGAGCAGCGCAAGGTGACCTTGTTGCTGGCGCAAGTGGCGCGCGCCTCGGCCGGCGACCTGACCGGCATGGCCGAGATCGAGGGCGACGAGCCGCTCGACCAGCTGGCGGCCGGCGTCATCAAAATGATCGCCGATCTGCGTGGCGTGATCGGCGAAGTCGTCGGCGCCGCCGGCAAGCTGTCCGGCTCCTCGCGCACCATCGCCGACCGCTCCAACGTGGTCGCGGCCAGCGCCCAGGCGCTCGGCGCCACCGTCGAACAGATGAACGCCTCGGTCGACGGCCTGACCGCCTCGATCGGCACGATCGCGCGCAGCACCGGCGACGCCGATGCGCTGGCCCAGGCCACCCGCAACGAAGCCGAGTCGGGCGCCAAGGCCGTGGCCAAGACCATCGAGGCGATGGGCCTGATCAACCAGTCGTCGGAAGACATCGCCGAGATCGTGAAAGTCATCGGCGAAATCGCCAGCCAGACCAACATGCTGGCCTTTAACGCCGCGATCGAAGCGGCGCGCGCCGGCGAACATGGCCTGGGTTTCTCGGTCGTGGCCGACGAAGTGCGCAAGCTGGCCGAGCGTTCCTCGCAGGCGACTAAGGAAATCTCCAAGCTGATCAACGAATCGGTACGCCGCGTGGTGCAGGGCAGCGACATTTCGCGCCAGGCCAGCGACGCCTTCGACCGTATCGCCTCGGGCGTGGAAAAAACCTCGCTGGCGATCTCCGACATTTCGCGCAGCGCCGACGAGCAGTCGCTCACCGCGCGCGAAGTGAGCGCCGCGATCGCCTACATCGCCCAGGAAACCGAACGTTCGGCCGGCTCCTGCGACAGCATCGCGCGCTCGACCGAAGGCCTCAACGAGAATGCCGAGCAGCTCAACCGCATCGTTTCGCGCTTCGTGGTCTGATGATGCCCGGGAACGCCTTCGATAACGCCGATCTGACCGGCGCCGACTTCGCCGCCCTGGCCAGCCTGGTGCGCGAACACACCGGCATCGCCATGCACGAGCACAAGCGCGTGCTGCTGCAGGGCCGCCTGCGTCCGCGCCTGCGTACCCTGGGCCTGGCCCGCTACGGCGACTACATCGCGCGCGTGCGCGCCGACCGCGCCGAGGTGCAAGCCTTCATCAACCTGGTGACGACCAACGACACCGCGTTCTTCCGTACCCCGGCCGTGTGGGACTACCTCGAGCGCGACTTCCTGCCGGGCTGGGTGGCGCAGCATCCGCAGCGCACCCTGCGCATCTGGTCGGCCGCCGCCGCCAGCGGCGAGGAAGCGTATTCTCTGGCGATGCTGTGCAGCGGCTTCCAGGCGCGCGCGCCGCAGCTCACATTCTCGATTACCGCCACCGACATCGACACCGCGGTGCTGGCCACGGCCGCCACGGGCCTCTATGAAGGCCGCACCGCGCAGCGCTTTGCCGACGCGCACCCGGAATTGGCGCGCACCCATTTCACGCCCGAGGGCGGCGCACTGCGCGCACGGCCGGAACTGCGCGCCCACGTTCGTTTCGGCGAGCACCACCTGCTGGCGCCGTGGCCGGGCGGCGCGCAATTCGACCTGGTCCTGCTGCGCAACGTGCTGATCTACTTCGACGAAGACAACCAGCAGCGCGTGCTGGGGCAGGTGCATGCCGCCATGGCTCCGGGCGCGCGCCTGATCCTCGGCGAACAGGAATCGATCACCCGCATCGCCACCCCGTTCGAATTCGAACAGGCCCACGTCTACCGCATCCGCCAGGAACACGCATAAATATGCATAACATCGTGCAATCCATCGACGCCACCCGCCACCACGTCTTCGCCGGCCAGATGCAGGTCGGCGCCGGCAGCGACGTTCTCACCGCGCTGCTGGGCTCCTGCGTCGGCATCGGCATGATCTGGCGGAACGGCCGCCGCTGCGGCCTGGCGCATTGCCTGCTGCCCGAGACCGATGCGGTTCAAGCTGATCTCGGCGCGCGCTACGTCAGCGAAGCGGTACCCGGCCTGCTGCGCGCGCTCGGCGTGCGGCGCGACCAGTACGACGAGGTCGAAGTCGTCGTCGCCGGCGGCGCCAGCATGCTGGCGGCGCTGCGCGGCCAGGAACCGATCGGGCGCCGCAACGTGACCGCGGCGCGCGAACACCTCACGCGGCGCGGGTTGCGCGTCAGTTTCCAGGACGTCGGCGGCCACCAGGGCCGGCGCATCAGCATCGATTGCGACAGCCAGCGCTATTCGGTGGTCGGCATCGGCGCCCCCACGGGAGTACTGCAATGATCGCCCACCAGGAGAACGCAGCCCAGCCGACGCTGGCGCAGTCGGCCCAAGCTGCACTGGCGGCGATGAATGCCGCGCGCGCGGAAGCGGCCCAGGTGCTGGCCGGCGCCGCCGGCATGGCGCTGTACGGCAGCTTCCTGCTCGGCGGCCAGGAATTCGCGCTGCCGGCGCTGTCGATCCGCGAAGTGGTCAACCTGCCCGAGCGGATCACCGCCTTGCCGCTGTCGCCGCCTTGCCTGGAAGGCATCTTCACGCTGCGCGGCGCCGCCATTCCGGTGATGAACCTGGCGCGCATCCTCGATCCCGCCGCGCCCGCCGTGCAGCCCGGCCAGCGCATCGCCATCCTCGACCACGACGGCGTCCAGGTCGGGCTGCTGTTCGACGCCACCGGCGAAGTGCTGCGCGTGCGTCCCGAGCAGCGCAGCAGCGTGCAGTACGCGCCCGGCGCTGGCCGCGCCGTGATTTGCGGCGCGCTGCTGCTGGACGAAGGACGGCGCCTGGTGCAGGTGCTCGATGCGAATGCGCTGATCCGGGTCGAGAACGTGCCGCAGGTGCGCTCGCTCGCGGCCGCGGCGCACGACGCCCAGCGCGCGCGCTTCCTGCGCCAGGCCGAAGGCCACAAGGCGATCGTGTTCCGCGCCGGCGCCACCACCTTCGCGCTGCCGATGCTGGCGGTGCAGGAAATCATCCGCGTCCCCGCCATCGAACCTTCGGCCATGCTCAGCGCGGTGTGCAAGGGCTGGTTCAACCTGCGCGGCCGGGCGGTCGGCGTGGTCGACTTCGGGGTGCTGCTGCAATGTGCAGCTGACGGCGCCGACGAGGCCGAGCGCCGCATCCTGGTGGTGCGCGTCGGCGACGACCTGCTCGGCTTGCTGGTCGATGCGGTCGAGGACGTGCGCGCCCATTTCGACAGCGATATCCTGCCGATCCCGATGCTCGGCACCGGCCGCGCCGCCATGTTCCGCGGCTGTCTGCCGCACCCGGACGGCGCCGACGCGCTGTTCCTGGCGCCCGAGCATATCTTTACGCAGGGTGAAGTCGCCGAGATCTGCGCCGGCCACGGCCGCCTGTACGGCGAACAGGCGGCGGCCGCCGTGCGCGGCGCCGGCACTGTGGCGCGGCGCCGGGTCTACCTCGCATTCTCCCTCGGCAGCGCCTGGGCCGCCGATATCGGCCAGGTGCGCGAGATCGTCCCCTACGGCACGATCGCGCTGCGCCCGCCGGGCATGCCGGACTGCGTCGAAGGCATGATGCAGCTGCGCCGGCAAATGCTGTGTGTGGTCGACCTGCGCCGCCTGTACGGCATGGCGCCGCTGGACGACCCCTCCGAGCGCCGCATCCTGGTGGTCGAGCACGACGGCGAAAGCTTCGGCCTGGTGGTCGACCGCGTCGACAGCATCCTGACGCTGTCCGACCGCGAGCGCCGCCCGGCGCCGACGCTCGGCCGCAACGGTGGTGGCAACGGCGCCGGCGCGCCCGACATGCGCCGCGACGTGGGCGAGGTGCTGGCGGTGGCGGGCGAGGAGGGCGACGAACACATCGTCTGCCTGTTCGACCGCGCGCGCTTCGCCGCCACCCTGCGCGCCCGCCTCGACGCCTGACCCGCGCCGGGCATTTCTCCCACCGGCGTACAGTAGGGTAGGCCGGGCGGCGAACCGCTCCGCCCACGCAGTCGTACCCATCCCACACCGCAGTGCCTGCGAGTGCGTTTCGACATGCGAACGCCGTACCGCGTGGGCAGAGCCCACCCTACGGACCGTGATATTCGTCCGTCAACATATTATTGAACAGTCGGTATCGCGCAAACCGTAGGGTGGGCTCTGCCCACGGCCGTTCTCCCGCACGCCGCAGCGCTCGCGAACGGCCACTTGCTCACGCGCACCAGTCGTACCGCTGAGAGCCGCAATGCTCGTAAATGCGCTTCGACATGCAAACGCCGTACCGCGTGGGCAGAGCGGATCGCCGCCCGGCCCACCCTACGGACCGCGAGATTCGTCGGACAACGATGTCATTGCCCGGTTTGTATCGTGCAAGCCGTAGGGTGTCTCGCATAACCGGCACGGGCACAATCCCTGTTGACGACCTGGCTATTTTCGATCGGTGTGCAGGGATTGCACGCAACAATCTCCCCCGTGCCCGGCCCATTTTTTTGCCAGCCTCGCCCGGTTGCCCCGATATCCGGCTAAAATCCCCGCTTTGCATTGTTTGCAGGCAAGATGCAGCAGCCGATCCCTGGTTTGCTTGCCGCGCCCGCCTGAACAGCCGATCCCTGCCATTACCCACCATGCACAGTACCCGCACCCTGCCGCTGCGCCGCTGGACCCGGACCACCGTCGTCTCCTTCCTGGCGGCGCTGGCCGTGCTGGCCGCGTTTGCGGCTGAAGCCGCGCGCTGGATGCGCGCCGCGCCGCCGCCGTCGCTGCTGTCTGCCGCGGCGGCCGACGCGCGCGGGCAGGCACGCCTCGTCGAACTGTCGCGCTCGCTGATTCCGATGCCGGCCAACACGCCGTCGGCGCACGCCAGTTCGCTCGCCAGCGCCAACGGCGCCCTGCTGGCCTTCTGGTGGGCCGGCAGCCGCGAGAGCGGTCCGGACGTGAAGGTGTACGCCTCGCGCTCGCGCAACGGCAAGTGGAGCGCGCCTTGGGTCGTGGCCAGCCGCGAATCGCTGGGACGCGCACTCGGCTTCGGCGTGCGCCGCATCGGCAACCCGGTCGCCTGGACCGCGCCCGACGGCGCCGTCCACCTGTACGTGGTCGCCACCGGCATGGGCGGATGGGCGGCGTCGCGCATCGCGCACATGGTGTCGCTGGACGACGGCGCCACCTTCGCCGTGCGTCGGCTGCTGCCGCTCTCGCCCCTGTTCAATACCAGTACCCTGGTGCGCACCGCGCCGGTCGCGGTCGCCGACGGCGGCTGGTGGCTGCCGGTCTACTTTGAACTGGGCATCAAGTATCCGATGGCGATGGCCTTCGATGCGCAGGGCGAACCGACCCGCGTCGTGCGCATCGGCGCGCGCATGTCGACGCTGCAGCCGACCATCGTGCCGGTGTCGCGTACCGAAGTACGCGCCTGGATGCGCGACGCCAGCGACGAACAGCGCGTGCAGCACGCGCGCAGCGGCGACGGCGGCGCCAGCTGGGAAGACTTGCCGGCCCTGGACATGCCCAACCACAGCACCTCGCTGGCGGCGCTGCGCCTCGCCAACGGCGACATCCTGATGCTGCATAACCACGTCGCCGCCAACGGCTCGTCGCGCAACATGCTGCGCCTGTCGATCTCGAGCGATGGCCAGGTCTGGCGCACGGTCGCCGATATCGCCAGCGGCAAAGCGGGCGACGAGTTCTCGTATCCGACCATGCACCAGGTCGGTGACACACTGCACATCACCTATACCCATCAGCGCGAAGCGATCGCGCATCACGCTTACCAGATCCATATCGGGAAGGATATCTGATGACCCTGCCGGAATTCGCGCTGCAGGCCGCCTATGGCCGGCTGTCATGGGCCATCGTGCTCGCCGCCGCAGTGGCGGCGCTGTTGCCAGCCACGCTGGGCCGGCGGCGTCCGGCCATCGCGGCGGTGCTGGGCGGCGCCGGCCTGCTGCTGGCATTCGGCGGCGAGGGCGGCGCGGCGTATTGGCTCGGCCTGACGTTCCAGTATCCGAGCGGCCTGCTGACCCTGTTGTGCCTGCTCAGCCTGCTCGCGCGCTGGAGCGGGACGGCGCCCGGCGCCCTGATACCGCGCTCGCTGGTGGCGCCGCTCGCGCTGGCCGGCACCGTGCTGTACCTCGACGCCATGGGCGTGCTGGCGCTGGGCCTGTATTACGCCGGTTTCGGCGCGCTGGCGGCGCCGCTGCTGGCCCTGTGCGGGGCGCTCGCTTGCGCGCTGGCGTTCGTGCGCGGCAGCGGCGGCCGCCAGCATGCCGCGCTGCTGGGCGCGCTCGTGCTGTTCAGCCTGCTACGCCTGCCGAGCGGCAACCTGTGGGATGCCGTGCTCGATCCGCTGCTGTGGGCCTGGGCGGTGGGCGCGGCGGTGCGCCAGGGCCTGCGCCGGCTGGCGCGCAGCAGGGCGCGCGGTGCTGCGGAACGTAACGAAGGTCGCGGCGCCGGCGACCTTGCGGCCGACGTGGCCGCGGCGCAGGTGGCGGCTCCGGTCGAATCGTTTTCATTAAGTAAGGAGTAGTACGTGGCAAATAACAAATGGCAGACCCATCCGGTCATCCTGATGGCGATCGCCATCAACGTCTTCATCCTCGGCCTGGCCGTCGCCTGGTCCGGTCCCGATACCAAGGCCTTGTGGCGCCTGCTGGGCGAAGATGGCATCGTCGAATGGATGCAGTTCCTCTGCTTCGCCGTGATCGCCGTGATGCTCGGCTTCGTGTTCGTCGAACGCCTGAAGCAGCCCGGTACGTCGAAGTTCGAACTGCTGGCGCTGGGCGGCCTGGCCGCGCTGGTAGCGCTGGCCGCGTTGGAGGAGGTCAGCTGGTTCCAGCGCGTGCTGGGCATCACCTCGCCCGAGTTCTTCGTCCAGAATAACCGCCAGGCGGAAACCAACCTGCACAACCTGGCGCTCGGCAGCGGCAGCCTGCACAAGACCGTGCTGCTCAAGCTGATCCTGGTCGCCGGCCTGACCCACAACCTGGTGCTGCCGTTCCTGGCGCGCAGCCGCCCGGGCCTGAAGCGCTGGATCGAGTCGATGGGCCTGTACCTGCCGCCGCTGGGCGCGTCGGTCATCTACATCGTGCTGGTGGTGCTGTCGCACCTCTTGATCGAACACCCGCGCAAGGGCGAGCTGGGCGAGATGTTCGGCGCCGTGCACTACCTGGCAACCGTGTTCTACGCCTATTACGTCGGCTTCGACTACGACAAGCCGGCCCTGTTCGGCGAAGGCGTGACCGGCCGCCGCCTGTCGGTGCTGTTCGCGGCGGCGATGGCTTTCCTGCTGCTGGTGTCCTGGCTGCTGGCTGCCGGCGTGGGCGCGACCGGCGCCTGAGCGCACGCTCATCGGAGCATGAAAAAAGCCGGGCAGCCCGGCTTTTTTTACGTCTGCATTGCGGGCGACCCAGGACTAAGCAGCCGTCGGCAGCGGCGCCTCCGGCGCCACCAGGCCCGCGCTCACCAGTTCCTGCCAGAACGCGGCCGGGATCGCCATCTCCATCAGGGTGGCGTTGCGCTGCAGGTGCTGCGGACTGCTGGCGCCGGGGATCGTCGCCGCCACGACCGGGTGCGCCGCGCCGAACTGCAGTGCCGCGGCGGCGAGGTCGACCCCGTGGCGCGCCGCCACCTGGCGCAGGCGCTCGCGCTGCTGGTGCTTGTCTTCGCTAGCCGGCATGTAGTCGTAATGGTCGCCGCCGGCCAGGAAGCCCGAGTTGAACGGCCCGCCCAGTACCACGCTCGCGCCGCGCGCCGCGCACAGCGGGAACAGTTCGGCCAGCGCCGTCGTTTCCATCAGCGTATAGCGTCCGGCAAGCAGGAAGACGTCGGGATCGGACGCCTCCAGCGCGCGCAGGCAGGGCTCGATCGTGTTCACGCCCATGCCCCAGCCCTTGATCACGCCTTCCTCGCGCAGTTTGACCAGGCCTTCGAAGGCGCCCCCGGGGCCGGCGGCAATGCGGATGTAGCGCTCGTAATCGTCGCGGCCGAAGGCGTCGGGCGAAAGGTCGTGCACGTAGACGATGTCGATGTGGCCGAGGGCGAGCCGCTGCAGGCTGTCTTCGACCGCGCGCCGCACGCCATCGCTCGTGTAGTCGATCACGCGCCGGAACGGCAGTGCCGAGACAAAGGGCGCGGCGATTTCGCCGACCGGGTCAGGCACCAGCAGGCGCCCGACCTTGGTCGAGAGCGTGTAGTCGGCGCGCGCGCGGCGGCGCAGGGCTTGCCCGAAGCGGTGCTCGGACAGGCCGGCGCCGTAATGCGGCGCGGTGTCGAAGTAGCGGATGCCGGCGTCCCAGGCGGCATCGACCGTGGTGCGCGCCGCCTCGTCGCTGGTGGTCTTGTACATGTCGCCCAGGCCGGTGCCGCCAAGGCCCAGGCGCGTGATCGGTCGGTAACGCTGGTTCACGATGCGTCCTTTTCTGTTCATGGAAGAGCGTCCATGATGCCCGCGGCGGTGCCGGGGCGGGCGCACGGTTGATTGGACGACAAAAAAGGCGCTGTCACCGTTCGCTATGGATGAGGATCGAACTGCGCGATGACAGCGCCAAAAAAAACCGGGATGCGGATGCATCCCGGTTTTGGTGCGGCTTCCCGGTTCCGGTGCGGCTTGCCGGTTGCTTAGAAGCGGAAGGCGACGCCGGCCAGGACGCGCGTCACGTCGCTTTCCGGCTTCTGCACTTCCACGCGGCCGTGCACGACCGGGGTGAAGGTGTAGCCCAGGCCGAGGCCGTACAGGGCGTGCGAATCGTGCTCCTTGGCGCTGAAACCGGCCACGCGGGCCTCGGCTTCCAGGCGGTTGTAGCCCAGGCGGCCGTACAGGTCGAAGCCGTTCGACAGCGGCACGCTGCCGATCAGCGACAGGTCGATCTGGTCGACCGTGAGGTCGGTGTTCACGCCGGCATAGCGTACTTCGGTGTCGGCCAGACGGTGGTAGCCGCCTTCGATGGCAATGCCAGGGGTGAATTTGTAGCCGAAGAAGGCACCGTAGCTGCCTTCGCGGTCTGCACCTTTGACCTTGGTCGAGCCGGCGTCGATACCGGCGTAGAACGGCAGCGGCTCGGCGGCGAATGCGGCGCCGGAAGCGGCGAAGGAAGCAAGGACGGCAGCTGCCGCGGCGATTTTCTTGAACATGACTGTGCTCTCTTATCGATGGTGGATAAAGGAGGCCGACAGCGAGGGCGTCGGCCGGCGCGGATTATCGCACGCTTTCCAGAACGACATCTTGAGGCGGGGTTTCGGTGTGGCGCGGCGCCGACAGAGGGAAGAGTCTGCGGGAAAAAAACTGCCCGGCGCTGCGCATGTGCGCAAGGCCGGGCAGGTTCGGTCAAACGGAGAACTTAGTGCACGGCTTTCGCGGCGCGGCGGCGGCGGCCGTAGCCCATCGCCAGGGCGCCCACGCCCAGCAGCAGGGCGCTTGCCGGTTCCGGCACGTCGGTGCCAGGACCCGGATCGACCGGCACGTCGACGTCAGGTTCGAAGGCGATGGTGATGGTGCCGAAGTTCCAGATGCCATCCGGATTCACGGCGCCGTCGTCGAAAGCGTCGTAGAACTCGACGCGCAGGATGCCGTCGGCGCCGACGCTGAACGACAGCCCTTCATCGGCCAGGATGGTGGTCGCGGTATACGAGGCCGTGCCCGCGTTATCGTCTTCGAAGCCTGGCGTGAACAGGACACCGTCGCTCACACCGGAGTCGGTGATGGCGAACGAGATTTCCGACAAATAGCTAGGGCTGAAGGCGGTCACGTTGACCGAATAGCTGACGTTGGTGATGGTCGCATTCGCGCCGACGTTGTACGTGAACACGGGATTGGCTGCGTCGCCGAATTCGCCAATGCTCTGGATGCCAGCCACGTTGATGACGATCGGCGCGGCGAACAGCGAGGAGCAGGCAAAGAACGACAGGCTGGCGAGCAGTTTAGGCAGTGAACTCAGTGACATATAAATCTCCGGTTAGTGTGAACCCTTGTTTATGCAACAACCGTGCCAATAAATAAATACTTTGCTACATCATTGATTCTATTCAGAAAACTTGATGCACGTCAATACTGCCTGGTAACGCCCTGTAAGATTCATCGACAAGTGCGGTCGATATACCAGCGTAATAGCTGGTTTCGATTGCCTTGGCCAATTTCCTGGGGCTGCGCAAGAGGCGGCAGATGCATCGCCGCCTGCGCGGAACATGGACAAGCGGCCGAGCTAAGCCGTCCATGTGCCGCGCCCTGCAGGTATCCCGCTCAGATGTGCAGCGCGTGTCCAAGCGCACGCAGCGCCGCTTCCTGCACCGCTTCGCCCAGCGTCGGGTGCGCGTGGATGGTGCCGCCAACGTCTTCCAGGCGCGCGCCCAGTTCGATCGAGTGGCTGAACGCCGTCGACAGTTCCGAGACGCCGCGTCCGACCGCCTGCCAGCCCAGGATCAGGTGGTTGTCGCGCCGCGCCACCACGCGGACGAAACCGTCCGTCGACTCGATCGTCATCGCGCGCCCGTTCGCCGCGAACGGGAAGTTGGCCGTGATGGCGTCGATGCCGGCCGCTTCCGCTTCGGCCGGCACCATCCCGACCACGACCACTTCCGGATCGGTGAAGCAGACCGCCGGCATGGCGGCCGGCTGGAAGTGGCGCCGTTTGCCGGAGATGATCTCGGCCACCATCTCGCCCTGGGCCATCGCGCGGTGCGCCAGCATCGGTTCGCCGGCCAGGTCGCCGATCGCCCAGACGTTGCGCATCGAGGTGCGGCACTGGTCGTCGATTTTCACGGCGCGGCCGTTCATGTCGAGCTGCAGCGATTCCAGCCCCCAGCCGCCGGCGCGCGGACGGCGCCCGACCGCCACCAGCACGCGGTCGGCGGACAAGACGATCTCTTCGCCGTGCCCGGTTTCGGTGCGTACCCCATCGCCGGCCGCGTTCAGCCCGAGCACTTTCGAACCCAGGCGCAAATCGATGCCCAGTTTTTTCAGGGCCGCGCCCACCGGCTTGGTGAGTTCCGCGTCATAGGCCGGCAGGATGCGATCCGCCGCTTCGATCACGGTGACTTCGGCGCCCAGTTTGCGGTAGGCGGTGCCCAGTTCCAGGCCGATGTAGCCGGCGCCGACCACCACCAGCTGCTTCGGAATGGTCTGCGGCGACAGCGCTTCGGTCGAGGACACCACCATGCCGCCGAAAGGCATGAAGGGCAGTTCGACCGCTTCCGAGCCGGCGGCCAGCAGCAGGTGTTCGCAGCGGATGCGCTGCAGTTCGCCGTCCGCGCCTTTGACTTCGACCGTCTTGCCGTCGAGGATGCGGGCGAAGCCGTTGATCACCTGGACGTCGTTCTTTTTCAGCAGCGCGCCGACGCCGCCGGTCAGGCGCTTGACGATGCCGTCCTTCCAGCCGACGGTGCGGGCGACGTCGATCGAGGGCGCGCTGGCGGAGATGCCGAGCGCGGAGCCACTGGCGTAGTGATTCACCTTCTCGAACTCCTCTGCCGCGTGGATCAGCGCTTTCGAAGGAATGCAGCCAATGTTCAGGCAGGTGCCGCCCAGCTGGCCGGCTTCGACCAGGATGGTCGGGATGCCGAGCTGGCCGGCGCGGATGGCGGCGACATAGCCGCCGGGGCCGCCGCCGATCACCAACAAGGTAGTATTCAATTGGTTCACGATTTGATTCATCTGTTCACTCCACGAACAGGGTTGCCGGGCACTCGAGGTAGCCGCGGATGGTCTGGATGAATTCGGCCGCCACCATGCCGTCGATCACGCGGTGATCGAACGAGGACGACAGGTTCATGGTCTTGCGCGCCACCATGGCGCCGTTCAGGATCACCGGCTTGTCGATGATGCGGTTGACGCCGACGATCGCCACTTCCGGACGGTTGATCACCGGCGTGGTGACGATGCCGCCCAGTGCGCCGAGGCTGGTGATGGTGATGGTGGAACCGGAGAGCTCCTCGCGCAGCGCCTTGCCGCTGCGCGCGGCTTCGGCCAAGCGCGCCACTTCGGCGGCGGCCGACCACGGGTCGCGCGCCTCGGCATTGCGCACCACCGGCACCATCAAACCGGCGTCGGTCTGGGCGGCGATGCCCAGGTGGACCGGGTTGTAGGTGGTGACGATGTTGGCCTCGTCGTCGAAGCGGGCGTTCACCGACGGGTACTTGCGGATCGCCAGCACCACCGCGCGCATGATCAGCGGCAGCAGCGTCAGTTTCGGACGCTGGCCGGCGTAGCGGCTGTTTAACTGCACGCGCAGTGCTTCGAGTTCGGTGACGTCGATTTCCTCGACATAGGTGAAGTGCGGGATGCGGCGCTTGGCTTCCGCCATCTTTTCGGCGATCTTGCGGCGCATGCCGATCACCGGCATCGCCTGTTCGCCCTCCAGCACGGCATAACGGCGGTCGCCCTCGGCGGCTTTCTGCTGGCCGCGCGAGACGTGGGCGTCGAGGTCGGCATGGCTGATGCGGCCGGCCGGACCGGAGCCGGTCACGTATTGCAGTTCGATGCCCATGTCCCAGGCGCGCTGGCGCACGGCGGGGGCGGCCAGCGGCTTTTCGCCCGGAGCGCGGCCGTGGTGGGCGGGAGCCGCGGCATAGGCTTGCGCGGCGTGCGACGATTGCGCCGGCGCGGCCTTGGCCGGCGCAGGCGCCGCCGCGGTTTGCGCGCTGGTCACGCTCGTGACCACGGTTTCCGGCTGCGCCACCGTGATCGGGATGAATTCGTCGACGGTGCCACCGCCGCCGGCACGCGCTGCCGTCGTGCCGGCGCTTTCCGCTGCGGCGACGGCTTCGTTGCGCACTGCCTGCGCCGGCGTCTTGGCGTCGACCTTGAAGTTGCCGGCGCCTTCGACCTCGAGGCGGATCAGTTCCGCGCCCACGGCCATCGCTTCGCCCAGTTTGCCGCCGAGCGAAGTCACGGTGCCGTTCACCGGCGACGGAATCTCGACGGTGGCCTTGTCGGTCATGACGTCGGCCAGCACCTGGTCTTCCTTGACCGTGTCGCCCGGCTTGACGTGCCAGGCCACGACCTCGACTTCGGCGATGCCTTCGCCCAGGTCCGGCATTTTAATGACATGAATACCCATTTACTTCGCCTCCATCGCACGTTTGAAAGCGGCGCCAACACGGTCGGGCCCCGGGAAATACGCCCATTCCTGCGCGTGCGGATACGGGGTGTCCCATCCGGCGACGCGCTCGATCGGCGCTTCCAGGTGATAGAAGCAGTGTTCCTGCACCAGCGAGGCCAGTTCGGCGCCGAAGCCGCTGGTGCGCGTCGCTTCATGCACGACGACGCAGCGGCCGGTCTTTTTCACCGACTCGACGATGGTGTCGAGGTCGAGCGGCCACAGGGTGCGCAGGTCGATGATTTCGGCATCGATGCCGGTTTCCAGCGCTGCCGCTTCCGACACCCAGACCATGGTGCCGTAGGTGATCACGGTGAGGTCGGCGCCGGGGCGGAAAATCGCCGCCTTGTCCAGCGGGACCGTGTAATAGCCTTCCGGGACCTGGCCCATCGGGTGCTTGCCCCAGGACGTGACCGGACGGTCATGGTGGCCGTCGAAGGGGCCGTTGTACAGGCGCTTCGGTTCCAGGAAGATCACCGGATCGTCGTTCTCGATCGAGGCGATGAGCAAGCCCTTCGCGTCATACGGGTTCGACGGCATCACCGTGCGCAGGCCGCAGACGTGGGTGAACATCGCTTCCGGGCTCTGGCTGTGGGTCTGGCCGCCATAGATGCCGCCGCCGCAGGGCATGCGGATCGTCAGCGGGGCGGTGAAGTCGCCCGCCGAGCGGTAGCGCAGGCGCGCCGCTTCGGAGACGATCTGGTCGGACGCCGGATAGAAGTAATCGGCGAACTGGATCTCGATCACGGGACGCAGACCATACGCGCCCATGCCGACCGCCGTGCCGACGATGCCGCCTTCGGAAATCGGCGCGTCGAACACGCGGTTCTTGCCGTACTTCGTCTGCAGGCCGTCGGTGGCGCGGAACACGCCGCCGAAATAGCCGACGTCCTGGCCATAGACGACGACGTTGTCGTCGCGGCCCAGCATGACGTCCATCGCCGAGCGCAGCGCCTGGATCATCGTCATCTGGGTCATTGTCGTACTCTGCGCCGGATTTTTCTCGGCCGGGTTTGCATCATTCTCGTCGCGCGCCATCTCACACTCCCAATTGTTGACGTTGGCGGCGCAGGTGCTCGGGCATGTCCTTATAGACATCCTCGAACATCGACGCCGCGCTCGGGACGCGGCCGTCGGCCAGCGTGCCGTATTGTTCCGCTTCGCGTTGCGCGGCCAGGACTTCGGCTTCCAGGTCGCCCTGGACGCGCGCATGCTCGTCGTCGGACCAGGCACCGATCTTGGTCAGGTGCTGGCGCAGGCGCGCGATCGGATCGCCCAGCGGGAAGCGGGTCCAGTCGTCGGCGGGGCGGTAGCGCGACGGATCGTCGGAGGTGGAGTGCGGGCCGGCGCGGTAGGTCACCCATTCGATCAGCGTCGGTCCGAGGTTGCGCCGGGCGCGCTCGGCGGCCCAGCAGGAAGCCGCGTACACGGCCAGGAAGTCGTTGCCGTCCACGCGCAGCGAAGCGATGCCGCTGCCGACGCCGCGGGCGGCAAAGGTCACGCTCTCGCCGCCGGCGATCGCCTGGAAGGTCGAGATCGCCCACTGGTTGTTGACGACGTTGATGATGCAGGGCGCACGATAGACGTGGGCGAAGGTCAGCGCGGTGTGGAAATCGCTTTCCGCGGTGGCGCCGTCGCCGATCCAGGCCGAAGCGATCTTGGTATCGCCCTTGATCGCCGAAGCCATGGCCCAGCCGACCGCCTGCGGCACTTGCGTGGCCAGGTTACCGGAGATACTGAAGAAGCCTTTTTCCTTGACCGAGTACATGACCGGCAGCTGGCGGCCCTTCATCGGGTCGCGCTCGTTCGAGAGCAGCTGGCAGATCATGTCGACCATCGGGTATTCGCGCGCCATCAGCAGGCTTTGCTGGCGGTAGGTCGGGAAGCACATGTCGCCATCCTTGAGCGCCAGCGCGTGCGCGGTGCCGATGGCTTCCTCGCCGAGCGAGGTCATGTAGAACGACATCTTCTTCTGGCGCTGGCCGATGACCATGCGCGCATCGAAGATGCGGGTCTTCATCATCGTGCGCAGGCCGAAGCGCAGCTTGTCGACGTCGATCTGCGGCGCCCACGGGCCGACGGCATTGCCCTCGTCGTCGAGCACGCGGATCAGGCTGGAGACCAGGTCGGCGGTATCGCCGAACAGGACGTCCACTTCAGGCCGCCGGACGGCGCCGGCGGGACTCATTTGTAGGTATGAAAAATCGGTCTTGCAACCCGGACGGCCGGTTGGCTCCGGAACATGCAGCGACAGAGGGGTACCCTGGCTCATAATGCGCGTTTCCTTTGTAAGGTGATGTGCGGCAGGATGAGATGATAAATCGAGCAAGAGCACGCACGGGCATTGCAGAGAAGTATTTTCGTGCTGCGGTGCGGCATTCTTGAGGGTGCCAGCGCGGGCGCGGATGATCCGAAGTCGCGTATCACGCGTGGACGGAGTCCACCCTACGATAATGTAGGGTGGGCTCTGCCCACGCGGTGATACCTGCCGCTTGTGGATCGAGACGGGGCTGGCGGCCACTTGCTGCGAAGATGTGGGGAACGTCAGCGCTCCGGGCCTACGGCCCACCCACCCCCCAGCGCCCGATACAAGCCAATCACGTTTTCCATCTGTGTGCGCTGCAGCGTAACCAGGTTCAGCTCCACCTGGTACAAATTGCGCTGGGCGTCGAGTTGCTCCAGATACGAGGCATACCCGGCCTGGTAACGGTCGGTGGCATAGCCGAGCGAGCGCGTCAGGATTGCTCGCCGCTGCACCGCGTGGCTCACCTGTTCGGCCAGCCGCGGCACCCCGGCCAGCGCATTCTCGACCTCGGAAAACGCCGTCAGCACCGTGCGCCGGTAGGCAAACGCGGCCTGGTCGCGCTGCGAGGCGGCGGCCTCGACCTGGGCGTTCAGGCGCCCGCCGGAGAACAGCGGCGCCAGCACGCTGCCGCCCAGGCTCCAGACCGTCACCGGGTCGTAGTCGAGCGCATTCACGAACAGGCTGCCCAGCTGGGCGCTGAGCGAGACTTGCGGCAGGAAGGCCTGGCGGCGCACGGCCAGGTTGACGTCGGCGGCGGCCAGCAGCAGTTCGCGCTGGAAGATGTCGGGACGGCGCGCCAGCAGTTGCGAGGGCAGTACGCCCGGCACCGGCGGCAGGCGCAGGGCGGCGAAACCGGCGCCGTGCGCCGTGTCGTCCAATACGTCTCCGGGCAGGTCGCCGGCCAGCAGGCGCAGCGCGTTTTCCTGGCGCCGTACGGCCAGTTCGAGTTCGGGGATCGCGCCCAGCACCGACTGGTATTCGGATTGCGCCTGGGTCAGCTGCAACTGCGAGATATAGCCGACGCGGGCCTGGTCCTGGGCCAGGCGCAGCGCTTCGGCGCGCGAGGCCACCGTTTCGCGCGTGATGAACAGCTGGGCGTCGAGCGCGAGCAGGGCGACGTAGTTCTGGGCCGTGGAGGCGGCCACCGACAGCGCGGCCGCAGCGCGCTCGGCCTGGGTCGCCTGGTATTGCAGGTTGGCGGCGCGGACCTGGTTGCGGATGCGGCCGAACAGGTCGAGCTCCCAGTTGGCCGTCAAATTCGGCTGGATGACGCGGCTAGTGCTGATGCCGGTCGCTTCCAGCGCGCGCCCGGTTTGCAGGCCGATCGCGCCGTTCAGGGCCGGCAGGCGCGCGCTTTCGGCCAACTCCGCCTGGGCGCGCGCCTCGTCGATGCGCGCCACCGCGATCAGGACGTCGCTGTTGCGCGCCAGCGCGGCTTCGACCAGGCTGGCCAGCGCCGGATCGCCGAAAGCGCGCCACCAGTGCGGGTCGACCGTCGCTGCGCCGGCGGCCGGTTCGCGCCAGGCGGCAGGCGGCGCGACCTGCGCCGCCGCGGGCGCGGCGCGGTAGGCCGGCAGGCAGCCGCCGAGGGTGGCCGCACCAAGGGCGGCAAGCGCGGTGTTGAATGCGCGCCGCCTCATTGGGCAACCCCGCGGGCAACCCCGCCGGCGCCGCCGTTCTCGCCTGCGCCCTCGCGCGCGGCTGCGCCGGTATCCACTTCCGCCGTCACCGACATGCCCGGCCGCAGCCGTTTGGCCAGTTCCTGGTTGGCGTCGATGGCGATCCGGATCGGCAGGCGCTGTACGACCTTGGTGAAATTGCCGGACGCATTGTCGGGGCGCAGCACCGAGAATTCGGAACCGGTGGCCGGCGCGATCTGTTCGACGTGGCCGGTGAGGGTGGCGCCCTCGAAGGCGTCGACCGCCAGCGTGGCCGGCTGGCCGACGCGCATGCGCCAGGTCTGGCCTTCCTTGAAGTTGGCGACCACCCACAAGGTGTCGGGCACCAGGAACAGCAGCTGGGAGCCGGCGGTGACGTACTGGCCGGGGCGTACCGTCGATTCGCTTACCTGGCCGTCGCGCGGCGCCCGGATCACGGTGTTGGCCAGGTCGATCCTGGCCAGCGCCACCTGGGCCTCGGCCATGCGCACCTGCGCTTCCAGGCCGCCGCGCGAGACGGTCGTGCCTTTCACGCGCTGCTGCGAGATCTCGATCTCGGCCTGGGCCTTGAGCACATTCGCCGCTGCCAGGCGCGCCGAGGTGCGCACGCGATCGCGTTCGCTCAGCGACACCGATCCGCGTTCGGCCAGCTCGTCGACCCGGGCCTGCTCGGCGCGGGCGCGCGCCGCCTCGGCTTGCGCCGCCACCAGGTTGGCGCGCGCGGAACCGACGGTGGCCGTGTTCTGGGCCTGGGTCTGCTCGGCGTTGTTGAGCTGGGCCGTGGCATTCGCGACCTGGCCCTCGGCCGCGCGTACCCGTTCAGTATAGATACGGTCGTCGATGCGCAGCAGTTCCTGGCCGGCCTTGACGTACTGGAAGTCCCTGACCAGCACTTCGGTCACGTAGCCATTGACCTGGGGCGCCAGCACGGTGATCGCGCCGCGCACGTAGGCGTTGTCGGTACTCACGCGCGTGCTGTTGAAGGGACCGAGGCGCCAGGCCCACAGGATGAGGGCGATGCCGACGGCGGCGATGACGACCATGATGCCGATCGAGGCGGGCGTCGCCTTGATCTTCTTCGGTGGCGGCGCGGGCTGGGCCGGCTGTGCCGCGGGAGCCGGCTGCGCTGGCTGTGCCGCCTGAGCGGGTGGCGCGGCCAATGCAGCCGGCGGCGTGCCGTCGTCCGCGTCGCCGGGGGCGGGCGGATTCGCTTCGAGGTCCGCGGTTTCGTCGGGAGTAGGTGGTCGTGGAGCGTTCATACGGATTCAAGCCTTATTGACTGCGGTGGCGACTGGTGCTGCTGGGGTGGGACTGAGTGCGGCGGCTGCGCGCCGGTCGCGCAGCGCGGCGCGCACCGCCACGAACAGCGACCAGAACAGGAACAGCAGGGCCAGCACACCGGAGAGGGCAAAGACGTCGTTAAAGGCGCGCACGTTCGCTTCGCGCCGCGTGATCTGGGCCAGCAGGCTCGCTCCCTGCGCCGCGCGCAGGACCGGGTCGGCGATAGTGCCGCGGTAGATCCCGGCTTGCAGCTGCAGGCGCTGGGCGACGAGCGGATCGGCGGGGTTCAGTTGCGAGACCAGGTCGGTGGAATACACTTGTTCGCGGTGCAGCTGATAGGTGCTGAGCAGGGCCGAGCCGGTCATCGCCCCGAGCGTCTGCGTCATCGACAGCACCACCGTGAAGGTAATCACGTAGTTCGCGCCGAATTTCAGGGCCTGGGTGATCCCCAGCAGCACCAGCGGCCCGAGGAACATGCCGCCGCCGACGGCGACCAGGAACTGGCTGAAATAAAAGTCCTGCGGCCGGTCCAGGCTGGTGCGGCCGTAGTCGATGGCGGCGGCCACGCCGAACAGGACGATGGCGACGATGATCTGCGGGATCAGCGTCTTCGGGCTGAACGTGATCGAGCTGGCGGCGATGCCGCACACGGTGCCGACCAGGATCACGGCGAACAGCGGCTGCATCTGGTCCGGGCCCATGCCGAGCGCGCGCAGGAAGCCAACCGCGCCGAAGGTCTGCTCGGAAGTGAGGAAGCGGATCAGGAAGGCGCCGACGATAAAGCGCAGCATGGTCGGCGTGGCCAGCCAGCGGGTCTGGATCAGCGGGTTCTCGCGGTGGTGTTCGAGGTAGAGGGCGGCGCCGAGCAGGACCAGGGCGCCGATCAGCAGCCAGGCCAGCCAGGGCTCGTCGAACCACCACTGCGAATAGCCCTGGGCCAGCACGGCCACCAGCATCGCGGCGCCCGGCGCCATCAGGGCAAAAGTAATGAAGTCGCGCTGTTCGAACACCTTGATGTGCATGCCGGGCGGGAGTTTCAGCATCACCACCGCCGCCAGCGAACACAGCGCCAGGCCGGCCTCGAACAGGTACAGGTTGTGCCACTGGCCATAGACCAGCAGCGTGGGCGAGAGCAGCCAGGCCAGCGGCGTGGCCAGCTGCGGGATGCCGACCCCGAGCACCACCATTTTGCCGGTGTAGGCGCGCGGCGCGGCCTGCAGCATGTAGAGCATCGACAGCGTGGTGGCCGCGGCGCCGGCAAAGCCACTCACCGCGCGCACCGCGACCGCCATGCCGAAGCCACCGACGAGGAGATGCAGCACGGTGACGGCGGCGTACAGCGCCAGCCCGATCTCGGCGAACAGGCGCATCCCGTACTGCTGGCGGAATTTGAATACCAGCAGGTTGACCGTGATGTTGACCATCACGTAGGCGGCCGGCAGCCAGGTTGCTTCCGAGGGCGTCAGGCCGAGCTGGCCCTGGATGGTGGGCAGGTTGGCCGAGACCAGCGCGTTGCCCAGGCCGCCGGTGATGCCGACCAGCAGCGCCACCAGCGCGTACGCCAGGCGCACGGCCGGCGTATGGTAGGGCATCGAGGGCGAACCAGGCAGGCCTGGCTTTTCGTGTTCTTCCCAGTCCGGTGTCGGTTTCAGCAGCTGGACCACTTATCGACCCCGCTCCCTTGTTGCCAGGCCGCCATGCAACAGGTCGAGCGCGCGCCGTACCAGTGTGCGGCGCTGGGCCGGCGTCGCTCCGCGCAATGCGGCGCCGAGCATGCCGCAGACCAGCACCAGGTCGGCCGGGCGCAGGTCGGCGCGGCAGGTGTTACGGGCCAGCGCCGCGGCGAGCGGCGCCCGGAACAGCCGCGCCAGCCGTTCGCGCGCGCTCTTCGCCGCCGGATGCCCGGGCTCGAGCGCGCGCCAGTAGTCGGCCAGTGCCGGCGCGCCCACCAGGTCGAGGCCGACCTGCTCGACCAGCGCGAACAGGTCCTGGCCCTTGGCCGCCCTTTCCAGGCCGGCGAGGGTGCGTTCGAACAGCGCCTCGACCAGCGCCGCGCGGTCGGGAAAATTGCGGTACAGCGTGGCGCGCCCGACGCCGGCGCGCGTCACCACCAGGTCGAGCGGGGCCGTGATGCCGCGTTCGGCGAAGACGGCATCGGCGGCATCGAGGATCTGGTCGCGCCGCAGCGCGGCGTCGGAGCGCAATAGGGTCATGGTTGTGGACACCGTTGTCCGGTTGGTTTGAACCATGATACTGCGATGCGCCACGAGCGAGCGCACGGACGGGGAAGGGAGCGATTGATCAGCGTCGCCGGTGCATGGATACGTGCGTAACGCGTGGACTCAGGAGCGGATCGCCGCCCGGCCCACCCTACGGATTTCGTATGATCTCGCCGCTAGCGCCACCCCTAGGATGGGCACTCGTGCCCATGCGGATCAAGAAGACCGATAACCGCCCACGCAACAGCGCCACCAACGTCAGCGCGCCAAATGCCGCTGCCGCAAAGCATACCCCACACACAACACCAGCAGCCACACCGGAATCAGGTACACCGACACCCGCAACCCCGGCGTCATGTACATCACCACCGTGATCCCCGCCAGGAAGGCGAGGCACAGCCAGTTCGACAGCGGATGCAGGAGGCTCGGAAACTGCGTAGGCGCCCCGGCCCGGGCCTTGCGAAAGCGCAGGTGCACGATCGAGATCGTGGCCCAGTTGATGATCAGGCCCGACACCGCCAGCCCCATCATCATTCCGAACGCCTCGCGCGGCAGGAAATAGTTGACCGCGATGCAGGCGGCCGTCACCAGCGAGGACACGCCCAGCGCCGCCAGCGGTACGCCGCTGCTGGTGACGTTCATCAGGAAGCGCGGCGCGTTGCCCTGCGCGGCCAGGCCGTACAGCATGCGCGTGTTGGCGTAGACGCCGCTGTTGTAGACCGATAGCGCGGCGGTCAGCACGACGATGTTCAATACCGTGGCGACAGCCGGGCTGTCGAGCGCCGCGAAGATCAGCACGAAGGGGCTGCCGCCGCTGGCCACTTTCTGCCACGGGAACAGCGACAGCAGGACGAACAGGGCGCCGATATAAAAGATCAGCACGCGCCACAGCGCCTGGTTGGTGGCGCGCGGGATCGAGCGCGCCGGGTCGTCGGCTTCGGCCGCGGTGATGCCGATCAGTTCCAGCCCGCCGAAGGAAAACATGATCACGGCCATCGCCATCACCATCCCGCCGATGCCGTTCGGGAAGAAGCCGCCGTGTTGCCACAGGTTGGCCACGCCCGCGTCCGGCCCGGCCATGCCGGAGACGAGCAGGTAGCCGCCGAACAGGATCATGCCGATCACGGCCACCACCTTGATCACCGCGAACCAGAATTCGAGCTCGCCGAAAGCCTTGACGTTGAGCAGGCTGAAGGAATTGATGATGACGAAAAAGACCAGCGCCGAGACCCAGGTCGGCACCTCGGGGAACCAGTATTGGACGTAAATGCCGGCACCCGACAGTTCTGCCATCGTCACCAGGATGTACATAACCCAGTAATTCCAGCCGGCGATGTAGCCCGCCATGTGGCCGCCGTATTTGTCGGCGAAATAGCTGACCGAGCCGGCGACCGGTTCCTCGACCACCAGTTCGGCCAGTTGGCGCATGATCAGGAAGGCGACCACGCCGGCGATGCCGTAGCCGAGCAGCACCGCCGGCCCGGCCATCTGGATGGTTTGCGCAATGCCGAGGAAAAGCCCGGTGCCGATGGCGCCGCCGAGGGCGATCAGCTGGATGTGCCGGCTCTTGAGGCCGCGATGGAGTTGTTGCGTCGGTTCTGACATTGCCGCTGCCCGGTGTGCAAAAGTCAATGATTCTAATGCATCCGGGCAAAGCAAGGGAATGGAATGTCCGTATGCCGGTGGCTGCGGCATGCGGTAGGGTGGGCGCCCCCGGGCCGACGCGTAAACGTCGCAATGCGTTGGCTTCGTTTTACGAAAGACCCTGCCAACACGGTGCTGGCTTCACGCGTGGGCACAGGGCGCCCACCCTACGAACCGTCATGCCGCGCGGCGCGACCCGATCCGCTCGAACAGCGCGAACAGCCCCATCCCCGCCACCATCGCCGCCACGAACAACAGCGGTGCGAGCAGTCCGGTGCCAAGCGAGGCCAGCGCCGGCCCCGGGCAGAAGCCGGCCAGGCCCCAGCCGACGCCAAAGATTACGCTGCCCAGCGCCAGGCGGCGGTCGATCGCGCCGCCCGCGGGCAGGCGCATTGGCGCTCCCAGCAGCGCCGTGCGGCGCGACCGCGCCAGGCGAAAGCCCATCGCGGCAACCACGGTGGCGCCGCCCATCGTGCACAGCAGCGACGGGTCCCAGGCGCCGGCCAGGTCGAGAAAGGCGAGCACCTTGCCCGGATCGGTGAGTCCGGACAGGATCAAGCCGATCCCGAACAGCAGGCCGATGGCAAAGGCGGCGGCGAGAACCATGACATGTCCTCAGCCGCCTGCATGGCGCATCAGGTACACGGTGACGAAGCCGACCGCGACGAACGCGCAGGTGGCCACGATCGAACGCGGCGACAGCCGCGCCATCCCGCACACGCCATGGCCGCTGGTGCAGCCGCTACCATAGCGGGTGCCGATGCCGACCAGCAGGCCGGCTGCGACCAGCATGCCGTGGCCGACCTCGATGTGCAGCACCGGCAGCGGCCGCACGGCCGACCAGGCCAGCGGCGCGAGCATGAGGCCGAGCAGGAACAGTGCGCGCCAGGCGGCGTCGCCGCGGCTGGGCGGCAGCAGCCCGCCAAGGATGCCGCTGATGCCGGCGACGCGGCCGTTGAACAGGATCAGCAGCGCGGCGGCGAGGCCGATCAGCATGCCCCCAAACAGCGCGGTCCAGGGCGTGAAATGGATCCAGTCGATGGTCATGAATGCCTCCTCGCTGTTTGACCGCGCGCGCGGCCCGAGGTGCGGCCTTTCAGTGTGCGGCGCGCAGCCGCGCCACCTGCTCGTCCACGGCCGCGCGCGACAGCTCGCCCATGTGGCGTCCCGCCAGCATGCCATGGCGGTCGTAGAACAGGGTAGTCGGATAGCCGACAGCGTCCATCGCCCGTGCCGCCGCGCGCGTCCGGTCGAGCAGGACATTCTGCGGCGCCAGGCCGGCGTCGCTCAGATAGCGCTGGACGGTGGCGGCATCCTCGCCCGTGTTCACGAAGACAAAGGCGACGTCCGGGTTGGCCACCTGCGCCGCGACCAAGGCCGGCATCTCTCTCCGGCAGGGTGGGCACCAGGTCGCCCACAGGTTGACGACCAGCGGGTGCCCCTTGAACCCGTCCAGCGCCACCGCGCCGCCGTCGAGCTGCTGCAGGGTGAGGGCGGGCAGGGGAACGTTGGCCGGCTGGCCGGCATGGATGGCGAGCGTGGCGCCGCCTCAGACCAGCAGGCCGGCCAATGCCGAGGTGACAAGGGAACGCCGCAACCCCGGGTGGCGCCGTAGCTGCTCGAGCCCGACCGCGCAGGCCGCCAGCAGGCCGGCCGTGGCGACGAAGCCGCCGTCGCGGATGTCGAGCATGGACAGCGGCGCCGCGGCATAGGTATCCCAGTGCTTGAGCACGAAGGCGGCGCGCGCGGCGAGGAAGCCCCACAGCGTCATCTGCCACAGCGCGTTGGAGGCATCGACGCCGCGCCGCCGCTGCCACAGCCAGGCGACGCCGTTCGCGCCCAGCAGCGCGGCGAGGGGCGCCAGCACGCGCAGCGGCAGGACCAGCGGTCCAAAATTAATGGCATCCATGTCGAGTTACCCTGTCGGCGAATCCGCCGTAGAGCGGGAGATTAGCTCAACAATATTAATGCGAGATCAAGCGTCGCCCCGGACCCCATCCTCTTCATGTTCAGTCGGCGGCGCCGGCGGCACGTGGGTCACCAGCAGCTGGTCGATGCGGTTGCCGTCCATGTCCATCACCTCGAAGCAGTAGTCGCCCCAGTGCGTGGTTTCGGCGATCTTCGGGATGTAGCCGAGCTGGTAGAGCATGAAGCCGGCCAGCGTGTGGTAGGCGCCGGCTTCCTCGCCCGGAAAGCGCAGGGTGGTACCCATCACGTCGCGGAAGCGCTCAAGCGCCACGCCGCCATCGAGCAGCCAGCTGCCGTCGTCGCGCTGCACGGCGTCGTTCTCGCCTTCCTCGCCGATCACCGAGACGTCGCCCACCAGCGCGCTCATCACGTCGGTGAGGGTGACCATGCCCTGGATGTCGCCGTACTCGTCGACGATGAGCGCGATCTCGGCCTTGTTCTTCTTGAACAGTTCGAGCAGGGCCATGGCGCTGACCGAGTCGGGCACGTACAGGATCTCCTGCACGGCCGCTTCGATGTCGATGGCGTCGATCGTGCGCGCGCGCACGGCTTGGGCCAGCAGGTCGCGGCAATGCACGAAGCCGATGATGCGCGAGCGGTCGCCGCGGCAGACCGGCATGCGGCTGTACGGACTGCAGGCGATGCGCGCCAGGTTGTCTGCGCGCGGGATGTCGAGGTCGACCAGCACGAGGTCGACGCGCGGCGTCATCAGCGCTTTCAGGTGCTGGTCGTCCAGGCGCAGCGCGCGCGAGACGATGTCGTACTCGGTCTTTTCGAACACGCCGGCGTCGGTGCTCTCCTTGATCATGCCGGTGATGTCTTCCTCGGTCGGCGCCGCTTCCTTGTGGCGGCCGATGCCGAGCAGGCGCACGATCGCCTCGGTGGCGAAGGCCAGGATCTTGACGAACGGCGACATCACGGTCGAGAGCATGCGCAGCGGCGGCGCGATCAGCGTCGCCATCGCTTCCGGATAGGCCATCGCGATGCGCTTCGGGACCAGTTCGCCGAGGATGATCGAGGCGAAGGTGATGCAGACCACGACCAGGCCGAGCGACGCCTGGTAGGCGTAGGGCGCGAGCAGCGGGATCTGTTCCAGCTCCGGCTTCAGGTGCGCAACCAGCGAGGCTTCGCCGAAGGCGCCGTTGAAGATGCTGATCAGGGTGATGCCGACTTGGACCGTGGAGAGGAAGTTGCTCGGTTCGTCAGCCAGGTCGAGTGCGGCACGCGCGCCGCGGCTGCCCTCGATGGCGGACTTCTCCAGCCGCATCCGTTTGGCCGAGACCAGCGCCAGTTCCGACATCGCGAATACGCCGTTGAGCAGGATCAGGAAGAGGATGATCAGGATGTCGGTCAGCATAAGGGAAAAGCAGTTCTCCAGCGGCTGGCCGGGCCGGTGCCGGGGCGCCGCTTGTGGGACCTGAGGGACCTGCAGCGCCTGGTTCGATAGTTAAATGCCATCATCGCACGAGCCTGCGAGCGGCCCTCGCACTGGAGACTTGCGGGCTTGTTGCCATGCACATCGGCCGAACCGCGTAGCTTCGGGAAAGAATGCCCAGACCGTAGGGTGGGCGGCACACATGCCTGCGCCCCCCAACTGAGGAGGCAGAGCCGCCCACCCTACATGTCTGCGCATTCGTTCCCGGTACGATCGGCTACACCGACCGGCATCGGAACGCGTCCGGTCCGCGCATTCCACGCCGCGATACGCTCGCCCAGCCACGCATGCGTGCGCGCCGGCACGCTGGTCGCCAGCGGCGTCGGAAAGTGGAGGAAGCCATGCGGTGCCTCGGGCAGGAGGTGCAGCTCGACTGCAGCTGCATTGGCCACCCCGCGCCAGCGCGCCGCCATCTGCAGCGTGTCGTCGCGCAGTGGATCGCGCGCGCCGGCAAACATCAGCGCCGGCGGCATGCCGGCCAGGTCGCCGTAGAGGGGCGAGCGCGGCGCCTGCCGCCGTTGTTCGTCGTTGCAATCCGGCGTGAGCATGCGCAGCGCATCGACCATGCCGGGGCCGTCGAGCACCAGGGTCGCCGGCCCGGCCTGGCGCACGCTAGGGCTGCCGCCGAGGTCGTAGACGCCGTAGTACAGCACCGCCCCGGCAATGCGCGCCAGCAGCTGCGGCGTGCTTTTCAGCCGCAGCAGCACCGTGGCCGCCAGGTGCGCGCCGGCCGATTCGCCCAGGATGAACGCCGGCAGGCCGTCGAAGTCCGCCCGGCCGGCCCCGAGCAGCCAGCGCGCAGCGGCCAGGCAGTCGTCCATCGCCTCCTGCAGGCTGCGGTCGGCGAGGTGCGGCCGCACCAGCCGGTAGTCGACCGACACGACCGCCACCCGGCAAGCCTCGACCAGCGCCGCGTTGTGCAGGTCGTCCATGCGCGCATTGCCGATCACCCAGCCGCCGCCATGGATGTCGAGCACCACGGCGCCGACCGGGCCGGTCCCGGCCGGACGCAACACCCGCAGCGGCACATGCAGGCCGTCACAGGTGGCGACATGCCGTTCGACCCGGATGCCGCGGCGCGCCAGCCTGCGGTCGGCGCCGAGCTGGGACAGGCGCAGCAACGCCTGGCCGAGCACCGGCGTGAAGCGGTTACGCATCTTGAAGCGCGGCAGGCGTGCCAGTGTAGTGTTGAAGCGGCGGACCTGCTGCAGGGCGGTGTCGTCGATATGCAAGGTCGTCATGTGTCGGTATCGTCTGCCTCAGAGCGGACGGCCAGCCAACTGCTCGGCAAACCTGGCCAGAACATGGCCGAAATCTTCAAGCGCGCTATTGGCATCGGGTGTACGGAACGCGCTGGCCAACCGTTGCAGCTCGTCGTCGGTTGCGGATGCGAGAAAGTCGGTGTCGAAGACGGCGGCGAGCACAGCCTGGCGCCGGGTTTGCACGAACGCGATGTCGAGCCGAAGCAGGTCGCGCATGTAAACAGCCGCTGCATCCTCCCCATCCGATGCGAGGATCGCCCCGTCGAGCGCATACATGAAACGTCGTTCGCACTGCGGATCCAGGGCCGAGATATGCATGGCCTCGTCGAAACCGCTTCCTTTCGCGTGGCCGCAATGAAGCGGTGCCCCCGGCCTGGTCTCGCGGATGCATGAAGCGTGCAGATTTGTAAAGTCGAGCGCCAGGTGCGGGTAGTTTTCCTGGAGCCTGAAATGCTCGATGTGGCTGGTTTCCAGCGAAATGCTTCGGCCGCAGTAACAGCAGACGCGGGCCTGCTCATCGAGCAAAGCGTGATGCAGTATTTTCTTTTGCGGATTCTGCAAATTGCTATAGGAGGGCACCCGGGACGCGTTCCCGGCGGATTTCCACGCCTCGAACGGCGCCGGGGAAGCCCGTTTGGCGACGTGCTTCATCTACCCAGCACCTCTTTTCGCCGCAACAAGGCCTCGGCTCCGGCAAGCTCCGGAATGCCGGGCGCGTCCGACTTGAGAAGTTCGATCTCGCGCCGGGCAACGTCGATCTCGTTGCGCTCAAGTGCTTCGAACAGGGCGGAGAGTCTCTTATCGACACTCTCCGTACGCGCATCGGCGCCCATGATTTCTTCCAGAATCTGGCTCGAGTCGAGGCCGTAGCTGACCTGGGGATGCACCGTTCCGTGCGGTCTCAGCAGGATAATCTCGTCCGGGTGCAGTTCGCCCAATACTTGCGGGGAATGGCTGGCGACGATGAATTGAATCGCCGGGAAGGCCCGCTTGAGTCCTTGCGTCAGCAGACGCTGCCAGCGCGGGTGCAGGTGCATGTCGAGTTCATCGATCAGCACGACGCCGTTCGTCTTCGTTGTCGCTTCCAGGCCGAGCTGCGGATTCAGTAAGCAGATTCGGCGTGCGATGTCGGCGATGAGACCGATGACGGCGCGCTGCCCGTGACTCAGGTTTTGGAAACTGGTCGAATCGCGTGGGCCTTCGTTAGTGGCCTGCCATTCCACCAGCAAGCTTTTCTGTTTCAGGTCGTATTTCAGTCCCTTTATGCCTTCAACCGCTTCTTGCAATGCGCGATTGACCATTGCCAGCTCGTCGTCCTTAATATCGTCGAAAGCAATACCGGTTTCCGACGATATCTGGAAGCGCTCCAGGCATTTGGCGATTACCCAGCCTTGTAGGGCAGACGAATCGTTGGACGCATCCCACCAGCGACTGTAACCATCGGCCCGGCTGTGACGGGACGTGGCCGCGCTGAGTTCGTTTGGCTGCGGCTGATTCCATTGACGAGTCGCCCGGTAAAAAGCAATCAATGGGAGTGTAACTGTATTTCCCGAATCATCACTCGGATTTAAGCCCTTAAGCGTCTTAGCGAGAACATTACTTGGAGAGTCTCCTGAATAATCCGGATAGGTATCCGGAGCTGACTTACTTATCGCCCAGTTACACACGGTCCCTAAAACTATGCCTCTAGCCGCTACGCAGACCGGATACTGTGGTTCAAACCGGACGCGGCCATTGACTGTTTCGGCCTTTATCCTAGCGATATCAGGGTCGCTAAACACTAGATGATATCCAGAGCTCGACGGAGTATTAATCAGCAAAGCAGAAAGCGCATCACACAGACTGTTTAATACCGATGTCTTGCCACTTCCGTTCGATCCGACGATAACATTAAACCTCTGCTCAAAATCGAGCGTCAAGTCTTCATGACCACGGTAATTCGTCAGCCGTATTTGCTCGATCCTCATGGCTTCATCCTCTCCGTGACGGTTTTACTCCGGAAAGCGGCACATACGCCGCTTGAATGAGGTCTGCTGGATGCGTTGAACATGGTTGGACAGTGAATCCCGGTGATGATCTGCCGAGCCGGCGCTGATCTGTTGCTAACTTCGAAATAAGTGATCATGATAGACGACAATCAGCCGCAGCGACAATCCAGCCCATCCTGGTTGTATTCGTTACCTGTCCGTCAGCTATATGCAAATATAAGGAGCAACGATGATCAAGCAAATGCGTTATGCCGTCCTGGCCGCCAGCTTGCTCGTCAACGCAGGCGCGCACGCCCAGTCCACCCCCGCCATCGACTACCACCAGCACGTCTTCAGCGACGACATCATCACGCTGCTCGGTCCCGACGCCGGCCTCAAACCGCTGCCGGCAAAGCAGGTGATCGCGCTGCTCGACGCCGCCGGCATCCGCAAGGCGGTGCTGCTCTCGACCGCCTATATGTATGGCAGCCCGCAGCGCAAGCTCGACGATGAATATGCGAAGGTGCGCCGCGAAAACGACTGGACGGCGGGGCAGGCGGCGCAGTATCCCGAACGCCTGATCGCCTTTTGCGGCGTCAATCCACTCAAGGAGTACGCGCTCGACGAAATCCGTCGCTGCGCCGGCACCCCTGGCCTGAAGCACGGTATCAAGCTGCACTTCGGGAATTCGGACGTGCAGCTCGAGCAGCCGGCGCACGTGGCGCGCCTGGCCGAGGTGTTCGCGGCGGCCGACCGCGCCGGCATGGCAATCCTGGTGCACATGCGCGCCAGCATCCGCAACAAGCGGCCCTACGGCGCGGCCGAGGCGCAGGCCTTCCTCGACAAGGTCTTGCCGGCGGCGCCGCACGTGACGGTGCAGGTGGCGCACCTGGCCGGCACCGGCCCCGGCTTCGAGGACCCGCCTTCGCGCGCCGTGCTGGCAACCCTGGCCGCGGCGATGGAACGGCGCCAGCCGGCCACGCGCAACCTGTGGTTCGACGTCGCCTCGATCGCGCAGGACGACACCACGCCCGAGGCGGCGGCGCTGCTGGTGCAACGCCTGCGCCAGATCGGCCTGGACCGGGTGCTGTACGGCACCGACGCGGCGCAGGGAGCGAACCTGCGTCCCAAGGAAGCCTGGGCGGCGTTTCGCAAGTTGCCGCTGACTGCGGCCGAGCTGGAGCAGGTGGCGCGCAACGCCCCGCCATATTTCAAGTAGAGGCGAGGCGGTCAGCCGAGGACGGTAACGACCACCGTGCGCCGGTGCGGCGCCGTTCGGTGCTCCCACAGGTAAATTCCCTGCCAGGTTCCCAGCAACATACGTCCGCCGCCGATGGGCACGGTAATGCCGGTATCGGTCAGCACGTTGCGCGCATGCGCCGCCATGTCATCCGGTCCCTCGTCATTGTGGCGGTAAGCCGGATCGCCATCCGGCGCCAGGCGCCCCATGACGGTCTCGAGGTCGCGCCGCACGTCGGGGTCGGCGTTCTCGGTGATCGTCAGCGAGCAGCTGGTGTGCTGGACGAACACCTGCACCAGGCCGCAGGCGACGCCGGCGGCGGCAACCACCTCGGCCACTGCGCGCGTGATGTCTTGCGTGCCCCGTCCGCGCGTCTGGAAGGTCAATATCGCCTGGTGTGCCATGGCCTGTCCCTTACGGCGTCTGCCGGAAGTGCTTGCGGATGCCGGCCCAGCAATCCTGGTAGCCGCCTTGCAGTTGCGGCGACGCCAGCGCGTGCGCGGTCGGGCACAGCACGTGTTTGGTCTCGAACATGAAGGCCATGGTGTCCTGCACCTTGCCCGGCTGGCTGGTGTCGGCGTTGCTGGCCCTGTCGAAGGTGGCAGCGTCGGGGCCGTGGCCGCTCATGCAATTGTGCAGGCTGGCGCCGCCGGGGACGAAGCCTTCGGCCTTGGCGTCGTAGGCGCCATGTACCAGGCCCATGAATTCGCTGGCGACGTTGCGGTGGAACCAGGGCGGACGGAAGGTGTCTTCGCCGACCAGCCAGCGCGGCGGGAAGATGACGAAGTCGAGCGTGTCGACGCCGGGCGAATCGCTCGGCGCCTGCAGCACCAGGAAGATCGACGGATCGGGGTGGTCGTAGCTGATCGAGCCGATGGTGTTGAAATGGCGCAGGTCGTATTTATAGGGCGCGTAATTGCCGTGCCAGGCGACCACGTCCAGCGGCGAGTGCTGGATGCTCGCCGCCCACAGGTTGCCGCAGAACTTGGCGACCAGCTGGAAGTCGCCCTCGCGCTCTTCGTAACGGGCCGTTGGCGTGAGGAAGTCGCGCGGGTTGGCCAGGCCGTTCGAGCCGATCGGGCCCAGGTCGGGCAGGCGCAGCAGGGCGCCGAAGTTTTCGCAAATGTAGCCGCGTGCTGCGCCGTCCGGCAGGCGCACCTGGAAGCGGATGCCGCGCGGGATCACGGCGATTTCCTGCGGTTCCAGCTCGATCGTACCCAGTTCGGTGGCGATTTCCAGGCGCCCCTGTTGCGGCACGACCAGCAGTTCGCCGTCGGCCGAATAAAAGAAGCGGTCGGTCATCGAGCGGTTGGCGGCGTACAGGTGGATCGCGCAGCCGCTCATGCTTTCGGCCGAGCCGTTGCCGGCCATGGTGACCCAGCCATCGATGAAATCGGTTGGCGTATCAGGCAGCGGCAGCGGACTCCAGCGCATCTGGTTCGGCGGCGGCGCGCCCTGATCGAACTTGCCGACGATGCGCCCGCTGTCGATTTGCGTGAAATTGCCGTGCATGGCCGCCGGGCGGATGCGGTACAGCCAGGAACGGCGGTTGTGGCCGCGCGGGGCGGTGAATGCCGTGCCCGAGATCTGCTCGGCATACAGGCCGTAGGCCACGCGCTGCGGCGAATTGCGGTGCGCGGGCAGGGCGCCGGGCAGGGCTTCGGTGGCGAATTCGTTGCCGAAGCCGGACTGGTAGCGCAGTTCGGTACCGATGTGCTGGGTCATGCGGGTCTCCTGTGAAGGGGGCTTGTTCTTTATCCAGCACTGTAAGTCAGTCGCGCATGTTTTACGACATGAATAGATGAATTTTGTCTATTTACAATGTAAATAGTGGCCATGCGGACTCGTTGCTACGAGCCGCTGTGGAAGGCAATTGTTGCGTAAACGCCATGAGACTGTAGCGCATAGGCAGCAGGCGGCAAGGATTGCCAACGTTTGCACTGGCAGGCGTATGCTTGTCCTGTTGCTGCCGGCGCGCCTGGCAAGCTTGCCCGCGCGTCGAACCAAATGGCTTCCGACAGGAGTTCAACATGCGACCACATCAATTTGCACGCGCGGCGACCGCCGCCGCCATCGTGCTTGGCCTCGGCGGGCTCGCCAGTGCCGACGAAACCTGCAATTCCCCCTATATGTCGAGCCTGATCAAGGGGCAGGAAGATTACCTGTACGTATGGACGCTGGGCGTGCAGGGCATGGGCGACGGCTCCGACAAGCTGGTCACGCTCGACGCCAACCCCAAGTCGCCGAAGTTCGGCCAGGTGCTGACCCAGGTCTCGGTGGGCGGGCGCGGCGAGGCCCACCATGCCGGTTTCACCGACGACCGCCGCTTCCTCTGGGCCGGCGGACTCGACGACAGCAAGATCTACATTTTCGACATCCATACCGATCCCGCCAAGCCGCGCCTGGTCAATACGATTGCCGACTTCGAAAAGCGCACCGGCCTGGTCGGCCCGCACACCTTTTACGCGATGCCGGGCCGGATGCTGATCGGAGCACTGTCGAATGCCAGGGATGGCGGCGGCGCCACCGGCATGGCCCTGTACAACAACAAGGGCGAGTTCATCCGAAAATACGCCATGCCGACTGGTTCCGCATTGAAGGGCGGCGACGGCTATGGCTACGACCTGGCCATCAATCCGGCCCGCAACGCGATGCTCAGTTCCAGTTTCACCGGCAAGAAGAACTACATGACCCCGCTGGGCAGCCTGGTCAAGGACGCGGGCGCGATGAAGCAGTTCGGCAATACGATGGTGATGTGGAACCTGAAATCGATGCAGCCGGAACAGGTGTTGAGCGTGCCGGGTGCGCCGCTGGAAATCCGCTGGTCGCTCGCCGGCGGCGACGACTGGGCGATCACCGCAACCGCGCTCACCTCGAAGCTGTGGCTGGTGAAAAAGGACGCCAAGGGCCAGTGGCAGGCGCGCGACGTCGCCACCATCGGCGACCCGGCCAAGACGCCACTGCCGGTCGACATTTCGATGCGCGCCGACGGCAAGGGTCTCTGGGTGAATACCTTCATGGACGGCACCACCCGTTATTTCGACATCAGCAACCCGGAAGCGCCGCGCCAGACCTATGCGAAAAAAACCGGGTCCCAGGTCAACATGCTGTCGCAAAGCTGGGACGGCAAGCGGCTCTACGTCAGTTCGTCGCTGCTGGCCAACTGGGACAAGGCCGGGGCGGACAACGAGCAGTTCGTCAAGCTGTTTGCCTGGGATGGCAAGGCGCTGAACGAACAATGGAAAGTCGACTTTTACAAGCTCAAGCTGGGCCGGCCGCACCACATGAAATTCGGCGCCCGCAGCGGGCAGCAGGCTGCCTACGGCCCTGTGCATGGTACCGAGTCAGGACGGCTGGCAGGGCGGTGAGAGACATGCTGCGCGCCGCCTCCCTGGCGCTGGCCATCTGCGCGAGCGGCGCTGCGGCCGGCGCAGCTGCGCTCGACATTTCCGGGCCAACGGCGGTTCCGGCGCTCGGTTTCGTGCCGCCCGCGCCGGGCAGCTACCGGCTCGAGCGCATCATGCGCGCGCCCGACGGCATCGTGCTGGACAGCGACGGCAGCGTGCACCGCCTGTCGGAGTTCACGACCGGCAAGGTCACGCTGTTCTCCTTCATTTACACCTATTGCACCGACGCCAAGGGCTGTCCGCTGGCCTACGCCACCCTGCACAGCCTGAAGCGCACGGTCGAGGGCACGCCCGCCTTGCACGGCAAGGTGCGCTTCGTCAGCATGAGCTTCGATCCGGAATTCGACACGCCGCTGGCGATGCGCAGCTATGGCGGCGCCGAGGCCCGCGCCAGGGGCGGCCTCGACTGGCGTTTCCTGACCACGCGCGGCGGCCGTGACCTGGCGCCGCTGCTCGACGGTTTCGGCCAGGATGTCTCGGTGGCCGCGGTCAAGCCGCCGGGCCAGCGCGCACCGGTGCTCAGCCACATGCTGAAGGTGTACCTGCTCGACGCCTCCGGCACGGTGCGCGAAATCTATTCGACCTCCTTCCTCCACCCGGCGGTGCTGATCAACGATATCCGCACGCTGCTGGCGGAGCGTGCCGGAGAACGGCCGCGCCAGCATACGGCGCGGCGTTAGCCCGCGTCGGCCGAGGCAGATTCCCGGCGATCCATGCCATATGGGCATGCCGATTCGACATCATTGCCTGAAACTGGCGCGCAACTGGCGTATCATTCCGCTCGTTGCACAGCCGCGCCGCCCAGGCAGGGGCGGCTGCGCATGTTCGGGCCAGGCGCCGCAGCGAGACGCGCGCCGGCCGCACGGTTCCGCCCGGCGCCGCTCACGAGGCGCGTGCCGGTTGGAGGAGATCACTGCATCACAAGAAAGACAAGGAAAACAAGATGGCTGACCTGTTTGAGAATCCAATGGGCCTGATGGGCTTTGAATTTGTCGAGTTCGCGTCGCCGACGCCGGGCGTGCTCGAGCCGATCTTCGAGAAGCTGGGCTTTACCAAGGTCGCGGTGCACCGCTCGAAGGACGTCGTGCTGTATCGCCAGGGCGAGATCAACTTCATCGTCAACAACGAGCCGAAGAGCTACGCGGCCTATTTCGCCGCCGAGCACGGCCCTTCGGCCTGCGGCATGGCCTTCCGCGTCAAGGATTCGCACGCCGCCTACAAGCGCGCGCTGGAACTGGGCGCGCAGGCGGTCGACATCCCGACCGGCCCGATGGAGTTGCGCCTGCCGGCGATCAAGGGTATCGGTGGCGCGCCGCTGTACCTGATCGACCGTTTCGAAGACGGCAAGTCGATCTATGACATCGATTTCGAGTTCATCGACGGCGTCGAGCGCCGCCCCGCCGGCCATGGCTTGAAGATCATCGACCACCTGACCCACAACGTCTATCGCGGGCGCATGGCCTTCTGGGCCGGCTTCTACGAAAAACTGTTCAATTTCCGTGAAATCCGTTACTTCGACATCAAGGGCGAGTACACCGGCCTGACCTCGAAGGCGATGACCGCGCCGGACGGCAAGATCCGGATTCCGCTGAACGAAGAGGGCAAGGCCGGCGGCGGCCAGATCGAGGAATTCCTGATGCAGTTCAATGGCGAAGGTATCCAGCACATCGCCTTGCTCACCGACGACCTGATCACCACCGTCGACGCCCTGCGCAACGCCGGCGTGCCGCTAATGAGCGCACCGCCGGAAACCTATTACGAGATGCTCGACGGCCGCATCCCCGGCCACGGCGAGAGCGCGACCGAACTGCAGGCGCGTGGTTTGCTGCTGGACGGGAACGTGGTCGACGGCAAGCCGCGCCTGCTGCTGCAGATCTTCGGCGAAGCGCAGCTGGGGCCGGTCTTCTTCGAATTTATCCAGCGCAAGGGCGACGACGGCTTCGGCGAAGGGAATTTCAAGGCGCTGTTCGAATCGATCGAGCGTGACCAGGTCAAGCGCGGGGCGATCGGGCAGACGGCCGAGGTAGCGTAAATAAAACCGAGGCGCCGGAATGACCAGCGCCTCGTAGAGGATGTGAAAAAAACGTCAGGGCAAGGCGCCGAGTCGAAGACAGTACGAGTGTACGGCGAGACGAGGCAACGCAGCCATGGCGATTTTTTCACATCCTCGTAGGGTGGGCCGGGCCACGAGAGGCACTTGTGCCCACGCGGTATGACAGTTGGCGATGACGCGACCGATCCGGCCCGCGTTGGCTGGCGATCTGTCGGACAGGTTTCGATCCTCGCGCGCACTACCGCGTGGACGGAGCGGTTCGCCGCCCGGTCCTCCCTACGTTAACGCGGCGTTTCGGATGGTTGAAACGTCGAGGTAAGTCCGCTTCCTTCAGCTCCCGTGCGGCGTCGAATTCGCGTTCGCCCAGGTCCCGGAGTTCGCAGGCTCGCCGCCCGGCTTCTTGACCAGCTTGGTCAGCGCGAACAGGGCGCTGGCGACGCCGACCACCACCGCCGTCGTGCTGCCCGAGAAACCGACGGCGTGGCTCTTGGCCAGCTTGCCGGCTTTCGGCGCGATCAATTCCATGCGGCGTTTGGTCATCTGCGAACCGAGTTCGGCCAGGCGTGCCTTGCTCATCAGCGTTTCCGCCTGCGGCAACAGCGTCGTTTCCTCGTCGGCCACGTGGTGGATCACGTCGCGCATCAGTTCCAGCAGGATCTTGTCGTGACGTGGATCGGAGGCGCTGGTGCGGCGCAGCTCGGCGATCAGGCGGCGCATGTCGTTATGCTCGGGCTCGGCCTTGTGGATGAACGGTTCGCCCTTGTCGAGCTGGCGCATCACCGGATAAAAGACTTCCTCTTCCAGCGTGGCGTGGATCTCGAGCGCCGTGCAGATGGTGTCGGCCAGCGCTTTCTTGACGCTTGGCGACTTGTCCTTGGTGTACTGGTGGAACGTCACCATCACGTGCGAGTGATCGAAGCGGATCATGTCGGTGATGGTCGGGCTCAATTGGTTCAGCGAAAACATGTTGGTGTCCCTCCGGGTTGACTAATAATTAAGATGCTAATTTGGCCAATGTGCGCACGGCGTAGGACCGTAGAGCAGCGTTTTGTCGGCCAAGGGCGCGTCCTCAGCGATATGAAATGCGCTTATATAGTGTGCAACGTTCTGGCGGGGTAAGGCGCCGGTTTGACTTGGCTGACTCAATGCACCCGGGTTATTTCGTAACCGACAGTAGTTTTTCCTGGTGGAGATCCAAGCCAGTCATTCCTATGAGAATTCTTTAATAGTTTGTCACCCTTGTCCTACATGAACACGGCGAGAGTGCTGATTACTTGATAACGCCTGGCTGCGATGATGAGTCCACGTTCGACTGACGGCGCAAAGCCGTGCAGCCGTTTTGAGATGGCGTCGCACGCTGTCGCGTGGACGCTTAGTTTTCATCTATCGGAGGAGTCGGAATGTTTGCACATAACAAACGCCTGCAATACACGGTCCGCGTCGCGGGACCGAACCCCGGCCTGGCCAACCTGATGCTCGAGCAGTTCGGCGGGCCACAGGGCGAGCTGGCTGCGGCCATGCGTTACTTTACCCAAGCTGTTGCCGAAGACGATCCAGGCCGCAAGGACATGCTGTACGACATCTCCACCGAGGAACTCAGCCACCTCGAGGTGATCGGCCACATCGTCGCCATGTTGAACAAGGGCGCCAAGGGCCAGTTGGCCGAAGCGGTCGACACCGAAGCCGAGATGTACCGCAAGATCACCGGCGCCGGCAACGACTCCCACATCACCCAGGTGCTGTACGGCGCCGGCGCACCGCTGACCAACTCGGCCGGCGTGCCCTGGACGGCGGCCTATATCGACTCGATCACCGAGCCGACGGCCGACCTGCGTTCGAACATCGCCGCCGAAGCGCGCGCCAAGATCGTCTACGAGCGCCTGATCGCGCTGACCGACGACCCGGGCGTGAAAGAAGCGCTGGGCTTCCTGATGACGCGTGAAGTGGCGCACCAGAAGTCCTTCGAAAAAGCCCTGTATTCGATGGAGTCGAATTTCCCGGCAGGCAAAATGCCGGTCGACCCACGCTTCTCCAGCGTCTACTTCAACATGTCCCAGGGTCCAGGCGAAATGCGCGGCCCGTGGAACCAGGGTCCGGGCTGGGACTTCGTCACCGACCGCGAGAAGCAGATGGCAGTCGATGGCGGCTCCGGCGAAGCCGAAGTCAAGCTGCCGGCCGACGACATCGAAGTGCTCAAGCAGATGCAGGCGCGCACCCTGTCCGATCCTTCCAAGGATCCGCAGACCGGCGCCGAGCTCGGCCTCGATCCGGCGACGCCAAAAGGCGCGTCGGCAGTGAGCAAGCCGTAATGTAAGGGCGGCGCGCGCGGGCAATGGGCTGCGTCGTTTCCGGTCTCGCCATGCGCGCGCCCTTGCCATCGCTGTTTTTGCTACCCTGCTAAGTAATAAACTTGCAGGGTAGTTCCGTTTCGGCGGACAGAAGGGATCGTGGATGGAATCCAGAACACAGAAATTGCGCTGGACCGGCGCGCTTATGCGCGCGCTGACGGTGCGCCGCGTCATTGGCCTGCTGATTTGTTCGGCGGGTTGCCTGTTATTGCTCGGCAGCCTGGTCGAGCAGCTCATCAATGCAAATCCGAAGATGCATTACGCCTTGCTGGGCGGCGCCACCGCGGCCGCGGCCACGGCGCTGGGCACTTTGCCGGTCCTGTTTTCACAGAATTTCTCGAAACGCACTTATGACGGTTTCCTCGGCTTCGGCGCCGGCGTGATGCTGGGCGCGACCGCGTTTTCGCTGGTGATTCCGGCGCTGGCCGCCGCCCGTTCCTCGGGCGCCGGGCCATGGGAAGCGAGCCTGCTGGCCGGGGCCGGCATCATGGCCGGCGCCGGCGCCATCCTCCTGATGAGCCGCGCGACGGCGCCGGCCCAGGTGCTGGTCAGCGACGTGCACGGCAACTCGCTGCGCCGCGCCTGGCTGTTCGTCACCGCGGTAGCGCTGCACAACCTGCCCGAAGGCATGGCGATCGGCGTGGCCTACGCCGGCATCGACGTCGAAAAAGCCCATACCCTCACGACCGGCATTTCGATCCAGGACGTGCCCGAAGGGCTGGTGGTGGCGCTGGCCTTGCGCACGGTCGGCTATAGCCGCCTGACCTCGGTCGGGCTGGGTGCCTTGTCCGGCCTGATCGAACCGATCGCCGCCGCGTTCGGCGTCGCGCTGATCGGCATCTCCGGCGGCCTGCTGCCGTTCGCCCTGGCCGCGGCCGGTGGCGCCATGCTGTTCGTGATCGTCAACGACGTCATTCCCGAGATGCGCGAGAACGGCAACGGGACCTCGGCGACGATCGCGCTCATATTCGGATTCATCCTGATGACGGTGCTGGATACGGCGCTGGCGTAAGCCGAGACAGGCATGTAGGGTGGGCAGTTCAGAGTGCCCACCCTACGCAGGCGTTCCGGGCGAGCGTCATGGGATCAGGAACGCAACAATTCGAGAGATTTCTGGCAGGCAAACTCGCTAGAATGGACGAGCGACTCGGCACGCATCGCTGCCGTCTTTCTCATTCATTCTCATGGGCTCCTTCAGCATCTGGCACTGGATCATCGTGCTCTTCGTTCTTGCAACGTCCATCGTCCCGGCCTGGCTCATCGTCAAGAAAGCCGGCTATGCCGGTCCACTGGCGCTGCTGACCTGGGTTCCGTTCCTGAACATCGTCTTCATCTGGATCTTTGCACTCAGCCACTGGCCCGTCATGAAAAAGGCCGAGCAGGCCTGAGCCGGGCGCGGCTACGGGCCACAATGCCGCACGAACCAGTCCGAGGCCATCTCCGCCACCTGTTCCAGCGCCCCCGCTTCCTCGAACAGGTGGCCCGCCCCCGGTACCACTTCCAGCGCTTTTTCACACTGCAGGCTCGCGAATGCCCGGCGGTTGAGCTCCAGCACCTCGGTATCCGCCCCTCCCACGATCAGCAGCGTTGGCGCCAGCACTTGCGCCAAGGCCGTGCCGGCGAGGTCTGGCCGGCCGCCGCGCGAAACGACGGCTGCAATGCCGCTGCCGCTGTCGGCGGCCACGCGCAGGGCCGCCGCCGCGCCGGTGCTGGCGCCGAACAGGCCCAGGGGCAGGGGTGCGCTCAGGGGTTCGGTGCCGAGCCAGCGCGCGGCGGCGTGCAGGCGCGCGGCCAGCACGTCGATGTCGAAGCGGTTGCGGTAGAGCGCGTCCTCGGCGGGCGTGAGCAGGTCGAGCAGCAGGGTGGCGACGCCGGCCTCGCGCAGCGCGGCCGCGACGGCCTGGTTGCGCGGACTGTGGCGGCTGCTGCCGCTGCCGTGCGCGAACAGGACGACGCCGATCGGGTCGGGCGGCAGTGCCAGCACGCCGGCCAGCGCTGTGCCAGCTGTGACCCCATCCGCAGCAATCTCGACGGGATATTCGCGCACCATATCAGCCTCCTTCGCAGCCTCCGTCCAATTCGGCTTGGACCGCCGCCACAAAAGAAAAATCCGGCCAGGCGCGGGGCCTGGCCGGATCGTGGGAATGCAGGCTGCGCCGCCGAAGAGGGCGGCGCAATCAAGACATCATCAGTCGCGAATTTCCAGCTTGCGGTTCAGGCTCAGTGCCGCCAGCGAGCCGACCGCGCCCGACAGCAGGTAGAGGCTGACGTAGCCGAGGCCGAAGTTGGCCGACAGGCCGAGCGCGACCAGCGGGGCGAAGGCGGCGCCGACCAGCCATGCCAGGTCGCTCGTCAGGGCCGCGCCGGTGTAGCGGAAGCGCGATTCGAAGTTCGAGGTCACGGCGCCGGCGGCTTGGCCGTAGGACAGGCCGAGCAGGGCGAAGCCGATCAGGATGAAGGCGTTCTGGCCAGCTTCGCCGCCGTCGATCAGCATCGGCACGAAGGCCGAGAAGATCGCGATCAGGGCGGCCAGGGTGCCGAGCGTGGTGCGGCGGCCGACCTTGTCGGCCACCAGGCCGGAAATCAGGATGCAGACTGCGGCGACGGCGGCGCCCCACATCTGCACGTACAGGAAGCCGCTGATCGGACGGGTGTCGTAGAGCTGCATCCACGACAGCGGGAACACGGTCACCAGGTGGAACAGGGCGTAGCTAGCCAGGGCGGCGAGGGCGCCGATGACGATGTTGGCGCCTTGCTTGCTTGCCAGTTCGCCGACCGGCGCCGGGTCGAGTTCATGGGCGTCGAGCAGGCGCGAATATTCGGTGGTCGAGACCAGGCGCAGGCGCGCGAACAGGGCGACGACGTTGATCGCAAAAGCGACGAAGAACGGGAAGCGCCAGCCCCAGACCAGGAAGTCGTCGGTCGACACGTTGTCCAGCAGGTAGGCAAACAGGCCGGCGGCGATCAGGAATCCTAACGGTGCGCTCAATTGCCCGAGCATCGCATACCATCCGCGCTTGTGCTCGGGCGCGTTCAGGGCCAGCAGCGACGGCAGGCCATCCCAGGAACCGCCTTGCGCCACGCCCTGGGCGATGCGCATCAGGGCCAGCAGGACGATCGCGGCGGTGCCGATCCGGTCATAGGTGGGCAGGAAGGCGATCACGACGGTGGCGGTGCCGAGCAGGAACAGGGCAATGGTCAGCTTGACTTCCCGGGAGAAGCGTTCCTGGATCTTCATGAAGACGATCGTGCCGATCGGGCGCGCGATGAATGCGAACGAAAAAATGACAAACGAGTAGAGTGTGCCTTCCAGCCGGTCCGCCCACGGGAAAAAGATCGCGGGGAAGACCAGCACCGAGGCGATTGCGTAGACAAAGAAGTCGAAATATTCGGAGGCGCGCCCAATGACAACGCCAACGGCAATTTCGCTCGGGGAGATGTGGTCGTCCCGGGCATTGATGTTGCGGGCCCCGCTATGCGGGGCGGTAACGGGAGCGGCTCCTGCGCCGCCGTAGGAATTCGTGCTAGCCATATTCTTAGTCTCCAGGTAAGTGCGCAGCCTTCAAGGTAGTCCCCTGGCCTGGGCAAGGGTGGGACAAAACGTCCAATGTGCAACGAAGGCCGATGGCATTACAGTAGCATGTTCTCATTCCCATGTAACGTTAGATACCTAGCATGATTCCTAAAATTGTCCGACCCGGACTGTCGTTACTCCTGCTTGCGGTGCTGTCCGGCTGCAACACGGTGGTAATGAACCCCTCCGGTGATATCGCCAAGCAGCAGGCCGACCTGGTTACGGTCTCGGTCCTGTTAATGTTAATCATCATCGTGCCGGTCATGGTCCTGACCGTGTTCTTCGCCTGGAAGTACCGCAAGGGCGCCAACGCCCGGTACGAGCCGGACTGGGATCACTCGACCAAGCTCGAACTGGTCATCTGGGGCGCGCCCCTGCTGATCATCATCGCGCTGGGCCTGATCACCTGGATCAGCACCCACAAGCTCGACCCGTATCGTCCCCTCGACCGCATCGACCAGCACCGTCCGATCGCGGCCGGCACCAAGGTCCTCGAAGTGCAGGTCGTCTCGCTCGACTGGAAGTGGCTGTTCATCTATCCGGAGCAGGGCATCGCGACGGTGAACGAACTGGTCACCCCGATCGACACCCCGATCCGCTTCAAGCTGACCTCGTCGACCGTGATGAATGCGTTCTACATCCCGACCCTGGCCGGCATGATCTACACGATGCCGGGCATGGAGACGACCCTGAACGCGGTGCTGAACAAGGCCGGCGACTTCAAGGGCCAGTCGTCGAACTTCAGCGGCGACGGTTTCTCGCACATGAAGTTCGCCTACCGCGGCACCAGCCAGGCCGATTTCGACGCCTGGGTCGGCAAGGTCAAGGCCAGCGGCAACACGCTCGGCCGCAACGACTACCTGACCCTCGAAAAGCCGTCGGAAAAAGAGCCGGTGCGCCATTACGGCACCGTCCAGCCAAACCTGTTCATGACGGTCGTGAACCGCTGCGTGGCCGAAGGCGCCGTCTGCATGAACCACCAGATGGCCATGGACGCCAAGCGCGTGCGTAACGACATCGCCCTCAAGCAGTTGCCGCAAGACGGCAAGCGCCAGGTCGCCGATGCCACGACCGAAGTATGCGAAACCCCTACTAATTCTGTGAAGAAGTAACCATGCAAGACTCATTTGACTTGACGAAGCTTATCTTCGGACGGCTCAGCTGGGACGCGATTCCGTTCCACGAGCCGATCCTGCTCGCTACCTTCGCAGGCGTGCTTGTCGGCGGTGCGGCCCTTATCGGCCTGATCTCCTACTTCCGCCTGTGGGGCACCCTGTGGCGCGACTGGATCACCAGTATCGACCACAAGAAAATCGGCATCATGTACATGATCCTGGGCCTCGTGATGTTCCTGCGCGGCTTCGCCGACGCACTCATGATGCGCGCCCAGCAGGCGATCTCGTTCGGCGAGAATGCCGGCTTCCTGCCGCCGCACCACTACGACCAGGTCTTCACCGCCCACGGCGTGATCATGATCTTCTTCGTGGCGATGCCATTCGTAACGGGTTTAATGAACTATGTCGTGCCGCTGCAGATCGGCGCGCGCGACGTGGCCTTCCCGTTCCTGAACAACTTCTCGTTCTGGATGACGACCATGGGCGCCGTGCTGGTCATGGCCTCGCTGTTCGTCGGTGAATTCGCACGTACCGGGTGGCTGGCCTTCCCGCCGCTGTCGGGCATCCTGGCCAGTCCGGGTGTCGGCGTCGACTATTACATATGGTCGTTGCAGATTGCGGGTGTCGGTACATTGCTGTCAGGGGTCAACCTGATCGTCACCATCGTCAAGATGCGCGCGCCGGGCATGGACCTGATGAAGATGCCTGTCTTCACCTGGACCTCGCTCTGCACCAACATCCTGATCGTCATGTCGTTCCCGATCCTGACCGCCACCCTGGCGATGCTGGGCATGGACCGCCTGTTCGACACCAACTTCTTCACGAACGACAAGGGCGGCAACGCCATGCTGTACGTGAACCTGATCTGGATCTGGGGCCACCCCGAGGTGTACATCCTGATCCTGCCGGCCTTCGGCATCTTCTCGGAAGTCGTCTCGACCTTCTGCAACAAGCGTCTGTTCGGCTATACCTCGATGGTGTATGCGACCGTCGTGATCATGGTGTTGTCGTACCTGGTCTGGCTGCACCACTTCTTCACCATGGGTTCGGGTGCGAGCGTCAACGCGTTCTTCGGCATTACCACGATGATCATCTCGATCCCGACCGGGGCCAAGATCTTCAACTGGCTGTTCACGATGTACCGCGGCCGTATCCGCTTCGAACTACCGATGATGTGGACCGTCTCGTTCATGCTGACCTTCACCATCGGCGGCATGACCGGCGTGATGCTGGCGATTCCCGCGGCCGACTTCGTGCTGCACAACTCGCTGTTCCTGATCGCCCACTTCCACAACGTCATTATCGGCGGCGTGCTGTTCGGTCTGTTTGCGGGCTTCAACTACTGGTTCCCGAAGATGTTCGGCTTCAAGCTGAACAAGTTCTGGGGCGTGATCTCGTTCTGGCTGTGGTCGATCGGTTTCTGGGTCGCCTTCCTGCCGGGCTACATCTTGGGCTTCATGGGCGTGACCCGTCGTTCGAGCCACTTCGAAGACCCTGAAATGCAGTGGCTGTTCGTGATCTCGTTCATCGGCACCCTGATGATCGCCGGCGGTATCGCGGCCCTCCTGATGCAGATCTTCGTTTCCTGGCGCGACCGCAAGAAGAACGTCGACGTCACCGGCGACCCATGGGATGGCCGTACGCTGGAGTGGGCGACCTCGTCGCCACCGCCCGACTACAACTTCGCGTTCACGCCGGTCGTGTACGACAACGACACCTTCGCCGACATGAAGAAGAATGGCTGGACCCGTCCGCTGAAGGACTACGTCGCGATCCACATGCCGAAGAACACCTGGGCTGGATTCGTGGTCTCGGCGCTGTCGATGGTGGTCGGTTTCGCGATCATCTGGCACATGTGGCTGCTGACGGGACTCGCCTTCGTGGCGACGATCGTTGCCGTCATCGTCCATACGTTCAACTACAAGCGTGACTATTACATCCCGGCGGAAGAAGTGACCCGTACCGAGAACGCACGCACTAAATTGCTGGAAGCCCATGTCTGAAATTAACGCAACCCTGAACGCTCACCCCGGCGCCCCCGGGGCCGACGCCGGCTCGCGCTACCACGTGCGCGAGCATCATCCGGAACACGGCACCATGCTGGGTTTCTGGATTTACCTGATGAGCGACTGCCTGATCTTCGCCAGCCTGTTCGCGACCTGGGCTGTCCTCGGTCGCAACTACGCCGGCGGTCCGTCCGGCGCCGAACTGTTCGACCTCAAGCTGGTGGCCATCAACACGGCCTTCCTGCTGGTGTCGTCGATCACCTTCGGCTTCGCGATGATCTCGGCGCAGGCCAAGAATCTGGGCAAGGCCCAGCTCTGGCTGGCCATCACCGGTGTCCTCGGCGCCTGCTTCCTGGCGCTGGAACTGTACGAGTTCTACCACCTGATCCATGAAGGCGCCGGCCCGTCGCGCAGCGCCTTCCTGACCGCGTTCTTCTCGCTGGTCGGCACCCACGGCCTGCACGTGCTGTTCGGTATCGTCTGGCTGGTCACGCTGATGTTCCAGCTGGCAAAGCACGGTCTGTCGGTCGAGAACCTGCGCCGCATGGCTTGCCTGTCGATGTTCTGGCACTTCCTGGACGTGGTCTGGGTCTTCGTCTTCACCTTTGTTTACCTGATGGGAGTGCTGCCATGAGCAACGGCCACCACAACCACGGCCACGACGCCCATCACGCCCACGATGCGCTCCATGGCCACAGCCATGGCGACGAGCCGGGCGTGCATTACAGCCTGAAGGATTACACGATCGGCTTCGTGCTGGCCGTGATCCTGACGGTGATCCCGTTCTGGCTGGTCATGGGCAACGTGATCGAACCGGAGATGACGCGCTTCGTCATCATGGGCTTCGCCGGCGTGCAGGTTGTCGTCCACATGATCTATTTCCTGCACATGAACTCGAAGTCCGAGGGCGGCTGGAATATGATGGCGCTGATCCTCACCATCGTCCTGCTGGGTATCATCCTGGCCGGTTCGATCTGGGTCATGTACCACATGAACGCCAACATGATGCCTGGCATGGGCGACGCAGCCGGCATGACCGGCCACGGCCCCCACGACATGCAATGATGGACCGGCACGATCCGGCGCATGCGCTTGATTCCGGTGTGAAGCGGCCACGCAGTGTGGTACGCATCGTCCTGGCGATCATCGGCTTGCTCCTGATCGTGCTGTTCGCGGGGCTGGGGACCTGGCAGGTGCAACGCCTGCAATGGAAACTGGCCCTGATCGAACGTGTCGAATCGCGCGTCAGCGCAGATCCGGTGGCGCCGCCTCCCGCGGCGCGCTGGTCTTCAATCTCCAAAGAATCCGACGAATACCGGCACGTACGCCTGGCCGGACACTTCCTCTACGAATTTTCCACGCCGGTGCAAGCCGTGTCCGAACTAGGCGCCGGCTACTGGCTGGTCACGCCGCTATGCACGCCTGACGGCAGCATCGTCCTCGTCAACCGCGGTTTCATCCCGGCCGCCGATGCGCGCGGGCGCTATCCGGCGCGGCGCGCCGACGGCAATCCCTGCGCCGCTGTCGAGGATGCCCCGCACAGCTTCACCGCCTTGCTGCGCATCGCCGAACCAGGCGGCGGCTTCCTGCGCGACAACGATCCGGCCGGCAACCGCTGGTTCTCGCGCGACGTCGCCGGCATCGCCGCCGCGCGCGGTTTATCCAATGTCGCACCTTATTTCGTCGATGCGCGGCGCGGGCAGGATCCCGCCGGCGCCCCTGAACACCCGGTCGGCGGCCTGACTGTCATTTCCTTTCAAAACAATCACCTCGTGTATGCGATCACTTGGTATGCTCTTGCTTTGATGGTGCTCGGCGCGTGGTGGTATGTCGCACGCTCGGGTTCGAACAGGGAAACCGGCAGGAACGATGGCAGTAAAGCTTGATCTACTCACAAAAATAACACCGTCGATGGCTTCGGCGCTCGAGGCCACCGTCGAATACGCGGCCGGCCACAAGAACATGCTGCAGCTGATCGAGCTGCGCTGGATCGCCGTCATCGGCCAGGTCACCACGATCGCCGCGGCGATCCTCATCTTCGACATCAACCTGCCGCTGGTGCACATGCTGCAGGTGCTGGCCTGCCTGATCGCATTCAACATCGCCAGCCACCTGCGCTGGCACGAACGGCGCCCGGTCGCCAACAGCGAACTGTTCATGGCGCTGCTGGTCGACGTCGCCACCCTCACGGTCCAGCTCTACCTGTCCGGCGGCACCACCAACCCATTCGCCTTCCTCTACCTGCTGCAAATTATCATCTCGGCCGTGCTGCTGGAAGCCTGGTCGACCTGGACCATCGTCGCCATCACCCTGGTTTGCCTGGCCTTGCTGGCCGTGTTCGCGCAGCCGCTGGCGCTGCCGTTCGACCATGCGCGCGGCATCGCCAGCCTGTACGTTCAGGGCATGCTGCTGTGCTTTGCGATCAATGCGGCGCTGCTGGTGATCTTCATCACCCGCATCAGCGCCACCTTGCGCGCCAAGGCGGCGCAGCTGGCCGACCTGCGCCAGCGCGCCGCCGAGGAAGACCACATCGTGCGTATGGGCCTGCTTGCTTCCGGCGCCGCCCACGAACTGGGCACGCCGCTGGCGACGCTGTCCGTCATCCTCGGCGACTGGAAGCGCATGCCGGCCTTCCGCGACAGCCCGGATTTGCTGGAAGAAATCGGCGAGATGCAGACCCAGCTGAAACGCTGCAAGTCGATCGTCAGCGGCATCCTGCTCTCGGCCGGCAGCGCGCGCGGCGAGTCGGCCGTGCGCACGACCATCCACACCTTCCTCGACGGCCTGGCCGAGGAATGGGAAGACAGCCGCAAGGCCGGCGTATTCGACTACGAGAACCGGATCACCGACGACATCCCGGTCGCTTTCGATTCGGCCCTGAAGCAGACCATCGACAATTTGCTCGACAACGCGCTGGAAGCCTCGCCCGAGTGGGTCGGACTCGAAGCGAGCGTCGAGGACGGCACCCTGCGCCTGGAAGTGCTTGATCGCGGCCCCGGCTTCGCCCCCGGCATGCTGGCCCAGTTCGGCAAGCCCTACCAGTCGACCAAGAGCCGGCCCGGCGCCGGCGTCGGCCTGTTCCTGGTGGTGAACGTGGCGCGCACGCTGGGCGGCAGCGTCGTGGCGCGCAACCGTGAAGAGGGTGGGGCGGCGGTGACGCTGACGATTCCGCTGGCGTCGATCGCACTGAGCGGGGAGGCCGAGCATGGCTGATCTCGTGCCGGAAGACGCGCCGCTGCTGCTGATCGTCGAAGACGACGAAGCCTTTGCGCGCACCCTGGGCCGCTCCTTCGAGCGGCGCGGCTACCGCGTGCTGCATGCGCCCGGCTACGAAGAAGCGGCCAAGGTGCTGGAAGACAGCGATCCCGGCTACGCCGTGGTCGACCTGAAACTGAAGGGCAATTCCTCGGGCCTGAACTGCGTGCAGCTACTGCACGCGCACGACCCCGAGATGCTGATCGTGGTGCTGACCGGCTTCGCCAGCATCGGCACCGCGGTCGAGGCGATCAAGCTCGGCGCCTGCCAGTACCTGGCCAAGCCGTCGAACACGGACGACATCGAGGCCGCCTTCGGCCACGTGGCCGGCAATGCCGACATCGAGGTCACCAACCGCTCGACCTCGATCAAGACGCTGGAATGGGAACACATCCATGCGGTGCTGGCCGAGACCGATTTCAATATCTCGGAAGCGGCAAGGCGGTTGGGGATGCACCGGAGGACGCTGGCGAGGAAGCTGGAGAAACAACGGGTGAAATAGGACTTGGGCGGAATGCTCAGACCCGTACAGGGTCATCGAGGCCAATGGCCTCGATGACGGATTCACCGGGCGGCTATACCTCTTCGTTTTCCGGACCAATTACATGTGCGCCGCCCACGCGTTCAACCAGCCGATGAATTGTCCCGAGGTTTCAGAGTGTGGCTGAACGCGTGGGCGGCGCCCAGGCAGCAGGCAGGCAAGGAGCCGGGTCCAGCCGCCCACCTTACGTGTCTACCTTGATCCTTTAGCGCTGGACCTTGCTCACCAGCGTCGGCAAGGTCCAGGCGCCGCCGGCGGCGATGCCGCGGCACATGCCGGTGGTGGCTTCCAGGGTTTGGACGAAGCGCCGGCCATCCCATACCCACTCGCCGATCGAGCCGCAATCGCCCACACCGCGGCCACGGTGCGACGCGCTGATGCTGCCCTTGTCGTAGCCGGTCCCCATCTGGGTGACAAAGCTTACTACGAACGGCGGCTTGCGACTCGCGACCCAGTATCCGCTACCCTCGTTGTAGGCGCCGCGCCAGCACACGGTGGAGACCAGCATCCGGTCCGCCGACAATGGGGCATAGACGAGCGGGTTCTTGCCGGAGGCGGCGTCCGCCAGGAGTTCGCATTCGTCGCCTGTCACCGTCTTGCGCAGGCTCGCCAGCAGCAGGCGCTGTCCGTCCTTGGCGGGCGGCGGCAGGGCGCCTCGCGGGACCGCGGCTGCCACCACGTTGGGCGCCGCCAGGGCCGGCAGGGCCGCAGCATCGGCCTTTGGCCCTTTGCGGATGGCTGCGCCCATGGTGCCGAGCCGTCCCTGGAACTCGTCCATCTTGAGCAGCACCGCAGCCGCACCGGCGCCGGACAGGGCCCAGCGGCGGCGCCCGGCGCGCCATTCGACCCGGCCGCTGCCAGCCACCGCACGCACCAGTGCCTGCGTCTGCGCAGGCGACAGGGCGCCGAACGATTCGTCACCCGACAAGGCAATGCTGCCGAGTGAACGGCCATCGATGGCCATCGCCAGCGCCGCCGGCGCGGCAGCATTCTCGTCGTCGCCCAGACGCACTTTTGCGACGATGGCCTGGCCGGGGCCTGCCCGGCGTTCGAGCAAGACCGAAACCGGCGCGTCTTCCTGTGCCTCGGGATGATAGCCGGCCGCGCGGCAGGTACGGGTGTTGTCGCAGACCAGTTCCCAGTCGCGGTGTTCGAAGCGCAGCGGCTTCGCGTCAGCAGCGCCCGCTGGGCAGGTATGGGCGGCGGCGCAGAAGGCGGCCGCCATAATCAGGCGGGATGGTTTCACGATCATCTCCTGGCCGGTGGCCGCCGTCCGGTTTTACTTTGGACGATACAGCGCGCACAGTTTGTTGCCGTCCGGGTCGCGCACGTAGGCCAGGTGCAGCGCGCCCATGGCGCCTTCGCGCAGGCCTGGTGGATTCTCGATCGAGGCGCCGCCGTGGGCGACGGCGGTGTCGTGGAATTGCTGCACCTGTTCCGGCGAGCCGCACTTGAAGCCGATCGTGCCGCCGTTGGCGCAGGTGGCCGCTTCGCCGTTGATCGGCTCGCTCACGCAAAAGCTGCTGCCGTCGTGGCGGTAGAACAGGCGGGTGTGGCCGGTGGCGGACACGTTGCGGAACGGCTCGCCGGCGCCGAGCAGGCCGAGCACGGCGTCGTAGAACTGTTTCGAGCGTTCGATGTCGTTGGTGCCGACCATGATGTGACTGAACATGCTGTGTCTCCTCTTGTTGTGAATGTTATTGGCTCAAACGCGTGGTTCAGGCCGTGATGCGCTGGAACACTTCGCGCGCCGCCAGCCCGCCGCCGCCGATCAGCAGGGCGAAATAGACGATGGTCGCGACGTTGCTGATGTGTCCCAGCAGCACGCAGACGCCGTCGCGCTGCAGCAGGCCGATGGCGAAGAACAGCAGCGCCACCGCCGGGAAGGTATTGCTGAAGGGGATCAGGCCGAAGGGCATCATCAGCAGTACCGCGCCCAGGATCAGCGACAGGTTGTTCATGTGCGTCGCCGCGCCGTCGGCCACCAGCCAGCCGATGCGGTCGGGGCGGCTGACGCGCTCGATCTTTTGCAGCCAGGGCAGGGCCTTGCGCAGCAGCGGGCGCAGCTTCTTGGTGGCGATGACGCGGTGCTCGATCCTGGCCGGAATCCACAGGTCGCGCCGGAACAGGCGCGCCAGCCCGATCAAGAGGATGGCGGCGCCAAAAACGGTCGACACGCCCGGGATCGAGACCGGGATCAGGAACACCAGCGTGAGCAGGGCGGTCAGCAGCAGCAAGCCGTCGTCGCCGACGCGGTGCACCAGTTCGGCGAGCGTGATGCCGGTGCGCGGCAGGGAGCGGACCAGCGAACGCAGGCGCTGGGAGATGGTGTCACTGTGCATCTTGTCCTTGGAGATGTTGGGTTGATCGTGCGCGCGGGCCATCGGCTCGTTTGCGCCGGCCGCTAGTATAAGGCCGGGCACGGCTGAAAAGATGCGGTTCAGTAAAACGTGTGGCCGGCGCGACGCTTTACAGCCCGGCCAACAGCTTGCGCACCGCCTGGTGCGCTTCCAGCCAGCCGCTCTCGATCAGTTTCGGCCGGCATTCGGCGCATTCCTCGAACGGGTTGCAGGCGTGCGCCAGTTCGACGTACTTCGATCCGATCACCGGCTTGGCGCCGTGGGCGTCGCGCGAGGACGACGCCTTGGCGGCCAGCCCATCGAGTTTCTCCGCGCCGCCGGCGGCGATCCAGCGCGCGAACGGTTCGCTGTCCTTGCCGTCGGGGACGTACCAGCACTTGCGGGTCGGGTTCCAGCGCGCGCCCAGGGCCTTGGCTTCGTCTTTTTCGGCGTAGGGGACCTTCAGGAGGATCATGCGGGTTCTTTCGATGTAACAGGGGCAGGGCTCGGTATTGTAAGGGATGTGCGCAGGAGCGGGAATGGTGGGCAAGTGACGGCAGCGTATGCGCAACGGCGATCGTAGGGTGGACTCCGTCCACGCGTGACGGTGGGTCAGCCAGTCGCCAATGCGGCAGTGGGCTGGTCGGCGTTTTCGCGTGGACGGAGCGGTTCGCCGCCCGGTCCACCCTACGAGGATGTGAAAAAATCGCCATGGCTGCGTTGCCTCGTCTCGCCGTACCCTCGTGCTGTCTTCGACTCGGCGCCGGGCGGCCGTATCCCTTGCCCTGACGTTTTTTTCACACCCTCTACGCGCGCGGTGAAGGTGAATGCGCCGTTTTTTACGCGGCGTTTACATGTTGAAGTGCAATTTTTAGAAAGTCTTTACGGGCCGCTTGCTACGCTTCTTTCGTCACGAAGCCACCGAAAGACCCCCATGAAATCCGCATTTCTTGCCGCCGCCATGACGGCGACCTTCGCCTCCAGCGCCGCCGAAGCCCAGGCGCCGACCGATCTTACCTTCAACGCCGCCCTCACCAGCGACTACCGCTACCGAGCCATTTCCCAGACGCGTTTGCAGCCGGCGCTGCAGGGCGGCGCCGATCTCGTTCACAACGCGACCGGGCTGTATGCCGGCGCCTGGGCCTCCACCATCAAATGGACCGAGGACGCCGGCGGCGATGGCGGCGTCGAGATCGACCTGTACGCCGGCAAGCGCGGCGAACTGGCGCCAAGCCTCGGCTTCGACCTCGGTGTACTGCGCTATGCCTATCCGTCGAACGACCTGGGCCGCGTGCCCGGCTTCGTCGACGCCAATACCACCGAAGTCTACGCACAACTGTCCTGGGGTGCGGCGCTGCTCAAGTATTCGCATGCGGTCACGAACCTGTTCGGCTGTCGCCGACAGCCAGGGCAGCGGCTACCTCGACCTGGCCGCCAACCTGCCGGCTGCGCAAGGCCTGGTCGTCAACCTGCACGCCGGGCGCCAGCGCATCGCGCACAACGGCGCGGCCAGCTATACCGACTGGAAGCTCGGCGTCACCAGGGACTTCGGGGTGGCCAGCGCCGCGCTCGCCTACGTCGGCACGAATGCGCGCAAGAGCGCCTATGCCTCGCCGGCCAACGGCAAGTTCCTAGGCAAATCGGCGCTGGTCCTGACCGTCAGCAAGACTTTCTGAGGGTGAAACGCCGCATTTTTACGGTTTGTTTACTCCGGCCGCGCCAGTCTTTATGAAATTTTTACGAGGCAGGCGATACGCTTGGCCTATCGACAACAAGCGTTCAAGAGGAATCAATGGACATCATCTATATCGGCGCGCTCGCCGCGTTCTTTGCATTGAGCTGGGCCTTTGCGGCCGGCTGCGACCGCCTGGGAGGCAAGTAATGGAAACCTGGCATATCGGCGCCGCGGTCGCTATCGGCCTGCTGGCCTACCTGGTGCGTGCACTGGTGAAAGCGGAGGAGCTGTGATGACACTGCATTCGGTGGCGCTGCTGGGCGCCTTCCTGGCGGTGCTGTTCGCGCTCGCCTGGCCGCTGGGCCTGGTGCTGGCGCGGGTCGGGAGCGGTGGCGCCGTGCCCGGCCTGGGCTGGCTGGGCGGCGTCGAACGACTGCTCTACCGGGCTGGCGGCGTGTCGCCCGAGGCTGGCATGGGCTGGAAGGCCTACGCAATCGCCTTGCTCGTCTTTAACGGCATCGGTGCGCTGTTCGTCTACGCGCTGCAGCGGGTGCAAGCCTGGCTGCCGCTCAATCCGCAGGCGCTGCCCAACGTCGGCCCGGATTCGGCCTTCAACACCGCGGTCAGCTTTGTCGCCAACACCAACTGGCAGGGCTACAGCGGCGAGCAGACGATGAGCTACCTGACGCAAATGATGGCGCTCACCGGCCAGAACTTCTTTTCGGCCGCCACCGGCGTCGCCGTCGCCTTTGCCTTGATGCGCGCCTTCGGTGCGCGTTCGGTCCGGACCATCGGCAATTTCTGGGTCGACCTGACCCGCTCCACGCTGTACGTGCTGCTGCCGCTGTCGCTGCTGGTCGCCGCCATCCTGATGGGCCAGGGCGTGATCCAGAATGTCGATCCTTACCAGAAAGTGCGGCTGATCGAGCCGGTGACGGCGGGAGGCGTGACGGCCACCACCCAGACGATTGCCATGGGCCCGGTCGCCTCGCAGGAAGCGATCAAGATGCTCGGCACCAACGGCGGCGGCTTCTTCAATGCCAACTCGGCGCACCCTTTCGAAAATCCGACGCCGCTGTCGAACTTCGTCGAGATGCTGTCGATCTTCCTGATCCCCGCCGGCTTGTGCTTCGCCTTTGGCCGCATGGTCGGCGACCGGCGCCAGGGCCTGGCGCTGCTGGCCGCGATGACCGTGCTGTTCGTCGGCGCCACGCTGGCGCTGGTGGCGGCCGAGCAGTCGATCCATCCGCAACTGGCGGCGCTCGGCGTCGACCAGGCCGCCGGCGCGCTCCAATCCGGCGGCAACATGGAAGGCAAGGAGACGCGCTTCGGCATCGCCGCCTCCGCTTTGTTCGCCGCCGTGACCACCGCCGCCTCCTGCGGCGCGGTGAACGCCATGCACGACTCGTTCACGCCGCTCGGCGGCGCCGTGCCGCTGCTGCTGATGCAGCTCGGCGAAGTGGTGTTCGGCGGCGTCGGCTCGGGCCTGTACGGCATGCTGGTGTTCGCCATCCTGGCCGTGTTCATCGCCGGCCTGATGATCGGGCGTACGCCGGAATACCTGGGCAAGAAGATCGGGGCCTACGAGATGAAGATGAGCTCGATCGTGATCCTGGCCACGCCACTGCTGGTGCTGGGCGGCACCGCGGTTGCGGTCATGCTCGACGCCGGCCGCGCCGGCATCGCCAATCCCGGCGCGCACGGCTTTTCCGAGATCCTGTACGCCTTCAGCTCGGCCGCCAACAACAACGGCAGCGCCTTTGCCGGCCTGTCCGCCAACACGCCGTTCTACAACACCATGCTGGCGATCGCCATGTGGTTCGGGCGCTTCGCCGTGATCGTGCCGGTGCTGGCCATCGCCGGCGCCCTGGCCGCCAAGCCGCGGCTCGACGCCAATCCCGGCACCATGCCGACCCATGGGCCGATTTTTGTGGGCTTGCTGGTCGGGACCGTGCTGCTGGTCGGGGTGCTGAACTACGTGCCCGCGCTGGCCCTGGGGCCGGTGGTCGAACACCTGCAGCTCCATACACAATCGCATTGACGGAGTCCATGATGTCCCAAGTAACGACGCTGCCGCCGGCAGCTACACCGCGCAAAACGCTGACCCTGTTCGACGCCAGCCTGGTCTGGCCCGCGCTCGTCGACGCCTTCAAGAAGCTCGACCCGCGCACGCAGCTGCGCAGCCCGGTCATGTTCGTGGTCTATGTCGGCAGCATCCTGACGACCTTCCTGTACTGCCAGTCGCTGGGCGCGCCGACCGATGACACGTCGTCCGGCTTCATCCTGGCCATCTGCGCCTGGCTCTGGTTCACGGTGCTGTTCGCGAACTTCGCCGAAGCGCTGGCCGAAGGCCGCAGCAAGGCGCAGGCGGCGTCGCTGCGCGGCCTGAAGGGGACCGTGACGGCGAAGAAGCTGGCGGCGCCGAAGCATGGCGCCGCCTGGCTGGCGCTGCCGGGCACCGAGCTGCGCAAAGGCGACACCATCCTGGTCGACGCCGGCGACGTGATCCCGATCGACGGCGAAGTGATCGAAGGCGTGGCCTCGGTCGACGAGAGCGCGATTACCGGCGAATCGGCGCCGGTGATCCGCGAGTCGGGCGGCGATTTTTCCAGCGTCACCGGCGGCACGCGGATGCTGTCGGACTGGCTGGTGGTGCGCGTCTCGGTCAATCCGGGCGAGACCTTCCTCGACCGCATGATCGCGATGGTCGAAGGCGCCAGGCGCCAGAAGACGCCGAACGAGATCGCGCTGACGATCCTGCTGGTGGCCCTGACCATCGTGTTCCTGGTCGTCACCGTGACGCTGCTGCCGTTCTCGCTGTTCAGCGTGGCGGCAGCGGGAAGTGGAACACCCGTGAGCGCGACCGTGCTGGTTGCGCTGCTGGTCTGCCTGATCCCGACCACCATCGGCGCCTTGCTGTCCTCGATCGGCGTGGCCGGCATGAGCCGCATGATGGGTGCAAATGTGATCGCCACCTCGGGCCGCGCGGTGGAGGCGGCGGGCGACGTCGACGTCCTGCTGCTCGATAAGACCGGCACCATCACGCTCGGCAACCGCCAGGCCGCCGGCTTCTTCCCGGCGCCCGGCGTGACGGAGCAGCAGCTGGCCGACGTCGCGCAACTGGCTTCGCTGGCGGACGAAACGCCGGAAGGGCGCTCGATCGTGGTGCTGGCCAGGCAGAAGTTCGGTATCCGTGAACGCGAGGCGGCTTCCCTGCAGGCCGTGTTCATCCCATTCAGCGCGAATACGCGCATGAGCGGCATCGATCTTGGCAAGCACCAGGTGCGCAAGGGCGCGGCCGAATCGGTGCGCCGCCATATCGAAAGCCTGGGCGCAGCCTGGCCGGCGGCGCTGGCGCGCAGCGTCGACGAGGTGGCGCGCCGTGGCAGCACGCCGCTGGTGGTGGCCGATGGCGAGCGCGCGATGGGCGTGGTGGAGCTGAAGGACATCGTCAAGGGCGGCATCCGCGAACGCTTCGCCGAACTGCGCCGCATGGGCATCAAGACCGTCATGATCACCGGCGACAACAAGCTGACCGCGGCGGCGATCGCGGCCGAAGCGGGCGTCGACGATTTCCTGGCCGAGGCCACGCCCGAAGACAAACTGAAACTGATCCGCGACTACCAGGCGCAGGGCCGCCTGGTGGCCATGACCGGCGACGGCACCAACGACGCGCCGGCGCTGGCCCAGGCCGACGTCGCGGTGGCCATGAACTCGGGCACGCAAGCTGCCAAGGAAGCCGGCAACATGGTCGACCTCGATTCGAATCCGACCAAGCTGCTCGAGATCGTCGAGATCGGCAAGCAGATGCTGATGACGCGCGGTGCGCTCACCACCTTCTCGATCGCCAACGACATCGCCAAGTATTTCGCGATCATTCCGGCGGCCTTCGTCGGCACCTATCCGGCGCTGGAAGCGTTGAACGTCATGCGCCTGGCCAGTCCCGACACGGCCATCATGTCGGCGGTCATCTTCAACGCCCTGATCATCATCGTGCTGATTCCGCTGGCGCTCAAGGGCGTGCGCTACCGTGCCATCGGCGCCGCTGCGCTCCTGCGCAGGAATCTCCTCGTCTACGGCGTAGGCGGTATCATCCTGCCTTTCGCCGGCATCAAATTGATCGACATGGTCTTGTCGGTCCTGAACCTGGTTTAATTGGGAGCACATCATGAAAACTACTCTGCGTCCCGCCCTGGTGCTGTTCGGCGCGCTCACGCTGGTCGTCGGCGTTTTTTACCCCGTGCTGGTGACCGGCATGGGCGAGGCCGCCTTTGCCGACGCGGCAAGCGGCAGCCTGATCGTCATCGACGGCCAGCCGGCCGGCTCGCGCCTGATCGGCCAGTCCTTCACGTCGCCCGGCTACTTCTGGGGCCGGCCATCGGCCACGGCACCGGTGCCCAACAACGCCGCCGATAGCGGCGGCTCGAACCTGGGGCCGCTCAATCCGGCCCTGGTCGATGCTGTCAAAGCGCGGATCGCTGCCCTGCGCGCGGCCGATCCGGGCAATACGGCGCCGGTGCCGGTCGACCTGGTGACCGCCTCGGCCAGCGGCCTCGATCCCGAGATCAGCGTCGCCGCCGCGCGTTACCAGGCCGGCAGAGTGGCTGCGGCGCGGGCCTTGCCGCGCGCGCAGGTCGACGCGCTCGTCGCGCAGCATACCGTCGGGCGCACGCTGGGCGTGTTCGGCGAACCGCGCGTGAACGTGCTGGCGCTGAACCTCGCGCTCGACCAGACGGTCCGCTGATTTTCAAGACAAAGGATCCGATGGTACCGAACGACGGCCAGCGTCCCGACCCGGATGCATTGCTGGCGCAACTGCACAGCCAGCAGCGCAAGGATGCGCGCGGGCGCCTGCGCATCTATTTCGGCGCATCGGCTGGGGTCGGCAAGACCTGGGCCATGCTGGCCGCAGCGCGCAAACTGCAGGCAGAGGGCAGGGCGCCGCTGGTGGGCGTGGTCGAGACCCACGGCCGGCTGGACACCGCCGCCATGCTCGACGGGCTCGAGGTGCTGCCCCGTAAAAGCTTCGCGCACCGCGGCCATGCGCTGGCCGAATTCGATCTCGATGCCACGCTGGCGCGGCGCCCGGCGCTGGTACTGGTCGACGAACTGGCGCACTCGAACGCACCCGGCGCGCGCCACCCGAAGCGCTGGCAAGACGTCGAGGAACTGCTCGCCGCCGGCATCGACGTCTTCACGACCGTCAACGTCCAGCACCTCGACAGCCTGAACGACGTGGTCGGCGGCATTACCGGCATCCGCGTCGCCGAAACCGTGCCCGACTCCGTGTTCGACGCGGCCGACGAGGTGGTGCTGGTCGACCTGCCGGCCGACGAACTGCTGGCGCGCCTGAAAAGCGGCAAGGTGTATGGCGCTGGCCAGGCCGAACGCGCCGCGCAGCATTTTTTCCGCAAGGGGAACCTGATCGCGCTGCGCGAACTGGCCCTGCGCCGCACCGCCGACCGCATCGAAGACGACGTGCGCGCCTGGCGCGTCGAACAGTCGATCGACACGGTCTGGAAAACCGGCGGCGCCTTGCTGGCCTGCGTCGGCCCGCGTCCGGGCGCCGAACACGTGGTGCGCAGCACCGCGCGCCTGGCCGGCCAGCTCGGCGTCGACTGGCACGCGGTGTACGTCGAGACGCCGGCGCTGGCGCGCCTGCCGGCGGCGCGGCGCGAGCAGATCTTGCTGGCATTGCGGCTGGCGGCCGAACTGGGCGCGGCGACGGCGGTGCTGGCCGGTGGAGACATCGGCGCGGCGATCGTCGACTATGCGCGCGAACACAACCTGTCGAAGATCGTCATGGCGCGCGGCCACCGCACCTGGCCATGGCGCACGCCGCACGCGCGCCGTATCGCCGCGCTGGCGCCGGATGTCGACGTGATCGAGGCCGGCGCCGCTACGCATGTGGCGCCTGCGGCTCCCGCGCAGGACACGCCCCGGGCGCGCAAAGGCTGGCTGTCGTACGCCATCGCCGCAGCCGCCAGCCTGGGCGTGGCGCTGCTGGCGACGCCACTCGCTCCCTATCTCGACCAGGCCAACATCGCCATGCTGTTCTTGCTGGTGGTCGTGCTGGTGGCCGTGCGCCTCGGCCGGCGCGCGGCGGTGGTGGCGACCTGCATCGGCGTCGCCTGTTTCGACTTCTTCTTCGTGGCGCCGCGCTTCTCGCTGGCCGTCTCGGATTTGCAGTATTTGATTACCTTCGGCGTCATGCTGGCCGTCGGCCTGGTCATCGGCCATCTCACCGCGGGCCTGCGCTTCCAGGCCCGTGTCGCGGCGCACCGCGAACGGCGCTCGCGCGCCCTCTACGAATTCGCGCGCGAACTCTCGGGGGCGCTGCAGGTCGAGCAGGTAATCGAGACCACCCGCGATTTCCTGGGACGCACCTTCCGCGCCCGCGCAGTGTTGTTGGTGCCGGATGCCGACGGCCGCCTCGTGTCGCCGGAGCCCGAGGACGGCACCGCCGCGCCCGACCCGGGCGTGGCCCAGTGGGCCTTCGACCATGCGCAGGCGGCCGGCCTCGGCACTGGCACCTTGCCTGCCAGTGCCTTTTTCTACCTGCCGCTGGTGGCGCCGATGCGTACGCGCGGCGTGCTGGCGATCGTGCCCGAGCAGCAGCGCTGGATCCTGATCCCGGAACAGCGCCAGCAGCTCGATACCTTTGCCGCGCTGGCCGCGATCGCCCTCGAGCGCGTGCATTACATCGAGGTCGCGCAGGGCGCACTGGTGAGCATGGAGACCGAGCGTTTGCGTAACGACTTGCTGGCTGCGCTCTCGCACGACCTGCGCACGCCGCTGACCCTGCTGGTCGGCCTGTCGGAATCGCTGGCGCGCGCGCAACCCGCGCTGGCGCCGGCGCAGCTGGACATGGCGCAGGGCCTGCATGGAGAAGCCCTGCGCATGAGCGCGCTGGTAACGAACCTGCTCGACATGGCGCGCCTGCAGAGCGGACAGGTTACACTCAGGCGCGAGTGGCAGGCGCTGGAAGAAGCCGTCGGCACGGCCCTGCGCCTGAGCGCCGCGCAGCTGGCCGGCCATGTGGTCACGACCAGCATCCCGGCCGATTTTCCGCTGCTGCGCTTCGACGCGGTGCTGTTCGAGCGCGTGCTGTGCAACCTGCTGGAAAACGCGGCCAAGCACACGCCGCCGGGTTCGCGCATCGAAATCCGCGCCGCCCTACATGGCGCCGCAGCTACCCTGATAGTGGCCGACGACGGGCCGGGTGTGGCGCCGGGGCGCGAAGAAGCGATGTTCGAGAAGTTCACGCGCGGCGAACGCGAAACGGCGCGCGGCGGCGTCGGACTGGGCCTAGCGATCTGCCGCGCCATCGTCGAGGCGCACGGCGGCAGCATCGCCTGTACCCGCTCCGACATGGGCGGTGCCGCTTTCGTGATCGCCTTGCCGCTGGGACAGCCGCCGCAGGCCGGCCCGGAAATGGATATTTGAATGAAGGTAGTTGAATGACTGCGAATGCATTGGCGCCGTTGGCCTTGTTAGTGGAAGACGAGCCGCAGATCCGCCGTTTCGTGCGCGCCGCGCTCGAGGAAGAAGGCTGGCAGGTGCACGAGGCGGCCACCGCCCGGCGCGGCCTGGCCGACGCCGGCACGCGCAGCCCGGACCTGGTGATCCTCGACCTCGGCCTGCCCGACGGCGACGGCGTCGACCTGATCCACGACCTGCGCACCTGGTCGGGCGTGCCGGTGATCGTGCTGTCGGCGCGCGCGGGCGAGGCCGACAAGATCGCCGCGCTCGACGCCGGCGCCGACGACTATCTCACCAAGCCATTTGGTGTGGGCGAGCTGCAGGCCCGGGTACGGGCGACGCTGCGCCGCCGGCGCCAGCCGGACCTGGCCGACGCAGGCGTTGTGCGTTTCGGTGACGTCGCCGTCGACCTGAAGGACCGGCGCGTCACCAGGGGCGGCGCCGGCGTGCACCTGACGCCGACCGAATTCAAGCTGCTGGCAGTATTAGTGGCGAGCGCCGGCCGGATGCTGACCAACCCGCAGCTGTTGCGCGCGGTGTGGGGGCCGTCGCATCTCGAAGACGGGCATTACCTGCGCATCTACATGGGGCATTTGCGCCACAAACTGGAAGACGATCCGGCGCAGCCGCGGTATTTGCTGACCGAGACGGGAGTGGGGTATCGGCTCGTGATCACGAGCATCTGAGCCGGCATGGCGCGGACGTAGGGTGGACTCCGTCCACGCGTAAACGTCGCACAGCCAACTGCTGCTCCGAAGCCGGCGCCGCAGGCCCTTCAAGCGTCACGCGTGGACGGAGTCCACCCTACATTTGCGCCGTGCTGGCAATACGGCAAATATCCGATCTAAAGCGAGTATTGACGGGGTATCAATCATCGAATGCGGATTCGTGACGCCCCATTACGAATCCGCCACCGCATCACGGAATCTTGATCCGGATCGGCATCGGCACCGGCGTGCTGCGGTCCGGCATCGGCGCGCGGTCGGGCGGGGCCAGGCCGGTCACCAGGTCGGCGATGCGTACGGTCTGGCCGGTGGCGAAGCATTTGTTGGCGGCGATGCCGACCAGGGCCGACCAGGCGCCGGCGCGTTCGTCGGAGACGCGCTTGTACTTGTCGGGCGGCGCCTCGCCGAAGATTTCGGTCAGCATGACGTCGTCGCCGCCGCCATGGCTGCCCTTGCCGGTCCAGGGTTCGATGTCGCGCGCCTGGCCGCGGATCGGGATGATGCGGATCGAGACGTTCTCGTTGCCGCTCTGGACCTTGGCCGCGCCCGCCGCGCCGCCGGATTCGACGATGCGGTGCTCGAGGCGGCCCTTGGTGCCGTTGAAGGCGATGTGATAACCCTCCCAGGCGTCGTAGGCCGACAGCGCGTAGTTCAGGTGGGCGCCGTTGTCGTAGCGGACCATGACGTTCATCGTGTCTTCGATGTCGATGTCCGGACGCCATACGCAACGGTCGCGGTAGTAGCCGTCGAACTTTTCGTTATCGAGGTAGATGGCTTTCAGGCCCGGGTCGGCGGCGAGGTCGAAGTAGAAGCTGCACTTCTGCTTTTCCGGGCAGGTCAGGCAGCGCTCGTGCGGACCGGACAGGCCCATGCGGCGCGCCGTCTCGGGCGTGTAGAACTGGCGCGAGCCGAAGGCATGCACACTTTCCGGCTGGGCGCCGAGCCACCAGTTGACCAGGTCGAAGTGGTGGGTTGCCTTGTGCACCATCAGCCCGCCCGAATTGGCCTTGTTGGCGTGCCAGCGGCGGAAGTAGTCGGCGCCGTGCACGGTATTGAGGAGCCAGGTGAAGTCGACCGAGATCACGTCGCCGATCTCGCCCGACATCAGGAGGTCCTTGATCTGGGAACGCGGCGGCGAATAGCGGTAGTTGAAGGTGACGCGGATGTGGCGCCCGCTGCGCTTGACGGCGTCGAGGATGCGCTGCGCCTTTTCGGCGGTGGTCGTCATCGGCTTCTCGGTGATCACGTCGCAGCCGGCGTCGAGCGCGCGCACGATGTAGTCGTCATGGCTGGCGTCGGTGGTGGTGACGATCACGTACTGCGGCTTCGTCTCCTTGATCATGCGGTCGAAATCGGACGCCGCAAAGGCGAGCGGCGCGCTCTTGCCGGTCGCGGTGATGGTCTTCACCGCGAGCGAGGCGCGGCCGGCGTTGCGGTCGCAGATGCCGACGATCTCGTTGTTGTCGCTGAACTTGTCGGTGATGGCGCGTGTGAACATGCGTGCGCGCGAGCCGACGCCCACGACCGCATAGCGCTTGCGCGACGACGATGCCGCCGACCATGCGGGCGCGCCCGCCAGCAGCAGGCCGGCCGCGCCGGCCGCCTTCAAGACCGTGCGCCGGCCGAACGTACGCCCATTCTCTTCATTCATTGCTGTCTCCTGTCGTTGTTATGTAGCAGTACGAGCGCGCCTTGCGCCTTGAACCGCTCAGGCCGATAGTAGCGCCGAAGGGTAGAAGTGGCAAGACCACTTTATCGTTTTGGTTGGACAGAAATGCTTGAGGTGAACTGGCCGAAACAGTGAGTGGTGCGTCAATTCCGACAGATAGGCCATGCAGGATGACCGGGAATGCATCACCAGCCACATCGACAGCACCTTGATTGCAGGAAATCGGTAAAATTACGGCAAATTGCCGTTCCACAGTCCGAACGTGAGTGATCGCATGACGCGCGTCGATGCGACTCCCGCAATCTCTTCAGAAACAGATGCGGTGCGCTGCCGGATGGCAGGCGGCGCGCCGGGCCTGGCAGCCTGACAAGCAGGAAAGAACCTTACATGTTGTGGTTTGATTTTGGGTCTGCGGCAGCAGGCATGCTCGGCGGGATCGCCATTGGCGTACTTGCCTGCGTCCTCTGGTCGAAGCGCCGGACGGACGCCCCGGCGCCGGCCATGCGGGCCGACGAACGCCGCGAAGACCTCGCCAACCGGCTCGAGGCCTACAAGGACATCATCGACTCCGCGGGAATCGGCACGTTTTTCTGGGACCTCAAGAGCGACACCGTGCGCTGGTCGCGTCATCATTACGCCATCTTCGGCTGGCCCGTCGACGCGCCCGATGCTCCCGTCTCGCACGCGATGTTCAGGGAACGCCTCCATCCGGACGACGCGGCGACGGTCGATGCCGCGATCAGGGATGCGCTGCGCGAGGGCACCGGCTACCGGCTCCGCTTCCGGATTCGCCTTCCCGACGCCAGGGTCCGGCATATCCACGGCAGTGGCCGGGTCATCTTCCACAAGGACGGGACGCCCGCCGGTATCAATGGCGCCGTGGTCGACATCAGCCAGGCTGCCGAGGCGCAGAACGCCACGCGCCAGCGCGAGCTCGATTTCGCCGCGTTTGCCGCCAACCTGCCCGACGTCGTCGGCCGCTTCGACCGCGAGCGGCGCTGCCTGTCGATGTCGCCGCGCATCGAGGCGCTGACCGGCTACGCCCCGGAATACTTCGTGGGGAAACGCTTCGATGAGCCGGGCATGGAACCGCTCCTTGCGCGGCGCTGGGACGCGGTGCTCGAGGATGTCGTACGCAACAAGCGCGCGCGCGAGTTCGATTACGGTTATACCGATCAGTATGGCAAGGAGCGTTTTTTCATCACGCGCGTGTTCCCGTCGATCGACCAGGAAGGAAACGTCGACACCGTGCTGACCGTATCGACCGATCACACCGAGCGCGAACGCGACGCGCAGCGCGTGCGTGCGGACGGTGTGCAGCTGCAGGAAGCCGACGTGCGCAAGAACGAGTATCTGGCGACGCTGGCGCACGAGCTGCGCGGCCCGCTGGCGCCGATCTCGTCGGCGGCGCAACTGATCAAATTTTCCAAAGACCGCGACGTGCGCAGCCGGGCGCGCGAAGTCATCGAGCGGCAGGTAAAGCAGCTGGCGGGCCTGGTGGACGACTTGATGGAAGTCGGACGCATCAGCTCCGGAAAACTGGAAATCGACAAGGCGCCCGTTCTTCTCCAGCACGTCATCGCCCAGGCGATGGAGAGCGTGCAGCCCTTGTTCAGGCAGAAGGAGCAGCCCTTGAACTGTGAGGTGCCCGAGGCGCCGATATGGATCGAGGGCGATTCGCTGCGGCTGGTCCAGGTGTTCGCGAACCTGTTGACGAACGCGTCGAAATATTCGCCGGCACACAAGCCGGTGTCGATCCGTTGCCGTCCCGACGAACGCGCGGCCGTCGTAGATGTATGCGACCAGGGCATCGGGCTGTCCGCCGCGTCGATCGATCATGTCTTCGACCTGTTCACCCAGGTGCATGCAACCGGTGTCCACGCGCAGGGTGGCCTCGGCATCGGCCTGAACCTGGTGAAGAAACTGGTCGGCCTGCATGGGGGCGAAGTATCCGCGGCCAGCGCGGGACTGGACAGGGGAAGCTGCTTCACGGTCGTATTGCCGCGCATGGAAGCACAGGAGGATGCCGCGGCGCCGAGCGCCACGGACATGCCGACGGCAGATGCGCTGCGCGTGCTTGTCGTCGACGACAACGTCGATGGCGCGACCACGCTGGCGCTGCTGCTCGAGGCCCTTGGCCATACATCGGTTCTCGCGTTCAACGGGCTCGAAGGCGTGGCGCTGGCAGCGTCCGAGCCGATCGACATGGCCTTCCTCGACCTGGGTCTGCCGGACATCAGCGGCATCCAGGTGGCGCTCAGGATCAGGGGGATGCCGCAGGGCCGCAAGTTGCCGCTGGTCGCGCTCACTGGCCTCGGCCGCGACCAGGACCGCGACATGACGACAGCGGCGCAGTTCAATGAACACCTGACCAAGCCGCTCGATATCGCCGACCTGTTACGGATCACCCGCGATGTGGCGAACCGAAAACGGGCCGCCTTAGCCGCAGCCGCGGCTGCGGACCGGCCAGGCACCTGACGCCGTCCGCTCAGCCGCCCATCTTGCTGAGCGCAAACGCCGCCAGGAAGCCCATCACCGTGATCAGGCCGGCGAAATCGTGGGCTTCGTCGAAGGCTTCGGGAATCATGGTGTCGGCCAGCATCGCCAGGATGGCCCCGGCAGCCACCGCCGTGGTGGCGGCGACCGTGGCGGGCGAGACGCCTTCGAACAGGGTGTAGCCGGCCAGCGCCGACAGGCCCGAGGCCAGCGCGATCGCGCCCCAGATGCCGAAGATGTAGCCGGCGCTGCGCCCGGCCTTTTTCATGCCGGCCGCGCTCGACAAGCCTTCCGGCACGTTCGAGAGAAAGATCGCCGCCACCGCGACCAGGCTGACCTTGCCGCCGCCCAGCATCGACAGGCCGATCACGATCGATTCCGGGATGCCGTCGAGCAGGGCGCCGACCGCGATGGCGCTGCCGCTGCCGCCATGCTCGGCTTCGCTCGGCTGGCCGCCGGAGCGCTTGCGGTGGCGCGCGCCGCCATGGGACAGCCACCAGTTGGCCAGCGTGTAGACCGTGGCGCCGGCCAGGAAGCCGAACGCGGTCGCGCGAAAGCCGCCGGTCTTGAAGGCTTCGTCCATCAGTTCGAACGACAGCGCGGAAATCAGCACGCCGCTGCCGAAGGCCATGATCGCCGCCACGAGGCGCGGCGGCACTTTTACGCGGTAGCCGACGAAGGCGCCGATCAGCAGCGCCGCGCCCGCGACCAGTCCCCACCATCCCGCCTGCAGCCACATCGGTATCTGATCCATTGCTTCTCCTGTCATTCGCACATCATTTTGTCAAAATCGCTTTGTTAAATGCTATGCGCAAGTGGGAAACGGCCGCGTTCGCCTCGACTTCGTCTTGTCATACCGCTGTGATACATTCGCAACTTTTGCACGGAGAAGCGCATGACCCGGTCTCTTACCGTTCGGATGGCGGCGTTGCTGTCCTCACTGCTTTTGGCTGGCTGCGCCGGCATGGTGGCCGATCCCGGTCCGGACGACGTCGCCTTTGTCGTGCTCGGCGAGGATGGGGCGGCGACGGCGCGCCTGATCACGACGGCGCCGACGTGTCCGCCGCTGGTCGTCGACAACCGCGCCATGCCGATGCGGGTGCGCGTGCCCAGGTCGAGCATCCCGGCGCGCCCTGGCCAGCCGCACACGCCGCCATCCAGCGCCATGCTGACGTGCGAGGCGCCGATCGCGGCGGGTAGCGTCATCGCCAGCGTGGCCGGCATTGCCTTGCCGGTGCCGCAGGCCGCGCCGCGCCGCATCGTCGTCATCGGCGACACCGGCTGCCGCCTGAAGGGCAGCGCGGCGCAGGACTGCAACGACCCGGCGCGCTTTCCGTTCGCGCAGGTCGCCGCCCGTGCCGCCGAGTTCAAGCCCGACCTGGTGATTCACGTCGGCGATTACCATTACCGCGAAGACCCGTGCCCGGCCGGCCAGGCCGGCTGCGCCGGCAGTCCCTACGGCTACGGCTACGACGCCTGGGCGGCCGATTTCTTCACCCCGGCGCGCAAGCTGTTCGCCGCCGCGCCCTGGGTGCTGGCGCGCGGCAACCACGAAAATTGCAGCCGCGCCGGCCAGGGCTGGTGGCGCTGGCTCGACCCGCGCCCGTTCGAGGCAGGGCGCGATTGCGACCGGCCTGCGGACGATGCACGCGGCGAACACAGCGATCCGTACGCGGTGCCGCTCGGCGGCGGCGCGCAACTGATCGTGTTCGACACCGCCAACACCAATTACAAGGGCTTGCCGAAGAGCGATCCGCGCCGCGCCGCGTATGCCGACAGCTATCGCAAGATCGATGCGCTGGCAGGGCGCGCGCGCTACAACATCGGCGTCGACCACCATCCGTTGTTCGCCTTCGGCGCCAACCGCGACGCCAGGACCGGCGAGATCACCCTGTTCGGCGGCGACCGCGGCTTGCTCGACGCCTTTGGCGACGTCGACCCCGGCTACCTGCCGCCCTCGATCTCGATGCTGCTGTCGGGCCACGTGCACCTGTGGGAGCAGACCAGCTTCGCCAGCGCCCATCCGACCCAGTTCGTGGCCGGCTTTTCCGGCACCGCCGAAGACATCGTGCCGTTGCCGGCCGCGCCGCCCGCGGGTGTGGGTCCCGCACCTGGCGCCATCGTCGAACACATGAGTTCGTGGATCGACGGTTTCGGCTTCATGACGCTCGAGCGCACCGGGCCGGACGCCTGGCTCGCCAAGGTGTGGGATCTCGACGGACGCGAGCGCAACAGCTGCAAGGTGGAGGGCAAGAAGTCGCGCTGCGCGGTGGCGCAGGTCCGATGACTGCGGATATGTTCGCACAAATATAGTTGCCAATAGAATATATCTCAGGCAATATGGGCTTGTTTCGAGCACCTCCCTCCGGGTGGCGCCCGATCAGCAGCGAGACGTTCACGCGGCTCTTTTGAGCCCCCGGGCCTTCCGGGGGCTGTTTTTTAGCGGGAGCGCACCGCCCGGTGCGAACGCAGTTCTCCCGCCCATCGACGAGGATTCCCATGCCCGAATCTCTGCCCAACTACGCCGATCTCGGCCTGCAACTTGCCTGGCCGCTGGCCATCGCCCTGGCTTGGATGGCCGGCGAACTGATTTTCCGCTGGACCGCGCTGCCGCGCATCGCCGTCTACGGCCTCGGCGGCTTCGTGTTCGGCAACCTGGCCGCCGGTTACCTGCCGCCGTCCGAATCGAAGAACTTCATGCTGCTGGCGAACCTGGGCTTCGGCCTGATCCTGTTCGAACTCGGCTACCGCATCAACCTGCGCTGGCTGCGCAGCAATCCGTGGATCGTCGCCACCTCGGTGCTGGAAGCGGTGCTGACCTTCGCCGCCGTCTACCTGGTCGCCGGCATGTTCGGCATGGAGCGCCTGCCGGCCGCGCTGACCGCCTCGCTGGCGATGTCGAGTTCGCCGGCGGGCCTGCTGCGCGTGCTCAACGAGCAGGGCGCGGCCGGGCAGGTGACCGAGCGCGCCATGCACCTGACCGCGCTCAATTGCGTGATGGCCGTGTTCACCTTCAACGTGGTGGTCGGCATCGGCGTGTTCCAGACCTCGGGCGACCTGGCCCACGCGGCCGGCAGCAGCCTGCTGGTGCTGGGCGCGTCGAGCGTGCTCGGCGCCCTGTTCGGCGCGCTGGTGCCGCTCTGGCTGCGCATGATTGCCGTAGTTCGCCACACTGCGCACGACACCGCGCGCGACGCCACGCTCGCCTTTGCCTTGGCCGTGGTGCTGCTGGTGGCCGTCACCACCGTGCTGCAGTTCTCGCCTGTACTGGCGGCATTGACGTTTGGCCTGGTCGCGCGCCACCGCCGCATCGCGCTGTCGCCGGCGCAGCGCAATTTCGGCGTGCTGGGCGACTTGCTGGCCGTGCTGATGTTCTTTTTTGTGGCCACCAAGGTCGAGGTCGAGCACCTGGGCGGCGGCATCGCCCTCGGCCTGCTGCTGGTCATCGTGCGCGGCCTGGTGAAAGTCGGTGTGTGCACCGCCTTTGCGCGCGCCTCCGGCATCTCGGCGAAGAAGGGCGCGCTGTCGGGCCTGGCGCTCACGCCGATGGCGGTGTTCGCCATCCTGCTGATGGAGCAGACGCGCTGGATCGGCGTCGATCTGTTCGACAGCCTGGCGCCGCTGGCGGCGGTGATGCTGCTGCTCGACGTGCTCGGGCCGATCCTGACCCAGCGCGCCGTCGTCTGGGCCGACGAAACCCGCAACACCAAGGAGGCATAAATCATGGCACTGCCACCATTCGCACAATCGCATTCGCTCACCATGGGCGTCGAACTCGAGCTGCAGCTGGTCAGCCTGTCCGACTTCGACCTCGTCGCCGCCTCGCCCGACATGCTCGAACTGCTGGAACGTGCGCCGTTTCCCGGTAACGTCACGCCCGAGATCACCGAGAGCATGCTCGAGATTAATTCGAGCGTGCATACGCACCATGGCGAATTGCTGAAGGAACTGCGCGAGATCCGCGACACGCTCTTGCGGGCAGGAGACCGCCTGAATGTCGGCATCTGCGGCGGTGGCACGCACCCGTTCCAGCAGTGGTCGCAACGTAAAATCTTTTCCAAGCCGCGCTTTCGCGAAGTCTCGGCGCTGTACGGCTACCTGGCCAAGCAGTTCACGGTGTTCGGCCAGCACGTGCACATCGGCTGCGCCTCGGGCGACCAGGCCCTGTACCTGCTACATGCGCTGAACCGCTACATCCCGCATTTCATCGCGCTCTCGAGTTCGTCGCCCTTCCTGCAGGGCAGCGACACCCAGTTCAACTCGGCGCGCCTGAACAGCGTGTTCGCCTTTCCGCTGTCCGGGCGGGCGCCCTTTATCCTCAGCTGGGAAGCCTTCGAGCGCGATTACTTCCGGCGCATGGAAAACACCGGCATCGTGCGCAGCATGAAGGACTTTTACTGGGACCTGCGCCCGAAACCCGAGTACGGCACCATCGAACTGCGCGTCTGCGACACCCCGCTGACGGTCGAGCGCGCGGCGGCGCTGGCCTGCTACCTGCAGGCGCTGTGCCGCTATCTGCTCGAAGGGAACGAGCCGCCGCCGCTCGAAGACGACTACCTGGTCTACAACTACAACCGCTTCCAGGCCTGCCGCTTCGGCCTCGACGGCACCCTGGTGCACCCGCAAAGCCACGAAACGATCTCGCTGCGCGAAGACATCCTGACCACCCTGCGCCGGCTCGAGCCCCATGCCAAGGCGCTCGGCAGCGAAGCGGCGCTGGACCACCTCTACCGCGAGACGCATACCGGCAGCGACGCGCAGACGCTGCGCAATGCGTATGCGGAGGCGGGCAGTACCGAGGGAATTGTCGATGCGGCGCTGCGGCGCTTTCGCGAGGACACGGAGTAAGATTACCGAGAGCGGACGCAAAAAAAAGCCCGCCGCGGCGGGTAATACCGTTCAGTCAAGCCTGGGCGAAATGACTGTCAGCGGTGAACCGGGCCACACTGGCTGAGTTTCGTTAATCGTAGGGTGGACTCTTGAGTCCACGGCCGTTTCGTTTCACTCCCACACGCTGGCGTCAGCCCGTAAGTACGAGCTCCAGGACTAGGTGGCGCATTTCGATGTGCATGAAAAGGGCCGTGGACGGAGCGGTTCGCCGCCCGGTCCACCCTACGTATCGCGCGATTCGCATTTCGCGACAGAGAGTGGCACTAGCTGAAATGCGTAACACGCCACGCAACTGAACGGCATTACGCTGTCGCGGGCTTTTTTATGTCCGTACCGAAGATGATCAGGCGCGGCGGCGGCGCGCGACCAGGCCGACCAGGCCCAGGCTCAGCAGGGCCAGCGAAGCCGGCTCCGGGACGGCGGTCACGCTGACGTTGTCCAGCACGCCGTCGATCGATACGGTGCGGTTGGTCGCCAGGTCGGAAAAACGCAGCGTGGTGGCGGTGCCGTTGGCGCCGAAGTTGAAGCTGAAGCTGCCCAGGGCGCCGTTCGAGCCGCCGGCGACGGTCTTCGACGCCAGCAGGGTCGTGCCGTCGGCGCCGAAGACCGAGGCCAGCAGCGACTGGCCGCAGCTGCTCGTGCAGGAAGTTGCGCCGAAGTCGAAGTTCACCGTGTATTGCGCGCGGGTGGTGGTGACGAAACTCTGCCAGATGCTGCCGTTCGGGGTGCTGTCGCCGCCATTGAATGCCACGACGTTGCTGCCGTTCTGGGCCGGGTTGCCGGCGCCGAAGTACGAGCTGTTGCCGATGCGGGCGATATCGACGTTGCCGCTCTTGTTCCAGCTGGTCAGGCCGGCTTCGAAATTGCCGTTCAGGATAGGGCCGGCGCTGGCGCCGACGGTGGCGAACAGGGCGGCGGCGGCGAACAAGGTTTTGACAAACATGACTAACTCCAGGTTGGAAAAGAATGTTTGATATAAAGCAATGTTCATGCCAATATGGAAATAATGAACTTATTCAAGTACTTGGATTGGCATCCTGATAAATCTCATTGTCTATTGTAAAGTTTTCCGACAGGAAATGACTAGGGTGGCGTCGTCCTGGTCAAAGATGCGCCAACGGGACCTGTGCGCCGGCTTCGTCCGCCGCCAGTAGCGTGATCAGGCGCGCCAGGTCCGCTTCCATCCGCTGCAAAGTCGCGTCGTCGAGGCTCGACAGGGCATCCGGCAGCACACCGGCGAAGGGCAAGGGAGCACGCCGCAGCAATTCATCCGCAGCGGGCAGGGCGCGCAACGCCACGCCGCGGCGGTCGACGCCTTCGCGCGCGGCCGAGATCAGGCCGCGCTGGGTGAGGGTGCGCACCAGGTTGCTGGCGGTGGACTGGTGGATATCCAATGCGCGCGCCAGTTCGGTGACGCCGATGCCGGGTGTTTGCGCGATCACCGACAGCGCCCACAGTTGCGCGCCACCGAGGCCGGCTTCGCGCTCGACCTGGCGGAAATGGGTTTTCACGGAGTTGAAGACGATCCGGAACTGGCGCAGGACGCGCGTGGCGGGATCGGGTTCAAGCAGTTCTGCAGGAGGGGACGCTAAGGACATCCCGCCATCATAGCGGAAAGGCCATGGCGCCGCGAGGGCGCACGGTCCGGCGCGGGACGTGACGCGGCGGCGTGGTCGGCTATACTTGGCAAACAAAGGATTAATTGAGCAAGGAAACCAGTGGACCAGGACGAGAAGACCGAGAGTGGCATTCGGCAGCAGGCAAGGGATTTGTTCGGCAGCGCGGGCGGTAAAGCACGTGCCGGCGTGCGCCAGGCGCACGGTTTCATCGAAGGGCGTCCGCGCCACCAGCAGGCGCTGATCGTCGGCGCCCTGGCGTTGGCGGCGCTGGCCGCGGCCCTGGTCGTCTACCTGATCATCCTGATCCCGCTCACCCCCGGCATCGACGACCTGAAACAGGTCAGCAGCGCGCGCCCGAGCCGGATCCTGTCCGCCGACGGCAAGGAGCTCGGCACCTTCGAGCAGGGCCTGCAGGAGCGCGTCAAGCTGTCGCAAGTCTCGCCGCACGTCGTGAAAGCCCTGATCTCGACCGAGGACCACCGCTTCTACGAGCACCACGGGGTCGACTTCACGCGCATCGCCGGCGCCCTGCTGGCCAGCCTGAAGGGCGATGCCCAGGGCGGCTCGACCATCACCCAGCAGCTGGCGCGCAACATGTTTCCGGACGAGATCGGGCGCGCACGCAGCATCAACCGCAAGCTCAAGGAACTGATCACCGCGATCAAGATCGAGAACACCTACAGCAAGACCGAGATCCTGGAAGCCTACCTGAACACGGTGCCCTTCCTGTACAACGCGCGCGGCATCGAGATGGCGGCGCGCACCTATTTCGGCAAGCCGGCCCTGAAGCTCGACGTGCTGGAAGCGGCCACGTTGGTGGGCATGCTGAAGGGGACCTATTACTACAACCCGGTGACCAACCCGGAACGCTCGCTGGCGCGCCGCAACGTGGTGCTGGGGCAGATGGCCAAGCATGGCGCCTTCAACGAAACCCGCCTTGCCGCCTTGAAGAAGCGTCCGCTGCGCCTGGACTTCGAACGCCTGGCCGAACGCAGCGGCCGCGACAACCACTTCACGGCGCACGTGCGCAAGTGGCTGCTCGAATGGGCCGACGAAAACGACTACGACCTGGCGCTGGACGGCCTGGTGGTGCAGACCACGCTCGACGCCGACCTGCAGGAGGCGGCCCTGCGCGCGGTCGAGAAGCAGGCCGGCGCGCTGCAAGCGGTGGCCGACGTCGAGTGGGCCAATCCGGGCTTGCCGGGGTCGAGCTCGATCGGCACCTATACGTCGATGCGCTCGAGCGTCAAGGCCTTCGACTATTACTGGCACACCCACGGCGCCCAGCTCGACGCCTTCGTGCGCGAGAGCGCGGCCTACCGCAAGGCGGTCGCGGACGGCGAGGCGCCGGCGGCGGCGCTCAAGCGCATCAAGGGCGACCGCGACTTCATGCGCAAGCTGCGCGAATCGAAGGCGCGCCTGGAAGCGGGCTTCGTCGCCATCGACCCGGCCACCGGCGAAGTGAAAGCCTGGGTCGGCAGCCGCGACTTCGCACGCGACCAGTACGACCACGTGGCCCAGGCCGCGCGCCAGCCGGGTTCCACCTTCAAGCCCTTCGTCTACGGCGCCGCGCTGGAAAACGGTATCCCGCCCGAGCAGCCCTACGTCGACGCGGTGATGGACATCCGCGCCGCCGACGGCACGGTCTGGCGCCCGACCGACATGTCCGGCACGACCGGGCGCCAGATGACGATGCGCGACGGCCTGGTGTTCTCGAAGAACACGATCACGGCGCAGGTGATGCGCGACGTCGGCTTGCCGCCGGTGGTGAAACTGGCGCAGAACCTGGGCGTGCGCCAGAGTAAACTGCAACAGGTGCCGTCGCTGGCGCTGGGCACCAGCCCGGTAACCCTGCTCGAGATGGTCAGCAGCTACGCCACCATCGCCGCCCAGGGCGAATACCGCAAACCCGTGTTCGTGCGCCGCATCACGGACCGCGACGGCAACGTGATCGCCGACTTCGCCAACGTTCGTCCCGAACGGGCGATGTCGCAGGCATCGAGCGTGACCCTGATCGACATGCTGCGCGGCGTCGTCAACCGCGGCACCGGCACCGGCGTGCGCTACCGCTTCGGCATCAACGGCGACGTCGCCGGCAAGACCGGCACCACGCAAAACAATGCCGACGGCTGGTTCATCCTGATGCATCCGAACCTGGTGGCCGGCGCCTGGGTCGGCTTCAACGATAACCGCGTGACGATGCGCAGCAGCTACTGGGGGCAGGGCGGCCACAACGCCATCCTGCTGGTGGGCGACTTCTTCAAGACTGCGCTGGACGGCGGCAAGATCGACCGCGACGCCCTGTTCCCGGGCGGCCGCCCACCGGCGCCGCCGCGTCCGCGCGAGGAAGAGACGGAAGAAGAATTCATCGAGCCGGGCGATCTGATCGAAGGCATGCCGGCCGAGCCACCGCCGCCGCAGGAAGAAGGAGCCGTCGAGGACGAGGCCGTGGAAGTGATCGACGCGCCGATGGAAGGCGTGCCGCCACCACCGCCGCAGCCGGTGCCGACGCCGATGTTCTGATGTAGGGTGGACTTCGTCCACGCGTCCGTGCCGATGCGGACCGCACGATTGCCGGAGACCGCGACAATGTGCCCATGGTGTTGCGGGCATGCGATCGCATCCGAATACGGACATGTTGCGGCATGCATGGGTACGACCGCGTGGGCGGAGCCCACCCTACGGTTCACAACCGTTCCAGGTCTTCGAGGGGCGCAAGGTACTCCCGCGTGGATCGGCAGCCCGGAACGCCGAGGTAACGTAGGGTGGACTCCCGAGTCCACGCGTACGTGCCGATGCGGACCGCACCGTTCTTGTCGACCGTATCGATTGCCCACCACGTCGTCGTGATCCGACCGCGTGCGGACGCCGGAGATGTTGCGGCTTGCATGCGCACGTACGCGTGGGCTCGGGAGCCCACCCTACGATGCGCGACGGTTGTGGGTTGGTGCAGGTCGTATGATATTTGCAAAAACGGCCCCCACGACGGGACCGTTCCGGATTCTTACAAAATCGGCGTCCCGCCGGTGACCGCGATCCGCGCCCCGGAGATGTAGCTCGCCTGCTCCGACGCCAGCAGCACGTACACCGGCGCCACTTCGGCCGGCTGGCCGGGGCGCTTCATCGGCACCTGCTGGCCGAAGCTTTCGACTTCCTCGGGCGGCATGGTCGACGGGATCAACGGGGTCCAGATCGGACCGGGCGCCACCGAGTTCACGCGGATGCCCTTGTCGGCCAGCAGCTGGGCCAGGCCGGCGCTGAAGTTGGCGATCGCGCCCTTGGTGGCGGCGTAGGCCAGCAGCGTCGGTTTCGGTTTGTCGGAGTTGATCGAACTGGTGTTGATGATCGACGAACCGGGCGCCATGTGTTTTACCGCGGCTTTGCAGATGTGGAACATTGCCGTGATGTTCACCTGGAAGGTGTAATCCCATTCCTCATCGGGGATCTCTTCGAGCGAGTCGCGCGTCATCTGGAAGGCGGCGTTATTCACCAATACGTCGATGCGCCCGAATTCCTGCACGGCGCGCTCGACGATGGCGCGGCAGTGGCTTGGCACCGCCAGGTCGCCCGGCACCAGCACGGCGCGGCGGCCCGCTTCCTCGACCAGGCGCGCCGTTTCCTGTGCATCATCGTGCTCGTCCAGGTAGGCGATCAGCACGTCCGCGCCTTCGCGCGCAAAGGCGAGCGCCACGGCGCGGCCGATGCCGCTGTCGCCGCCGGTGATCACGGCCGCCTTGTCGGCCAGCTTGCCGGAACCCCGGTAGCTGGTTTCGCCGTGGTCGGCTTTCGGCGTGAGCGCGGACTCGTGGCCGGGCGGCTGCTGTTGTTGCTTGGGCTGGTTCATCGCAATTCCTCGTTCAATGGTGGGTTGACGCGCAGCCCAGAGGTATTACGCCCCTTTCGGCAGGCTGCGCAGGGTGGCCGGGTGCCGCGCGCGGTCGTGCGGCACCTCGGGCGCTCCGGGTTCGACTGCATCCTGCAGCAGCAGTTGCTGCGCGCGCGGCGCGGTCGAGATGCCGAGGTCGGCAAACATCTGCATCGAGGCCAGGATCACGGCCTGCTGGGTATCCATGAAGAGGGTGTAGTCGGCGTCGAGGATCGTGTAGATGACTTCCCACTCGATGTAATCCTGGGTGTACTTGGACAGGTGGGCGCGGTCGAAGCGCACCTTGTCCTGGCGGCCGATGAATTCCGCGATCGCGGCCGGCACCTTCTCCGCCAGCGCGGGCGGGGTGTCCGGATGGGCGCGCAGGTTGTAGACGATGCGGCGCGTGACCATGCGCTTGAAGTTGGACAGCGTGTCCTTCAGCAGTTCGGCGTTCGAGACGATGATCTGTTCGCCGCTCGAGGCGCGCAGGCGGGTCGTCTTCAGGCCGACTTTCTCGACCGTGCCCGAGGTCTTCGAGGTCGAGATGAAGTCGCCCACTTCGAACGGCTTGTCGATGGCGATCGACAGCGAGGCGAACAGGTCGCCCAGCACGTTCTGCACGGCCAGTGCGATGGCGATACCGCCGATGCCGAGGCTGGCGACAAAGGTCGTGATGTTGATGCCGAGGTTGGCCAGCAGCGCCAGCGCGAAGATCACCCAGACACTGGTTTGCAGCACCCAGATGATGAGGGTATGGGCGATCGTGACCTGGGAATCGGCCGCTGCCTGGTCGTGGGTCTGGAAGTAGCGGCGCGCGGTGACCTTGATCGCGCTGTGCAGGTAGATGGCCAGCTGCAGCCCGAGCGTCAGGAACCACAGGTGGCTGACGCGCTCATTCCAGGGCGCCGGCAGGTCGAGGGCCGACAGGCCGATCAGGACCGAGGTGGCGAACACGACCAGGTTGCTGGTGCGCGCCAGGGTCTTGCGCAGCACTTCGGCCACGGGGCGGTGCGCGCGCTCCTCGTCGCCGAGCTGGTTCAGGCGGCGCCGGCCGAGGGCGAGCGCGCCGTGGATGGCAAGGAAGGCGCAGACGGCAAGGGCCACTGCGAAGAGGGCATTGGGGAGCGTGATGTCGAGGGACGCGATGAAGGCGCGGATATCCACTATGGGCTCCTTTTTTTATGGAATAGGGGGCGCAAGGGCGCGCTGTGGCACACAAACCCGCGTCGGCGCTGTCGCCGGCGGAGATGCGATGTCAGTTCAGCGTAGTGAAACCGACTGCTGGCTGGCCGCAGTGTAGCCGCGACCCTGTAGCCGCGGCGCAGGGTGGACGCACGGGGCGTCCGCTACGACGATGGTGATTACTTCTTGCCCTTCAGGTGCTCGCGCACGGCATTCGCCGACACGCCCACCTCGGCCACCGCTTTTTCCAGCTCTTCGCGGGTCACGCCCAGGGCCTCGGTCCAGTGGCGCACTTCATACTCTTCGTGCACGTTGATGCGGCTGCGGTCCTGTTGACCGGCTTTTTGCAGATTATCGGACATGATGACCTCCTCTTGAAGAATGAATGTCGAGTTCGAGTCCACTATGCCAGCCGCAATAGCCATTGTCGGTTAAGCATTTCACGTATCAATCAAATTGCTCTGTAGCAGCTCAGCCGCTAAAAAGTTCCCGCTCGTCAGTACTATTATTTGAGCGAGGTCATCCGAAAGCGCATTCGAACGCAGGAAGTTGCAGTGCTGACTCATCAGTCAGCATTCCGTCAGTCGCCGCTCCGAAACTGACGAGGTCAGCCATGCACTATTTCGGTGCATTTTGGCAACTCTCCCGGAGGCTACAATGAAGATGCAACTGCACTTCCAGCGCACCCGTCCCGTCGCCCGCACTGTTTTCGCCACTGCCGTCGCCGCGGCCCTGCTGTCCGCCTGCCAATGGCCGGGCGGCGGCGTCGACCAGCTCAACGACCTGCGCGGCCCCACGCGCGACGTCACTGTCGAACTGCGCGAAGGCACCAACATGGCGGCCGCGCCGTCGCCCGACGGCAGCCGCATCGTGTTCTCGGCCCAGGGTGCGCTGTGGGTCATGCCCGTTGCCGGCGGCGCCGCCAGACGCATCACCGACTACCGCCTGGAACCGACGGCGCCGGTATGGTCGCCAGACGGCAAGCGCATCGCCTTCCAGAACTACGCGCCCGAGGGGAATTTCCATATCTGGACCATCGACCCGGATGGACGCAACCAGCGCGAACTGACCGACGGGCCCTTCGACGACCGCGAACCGGCCTGGCTGCCCGACGGCAGCGGCCTGGTATTTTCGTCGGACCGCAGCCGCGACGGCCAATATAAAATCTGGCGCGTCGACGCCGGCGGCGGCGCACCGAGCCGGGTCACGACCGGCCCCGGCGCCGAAAGCAATCCGGTGGTCTCGCCGGACGGCACGCGCCTGGCCTACGTCGACGGCGCCAACATCGTCACGCGCGCGCTGGCCGGTGGCGCCCCGACGGTCGTCGCCCCCGGCGCCGCGCCCGCCTGGACGCCGGACGGGACCGACCTGGTCTACCAGAACGCCGCGCGCCAGCTGGTGCTCGGCGGTATCCAGGTGACCCAGGACGAGGACCTCTTCCCATTCCCGGTACGCTTCCTGCCCAACGGCCTGCTGCTGTACACGTCCGATGGCCGCATCCGCACGCGCGCCTTTGATGGCAGCGGCCGCACCGACATCGCCTTCACGGCGCAACTCAAACTGCGGCGGCCGGAATTCTCGAAACCCAAGGACCGCCACTTCGACGATCTCCACCGCCGGCCGGTGCGCGGCATCAGCGCGCCGGTGCTCTCGCCCGATGGGCGCAGCATCGCCTTTGTCGCCCTCAACGACGTCTGGACCATGCGCATCGGCGAGGCCCCGGTGCGGCTGACCGACGACGTCGACCGCGACGCCAACCCGCAATGGACGGCCGACGGCAGCGCCGTCTATTTTTCGTCGGAGCGCGGCAACGCCGGCCAACTCGCGGTCGACCGCATCGACCTGGCCAGCCGCACGCGCACGCGCCTGGCCGCCATCCCCGGGCGCTCGCTGGTCACGCCCAAGCTGTCGCCCGACGGCACGCGCCTGGCCTACACGACCCTGTCGGGGCAGCTCGAGATCTGGACGCTGGCGACGGGCACCTCCGAAGTCATCCTGCAATCGCTCAGCACCCAGGTCAGCACGCCGCAATGGACGCCGGACGGGCAGCGCATCCTGCTGGTCGACAATGAGCGCATCAACAACCGCTTCCGCGAGGGCTACAACAAGCTGCGCGTGATCGACCTGGCCACGCGCCAGGGCACGTTTTACGCCGTCGCCCCGGAGCCGCGCCAGATCGCCGAACGCGACGAGGGCGCCGCCGCACTGGCGCCCGACGGCAGCAAGGTCGCCTTCATCATGGATTCGCGCCTGCACGTGATGCCGCTCGGGGCCAATGGCGCGCCGACCGGTCCCGCACGCCAGGTGAGCGACGACATGGCCGACTTGCCGACCTGGGGCGGCGACTCGCAGACCATCCTGTATAAATCGGCCGAACGGGTGCGCACCGTGCGCGCCGACGGCAGCGACCGGCGCGACATCGAGGTGAAACTGAGCTGGCGCCAGGCCGCGCCTGCGGGCCGCACGGTCATTCACGCCGGCGCGCTGTGGGATGGCGTCGGTTCATCTCTGCGGCGCGACGTCGATATCGTGGTCGAAGGCAACCGCATCGTGTCGGTGGAACCGCATAGCGCCCACGATGCGGACGTGCGTGTGGTCGATGCCAGCGGCTTGACCGTGATGCCGGGCCTGATCGAAACCCACCTGCATCCGCTGACCCTGTACCAGGGCGGCCAGTTCGGCCAGATCGCGCAGCTGATGCTGTCCTACGGGATCACGACGGCGCAATCGGTGGCCGGCCCGCTGCACCAGAGCATCGAGATGCGCGAGGCGCTGGAGGCCGGCAACCTGATCGGACCGCGCCTGTTCGTCTCGCCGCCGCTGTGGGAGGGTAATCGCCTGTTCTACAGCTTCGCGCGCACGCTGCGCACCCCGGGCATCGCCGACATCGAGATCGCCAAGGCGAAACGCATGGATGCCGACTTCTTGAAGAGCTATGTGCGTGCGCCGATCCCCGTCATGGAACGCATCGCGCAAGGGGCGCTCGACCTGGGTGTGCCGAGCGGGACCCACATGGTGCAGCCGGGCGCCGCCACGGGTCTGGCCGGCACCACCCACCTGTCGGCGACCCAGCGCATGGGCTATGGCTGGTCGAAGTCGCTGGCGCGCGCGATCACCTACCAGGACGCCGCCGACGTCTACGGCAAGGCCGATTTCCGCCTGATCGACACGCTGTTCTCCAGCAGCGCCCTGGCCGGGCTCGACCCGGGCATCGTGGCCGATCCGCGCTTCATCCTGGTGCCGCCGAACTTCGTGCCGGGATTGCAGAACGCGCTGCCGCCGACGCCGGCCCAGCTGGCGACGATCGCCAACGACGCCACCCAGCAAGCCAAGGTGCGCGCGGCCGGGGCGCTGGTCGCCAACGGCACCGACTCGCCGCTGGTGGTGCCGGGCATCTCGCTGCACCTGAACATGCGCGGCGCGGCACTGGTGCAGGACAACCTGGCGGTGCTGCAATCGGTGACGCGCGACGCCGCCCGCATCGCCCTGGTCGACAAGGACCTGGGCACGGTGGAAGAGGGCAAGCTGGCCGACCTGGTGGTGGTGGGCGGCAATCCGCTGGCGGATGTGCGCGCGGCGGCCGACGTGCGTTTGGTGGTCAAGAACGGGCGCGTGTACACGCTGGACGAGATCCTGGCGCCGGCGCGCACGCCGGCGCAGCTGGCGGCGCGCAGGCTGGCGTTGCAGGCGCGGGAGAAGTTGTGCCGGGAGGAGCCGCGCCATTGCGAGGCGGAGGAGGGTGGGCACGCGCATTGAGGGGCCGGCGGTAGAGGTGCCGGCAGTAGAGGTGCTGGCAGTAAGCGGCGGGCATGCCCGCCCTACGGACGCGGGCCGTGGGGTGGGCATGCACCGTTCCGGGGCGTATCGTTCCGATATTGCAATAAAACCCTTGGCTCCCCGATGGCGTTTCAGGTACGCTTGTCTTATCGGCACTATTGAGGAGCAACCAATGTCTTACGAAACCTCCCAACCCGAACGCAGCGCGGTCGACGCGCTGCCGGGCCTCGTCGCACTCGACTTCGGCACCAACTGGTGCGGCTATTGCCGCGCCGGCGAGCCGCTCATTGCGGGCGCGTTGAAAGACTACCCGGATGCGCGCCACATCCAGGTCGAGGACGGCCCCGGCCGCCCGCTCGGCCGCTCGTTCCGCATCAAATTGTGGCCAACCGTCGTGGTCCTGAAAGACGGCGTCGAGGTCGCGCGCGTGACCCGTCCCGACAGCGTCGAGGAAGTGCGCGAAGCACTGGCGAAGGCGGTGAGCGCATGAGCCAGCCGAAGGCGCCCGCCAATAAAGCCCCTGCCAATAAAGCCCGTACGGTTCTCTTCGCCAGCCTGATCGGCACGACCATCGAATTCTTCGACTTCTACATCTACGCCACCGCCGCGGTGCTGGTGTTCCCGAAACTGTTCTTCCCGGCGGCCGACCCGGCCGCCGCCGTGCTGCAATCCTTCGCCACCTTCGCCATCGCGTTCTTCGCGCGTCCGGTCGGCTCGGCCCTGTTCGGCCACTTCGGCGACCGCATCGGCCGTAAGGCCACGCTGGTCGCGGCCCTCTTGACGATGGGCGTCTCGACCATCGTGATCGGCATGCTGCCGACCTATGCCTCGATCGGCACGATGGCGCCGCTGCTGCTGGCGCTGTGCCGCTTCGGCCAGGGCCTCGGCCTGGGCGGCGAGTGGGGCGGGGCGGTGCTGCTGGCGACCGAAAACGCACCGCCGGGCAAGCGCGCCTGGTACGGCATGTTCCCGCAGCTGGGCGCGCCGATCGGCTTCTTCCTGTCGGGCAGCGTGTTCCTGCTGCTGACGCAAACCCTGACCGAAGAACAGTTCTTCGCCTGGGGCTGGCGCGTGCCCTTCCTGTCGAGCGCAATCCTGGTCGCGGTCGGCCTGTATGTGCGCCTGAAAATTCACGAGACGCCGGACTTCCAGGCCGTGCTCGACAAGAACGAGCGGGTCAAGGTGCCGGTCGTGACCGTGTTCAAGGAACATGGCCGCGCCCTGGTCCTCGGCACCCTGATGGCGACCTCGACTTTCGTGCTGTTCTACCTGCTGACCGTGTTCGCGCTGTCCTGGGGGACCACCGGCCTGGGCTATTCGCGCACCCAGTTCCTGGTGCTGCAGCTGGGCGCCGTGATCTTCTTCGGGCTGCTGATCCCACCGTCGGCGTTGATCGCCGACCGCTTCGGCCGCCGCACCGCGATGATCGGGGTGACTGCCGGGATCATGGTGTTCGGACTGTTCTTCGGATCCCTCTTCATCGCCAACAACCTGTTCATGGCCGGCCTGTTCCTGGTCATCGGCCTGTCGCTGATGGGCCTGACCTACGGACCGCTGGGCACGCTGCTGGCCGAGCTGTTCCCGCCGGAGGTGCGCTACACCGGTTCTTCGCTCACCTTCAACCTGGCCGGCATCCTGGGCGCGTCGCTGGCGCCGTATGTGGCGACGTCGCTGGCGACGAAGCATGGGATCGCGTATGTGGGTTACTACCTGACCGGTGCGGCGCTGCTGAGCCTGGTGGCGCTGATGCTGGTGCGTAGCGAAGGGCGCCGCGCGGGTGTAGCGCGGGCTTGATTTGGTTTGATGTGCGGGCGTCGTGGGCCGTTGCCTGCGACGTCTGTGGTCAGTTTTGTCCGCGTGGGCACAGGGCGCCCACCCTACAAGTCACGTTAAGGATCTGGCCTGCGGTAAGGCTCGTAGGGTGGGCGCCCCGAGCCCACGCAGATTGGGCCTGTTGATAGCGCTGCAGGCAACAGCCACGACACCTCCCGCACACTCTCACACCGACGGCAGCAGGCTGTCATCCTCCTTCTTGTCCGACCTCACCCCCGCCAGCCGGTCCACCCTGATCAAGCCCTCGGCCGCCGCGTGCGAGGCGGCGAAGACGCTGTCCGGCGCCAGGATCAGCTGGGCGCCGGTGCTGCTGACTTCCTCGATCAGGCGGTCGAGCGCCTCGATGCGCGCCGGGTCCGGGTTGACGTTGCGGATGTAGATCATGCGCACCGCGTGTGGATGCCGGCGCACGATGTCGGCATAGATTTCCGGGTCCTTCTCGCCGCTGTCGCCGATCAGCACGAACTGCATGTCCGGATAAAAACGCAGGATCAGTTCGATCTTGTCGCGCTTGTGGCTGCCGTGGTTGCTCGGCTTGAGCACATCCCGCAGGCCCAGTTCGCGCAGCAGCAGCGGGCCGACCGGAATGCCCTGCAGGCGCAGGAAGTCGACCAGGAAGCCGAACAGGTGCCAGGGGCTGCTCGAGACATAGAACATCGGATTATCTTCGTTGCCGCTGGCGCCGTCGCGCAGCGCGCGGTAAAAGGCGGCCACGCCCTTGAAGGGTTTGCGCGTGTGGGCGTTGGTGCGCGCCAGCATCAGCACCATGTTCAGCTTGTTGGTGACGTTGGTCCACAAGACCGTGTCGTCGATGTCGCTGATGATGCCGAAGCGCGCCGTGGCGGCCGGCACGAAGGCTTCGGCCGAGGCGCGGATCGGCGCGCCGTCGGCGCCGCGCCAGTCCGGCAGTTCGAGGTTCACGCGGTGCGAACCGCCGGCCAGCGCGGCGGCGGATTCGATCCTGAATTCGAAATAGCCGCCGCCGTCGGTTACCGTATCCCAACTGCGTCCGTCGAATTGCGCGACCACGCGCGCGCCCGCCACTTCGTCGGCTTCGAGCCGGTGGTAAAGCGCGACCAGGTTGCTCCAGCTGCTGTCCTGGCCGGTCTGCTCGCGGAAACTCGCCTCGTCGAGCACGCGGCCCCTGATCCAGAGCATGTGCGCATTGCCGAAGCCGAGATAAGGCAGCACCAGCAGCGGACGGTCGCTGCCCACGCTGCGCAGCCGCCGCAGCGCAGCGCTGGCGAAGCGGCCGGCGCGCCAGGCCAGGCGCTCGTGCAGGGCCGGTTCGCCGGGCACGGCTTGCGCCTGCACCGGTTCGGATACCGGGGCGAACGTCGGGGCGGGAGCGGGCACCTTCTCGGGATGTTCGATCCAGAGCCGCCCGGCCGGCAGCCCGGCGGCGCGCAGCACCTGCTCGAACTGGCCGGAAGCTTCGCGCGGCAAGGCCTGCGGCAACACGGCCACGCGCGCGCCGGCCGCTTCGAGTTGCGCAACGTCGGCGGCGCTGGCGACGCCGGGGTTCAGATAGAGAGAAGCGCCGGCCGGCACGATGCGCGCGCCGATGTCGGCGAAGCCGGCGCGGGTCAGGATCAGGAAGGCGGTGTCGGGGCTGGATGTGGTCATCGGTATGCTTTGGCGCGGCAAAGGTCTGGACGCCAAGTATCGCGTATCTGGTCGGTTTGCCAACGCACGGCTGACCGGCCCCACTGTCGAGCGACGCACTGTGCACGCTAGCGCACAGTCCGAATCAAGCGAACCGGGCATACTATGCATGTTGCTTACTTGTCATCGACTTAATTTCACTTATTTGCTCCCAGGATTCGCTCACCATGTCTTTTGTCGTCATCGCAACGCTGGTCATACTGATTGTGATTGCAACGCTGATGCCGCTGTCGCGGCATACCGAATGGTGGGTGCGCGACCTCGATTTCCCGCGCCTGCAGATCGCCATCGTCGCGCTCGGCGTGCTGGTCGCCGAAGCCTTCTTCCTCGACATGGGCGAGCGCGAATCGCCGTTCCTGATGATCGTCACCGGCGCCTGCCTGGCCTACCAGGCCTGGTGGATCATTCCCTACACGCGGCCTTTCCCGAACGAGGTCAAGCTGGCCGTGGACGCGGCGCCGGGTGACCGCATCCGCATCCTCACCGCCAACGTGCTGACCCCGAACCGCAACGTCGATCGCCTGGTCGCCCTGATCCGAGAACACCAGCCGCACGTGTTCGTGACCCTCGAGAGCGACCAGTGGTGGCAGGACCGGCTCGACGTGCTGGAGCCGCAGTATCCGTATGCGCTCAAATGCCCACTCGACAACCTGTACGGCATGCACGTGTATTCGAAGCTGCCGCTGGAAGACACGGCGATCCAGTTCCTGGTCGAAGACGACATCCCGTCGATGCATGCGATGGTGGTGCTGCCATCCGGGCGCAAGGTGCGCATGCACTTCCTGCATCCGGCCCCGCCCAGCCCGACCGAGCACGACGAATCGACCGAACGCGACGCCGAACTGCTGGTGGTGGCGAAAAGCGTGGCCGGCCTGGAAACGCCGGTCATCGTCGCGGGCGACCTGAACGACGTCGCCTGGTCGACCACGACGCGCCTGTTCCGAAAGATCAGCGGCCTGCTCGACCCGCGGGTAGGGCGGGGCATGTTCAACACCTTCCATGCCGACCACTGGTTCCTGCGCTGGCCGCTCGACCACCTGTTCCACAGCCGCCATTTCACGCTCGGCTTCATCCGCCGCCTGCCGCATTTCGGATCCGACCATTTCCCGGTACTGGTCGAACTGCTCTACGACGAGGTGCGCGGCGCGCAGCAGGAAGGGCTGGAAGCCGATGCGGACGACCATGCACTGGCCGAGGAAAAGATCGCGGCCGAGCCGGTGACGGTGGACGACGTGCACGAGCCGCAGGCGTAGCGCCGGTCGAGGCCAGAGATGGAGGCCAGTTGGGTCTACTGAAAATGTAACTAACCAACAAGCTAAGAACAACCAAACAACCACAGCCACCAAGAAAGATGGTCAGGACTACAACGCTTGCAATGAGGCAACGGGAAGGCTTGCCAGGCGCTGGCTTTCGTAGGGTGGGCTCCGCCCACGCGGACGCACGCCATGCATCCCTGCGACGTCCGCAGGGGACTGCTTGCCGGTCAATGCCAGGATGTGTTTCGTCTGTGCTGATGCTCAGACCGCGTGGGCGCGAGAGCCCACCCTACGAAAGCCCGCTGACGCCTGTCGGCATCACGCCTCGCGCCTGAACTCCGGCGCCGGCAACGGATGGCGGCGCTCGTCAGGCCGGGTCAGTACCCGGCGCGCGACCTCGAAGGGCACGCCCATCCCGGCCATCATGTGGGCTGGCGAGCCTCCCTGGGAGGCAGGCGTCTTGATTGCCGCGTCGATCAGCAAGGCGGTCTTGTAGTCGGTTCGTCGATCCATGCGCGCATTGTCGCACGGGAGCGGGGCAGGCCCGTCTCGCCTGTCCCGGCTCAGAACGAATACACCAGCGTCAACGAGGTCTGCGTATCCGTGTTCTTCTTGTCCTCGGGGACGTTGCTGTCGTTACGGGCCGAGAACGCGGCCTTCATCTGCATGGTGTCGTTGATCTTGGTGGAGAGCGCCGATTCGGCGATCGAGTGCACGTTCGAGGTGCCGCGCTCGACGCTGACGGTCTGCACGAAAGCGGCCGACGAACTGACCTGCCAGCGGAAGCGGGCGGCGCCGCGCACGGTCATGCCGCTCTCGGTCTCGCCGGTTTCGCGCTGGCCGTTGAAATAGCCCGGACCGATTTCGACGTCGAGCGCCTTGTCGGCGGTGTTGTACAGCTGCGAGCCATGGCCGACCGCGAACGAGGAATAGCGCGTGTAGGCGCCGAACTTGTCGTTCACGTGCGAGCCGAGGACAAAGGCGCGCGAGCCTTCCTTCATCAGCTTGTAGGCCGCTTTCGCCGAGGCCGCCCAGCGCTCGGCCGAGCGGGTGCGGTAGCGCTCGCCGTCGTCGTCGGTGATCTCGTCTTCCTTGAAGAAGCCGCTGACGATGTATTCGTTGCTCCAGTCGGCGGTTTCGTGGCGCGCGTCGATCTTGCCGCTGATCGAGGTGCCGGTGGTGTTGCCGGACGTGTTGATCGCGCCCAGCTCGGCCGAGGTGAACCAGCTGCCGTCGGGGATGGTATCCGGGCGGTTGACGGAAAGGGCGCTGTGGATGCTGCCGATTTGCGGCAGGTCGTCGGCGGCGCCGTCATAGGCGAAGGCGGTGCTGTGCGCCAGGCCGAGGAGGGCCAGCGCGTATAAACGGAATGAGGTCATAAGCTGTTCAAGGGCTGCGGCAGCCGGCCGGTCGTTCGGGAAAAGAGCGCCCTGATTGTATCCCAGAAGCAGTGAATTTGTGTCGTATTGACGAACTGAATCAGGCTGCGCGGGCGATTCTGATGATGGGACGCTTTGCCGAATTGCCGGCGGTTGAACCGCGTGGGCATGCCCACCCTACGATACACCGCTGCCAACGCGAAGAATCGTTAGCGGTGGTGGACTGCAGGGTGGGCTCTTCGCGCCCACGCGGTTCAACCTTCGCACAGTCGCGCCGCCTCAGGTCCCGATATACACAATCTTGAAAATGAACAGCGCCGCAATCACCCACACCACCGGCTTGACGTCGCGCGCGCGGCCGGTCAGGAGTTTCAGCGCCGCGTAGGTGATGAAGCCGAAGGCGATGCCTTCCGCGATCGAATAGGTGAACGGGATCACCAGCGCGGTGATGGCCGCCGGGATCGACTCGGTCGTGTCGCCCCATTCGATGTCGCCCAGGTCGCGCAGCATCAGGCAGGCGACGAACAGCAGTGCCGGCGCGGTGGCGTAGGCCGGGACCACGCCGGCCAGCGGCGCGATGAACAGGCAGGCCACGAACAGCAGCGCAACGGCGAGGGCGGTGAGCCCGGTGCGTCCGCCTGCCTGCACGCCGGCTGCGCTCTCGATGTAGGCGGTGGTGCTCGAGGTGCCGAGCACGGAACCGGCGACGATCGCGCCGCTGTCGGCCAGCAGGGCGCGGTTCAACCGTTCCATCTTGCCCTCCACCAGCAGGCCGGCGCGGCTGGCCACGCCCATCAGGGTGCCGGTGGCGTCGAACAGTTCGACCAGGAAGAAGACCAGCACGACGTTGATGATGCCGACCGACAGTGCGCCCGGGATGTCGAGCTTGAACAGGGTCGGATCGATCGAGGGCGGCGCCGAAAACACCCCCTTGAAGGTGTTCCCGCCGAAGAAGAACGAGAGGACGGTAACGGCGATGATGCCGATCAGGATGGCGCCGCGCACCTTGAGGCGGTCGAGCGTGACGATCAGCAGGAAGCCGGCAATGGCCATCACCGCCGCCGGCTGGTGCAGGTCGCCGGCCTTGACCAGGGTCGGTTCGCTGCCGACGACGATGCCGGCGTTCTTCAGCGCGATCAGGGCCAGGAACATGCCGAGGCCGACCGTGATGGCCACTCGTAGCGAATGCGGGATGCCGTTGACGATCATGCCGCGCAGGCCGAGCACCGACACCAGGATGAACAGGCAGCCCGAGAGGAACACGGCCCCCAGCGCGGCCGGCCAGGCCACGCCCATGCCTAGCACGACGGCGTAGGCGAAATAGGCGTTCAGGCCCATGCCGGGCGCCATGCCGATCGGGTAGTTGGCGTACAGGCCCATGATCGCACTGCCGAGCGCGGCCACCAGGCAGGTGGCCACGAACACGGCTTCCTTCGGCATGCCGGCGTCGCCCAGGATCGAAGGGTTGACGAAAATGATGTAGGCCATCGTCAGGAACGTCGTCAGGCCGGCGAGCAGCTCGGTGCGCACGTCCGTGCCGCTTTCCTTGAGTTTGAAGTAGTTGTCGAGCATCGTGGAAGGTGTTTCGTATGGATGACCGAAGCATAACACCGCAGGGGCCGCGAGCGCGTGCCGACAGCCCGGCGGTTTTTCACTAATTTGTTGCTTTACGTTGAGAGATTGGTATCATCGATTTGCTGGCTGTCATCTCGATGGCCGTCTACCTGTGAGCTCGCGATGCAAATCCGTGCCTACCTGTACCTGATGGCCGCGGCAATCCTGGTTCCGGTGATCCTCTTCGCCGGCTTTGCATTGCGCCTGCTCGAGCAGGCCGAAAGCGAGCTGGCGCGTGCCGACCTGGCGCGCGCGGCGGAGCGGGTGGCACTGCTGGTCGACGCCCGGCACACGCATACCATCGGCGCCCTCGGGGTGCTGGCGGTCTCGCCGACCCTGGCGCGCGGCGACCTGGCCGCCTTCCGGCGCGAAGCCGAAGCCGCCGCCGACGAACACGACGTCTGGTTCGTGCTCATGGACGAGCGTGGCCGCATGGTGTTCAACACGCTCGGCCCGACCGTTGCCGCAACCGACCAGGACGCGCCGCCGCCTGCGTATTTCCCCGCCATGTTCGCGCAAAACCGCGCCGTCGTCAGCGACGTCTTCCCGGGGCGCGCCAGCGGGCGCCTGGTCACCGTGGTCGCCCAGCCGCAGGCTGTCGTAAATATGCGGGCTGTCGTGAATATGCAAGCCGGCGTGAATGCGCCGCCAGCCGGCGCGCGCCGCCACGTGCTGGCCGTCGGCTTCGGCGCCGACCATTTCCGGCGCCTGCTGGCCGGCGCGAACTTGCCGCGCGACTGGCAAGCCGACATCGTCGACCGCCGCGGCAAGCTGGTGGCCTCCAGCCAGGGACCGGCCGAGCTGGTGGGCCAGGATGCGGCGCCGGACCTGGTGGCGGCCGGCGCGCTCGCCCGAACGGGCATGCTGGAAACGCCGCTGCGCAATGGCGGCGCCGGCACCGTCGCCTTCCACCATACGCCCTACGCCGGCTGGGTGGTCGCGGTCGGCGTACCGCCGGCCGCCGTGGCCGCCGCACCGGGCGGCATGCGGCGCGGCGCGGCGCTGGCCCTGATCGCCGCCCTGGCGGTGGCGATCGCCGTATCGGCCTGGTTCGGGCGCAGCCATGCCCGATCGATCAAGAGCGCGGTCGAGGCGGCCAGCAGCCTGGGGCGCGGCGAATTGCCGCCGCAGCACCGCTCGCGCATCGTCGAGATCGACCGCCTGCTGGCGGCGCTGCGCAAGGCCGGCAAGGAGCTGGGCCGGCTGCAGGAAAAGCGCGAATCGGCCGGCACCGAGCGCCAGTCGCAGCTCGAGCGGGCGCAGGAAGGGCGCCAGGTGGCGGAAGAGGAAAACCGCGCGAAGGACCAGTTCCTGGCCATGCTCGGGCATGAACTGCGCAATCCGCTGGCGCCGATCGGCACCGCGGCCCAGCTGCTGAAACTGCCCGACCTCGACACCCACCGCGCGCGCTACGCCGGCGACGTGATCGGGCGCCAGGTCGAACACATGAACCGGCTGCTGTCGGACATGCTCGATGTCTCGCGCGTCACGCGCGGGCTGGTGACGCTGAACCTGGACGACATCGACCTGCGCAACGTCGTCGAACGCGCCGTCGAACAGACCCGCCCGTTGATGGAGGAACGCCAGCACCGGCTCGACCTGCGCCTGCCCGGGCAGCCGGTCATGGTGCGCGGCGACCAGACCCGCCTGACCCAGGTGGTGGCCAACCTGCTCACCAATTCGGCCCGCTACACGCCGGCGCACGGCGCGATCCAGCTGACCCTGGGCAGTGGTGGTGGCGGCGACGAAACGGTGCTCACCGTGGCCGACGACGGCGAGGGCATCACGGCCGACCTGCTGCCGCGCGTGTTCGACCTGTTTTCGCAGGGCGAGCGCAAGCCCGACCGCGCCGAGGGCGGGCTGGGGCTGGGCCTGGCCCTGGTACGCAGCCTGGTGCAGCTGCATGGCGGCAGCGTCGAAGCGAGCAGTCCCGGGCGCGGCGGCGGCAGCATCTTCACGGTGCGCCTGCCGGTCAAGGCCGAGCCGGCGGCGCTGGCCGCGCCGGCGGCGCCGCCGAACCTGCGCCGCGCCAGGGAAGGGGGCCGCGGCGGCATGGCGGGCACGAGCGCGGGCGCACCCGCCAGCGCCCTGCGTGTCATGCTGGTGGACGACAACATCGACGCCGCCGTCAGCCTGTCGCTGCTGCTCGAAGCCGCCGGCGACCACCTCGTGTCGACCTATTACGACGCCGCCAGCGCGCTCGAGTGGGCCGCCTTCGAGCGCCCCGACGTGTTCATCCTCGACATCGGCCTGCCCGACATGAACGGCTACGAACTGGCGCGGCGCCTGCGCGGCATGCCGCAATTCTCCAGCACGCTCCTGATCGCACTCACCGGCTATGGCCAGCTGGCCGACAAGGTGCGCGCGCGCGAGGCCGGCTTCGACCTGCACATCGCCAAGCCGGCCGAGCCGGAGGAGATCCTGGCGGCCCTGGCGCTGGCCAACGCGGCGCCGGAGGCCGCGCGCGCCGAATAGAGGAAGGAAGTAAATGCGCCGCGATGCGCTACCATGGCGTTTTCAACACTGAACACGCCTACCATGCCGAAAAATAAGAAGCCCGTGCCGCGCAAGGCGGCGCTTGCCGCCGAACCCGATACCGACGCGCTGGCCCAGGCCCTGGCCGACCTCGCGCTCGAGGTGGCCGAGGGCGAGGAGCCGGATCCGGAACTGTCCGCCGCGCGCGAGGAAGAGCTGCTGGTCGCCATCCGCAAGGCGCTGCGCAAGAAGCGCGACGAAGTCCTGTACGGCGCCATCGAACTGGCGCGCTTCACCGATCCCGAGGCTTGCCGCCTGCTGCGCAGCCATATCGGCGAACAGTCGGCCACGCTGCGCCTGCGCCGCGAGAACGAGGATGAGCTGGAGATCGACGCCTTCCTGATTCCGCTGTTCGTGCGCAGCATCGGCGGCCTGGTCGCCGACGAAACCTTCCTCGACGAGGCCTACGAGGAACTGGCGGCCAGCTTCGTCGCGCTCGAACTGGAAAGTCCGAAAGCGAAAGTGGCCCTGGTGCGCCACGCCTACGACCTGGCCGAGGTCGACCACATCGGCTACTCCACGCTGCAGGAATTGCTGCGCGAGGCGGCCGCCACCCTCACCAGCAAGAAACCGGCGCCCGCGCCGCTGCTGGAAGCGAGCATCCGCGGCTGGACCGGCGAGCGCTTCGCGCCCGACGAGACGGCGATGGAGCTGCGCTTCCTGTTCGGCTTCGCGCTTAAACGGGCGGACGATCCGTTCTATGCGGTGCCGAAGAACGAGATCGACGCCGACGTGTATTTCGCCGACCGCATGCGCCGCTACCGTGCCTGGACCGAACGCGTGGCGCCACTGGTGCGGCGTTGCCTGGCGCGCGATCCGGAACGCATCAGCGTCGACTTCCTGTACCAGGACCTGTTCCACGGCGCCAAGGAGCAGGGCGTGGCGGAACTGGCCATGCTCGGCACCCTGGCCGAGATCAACGCCTTGCTGGCGGCCAAGGAACTGGCGGCGGACCGCGTGCGCGCCGTGGTGGCGCCGGTCGATGCCGGCGAACACATCGAACTGCGCGTCAACCTGTACGCGCTCGACGGCGGGCCGCCCTGGGGCGGGACGGCGAAGGCGGTCGACCTGGCCGCCGACCTGGGCGCCGAAGTCGACGAGCTGTGCGACGCACTGGGCTCGATCGGTATCGACGATGTCTCGACCGCCGACAGTTTCGACGCCGACGGCCATCCCGAGGGCGCGCAGCCGTATCCGCCCGCCTGAGGGAAGCTGGACCGCACGCTGTACTGCACCGCAACAACGGAGGCGCAACCGCCCCCGCTGCCGCTTGCGGGCGTCTGCGCCGGCGCTGCGCGGCGCCGCTCCGCACAATGTGCGGCGCCGGAACGGGCGCCCGTCACGGCAGAGTATGCCTACACCCTCGGCGGCGGCATGCCGGCGCCGCCGAACCTCCCAAAACCGCCCGGCTGGCCCTTATGCGGGGTGCGCACGGTTGCGTGTGCTTTCCGTATGGATGAGTTTTCGTAGTGGATTTCCTTGTATGCGAGTAGGACTGCGCTTACAAAGATGCCTGCAGGACATCGGACTCTCCTATGAGGAAATGCTGAACATTTCTCTTCAGTCCTTTCTGGGGACTAATGTTGCAATGCATAAATGAAAATAATATCAGATTTGCATGTTACGATGCAGTTCTCCGGCATCAATGGCAGGGTGTGAAGCCGCTCCACCAACCCGTTGGATCGCTCCGGAACCAAGATCAACTAAAGCGCCACAAAGGCGAAAGGAAATCAACATGCCGACCCTGATCGTGTTTTGCCACCTCCGCTGGGACTTCGTCTTCCAACGCCCCCAGCACCTGATGACGCGCCTGGCGGAACACTACAATATCCTGTTCGTCGAGGAACCGGTGCATAGCGAGGGCCAGGCACACCTGCAAAAGACGGCCGTCGCGCCGAACATCACGGTGTGCCGCCCGCATACCCCGATCCAGAATACCTGGGGCTTCCACGACGACCAGCTGCCGACCATGCAGCGCCTGCTGGCCGACCTGGTGCCGGAAGGCGAACGTCCAGTCGTGTGGTTCTACACCCCGATGGCCTTGCCGCTGCTGCAGAACTTCAACCCATCCCTGGTCGTCTACGACTGCATGGACGAACTGGCCGCCTTCAAGAATCCGCCGAAGCAGCTGCTGCAGCGCGAATCGGCCCTGCTCAACATCGCCGACCTGGTCTTCACCGGCGGCCCGAGCCTGTACGAAGCCAAGAAAGACCGCCACGCGAACGCCCACTGCTTCTCGAGCAGCGTCGACGCCAAGCACTTCCGCCAGGCGCTGGACGCCGCCATCTCGCATCCGGATCAAGCCCATATCCCGGGTCCGCGCCTGGGCTTCTACGGCGTGATCGACGAACGCTTCGACACCGAACTGGTGCGCCAGATGGCCGCCGCCCACCCTGAATGGCAAATCGTGCTGGTCGGCCCGGTCGTGAAGATCGACCCGGCCGAACTGCCGCGCGCCGCCAACGTCCACTACATGGGCCAGCGCAATTACGACGAACTGCCGAAGTTCCTGGCCGGCTGGGACGTCTGCCTGCTGCCGTTCGCCATGAACGACTCGACCAAGTTCATCAGCCCGACCAAGGTGCTGGAGTACATGGCCGCCGAAAAGCTGAGCGTGTCGACCCCGATCACGGACGTCAAGGTGCCGTACGGCGACGTCGTCGCCATCGCCTCGACGCCGGAAGAGTACATCGCCGCCTGCGAGCAGATGCTGGCCAAGAGCGACGACGAACGCGCGGCCCTGGTCGAGCGCATGCGCGACATTGTCGCCAACACCTCGTGGGACAAGACCGCCGGCCGCATGCACGAGTTGATCAGCACCACGGCACCGGGCGCAGCCCGCTCGGCCGCGGCCGCCGTGCTCGAAGGCGGCACCGCGGCGCGCGTCAACCCGCTGCCGGTGGCGCAGAAGTCCGCGGCCTGATTTTTCAGGGTCCGCACAACCCGCCCGGCCGCATGGCCCGGCGGGTTTTTTTATGTCTGTCTGGCTGCTGCAACTGGCGCAGTATCGCGTGCACTGGTTGAACGCGTGGGCGGCGTTCACGCTGTCGTTGATCGATGGGTCCGGTGTAGCCGCCCACCCTACGGTAATGCAAGATACCGCGCGGCGTGTGCAGCAGGACGTAGAGTGGGCGGCTTCATCTGACCATACGCATACACGCGGCTCGAACGCCGCCCACGCGTTCAACGCACGTCCGCGTCCGCGCGATGCGTCACGACGCCGTCGCAGCCTGATTCCGGAACACCCCCGCCGCGCCCTGCAGCGCCCGCGGATGCGCCAGCGCCTCGCCGTCGGCCATGCGCACGATCGACATCGGGTGCGCGAAGCGGATCTGTTCGCGCTCGAAACGGCGGTAGATCTCGGGCAGGATCGCCTGCTGGGTGTCCATGTGGCCGATGTAGTCGGGGCTCTGGAGGCGCGCACAATTGACAATCGGAAGCGCCAGGCCTACATTGTTTTCTTTACAATTACTCGCACATTGACGCGCAACCGGTGCAACCGGCGCGCCCTGCTGACTGATTCGCTGACTGATTCGCTGACTTATTCTTCGATGAGTGGCTCCGTCCAACCCCGCATTCTTCTCGTGGACGATCAGAGCGCCAATCTCGCGGTGCTCGAAGCCCTGCTGGCCGGACTGGACGCCACGCTCGTCCGCGCCGATTCCGGCGCGGCCGCGCTGCGCGCCTTGCTGGAAAATGCGCAGTCCGGCCCCGCTTTTGCGCTGATCCTGCTCGAGGTCCGGATGCCGGCGCTGGACGCGCTCCAGACCGCCGAGCTGATACGCCGGCACCCGCACCCGCACGCGCAATCGCTGCCGATCGTCTTCGTGACCGACGGCGACCCCGACGCCTTTCCGTTCGAACGCGCCGACGCCCTGGGCCAGGTCGACTACCTGGCCAGGCCGCTCAACGCCCACGTGCTGCGCGCCCGGCTCGGGCACTACCTGGCGTGCTGGCGCAAGGACGCCGAGCTGGAATGCCTGCGCGCGTCGGCATCCACGCCCGCGCCGGCGCCTGCCGCCGGCCAGGCCAGCCGCCTGCGCCTGATCCTCGACAACCTGCATGACTACGCCTTTATCGGCACCGATACCGAGCGCCGCATCACCGAGTGGGAAGCCGGCGCCGAGGCGGTCACCGGCTGGAGCGCCGCAGAAGCCTGCGGGCAGTCGGCGGACATGCTCTTCACGCCGGAGGACCGCGCCGCCGGCCACCCCGAGGACGAGGCGGCGCGCGCCCGCGCCACCGGCCGCTCGGAAGACAAGCGCTGGCACCTGCGCAAGGATGGCGGGCGTTTCTTCGCCGACGGCATGATGATCGCGCTGCGCAAGGAGGGAGAAGTGCGCGGCGAACTGCTCGGCTTCGCCAAGATCATGCGCGACGCCACCGCCGAACACGAGGCGATCGAACACCTGGCCGCCAGCGAGCGCGCCCTGCACGACAGCAGCCTGGAACGCGAGCGCCTGGTCGCCCAGCTGCGCACGGCCAACGAGCGCATGCGCGACATCTTTTACCACGCCCCGGCCTTCATGGCCGTGCTGCGCAAACCAGACATGGTGTTCGAGATGGCCAACGAACGCTTCGCCGCCCTGGTCGGGCGGCGCCCGCTGCTGGGCCGGTCGGTGCGCGCCGCCTTGCCGGAACTCGAAGGGCAGGGATTGTTCGAACTGCTCGACGGCGTCTACCGCACCGGTGCCGCCCACGAGGGCAGCAACGTGCGCCTGCAGCTGCAGACCGAGCATGGCGAGCTCGATACCTATTACGTCGACTTCATCTACATGGCGCTGCGCGAGCCGGACGGCACGGTGGCGGGGGTCCTGATCCACGGGATCGACGTCACCGAACGCACCCGCGCCAACCTGCTGGCGGTGGGCCAGCGCGGCGCGCTCGAGCTGGCCGTGTCGGACGCGCCGCTGGGCGACGTGCTCGACCTGCTGGCGCGCACCGCCGAGGACTACGCAGGCGGCGCCGCGCTGGTCGGGATCCAGCTCGCCGGTCCCGGCAACGCGCTGGCGCACGCGGCGGCCCCGAGCCTGCCGGACGCGCTGCGCGCCGCGCTCGACGGCGTCGGTATCGCGCCGCTGGGGGCGGGCGGCGGCACCGCGGCCTGGCGCGCCGAACCGGTCGACTGCGCCGACATCGCGCGCGACCCGCTGTGGGAGCGCTGCCGCGTCCCGGCCCTGGCCGCCCGCCTGGCCGCCTGCAGTGCGCTGCCGATCATCGCGCCCGCGGGCGCCGTGCTGGGCGCGTTCACCTGGTATTACCGCGCAGGTGCGGCGCGTACCGCACACGACGCCGCGGCACTGGACCTGCTCGCCAATACCGCCTCGCTGGTGATCGGCCAGCGCGCCGAGGCGACAGCGCGCCAGGCCGCCGAGGAACGCTCGCACGCGATCCTGGAAAGCATGACCGACGGCTTCCTGGCGCTGGACGCATCCTGGCGCATCGCTTACGCCAACGGCGCGGCCGAGCGCATCACGGGAATGGAGCGCGCGCAGCTGTTCGGCGACGTGTTCTGGGACCTATTCCCGGACTGGCACGGCAGCCCGCAGGAGCAGGCCTGCCGCCGCTGCGCGACCGGGCGCGGCGCGACCCGGACCGAAGTCCACATTGGCGCCTGGGGCGGCTGGTACGAGATCAACTGTTTTCCGACGCCCGGCGGCGGCATCGCCCTCTACCTGCGCGACGAAAGCGAACGGCGCCTGGCCGAGGAGGGCGTGCGCCGCCTGGCGGCGGTGGCCGAGCAGTCGTCCGACTTCATCGGCATCTTCGCGCCCGACGGCGCCGGCCTCTACCTCAACCGCGCGGGGCGGGCGATGGCCGGGCTGCAGGCGGACGCCGAGATCCGCGGCGTGCGCCTGCTCGACCTGTTCTCCGACGACTGCCGCGCCTTTGTGCGCAACGACGTCGTGCCGGCACTGACCGGGGGCGCGCAGAAATGGGAGGGCGAGTTGCGCTTCGCCGGCAGGGAAGGACATGGCGGCGACAAGGGCGTGCCGGTGTATTTCAAGGGCTTCGCCGTGCACGGCGCCGATGGCGCCCACCTCGGCCTGGCGACGATCACGCGCGACATCACCGAGCAAAAACGCGCCGAGGACGAATTGCGCCGCATCGCCGCCGACCTGTCCGAGGCCGACCACCGCAAGAGCGAATTCCTGGCCACGCTGGCGCACGAACTGAGGAATCCGCTGGCGCCGATCCGCACCGGGCTCGACCTGTTGCGCATGGCGCCCGGGAATGTATCCACCGCCGAACGCGTGCACGAGATGATGGACCGCCAGCTCGGCCAGCTGATCCACCTGGTCGACGACCTGCTCGACATCGCCCGCATCACGCGCGGACGCATCGAACTGAAAAAGGAGCAGGTCGACCTGCGCACCGCGGTCGCGATGGCGGTCGAATCGAGCACGGCCCTGATCCAGGCCGGCAAGCATCAGCTGCAGGTGTCCTTGCCGGACGAGCCGCTGCCGCTCGATGCCGACCCGACGCGCCTGGTGCAGGTGCTGTCGAACCTCCTGAACAACGCGGCCAAATACACGCCGGGCGGCGGGCGCATCGCGCTGGCGGCCTGGCGCGAGGACGGGCAGGCGGTGGTGTCGGTCACCGACAGCGGCATCGGCATCGCGCCCGAAGCCATCGGTTCGGTATTCGAGATGTTCACCCAGGTGCGCAGCAGCCTGGACCGCGCCCAGGGTGGACTCGGGATCGGACTGTCGCTGGTGCGCCGGCTGGTCGAACTGCATGGCGGGCGTGTGCATGCCTTCAGCGCCGGGCGCGGGCGCGGCAGCACTTTCACGGTGCGTTTGCCGTTGCGGCGTAGTGCCGGCAGTCAGGAAGACGCGGGCGAGGCGGCGCCGGCGCAGGCGCCCGCGCGCCGCCTGCGCGTGCTGGTGGTCGACGACAATGTCGATGCCGCCGACAGCCTGGCAGCGCTGCTCGGTGCGCTCGGCCACGACACGCGCATGGCGCACGACGGCCCGTCCGGGCTGGCGGCGGCGCGCGCCTTCCTGCCCGACCTGGCCTTGCTGGACATCGGCCTGCCGGGCATGAACGGGCACGAGCTGGCACGGGCGATCCGTGCCTCCGGGCCCGGCAGCGCATTGTGCGACACGGTGCTGGTCGCGCTCACCGGCTGGGGTGCGGCGAGCGACATGACGCTCTCGCACGAAGCCGGGTTCGACCAGCACCTCACCAAACCGGTCAGCCGCGAAGCCCTGGAGCAGGCGCTGGCCACCGCGACCGAAGCACACATCGGAAAGGGCTTATGACGAAGCACACGGTTTCCTGCGGCACCCTGGTGCTCGATACGCGCGGCCAGCTGCTGCTGTGCCACGTGACGCACACGGCCGCCTGGGACATCCCCAAAGGCATGCGCGACCCCGGCGAAACCAGCCTGGAAGCGGCGATGCGCGAATTGCGCGAGGAAGCCGGCGCGGTCTTCGACGCCGCGCGCTTCCACGACCTGGGCGAATTCGACTACCGGCGCGACAAGCGCCTGCACCTGTTCCGGGTCGACGCCGGCGACGAACTGGGCGACCTGGCAGGGCTGCACTGCAGCAGCTACTACCCCCATGCGAAGACCGGCAAGCCGACGCCGGAGATGGATGGCTTCAGGTGGGCGCGGCGCGAGGAGATCAGCCAGCTGTGCTGGCCGCGCATGGGGGCCTTGTTGTTGACCTTGGATTGGTGAGGACGCGTAGGGTGGGCGCCCCGAGCCCACGCGTGAAGCCGGCACCGTGTTGGCGGGGTCTTTGATAAAACGAAGCCAACACCTTGCAACGTTTACGCGTGGGCTCGGGGCGCCCACCCTACGGGTCTGAGCGTGCGCACCAGTAAAGTGTTTCGAAGTACCATGAACCCGCCAAGAAACGAGGAGGATTCGCTAATGAACACCCAAGCCGACCAAGACACCTACGACGTCGCCGCCATCATGGGCGGCCTGTATGGCGACGGCATCATTGCCTGCAAGGGGGCGTTCGAACGGGCCTGGGTCGAACGGCTCGGGCAGGACATCGCCACCCTGTTCGAGGAAGCCCAGCGCCAGCCCGGCGGCGCGCTCGCGCGCGGGCCGAACCGCTATTACGTGGAAGTGCACCCGGAGCGCATTTCCGGCTTTGCCGACATCGTCGGGCACCCGTGGGTGGTGGCGGTCTGCCGCGCGATCCTCGGCCCCGAGTATCGCATCGTCGAAGCCGGCTTCGACGTGCCGGGGCCGGGCGCGCTGCACCAGCCCTGGCACCGCGATTTCCGCTCGCCCGAAGCGACGCTGGTCGGGCGGCGCCTGAATTCGCTCGCGTTCAACATCACCACGGTCGACGTCACCGAGGACATGGGGCCGTTCGAGATCGCGCCCGGCACCCAGTGGGACGACCTGAAGGACGGCGACCCGATGTTCCCGCCACAGGACCTCTGGCCACGCTACCAGGCGCGCGCCCAGCGCAAGCTGCCGCAGATGGGCGACATCTCGGCGCGCTCGGCGCTGACGATCCACCGCGGCACGGCCAACGAATCGGATCGTTCGCGCCCGGTGTTCGTGCTCGGCGTCGATGCGCCCGACGCGCGCAACGCCGACAAGCACGACCTGCAACTGACCCATGCCTATTACGACAGCCTGGCGCCGGAACTGCGCCGCCACATCACCTGCCGCGTGGTCGAGCGGCTGGAACCGATCGTGCAGGCCCATACGATCGAGGGGTTGAAGATGGGTGTGAAGGTATAAGGCAGATATAAAAAGAACGGGCGCCGCGGCGCCCGTTCTTGTACGGCGCGAGAACGGTTACGGCGTGCCCTTGTTCTCGTCCTCGGGTTCCGTCTGCACCGTGTCCGGCATCGACTCGGTCACGCTGCCGGGCAGCTGGCCGACGCGGCGGGTGTCGTCGCCCTGGATGTCGAGGCTGACTTCCTCGGCGACTTCGAAGCGGCCGTCTTCGGCGCCTTCGTCGCCCGGCAGCAGGTTGTCGGAGCGGTTGTGTTCGTCGGTACCCGGTTGCGGCGCCTGCGGGAATTGCGGCTGGTCGCGCTGGTCGATCGTTGCCATGCTGTTCTCCATATCAAAATGTTCACATGGCTTCATTATCCCCGAGCCCGTACCGCGCGGGCGCACGCTAGTCGTGGTCACCCCGTCTATCGCGCTGCGGCAAGTTCTTCTCCAGGATCGCCCACAGGATCAGGCCGTAGGCCAGCAAGCGGATCAGGTAGTGCAGCGGCGAATCCTCGGCGCCGGCGTCGTGCAGCGCCGAATACAGGCGGTGCATGCCCTCGATGAAGAACGAGGCGCCGAAATAGAGGAAGAAGCGGTCTTTCGAGGCGCGCCAGAAACGCAGGAAAAAGAGCGCGATGACGAGCGAACCCATGCAGATCGCGCCGGTGATCAGGTCGGTCATCGTCACTCCTTCTCGTAGATCAGGCCGTACAGCAGCAGGGACACGGCGACCAGGGCGCTGATCAGGCGCGCCGGCAGGAAGTCGATGTTGGGAAACACGATTTTGTCGAGCAACAGGAACAGGTTATTCAGGGTCATCACCGCGAAACACGAACCGCTCCAGAACAGCAGGCGGAAGCGCGTGCGCCGGTAGCTGGCGAACAGCAGCCAGCTGCAGGCAAGCGAGGTCAGGATGCACAGGATGTAGATGGTCTCCGCCACTGGCTAGTCCTTTCGCAGTTTGAAGGCGTCCGCAAATTGCTGCGCCTTGCGGTCGAGGGAAGAATGAATCAGGTGGGTCACTTCGACCAGGTGGCGCGCGTACAGGTCGGCGAGGGCGTCGATGCGCGCGCGCAGTTCGGGCGACGCGGGCCCGTATTGGTAGCATTCCTGCTGGGGTCCGGGGCAGGGCACGACCATGTTCGCGCGGCACAGGTCTTCGAGCAGGCCCTGAGCGGTGCGTTCGCGCACGTAGAGGCGCCGCGCGAGCGTATCGGCATGCCATTGCTGCGCCGGATTGGCGCGCAGCAGCAGCAGGGCTTCGAGGAAGGGCACCGACGGAATACTCGTGAGCACGAATCGCCGCAAGTCTTCCGGGAATGGGACTTTTTCCATTGACGGGGCTGTTTCCGGTATGGAATGTTATCGAAAGAGCCGCAATTCTAGAGCATTCCTGCTAACGATGCATGCCTCCTGCCTACCGTGCGCCTGTATTGACGGGCGGATTTGGACAGCAATTTCGCGTCTGTCGAATGTGTGTCGGCTACAATGCGCTCTTGTCACATAATGTCCTTTTATCCATGTTCCAGAAATTTGTCGCTGGCGCCGCCCTGGTGGCGTCGCTGTTCGCACCCGCGCTCGCAGCCGCGTCTAGCTGTCCGAATCATTACGCCGAAGGCCGCGCGCCCGAGATCCGCAACCCGAAGCTGGCCGTGGACACGCGCGAACTGTGCTACGGCGTGTTCGGCATCATGCATTCGGGTGTCACGCGCACGCCCTTGTGGTCGGCGGAAAACCTGCGCGCCGAAAACGTCGAATCGGCCCAGGGCCTGAAGCGCGACAACAGCTTCCATCCCGAACCGCGCCTGCCGCGCGGCCAGCGCGCCGAACTCGACGACTATGCGCGCAGCGGCTACGACCGCGGCCACATGGCGCCCAACGGCGACATGCCCGACCGCCATACCCAGCGCGAGAGTTTCACGCTGGCCAACATGGTGCCCCAGGATGGCGACCACAACCGCCACATCTGGGCGCCGATCGAAGGCGCGGTGCGCAAGATGGCAAAGAAGGAAGGGCAGCTGTACGTGATCACCGGGCCGGCCTACCTCGGCAGCAACCTGCGCAAGATCGGCAACGTGCTGGTGCCGACCCACCTGTACAAGGTGGTGTACAGCCCGCGCCAGAAGGCGGCGGCGGCCTGGTTCACCGAAAACCGCGCGAATGCGCAGATCCAGGTCATTCCCGTGGCCGAACTCGAGCGCATCGTCGGCATCGAATTCCTGCCTTCCCTGTCGCGCCAGCAAAAGGAGCGCATGCTGGCGCTGCCGAAGATCCGTCAGCCGAAGCCGAAGAACCGTTTTTCCTGAGCGCGCGTTTTTTAGTTAATCACCGGAGCCACCCATGACTGCGAAAAAGAAGACCTTTGTCCCGTATGCGAACGAAGCCGACGTCCTGCAGGTCGACAACCTGATGATCGAGAACCGGCTCGACCGCATCACGATCTCGGGCGACGTCGACCTCACCGCCGACAAGGCCGGGCTGGCCCATGCACGCCGCCTCAAGGAAATACTCGACGCCGTGCTGGCCAAACTCGAAGCCCAGGATTTGCCGGAACACTTGCCACCGCCCGACGTGCGGAACGTGGCCAATCCGTTCAATTAAGTTCTGACTCCCAAGGCCTCGTTCGAGGCCTTTTTTTCGTTTGCGCAATCCTTGTCCTCGCGCCGAACCGGGCATGCCTCATGCATTGTCTGTGCGGCGCCGCTCCTATCTCCGCGCCTTTTCTTGGCTTTTTATCTTTTTTTATTCTTAACATTTACGGCTGTCAATAGTGTGCGGTGTCGCGTCTGTTTGGAGTACGCTGATTGTGTCTTGTGCAAGCAACCACACGGAGTCGAAACAATGGCAGTTAATTCAGAAGACCAGGCAACAGAAGGCGTTTTACGCGTTCCCGTCGTCGCGGAAGAACTGGCCATCGGAACCCGGACGGTCGACACGGGACGCGGCGTTCGCGTACACAAGAGCGTCGTCGAACAGCCGGTCACCATCGACGAGCGCCTCGGGCGCGACGAGGTGGAAGTCAGGCACGTCGCGGTCGACCGTATCGTCGCAGCCGACGAAGCGCCCGCCAACCGCTACGAGGGCGACACCCTGATCGTGCCCGTCCTCGAGGAAGTCCTGGTTGTCGAGCGCCGTGTGCGCATCAAGGAAGAGCTTCACATCACCCGGATCCGTCGCGAGGAACACCACCAGGAAGAAGTGGTCCTGAAGGCCGAACAGGTCAGTGTCGAACGTTTCGACGAATCCGGCACCCGCCAATGAAGTAACCGATACTATCTGGAGGACTCATCATGCAACATACCCTGATCGCCGTCTTTGACAACCATAACGATGCCGTCAGCGCCAAGAACGAACTGCTGTCCTCGGGCTTCTCGAGCAGCGACGTGCGCCTCTCGCATGGCGACGAAACCGCACCGGGCGGCACGCTGTCCAGCACCTCCGGCGCCGCTCCGACCTCCGCTTCCACCTCCGTCACTGGCGACAACGAGCCAGGCATCGGCGAAAGCATCAAGAACTTCTTCAGCGATATCTTCGGCGCCGACAACGACGAGCACTCGTCCAAGTACTCGAACGCCATCGAGCGCGGCAACCACGTGCTGCGCGTGAACACCGACAGCGAGCCGGAAGTCGAGCGCGCCGCCGACATCGTCGAGCGCTTCGGCCCGATCGACATCGACGAGCAGTCGGAAAAATGGGGCCTGACCGAAGGCTCGGGCGCCATGCTGGGCAGCGCCGGCAGCATGAGCGGCGGCTCTTCGATGTCGCTGCAATCGGACCCCGACCGCCTGCCGCTGAACCAGCAGTCGCTCAACGACCCGAACCCGATGGGCACCACCTACCAGGAACCGCTCGGTTCGCGCGACGAACTGTCGGTTGGCAGCTATGGCGCCGGCACCGGCAGCAGCCTGCAGCAGAACCAGTCGACCGGCTCGTCGCTGACCGGCTCCTCGCTCGAAGGCTCGGCCTCCTCGACCTCGAACCTGCAAGGTTCCTCGCTGTCCGGCGCGAGCCTGACCGGTTCGCAACAGCGCGACACCACCACCGCCGCGATTCCCGTGGTGCAGGAGCAGCTGAAAGTCGGCAAGCGTGAAGTCCAGCGCGGCGGCGTGCGCGTGTTCTCGCGCATCGTCGAGACCCCGGTCAACGAAAGCATCGGCCTGCGCGAAGAGCACGTGAACGTCGAGCGCCGTCCGGTCAACGAGCCGATCAGCGCCCTGGACGCCACCGCCTTCAAGGAGCAGTCGATCGAAATGCGCGAAACGGCCGAGGAAGCCGTGGTCGAGAAATCGGCGCGCGTGGTCGAGGAAGTCATGATCAACAAGGAAGTGACGCAGCGCGAGCAGCAGATCAACGACACCGTGCGCCACACCGAAGTCGAAGTCGAGCAGCTCGGCGCCGGTTCGGCCCGTTCCAGCTTGGGCAGCGACGACGACTACTACCGCAACCACTTCACCAGCACCTACGGCACCACCGGCGGTTCGTACGACGACTATGCCCCGGCCTACAGCTACGGCTCGGAAATGGCGCGCAACCAGAAGTACAGCGGCCGCCAGTGGAACGACGTCGAAAACGACCTGCGCACCGACTGGAGCTCGCGCAGCGGCAGCAGGGCCGGTTCGACCTGGGAAAAGATGAAGGACGCCGTCAAGTCGGGTTGGGACAAGATGACCTCGGACGACGACGACAGCTACTACCGCAACCACTACAACGCGACCTACAGCAGCACCGGCACGTCGGACTACGACAAGTACAAGCCGGCCTATAGCTATGGCTCGGAAATGCGCCAGAGCGACCTGTACCGTAACCGTCCATGGGACGACGTCGAACCCGACCTGCGCACGAACTGGGAATCGCGCAACGGCTCGACCGGCTCGACCTGGGAAAACATGAAGGACGCCGTGCGTCATGGCTGGAACAAGATGACGCGCTAAGGCAGGAAGCGTGAAGCGGCGGCAGGTTCATGCTCGCCGCTGAACGAAGAAGGGCGCCCGCGGGCGCCCTTTGTCTTGTAGGGTGGGGTCACTTCACTTGTGCCCACGCGCACGTGCCGACGCATACTGCAACGTGACCGGAAGCCGCGCCAACGTGCAGCTTGCGGACATGTTGCGGCATGCATGGGTACGACCGCGTGGGCTCGAGAGCCCACCCTACGGTATGCCACGTTCGCGGTCGAAACCTGTTACTCCGCGAACGCCTGCGCCGCCGGCGTGATCGTCACGCTTTCGGGCTTGATGCCGAGCTTCATCGCGCCGATGACCTTGTCTTCGTCCAGCACCGCCTGCGGCTTGGCCGCATCGTAGGTGATCGGCGAAAAGGCGTCGCTCACCAGTGCGTTCTTCAGGCCGGCCGCATCCTTGGTGATGAATACGACCGACAGGTTGCGCGCCGACAGGTGCTTCCTGATCGCCGCATTCACGTCCGCCACGGTCAGTTTGGCCAGGCCATCGCGCATCATCCGCGTGAATTCATTCGTGCCGTACCACTGCGCGTCGAGCGCGTAGCCGAGGCGCTGGTCCTGGGTTGCGGTCATGACGAAGACGTTCTTCATCAGGTAGTCGCGGGTGGTCTCGAAGTCCGCCTGCGACAGGCCGCCGTCGACCATTTTCCCGAGTTCCGACAAGGCCAGGCGCAGCGCGAAATGCGCATTCTGCGGCGCCACCGGACGGATCCAGACTTCGAACAGCTGCGCCTTGCGGCCCAGGTTGGGATTCGGGAAGAACTGGAACATCCCGCGCGGGAAGGCTTCGATGTAGGCGTAGTCGCCGTAGTTCATGCCGCGCAGTTCGCGGATCTGCTGGTACAGGTGCGAACTCGATGCGCGGTGTTCGCCGAGCCAGGTCTTGGCCAGCCACAGCGCCGGGAAGTCCGGGTGCGAACGCGTCACCGCGAGCGGCAGGCCGAAGGAGATCGCCGTCGCCCGCGTGTTCTTCTCGATGATTTCCACTTCCAGGCCGTTCGGCTTGCGGCCTTGCGGCACGCTTGTCGCCGGCAGTCCGGCGCCGGCGGGCAGGCGCGCCAGGGCTTCTTTCAAGGACGTGGTCATCGCCTCGCTGACGTCGCCCGACATGCCGACCCGTACCGCGCCAGCGGTATAGGCCTGGCGATAAAAGGCCTTGACGTCTTCGAGCGTGATCGACTCGAGGCCCTTGACGGTGCCGAGCACCGGATGCGCATAGGGCGTGCCGGCGAAGACGTTCGCCTGCAGGCGCTCCTTGCCGAACTCCTCTTCGTTGTTGTCCTTCAGGTCGAGCAGCAGCGCGTTCTTTTGCGCGTCCTTCAGGCGGCGGAAATCCTCTTCACGAAAGCCGGGTTCCAGCAACAGCGGCAGCGCGATGCCGACGTATTCGTCCCAGTTGTCCTTGTGGATCGAACCGCTGAAGGTGGTCATCTCCTTGTCGACCTGTTCGCTGAAGCTGCCGGCCAGCGGAAACAGGGCCTTGGTGACTTCATCGATCTTGCGTGTCGCGGAGCCGGCCGAGGCGACCATCGCGGCGGTGAGCGCCGCCAGGCCTTCCTTGCCTTGCGGGTCGTGTGCGGAACCGGCCGCGAACAGCAGCTTGAAGCGCACCTGCGGCAGTGCCGACTTTTGCACCAGCATGTCGAGTTCGACGGCGCCAGCCTTGGGCGTCATGGCGGCAAGCGTGGGCAGGTTGTCGATCCCGCCAGGCAGCGCATCGTGCGCCAGGGTGGTGACAACCATGCTGTCGTCGACCAGGTACTTGCGCGCGGCCGCCTGCAGGTCGGCCGGGGTCAAGCTGTCGACCAGGCGATAGTAACGGTTCAGGGTGCCGTAGGAGCGCTTGAAGTGCACCCAGGAGGCGAGCGTGGCGGCGATCTGCTCGGTGTTGTCGAGGGTGCGCACCAGGCCGTATTTTTGCGCCGATTTCGCGTCCTGCAGTTCCTTCGCCGTGACTTGCGTGTCGCGCAGGCGCGCCAGGGTCTGCAGGATGGCGTCGCGCACGTACAGCGCATCCGCCGGCTTCTTGACGCGCGCGCCGATGGTGGCCAGGGTCGGGTCGACCCGGTTCGGCGTGAAGTCGAACAGCTGGTCGACCTTTTGCTCGTCCTGCACCAGGCGCTTGTACAGCGGCGAGGTGCGTCCGAAACTGAGCGAGAGCAGCATCGACAATGCGGCGCCATCCTTCTCGGTGTCGGAAAAGGCCGGGGCGCGGAAGGCGACCGTCACCAGCGGCAGGGTCGGCGTCGGCCACGGCACGTGGCGGTACTGGGCGCCGCGCGCGGCGGGTTCAAGCGGCACCGGCACGTTGTAATTCCCTTTTTTCCAGCCGCCCCAGTACTTCTCGACCATCGCGACCGCCTTCTTCGGGTCGACGTCGCCGGCGACGATGATGGTCGTCTTTTCGGGCCGGTACCAGCGGTCGAAGAAGACCTTCGAATAGTCGTACTGGTTGGGCATGTCCTCGATGTCCTTCAGGAAGCCCATCGTGGTGTGTTTGTAGGTGTGGGTGTCGAAGGCGGCGTCGCGCTGCACCTCGAACAGCTTTTGCATCGGATTCGCGCTGTTCTTGTTGTACTCGCCGAGCACGGCGCGCGCTTCGGTCTTGAACGCTTCGATCGGATAATCGAGGTGCTGGAAGCGGTCGGCCTCGACCTTCAGCACCGTTTCCAGGTCTTCCTTGGCGAAAGTCGTGTAGTAGTTGGTGAGGTCGTCGCTGGTGTAGGCGTTCTGGCGCGCGCCGGCGCGGGTGATGACTTCCTGGTATTTCTCGGGCGGATAGGCCTTGGTACCGCGGAACATCATGTGTTCGAAAAAGTGGGCGAAGCCGGATTTGCCTGGCTCGACTTCGTTGCGCGACCCGGTCTGCACGGGAATCGTCACCGACACCAGGTTAGGCAGGCCGGTTGGCACCACGATGATCTTCAGGCCGTTGGGCAGGGTTTTTTCAAGCGCCTTGAACGGCAGGACGTCGCCGCCGGCTTTGGTGGGTACGGCCGGGGCCGCGGTCGCCGGAGCGGCAAGCAGCATCGGCGCGGAAAGCGCCAGTGCCGTCGAAAGCAGTTTGGACACGCTGTCTCCTCAGGAAATATCTGGCGCGAAGCATAAGATATTCCCCAAGGAATGAACAGCGCGACCAGGTATGCATGTCCTGGTCAACCCTCGGCCAGCGGCAGGCTGATCCGGTTGCGGCCGAGGTGCTTGGCGCGGTAGAGGGCGGCGTCGGCGATCGCCACCAGTTCGCTGGCGCGGGTTTCCAGTCCCGCGATCGCGGTGGCGGCGCCGATCGACACCGTCACCCGGCGCAGCGGCGCGCCACCGTTCGGCAATTCGAGCTTCTCGACCCGACGGCGGATGCGCTCGGCCACGATGGCGGCGCCCTTGAGCGACTGGTTCGGCAGGATCACGGCGAACTCCTCGCCGCCGTAGCGCGCCACCAGGTCGTTGGCGCGCATTTCGCTGGCCACGGCGGTGGCGATGCGTTTCAGGCATTCGTCGCCGCCGAGGTGCCCGTTGGCATCGTTGTAGGCTTTGAAATTGTCGACGTCGACCATCAGCAACGAGAGCGGCTGGCGCAGGCGCAGCGCCCGCTCCCATTCGGCGGCCAGGGTGTCGTCGAAGCAGCGGCGGTTGGCCAGGCCCGTGAGGCCATCGCGGGTGGCGAGCTTTTCCAGCGCGACCTGCGCCATCTTCTCGTCGGTCAGGTCGCGCAGGGTTTCGACGACGGCTTTCAGGCGGCCGTTGTCGTCGAAGATCGGGCTGGCGTCGGCCGCCAGGTAGCGGCGCCTGCCGACGCGCGGCATGTCGCACCAGGTTTCCACCGACAGCGGTGACGCATTCGCGCCGGGCTTGCCGTGGCGCGGGTAGATGTGGCGGATTTCTTCGACCCGGTTCTGGATCACCAGGTCGGCCAGGGTCGGGCGCGGCTCGTCATAAAAGCTGCGCCAGTGGTTGTCGGTACCGACGATCTCGTCCGCCGGCACCCCGGTCAGGCGCTCGCAGGCACGGTTCCAGATCAGGACCTGTCCCTGGCTGTCGAGCACGAAGGCGGGGATCGCCAGCATTTCCATCAGCTGGTAGGCAAAGGCGAGATCGGCGGCGGGGGCGATGTGGCTGGCCTTGCCAGGAAGCGAATTGGCGGCGGGGCCGTCCGAGCCGTCCGTTGCGAAAGAGGATGCCTCCGCAAGAGTCTCGATTGCCTGGGCTGTCACGCGCTGCATCGCTGTACTGGTCATCACTCGGCCTTTTCGATTCCGTTGAGCAATCTATTGATTGCTGACAAGGACCGATTCTGCGACGGCGGCGTTCCTGGCTATTGAGGTGTAGCAATATTCGCCGGCTTGACTTTCAGGCGGGTGCCAGGCCCCTGGCCTGGGGCAGGGTCAGGGCGAGAGCCATGCCGCCGTCCGATCTTGCGATGATACGCAGGGCGCCTCCGCATGCTTCGACCCGTTCGCGCATGCCTGCCAGGCCGCAGGCGCAGGGCGGTGCCGGGCGCCGGTTGCCATGGCCGTTGTCGTCGATGCGCAACGTCAGGCCATCGCTGCCGCGTTGCAGGCCGACACGCACCTCGGTGGCGCCGGCCTGGTGGGCGAGGTCGGCCAGCGCCTGCTGCAGCACACGGTAGAGCAGGGCGTCGCCCTCGAACGCGGCCATGTCCCCTTCGCCCAGCGGGCCGGGGCTGATCTCCAGCCGGTGCGCGATCCCGCTCAGGCGCGTGAATTCCTCGAGCTGGCGTTCGATCGCGCCGCGCAAGCCCTCGCCCAGGGCCAGCGGGCGCAATTCGCTGACCACGGCGCGCAGCGACCCGAGCGCGCCGTCGAGCGTACCGATCATGGCGCCGGTCTTCTGGTGCAGCGCCGGATGGAGTCCGTTCGCCGCCACCTGCTGCAACGACAGGTCGGCGCGCAGCGTGAGCAGGGTCTGGCCGAGCTGGTCGTGGATTTCACGGGCGATGCGGGCACGCTCGCCGTCGCGCACGCTTTCCTGCTGGCGCACCACTTTCGACAGCACGGTCTGGGTATCGGCCAACATCTCCTCGACGCCGCGGCGCGCCGCCAGTTCGCGTGCCAGCCGCAGGTTCAGGTCGCGCGTGCGGTCATCGGCGTCGATGGCCCGGCGCAGCATCAGGCAGACGGCGCCGCCGGCGGCCAGCAGCCAGAGGATGGCCGTCATGGTCGACAGGCTCGGATTCCACGAGGGGACGACAGCGCCGGCCACGCATGCGAGCAGGACGGTCATCATGGGAAGATAAGCGGCTGTCCTGGCAAGCATGTTCTTCATGACGCTCCTTCCGACGGGTTATAAGAAATTTCCTCTAGTCAAGTTAGCGGTTCTTGCGCAGCATTGTCTTGTCAATAGTCAACACCCATGCTGTGCGGCAAGTGCAACACCACAGGCTTGCGCCGCCAGCCCAGACTCGGCAAGCACCATGAGGCGCGGGTATAATGGACGGTTGACGAGAGGTTTACTGTGACTTACAGCATCAAAGAAATTTTCTATACCTTGCAGGGCGAGGGCGCCCATGCGGGGCGGCCGGCGGTGTTTTGCCGCTTCTCTGGCTGCAACTTGTGGAGCGGGCGCGAGCAGGATCGCGCGAGCAGCATCTGCACCTTTTGCGATACCGATTTCGTCGGCACCGACGGCGAGCGTGGCGGCAAGTTCCGCGACGCCGACAGCCTGGCGCGCGAGATCGACAGCCTGTGGCCGGCCACCTACGCGCCCAGCAAGTACGTGGTGTTCACTGGCGGCGAGCCGCTGTTGCAACTCGACGACGCCCTGATCGCGGCCATGCATGCGCGCGGCTTCACGATCGCCATCGAAACCAACGGCACCCTGCCGGTGCCGCCGGGCGTGGACTGGATCTGCGTCAGCCCGAAAATGGGTTCGACGCTGGTGGTCGAGAAGGGCAACGAAATCAAGGTCGTGATCCCGCAGGCCAACCAGGACCTGTCCGCCTATGAGGGACTCGACTTCGAGAACTTCTTCGTGCAGCCGATGGATGGCCTGTTCGCCGCGCAGAATACGCGCCTGGCGATCGAGACTTGCCGTAACAATCCGAAGTGGAAGCTCAGCCTCCAGACCCATAAACTCTTACAGATCCCATGATTGGGCCGACACGCTGATGCTTACCATTACCCGCAAGCTCGAATTCGATGCAGGACACCGGATTCCCGACCACAAAAGCCAGTGCCGCAACCTGCACGGCCATCGTTATACGCTCGAAATCACCCTCGTGGGTGAAGTGATCCAGGCCGAAGGCAATTCCGACAACGGCATGATCATGGACTTTTCCGACATCAAGGCGCTCGCCAAGGAGCACTTGGTCGACGTCTGGGACCACGCCTTCATCGTCTACGAAAAGGACGACAAGGTGCGCGAATTCCTGTCCAGCCTGCCTGGCCACAAGACGGTCGTGATCGACCGCATCCCGACCGTGGAAAACCTGGCGCAAGTCGCCTTCGGCATCCTCAAGGCGGCCTATACCGACCGCTTCGGCACCGGCCTGCACCTGCATAAACTGGTGCTGCACGAAACGCCGAACTGCTGGGCCGAGATCACCGATGCCTGACAGCGCGCCCGTGCCTGCGCCTTTTCCTGACCTCGTGTCGGGCGACAGCGCTTCGCTCGATGCGGCCGTGCTCGATGCTCACTTCATGAGGCTGGCGCTGGCGCAGGCCGGACAAGCCTACGCCGAGGGCGAGGTGCCGGTCGGCGCCGTCGTCGTCAAGGATGGCGAAGTGGTCGCAGTCGGCTATAACCAGCCGATCGGGCGCCACGATCCGACGGCCCACGCCGAGATCGTCGCCCTGCGCGCGGCGGCCGAAAAGCTCGGCAATTACCGGCTGCCCGGCTGCGCGTTGTACGTGACGCTGGAACCGTGCGCGATGTGTTCGGGGGCGATGATGCATGCGCGCCTGGCGCGCGTCGTGTATGCCGCGAGCGACCTCAAGACCGGGGTATGCGGCTCGGTGCTCGACCTGTTCGCGCACGACGTCCTGAACCACCACACAGACGTTCTCGGCGGCGTGCTGGCGGACGAAGCGAGCGCCATGCTCAAGGGCTTCTTCGCCGAACGGCGCGCGGCTGCACGCCGAAACGTCGCGCCTTAGCCTCTTCGCGCCGCCCTGTGCACGCGACGCACAGCCTTGCGCTGCGCGTGCTGTGAAAATGTTATGCTGGTTTCCATCCTGCCGCCTGCGCAGGAGACGACGTGCCTACACTTCACGACCATGCCGACGCTGACCGCCAACGGAATCCGCATCGCCTTCGACACCGCCGGAGACGCCAAGTCGACGCCGCTGCTGCTCGTGCATGGGCTCGGCATGCAGCTCACCAGCTGGCCCGACGAATTCGTCGACGGCCTGGTAGAGCTCGGCTTCTACGTGATCCGCTTCGATCACCGCGATTGCGGCCTGTCCACCAAGTTCGACCGCGCTGGCCAGCCGCACCCGGTCTGGCACTGGCTCACCTCGCGCCTGAAGCTGCCGCTGCGGCCCGCCTACCGCCTCGACGACATGGCCGACGACGCGCTCGGCGTGCTCTCCGCGCTGGGCGTGGCGCGCGCACACCTGGTCGGGGTCTCGATGGGCGGGATGGTGGCGCAGATCCTGGCGGCGCGTCATCCGCAGCGCGTGCTCAGCCTGACCTCGATCATGTCGAGCAGCGGCAAGCGCGGCTTGCCCGGGCCGGCGCCCGCCGTGCGCCAGGCGCTGCTGGCGCGTCCGGGCGATCCGAACGACGTCGACGCGATCATCGACACCGCGGTCGCGCTGCAGCGGGCAATCGGTAGTCCCGCCTACCCGACGCCGGAAAAGCAGTTGCGCCGCCGCGCCGCGCGCGCGTTGCGGCGCTGCTATTGTCCGGCCGGCGTGGCGCGCCAGATGGCGGCGATCGCCGCCGCACCCGAGCGCGGCGAACTGCTGCGGGCGATCGGGGCGCCGACCCTGGTCATCCATGGCGCCGCCGATCAGCTGGTGCCGCTCGCCTGCGGCGAAGACACCGCCGCCCAGATCCCTGGCGCCCGCCTGGAAGTCATCCAGGGCATGGGGCACGATTTACCAGCGCAGCTGAACGAGCGGATGCTTGCCTTGATCGACGCCAACGCGCGCGGTAAGATGGCCGCCAGCTCAACACCGCGCCTGTTCGTCCGGCAATAACACTCCAGTGAATCCTCTCCAACCAGGCGTCGCCATCGTGGCGCCCGCCGGCTACGTGCCGGACCCGGCAGCCGTCGCGCGCGGAATCGCCTATCTCGCAGCACGCGGCTGCCGCGTGCACAATTACTACGATCACGGCGCGATCCACCAGCGCTTCGGCGGCACCGACGCGGCGCGCCTGGACGCCCTGTACGCCGCCGCCGAGCATCCCGAAGTCGACCTGGTCATGGCCGTGCGTGGCGGCTACGGCCTGACGCGGCTGATGCCGGCGATCGATTTCGAGCGCCTGGCGGCCGGCGGCAAGCTGTTCGTCGGCTATTCGGATATCACCGCGCTGCAGATGGGCCTGTACGCAAAGACGGGCACGCAAAGCTATGCCGGTCCCTTCGTCGCCAACGATTTCGGCGCGCACGAGCCCGACCAGTTCACGCTCGACGATTTCTGGACCTGCCTGGCCGGTCCGACGCACACGGTCAATGAGACCGTCCGCGGCAACCCGCGCGTGGAAGCGGCGGGCACGGTCTGGGGCGGCAACCTGGCCATGATCGCTTCGCTGATCGGCACCGAATGGTTCCCGCGCATCGACAACGGCATCCTGTTCGTGGAAGACATCGCCGAGCACCCGTACCGGGTCGAGCGCATGCTGCTGCAACTGATGCACACCGGCGTGCTGGCGCGCCAGCAGGCGCTGGTGCTGGGCGACTTTTCCGGCTACCGGCTGGGGACGATGGAAAATGGCTACGATTTCGACGCCATGCTGACCTATCTGCGCCAGACCTTGCCAATACCGGTGGTGACCGGACTGTCTTTCGGGCATATTCCCCGCCGGGTCACGATCCCGTTCGGGGCGCAGGCGACGCTGGTGTCGAACGGCGAAGGTTTCCGGCTGACGATGAGCGATTACCCGACGTGGCCCTCGGCACGGTGGTAAAATAACCGGTTAATCGAACACGCTTCCAAAGGCTTTTCAGTGCTCTCCACAGCTAACATCACAATGCAATTCGGCTCCAAGCCGCTCTTCGAGAACATCTCCGTCAAGTTTGGCGAAGGCAACCGTTATGGCCTGATCGGCGCCAACGGCTGCGGCAAGTCGACCTTCATGAAGATCCTCGGCGGCGACCTCGAGCCTTCGGCCGGCAACGTCAGCCTCGATCCGGGCGAGCGCCTCGGTAAACTGCGCCAGGACCAGTTCGCCTACGAAGACGTGCGCGTGCTCGACGTCGTCATGATGGGCCACACCGAGCTGTGGAACGCCATCGCCGAACGCGACGCCATCTACGCCAATCCGGAAGCGACCGACGACGACTACATGAAAGCCGCCGAGCTCGAAGGCAAGGTCGCGGAATACGACGGCTACTCGGCCGAAGCGCGCGCCGGCGAACTGCTGCTGGGCCTGGAAATCGCCAGCGACCTGCACCAGGGGCCGATGAGCGCCGTGGCGCCCGGCTGGAAGCTGCGCGTGCTGCTGGCCCAGGCCCTGTTCTCGAACCCGGACATCCTGCTGCTCGACGAGCCGACCAACAACCTGGACATCAACACGATCCGCTGGCTGGAAGACGTGCTGAACCAGCGTAACTCGACGATGATCATCATCTCGCACGATCGCCACTTCCTCAACCAGGTTTGCACCCACATCGCCGACATGGATTACGGCACCCTGAAGGTGTATCCGGGTTCGTACGACGACTACATGCTGGCCTCGACCCAGGCGCGCAACCAGCAGCTGGCGAACAATGCCAAGGCCAAGGAAAAGGTCGCCGAACTGCAGGAATTCGTGCGCCGCTTCTCGGCCAACAAGTCCAAGGCACGCCAGGCGACGTCGCGCGCCAAGATGATCGACAAGATCAAGATCGAAGACTTCAAGCCGTCCTCGCGCGCCTATCCGTTCGTGCGCTTCGAAGGCGAGAAGAAGCTGCACCGCCTGGCCGTGGAGACCGAGGGCCTGACCAAGGCCTACGACCGCACCCTGTTCAAGAATTTCTCGATCATGATCGAGGCGGGCGAGCGCGTCGCCATCATCGGCGCCAACGGTGCGGGTAAAACGACGCTGCTGCGCTGCATCGGCGGCAAGGACGTCACCGGCCTCGACGCCGACCACGGCCGCGTGAAGTGGGCCGAGAACGCCAACGTCGGCTACATGCCGCAGGATCCGACCGAGGAGTTCCCGAAAGACGATATCCTCACCGACTGGATGGGCCGCTGGACGAAAGAGGGCGACGACGACCTCGCCGTGCGCTCGATCCTGGGCCGCCTGCTGTTCGGCGGCGACGAAGTCAAGAAATCGGTGAAGGTGCTGTCCGGCGGCGAAAAGGGCCGCATGATGTACGGTAAGCTGATGCTCGGCCGTCACAACGTGATGCTGCTCGACGAGCCGACCAACCACATGGACATGGAATCGATCGAGTCGCTCAACATCGCGCTGGACAAATACGAAGGCACGCTGGTGTTCGTCTCGCACGACCGCGAATTCGTTTCCTCGCTGGCCACGCGCGTGCTGGAAGTGAAGGAAAACGAAGTCGTCGACTTCCGCGGCACCTATGAAGAGTACCTGACCAGCCAGGGCATCGACTAAGTAATTGCTGCACCGCGCGGGCCTGATTCCAGACCCGTAGGGTGGGCGGGTTTCCCGCCCACGCGTTCAGCCAGCTCCGGCATGCCGAGCTGGTATTACTGCCGACCATAAGAGCACATAACGCATGAACATCCAGCCCATCCAAACCTACGACTACGACCACCCCCAAGGCGGCAACGCCTGCACGGCACAAGCCTGGGCACGCATTCCCGCGACCCCATCGCCGGACGAAAAGCGCGAACTCAAGGACCGCATCCGCCGCCTGCTGAAGGAAAAAGAAGCCGTCCTGGTCGCCCACTACTACGTCGACCCCGACCTGCAAGACCTGGCCGAGGAAACCGGCGGCTGCGTCTCCGACTCGCTGGAGATGGCGCGCTTCGGCCGCGACCATCCTGCGAAAACCCTGGTCGTCGCCGGCGTGCGCTTCATGGGCGAGACCGCGAAAATCCTCAGCCCCGAAAAAACCATCCTGATGCCGGACCTGGAAGCGACCTGTTCGCTCGACCTGGGTTGCCCGGCCGACGAGTTCGCCGCCTTCTGCGACCAGCATCCGGACCGCACCGTCGTCGTCTACGCCAACACCAGCGCCGCCGTGAAGGCGCGCGCCGACTGGATGGTGACGTCCTCGATCGGCCTCGACATCGTCAAACACCTGCACGCGCAGGGCAAGAAGATCTTGTGGGCGCCGGACCGTCACCTGGGTTCGTACATCCAGAAGCAGACCGGCGCCGACATGCTGCTGTGGCAGGGCTCCTGCATCGTGCACGACGAATTCAAGGGCATCGAACTCGACCTGCTCAAGGCCGAGTACCCGGACGCGAAAGTGCTGGTGCACCCGGAGTCGCCCGCCAACGTGGTGGCGCAGGCCGACGTGGTCGGCTCGACCACCCAGCTGATCAACGCTGCGGTGACGCTGCCGGCGACCCACTTCATCGTCGCCACCGACAACGGTATCCTGCACAAGATGCGCGCCGCCGCACCGGGCAAGCACTTCATCGAAGCGCCGACCGCCGGCAACAGCGCCACCTGCAAAAGCTGCGCGCACTGCCCGTGGATGGCGATGAACGGCCTGAAAAACCTGGCGGAAGTACTGGAATCGGGCGCGAACGAAGTCTTCGTCGACCCGGCCATCGGCGTGCAGGCCGTGCGCGCGATCGACCGCATGCTCGATTTCGCGGCCGCGAAAAAAGCGCAAGCGCTGCCAAGCGGCGCGCTCGAGCAGAACACCAACCTGTTTTCGAATGTGGGTCCCGCATGAGCAAGCTCCGCAATCCCCATGACGCATTCGACGACAAGCTGCAGGCCTCGTTCGAACAAAACATCCTCGCTGCGCTGCTGGAAGACGTCGGCAGCGGCGACCTGACCGGCATGCTCGTTCCCGAGGAACCGCGTGCCCAGGCGCGCGTCATTGTGCGCGAAGAAGCGGTGCTGTGCGGCGCACCCTGGTTCGAAGGCGTGATGATGGCCGTCGACCAGGACATCGAGATCGACTGGAAGTATGCCGAGGGCGACCTGATGGCAAAGGACAGCGTGGTCTGCACCATCACCGGTTCGCCGCGTTCGCTGCTCACCGCCGAACGCGGCGCGCTGAACTTCATGCAGCTGCTCTCGGGCGTGGCCAGCGCCACCCGCAGCTACGTCGACGTCATTGCCGGCACCAGGGCCGCCATCCTCGATACCCGCAAGACCCTGCCCGGGCTGCGCCAGGCGCAGAAGTATGCGGTGCGTGTCGGCGGCGGCCAGAACCAGCGCATGGCCTTGTACGACGGCATCCTGATCAAGGAAAACCACATCGCCGCAGCCGGCGGCATCACCGCCGCCCTGGACAATGCCGCGGCGCTGGATGCCGGTGTGACCGTGCAGATCGAAGTCGAGACCATCGCCCAGCTGGAAGAAGCGCTGGCGGCGGGCGTGAAGTCGGTCCTGCTGGATAACTTCGACCTGGCCATGATGCGCGAAGCCGTCCAGGTGAATGCCGGCCGCGCGCTGCTGGAAGCCTCGGGCGGCATCAACATGGAGACGGTGCGGGCGATTGCCGAGACCGGCGTGGACCGGATTTCGATTGGCAGCCTGACCAAGGATGTGCGGGCGACGGATTTCTCGCTGCGCATCGTCGGCTAACCAGCGTTCGGCACGAATGAAAATGGGCGGATTATCCCGCCCATTTTTTATTCCGCAGCCGCCGCCGTAGGGTGGACGGGTCTCCCGTCCACCCTACATGATCGGCAACGTCAACTGGGCCATCACACCCCGCTCTCGCTCGCTATTGCCAAGGCCTCCGCCTGCGGGCTGCGCAAGCCAACCGGCGCTCCCACCTGCGCCGCGATCGCATCCACGGCGCGCACGATCGGCTCCGGGTGCGCGTAATGCACCATGTGCCCGACACCGGGCTGCAGGTGCAGCTCGCTCGACTGGCCTGCCTCCTGCAGGTCCGCATGCAGGCGTTCGGAATTCGGCGCCGGCTTGACGACCTTGTCTTGCGTTCCGCTGATGATCTGCACCGGCACCCGCAATTCGCCGAGCCGCTTCGAGAGCGATATCGCGGCCGGCGCCATCAGCAGGGCCTCGGCGCCGCTGGCGCGCAGCTGGCCGGGGCGCAGCGCCATCCAGGGCGAGATCCTGCGGAATTCCGGCGCCACGTTCAAGGGCGCGAACACGCGTTTCGACGCCAGCGGCCACAGTGCGCGCCCGAGCAGCGGCGTGACGGTGTAGCGCAGCACGTCGCCGACGATGGGAATCGCCGGCTGGCCGACGACCGGTACGTCCAGGCGCAGGGTCGGGTAGTAGTAACCCGACAGCAGCACCAGGCCGCGCACGAAATCCGGCTCCTGCAATCCCATCGCCAGCGCCACCATCGTGCCCCAGGAATGGCCCAGCACGATGGCCGAATCGACCTCTATCTGCCGCAACGCGCGCTGCAGCAGGCGCGCCTGGGCATCCGGCGTCCACACGGTGCTGCGCGGACGCTCGCTGTAGCCATAGCCGGGACGGTCGAAGGCGATGACGCGGTAGCGTTCGCTCAGCTTGTCGAGCAGGCCGCTGTACTCGAAATCCTCGGCAAAGATGCCGTTCCCGTGCAACAGCACCAGCGCCGGTCCGCTGCCGCGCTCCAGGTAGTGCAGGCGCACGCCGTCGACCTCGACGAACTTGCCGCGCGGCGGATGGGCGCGCTCGGCCTGGGCTGTTTTACTGCGTACCACCAGCCAGGAGGCGATCAGCCCGAGGCCGGCGACGATGGCGCCGGTGCGTAGGCTTGAGCGCGGATTACGGACGCTACCGGTTCGGCCGATACTGCTGCGGTGCGATGAGATCATGGTGCTTTTCCTTGTTCGATAGGTTGGAGTGGATGGTCTCCTCCGCTTGCAGGTTTGGTCGGCATCAGCGTTGCCACATGGGGGAGCAGGTGCTCTGCCGACTCCTCGATTTTGAGTGCCAATAGATGGTCGGCCCGGGTCAGGCCGAGGTTGACAGCGGCGATCGGTTTGCCGGTCTCGTGCGCCAGGCGACAAAAGCGAAACCCGGAATACACCATCAGCGACGAACCGACCACCAGCAAGGCGTCGGCGGCGGCCATCAGCGCAAGGGCGGCGGCCGTGCGCGCGGCCGGGACATTGTCGCCAAAGAAGACGACGTCCGGCGTGAGCTTGCCGCCGCAGTGCGGGCAGGCGGGGAGCCTGAAATCTTCCAGCGCGTCCGGCTCGAGCTGGGCGTCGCCGTCGGGCAGGGGCGTGGCACGCGCGCCCGCCAGGCCTGGGTTGGCCGCGACCAGTTGTTCCTGCACCTGGGCGCGCGGCGTGCGTGCGCCACAGTCGAGGCACACCGTCATGTGGATGGTACCGTGCAGTTCCAGCACGGCGCGGCTGCCGGCCCGCGTATGCAGGCCGTCGACGTTCTGGGTCAGCAGCGAGCCGATGTGTCCGCCGTGTTCGAGCGCCGCCAGCGCCTGGTGGCCGGGATTCGGCCGGGCCGTTGCCATGATCGGCCAGCCGACCATGCTGCGTGCCCAGTAGCGCTTTTGAACGTAGATCGAGCGCCGGAATTCCGGGCCCTGGGTCGGCAGGTTGCCGCGCCGGATACCTGCGCGGTCGCGGTAGCCGGGAATGCCGGAGGCGGTCGACATGCCGGCCCCGGTCAGGACGAGTGTTTTCGGGTGGCGCACAAGAAAGTCCACCAGCCTGGCGGCATTGTCGTTTCCGTCGAATCCTTCGGCCATCGTCGCGAGTCCTCCCGTTGTGCTGGGATCGTAGCACCCTTGCAGCTTCAGCCGACACACGATTCCGGGTGTTCATCCCAGCGCGGTTGCCGCTGCATCGGGCCGCCGCTAGCCTGAAGACCTCACTTCACGAAAGGACAACCCATGAGAACCATCCTCCTGACGGCACTGACAGCGCTCCTGATGGGCACTGCGCCGGTCGGCGCGGCAGACGTGCCTGCCCACATCGGGCGCTACACTACCACACCCGAAGACCAGCGCGAGATCAACCAGGTCGTGGCCGACTTCCAGTTCGCGCTCAAGACCAAAAACATCCGCCAGCTGGCCGCGTTGATGCTGCATGCCGACATCCCGTGGTCGTCGCCGGCATCTCCCGAGACGATCCGCAAGATCCGTGCGGAGTTCGAACCGAACGCCAACGGCTTGCGCGCCGGCGGCTTCCACGATTTCGTGCGCTTCATCCGCGAAAGCAAGGTGCCGGTCGAGGAGCGCTTCTACAACGTGAAGATCACCCAGGACAAGCACGTGGCCTGGGTGATGTTCGATTACGAATTCGTCGAGGACGGCAAGGCCTGGAACTACGGTATCGAGACCTGGCAGATGATGAAGAACCTTGAGGGCAAGTGGAAGATCGGCAGCGTCTGGTGGACCACAAACCTGATGCAGTAAGTGTCTAACGCGCCGAGACTGCGATGCCGCCGACGATCAGCCCGAACGCCAGCGCATGGTACAGGTGCGGCGCTTCGCCCAGGAAGGCCGAGGACAAGAGCGCCGTGAACAGCGGCGTCAGGTTGATGAAGAAGGAACCCAGCGTCGGCCCGGCCTGCTGCAGGCCGGCGCCCCAGCAGCGCATGGCGAGGATGGCCGGCCCGATCGCCACGTACAGCAGCGCGGCGGCGAGCGGCCAGCTCCACGCGACGTGGACGTCGGCCAGCGTCCATTCCAGGCCGGACAGCGCGGCGCACCACAGCACGCCGTAGCCGACCTGGGCCAGCAGGAAGGCGGCCCAGTCGGCGCGCAGGTGTTCTGGATCGCGCTGCTGCATCAGCATCCAGCTGTAGAACGACCAGGCGATCGTCGCCAGGATCATGTACAGGTCGCCCGTCACCAGGCGCAGCGCGGCCAGCTGATGGACGTCGCCGCGACACAGCACCACCAGCACGCCCAGGATCGACAGCACGGCGCCGCCGACCTGCTTCGGCTTGACCGGCGCCTTGTAGAAGAGCTTCCCGACGAGCAGCATCCAGACCGGCATCCCGGAGGCCACCAGGGTGACGTTGATCGGCGTCGAGCTTTGCAGCGCCAGGTATTGCAGCGAGTTGTAAAGCCCGATGCCGAGCAGGCCGAGCATGCTCAGGCGGCGCCAGTTGGCCAGCACGCCGCTGCCGGGTTTGAATGCGGCGCGCCCGAGCGGCACCAGCACGAGCAGCGCGATCGTCCAGCGCAGCAGGTTCAGGGTCATCGGCGGCACGGCGTCGCGCACCATGCGCCCGACGATGGCGTTGCCGGCCCAGAGCAGCGGCGGGACCGTCAGCAGAGAAGCGGTCGACAGGGTGAGTTTTCGGTTCATGAGCAATGAAGACGCCCGCCACGAGGGCGGGCTTTTTTTACAGCATAGGCGCAGTGATTAAATGGACTTCAGCGCCGGTCCGGCGTCAAGACGCTCGGCAGCGCCTTCGGCAGCGTATCCGGATAGTCGCGCGAATAATGCAGGCCGCGGCTTTCGCGGCGCGACAGGGCGCTGTTGACGATCAGCGAAGCCACGTCGACCAGGTTGCGCAGCTCCAGCAGATCGTGGGTGATGCGGAAGTTGCGGTAGTACTCGTCGATCTCTTCCTTCAGCAGCGCGATGCGGTGCTGGGCGCGTTCCAGGCGCTTGGTGGTGCGCACGATGCCGACGTAGTTCCACATGAAGCGGCGCAGTTCGTCCCAGTTGTGGGCGATGACCACTTCTTCGTCGGCGTTGGTGACGCGGCTTTCGTCCCAGGGCGGCAGCGGCGGATTGTCGATGCGCGGCGCTGCGGCGATCTGGCTGGCGCAGGCGCGCCCGACCACCACGCATTCGAGCAGCGAATTGCTCGCCAGGCGGTTCGCGCCGTGCAGGCCGGTGCAGGCGGTCTCGCCGACGGCGTACAGGCCGGGGATGTCGGTGCGCCCGGCCAGGTCGGTGACGACGCCGCCGCAGGTGAAGTGCACGGCCGGCACGACCGGGATCGGTTCCTTCGTGATGTCGATGCCCAGCTCCAGGCAGCGCGCGTAAATCGTCGGGAAATGCTCCATCAGGAATTCGGGGCTCTGGTGGCTGATGTCGAGGTGGACGTAATCGAGGCCGCGCTTTTTCATCTCGAAGTCGATCGCGCGTGCGACCACGTCGCGCGGCGCCAGTTCGCCGCGTTCGTCATGGGCCGGCATGAAGCGCGTGCCGGCCGCGATACCGGCTTCGGCCGGCAGTTTCAACAGGCCGCCTTCGCCGCGGATCGCTTCGGTGATGAGGAAGGATTTGGCGTAGGGGTGGTACAGGCAGGTCGGGTGGAACTGGATGAATTCCATGTTCGAGACGCGGCAGCCGGCGCGCCAGGCCATCGCGATGCCATCGCCGGTGGCGGTGTCGGGATTGGTCGTGTAGAGGTAGACCTTGCCGGCGCCGCCGGTGGCCAGCACGGTGTGCTCGGCCTCGAAGGTCAGGACCTTGCCGCTCTGTTCGTCCTGCACGTAGAGGCCGTGGCAGCGCGGCTGCCCGACCAGGTGGGGCGCGCCGCCATGGACCGCCTTACCCGTCAGTTTGTCCGAGGTGATGACGTCGATCGCGCAATGGTGCTCGAACAGCGAAATGTTCGGATGGGCGCGCACCTTCTGTTCCAGCGTGAGCTGCACCGCGTTGCCGGTGGCGTCGGCGGCGTGGATGATGCGGCGCTGGCTGTGGCCACCCTCGCGCGTCAGGTGAAAGCCCAGTTCGGCCGTCGCATCGCGCGTGAAGGGCACGCCTTGCTCGATCAGCCATTCGATCGCTTCGCGGCCGTGTTCGACGATGTAGCGTGTGGCAGCCTCGTCACAGAGGCCGGCGCCGGCGACGAGGGTATCGGCGAAGTGCTGGTCGTGGCTGTCGCCGGAATCGAGTACGGCGGCGATGCCGCCCTGGGCCCAGTTGCTGGCGCCGTCGAGCAGCGCACGTTTCGAGATGATGGCAACCTTGCGCGTCTGCGCGAGGTGCAAAGCCACCGACAAGCCGGCCAGACCGCTGCCGACGATTGCGACGTCAAATTTCATGGCACATTTTATATTTGTACAGAGGCATGACTATAGTCTATTTAGCCTCCCTGCGCCCCTGTATCCCAACCGATATCCCTTCCGGAGCCCTGGGAGCCCGGGGCATTGCCCCGGGACTTACCATGAGCCCAGCCAACTAGCGCATGCAAACGCCACCGCATCGCGCCAGGCGCTGCGGCGGGCGTCGGCGCCGGCGTGGGCAATTTCGACGCGCCGGCTGCGCGGGTACTGGCCCGCCAGGTCACGCGTGGCGTCCTGGCCGCCGGCAGCGGCGTCGCCACTGACCAGCAACACGCGCCCGCCAAAGCCGGCCAGGGCCTGCGCCAGGGCGGGCGCCACGCCCTGGCTGGGTGCTTCCCGGCCGGCGCGGCTGGCGGCGCGCCGTATCGGGAAGCCGAGCGCGGCGGCGCGGCGCAGCAGGCGGTCCGCCGCCGAACGCGGGCCGTAGCGCAGGCCGGCCTCCGCCACCTGCGNCAGCGCCAGCCCGGTCACACGCCCATCCTGCGCTGCATACAGCGCGGCGCAACCAGCAGCGTCGCCCGGCGCCAGGATGACAGATTCTTTCATTTCGGGCACGTGGATGAAAAATTCTTTCATTGCCGCGCCGACGTCGTCCAGCGCCTGCGCGGCCGACTCGCCGTCGCTGTCGCCGGCGCCCATGCGGTCGAAGCGCAGCACCGCTACCCCGCGCGCGGCGAGCAGGCGCGAGAGCAGGGTGAACTGGCGGTGGCTGCCGCTGCGGTACTGGATGCTGTCGGCCAGGATCAGCATGCCGCGCGCCAGCGGACGCTCCGGCACGTCGACAATGCCGATCAGCGCCTCGCCCCTGGTGTGGAAGCGCAGGGCGCGCTGTTCGAGCTTCATGGGGGATCTCCCGAAAACAGGCTGCAGGTCGCCGCGCGCAGGTCCGGCAGGTCGAGCTCGCCGGCGCCGCTCCACTGCGGCGCGCCCTCGAGCGGATGGAAGTGCAGGGCGGCCCCGGTTGCGCCCCAGCGTTCGCCCAGCCGCGATGCGCTGGCGGCCGGCTTCGCCGGCGCCGCGCCGCCATAGGCGAACCAGTGCACGGCGCACGGCGGCAGCGTGACGTGGGCGGCGTCGCAGGCGTCGATCGCCTTCACCAGTGGCACCGCCACTTCGAAGCCGCCGACTTCGATCGCACCATGTACCGCCAGTTGCGCGCGCAGCGCCGCCGTGCTGCGCGGTGCGCCCGGCGCCGGGTCGACCAGTTGCTCGGACAGGCGCAGGAACTGGTTGATGCAGGCGCGTCCGCTCATGAACGGCTGCCACAGCAACACGCGGCGTGCCTGCAAACGGGCCGCCGCGTCGAGCGCGAGCAGCCCGCCCAGGCGCAATCCCCACAGGGTCAGGGGGCCGCTGTCGCGGTCGGCCAGCCAGGCTGCGGCCACGTCGAGGTCGTCGTGCCAGATCTGCCAGCGTCCGGCGCTGAACTCGCCGCAGCTGTCGCCGCAGCCGAACAGGTCGATTTGCAGCACCGCATACCCGAGCGCGGCGAACGCGCGCGACTGCAGCGCCGCCATCCGCCGCGTGCGGCTCAGTTCGCCGGCAAACGGATGGACATACAGGATGGCGCCGCGCGGCGCTACCTGGGGATTGGGCGCGTGGTAGAGACTGAAACGCGTTCCAGGCTCGGCATCGAAGAAAAATGGCTCCACGCGCGGCGTGGTCAGCAGCGGAGCATTCATGGCCGCTTGTCTCCTGCATGTGAGCGTCGGCGCGCAAAGTACCTACCCACCAACTAATATGATTCTTGGCTTCCATAACCGGCGCGCTGCTGCGTTGGTCCCTGCTTGCAGTGCCCGCACTGCCGCGCAGCTCCCGCCTTGCATCGCATCGGCAAGCCGCACCTCCGGCTCTGTTTGCCAAAATTTCACATTCATTTCTGGATAGGTACTCGGCGTGTCGATGCCGGTTTATCGGTGTAACGAACATATATTTATGTCAATTAGACACGCGTTCCGCCGCGCCGCCTTGCGCGGAGACAGCTGAGTCCAAGCAATATCAATTGATTTGGGTCAATGACCTATTTGCAGTTTTTCTCAATCATGCATTTTTACGTTCAGCAAGATTGGAGAAAAAATGGCTCAGCTGGCACATGAACTGGTGGACGCGGCGGCGCTCTGGTCGCCCACGGCGACCGCGGTGCGCCACGGTACCGAACGCATCAGCTATGCCGGGCTGGCCGGCGCGGTGGCCGCCTTCGGCGCCGCGCTGGCAGGGCTTGGTGGTGCCAGCGGCGAGCGCGTCGCCCTGGGCTTGCCGGCGTCGACCGCGGCCGTGGTGGCCTTGCTAGGCGCCTCGCATGCCGGCAGCGCCTCCGTACCGCTCGACCTGCGCTGCGATGCGGCGGCCAGCCTGGCACGCCTGCGCGACTGCGGCGCACGCGTGCTGGTGACGGATGCGCACGGCCTCGACGCGCTCGGCGACGTCGCGGGCAGCTGCCCGGCGCTGCGCGCGATCGTCCTGCACGGCGCCGGTGCCTGCGCACCACGCAGCACTCAGGTGCCGGTGCTCGCCTGGGACAGCTTCCTGGCGTCCGCGGCGTCCTCCGCCGCGCCGGCGGGCGGCGAGCCGGGACTGGGTGCCCTGATCTACGGCGCCGCGGCGGATGGCGCCGGTCCGGGCGAGCGTGCGCTGGCCCTGTCGCAGCGTAACCTGGTCGCCGGCGCCGCTTCAAGTGCGCGCTGCCTCGGTATCCGGCCGGGCGACCGGGTGCTGGCCGCGCTACCGTTCGCCAGCGACTATGGCGTCAATATCCTGCTCGCGACCTTGTGCGCCGGCGCCACTGTCGTGCTCGACACCGCAGCGGCGTCCGATGGTTTGCCCGACCCGGCGGCGCTGGCGCGCCTGCTCGAGCGCGGCGACATCACCGCGCTGGCAGCGCTCCCCGCTACCTGGAACGCGCTGGCCGGACACGACCTCGGACGCGCGGCCGATTGCCTGCGCTATACCGCCTGCGCCGGTGGCGGCCTCGAACGCGACGCGCTGGCCACGCTACGCGCGGCGCTGCCACGCACCCGCATCCATCTGCTGTACGACATCGGCGACGCCTGCCGCTCGACCAGCCTGATGCCGGCCCAGCTCGACGAACGGCCGGGTTCGATCGGACGTGCGCTGCCGTATTCCGACTGGCTGGTAGTGCGTGCCGACGGACGCGAATGCGCACCGGGCGAAACCGGCGAACTGGTGCGCCGCGGTGCGCTGGTGGCGCCGGGCTGGTGGAACGACCCGGGCGCCAGCAGCGAACAGTTCCGTTTCCTGCCCCCTGGCGTCGGGCTGGCGCAACGCGATACCGGTTACTGGCCGGGCGTGAGCGCGCGCAAGGACCTCGACGGCTACCTGTACCTGAGCGAAGGCCGCAACGACACGATCACCAGCGGCGGCTACCGCATCAGCGGGCGCGAGCTGGAAAAAATCGTGATCGGCACCGGTCTCGTGGCCGAGGCGGCGGCGGTCGGGGTCGCCCATCCGGTACTGGGACAGGTGATCGCCGTGCTGGCGACGCCGCCCCAGGGCGCCCGGCTCGATTCCTCGATCCTGTTCGGCGCCTGCCGCGCGCGCCTGCCGCAGCACATGCTGCCAGCCATGGTCGACGTGCGCCGTGCACCCTTGCCGCGGGCGCGCGACGGCCAGATCGACCGCGCGCTGCTGGCCGGCGAACTGGCGCCGCTGTTTGCCGACGTGGCGGCGCGGGGGGCGCCATGAGCGGCCTGTGCGGCTGGATATCGACCGAACTGCGCCGTGAGCCCGCAGCCATGGCGCTGGCCGACATGGCTGCGCCGCTTAATGGCTCGCAATCCTTTAATGGCGCGCAGCCCTTGCGCAGCGCCGGCCACAGCCTGGGCGCGATGGCGCTCGCCGCCGCTCCGGCCGAGGCCAGCCTGTACCACCAGGATGGCCTATTGATCGCCAGCTTCGGCGTCCCGGCCGAGGCGCTGGCGCGTTTGTGGCGTGCCCACGGCGCTCGTGCCTGCGCGGCGCTGTCCGGCCATTTCGCCTTTGCCTTGCTCGACGAACGCTGCGCCGAAGCGCTGCTGGCGGTCGACCGCTGCGCCACCCGGCCCCTGTTCTATCGGATGGCCGGCCGCAGTTTGCTGTTCGCCAGCAGCATGGAAGCATTGGCGCGCCATCCAGGCGCCGGGCGCGAGCTCGATCCGCAGGCGCTGTTCGATTACCTGTACCTGCATGCGGTGCACGGCCCGCGCACCATGTTCGCCGGACAGCGCCGGCTGGCCCCGGGCGAATGCCTGCACCTGCACGGCGGCCGCGTCGAGCGCATCCGCTACTGGCGCATGCGCTACACCGAGCACGCGGTCGACCCGGTCCCGCACACGGCGCTGCTCGACGCGCTGTCGCTGGCGCTCGACTGCACGCCGCACGGATCCGGCATGGCGCAGCCGGCCGGGTTCATGCTGGCGGGCGGCGCCGGCGCCACGCTGGCGGCCACGCTGCTGCAGCGCGGCGGCGGGGCGGTGCACACCTACGCGATCGGCTTTGGCGTCGGCGATGGCGGCATCCTGGGCGCCGCGCGCGCGGCGGCGCGCCGCATCGGCAGCCGTCACCGCGAGCAGATCATCGACGGCGCCGACGTTGCCGACGCCATCGCCGCACTGGCGCAGGCTACGGATGCGCCGTGCGGCGACCCAGCCGCCGTCGCCATGCTGTTTGCCGGCCGCATGGCGCGCGCGGATGGCCTGGAGCGCCTCCATGGCGCGTTTGGCGCGGCCCAGTTGTTCGGACGCGGACGGCGCTACGCCGGGCTGGCGCAGGCGAATCGCTATGAGCGCCTGCCGGGCGCGCTGCGCCAGCTACTGATCGAGCCGCTGCTGTTCGGCCCTGGCGCCCGCCTGCCCATGCTGGAGGGGCTGCGCACCCGCATCGAACAGGCGATGGCGCCGCCGCTGGCGCGGCTGCGCCGGCGCAACGCGCTGCTCTCGCACGGCACCGCCAACGTATTCGAGCCGGCCTTCCTGGAACTGGTCGACCCGGATGCGCCGGCCGGCGCGCAGGAAGAGGCCTGGTGGCTGACGCAGGCACGCAGCGCCGTCAACTGCGCGGTCGACCTTGAACTGCAGGGCGACCTGCCGTGCCGGATCGTGCCCGCGTTCGCCGCCGCCTGCGCGGCCGCGGGTGTGCAGGCCGGGCTGCCCTACCTGGACGACGCCGTGGTCGCCATGGCGGCGCGCCTGGCGCCGCGCCACAAGAGTGGCAACGGGCCTCAGCGCCTGTTCGCCAAGGCATTGCGCGAGCTCGGCGCGCCTGTGCCGGCGCCGGCGGCCGGCGCCGTGGCGCTGCCGTTCGGGCGCTGGCTGCTGGGCGACGCCAGGGTCCGGGCGCTCGCCTACGACAGCCTGTCGACGCTGGCGAAGCGCCGCATCCTGCGCCGCGAGTTCATCGACCTGCTGCTGGCGCGGCGCCTGCCGCAAGACCCGACCGCGCACGGCCAGACCGTCTGGCGCCTGCTGATGCTGGAACAGTGGCTGGCACGCGGGCGGCGCGATGGGTTGGCTGCCGAAGCGCGTGGGGACGCGTTGGCGCTTGTGCCGGGCTAGGCGTGAGATCCAACGGTTGCACGGCTTCGTAAGGTGGGCGGCTCCACCTCATCAGTTTGAGGACCGGCGGCGTTTGCGCCGCCCACGCGTTCAACCAGCCGGTGATTCGTCGCGAATTTTCGAAGTGTGTTGAACGCGTGGGCGGCGTTCAGGCAGTAGGCAAGCACACACCTGGGTGTAGCCGCCCACCTTACATGTCCGAGCACACTCACCCACCAGCCAGCGCGTCGTACACCGCCAGATAGCTGCGCGCCATCGCCGGCAGGCTGTGGTGGGCGATCACCTGGCCGCGCGCACGCGCGCCGTGGCGGGCGCCCATTTCGGGGATGCGGCAATAGTCGGCGATCGCCGCCGCCATGACGTCCGGCGACATCGGCGGCACCAGGATGCCGGTCAGGCCCGGCTGTACCAGTTCCTTGTGCACCCCGACCGCGGTGGCGACCACCGGCAGCCCGGTCGCCATCGCCTCGAGCAGCACGTTGCCGCTGCCTTCGGCCAGCGCCGGCAACACCATCAGGTCCATCGCCCGCATCAGCTGCGCGGTGTCGGGACGCTCGCCCGGCAGCCAGGCGCGCGCGCCGGCGCCGGCGCGCTCGAGCATCGCCTGGCATTCGGCGCGCATCGGGCCATCGCCCACGATCAGCAGGCGCAGGCGGCTGTGCGCCGCGTGGGGCGAGGAGATCAGGCGCAGGAAGGCTTCGACCAGGGTGGTGTCGTTCTTGGCGTCGTCCATGCGCCCGACGCTGCCGATCACGAAGGCGTCGTCGCGCATGAAGCCGTCGGGACCGACTGCGGCGTGCGGCCCCAGGCGCGGGTGGAACTCGAGGCTGTCGACGCCGTTCGAAATGTGCGACACGCGCGAGGGCTCGGCGCCGACCTGCTCGATCAGCCAGCGTTCCTGCTCGGCGCTGACGGCAATGTAGTGGCCCACCAGCGGGCGCAGTGCGCGGCGCAGGAAGCCGGGCGCACGCTTGCGGCCAGGGCCGGCGCGCTCCTTGCCAGGCCCGGACTCGCGTCCGTATTCGCCATGCACCCGCAGCCGCACCCCCGCCAGCGCCGCCGCCAGTTGCCCCTCCAGGCCACCGAGATTGCGGGTGTGCACCAGGTCCGGCCGCAGCGCGCGCAGGGCGCGCACCATGCGCAGGAAATGGCCCGGGTCGGGGCCGTCGCGCTTGTGCAGGTCGATCACCTCGACGCCTTGTTCGCGCAGGTGGGTGTGCAGCAGGGCATGGTCGCGCAGGCATAACACCACATGGCGGTAGCGGTCGCCCGGCATGTGCGCGATCAGGTCGAGCAGGCCGTTGCCGGCGCCACCGGCATCGAGGCGGTTGACGACGTGCGCGATCAGCCGCGGCGGCGCGAACGCCGGCGCCAGTGCGGCGACGGGACGATTACCCATGGCATTCGACCTCGACCTGGAGTGCTCTCATGAGTGTGCCGGGAAGAAAAACGGTGTTTGCAGCCGCGCCGGACAATGACGACAGGCGAGGGACATTGGATGGTCTCCGGTGAAGGCCAGGGCAACGCGCAGGTGCGCTCACTTCCAGCCCTGCTTGCAACCCTGCCTGCAACCCTGTCGATTATATGGCTGCGCGCGGCGCGCACTGCGTAACCCTTTTTCCCGTTGATGCCGGTCAAACGGGATCTGTGCACATGCAAAATTTCCTTGTCGACACATCTTTCCATCATGTTTCCATCATGTGCTTGTGATTAATTTCCTCCGTGATTGATCTATGTCCAGCTAGCAAAGATTCGCGCAAAACCCCGGGAACCCGTTACTGCTGACCTTGTCTGAATGGCAGTCATGTCGTTTCGCCAATGAAGGCGGAACGCTACTTCAGGGAGACAAGTATGTTGGTAGATGAATTGCCGATCGCAACGTTCCAGGCAGCACCGATCCAGTCGCCGCGCACCCAGGGCGCCAGCCCCGCAGGCCAGGCGCCGGCGCGCCTCGATTCCCAGGTATTCAACATCCGCGTGGCGCTGTCGGCCGGCTGCCACGCCGACAGCGGCGCACTGGTACGGCGCATGTACGCCTGGCGCGGCTATGCGTTCGAAGCGGGCGAGGGCAGCTACGACAAGGTGACCTTGTACGCCGAAACCGGCGGCGAGCTGGTCGGCACGATGAGCCTGTGCCTGGACCGCGACAATCGCCTGCCGGCCGACGAGAACTTCGGCGACCGCCTCAACATCCTGCGCGCCGACAACCGGCGCCTGTGCGAACCCTCGCGCCTGGCGATCGACGCCGGCATGTCCAAGCGCGTGTTCGCCGCGCTGATCCATATCTCTTACCTGTACGCCAGCGAACTGCATGGCTTCACCGATTACGTCATCGAGGTCAATCCGCGCCACGTTGCCTTCTACAAGCGCATGCTCGGCTTCAGCGACTTCGGCGGCGAACGGCCGTGCAGCCGCGTCGGCGCCCCCGCCGTGCTGCTGCGCCTGACGCTCGACCAGATGGGCGCGCAGATCCGCAAGTGGGGCGGCAGCTTCGAGCAGGGCGCCGGCGAGCGCTCCTTCTATTCCTGGTTCTTCCCGACGTGGGACGTCCCCGACATCAGGGCGCGCCTGGCGGCCCTGTGCCGCGGTGGAGAACGCGCATGAGCCGCCTGAACGACCTGCACGGGGGCGCCGACAGTACCGGTCTGGACGCCGCCCTGGCTGCGATGGCCGCCGTGGTGGGCGCCGCCAACGTGCTCGCCGACGGCGCCACGCGCGAACGCTATGCACGCAGCACGGCGGCGCGTCCGGTGCACCCGCTGGCCCTGGTGCGCCCGGCAAACGCCGACGAGGTGGCGCAATTGGTCAAGATCGCCGCCGGTGCGGGCGTTGCCGTCTACCCGATCAGCACCGGCAAGAACTGGGGCTATGGCGACGCCTGCGCGGTCGGCGCCGGCCAGGTGATCCTCGACCTGTCGCGCATGAACCGCATCATCCACGTCGACCCGGAACTGGCGTATGCGGTGATCGAACCGGGCGTGACCCAGCGCCAGCTGTCGGACCACCTGCTGCAGCGCGGCTATCCGCTCTGGGCCGACTGCACCGGCGCCGGGCCGGACACGAGCTACATCGGCAACATCATGGAGCGCGGTTTCGGCCATTCGCCCTACGGCAACCGCCTGCAGCACGTGGCCGGCATGCAGGTGGTGCTGGCCAGCGGCGAACTGCTCGAAACCGGCTTCGGCCACTATCGCCAGGCGCGCGCGGCGCACCTGTTCCCGTATGGCGTCGGCCCCTTCCTGGACGGCCTGTTCACCCAGTCGAACATGGGGATCGTCACGCGCCTGGGCATCTGGCTGATGCCGCAAGCCGAATGCGTGAACCACTTCCTGTGCAGCGTCCCGGCGCATGCCGACATCGCCGACGTGGTCGACGCCCTGCGGCCGCTGCGCCTGGACGGCACCCTGCGCAGCATCCTGCACATCGGAAACGACATGCGCGTCTTTTCCGGTTCCGGCGCCTTTCCGCGCGCGGCCGTGCCACAGGGTGCGCGCCTGCCCGAGGCGCTGCGCCAGCAGATGCGCGCCAAGGGCGGCGTGGGCGCCTGGACCGTGTCCGGCGCGCTCTACGGCTCGCACGCCCAGGTGGCGGCGGCGCGCGCTGCCGTGCGGCGCGCGCTGCGCGGCACCAAAGGGCGCACGCGTTTCGTGAGCGAACGCAGCCTGCGCGCCGGCGCCTTTGCCGCGCGCCTGCTCGGCAATACCGAGGCGGGAAAACGCCTGCGCACCCGGGTTGCGCTGGGCGAGTCGCTGTTCGCGATGAACCGCGGCGTACCCGACGGCCGCTTCCTGTCCGGTGCTTACTGGCGCCGCCGCGGCGGCGTACCGGTCACCTTTCCGGTCCAGGCCAATCCGGCGCAGGACAATTGCGGCTTGCTGTGGGTGTCTCCGGTACTGCCGCTGCGCGGCGCCGACATGCTGGCCGTGCACGAACTGGCCCGGGCCAGCTTCGACAAATACGGCTTCGACCTGTTCGCCACCTTCAGCATGATCAACGAGCGCGCGCTCGGCGGCGTGTTGACGGTGGCCTACGACAAGGACGACCCGGACGAGGCGGCCCGTGCGCGCGCCTGCCACGACGAGGTGTTCGCCACCATGTTCGAGGCCGGCTACATTCCTTACCGCGTCGGCAACCATGCGATGGGCCGGCTCGATCCGCAGGGCGACAGCTACTGGCGCACGGTGGGCGCCATCAAGGCGGCGCTCGACCCGGCCGGCATCCTGGCGCCGGGACGCTACCAGCCGGACGTGGCCCCGGGATTGATATAAGGGAGAATGCCGCGCGCTGCGTGTGGCAGCGTTCGGCGCCGCACGGAACGCGGCGCCAGCTCGGCTTAGGATGGCGGTTCACTTAATATCCAAGGAAACGCCATGTCCATGACGAACGCTTCGGCACAAGCGGCCGCGCTGGCGGACAAGATCCGCTCGATGCGCTTTGCAATGTTTACCACCGTCGACGAGCACGGCCACCTGATCAGCCACCCGATGACCAACCAGGAGACCGACGAGCAGGGCGGCCTCTGGTTCTACACTTCGATCCATGCGCCGCTGTGGCAGAACATCGCCCTGCAGCCGGAAGTGAACGTCAGCTTCGCCCAGCCGGACGACAGCCTGTACGTCTCGATCAGCGGCACCGCCGAGCGCGTGGTCGACCGTGAACGCATCCGCGCGCTGTGGAACCCGATGGTGCAGGCCTGGTTCCCGCACGGCCCGGACGACGAACACGTGGTGCTGGTACGCGTCGCCCCGCACAGCGCCGAATACTGGGATTCGAACGACAGCAAGATGGTGCGCCTGTTCCAGATGGCCAAGGCCGCCATGACGGGCACGACGCCGGACGTCGATCCGGGCGAACACGGCACGATCAGGCTCGATAATTAAGTAAGGCCTTGCGGCGGCCAGCGATGGCCGCCGCTGCCGCCGCCATCAAGGCTGGGGCGGTAAATCTTCCTGCGACTGGTTGGCGCCGGACTCGCGCGATCCGATGCCGGTGCCGGTGCCGCCCGCCTGCTGCGAGGTGGTGTCGAGGTGGCCGCGCGCGCCAGTCTGCACGGCGCTGTCCTGTGCCTCCGGCGGCTGTTCGGGGGCGGCGGCGCTGCCTGCCGGCGTCGTGCCAGGAGCCGCATCCGCTTCGCCCGTACTATGGGTCAGCTGGGCGCCGCCGCTGCCGCCGGTTTCCTGCTGGGTTTCGTGGCTGGGCGTGGCGCCGGCCTGGCCGCTGGTGGTGCCGCCGATGCCTACCGAGGTCGAGGCCGATGTCGTGGCCGTGGTCGAGGCCGATTCGTTCGAAGGATTTGTCGCCATGGTGCTCTCCTGTTGATGCGTGATCAGTGAGCCGATTATGCCTGCGGCCTTTTTCCGCACCATCGGTGCGGGCAGCGCGTCGCTGTAGGACGGCAGCCCATCGTGTGCCGCCCTCCCTGGTTTACCCGCTGCGCATGGGAACCATGCACGCTGCCTGAAACGCCAAAAGACTTCGGCCCGGCATCAAGCCAGGGCGCTTCGCCTCGTGTATTGTTGCAGCTGAGAACAAATCAGCGTGAGTGCCGAGGAGACTGCCCATGACCGCTTTATTGTCCACATTCTCGCCCGCTTGCCGCCCGCATTGCAGCCCACCTCAGCGACGATCCACGAAGCCATCATCATCGGCGCCGGTTTCGGCGGCATCTGCATGGGCGTGGCGCTGCGCCGCGCGGGCGTCGACAACTTCCTGATCCTGGAAAAGAGCGCCGACCTGGGTGGCGTCTGGCGCGACAATACCTATCCCGGCGCCGCCTGCGACGTGCCCTCGCACCTGTACTCGTTTTCGTTCGCGCCCAACCCTGACTGGTCGCATACCTTTGCCGGCCAGGCCGAGATCCACGCCTACCTGCACGATTGCGTGCGCCGCTTCGCCCTGGCCAGTCACATTCGCACTGGCTGCATCGTGCAGGGCGCCGGCTACGACGAGACGCGCGCACTGTGGGAGGTGCAGCTTGGAAGCGGCGAGCGCCTGCTGGCGCATTTGCTGGTCAGCGCCGCCGGCCTGCTGGGCCGGCCCGTGCCGCCGCGGTTTCCCGGCATCGAGGTGTTTCGCGGCCACGCCTTTCACTCGGCCCAGTGGGACCACACGTGTACGCTGGCCGGCAAACGGATCGGGGTGATCGGCACCGGCGCCTCGGCGGCGCAGTTCATTCCCGTCGTCGCGCGCCAGGCAGCCCACCTGACCGTTTTCCAGCGCTCGGCCGCGTATATCAAGGCGCGCGCCGACCGGCCATACCCGCACTGGCAACAGCAGCTGTTTCGGCGCCTGCCGATCCTGATGCGCCTGCACCGCGCCTTTATCTATGCCAAATACGAAACCCGGGCGCTGGCCTTCACGCGCATGAAAAGCATGATGTGGCTGGCTGTCGGCAAGCCGTTCCAGGCCATGCTGGCGCGCGAGGTGCTGGATCCCGCCTTGCGCGCGCGCCTGACGCCGGACTACCCGATCGGCTGCAAACGCATCCTGCTCAGCGACGATTACCTGGCCGTCTTCGCCCGCCCCGCGGTGCGCCTGGTCACCGAGGCCATCGCCCGCGTCACGCCCACCGGCATCGAGACCGCCGACGGCGAGCGGCACGAACTCGACGTCATCATCTACGGCACCGGCTTTGCCGCCACCGACTTCCTGGCGCCGCTGGCGATCCGCGGGCGGGGCGGGCGCCTGTTGCACGATGCCTGGCAGGGCGGCGCCGAAGCCTATCTCGGCATGACGGTGCCGGGCTTTCCGAATTTTTTCATGCTGTACGGGCCGAACACGAACCTGGGCCACAATTCCATCGTCTACATGCTGGAGAGCCAGGTCGGGCACATCATGCGCTGCCGCCGCGCGCTGCGGGCGGCGGGTGCGGCTGCGATCGAAGTCGAGGCCATGCCGCACGCCCGTTTCAGTGCCATGCTGCGGCGGCGCCTGGGTGCCACGGTCTGGCAGGGCTGCCGCAGCTGGTATCTCGACCGCCACGGCCGCAACAGCGCCAACTGGCCCGGCTTCACGTTCACTTACCGCTTCCTGACGCGCCATGCCAGCCTGCTCGCCTACCGGTTTACCACGCCCCTCGCGGGCCATCCGGACGGCGTCGAGGTCGCCGCACCGTGCGCGCTGTCCGAACGCGGTGCGGCCGCCTTCCAGCGCGCCTTCCTGCGCACCTGCTTCAAACCTTTCATCGGCCCGCCGTTCAGCGCAAGGACGCAGCGCCGCATCGTCGCGATGCTGGCGCCGCTGATGCCCGGCGTGGGCGGCGTCGGCTACCGCCGGGTGCAGGTGGGCGCACTCGGCGTGGAAGTCGTGACGCCCGCAGTAACAGGCGAGGGCGCGATCCTGTACCTGCACGGCGGCGCCTTCTGCCTGGGCAGCCCGCGGACGCACCGCAGCATCACCACGCGCCTGGCGCGCGCGGCCGGGGTGCCGGTCTGGGTGCCCGACTACCGTCTCGCCCCCGAACATCCTTACCCGGCGGCGCTCGAGGATGCGCTGGCCTGCCACGCCGCCATGCTGGCCGCCGGCATCCCGGCCGCGCGCATCGTGCTGGCCGGCGATTCGGCCGGCGCATCGCTGGCGCTGGCGGCCGCCATCAGGCTGCGCGACAGCGGCACGCCGATGCCGGCCGCGCTAGCGCTGATCTCGCCGCTGACGCAATTGCCGCCCGCCGAACACCCCGCCAACGCGGCGGCCGATCCGATGGTGCGCGCCGCATGGGCCCGGCAAGGCGCCGCCTGGTACGCCTGCCCGCCGGAAGCCGGCGTCCACCAGCCGCTGCGCTGCGACCTGCGCGGGCTGCCGCCGATGCTGGTGCAGGTGGGCGACCAGGAAATCCTGCTGCCCGATTCGCTACGCCTGGCCGAACATGCCGCCGCCTGCGGCGCGCCGTGCCGGTTTGAACTCCACCGCGCGCGCTGGCACGTCTTCCACCTGCAGGCGTTTTACCTGCGCTCGGCGGCGAACGCCATCGGCGCGCTCGGCCAGTTCGCGCGCGAGCAGATCGGGGCGGCGCAGGCGGCAAGCAGCGAAGCGGCCCGGTCTTGAACAGCGAAGGTGGCGCACAATACGCCATGTTCTACGCCGCCGCAGCCACGCTCGTCCTCCTCGCCCACCTCGGCTTCGTGCTGTTCGTCGTGTTCGGCGCGGCGCTGGTGCCGCGCTGGCCGCGCCTGATCTGGCTGCACCTGCCGGCGGCCGCCTGGGGCATCTTCGTCGAAGTCAGCGGGCGCGGCTGCCCCCTGACCGCGCTGGAAAACCTGCTGCGCCTGCGCGCCGGCCTGGGCGGCTACGCCGGAGGCTTCATCGAGCACCATATCCTGTGGCTGCTGTACCCGGACGGCCTCACGCGCGAGATCCAGTTCATGCTGGCCGCCCTGGTCGGCGCCGTGAATCTCGTGCTGTACGCACGGGTTTGGCGCCGCCGCACCCAAAAATAAAGGGGAGGGCGTCCGGTTGGCGCGGCCAGCGCTTGCTCAACAGGGGTTGCCGGAGCAATAATGCAATGTGCTGGCTGATTGTGATCGCTTTTCGCACGCGCGTGCCGCTTATAAGGACACGCCGCGCTGCGGACATGGCGAGTCGATTCGCGCCTGGCGATGTCTCCGGATATCACCAGGCGCTTTCCCTCGTGGTGACTACCGGACCTGCCTGTTTGCCTTCAAGGCAAGCGGGCCGGTTCGTGTATGCGTAACATTCGCCGGCGATACAGCGGAAAAGACAGCGGAAAGGCATTCGGCACGTACCGGTGGCTTCCGACAGGAGACAGACAATGCATAACAGGAGAGCACGTAGTGAGTCTTTTTAGAACGAAAAACCTCGATACCATGGTGGCGGACAGCCGCACCCCTGGCGGACTGAAAAAGGTCCTCGGACCGATGGACCTGATCCTGATGGGTATCGGGGCGATTGTCGGCACGGGCATCTTCGTGTTGACCGGTACCGGCGCCGTCACGGCCGGGCCAGCATTGACCCTGTCCTTCATCATCGCCGCCGTGGCCTGCGGTTTCGCCGCGCTCTGCTACGCCGAATTCGCGTCGAGCGTGCCGGTGGCCGGTTCGATCTACACCTATTCCTACGTCACCCTGGGCGAACTCGTGGCCTGGATGATCGGCTGGGACCTGCTGCTCGAATACGGCCTGGCCACGTCCACCGTGGCGGTCGGCTGGTCGGGCTACTTCCAGTCGCTGCTCAAGGGCATCGGCGTCGTCCTGCCGGAAGCCTTGCGCGCCGCCCCCGGCGCCATTCCCGGCGTCGACACGGTGTTCAACCTGCCGGCCTTCCTGATCATGATCCTGCTGACCTTCATGCTCTCGCTGGGCGTGCGCGAGTCGGCCCGCGTCAATAACATCATGGTGCTGATCAAGACCGGCGTCGTGCTGCTGTTCATCTTCGTCGGCGTGAATTACGTCAAGCCTGAAAACTGGCAGCCCTTCATGCCCTTCGGTGCCGGCAGCGTGATGAGCGCCGCGGCCCTGGTGTTCTTCGCCTTCATCGGCTTCGACGCCGTTACCTCCGCCGCGGAAGAAGTCAAGAATCCGAGCAAGGACCTGCCGATCGGTATCATCGGTTCGCTGGCCGTCTGCACCATCCTGTACGTGGCGGTCGCCGCCATCATGACCGGCATCGTCCCGTTCATGAACTTCAAGGGCGTCGATCACCCGGTCTCGCTGGCGCTGCAGTATGCCGGCCAGGACTGGGTCGCCGGCTTCGTCGACCTCGCCGCCATCCTGGGCATGAGCACCGTGATCCTGGTCATGGCTTACGGCCAGACCCGCATTCTGTACGCAATGTCGCGCGACGGCCTGCTGCCGAAGAAACTCTCGACCGTGCACCCGAAATACGGCACCCCGTACTTCGCCACCTGGCTGGTCGGCATCATCTTCGGCCTGATCGCCGCAGTCGTGCCGCTGGGCGTGCTGGCCGAACTGGTCAACATCGGCACGCTGGCCGCGTTCTCGCTGGTCTCGCTGGCCGTCATCATCCTGCGCAAGAAGCGTCCGGACCTGCACCGCGCCTTCCGCTGCCCGGGCGTGCCGGTGGTCCCGGCCCTGGCCATCATCTTCTGCCTGGCGCTGATGTCCTTCCTGAGCTGGCATACCTGGGTCGCCTTCATCGTCTGGCTGGCGATCGGCCTGGCGGTGTATTTCGGCTACGCCCGTTCGCGCTCGCTGCTGCACAAGCAGGGCTGAGCTCCTGCGGCATAAAAAAACCTGGCCGCGGCCAGGTTTTTTTGTTTTTGCCCCTAGGGCAAATCAGGCGTGCGCTGCGAGCCCGGCGAATTCGTCGAGACGGGCCACGCGCGCGCCGAGTCCAGCCATGCGCTCGATCGCGCGTTCGCCGTCGCCAGGCGCAACGTCGACCGCCCGCATCGCTTCCTCGACGATGATCACCTCGAACCCGAGCTCACGGGCGTCGAGCACTGTGTTCAGTACGCAGTAATCGGTTGCGAGTCCACCGACGACCACACGGCGCACGCCGCGCCCGCGCAGTTGCTGTGCCAGGTCCGTACCATTGAATGCAGAGTAGGCGTCGGCGTCCGCCGTGTCCGCCTTGGAAACGACCGTTGTGCCGGCGGGCAGCTTGAGCTCGGCGGAAAACGCCGCCCCTTCGGTATCGGCCACGCAATGCGGCGGCCACGGCCCGCCGCGCGCGGCGAACGAACAATGGTTGTCGGGATGCCAGTCACGCGAGGCAACCACCGGCAAGCCCTGGCGGGCGAACAGTTCCGTGAGGCGGTTGATCGGCGCGATCACCTGGTCGCCGTTGGGCACGCCGAGCGCGCCGCCGGGGAGGAAATCAAGCTGCATGTCGATGATCAGGAAGGCGTCGCCGGAGTTGAGTTCGATCGGGTTCATATGTTGTCCTATTGAATCATTTGATCGAAACAGGTTAGCACGCTCCGAGCGCGGGCGCTGCAGGTACGTCGTGCTATACTGTATAAAAACACAGTATTACATGAGGACAATATGACCAAGTTCGTCCCCATCGACCTCGCACCACGCCTTGCCGGCGATTCCGACGCGCCCAGCGCCCGGCTCGACGTCAAGATGTTCCGCGTCGCCGACGACCCGATCACCGAAGCCCAGACCGACGCCGAAATCGCCCGCGAGTTCATCGGCAATGGCGAACTCAGCGCCAAATCGATCGCCAACAGCCAGAAAGAACTGTTTCGCTTCCTGACATGGTGCCGGGAAGAAGCGAAGAAGACCTTGTCCCAGCTGAACGTGGCCGACCTCAACGCCTACAAGGAATTCCTGCGCAATCCGCCGCCGGACTGGGTCTCGACCACCAAGTGGCCGCGCAGCGACCCGCGCTACCGCCCATTTACCGGTCCCTTGTCCGACCCCAGCCGGCGCCAGGCGATGATCGCCGTAAAGGGTCTGCTCTCCTTTGCCGAGCAGACCGGCTACCTGCGGCGCAATCCGGCCGCGCTGGTGCGCAACGTGCGCACGCCGATCGCCAGCCGCATCACGCGCTACCTGACGCCTGAGGCGATCGCACTGGCGGTCGAGACCGTCTCGCAGCGCGTGCCCGATTCGCCCGCGGCCCTGCGCCGGCGCGAGCGCGACCGTTTCCTGCTAGTCGCGTTCGCCCATACCGGTGCACGCCTGAATGAACTGGTCAGTGCGAACATGGGCGCCATCTATGCGGAAGGGAACGACCGCTGGTGGCTCGACGTGATCGGCAAGGGCAACAAGCCGCGCCGCCTGCCGGTGCCCGAGGAAATGCTTGATGCGTACCGCCGCTACCGCGAAGCCTTCGGACTGCCGCCACATACGGCGCGCGCCGACCGCATGCCGCTGGTGCTGTCGAGCCGCAGCAAGGCGGTGACGCGCCTGACCGACGAGGCGGCGTCGGAAGCGATCAAGGGCGTGTTCGCCGAAGCGGCATCGGCCGCCGCGCGCGCCGGCCAGGCTGACATTGCCGCCAGCCTGCGCCACGCATCGGCCCACTGGCTGCGCCACAGCATGCTGACCAACCACGCCAACAATGGCGTGCAATTGAAAACCCTGCAGGATACGGCCGGCCACGCCAACATCGCCACCACGGCCGGCTACCTGCACAAGACCGACAACGAGCGCCACGACGAGATCATCGCGTCGAATGCCGCCAGGAAAGGGAAGGGGACGGACTGACCCGCTGGGCCAGGCGGTTGCGGGCCTCGCGCCAACGGGACCGTATGCGAATCACGATCGGGGTAGCATAGGACGCCTGCACATCCATTCCAGCTTCATGTCATTCATTTGCGAAGGAGAATCGCATGGCAAAGGTACTGGTTCTGTATTACTCCACCTATGGTCACATCGAGCAGATGGCGAACGCCATGGCCGAAGGCGTACGCGCCGGCGGCGCCGACGTGGTGGTCAAGCGGGTGCCGGAGACGGTGCCCGAGGCGATCGCGCGCGGCGCCCATTTCAAGCTCGACCAGCAGGCACCGGTCGCGACCGTCGACGAACTGCCCAATTACGACGCGATCGTCATCGGCGCGCCGACCCGCTATGGCCGCATGCCCGCGCAAATGGCCGCCTTCCTCGACCAGACCGGCGGCCTGTGGGCGCGCGGCGCCCTGCACGGGAAGGTCGGCGCCGCCTTCACCTCGACCGCGACCCAGCACGGCGGCCAGGAAACGACGCTGTTCTCGATCATCACGAACCTGCTGCACTTCGGGATGGTCGTGGTCGGCTTGCCGTACAGCTTCGCCGGCCAGATGACGCTCGACGAAATCACCGGCGCCAGCCCCTACGGCGCCAGCACGATCGCCGGCGGGCAGGGGCAGCGCCAGCCCAGCCAGAACGAACTGGAAGGGGCGCGGCACCAGGGCGAGCTGGTGGCGAAGACGGCGGTCAAGCTGTTCGGCTGAACGGAAAGTGGCTTCCAGGCGGCTCCGGCGCCAGGCGCTGTTCGGGAGCCAAGGCGGCACGCTGTTTCGTGGTACCGCTGAATACGAGGAGCGCCTCGACTGCGTCGGTTGATGGAGTCGAACGGTCGCGCCAGGGAAGGGCACTGCAATGTGATCGGCCCCTGGCATAGCCCGGGATGCAGCGGCGCGGCTGCGTCGGAAGGGTCATCCGCGTTTGCATCGGCACGACGTGATCGTGGGACGCGGGGCCCGGTGCAGCGCGAGGACGCAAGGATTACGGGGTAGATGCAGCTTGCGCACGACAGCGGGGAAAACCGGCCGTAACGGATATTTGCAGCGCCAGGAAAAGTCCGGCAGTTGCTGCTGCCCGTACCAAACGTGCAAACTCAGGCGCATCGATGCTCGACTGTCAGTCGCCGGAGCAGTCAAAAACGCCATTGGCCTGAGAATTCCGTCCACATCAGCAACTCGACATTACGCATTATATTGTCGAGTTCGCCTTTCTTTGGCTTGGAAATTAGTAATTGGTCCTGCAGTGCGATCGAAATGGGCCAATGCACGTAGCGCTGACAGCGGGTCAGCGGCGAAGAGCGCTGCAAGCCCGACTGTCATCACTCAGAAAAATATCGATGAATTGACGCCATCAGTTCGACCCGATTTGTTCTAAGGCTCAGTTCAAGGTATGGATCTACGAACGTTTCATCGACGGCGAACATCGCTATTTCATTGTGCCGAATACTGTCGACCGCGCAATCATTATCTTCGCTGAGGGAATGCCTCAACCGACAGAACAGGGGGGCGACGCTCGTAAACCGAGCAAGAATCATCGACGAGGAGTGGACAGGCCGTACCGATCGTGCTGTCGAGGTCCACATCAACGTCCTGCTGACGCCGCCATAACTGGCGAACCATTTCACGTCCGCTGACCTAAGCAAGCAACACAGCCTCATGTCCAAAAACAATAAACCCTTGGCGGCAGCAGTGGCTGCAGCCGCGCCGGCACGCCGACACTGGGGCGATCGCTTCGCTTACTTCGCTGGCGATTCGGATGACACGGGGCGCGCTCCCAGCCCGTCTGGCTCTTCTTTCACGACTGCATCCAGCCGCGACCTCAACGGCCCTTCAGTTATCGACGGTTGCTCTTGGCGAGCAATGCCAGTTTTCCAGGACAGTCGTCTCAACAAGAGACTGACCTAAGGTTAGCGGTTCAAATTCCAGACTCTACAAACGTCCGTCTAGCTTTGAGTGTGGCCGCGGTTGGCTGACGATTGCAGCGTTCTTGTGTATCCTCTTCAAACCGAAGCTTCGCAGAAGATTTCACTCGGTTTTTGGCAACGTCCATGCGGATTTTCATAGGAAGAAAATGAACGAGTGTCTCAAATTTACTGTCGCTCGTTCGGCGTGTCTCAAATTTACTTCGCTTAAACGACCACATTTACTTCGCCGGACGTCCGGGGAGAGGGATTTTGGAGACTCCTACCGCTGCCAATGTCCCTGCGTCGAGAGCGCATTTGACATAATATAGATTATGCGAAGTTCCAGTTTGACTGTGAACCTCGCCGTTTATTCTCGAACTCGGCACTTTCCGTACCCTAATGACGCCACCAAATCATTCCGCAGCAATTCTACAGGTACCCCATTCGACAGTTGTCCATGACATCGGCCACCGGAATCATTCACCTGAAGCAAGCGTCCACACTCGTCGGTCGCGTCCTGGCGCGGTTCGATCGTCTCGCCGATGCGAACCGCGCGCTGGCGTCGGTTAAGCTTTCGACGTCGGACCAGTGCAACCCGTCATCCAGCACGCTATCACTTTGCGCAGATTATTTATGCCGGACGCGTTAATGGCCAGCCTGGCCATGCATTTCTCCAACTTGACATGCTCGTGCCGACCGGCCCAACCCAAAGCACGACCTTGTCCTTCCGCGGCCCGACGCGACGCTCGCTGTTTGGTGCAATACCTGTCTGGACCTTGGCGTCCGGACTACCCTCGATGAGACGCGCCTACCGCATTCAGGCCCGCGCATTTCCGGTGCTATGTGCGCTGCGACCTTGCCTTGGCCAGTCCCATTTCCGGCGGAGACCGCGGCGGCTGCGCAGGCAACCGCGACGCAGCGCGGTCGTCCCGATCCGTACCAGTCTGGCTTGCATACAGCTTCGCTCCGCAGCCTTTCCGGGAGCTGGCCAACGAAATCCTGTGGTGTCATCGTCAACGGCAGGTCCAGCACCCTCCTCAGCCTGATACGCCCACGTTTCACTGCCGATCTTGTCGCCCGCGCACCACTCCGGCCCCATTTTCTGATGGCTGGGTTTTGTTTTATCGAGTATTTGAAAACACTTGTGGGTTAGTTACGGTATATGATAGACACCATGCCCGACTTGACTGCCTGGGGAACCGCTCCCCTCAAAGCCTTCACCGATTTCGTGTTCACGATCGATTTTGCGAACACCGGCCGCCGCCTGCGCGCCGACGGCACGCCGCGGATGGTGTCGCGGGAATCGGCCAAGATCTACATCTTCATGTTCGGCAACTTCGCGCGTTGGCTGGCCGAACAGGGCAAGACCCTGTTCACCCTTACCCATGCCGACCTCATCGGGTTCGTGAATCGCACCGAGCACGGCAAGCGTGTCCTCAACAGCAAGATCGCTTACCGCTACCTGCGCCTGCTGGAGCGCTGTTTCGAATACCTGCAGGTCACGCCGAATCCAGCCGAACAGGCGATCCTGGCGACCAATTACACCGACCTTGCCAGGGACGATGCCAGCCGCGCCCTGTCCGAGGAACAGCTGGAGCGCTTCTTCGATGCCCTGCCCTCGCATCCGCCACGGCGGCGCCGCGTGACGCCCTTCGACGGCTGGAAGCGCCGGCGCGACCGCGCCATGCAGGTGGTCATTGCGCTGGCGGGCCTGCGCGTTTCCGAAGCGACCGGATTGCTGGTCCACGAGGTTGGCCAGCAGGTGGCCATCGACGGTTCGATCGAGCTGACCATCACACCCGACGAGAAGCACGACACCAGCCACGAGCACACGACCACCCTGCCGCGCCGCGGCGTCGAGGAGTTGCGGCCCTGGCTGGAGGAACGCGCGAAGATGGGAATTCCGGGCGAGTTCGTGTTTCCGGCGAATGTCGCCGGCGACAAGCTGACCAAGAAAACCGTGTATGTGCAGATCCGCGCCACCTTCGAGCGCGCGGGAATGGACCTGGCGCGTTCCGGCGGGCGTACCTTGCGCAATACCTTCGCCAAGCGCCAGCTCGACGAGGGTGCGAGCGCCGGCGAGCTGAAGGACGTGCTTGGCCTGGCGCTCGAGCGTTCGGCGGCGGACTACAAGCTGGCGCGCGTAAAACCCGATCCGACGGAGTAAAACGGTTCGTCGATGGCGTCAGCCGGGCGGCCGCGGCGATCATTCGGCTATTTCTTCGGCAGCCCTTTCAACCTGGCCTGCACAGCGGCCGGCGTTTCCGGCCCCAACAGCGAGCGCGTCGGCTGGACGGCAGCTGCCGCGTTTTCCGCGGCGCCAAACGGCCTGGGCGGTTCCACGGTCACGAGCCGGAACGTCGACGTCGTCCTGCCGGTCGAATCGGTCACGTTCACCACGATCGTGAAGTCGCCCGCGCCCGCGTAGGTGTGGGTGGCGCTGATGCTGCCTCTGCCGCGGGTTTCGTCGACGATCGCGGGCTGCGGGCCGCTGCCGTCGCCCCAGTCCACTGTGGCGCTATGGGTATCGCGCGGGTTGCGGTCGCTGAAGGTTTGCGTGAGCGTGGTCGCCACGGTCGGACGGATCGGCTCGCCCAGCGCCACCGGCCCCAGCACCGGCGCGTCCGTTCCCGCCCGGCCCTGGCGCAGCAGCACCAGCCCGGCGTTCGAATTGGCGACAATGTCGCCCGACGGCGCAATGTGCAGGGCCTGGGTCAGGACCAGGCCGGCGGGCGCATCGAGCAGGCGGGTGTTCAGGTTAACCGGGGAAAAGTTCGACCAGCGGTAGGCCAGTTCGGTCTCGCTGCCGTCGGGGTTGGCGCGCGTCATCGAGCCGACGATCGTCCCCGTATCGTTGATGTCTGCGGCACCCGACTCGACGAACGGCGCCGGTGCAGGTCGACCAGGCCGCGCGGGCGCGAGAAATAGAAGGCGTGGATACGGCCAGGATCGGGCGGCAGCAGACGCCCCACCGCTTCGCTGCGTTCGTTCAGCGCGGCGATGACGGACTGCGATCCAGGCCGCGAGACGAAGGCGGCGCCGGCGCGGCGGTTCCACAGCAGGGAGCGCTAATACTGGTTGCCGGCTGCGTCGGCCGTCACCGCGGTCGCCCCGACCTCGTTGCGGTCGTTGATCTGGAGTGCGAACGACGAGCTCGCGCCAAATGTGCCGAGGTCGACCAGGCGGCCGGCGGCATCCCACAATACCGAATGGTTGTTGCCGTCCGGCGCCACGGCCACGCCGGCCGCTATGTTCGACTCGTTGATGTCGTAGGCGATCGCTTGCGCGTAGCCGGCCGGCATTTGCAGCGGCACCAGGCGGTTGGCGCCGTCCCAGCGGGCGGCAAGGTCGACTTGCTGGGAAAAGCCGACGATCTGGCCGCGGTTGTTGATGTCGCTGGTAAACGTGTCGGCGTTGGGATGCGGATCGGGCAGCAGGGTCGGCCCGCCCGCCTGCGTCCAGCGGTAAGGCATGAAGGTAGTGACGTCGGGCAGCACCGCGTGGGCGGCGACCTCGCCGCGGTCGTTCAGGTTGGCCACGAGGCTGCCCAGGGCGCCGGCTGGTTCGGCATTGACGACCCGCTGGCCGTCGAAGAAGCCGACGTGCGGCGAATTGTCCGGTCCGGTGTATTCGAAGGCGACCTGGCTGCGCGCGTTGATAAAGGCGCGATACACCGGCGGCGGCGCCAGGTTGACGATGCCGTACACGTCCCTCGGTGCCTGGACCTTTGCCTGGGCAGGCGGAGCGGCCTCTGCCGCCACGCCCCACAAAGTCCCTGCCGCCAGCAGGGTCCCGGCGGCCTGCGTAGCAGCCCGCATCCATCGGATTTCCATGATTGTCCCCTTGGTCATCATGCAGATTGCATGTTCTGACTAATCTAGGCGCGGCGAAAGCAGCCGGGTGGAGGTAGCTCAATGCCGGTGCACGAACCGCACGCTTCCAATTCCCGAACTTATGCTTCGCTTAAGCCAATCTTTTCTCCAAGCCCACTGATCTATACTACCGGGGACCCGGCCGCGCGCCGGCCCACCCGCATGCGACTTGCCGATGAGACAACCGACGCCTCCCGCCAGCGGGAACCAATCTTTTGAACGCGCGGCCGCGCCGACTACGATGCAATACCCGGCGGCGACCCGGTTCCAGCCATGACCGGCACGCGCTATTCCAGGCTCCTCCTTCCGATCGGGTTCGCCGTCGTTCTGGCGCTGTTGCTGCAGCACTTCCTCGGCTCGCTCGCCTGGGCGGCGCTGCTGGCGATCATCACCTGGCCGCTGCATATGCGCCTGATTGCGCGCGGCTGGCCACGCGTGCTCTCGGCCAGCACCCTGCTCGGCGCGCTGGTCGTCAGCTTCATCGGGCCGGCGTTGCTGCTGCTCGATACCCTGGGCGGCGAAGTCGCCAGCGTGCACCGTCTGGTGAACAAGCTCAACGAGACCGGCGTGCCGATGCCGGCCTGGCTGGCGGACCTGCCGATCATCGCGACCTCCGCCCACGAATGGTGGGAAAAGCACCTCGCCGTGCCCGGCGGCCTGAATACCCTGATCCAGACCACCGTGGGCGACTTCATGCCGCACTTGACCGGCGCGGCGCGCACCTGGGGCTCGACCATCCTGGCCAATGCGCTGTACCTGTTCCTTACCTTGTTGACCCTGTTCGTGCTCTACCTGCACGGCCCGACCGTGGTGCGCTACGTCGACCAGACCGGCATGCGCCTGCTGCCGGCGCACTACGGCATGCTGCGCCGCGTGCTGCCGCTGTCGGTGCGCGGCACGGCGCTCGGCCTGTTCTCGATCGCCATCCTGGAGGGCATCGTGCTGGGCCTGGCCTATGCGGTCGCCGGCGCGCCGGCGCCGGTCCTGCTCGGCGTCATCACCGGCTACCTGGCGCTGATTCCGGGCGGCGCGCCGCTGTCGTTCACGATGGTGTCGCTGCTGTTGCTGGGCCAGGGACATTCGGGCGCGGCGCTTGGCCTGTTCATGTGGGGCACGATCGAACTGTTCCTGGTCGACAAATTTGTCCGGCCTAAGCTGATCGGCCGCAAGGTCAACCTGCCCTTCCTGGCCGTGCTGTTCGGCCTGCTGGGCGGTGTGTCGACGATGGGCGTGATCGGCCTGTTCGTGGGCCCGTTCATCATGGCCGTGCTGTTCGTCTGGCTGCGCGGCGGTTACGACCGTGTACTGGAAGAACGCCGTGCAGTCGCCGACGTCAAGGTCGAGCAAGAGTCGTAGAGTAATCCCGCACCCGCTCGCGCCGGCGTCGGGTGGACTACAATCAAGGGCGCACCCGCACCCAGCCACTTCCAGCGAGCAGGCGCTACTGCGTTTCCTGAAGCAGGATTTCTCTTATTTGTACAACACCCCCGGCAGCCACAGCCCGATCGCCGGAAAGGCATATAGCAGCGCGATCCCCAACACCTGGATGCCCATGAAGGGCAGCATGCCCATGAAGATCTGGTTCAGCGTCACGTGCGGCGGCGCCACGCCCTTCAGGTAAAAGGCCGACATCGCCACCGGCGGCGACAGGAAGGCGGTTTGCAGGTTCATCGCCACCAGCAGGCCGAAAAACAGCGGATCGATGTTGAAGTGGGCCAGGAGCGGCACGAAGATCGGCATGAAGATGACGATGATCTCGGTCCACTCGAGCGGCCAGCCGAGCAGGAAAATCACCACCTGCGCCAGCACCATGAACTGCACCGGTGTCAGTTCCATCCCCAGCACCCAGGCATTGATGATTTCCTGCCCGCCCAGCAGGGCGAACGCGGCCGAGAAGATGCTGGAACCAACGAACAGCCAGCACACCATGGCCGTGGTCTTGGTGGTGAGGTGGGCCGACTCGCGCAGCAGGTTGAAATTGAAGCGACGGTAGGCAATCGCCAGGATCAGGCCGCCGAAGGCGCCCATTGCCGCCGCCTCGGTCGGCGTCGCCAGCCCGAACACGATGCTGCCGAGGACCGCCAGGATCATGATCGCCAGCGGGAACAGCGAGCCGAGCAGCATCTTGAAGATTTCCAGGCGCGCAAAGCTGAAGAACAGGTAGAACACGGCCAGCGCGGCCGCGCCGACGGCGAGCACGATCCAAAACGTCTGCGTGGCCGGTTTGGCGACTGGATCGGCCGCGACCGAAGTCGGCCCGGCGCCGGCGTTCGACGGCGCGACAGAGGCTGCCGACAGGGCCGTACCGCTGCCTGCACCCGAAGTCGCCGGCGTAGCGGGCGGCGCCCCTTCCAGCGGCGGCTCGGCCAGCCCACCCTCGACCGGTGGTTCGGCCAGGCCGCCTTCCGCGGGCGGTTCCTGCAGGCCGCCGCTGTCGCCGGCGGACGGGGCGCTCAAATCCTGCGCGGCGCTCATCTCGACCAGCTCGGTGGGCGCCGCTTCGGGCGCGGTGACGATGCGGTAACTGGCGCCCATGACGAGGATGAAAGCAAGCGCGGGCAGCAGCGCCACGAACAGGTTCGAGGCGAGCATACCGCGCGGCAGGCGCGCGCCCGTGAAGGCCTGCACCAGGCCGGACAGCGCCATCTTGTTGTAGGCATTCGGAATCGCGCGGGTGAAAGCCGGCAGTTCGACCACACGCTCCGCGGCCGGCAGCGGCGGTGCCGCCGACGGTTTGAGCCTGGCTACCAGCAGGACATAGCCGACGTACAGCGCCGCCAGCATGATGCCGGGAAATAAGGCGCCCGCATACAGCTTGACCACCGATACCCCGGCCGTCGCCCCGTACACAATCAGCAGTACCGAGGGCGGAATCAGGATGCCCAGGCAGCCGCCCGCCGTAATGCAGCCGGCCGACAATTGCGTGCTGTAGCCGGCTTTCAGCATGGCCGGCAGCGCCAGCAGCCCCATCAGCGTGACGACAGCACCGACGATGCCGGTGGCGGTGGCGAAGATGGCGCAGGTGACGATGGTCGCCACCGCCAGCGAGCCGGGCACGCGCGCCATGGCGATGTGCAGGCTCTTGAACAGGCGTTCGATCAGGTTGGCGCGCTCGACCAGGTAACCCATGAAGATGAACAGCGGGATCGAGATCAGCACGTCGTTGGCCATCACCGAATAGGCGCGCTGCACCATCAGGTCGAGCGTCAGCTGCACCGCCTGGCCCGGGTCCTGGCTGTGGAAGGCGAACCAGGCGAAGATCACCCCCATGCCCATCAGCGTGAACGCCGTCGGAAAACCGAGCATGATGGCGACCACCACCAGCGCCAGCATCAGGAGGCCCAGGTGGCCGTTGGTCATCTCGTCCGGGGCCGGCATCAGCCAGAACAGGGCGGCGACGATCGCGACCAGGATCGACAGCCCGAACCAGGTCTCCTTTCTCATGTGGTCCCCGGCTCGTCCGCATGCACCATCGCCTTGAGCTTGTCGACGTCGACTTCCTCAACGTCGGCCTCGCGCGAGGGCCAGGCGCCGTCGCGCAGGCAGACCACGCAGCGCACGATCTCGACCGCCCCCTGCAGCAGGAGCAGGATGCCGGCCAGGGGAATGACCATCTTGAACGGATACAGCGGCGGGCCGTTGGCGGTGAGCGTCGAGTGCTCCTGGATGGCGAGCGACTCGGCCGCATAGGTAGTGCCGGCCCAGACCAGGGCGATCACGCCGGGAATGAAGAAGACGACATACAGCAGCAGGTCGAGGCCAGCCTGCAGGCGCGGCGGAAAGAAGGTGTACAGCACGTCGCCGCGCACGTGGCCGTTCTTGGCCAGCGTATAGGCCCCGGCCATCATGAAGGCGCTGCCGTACATCATGATCATCAGGTCGAAGGCCCAGGGGTTGGGCGTGTTCAGGGCATAGCGCGCGAATACTTCCCAGGTGATGAGGAAAGTGAGCGCCACGATCAGCCACGAAAACGCCTGGCCCACCCAGCTGCTGATGCGGTCGACGAACAACAAGACTCTCTGCATGAAGCCCCTCCGGTCGCCCAATAAATCCACCCCGGGGCCACCCCGGCAACCGGCGTGGCATCCAACGCGCCTGCAGGCCAGTGGCTCAGGCCTTGGTCGGCGCCGCCGCTTTTTTGCCGAAGTAGTGGTTGTAGGCCATGCGGCGCGGATTGTTGGTGTCCATGTCCCACTTCATGGCGCGCTCGGCAAAGGTGCGCATCGACGCCTCCACCTTCCTGAACAGCGGGTTGTTGGCCCCCTTTTTCGCCACCACTTCGTCCCACACCGCCAGCTGCGCCTGCAGTACCGCGTCCGGCGTCTTGTAGAACTTGACGCCCTGCTTGGCCTGCATCTCGCGGTAATCCTTGGAGTAGCGGTCGACCGCCTTCCAGGCCATGTCGGACGACGATGCCTCGACCGCGTTCTCGATGATCGATTTCAGTTTCGGCGGCAGCGCGTTGTATTTGGTCTTGTTGAAGGTGATCTCGAATTGTTCCGAGCTCTGGTGAAAGCTTTGCAGCATGCACACCTTGGAGACGTCGGGAAAGCCGAGCAGGCGGTCCGAGCTGGCGTTGTTGAATTCGGCGCCGTCGAGCAGGCCGCGGTCCATTGCCGGCACGATCTCGCCGCCCGGCAGCGCGTTCACTGCCGCCCCCATGGCGGTGAACAGGTCGATCGCCAGGCCGTTGGTGCGGAACTTCATGCCCTTCAAGTCTTCCTTCTTGCTGATCGGCTTCTTGAACCAGCCCAGCGGCTGGGTCGGCATCGGGCCGGTGAGAAAGGAAACGATGTTGGCGCCGATGCCGTTGTACAGCTCGGCGAGGAGTTCCTTGCCGCCGCCGTACTTGTGCCAGGCCAGCACCATATTGGCGTCCATGCCGTAGGCCGGCCCCGAGGTCCACAAGGCGATCGCCGCCTGCTTGCCGTAGTTGTAGCCCATCACGCCGTGGCCGCCGTCGAGGGTGCCTTTCGAGACGGCGTCAAGCAGGCCGAATGCCGGCACCACGGCGCCGGCGGGCAGCACCTCGATGCGCAGCTCGCCGCCGGTCATGTCGTTCACCTTCCTGGCGAAGTCGAGCGCGTACTCGTGGAAGATGTCCTTGCTCGGCCAGGTGCTCTGGAAGCGCATTTTCGTCGGCGTTTGCGCAGTGGCGATCATGGGCACCGCGAGCGTGGCGCCGGCGGCGGCGCTGCCCAGGAATTTCCTGCGCCCTGGGGCCGACTGAGATTGTTTCGACGCGTTGCCATCCTTCTTCATGATATGTCTCCTGTCTGGTTTTATGAGGACTGATCGGATCAGCCGGCACATCCATTCGCAGATGCTGCCGATTTTCCTACGGCTTTCGCGCGCCGGGCCGGATATGGATGTGGTTGGTTTGTGATAGGTCAAAACTTGGTCGAATCGTCGGCTGGGTAAGCTGATTGTGGTCAATTGCCTAATGCAATTGCTGACCGAAGCAGATGCCGGGTTATCATGCCGCCATCAGCAATCGCCCCCACCGAAAGCATGCTCAAACTCAGCCTGGACGCCCTGCTCACCGTCGACACCATTGCCCGCCGCGGCTCTTTTGCCGCCGCCGCCAAAGAACTGTTCCGGGTACCCTCCACGATTTCCTACACTGTGGCCAAGCTCGAGGAAGACCTGGGCGTGCAGCTGTTCGAGCGCTTTGGCCCGCGCGTCGAACTCACGCCAGCCGGCGCCGAACTGCTCAAGGAGGGGCGCTACCTGTTGAAAGCCGCGGGCGACCTCGAACGGCGCGTGCGGCGCGTGGCCTCGGGCTGGGAAACCGAGTTCACCATCGCCATCGATTCGATGCTGTGCCCGAACCCGCTGATGGAAGCGGTCGAAAGCTTTTGCGCCGTGGCCGACCAGACCCGCCTGCGCCTGCTGAAGGAAGCCCTGTCCGGCACCTGGGAAGCGCTGCTCGACCGCCGCGCCGACCTGCTGGTGGGCGCGGCCGGCGCCGGTCCTTCGGGCGGCGGCTACACCGCGCTGCCGCTGGCGACGGTGCGCTTCCTGTTCGTGACCACGCCCGGTCATCCGCTCGCTGCCATCACCGCGCCGCTGGCCAAGGCCGACCTGGCTGCGCACCGCGCCGTATCCGTATCGGACTCGGCGCGCCAGCTGCAGGCGCGCACCGTCGGCCTGCTGTTCGGCCAGAACACGCTGGCCGTGCCCGACATGCAAACCAAGTACGCCTTCCAGCGCGCCGGCCTCGGTTTCGGCTTCCTGCCCGAACCCTGGGTTCGCGAGGACGTCGCGGCCGGCCGCCTGGTGGTCAAGGCGGTCGAGGAGCCCAAGCCCGACGAAACCCTGTACCTGGCCTGGCGCACCGGCGAATCGGGCGCGGCGCTCGACTGGTGGAAGGAACGGGTGCGCGACGGCGTGCTGGTCGAGCGCATGCTGAACCCGGCCTGAGTACTCCGGCGGCTGGCGTGGACGCCCGCTGCGCTTTCCCTGTAAACTCAGCAGCATCCACCTTCCGCACCTATTCGACAGCACCGTCTCATGGATTCCCCCACACCAGCACGTTCCGTCCTCGCCCCCCTGGCTTACCACACCGCCGTCATCGACTACCTGCGCTGCCACGAGCCCGACGTCTGGCGCTGGGCCAGCGAGCGCACCACCGATGCCCAGCAGCGCGAGGCCCTGCGCGCGGCGCTGCTGCGCGGTACCTACCGCATCGAGCCGGAAGCGCATCCCGGGGTCCACGGCCACCTGGCGACCGCCATGGCGCGCCTCGGCATCGACGCGCCGGCCACGCTGTACCAGATGCCCGGCCAGGAAATGAATGCCGCCCTGTACTACGTGGCGAGCGAAGTCCACATCGTCGTCCAGGGCCCGCTGTTCGAGCGCATGACGGCGGACGAGCTGCGCGCGGTGTTCGGCCACGAGCTGGCGCATTACCTGTTGTGGTCGCGGGATGGCGGCAGCCTGTTCGTGGCCGACCGCATCCTGCACGACGCGGTGGTTACCGGCCAGGCGTCAAGCAGCCAGCGCGAGACCTGGCGCAGGTACGCGCTGCACACCGAATTGTTCGCCGACCGCGGCGGGGCGCTGGCGGCGGATGGCGTGGCGCCGGCGGTGGCGGCACTGGTGAAGGTGGAGACCGGGATCGGCACGGTCGACGCCGCCGCCTACCTGCGCCAGGCCGCCGAGGTCGAATCGAACGAGGCCGGCGCCAGCGCCGCGCATACGCACCCCGAAACGTTCGTTCGCGCGCGGGCACTGGCGCATTGGTGGGACGGCGCGCCCGATCTCGAAGCCTGGCTCGAGAAGCGCCTGCTCGGCCCACTCGCGCTGGAGCGGCTCGACCTGCCGGGCCAGGCGCGCCTGCAGATGCTTACGCGCGGCTTCCTGGCGCACTACCTGGCCGGCACGGCGCTCGCCAGCGATGCCGTACTGGCCCAACTGCGCAGCATGTTCCCCGACTGGCGCGACGACGAACCGGGGCTCGATCCGGCGCAGTTTGATGGCGCCGACGCCAGCATTCACGCCTACCTGAACGCCCTGATGCTCGACCTGGCCCTGCGCGACCCCGACCAGCAGGACGCCGCGCTGCTGCGCGCCGGCGAAGTCGCAACCACCCTCGGCAGCCTCGATGACTTGATACTGCGCCTGCGCCGCGACGCCGGCTTCGGCAAGCGCGAACTGGACCGCTACAAACGCCGCCTGGCGAAGGAATCCGCATGAACGACCCTATCGACGCCAACCTGGCGCCGCCCGCTGCCGACCTGCGCGCCCTCATCGAGGCCCAAGCCGGCATGCCGCTACCACCGGACGACATCGTGCGCCTGATGCTGCCGCTGTTCGCGCAGGTCGCGGCATTGCACGCCGACGGCAAGGTGGCCGGCCTCGACGCCGACGAGATCGTGCTGGCCGCAGGCGTGCTCGCCCTGCGCCGCCCGCAGGGCCTGGTGCCCAGCCTGGCGCCGGCGGCCATCGCCCGCATCCAGCCGCATGCCGCGTCCAGCCTGAACATCATCGGCGCGCTCGAACGCGGCCGCAGCGGCGACGACAGCCTGCCGGAGACGCAGGACCTGGCCCTGCAAAGCGACGCCGGCGCGCCGATCGCGCGTCCCGTCTACCTGCCGGGACCACTGAGCTGGGAACGCCTGCTCGGCCACCACGACGAACTGACCGACGTGTTCGCGCTCGGGATGACCCTGGCGGCGCTGGCCACCGGCCTCGATTTCGCGATGGAGGACGACCTGCGCCAGTTCGTCACCCAGCGCCGCAACCTGTTCGCGCTGAACCCGCGCCTGCACCCGATCCTGGCCGCGCTGGTCGTCGAGATGACCGAGGTCAACCGCCACGAGCGCGCCACCGGCGTCGCCGCGCTGGCCACGCGCCTGCGCACCTGGCGCGACCAGCCGCTCGCGCTCGACGTCGGCCGCGCGCTGGCCGGCACATCCGGCGCCACCGGCCGCCGCGCCGCGGTGCTGACCCATCTGCGCGACCGCCTGTTCGACCTGTCGCGCCACAACCGCCTGCTGCACTTCCGCCCGACGGCAGCCACCGTCAACCTGACTGTCGCCAGCGTGCCGCTGGTGCTGCAGGTCGACAGCATCCGCGCGGACGACATCTGCACCTGGAACGGCGCCTTTGCCGCCGACGTGGTGGCCGGCAAGCCGGTCTCGCTGCAGCAATGGCTGCGCTTCGACGACCAGCCGTATCTGCCCGGCGCGCTCGACCAGCTGCTGTCCGACACCCGCCGCGACCGCGCCGAATTCGGCTTCAGCAACCTGCGCCTGGTGGTCGCTTTCCTGCGCTGGCACAACCTGAAGGAAGACCCGGACGAGCGCATCGTCACGCCGCTGCTGTGGCTGCCCGTCGAGCTGGTCAAGCGCAAGGGCGTGCGCGACCATTACGTGCTGCAGTGCGCGGATGCCGACGCCGAATTCAATCCGGTGCTGCGCCATCAACTGAGCCAGCTGTACGACATCCGGCTGCCGGAAAAGGTCGACCTCGAGACAACCTCGCTGGCCGAGATCCACGCCGGCCTGCTGGCGCAAATCCGCCGCACCGAACCGGCAGTCGAGCTGCGCCTGGTCGACAAGCCGGCGATCCGCCTCGTGCGCCAGAAGGCCATGCAGCGCATGCAGCAATACCAGCGGCGTAAACCTGCGGCCGCGCAGCGCACGGCGAACAGTGCGCTGCCGCCCTACAGCTATGCGCGCGACGATTACCGGCCGCTCGGCCAGGCCCTGTTCGAGCGATGGGTGCGCCCAAGTCCGCTGCCGCAGCGCTTCGAGGCCGGCGCGCCACCCCTGGCGGCACCGCGCCAGCCGCAGATGGCGGAAGGTGCCGAGGCCCGCGAGGGCTACGTGCTGGAAGAATCCAGCGGCCACCGCTACGCCTGGGACGTCGACCTGACCCAGGTCACGCTCGCGAACTTCAACTACAAGAAGATGTCGCTGGTACGCGACTACGCCCAGCTGCTCGACACGCCGGACGCGAATCCGGCCTTCGACCGCGTGTTCTCGATCGAGCCGCGCGCCGTCGACACCGGCAGCCCGGCGCCGCTGGCGCAAAGCGAGCGCTGGAACGTGGTGGCATCCGACGCCACCCAGAACGCCGCCGTCAGCCTGGCGCGCAGCGAGCGCAGTTTCATCATCCAGGGGCCGCCCGGCACCGGCAAGTCTCAGACGATCACCAACCTGATCGCCGACTACGCCGGCCGCGGCAAGCGCGTGCTGTTCGTCTGCGAAAAGCGCGCCGCGCTCGACGTCGTCTTCAGCCGCCTGCGCCAGAGCGCCCTCGATCCGTTGTGCTGCCTGATCCACGATTCGCAAACCGACAAGAAGGCCTTCATCGCCGACCTGAAGTCCTGCTACGAAGCCTGGATCGCCCAGCCGAACGACGGCCAGGCACTGGCGGCGCAGCGCGCGGCGCTCGTATCCGAACTCGACGCGCACCAGGCGCGCATCAATGCCTTCGAGGCCGCCCTCGCCGCCGCGCCCGATTCGCTGGGCACCAGCGTGCGTGCGCTGCTGCGGCGCGTGGCCTCGCTGGCGGCGCCGCCCGTTGCATCTCCCGCCGTGCGCGCGGCATTGCCGGAACTGGCAAGCTGGGACGCCCAGCGCGAGCTGGCCATGCGCCTGCACCGCGCCATGCGCGAGCGCTTCGGCCTCGACAGCCTGGCGGCGCACGCATTCGCGCGCCTGGCGCCGGGTCTCGTTACGGACGATGGCGCGTACGCACGCGTCGAAGGGCTGTGCCGCGATACCGACGCGCTATTCGAACAGCTCGACCCATTGTTCGCAAACGAAGCCGGCCCGATCGGCACGGCGACGCCGCTGGCGCAGGCGCGCGCCCTTGCCCAGGAGGCCGCGCGCCTGATGGGAGCCGGCCTGGCCGCGCACCTCGACCTGCTCGACGCGTCGTCCGGCGCGCGCGCCACGCTGCAGGCGACGCGCACCGAGCTGGCGGCGCGCACCGCCGCACTGGCCGAGGCGACGGCCGCGACTGCCCACTGGCGCGACAAGCTCGCCCCGGCCGACACCGCCGCCGCGCTCGCGCTGGCGCAGGAACTCGAACCGTCGCCCCTGCGCTGGCTGCAGCCGCGCTGGTGGCGCCTGCGCGGCGAACTGCAGCGTCGCTACGACTTCGGCAAGCATGCGGTGCAGCCGGATTATCGCCAGGTACTGGCCGCGCTGGCCGCGGAACAGCAGGCCGCCGGCGCCCTTGACGCCGCCGAAGCAGACAGCCGCCAACGCTACGGCGTGGACGACATGAATGCCTTCCTGCGCGCGCTGGGCGAACTGGAGGCGCGCCTGCAAGCCGGCGCCGGACCGCAGGCATTGGTGGCCTGGCTGCGTGCGGCGGCCGATCCAATCGCCGCCGCCGCGCTGCTGGCGCGCGCCGCCCCCGTCATCGAACGCCTGGCCGGGCTCACGCACGACACGCTCGACCTGGCACCGGCCGCGCCGCTGGGTGAGATCGCCGAACTGCTGCGCGACCTGCGCGAGGGCCTGGACGACCTGCCCGACCTGCTGCCGCCCCTGCGCGCCGTGCACGCGGGCGACCCCGCCTGCGCGATGGCGCTGCGCCGTCTCGACCATTCTCCGGAAGAATTCGACGCGCTGCTGGCCGACGAAGCGCTGCGCCGCGCCGAGCGGGCCGCGCCCGTGCTGCAAGCCTTTGGCGGCGCCGCGCTGGCCCAGGCGGCACGCGCGCTCGCCGCCGGCCAGCGCGAGCTGCTGGCCCTGAATGCCCAGGTGGTGCGCGCCAGCCAGCACGCGCGTTTTGCCCGCAACGTCGCTGTCTCCGCCGCCTCGGCCGCGGGGCTCGACGACGCCGCCAAGGCGTTTAAAAAGCGCTATGCGGGCGGGCGGCGCGAACTCGAACACGAATTCGGCAAGAGCATGCGCCACCGCGCCATCCGCGAACTGAGCAGCGGCGATTCCGGCGCCGTCATCAACGACCTCAAGCCGGTCTGGCTGATGAGCCCCCTGTCGGTGTCGGACACGTTGCCGCTCGCGGCCGACCTGTTCGACGTCGTCATCTTCGACGAAGCGAGCCAGATCCCGGTCGAGGAATCGGTACCGGCCCTGAGCCGCGCGCGCCAGGTGGTGGTGGTCGGCGACGAGATGCAGCTGCCGCCGACCAGCTTCTTCGCCAGTGGCAGCGCGGGCGAGATCGACGAAATCGAAGTCGAGGAAGAAGGCGAACGCATCGCGATCCACCTCGATTCCGACAGCCTGCTGAGCCAGGCCGCGCGCAACCTGCCGGCCACGCTGCTGGCCTGGCACTACCGCAGCCGCCACGAAGCCTTGATCAGCTTCTCCAATGCCGCCTTCTACGAGGGGCGCCTGGTGACGATTCCCGACCGCGCCATCGAGCAGGCGGGCGAGGCGGCGGCGCCGGTGCGCTCGGATGCGCCTGACGTCGGCGCGGTGGCCGCCGACAGCCTCGTGGCGCGGCCGGTCAGCTATCACCTGGTGGCGGACGGCGTCTACAGCGAGCGCCGCAACCTGCCCGAGGCGCAGTACATCGCGCGGATGGTGCGCGAACTGCTGCGCCGCGAAACGCCGCACAGCCTGGGCATCGTCGCCTTTTCGGAAGCCCAGCAAGGCGCGATCGAGGCGGCGCTCGACGCCCTCGCAGCGGAGGACGCCGACTTCGCCACGCGCCTGGAACGCGAATATGTGCGCGAGGACGACGACGGGTTCAACGGCCTGTTCGTCAAGAACCTGGAAAACGTGCAGGGCGACGAGCGCGACGTGATCATCCTCAGCATCTGCTATGCCCCCGGGCCGGACGGCAAGATGCTGATGACTTTCGGGCCGATCAACGGGCGCGGCGGCGAAAAGCGCCTGAACGTCATCTTCAGCCGTGCGCGCCACCGGATGGCGGTGGTGTCGACGATTGCGCCGGAAGCGATCACCAACACCCACAACGACGGCGCCGCCGCGCTGCGCGCCTTCCTCCAGTTCGCCCAAGCCAGCAGCGCCGGCCAGTTCGAGCGCGCCCAGGCCGTCCTCGGCGCCCTGAATGCCGGTGCACGCGACGCCTTCGAGCGCCAGGCCGGCGCCGACAGCATCCGCGACGCCCTGGCGCAAGCGCTGCGCGAGCGCGGCCACGACGTGCACGTGAACGTCGGCCGCTCGCAGTTCCGCTGCGACCTCGCGATCGCCGCCCCATCCAAGGGTGGCTACGCCCTCGCCCTGCTGCTCGACAATCCGGGCGAAACGGTGCACGACAGCGCGGAACGTTATGTGTTCCGTCCGGGGATCCTGCGCAGCTTCGGCTGGCGCGTGCTCGACCTGCCGGGCAAGGACTGGCTCGACGATCCGGAGGCCGTGATCGCGCGCATCGAGGCGATGCTGGCCAGCGGCGAAGACACTGCGCTTGGCGTTGAAGTCGCCGCAGTGCCGCTGCTGCCGCGTGCATGGGTGATGGAACCGGCGCCAGTCGAGGTCGAGGCTGCGGCTGCGGATACCGGCACGCCCGACCTGGAACGTTCGCTCGTCTTCCAGGCCGGCAGCTCGCACAAGTTCTGGCGCGCCGCGTTGCGCGGCACGGAACTGACGGTCAGCTACGGCCGCGTCGGCAGTGCCGGCCAGACGCTGGCGAAGAACTTCGAGAGCAGCGACCGCGCCGCGCGCGAGATGGAAAAGCTGGTGGCGGAAAAGCTGCGCAAGGGGTACACCGAGCTTCACCAATAACGGCAGTGCACGGTATGGGATCATGCCGGCTGGTTCGGCCAGCTCCACCACGCCAATAATATCGTTGGCCGACGAGTGTCGCGACCGTAGGGTGGGCTCCGCCCACGCGTGGCGACGCGTACCGGCCACGTACCGCGTTTCGCCCCGGATCCGTGCGTAACGCGTGGGCAGAGCCCACCCTACGATTTGCGCCTTGCTGGCTGGTTCGGCAAGCTTTACCACGCCAACGACATCGTTGCCCGACGAATGTCCCGACCGTAGGGTGGGCTCCGCCCACGCGTTGCAATGCATGCAGGCTACGTACCGTGTTTCGACCCGGATCCGTGCGTAACGCGTGGGCGGAGCCCACCCTACAACTTCAATGCCAGCGTTGACCAACGACCGCGCGGTTCGTAGGTGGGTGGAGCCCACCTACGCTCTTAACGCGGCAGGTCGAACAACAAGACCTCGGCATCCGCCGCGCCATCCAGGCTGACCTGCGCCTCGTCATCGATCCGCACCGCATCCCCGGCCTTGAGCGCCACGCCATTCACGTTCAGCGCGCCGCGCGCCACGTGGATGTAGCCGATCCGCCCCGGCTGCAGCGGGAAACTCACCGTGTCGTCCCCATCCAGGATCGCCGCGTAGATCGACGCATCCTGGCGGATCGAGACCGAACCTTCGCGGCCATCGTTCGATGCCACCACGCGCAGGCGGCCGGTTTTCGAGGCGGCGTCGAAGTGTTTTTCTTCGTAGCCGGCCGGGGCGCCGAGTTCATTCGGCTGGATCCAGATCTGCAGGAAGTGGACCGGCTCGGTCTTCGAGTGATTGAATTCGCTGTGCACCACGCCCTTGCCGGCGCTCATGCGCTGGACGTCGCCGTAGCGCAGCACGGAACCGTTACCCATGCTGTCCTTGTGTTCCAGCGCGCCGTCGAGCACGTACGAGATGATTTCCATGTCGCGGTGGCCGTGCGAGTCGAAGCCGCGGCCGGCGGACACGCGGTCCTCGTTGATGACGCGCAGCGGGCCGACGCCCATGTGGGCCGGGTCCTGGTAATGGCCGAACGAAAAGGTGTGTTTCGAATCGAGCCAGCCGAAATTGGCGACGCCGCGGTCTTCGCTTTTACGTACTTTCAACATGATGCGCTCCTTTTGTTATCGGCCGTTCGAACGATTCGAACCTCGGCGCCTGTCAGGTCTGGCCGTGCCGTGTTGTGCATGTGTTGAATTATGCGCGCCCGTCCGGCGAACAAAAAGCGAGTAGTTTGCAGACCTATCATCGAAATTTTCGAACGGCTTATTCGTCGGCCCCGTGTGCCCGCATCGGTTCGCCGATCGCATAGAAGTGGCCGCCGGCCACGTGGTGGATGCTGCGCCATTCGGGACCGGCATCTTCGAAATGCCAGTGCCCGTCGCGAAACACCCGCTCGTCGGCCCAGGCGGCCATCACTTCGCCGATGAACAGGTCGTAGCTGGCCTGGTTGTGCGGTTCGGGCACCAGGCGGCATTCGAGCCAGGCCGCGCAGCCGGCGACGAAAGGCAGCGTGTCGCCGGCCAGGCGCAACAGTTCGACGCCGGCCTCCGGCAGCTTGTCCGGATGCTCGGCCAGGCTGCGGTTGCCCACTTCGTTGGTCAGGTCGAGCAGCGCCACGGTCGGCACCTGCACCACGAAGCGGCCGCTGGCCTCGACCAGGGCGCGCGTCCTGACCGCCTTGTCGAGCACCACGGTCAGCTTGGGCGGCGCGAAGTCGAGGGCGCAGGCCCAGGCGGCGGCCATGACGTTGTCGATGCCGTCGAAGCGGCTCGAGACCAGCACCGTCGGGCCATGGTTCAACAGGCGGTAGGCTTTTTCTAACGGGACCGGTTGGATGTGCGGGTTCATGGGTTCTCCAAAAAAGGGGTGTGCCTGGCCAGGTGTGGCTCCAGGTGCAGTTCAAGCGCGAACAGCGCCTCGATCCACTGCGCGAACACGCGCAAGCGCGGATTGGCGATGCGTCCGCGCGGGTAGACCAGCGACACCGGCATCGGCACGGACGGCAAGTGTGCCAGCACCGCGACCAGCGCGCCGCTCGCCAGGTGCGCCTGCACCATGTAGGCGGCAGCCTGGATCAGCCCCAGGCCCTGCAGGCCGCAGCTGACGTAGGCGTCGGCGTCGTTGACGGCGATCGCTCCCGCCAGGCGCCGCCGCACCGGTTGGCCGTCGACCATGAAATCCCAGTCGAAGGGGCGGCCGGTACGTCCCGAGAAGTGGACCACGCCCGTGTGCCGTTCCAGATCGTCGAGGTTCAACGGCGTGCCGTGGCGCGCGAGGTAGGCCGGCGCCGCGCAGGTGACGAAGGACATGCTGCCGATCTGGCGTCCGATCAGGGCGGAATCATCGAGTTCGCCCACGCGCAGCGCGCAATCGATGCCTTCGCGCGTCAGGTCGGCCACGCGGTCGCTGAGCGACACCACCAGTTCGATGCCCGGATATTGCGCGTGGAATTCGCCGATGCGCGGCACCACCACCCGGCGGCCGACGGCGCCGGGGAGCGCCACGCGCAGGCGCCCTTGCGGACTGCCCGCCGTGCCGCGGTATGGCGCCTCGGCCGCCTCGACCGCCGCCAGGATTTCCAGGCACTGCGCATAATAGGCGGCGCCGTCGGTGGTGAGCGAAATCGAGCGCGTCGTGCGCAGCAGCAGCTGGGTGCCGAGATAGGCTTCCAGGTTCTGCATGGTGGCCGTCAACGAGGCGCGTGGCAGGTCCAGCGTTTCGGCGGCGCGTGTGAAACTGCCGGCCTCGACGATGCGGACAAAGGTCTGCATGGCTTTGATGCGGTCCATCGGCGCCTCGATTGTTCATGAAAAGCGAATTGTATAGCAGGACTCAGAGTAATTATCTTTCCAATCACCTGCTCTAGAATGGCCACATCTGAACAAGGAATCGCCATGACGCCCACCACCGAATCCATTACTGACATCGCTCCCGGCATGACCCGCCTGCTGGCCGTTGCCGCCGGCCTGATCGTCGCCAGCCTGTACTACGCCCAGACCCTGGTCGGCCCGATCGCGGCCAGCACCGGCCTGTCGCTCGACGCGGCCGGCCTGATCGTCACGCTGACGCAGGTCGGCTATGCGCTCGGCCTGCTGTTCATCGTGCCGCTCGGCGACCTGCTGGAAAACCGCAAGCTGGTCTTCGTCCTGCTGCTGGCGACCTCCATCATGCTGGCCGCCGCGGCGTTCAGCAGCAGCGCCTGGCTGTTCCTGGCGACCTCGCTCGGCATCGGGCTCGGTTCGGTGGCGGCCCAGGTGCTGGTGCCCTTCGCCGCGCACCTGTCGAAAGAAGCGACCCGCGGCCAAACCGTCGGCAAGGTCGTCAGCGGCCTGCTGCTGGGGATCATGCTGGCGCGGCCGGCGGCAAGCCTGGTCGCGGATCACTTCAGCTGGCATGCCGTGTACGGCGGCGCCGCAGTCGCCGTCGCGGCGCTTGCCTTCGTGCTGCGCGCGCGCCTGCCGCAGCGCCGGCCCGATTCCGCCCTGCCGTATCGCCGCCTGATCGGTTCGATGTGGCAACTGCTCACCACCACGCCAGTGCTGCGCCGGCGCGCGGCCTACCACGCGGCCATGTTCGCCTCGTTCAGCCTGTTCTGGACCGTGGCGCCTTTGGTGCTGGCCAGCCCGCTGTTCGGGCTGTCGCAGACCGGCATCGCCATCTTCGCACTGGTCGGCATGGCCGGCGCGGTGGCCTCGCCGGTCGCCGGACGCCTGGCCGACGGGGGCCACACGCTGGTCGCCACCGCCGCCGCGCTGTTGCTGGGCGTGGCCGGCTTCGCGCTGCCGCTGGTGAACCCGGATTCGCGCGCCGTGGCGCTTGGCCTGCTGGTGATCGCGTCGATCGTGCTCGACATGGGCGTGGCGGCCAACCTCGTGCTGGGCCAGCGCGCCATCTTCGCCCTTGGCGCGGAAGTGCGCAGCCGCTTGAACGGGATTTTCTTTGCCCTGTTCTTCGCCGGCGGCGCGCTCGGTTCGGCGCTCGGCGGCTGGGTCTATGCGCACCACGGCTGGAACGCGGCGCTGCTGGCGGGGATGGCCTTCCCGGCGCTGGCACTGGCGTACTGGGTCAGCGAATGGGCCGGCGCGCGCCGAATCACGCGAAGTGCCCGTGTGCCCCTTCGGTAAAGGCGCGCTTCACCTCAGCCCCGATCGAGCCCGGCTTCCCTGATCTTCTTGTCGGTGTTGTACTGGCTGAGCGCGTACACGGCCCAGATCGCGGCGGGCAACCAGCCGATCAGGGTCACCTGCAGGATCAGGCAGATGATGCCGGCCATCGGACGGCCGATCGTGAAGAAGGTGAGCCACGGAAGAATGAGTGCAATCAGAAAACGCATGGGGGCTCCTTTCGGCCTGGTCGGTGAAACGGTAAAAGATCCGTTCGTGGTGACCTTATCACGTATCCCGCAGCTGCCGAGCACTGCATCACGCGAAGCGCGCCAGCTCCTCTTCCGTAAAACCGGCGCGCCGGCGCGCTTCCAGGTTGAACGGGCCTTTCAGGACTGGCGCCTTGTAGCGCAGCACCAGTTCGTCGTAGGTGGCGCGCAGCGGCAGGCCGCGCGCCTGGCACAGGAAGCCATACCAGCGGTTGCCGATCTCGACGTGCCCGACTTCGTCGCGCAGGATGATGTCGAGGATGGCGGCCACCGCCGCGTCGCCGGCCTGGGCCAGCTTGGCGCGCAGCGGCGGAATCGCGTCTAACCCGCGCGCTTCCAGCGTGCGCGGCACCAGCGCCATGCGCGCCAGTCCGTCGCCCTTGGTTTTCTCGACCATCTCCCACAGGCTGTCGTGGCCGGCGAAGTCGCCGTAGGCATAGCCCAGCGTGGTCAGGTGCTGGGCCAGCAGCGAAAAGTGGTAAGCCTCTTCCTGTGACACCTGCAGCCAGTCGGCGTAATAGGCGGCGGGCATGCCGGGAAAGCGCCACAGCGCGTCCAGCGCCAGGTTCATGGCATTGAATTCGATGTGGGCCAGGGCATGCACCAGCATGGCGCGGCCCTCGACGCTCGCCATCGAACGGCGCCCGACCAGGCGCGGCGGCACCAGTTCAGGCCGCGCCGGACGGCCGGGGATCGCGCCCGTTTCATCGAGCATGGCGGCGTTGTCGAGCGTAATTGCGCCGGCTGCAAAAGCCTGCGCGAGTGCGGCGACGCCCGCCGTTTTACGCTGCGGGTCGGTCTCGATCAGGCAGGCGAGCGCTGCGGCGCGCAGTTCGGGTACGCTTTGCATCGTGGTTCTTCGGCGGTCAAAGGCGGCAGTGTAGCAAATGTCGCACCGTCGGGACCCCGGCTGTAGGGTGGACGGGTCTCCCGTCCACGCGTAACCGTAGCGTCCCGCTCGCTTCCCCGAACCTAGCGCAAATTCCCCGTATGCCCCAGCGAATACCGCCCCGGCTGCGGCCAGACCGTCAACCCGTGCGGCTCGCCGCCCACCTTCACCTGGCGCACGGCGCCGTCGCGCGTGTCGATGCGATACACCACGTCGTCGAAGCGGCCCGCCAGCCAGAGCCAGTTGCCGTCGGCGCTGACGTTGCCCATGTCCGGGCTGCCGCCATTCGGGATGACCCAGTGCGCGACGATCTTTTCGCTGGCGAACTCCATCACGTCGACACTGCCCGGTCCGCGTCGCTTGCCGTGGATGCGGTGCGTGCCGCGGTTGGTGATGAACAGGAATTTGCCGTCGCGGCTCGGGTACAGGCCGTGCGTACCAGGACCCGAGGCGAGAAAGCCCACCTGGGTGAAGGTGACGCCGTCGACGATGTGGACGCCGTCGGCCATCATGTCGGCGATGTAGAAGCGCTTGCCGTCCGGGGACACGCGCACGTCCTGCGGCATGCCCTTCCTGGTGGTGCAGATTTCGGAAGCGCCCGGATTGCGCGGATCGAAGCCCTCGCGCACGCGCGTCTTCGGCATCGACAGCTTCAGGTAACCCAGTACGGTGCGCGCGGTGAGGTCGATCTTTGCGACCGCGCCGTCGAACTCGCAGGTGAACAGCGCATAGCGGCCATCGATCGAGAACTCGGCGTGGTTGATGCCGCCGCATTTCGGCACGTCGATCGCGTACTGCAGCGCCATCGTGTGCGGATCGCGGAAGTCGAGCCGGCGCCGTGCCTCGGCCACCACGATGGCCGATTTGCCGTCCGGCGTGAAATACATGTTGTAGGGGTCGTCGACAGCGATCGCCTGTCCCGGCTTGCCGGTGATCGGGTCGATCGGCGTCAGGCTGCCGGTATCCTGGCGCTCGGCATTGTTGGCCACCCACAGCGTGCGCAGGTCCCAGGACGGGATCACGTGCTGCGGACTGATGCCGACCTTGAAGCGGTCGACCACCTTCATGGTCGCCGGATCGATCACGCTGACGTCGTTCGAGCGCAGGTTCGGCACGTAGATGCGCGCCAGGTCGCCGCGCACTGCGGCGCTCAAGTGGCCGGCGCCGATTTCGCTGTACAGGTTGTGCGGGTCCGGCACCGGCGGCATGCCGGCGACAGTCACGAAGGGCAGCGGTGCGGGCAACGGCGCCTTGTTGGCGCGCATGAGCAAGGCGGCGCCGGCAATCAAGGAGAGAACGACGACGGCAGCAACGGTTTTTTTGTAGTGCACGATGGGGGTCTTCAAGGTTGCCTGGTTGAGTGTTGGACGGCGCGGATGGCGGCGACCGACGCCGCGACGATGCGCGCGACGCCCGCCTGGCCGAGCGCAGCCGTGGCGCGGCGTGGATCGCCATCGACGCCCTCGCCGGCCGCGCCGGCGCCGAGCAGGTCGGCGCGCACCAGCGCCGGATCGATCGCCAGCATCAGCGCGGTATCGGCAAGGCCGCCGTGCATGCCGATCTCCGCGGCGCCGACACCGCGGCGCTGGAGGTCGGCGACATAGTCCATCTGCGTCACCCGGTAATACTCGGGCAGCGCATGAACGCGGCAGGCGCCGTCGCGGTTGACGCGGGCGGCGGCCTTCTCTTCGTTGCGCTGGTAGCCGCCATGGTCGCCCAGGAAGAAAACGTCGCGCACGCCATGCCGGCAAAAGCTGCGCGCCGCCCCTTCCAGCACCGCTTCGAAGGCGGCCTCCGGAATCGAGATCGTCCCGGCGAAGCGCATGTGCCCGCGCGGCGGCGCAATCGCCCCCTCGGGCACGTAGGCGACCGTCGGCGCCACCACCGCGTCGCCCAGGCTGCGCGCGATCCGGCCCGCCAGCACGCGGGCGCGCACATTGTGCTTGCCGAGGGCGATATGCGGCCCGCTCTGTTCGGTGCCGCCGATCGGCACCAGTACCGTGGTGGCGCCGGCGGCGATGCGCGCGCGCAGTTCGGGCGAGGTCAGGTCTTCGACGTAGACGCTGGTGGACGGGCCGGCCAGCGCCAGCAGCGGCGCGGCCAGCGTGGCAGCCCCAAACAGCGCGTGGCGCCAGGCGTTTTGCAGAAAATGCATCGTGATTCGTTTCCCGAAAGGGTGGCTGCGCTGCGGACGAAATACCTGCCGTGTCCGCTCGACGCGATTGTAGAGCAAGCAGGCCGGCGCTGCCGTGCGCCGGCAGGTGGTCAGCGAAACTTCGCGCAAGTTGTTGCAAACCTGCCGCGCCACGGGCGACAGTCGCCGCCAGTTCGGACTTTTCCGAAGCTTCATACAGAACTTGGTGGCTACCCTATTCGAGTATCCGGACGCACACTCGGTGGATGGCCGAGGCACTCGCCCCGGACGAGGATTCCATCATGCGCAAACTTCTCCTCACGGCGGCGCTTGCCGCCGCACTGGCCTTGCCGGCATCGGCCGACGTGCAGCCCTTCCCCGCCTCGTTCCAGGCGCGCACGATCCAGGTCGACGGGGCCACGCTGCATGTCATGGTGGGCGGCAAGGGTCCTGCCGTCGTGCTGCTGCACGGCTTCGGCGACACTGGCGCGATGTGGTCGCCGCTGGCCGCGAGGCTGGCCGCCACGCACACCGTGGTCGTGCCCGACCTGCGCGGCATGGGCCTGTCCTCGCATCCGGCCGGCGGCTACGACAAGTGGACCCAGGCGGCGGACGTGCGCGCGGTGCTGGTCAAGCTCGGCATCGACGCGGCCGCGATCGTCGGCCATGACATCGGCACCATGGTCGCCTTTGCCTATGCGGCGCGCTACCCGGACAAGACGCGGCGCCTGGTGGTGATGGATGCCCCGGTACCGGGCATTCCTCCCTGGGACCAGATCGTGCGCAGTCCGCAGCTGTGGCATTTTTCGTTCGGCGGGCCGGATGCCGAACGCCTGGTGGCCGGGCGCGAGCGCATCTACCTCGACCGCTTCTGGAACGAATTCGCCGGCGATCCGAAGAAGATCGACGAGCCGACCCGCGCCTACTACGCCGCCCTTTACGCGCGCCCCGGCGCGATGCGCTCGGCCTTTGCCCAGTTCCTCAGCATCCCGACCGACGTCGAGGACAACCGCAAGGCGGTCGCGCGCCGGAAGCTGGCCATGCCGGTGCTGGCCATCGGCGGAGCCAAGTCGTTCGGGACCAGCGAAGCGGTGGTGATGCGCAATGCGGCGGTCAATGTGACCGAGCTGGTGATTCCCGAGGCGGGGCACTGGCTGATGGAGGAAGCGCCGGAACCGACCATGGCGGCGGTGCAGGGATTCGTCAAATAAGGGTAATCGAATGCCGGTAAGTTGAGCCCAGACCTGTAAGGTGGGCGGCTGTACCTCTTCAGTTTGCGGACCAGAGGCATTTGCGCCGCCCACGCGTTCAGGCAGCCGATGATCCGGGCAGCCGATGATCCGTCGCGAGGTTTCAAAGTGTGTTTGAACGCGTGGGCGGCATTCAGGCCTCGAGTAAGCATGCGTTCAGGGTTTAGCCGCCCACCTTACGGGTCTGAGCACTCTTTCTCGCCTTGCCATCACCGCACTCGCCCCCATCTACGACCGATGAACGACCGCACCCATTCCGAACACCTCCGCCACGACTTCCACCCCGCCGTCGCCGCCTGGTTCGCCGCCAGCTTCCCCGGCGCCACCGAGGCCCAGCTGCGCGCCTGGCCGCTGATCCAGGCCGGGCGTCCGACCCTGGTCGCGGCGCCGACCGGCTCGGGCAAGACGCTGACCGCCTTCCTCGCCGCGATCGACGCCCTGGTGCGCGAGAGCGAAGACGGCGCGCTGCCGGACGAAACCCAGGTGCTGTACGTGTCGCCGCTGAAGGCGCTGTCGAACGACATCCGCGTCAACCTGCAAGGCCCGCTCGAGGGCATCGGCGCCCAATTGCAGGCGATGGGACTGCCGCCGCACGGCATCCGCACCGCCGTGCGCACCGGCGACACCACCACGGCCGAGCGCAACGCGATGAGGAAGCGCGCGCCGCACATACTGGTCTCCACCCCCGAGTCGCTGTACGTGCTGCTCGGCTCGACCAGCGGCCGCGCGATGCTATCGACCGTGCGCACCGTGATCGTCGACGAAATCCACGCCGTCGCCGGCAGCAAGCGCGGCAGCCACCTGGCGCTCAGCCTGGAGCGGCTCGACGCGCTGTGCGGGCGGCGCACGGTGCGCATCGGCCTGTCGGCCACGCAACGGCCGCTGTCCCTCGTCGCCGACTTCCTCGTGGGCCGCGCCGGCGGCGAATGTGCAGTAGTGGACGTCGGCCACGTGCGTGCGCGCGACCTGGCGCTGGAACTGCCGCCGGTGCCATTGGATGCGGTGATGCCGAACGAAGTCTGGGAGCGCGTCTACGACCGCATGCGCGAGCTGGTGGTGCTGCACCGGACCACGCTCATCTTCGTCAACACGCGGCGCATGGCCGAGCGCGTGGCGCGCCACCTGGGCGACCGCCTGGGCAGCGAACACGTCGCCGCCCACCACGGCAGCCTGGCCAAGGAATACCGGCTGGACGCCGAACAGCGCCTGAAGCGCGGCGAGCTGCAGGTACTGGTGGCCACCGCCTCGCTGGAACTGGGCATCGACATCGGCGACGTCGATCTCGTCTGCCAGGTCGGCTCGCCGCGCAACATCGCGGCATTCCTGCAGCGCGTTGGCCGCTCGGGCCACCAGGTCGGCGGCACGCCGAAAGGCCGGCTGTTCCCGACCTCGCGCGACGACCTGATCGAATGCACCGCCCTGCTCGACTGCGTGCGGCGCGGCGAACTCGATGTCCTGCGCATCCCGCGCGCGCCGCTCGACGTGCTGGCCCAGCAGATCGTGGCCGAAGTGGCCTGCCAGGAATGGGGAGAAACCGCCCTGTTCGACCAGCTGCGCGGCGCCGCGCCGTATGCGGACCTGGAACGTTCCCGCTACGACGCGCTGCTGCGCATGCTGGCCGAGGGCTACACCACGCGCAACGGCGTGCGCGGCGCCTACATCCACCGCGACGCCGCCACCCAGTCGCTGCGCGGACGGCGCGGCGGCAAGCTGGCCGCCGTCACCTCGGGCGGCACGATCCCGGAAAACGCCGACTACACGGTGCTGCTGGAACCGGCCGGCCTGTCGGTGGGCACGGTGAACGAAGACTTCGCGGTGGAGAGCCTGGCCGGCGACGTCTTCCAGCTCGGGAATACCTCGTATCGCATCATGAAGGTCGAAGCCGGCAAGGTGCGCGTCGAAGACGCCGGCGGCGCCGCGCCCAACATCCCGTTCTGGCACGGCGAGGCGCCGGGTCGCAGCGACGAATTGTCGATGGGCGTGGCCCGGCTGCGCGCCGAGATCGAGGCGCAGCTGGCATCCAGCAGCGGCGAGGCTGCGCTCGACCGCGCGGTCGACTGGCTGGATGAACACCTGGGCCTGAACGAGGACGCGGCGCGCCAGATCGTCGATTACCTGGCCCGTTCGCGCGCGGCCCTGGGCGCGCTGCCGACCCACGACACGCTGGTGATGGAACGCTTCTTCGACGAATCGGGCGGCATGCAGCTGGTGCTGCACAGCCCCTTCGGCAGCCGCATCAACCGCGCCTGGGGCCTGGCGCTGCGCAAGCGCTTTTGCCGCACCTTCAACTTCGAACTGCAGGCCGCCGCCACCGAGGATGCGATCATCCTCTCGCTTTCGACCAGCCACAGCTTTCCGCTCGACGAAGTCTGGCGCTACCTGAAATCGGCCACGGCCGAACCGATCCTGGTGCAGGCGCTGCTCGACGCGCCGCTGTTCAACGTGCGCTGGCGCTGGAATGCGACCACGGCGCTGGCGCTGCCGCGCTTTGCCGGCGGGCGCAAGGTGGCGCCCCAGCTGCAGCGCATGAAGAGCGACGATTTACTGGCCTCGATCTTCCCGGACGGCGCCGCCTGCCTGGAAAACATCGCCGGCGACCGCGAGTTGCCCGACCATCCGCTGGTGGCGCAAACGCTGGACGATTGCCTGCACGAGGCGATGGACAGCGAAGGCTGGCTGGCGCTCTTGCGCCGCATCGAGACGGACGCCATTCGCCTGGTCGCGCGCGACCTGCCGGCGCCCTCGCCGCTCGCCGCCGAGATCCTCAATGCCCGCCCCTACGCTTTTCTGGACGACGCGCCGCTGGAAGAACGGCGCACCCAGGCTGTGATCAACCGCCGCTGGAGCGACCCGGCCAGCGCCGATGACATGGGCGCGCTCGACCTCGACGCGATCGCCGGCGTGGCCGAGGAAGCCTGGCCGGCGGCGCGCAACAGCGACGAGGTGCAGGAAGCGCTGGTGGCCCTGGCGCTGATCACGCAGGGCGAAGCGCGCGCTCGCGAAGGCTGGGCGCTGTGGCTGGAAGACCTGACCGAAGCCGGGCGCGCGACGCGCGTGCGCACCGATGGCTTGCAGGCCTGGGTGGCGCTGGAACGGCTCGACCTGGTGCTGGCCGCCTATCCCGGAGCCGAGACGAATCCGGTGCTGACGATCCCCGACAGCCACCGCGGCAACGACGGCGTGCCTTGGACGCGCGACGCCGCGCTGGTCGAACTGGTGCGCGCGCGCCTGACGGGGTTCGGGCCGCAGCCCTTGACCGCGATTGCCGTCGCCCTGGCGCTGCCCGAGAGCACGGTGGCGATCGCCCTCGGCGCGCTCGAAGCCGAGGGCTACGTCATGCGCGGGCGCTTCACGCCCGGCGCCGAGGAAGAAGAATGGTGCGAGCGGCACCTGCTGGCGCGCATCCACCGCTACACCATCAAGCGGCTGCGGCGCGAGATCGAGCCGGTCGAGGTGCGCGACTTCCTGCGCTTCCTGTTCGACTGGCAGCACCTGACCGAAGACACGCAGTGGCGCGGCGAGGATGCGCTGCCCCTGCTGCTGGCGCAAATAGAAGGCTACGAAGCCGCCGCCGGCGCCTGGGAGGCCGACCTGCTGGGGCTGCGCCTGCGCGACTATTCGCTGCTGTGGCTGGATGAGCTGTGCCGCGCCGGCAAGATCGTCTGGACCAGGATCGATGCCCCGCGCGCTGCCGCCGGCGGACCGGTGCGGGCGACGCCGATCGTGCTGCTGCCGCGGCGCCAGGTGGCGCGCTGGCACACGCTGCCGCTGCCGGCCGGCCCGCCCGAGGTTTCGCCGCGCGCCGCGAAAGTGCTGGACGCGCTGCGCCGCGACGGCGCCATGTTCTTCGACGAACTGCAGTTCGACGCGCGCATGATGCCGGTCGAACTGGAGGCGGCGCTGGGCGAACTGGTGGCGACCGGCCTGGCGAATGCGGACAGTTTCGTCGGCTTGCGCGCCATGCTGCTGCCGGCGGCCAAGCGTGCCAGCAACGATAAAAAACGCCGCCGCGGCGCCGGGCCGACGATGGAAGAAGCCGGCCGCTGGGCGCTGGTGCGGCGCAGCGAGCCCGAGGAAACGGAACCGGCACGCCGGCGCAAGCTCGACCCCGAGACGCTCGAGTACGTCGCCATGACCCTGCTGCGCCGCTACGGCGTGATGTTCTGGCGCCTGCTCGAACGCGAAGCCGCCTGGATGCCCTCCTGGCGCGAACTGCTGCCGGTCTACCACCGGTTAGAGGCGCGCGGCGAAATCCGCGGCGGCCGATTCGTCGCCGGCTTCTCGGGCGAACAGTTCGCGCTGCCCGAGGCGATCCCGCTGCTGCGCGAAGTGCGCCGCCGGCCGCTCGACGGTGGGCTGGTCTGCATCTCGGGCGTCGATCCGCTGAATTTGTGCGGCACCCTGCTGCCCGGCGACAAGGTACCGGCGCTGGGCGCCAACCGCATCCTGTTCCGCGACGGGGTGCCGGTGGCGACGGTGGTAGCGGGGAAGATCAACTACCTCGTCGATCCGGGGACGGAGCGCGAGTTGCTGCACGGGCGGCTGGTCGGCAGGTACTAGGGTTACACAGGACGTGGCCATTGGATGCGGCGCGGGCGACGAGATGCACGTAGGCGGGCATGCCCGCCCTACGGTACGCTACTGCCGCGGGCACGACAATCAGAACGTATGCCGCACGCCCAGGTTGAACGCCCGATCGCCGGTCCCGGCATCGGTATTGTTCGCCACCGTATAGCCAGCCCCGTTCTTGTTGACCGTATGCCCGTACACCGTATAAATGGTCGAGCGCTTCGACAGCGCGTACAGGTAGCCGATGCCCCACGAACGCGCGTCCTGGTCGAAGCTGGTCCGGTCATCCTTGCGCATCAGGGTCGCGATCACGTTGCCCGGGCCGATCGGCGCCACCACGCCCAGCAAGACCTCGTTGCCGTCGGTCGACGCCGTCGGGCGGCGGAAGCCGTACGGGTTGTTGTTGTTACCCAGCGGGGCGGCGTTGAAGCCCTTGTCGATGCTGACCGCCAGGTAGGCTTTCACCACCTTGAAGTCGTAGTTTGCTGCCAGCAGCTTGTTGCTGGCGTTGCCGCGCACGCTTGGGGTGACGCCGGGCGCGGCCGCCACGTCCGAGTTCTTGTGGTTGTAGGCCAGACGCAGGTTGAGCGGGCCGTTGGCGTAACCGATCGAGGCGCCCATGTTACGGCCGGCCACGCTGCTGCCGGATTGCTCGCCAAAGGCGTAGGCGACGTCGCCGGTGAAGCCCTTGATCGTCGGCGACGTATACATCACCGTATTGCTGGTGCGGACATTGGCGCCGAAGTCCGGGAACACGTTCTTCGAGCCGCCGGCATAGCCGGTCGAGAAAGGGTCGCCGACCTGCGCCAGCGCCTGGTGCCATGGCGTGTACTGGCGCCCGAAGCTCACCATGCCGGCCTTGCCCTTGATGCCGACCCAGGCCTGGCGGTTGAACATGGAACCGGCGCTGTCGACCTCGCCGGTGTCGAGGCGGTGGCCATTCTCGAGCGTGAACACGGCCGTCATGCCGCCGCCGAGGTCCTCGCTGCCGCGGAAACCGATGCGCGAGTACGAGCCCATGCCGCTGCCGATCTTGTTGACGGTGCCCGCCGAACCGCCGCTTTCGCGCAGGAAGCCGGCATCGGCGATGCCGTAGATGGTAACGGTGGTCTGGGCGTGGACAGCACCGGCGGCCAGCGCCAACGCCGCTGCCGCAATCAGGGTCTTCTTCATTGCGTGTCTCCTCGGTTTTCAGGATCGGACGGGCAGCATTCAGCGCACGAAGCTCGGGCGCTTGTTATCGAATTTCCAGCCCGGGTAAATGAACTGCATCGCTTGCGCGTCGTCGCGCACGCCCAGGCCCTTGGCCAGGTAGAGCTGATGCGCGGCTTCCAGCGCTTCCATGTCGATCTCGACGCCCAGGCCCGGTTTCGCCGGCACGTCGATCATGCCGTCGACGATCTGCAGCGGCTCTTTCGTCAGGCGCTGGCCGTCCTGCCAGATCCAGTGGGTGTCGAGCGCCGTGATCTTGCCCGGCGCGGCGGCGCCCACTTGCGTGAACATGGCCAGCGAGATGTCGAAGTGGTTGTTCGAATGCGAGCCCCAGGTCAGGCCCCAGTCGTTGCACATCTGCGCCACGCGCACGGAACCGGCCATGGTCCAGAAGTGCGGGTCGGCCAGCGGGATGTCGACCGATTGCAGCTGGATCGCGTGGCCCATCTGGCGCCAGTCGGTGGCGATCATGTTGGTCGCGGTCGGCAGGCCGGTGGCGCGGCGGAACTCGGCCATGACTTCACGGCCCGAATAGCCGTTCTCGGCGCCGCACGGGTCTTCCGCGTAGGCGAGTACGTGGTCCATGCCGCGGCACAGGCGGATCGCTTCCTGCAGCGACCAGGCGCCGTTCGGGTCGAGCGTGACGCGCGCTTCCGGGAAGCGCTCGGCCAGCGCGGTGACCGCCTCGATTTCGGCGTCGCCCTGCAGTACGCCGCCCTTCAGTTTGAAATCCTTGAAGCCGTAGCGCGCATAGGCCGCTTCGGCCAGTCGCACCACCGCTTCCGGCGTCATCGCCTTTTCGTGGCGCAGGCGCAGCCAGTCGTCTGCCTGCTCCGGCTCGCTCGCGTACTCCAGGTTCGTGACGTTGCGGTCGCCGACGTAGAACAGGTAGCCGAGCATCTCGACGCGCTCGCGCTGCTGCCCTTCGCCGAGCAGCGCGCACACCGGCACGCCGAGGAATTTGCCGAGCAGGTCGAGCAGCGCCGATTCGACGGCGGTGACGGCGTGCACCGCGATGCGCAGGTCGAAGGTCTGCAGGCCGCGGCCACCGGCATCGCGGTCGGCGAAGGTGGCGCGCATCTTGTTCAGCACGCCCTGGTAGTTGCCGATCGACTGGCCGACGATCAGCTCGCGCGCGTCTTCCAGCGTCTGGCGGATCGGTTCGCCGCCCGGTACCTCGCCCACCCCGGTATTGCCGGCGTTGTCGGTCAGGATCACGATGTTGCGGGTGAAGTAAGGCGCGTGCGCACCGCTCAGGTTGAGCAGCATGCCGTCGCGGCCCGCCACCGGGACGACGCGCATGTCGGTGACGATCGGCGCGTTCTGCGCCCCTTGCTGGTTGGTGCTGGACATGATATGGATCTCCGTTCGGTCTTCTTGGGGTGTTTGCGGGAAGAGCGGCTGCGCCCTCTTCCGTGTTGCGTATTGTTTAGCGCAGCCGGGAGCTTAGTCGGCGGTGATCTTGCCGACCTCGATCACGTTCTTCCAGCGCGCCGATTCCAGTTTCTGGAATTGTTCGAACTGTTCCGGCGTGTTGGCGACGATTTCGAAGCCCTGCTCGACCAGCTTGGCCTTGATGTCCGGCTCGTTGATCGCGGCGACGATGGCGCCGTGCAGCTTGGCCTTGACGTCCTTCGGCAGTCCTTTCGGCGCCGCGAAGGCCTGCCACGAGTAGATGTCCACGCCCTGGATGCCCGACTCGGCCAGGGTCGGCACTTTCGGCAGGATCGCGGCGCGGCGCTCGCCGGTGACGGCCAGCACCTTGAGTTTGCCGGCCTTGATGTGCGGCAGCGCGGTATTGATGTTCACGAACGAGACGTCGGTCTGGCCGCCCAGCAGGTCGGTGATCGCCGGCGCGCCGCCTTTATACGGCACGTGCAGGCCGCTGGTGCCGGTCTTCTGCCAGAACAGCTCGGCCGTCAGGTGGTCCGAACTGCCGTTGCCCGAGGAGGCGAAGGTGACCTTGCCCGGATTCTGCTTGAGCGTGGCGATCAGTTCCTGCACCGTGTTCGCCTTGACGTTGGGGCTGGCCACCAGCACGTTGGGCGCGCGCACGGCCACGGTCAGCAGGTCGAAGTCCTTGGCCGGATCGTAGGCCAGGCGCTTTTGCAGCCACGGATTCATGGCGTACACGCCGATCGAGGCGGCCATCAGCGTGTAGCCGTCGGGCGCCGCGCGCTTGACCATGCCGGCGCCGATGGCGCCGGTGGCGCCCGGACGGTTATCGATGATCCACGGCTGGCCGAAGCGGGCCGTGATCTTCGGGCCGATGGCACGGGCGATCGCATCGGTCGACCCGCCGGCCGGGAACGGCACGATGACGGTAATCGTCTTTTCCGGCCAGGCAGCCTGCGCACCGAGCGCGACCGACATTCCTACGGCTAAGCCCAACAGCAATTTTTTGGCATTCATCCTCTGTCTCCTGAATTTCCGCTGCGATCATGTCGTCAGTCGTCTGACGACTGTTTTTTAGTATAACGATTTTGGCGAAGTTCGCAATCCTTCCTTTAACCAGATTGTGGCGTCTGTGAAACCGCCATGCAGTCCGCCTGAATTCTTGCTCATTTGCATTTTCTACCACCGTTCCAGTCGTGCTCGCATGCACTTGTCAGACATCTGACCCGCACTCGGCGTATAATCGCAGCATCCGCAGCAAGCGGTCCGACCAATCTTCAACAATCATGACCCCTACCGCAACGGCACCGCTGAAAAAACACCGCAACCTGGCCCAGGGTGTGGTCGCCCACCTGAGCGACCGCATCAAGGGCGGCAGCCTGAACCCCGGCGACAAGCTGCCGACCGAGTCCGAGATCATGCGCATCCTCGGCGTCAGCCGCACCGTGGTGCGCGAGGCGATTTCGCACCTGCAGGCGGCAGGCCTGGTCGAAACCCGGCACGGGATCGGCACCTTCGTGCTCGAGCCGACGAACGCGCCGATGGGCCTGGACCCGGCAACCATCGTGACGATGCGCGACGTGCTCGACCTGCTGGAACTGCGCATCAGCCTGGAAACCGAGGCCGTCGGCCTGGCCGCCACCCGCCGCAGCGACGAGCAGCTGGCGCAACTGCGCGCCGCCGTCGACAGTTTCGAGGAGTGCGCGCGCCGCGGCGGCGAGACGGTGGCGCCGGACATGGCCTTCCACCTCTTGATCGCGCAGGCGTCCGGCAACCGCTATTTCCACGACATCCTGACCCACCTGGGCAGCAACATCATCCCGCGCGCGCGCCTGAATTCGGCGCATTTCTCGGACGACGAGCCGGGCCCGTTCATCGAACGCGTGATCCACGAGCACGAGAACATCTTCAGCGCGATCGCCCGCCGCGACGCCGAGGGGGCGCGCGCGGCGATGCGTACGCATTTGAGCAACAGCCGCGAGCGCTTGCGGCGGGCGCAGGAGGCGAGCGGGGTTGCGGGCTGACGGGTGCCAATGGCGCTTGCCGCTGCTCGGATGCTGTAACGCGTGGAGTCAGGACTCGACCCTACGATTCGTCGCTATTCGTAGGGTGGAGCCATGACTCCACGGGGGTTGTCGTTCAAATACCGCACGCCCCCTTTCCGCATTATTTCGTTGGTCCACTTGCAACATTCAGCGGACTTAACTAAGATCCTGTAGTTTTTGATCACGCCACCCACTCAGGACGAGCCCGCACCATGAAGAAGACCCCCGCCCCGGCCGAAGCCGGCGCCATTGAACCGCGACTGTACCGGGTGGTATCGGGCAAGATCGAGGAGCTGATCCGCGCCGAGAACATCCGCCCGGGCGAGCGCCTGCCCTCCGAACGCGACCTCGCCACCAAGCTCGGCGTCTCGCGCACCTCGCTGCGCGAAGCGCTGATCGCCCTTGAACTGGGCGGCACGGTCGAGGTGCGCGGCGGCTCGGGCGTGTACGTCAGCGAGCAGGCGACGCCGGTGGCCGAGGTGCCGACCGCCGGCCCGGGCCCGTTCGAGGTACTGGCCGCGCGCCGCCTGATCGAGGTCGAGATGGCGGCACTGGCCGCCAAGCACGCCAGCGATTCGGCGATCGACGCCATCCTGGTGGCCGTGCTCGAGATGGAACAGCACCACGAAGAACGCAGCGGCAACGAGTCGGCCGACCGCAACTTCCACCTGGCGATCGCACGCGCCACCGGCAACAGCGCCATGGTCGGCGTGATCGAATACCTGTGGAGCCAGCGCGGCTCGCTCTGGCACAAGCTGAAGGAACACTTCCAGACCGAGGAACTGCGCCAGCAAACCCTGCTCGACCACCGCGCCATCTTCGCCGCCATCGCCGACCACGACGTCGCCGGCGCACGCACCGCGATGCGGGCGCACCTGGATCGCGTGACGCGTACGTTCTCACGCGGGTGAGCCGGCGTAGCCGGCTTTATGGTTGACAGCGGCGTAACGTAGGGTGGGCACCCGTGCCCACGCGTTACGTGCATCTCACGAATACGCGGCGTTGGCTGTTCGCTCACATGGTAGTCGGTGACCGCGAATACTCGCCATAGCGACTACGGCTTATGTACCACCGAATATTCACAGCAGCCGTTAAAAGCATACGCACGTAACGCGTGGGCACAGGTGCCCACCCTACGGTGCACTGCCGCCGACGAAAAAGCCCCCGCATCCGCGGGGGCTTTTGTCATTGCGTCACTGCTTCAGCACATTACGGCTGCGGATTCCATCCGATCCCGTTACCGTAGGCCGAAAACACCTTGGCCCGCGTCGCGAAATCGGCGTCGACGTCGCTGGCGCGCAGGAGGTAGCCACCCACACGGCGGCTCAGGTCGAGCGGATTGCCGGCCAGGTCGGTGCTGCCGTACTCGCGCCAGCCGCTGGTCGCGTTCGGCGTTACCGGATTCGGCGCCGGCTGGCCGTTCACGCCCTGCCCGGCCCAGCCGGCGGGCGCCACGTGATTGTCCATGCGGCAGTTGATGAAGGCGATGTTGTCCCAGCTCGTGGTGCCGCCGGGGCTGCGCGCGAGCCAGGTGGCGCCTGCCGGCACGTCGCCGGCCAGCGGGCCCGGTCCCGGACCGTGGGTCAGGCTGCTGTTGAGGAAGACGTAGCCCTTGTCGGTCGCCGCCGGTACGCGCGCCTGCAGCACGTAGCCGCCGCTGGTCGGGCTGTTGGTGTCGCCCACCGAGCGGATCTCGCTTTCCTCGAACAGGGCGGCGCGGCTGCTGCCCCAGATGAAGTCGACGTTGCCGGCCACCAGCGAGCGGTAGAACCAGGCCCAGCCCTTGAGGTTGAGCGTGTCCTGCTCGCTGAAGAAGCTGGCGTTCTTCACCACCAGGCGTCCGTCGCTGTTAAAGTAGATCGTCTCCGCCTGCCCCGAAATCGCGGGCGAGCGCAGCGTCGTGTTCTTCAAGGTCAGCGATTCGAGGCTGAGCATGTCCGAGGTCTCGACCAGCATCACCGAGCGCCCGCCTGCCGGACTGGCCGTGGCGCTGGCCGGCTGGCTGGCGCCGGTGCCGCCATTGAAGGTCTCGTGGTTGGTGTAGCGGATCACCACGCCGTCGCGGCTCTCGCCGACGATGCTGACGTTGTCCTTGCCACGCAAGAACAGCAACTCTTCATAGCTGCCGTTCTTCACGCGGATGGTCACCGGCTCGGCCTTGCCGAAGCTTTTCATCGCGTAGCTGAGCGCGCCCTGCACCGTGGAGAAATGCGCCGGACCGTCGTCGTCGACCGAGAGTTCCGAGCCGGTTGGCTGGTCGGCGCGCGTGGTAAACGTCCAGCCGGCCGCCTTGCCGATGCCGGCGAAGGGCGTCCCGTTCAGGCTGGCGCCGGTGAAGACGCCGTCGGCGATCGCCACGTAATACTCGGTGCCGTAATCCAGCTTGTTGCTGTGCGGCTTGATGGTCACCGTATTGCCGACGATCCGGATCGGCGCGACGTTGACCTTGCGCACCTGGTCCTGGCCCGGATAGCCAAGCATGTCGGTTTCGCCGCTCAGGCGGATCACGTCGACCAATGCATCGTCGCGCTTGCGGAACACGCGGATGGTGCCGCCGCTGCCCAGCGTCGGGGCATTGTCGAACACGAGTCTCAAGGTGGCGTCGACCTGGCCAGCGCTGGAACCTGCTGCCGGCATCGCCACGCCCTGCAAGGCGTAGGTCTGGGTCGGCTGCACGAATTGCGGTGCGATCGTCACGGAGATCGACCGCACTACGGTCGAATCCGAACCCGAGCGGAACACGACGTTCGCCGTGCCGGCGCCGACCGGTGCGATCGAGACCGTGTTGCCCTCTTTCGTGACCGTGGCGACCGCCGGATTGTTCGATTCCGCACTGAAGCTGTCGGCCGTGCCGTCGGCGGCGACCGAAGTCACCTTGACCTGCAGTGGCGCGTCGCCCGCTTCGGCGGCCCAGGTGGGCGTGCCGGGATCGAGCGTCAGCTGCACGGGTTTCAGGCGCGGGTCGCCGATGCGCACGTCGTCGATCTGGAAGCTCTTGTTGGCGGTGTACAGGCCGACCCGTCCGCGTGCGGCAAAGCTGGTGTCGGTGACCGAACCGAGGTTTTCGCCGTCGAGGTAGACGGTCAAGGTGCTGCCGATCATCTCGAAGCGCACCGTATAGAACTGCGCATCCATCGCGATTGGTTTGCGCACCTGGCGCGGGCGGCTGAGCGTCCCGGCCAGCATCTTGGCGATCTCGACCTGGGTGCTGGCGGTGCTGTTCTGCACGTTCAGCCCGGCGCCATACCAGTTGCTGGCATCCTGGTAGCGCGTCACCAGGAACAGGTGCTTGTTGCCGGTGGTGCCGTTGGTCATCGGGCGAATCCGCGCCTCGACGAAATAGTCGCCCGAGGGAACCGCGTCCATGGTGCTCGTCTTCAGCAGCGCCAGCACGCCGCCGGTGCTGGCCGCCGTGTATTGCAGCACCTTGTTGGCGCCGCCCGCCACCTCGTCGACCACGCTGAAGGCGCCGTTCGGGCCGGGTACAGGCAGCAAGTCCCATTTCGCGGCGTTACCGCCCTGGAAATCGTCGCAGACGTACAGGCCGCTCGCCGGACAGCTCAGGCTCGGGCCGGTGTCGACGATGACCTTGCCGGTGCCGGAAATGGTCGTGGTGAGCTTGCCGCCGCCGGCCTGCGCCAGCGCATTCGCCTTGACCAGCGCGATCGGGCGTGCGGAAAACGCATACGGCGGCGTCCAGGTCACGGCGCCCGACACGCCGCAGTCGCCCAGCGGCTTGGCGTTCAGCAGCGAACCGCTGTCCTTGAAGGCGCCCGGGATGGTGCCGCCGAAGCTCTGGACCACGTTGCTGCAAGCGGTGGCGCCGGCGACTTCGAAGACGTTGTTCGACGACAGGATTTTTGCCGCATGGCCCACGCCGACGTAATAGCTGGTGCGGTAGACCGGGTGCGTGCGCGAGCCGCTGTAGTAGTTATTGAACAGGTGTACCTGACCGTAGCGCACGCGCGGTGCGCGGCTGGCGACGTCGCGGAACACGTTGTTGCTGAAGGTGACACGCAGCTTGCCTTCGTCGGCAGTGGCACCGTCGCCGCCGCCGACCAGGTTGTTCTTGTTGTGCTCGCCGAATTCGTTATAGGAAACGGTCACGTAGTCCGACGCATTGGTGATGTCGAGCGCGCCGTCGTGGCATTGCTTCACGTGGCCGTTCTCGACCGGCAGGAAATTGTCGGTCACGGGCAGGTCGGTGAAGCTGTTGCGGTCTATCCAGACGTGGTCGGAACCGGACACCGAAATCGCGTCAAAAGCGCTGTTCCAGTTGCCGGTGGCGCCGTCAAGCGGGTCCCAGACCGGGCCCACGTCGCAGGGATTGACGAACTTCAGGTTGCGGATGATGATTTGCGACACGTTCGACAGCACGATGTGGCCGTTGACCAGGCCGGAATTGCGGTCGCCGATCAGGGTCGTGTTGCTTTTCAGGCGCACCGCGCCGCGCGCGGACTGGTCGGCGCTGCTGGTGTAGGGCTTGCCCTCGCTCATGTCGAGCACGCCGGACAGCTTGATGATCTTGCTCGCCGTGCCGCCGTTGGTGATGGCCGCCAGCAATTGCGCGCGCGTGGTGACGGTATAGATCTGGGATTCGATGGCGGCGGAACCGCCGACGGTGCCGCCGGCCTGGCTGGCCCAGCCATCGGCCGGGGCGACCTGGCGCGCCGGATCGATCGCGGCCGCAGCCGCAGCCTGGCCGGCAGTCGCTATGAATGCAAGGCAGAGCGCTGCCTTGAAACTGTTGTTTCGCATGGTGTACTCCTGTGTGCAGGAAAGAGGTGAGTCGGCCGTTGCCGCGTTCTGGCGTCTTACTGCAGACGCGAACGTGAACGCGAGCGGGCACGCGATGCAAGCGCCATGGCGGCGAATCCACCCAGCAGAATGGCCGTGCTGGCCGGCTCCGGCACCTCGGCGCCGAGCGCGACGTCGACCTGCGCGGTCAGCGAACCGAACTCTTCCCACGAAACCCCGCTCAGGTCGAGCGCGATGGTGTGCGCGTCGACGATCGACAGCCCCGGCACGCCGCTCGCACCATTGGTGCCGACGAAGCTGAACGCCCTGATCGCGCCCGGCAGGCTGCTGCCGAAATCGAAGCGCATGCTGTAGGCGCCAGGCGGGTTGGCGCCGTTGGCGATCACGGTCAGCGCGCCGCTCGCCGAAAAATCGATGCCGAACAGGTAGTCGGACGTGAAGAATTCGACGCCGGTCTCGGTCGGGTCGAGGCGGCTGGTGTTGGAACCGGGCTCCTGCGCGAAATTATGGTCGAGCCCAAGCATGCCATCGGCGGCGCCGTTGTAGCTGGCGGTGATGACGGCGTCCTGCAAAGGAAGCGGCGTGGCGTGCACAGTGGCGGCGCAGGTCGCGAGGGCCAGTGCCTGAAGGATGTGTTTGGTTTTCAAAGAAGGTCTCCGGATGTTTTTTTTGGAATTCAGCCATGCCATGGCATTGACGCATAGGGCGCTGGCCGTGTTGTGGACACCTTGCGTGTCCGGTGCCGCTGCGACGAGAACCCGAAGTGGCGGGCGGGTCGCAGACGGTATTCCTACGGATATTGCCGAACTGATTCTAAATTGGTCTAACCAGTGATGCAATTGGTATGCGCACTTAAATATAAAATGTTTAACGCGCACCACACTCGACCGGCCATGCCGCTGCTCCAGGCGCGCCTGTGTAAATACTGGCATGGCCGCTTTCGGGCCGTGTTCAGACCGGAAAAATAACTGGCATGTCCAGATTGCGAAACTGGTCCGACCAAAGTACAATTGTCCGCAGACTAATTTATGCTAGGGGAATTTCCTCCTGGCACGCTGAATGCCCGTAGAAACAAAATGGCAGGAGCGATTGTCATTCAACCGTGCTGACCCGGCCGCCAGGGTCCCGTCACCACGGCACGGATACGCGAGGTATCCATTCGAGCGAGCCAGGGATACACCTGGACGCGATTGATGATCACACGCAGGAGACACGTAGTGAAACACCAGAGCACCAACACCCGGGCCCGCTTGGCCGAACCACGCTTCCTTTTGTCGGCCGTCGCCGTCGCCGTGCTGACCCTGACGAACGCTGCAACCGCGCAGGAAGCGCCGATGCAGCGCGTCGAAGTCACCGGCTCGTCGATCAAGCGCCTCGCGACCGAAAACGCCCTGCCCCTGACCACCATCAAGGCCGAAGAACTGACGGCACGCGGCCTGACCACGATGTCGGAAGTCGCGACCGCGCTGACGGTCGCCTCGACCAACGAGCCGGTCGGCGGCGGTGGCGGCGGCACCATGATCAACATGCGCGGCCTGAACACCAACCGCACGCTGGTCCTGCTCAACGGCCGCCGCCTGGCCAACGAAGCGCTGGGCGACAGTTCGGTCAACGTCGACGTCATCCCGATGGCCGCCATCGAGCGCGTCGAAGTGCTGCGCGACGGCGCCTCGAGCCTGTACGGCACCGATGCGATCGCCGGCGTGGTCAACTTCATCACCAAGCGTTCGGTCAAGGACGTCTCGCTGAGCGCCAGCGCCGTCGAGCCGGAACACTCGGGCGGCGGCCAGCAGCGCCGCTTCGGCATCGTCGCCGGCAAGGGCGACCTGGCGAGCGACGGCTGGAACATCTATACCGCCTTCGATACCCAGAAGCGCAAGTCGCTGCTGCAGAAGGACCGTCCGAAGATCACCGACCCGGCCACCATCGTGGCGCTGGGCGGCACCGCCTTCGTGCCGAATTCGTCGAGCGTGGGCGCGGCCTCCCCGGCCAACTACACCGTGTACTCGGGCGGCAAGGCCACCACCACCACCGGCAACCCGTACTTCGCCGCCGGCTGCGCCAGCCCGTTCCCGACCCAGACCACGATTCCGTCGACCCGCGCCTCGGGCGCCGGCAGCCGCGTCTGCGTCACCGATCCGACCCTGTACCCCGAGCTGCTGCCGGAAGCGTCGCAGACCACCCTGTTCACCAAGGGCAGCCTGGCGCACGGCGACGGCAAGGTCCTCACTGTCGAACTGCAGCTGGCGCGCTCCTACATCGACGCCGCCGACGCGCCGCAGCCATTCGGCGCCAACGTCGACTACGACCGCCTGACCGCTTCGCGCCGTCCGCTCCTGATCACCCGCGCCAGCAAGTACTACCCGGGCAACAGCGGCGGCGTGCCGGCCGTGGCCGGCCTGAACGGCGCCGACCTGGCGCTGAACTGGAGCCTGGACGAACTGGGCGGCGTGGTCGGCCACGACGTGCAGACCAACCACCGCCTGGTGGTCGCCGACGAAGGCGAGTTCAAGGGCTGGGATTACCGTACCGGCATTTCGTATGCCTACAGCCACCGCGACGTCGGCTTCAAGAGCGGCTACGTCAAGACGCCGGGCATCTACACCGGTGTCGCCAACGGCATCCTGAACCCGTTCGGTCCGCAGGACCAGGCCGGCCGCGACTACCTCGAGAGCATCTCGGTGGATGGCCAGACCTACCGCGAAGCCGACGTTCGCTACTACGGCGCCGACTTCAACCTGTCGCGCACCTTCATGCAGCTGGGCGGCGGCGCCCTGGGCGTGGCGATCGGCGGCGACTGGCACCGCGAGACCTTCGAGGAAAACTCGAGCATGCTCGGCAACGAAGTGGTCTACAACATCTCGGGCACGCCGGGCCGCAACCCGAGCGGTTCGCGCAAGGTCGCCGGCATGTACGTCGAACTCGATGCGCCGGTCACCAAGGAACTGAACCTGAACTTCGCCGTCCGTGGCGACCATTTCAGCGACTTCGGCTCGACCTGGAACCCGAAAGCCAGCTTCCGCTACCAGCCGCTGAAGCAGCTGATGTTGCGCGGTACGGTCAGCACCGGCTTCCGCGCGCCGACCCTGCCGGAACTGTACGGCACGCCGCGCACGCTGACGCCGTCGCAGTTCAGCTGGGACGACCCGCTGCTCTGCCCGAGCGCCACCCCTGCCGCCGCAGGCACCGGCAGCGTCACCACCGATCCGCGCTTCGCCGGCCTGAACCTGGACCCGTCGCGTGTCTGCAACACGCGCCTGACCACGCTCACCGGCGCCAATCCGGAACTGCAGCCGGAAAAGGCGAAGACCTATTCGGTCGGATTCGTGGTCGAGCCGTTCAAGAACTTCATGGCCACCGTCGACTTCTGGAAGATCGACATGAAGGGCACCATCGCCCAGATCGACGAACCGACGATCTTCAGAAACCTCGGCCAATACGAGGACCTGTTCGTGCGTAATCCGGACGGCACCCTGCAGTACATCACGAAGACCCGCCTGAACATGGGCGGCCTGAAGACGCAAGGCGTCGACATCGGCCTGAGCTACTCGCTGCCGACCGCCGACTACGGCCGCTTCGGCGCGTCGCTGGACGGCACCTTCACCGACAAGTACCAGGGCCAGAACGAAGTGGGCAGCCCTTGGGTCGATTTCGTCGGCCGCGTCGGCGCGCTGGCGACCGGCTCGACCGCGTCGAACACCTACATCTTCAAGTGGAAGCACACGGCGCGCGTGAACTGGAGCATGGGTCCGTTCTTTGCCCAGCTGACGCAGCAGTACTCGTCGAGCTACGAAGACACCAACGTGCTCGCGACCCAGAAGCCGGGCCAGCCGTTCTACAATGTGATCGACCCGTACCGCGTGTACAACCTGTCGACCAGCTACAAGGTCTCGAAGAACTTCAAGCTCGGCGCCGGCGTGAACAACCTGTTCGACACCGATCCGCCGCTGTCGAACCAGCGCCTGTCGTCGCGCGTGGTCTTCGCGCGCAACATCGCCAAGCCGATCGGCCGGGCGTTCACGGTGCGGGCTGACTACACGTTTTAATCGCTTCGCTCCGTAGGGTGGACGGCTCGGCCGTCCACGCGGTGATACGTAGCGGCGAGATCATCCGGCCGGATGACGCAACCGCCAACTATTGACGCGTGGACGGGAGACCCGCCTCTCGTGGCCCGGTCCGCTCTACGTCCTTTTTCTTCTTTCAAGGTCCTGAATGAAGCTTCCACTTGCTCTCTTGTCCTTCTCGATGTTCGCGCTTCCGGCGCTGGCCGCCGACGCTCCCTCCAAACCCGTGCGCATCATCCTCGTCGGCGATTCCACCATGGCGACGCGAACCGGCTACGGCGACGCCCTGTGCGCGCGCTTCAAGCCGGGCGTTAGCTGCGTCAACCTGGCGCGCGGCGGCCGCAGTTCGGGCAGCTTCCGCGCCGAACGCCGCTGGGACGAGGTGCAGGCATTGCTGAAAGACGGCGCCGCATTCTCGGCCAGTTACGTGCTGGTCCAGTTCGGCCACAACGACCAGCCGGGCAAACCCGGCCGCTCGACCGACCTGGTGACGCAGTTCCCGCAGAATATCGCGCGCTACGCCACCGAAACCCTTGTCCTGGGCGGCGTGCCGGTGCTGGTCACCCCGCTCACCCGGCGCAGCTTCAAGGGCGAGTACCTGAAGGACGACCTGGCGCCCTGGGCCGCCGCCACGCGCCGCGTCGCGGACGAACGCAAGCTCGCCCTGATCGACCTGAACGCCATCAGCGCCGCCGCCGTCCAGCGCATGGGCCAGGACGAAGCCGATACGCTGGCGCAGGCGCCGCGCCCCGCCAACTATGGCGCCCCGGCCGGTACGGCCAGCGTCGAGCCGCAAGGCGCCCCGAAAAGCGCCTTCGACCGCACCCACGTCGGCGCCAAGGGCTCGGAAGTCTTCTCAGGCATGGTCGCGGCCGAGCTGGTGCGCCTGTTCCCCGATTTGAAGGGACAGTTCGCCGCACCGTCCGCCTACGCCGGCGCGCGTCCCTGATTTTTCTTGCGGCGCGCCTTTCGGATTGCGCCGCCAACGCATCCGGAAGCCCATGAAGCACATTTATCTCCTGCCGGTCCTCGCCGCCTTCACCAGCCTCGCCATCGCGGCGCCCTCGCCCCTTTCCTTCGTTCGCCAGCACGCCCCGCTCGACGGCTGGGCCGCGCAGGAAGGCGGCACGCGCGGCGGCGCCGATGCGACGACCATCGTCACCGTGCGCGACGCCGCCGCGCTGCGGCGCGCGCTCGACAAGCGCAGCGCGGGCAGCCGCATCGTCCAGGTCGAAGGCATCATCGACATGAGCGAAGGCCGCCCGTTCGCCGGCACGGCCGACCAGGCCAAGCGTGGGCGCGTCGCGCTGCCGGCGAATACCACCCTGGTCGGCGTCGGCGCCGATGCCGGCTTCGTCAACGCGCATATCGACGTGACGCGGGTCTCGCAAGTCATCATTCGCAACCTGCGCCTGCGCAACCCTTGCGACGTCGCGCCGGTATGGGACCCGAACGACAGCGCCAGCGGCAACTGGAATGCGCAGTTCGACGCCATCTCGATCGTCGGTTCGCACCACGTCTGGGTCGACCACAACAGCTTCACCGATGCGCCGCATACCGACGAGCTGCTGCCGGTCGAGAACGGCAAGCACCGGCAATGCCACGACGGCGCGCTCGACGTGCGCGACGCGTCCGACTTCGTGAGCATCTCCTACAACCACTTCGCGCTGCACCAGAAGAACATGCTGATCGGCGCCAGCGACAAGGCCACGGGCGATGCCGGCCACTTGCGCGTCACCATCAGCAACAACCTGTTCGAGAACATCGCCAGCCGCGCGCCGCGCGTGCGCTTCGGCCAGGTCCACCTGTTCAACAACTATCACGTGGGCGACCGCAGGCATCCGGCCTACCCGCACGAGTACGGCGTCGGCGTGGCCCACGGCGCGCGCATCGTTTCGCATGCCAATGCCTTCGAGATCGCCGGCGCCCGCGCCTGCAAGGACGCCATCAAGGCTTTCGATGACGGCGCGAATCCGGGCCTGCTGACCGATACCGGCTCGCTCCTGAACGGCGCCGCGCTCGCACCCTGCGGCCAGGCAGCGACGCCGGCCTGGACCGTCCCCTATCCGTTCACGCCGCGCCCGGCCGAAGCGGTGGCGGCGCACGTGCGCGCGCAGGCCGGCGCCGGCAGGATCGTGCAGCGTCCTGTGGTTGCCGGCTGCCCGACGGCCGACTTCCTTGCCTGCGAAGCATTCGACGGTGGCGTTACGGGCTGGGACCTGGCGCGCGAGGGCGCAGCGGCGCTGACTGTCCGTGCCGATGCACACAACCGCGTTTTGCAGGCGGGCGGTGCCGGCCGCCTGCTGGCGCTGTCGAAGGATGCGCGCATGACGGCGGCCGGCGCACAGCAAGCCTTTATCGAGGCACAGGTGCGCAGCGGCGCCGGCGGTCCGGCGCGTTCGCTGTTCCTGGTCGGCCGCTACCTCGACGCGCGTAACTGGGTCGGCGCCGGCATCGTCCTGCCGGCGAGCGGCGACACCATGGCGATCCAGCTGGTGCGGATGCAGGATGGCGTCCTCACCCGCCTGAAATCGGTGCCGCGCGCACGCCTGCCGGGCGGCCGCTTCGCCACGCTGCGCCTGGAAATGGCGCCGGCCATGCTCGCCGTCTACCTCGACGGCGAAAAGATCACCACCGCGCCGCAACCGGCTTTCGGTGCGACGGCCACCCGCGCCGGCATCCTGGTCCAGGGCGGCATGTTCGAACTCGACGACCTGCGCGCCGGCGTGCCCGGCATGCAGCCCGCGCGCATCGCCCCGTCGCTGGCCGGGCCGGTTCTCCGCGCCCAGGCCGGCGACCCGGCGCAGCCGCTCGCCATCAGCGCGGTCGGCAGCGATGGCGTCACGCGCCTGGCCTATGGCGCGCGTTCGAGCGATCCGGCGGTGGCCGCGGTTGCCGTTACCGCGGCCGGCATCACGATCACGCCGCGCGCGCCCGGCACGGCGCGCATCGTCGTCAGCGCCGAGGACGATCCGGCGCTGCACAGCACGATCGAGGCGACCATCGGCACGCCGTTCAAGGTGGCGTCGGNCGCGCGCCGTCCCGGTCGATACGCCCCTGCGCATCGGCTTCGCGCAGGCGCCGGTGCTGGGTAGCGGTGGCGCCATCCGCATCCACCGCGTGCGCGACGACGCGCTGGTCGACAGCATCCCGCTGGGCGAGGAAGTGCGCGCCATCGGCTACCCCGGCCAGCCGCGCGCACGCCACGTGCGCTTCACGCCGGTCACGGTCGAGGGCAGCACGCTGCTGGTGCAGCCGCATCTCGGCAAGCTCGATTACGCAACCGACTACTATGTGCTGGTCGACGCCGGCGTGGTGCCGGGCAGCGCGGTCGGCCGCTGGACTTTCCGCACGGCGGACGCCGCCCCGAGCGGCACCACGCTCAGCGTCGACGACGATGGCCGCGCCGACTTCCGCACCGTGCAGGGCGCGCTGAACCACGCGATGCGCGCTGTCGACAAGGCGACGCCGGTCACGGTCGACATCCGCAATGGCCGCTACCGCGAGCTGCTCTTCATCCTCGGCAAGGACAAGCTGCGCCTGCGCGGCGAGAGCCGCGACGGCGTCGTCATTTACGCCACCAACAACGACGGCCTGAACCCGGGTTCGGGCGCCAGCCAGGGGCTTGGCGCGCCCTCGTTCTCGGGCGGGCGCGCGCTGCTGGCGGTCGAAGAGTCCGACCTGCTCACGCTCGAGAACCTCACGCTGCGCAATACCACCCTGCGCGCGAATACCCGTTCCGGCCAGGCCGAGACGCTGTACTTCAACGTCGAGGGCGGCCGCCTGGTGGCGAAGAACGCCAGCTTCTTCAGCGAGCAGGACACGATCCAGGTGAAGGGTTATGCCTGGTTCTGGCGCACCCTCATCGAGGGCAACGTCGACTTCATCTGGGGCGCCAACCGCGCCGCCGTGTTCGAGGAAAGCGAGCTGCGCTCGGTCGGCGACAGCAAGGACGCACAATCGGGCGGCTATGTTGTGCAGGCGCGCACAGTCGCCAGCAGCGACCCCGGGTTCGTGTGCCTGAACAGCGCGCTCACGCATGGGCCGGGCCCCAAGGGGAACGACGTGCCGCCCGGGGCCACCTGGCTGGCGCGCAGCCCGGGGACGGCATCGACCTGGGACAACGTCGCCTACATCAATTGCCGGATGGGCGAGCACGTGGCGCCCGCAGGGTGGGCCGGGGCCGGCGTGAACCGCGAGCCGGCGCCGAATCCGGCCCTGGCCGATGCGGCGCGCGGCTGGCGCGAATATGGTTCGATGGATTTGGCGGGCAAGCCGCTGGACCTGTCGCGCCGGGCTGGCGGTTATATGCTGACGGCGACGGAAGCGGCGGCGCGGTTTGGCAGCAGGAAGGTGATTTTCAGCGGGTTCAATGGTGGAGAAGGATGGGATCCGGCGCCGTGATGGCGCCGATGCGGCCAACAGATGCTTTGCGTTTGATCGAGCTGTGTAGACGCGTGGACTCGGGAGTCCACCCTACGATTAACCAAGTTTTTGGCGCGTAACGTAGGGTGGCCCGGGCGGGGAACCGCTCCGCCTACGCGGTACACCTTCGCACGGCCGCAACGCTTGCCGGGTGTGCATAGGCACGAAAAACGGCCGTGGGCGGAGCCCACCCTACGGTTTTCGCGATTCGTAGGGTGGAGTCCTGACTCCACGCGGATCACCGCCCGCGTCTTGGCAAATTGGATGACGGCTACGGAGCCGGCGAACCGGCGTCCTGCTTGCCCTCACCTCCCCGCATGTGTTCATCCAAAAACCGCACGGTCGCCTCCACCGTCGGCGCCAGCCACGGGTCGAACAGCCAGAAACTGTGCGGCGTCTCCGGCAGCAGCAGCACCCTGCTCGGCACCCCGGCCGCATCCATTTTCGCGATCATCGCTTCGCGCCCCACCGCGAAGCGGGTCTGGGCGCTGCCGATGAACAGGATCGGCGGCGTGTGTGCGTTCACGTAAAAGGTTGGCGAGGCGTCGCGCCACAGCGCTGCTTTTTCCGCGTAGCGCCCGCCGAACCAGGCGCCGGCCGACGACGGCTGCTTGGCCGGGGCGTCCTCGTACTTGCGCGCCGCCTCCGAAGTGAAATCGGACAGGCCGTCGATGTTCACGATGGCCTGCGCCGCACTGGACGCCGTACCCGCGCTGGTGCCTGATGCTGCACCCGGATCGAAGCGCCCGAGCCCACCGGTCACGCCGACCAGGCTCGCAATCTGCCCGCCGGCCGAACCGCCGCCCACCGCGATGCGTTGCGGGTCGATGCCGTACTGCGCCGCATGCGCGCGCATCCAGCGCAGCGCCGCCTTGACGTCGTGGATCGCGGCCGGATACGGCGCTTCCGGCGACAGGCGGTAGCTCACCGTGGCCGCCGCATAGCCGCGTTCGGCCATGCGGATCGCCATCGGCGCGAAGTTGGCGCGCACGCCGGTGCGCCAGCCGCCGCCGTGCACCAGCACGATGCCGGGCAGCTGTTTGCCGGCGCGTGCTTTGGGCAGGTAAAGGTCCAACTGCAGCGCGCGGGTGCCATGGCTGATGTAGGTGATGTCGCGCAGCGCCTCCACCGTGGCCGGCACCTCGCGGCTGGCGACCGCGATGAAGGGATATTGCTTGACCAGTTTGGTGTACGTGGTCTCGGCGGTATAGCTCTCGGGTGCGGGCTGGGCGCAGGCGCCGGCCGCCAAGCCGGCCAGCGCGGCCGCCATCAGTTTCAGGCGCAGGGATTTCATGCAGTTTCCTTCGATGCCCCCTCGTGCACGCGGAACACGACGCGGCGGCGCAGCATCTGTCCCGGCGCCAGCACCGTCAAGCCATTGCGTACGGCGCCCTCGGGCAGGTTGTGGGCATTGATCGCGTGGTCGACCGGTTCGAAGCAAAAGAAGTCGCGTCCAACCGGCGCGTACAGGATGTAGTACGCCATATCGGCCTCGATCGCCAGCGAGACGCCGCTGTCGGGCCAGTGCACCTCGGCCTGGCCATCCCAGCCGCGAAACACATGGTCGACCTGGCCGTCCGGCAGCGCCTTCGCTGCCGCGAAATCCCATTCCGGCGGCAGGTCGATGCTCTCTTCGGGCAGGCCGCGCGCGTCGCGGGTCCAGGTGCCGCGCGCACGGGCGCGCAGCGTTACGCCTGGGCGCCGTTCCAGCCACGGGTGCAGGCCGAGCCCGAACGGCAGCCGTATCGCCCCCGTATTCGTGACTTCCAGCGTCACCTGCAACGCGGCCTCGCTCAGGGTGTAGCGCAGGCGCGCCACGTAAGAGAATGGGGCGCCGCCGCGCCGGTCCAGCAGCAGCGTGAGGCCGGTCGCGGAGCGCGCTTCCACCGTCCACGGGTGCTGCCAGCCGTCGCCATGGATCGGGCACGGCTCGCCGGCGCGGTTCGGCGCCGGCGCGATGCTGCGGCCTTCGAACATGAAGCCGGCCGGGTCGATCCGGTTCGACCACGGCACCAGCGGGAAACATGCCAGCTGCGAAGTGCTCGGCGCCGGCGCCCCGGGCGTGTGCACGTAGGGGCGCAGCAGCGCGTGGGTGTCGGCGCCGCGGCGCCAGTCGAGGCGCCCCAGGCCGCCGGCGGCGCCGGGCAGCACCTCGGCGTGCAGCGCGCCGCAGCGCAGGTGAAGCGTCTCCATCGTGCGGCTTATTTGAACATCGGGCCGTCGAGCAGGAATTTGCCGCCCTGGTAGATGGTCGTGACGTCGTCCGGCGCCGGGAACTCGGCGGTGTCGGGGAACTTGTCCGCAAATTGCGACGAGCTGTCCTTGGCCTTGTAGCCGAGGTGGCGCGCATAGCGGTTGTCCCACCACAGGCTGTCGTTGTCGGACATGCCGAACACGATGGTGTGGCCGACGCGCGGCGCGAACAGCGAGCAACGCAGCATTTCGGTCAGGTCGTCGTAGCTGAAATAGGTCGTCATCATGCGCTTGTTGGCCGGCTCCGGGAAGCTCGAACCGATGCGGATGCAGACGGTCTCGAGGCCGAAGCGGTCGTAGTAGTAGCGCGACATGGTCTCGCCGAAGCACTTGCTGATGCCGTACATGCTGTCGGCGCGCACGGGCATGCTGGCGTCCAGCATGTCGGTGGTCTTGTAATAGCCGACCGCGTGGTTCGAGCTGGCGAAAATGATGCGCTTGACGCCATGCTTGTGCGCCGCTTCGTACAAATTGGCCACACCGAGGATGTTGGCCTGCATGATGGCTTCGAACGGGGCTTCGGTCGAGATGCCGCCGAAGTGCAGGATCGCGTCCACGCCTTCGAGCAGGGCCAGCACCGCCGCCTTGTCGGCCAGGTCGCATTGGACGGTCTCTTCGTTCGGGCCGGCCTCGCCCATCTCGGCCAGGTCGGACAGGCGCACGACGTCCGCCCATGGCTTGATGCGCTCGCGCAGGATGCGTCCGAGGCCGCCCGCGGCGCCGGTGAGCAGGATGCGTTTGAAAGGTTTGATTGGCTGCGATGGTGCAGTCGGTGCGGTCGGTGCGGATTGGGTCATGCCATTCTTCCTGTTGGTGTCGAAAAAAACTGTCTCTGCTGGCAGTATGCCATGAACTTTCGGTAAGCGGCTAGTCCGCCTTGCGCATGCGGTCAGACCACATTAGAATGGCCTGACCAAAAAAGCAATCCGTCACCCATTCCTGGCGCCGACCGGACTGCTCCACAATAATCCACTCGATGAGACGACCTTGAACCTGCCGACCAAGCTGCTTGCCGCCCTCGTTACCCTCTCCGTCCTCGGCACCGCCGCCGCCGAAGGTCCCTACCGCAATCCCGACAACAAGAGCGCCAAGGATGCCGGCGAAGGCACCTACCCGGTCCCGTACAAGAAGCCGGTCCCGGCCGAGATCACGGCCGCCCTGCACCGCATCCGCGGCTACATGGATGCGCATACGCCCTCAACCGTGGTCAACAAGTCGACCAAGGCCCCGATCACCGACTTCAGGACGCCGGTCAAGGACGCGGTCATGGCCGAGAGCGAGGCCGACTTCGGCCTGCAGGTCTACGAGATGGGCGTGGTCCACGCCGGTATGCTGAAAGCCGCCGAAGTCACCGGCGACAAGCGTTTCACCGAGATGACCAATCGCCACCTGCAGTTCTTCGCCGACAAGCTGCCCTACTTCCGCGCCCAGGAAGAACGCTTCAAGCTCGAACGCGCCAACGCCTTCTCGCGCTTCATCGACCCGCGCTCGCTGGACGACGCCGGCTCGATGTGCGCGGCCATGATGCGCGCGCGTGCGGCGAAGATCGGTCCGGACCTGTCGAAGCAGATCGCGGTGTGCGGCAACTGGGTCGCCAAGCAGCAGTTCCGCCTGCCCGACGGCACCCTGGCGCGCCAGCGTCCGCAAGCCGTGTCGCTGTGGGCCGACGACATGTACATGGGCGTGCCGGCGCTGGCCGAACTGGGCCGCATGACCGGCGAGCGCGCCTATTTCGACGACGCGGTGAAGAACGTGCTGCAGATGTCGGCCTACATGTTCAACCCGCAGCTGAACATCTATACCCACGGCTGGAACGCCAACAACCCGGACGCGCCGCAGTTCTACTGGGGCCGCGCCAACGGCTGGGCGGTGCTGACCATGTCCGACCTGCTCGACGTGCTGCCGAAGGACCACCCGGGCTACCCGAAGGTGCTGGAACAGCTGCGTAAAACCCTGAAAGGCATCGCCCAGCTGCAGTCGGGCACCGGCCTGTGGCACCAGATGCTGGACCGGAACGACTCCTACCTGGAAACCTCGGCCAGCGCCATGTTCACCTATGTGTTCGCGCACGCCGTCAACCAGGGCTGGGTCAGCCCGACCACCTATGGCTCGATCGCCGTGGCCGGCTGGGCGGGCCTGTCGACCAAGATCAACGACAAGGGCCAGGTCGAAGGCACCTGCGTCGGCACCACCTTCGCCAGCGACCAGGTGTACTACTACAACCGTCCGACCAGCGTCGACGCGTTGCACGGCTACGGCCCGACGCTGCTGGCCGGCGCCGAGATCATCAAGCTGGTGAACAACCCGGCCTTCGCCATCGAACACCGCGTGCGCACCTATCACTTCGTGCCCAAGGGTGGCCAGACCAACTACCGCGAACACCACTGATTCCAGGGGAGCCTCATGCAATCGACCGTTTTACGTTTTTCGCTGGCCGCCCTGTTTGCGTCCGCGCTTGTACCTTCCATTGCTTTCGCCGCCGACGCGCTGACCGTCACCGTCAGCCATGACCTGGCGCTGGCGCGGCCTTCCGAGACCATCACCATTCCCTGGAGCGAGGTCAATCGCGCCCTGCCCGGCGCCCTGATCCAGCGCCTGGTGGTCAAGGATGCGAAGGGACGCGTCCTGCCGCACCAGGTGACCAACGTGGCGCCGCTGGCCAAGGACCCGAAGAACGAGGGCGCGGCCTACGGCGAACTGATCTTCCAGCACGACTTTGCCGCCGGCGAAAAGCGCGCCAGCTTCACGGTCGAAAAGAGCGACACGCTCAATCCGGTGTTCCCGGCCAGGGCGTTCGCCCGCTACGTGCCGGAACGGCTGGACGACTTCGCGTGGGAGAACGACCGCGTTGCGCACCGCACCTACGGCCCGGCGCTAGCCGCCCCCGCCCCGGCCGGCAGCGGCAAGGAAGTGCTGGTGACCAGTGGCCTCGACCTGTGGTTCAAGCGCGTCGATTATCCGATCGTCGACCGCTGGTACAACAAGGGCCACGACCACTACCACAAGGACGAGGGCGAAGGCATGGACATGTACAACGTCGGCAAGTCGCGCGGTGCCGGCGGCACCGGCGTCTGGGACGGCACCGCCCTCGCCACCAGCACCAACTACGCTACCTGGAAAGTGCTGGCCAACGGCCCGGTGCGCGCCGTCTTCGAACTCAGCTACGACGCCTGGGACGCCGCCGGCACGAAGGTTTCGGAAGTCAAGCGCTTCACGGTCGACGCCGGCCACCAGCTCGACCAGATCGACAGCACCTTCACCTTCAGCGGCCCGCAACAGCTCACCGTCGCCGTCGGCCTGAACAAGACGCCGTCGGACAAGAAGCAGGATCCGAAGATCGCGGTGGTGCGCAGCGAATCCGATCCATCGCTGCTGCAGTGGGTACAGCAGGCCAGCAACGGGTCGATCGGCACCGCCATCGTGCTGCCGGGCGCCAGCGGCTTCGCCGACGACGCGCTGAACCACCTGGTGCTGGCCAAGGTGGAATCGGGTAAACCGTTGCGCTACTACGCCGGCGCCGCCTGGGACCGGGCCGGGCACATCACGTCGCAGGAAGCCTGGACCGCGTACGTGGCGCAGGCCGCGGCGCGCGCGAAGAATCCGGTGAAGGTAAGCCTGGGTTCGCGTTAACGAAATTGGGGTGGCCGTGGCCACCCCTTCCCCCTTGACCATGGCCGCTGCCTGCGCCATGCTGTGCGCGCCCCCTTCACCGCGCCCAGGAACACCATGTACATCCGCCCCGACCACCGCTTCGACGACCCGAATGCGCTGTTCGCGCTGATCGAAGAACACGCCCTCGGCGCCTGGGTCCTTGGCGGCGCGGACGGCCTGCTGGCCAACCACATCCCCTTCCTGCTCGACCGCGAGCGCGGCCCGCACGGCACGCTGGTCGGCCACGTCGCGCGCGCCAACCCGGTCTGGCGCGCGCTCGCCGCCGGCTCGCCGTCGCTCGTCATGTTCCAGGGGCCGCAAGCCTACATCACGCCGAACTGGTATCCGGGCAAGGCCGAGCATGGGAAAGTGGTGCCGACCTGGGATTACGCCGTGGTCCACGCCCATGGCGTGGCGCGTGCTGTCGAGGACCCGGCCTGGCTGATGGACATGCTCGATCGCCTGACCAACGCGCAGGAAGCGGCGCAGCCGGCGCCGTGGAAAGTGAGCGACGCGCCGCGCGGCTACATCGACAAGCTGCTGCGCGCGATCGTCGGCATCGAGATCCCGATCGACCGGCTCGAGGGCAAGCTGAAGGCGAGCCAGGACGAGGCGGTGCGTGACCGGCTGGGAACGGTAGAAGGCTTGCGTGGCCTGGTGCGGCCGAAGGGGGCGATGGCGGAGCTGGTAGCGAACGCGATCGAGGCAGACCGCGAGGCGTAGGGCGGGCATGCCCGCGTTACGTGCGTTTCACAAAGCCGTACAACCGAATATCCACCGCATGCACGAAAGAATGCGCACGTAACGCGTGGGTACCAATGCCAGTCAGTCAAGCCAGCCTTCGTTTCAAGAACGATGCTCAGACCCGTAAGGTGGGCGGCTCCACCTTCTCAGCTTGCGGACCAAGAACGCTTGCGCCGCCCACGCGTTCAACCAGCGGGTGATTCGTCGCGAAGTTTCAGCGTGTGGTTGAACGCGTGGGCGGCATCCAGCCAGCAGGCATTCACGCGCTCAGGTATAGCCGCCCACCTTACGGGTCCGGGCACTCTTTCCTGAAAATGCGGCTTAACTAGCAGGCATCAGGCCATTGGCCGAAATGACCCATCCGGTACACCGCTACCAACAGCGAGAATTAGCCGCCGAACGGCGTCTCCGCCACACCCTGCACGCCAGGCCGCAGCGTGATCGTCGCCCCCGCCCACGGATCGGCCGGATCCTGCCCGGCACTGATCGAGGTCACCAGCAGCGTATCGAGACCCGGCCCGCCGAAGCTGCACATCGACGGCTTGGCCATCGGCACCTCGATCGTGCGGTCCAGGCGGCCGTCGGACGTGAAGCGCAGCAGCACGCCGGCATCGTTCCCGCAGGTCCAGTAGCAGCCATCGGCGTCGACCGCGGCGCCGTCCGGGCGGCCCGGATGGGCACGCATGTCGACGAAGGGGCGCTGGTTCGAAGGCAGGCCGGCGTCGATGTCGTAATCGAAGGCCCAGACCTGCTGGCTCTTTGGATGCGAGTCGGACAAATACATCGTGCGGCCATCCGGCGAGAAGGCCAGGCCGTTCTGCGTCAGCAGGTTCGACACCACCGGCGCCGACAAGCCTTCGTCATTTGAATACCGGTACAACTGCCCGACCGCCCGTTCCGCCGCCATGTCCATGAACATGGTGCCGCTCCAGAAGCGGCCCTGGCGGTCGCAGCGGCCGTCGTTGAAGCGCATGCCCTCGCCCAGTGCCTCGGGTGCGGCCAGGCGCGTCGCCTCGACGCTGCCGTCGTCGTGCAAGGCCAGGCGGAACACGCCGGTTTCCATCCCGGCCAGGATGCTGCCGTCGCGCGCCGGGGCGATGCAGGCGACCATCTCGGCGCAGGTCCAGCTGCGCAACTCGCCGGCGCCATCCATGCGCCAGATGGTCTTCGCCGGAATGTCGACCCAGTACCAGCTTTGCTGGCCCACGCTCCAGACCGGGCATTCGCCGACCAGGGCGTGCTTGGCGCTGACGCGTTCGATGTGCATGCTCATCAGGCTTCCTGCGGTTCGCGGATTTCGTCGTAGCGCGGCACCAGCGTCTTCATGACGCCCCAGGCCAGCAGGTAAGCCACGGCGCAGAATCCGAACATGATGGTGTAGCCGGTCTGGATCTGGCCCAGCGCGCCGTAGTAGTCGAACAGCCAGCCGCCGACCTTGGTCACCAGCACGCCGCCGATACCGCCGGCCAGGCCGCCGATGCCGACCACCGAGCCGACCGAGCGTTTCGGGAACATGTCCGAGACGGTGGTGAACAGGTTGGCCGACCAGGCCTGGTGCGCCGCGGCGCCGATACCGATCAGGATCACGGGCACCCAGAAGCTGATGTAGCCGAAGGGTTGCGACAGCAGCACCACCAGCGGGCACAGGGCGATCAAGAGCATGGCCTTCATGCGGCCATCGTACGGCGAGGCGCCCTTGTTGATGAAGTAGGTCGGGAACCAGCCGCCGCCGATACTGCCGATCATGGTCATGCTGTACAGGATGGCGAGCGGCCACTGGATCTCGGTGCTGGTCATGCCATATTGCGCGGCCAGGTATTTCGGCAGCCAGAACAGGAAGAACCACCAGACGCCGTCGGTCATGAATTTACCGAAGGCGAAGGCCCAGGTCTGGCGGTAGCCGAGCAGTTCCCACCAGGAGAGGGCACGGCCGGTGGGCTTGCCGTCGGCGGCGGCAGGCGCGTCGTCGGCGGTGATGTAGGCCAGTTCGGCGGCATTCAAACGCTTCTGCCTGGCCGGCTTCTCGTAGAAGATGGTCCACAGGCCGAGCCAGACGAAGCCGATTGCGCCGATGATGACGAAGGCGGCCTGCCAGCCCCAATGGGCGGCGATGAAGGGCACGCTGATCGGCGCCAGCACGGCGCCGACGTTGGCGCCCGAATTGAAGATGCCGGTCGCGAATGCGCGGTCCTTCTTCGGGAAGTATTCGGCGGTGGCCTTGATCGCGGCCGGGAAGTTGCCCGCCTCGCCCACCGCCAGCACGGCGCGGGCGATCATGAAGCCGATCACCGAGACCGGCACGGCCGCGATGCCGAGCATGCCCAGCACCGAATTGGCGCCGTTGCCCAGGCCGATCGCGCCGGCATGCATGATGGCGCCGATCGACCAGACCACGATCGCCAGCGCGAAGGCGGCCTTGGTGCCGAGGCGGTCGACCACGCGGCCGGCGAACAGCATCGAGATCGCGTAGACGAACTGGAAGGCGGCGGTGATGTTGGCGTAGTCGGTGTTCGACCAGCCGAATTCTTTCGTCAGCTCAGGCGCCAGCAGCGACAGCACCTGGCGGTCGAGGTAGTTGACCGTGGTGGCGAAGAACAGGAGTGCGCAGATGGTCCAGCGGTAGGTGCCGATGGCGCCGCTGGCGGCTGGGTTGGCGCGGCCGGCCGTGGCGGCCTGCTTGATGGTGTCGGTTCGCATGATGTCTCGTCGTTATGGTTATCGTCTACCAGCCTGCCGGAAGACTCTTGCGGTCTTCGCGGCAGCTCATCGGTCATCGTAATGGATGAAGTAATCCCTGACCAGCGAAATCAGGTCACCGGCGCCGGGTTGAACAGCGTCAGCGCGTTGTGCAGCTTCCAGTGCTCGGCCCAGGTCTTGCGTCCGCTCGCCACGTCGAGCATCAGGCGGAACAGCTCCCAGCCGACGTCTTCGATGGTGGCTTCGCCGCTGGCGATGCGGCCCGCGTTCACGTCCATCAGGTCGTGCCAGCGGCGCGCCAGGTCGTTGCGCGTTGCGACCTTGATCACCGGGACCGGCGCCAAACCATACGGCGTGCCGCGGCCGGTGGTGAAGATGTGCAGGTTCATGCCGGCCGCCACCTGCAGCGTGCCGCAGATGAAATCGCTGGCCGGCGTGGCGGCGTAGATCAGGCCCTTCTGTTTCAGCTTTTCGCCCGGCGACAGCACGCCCGTGATCGCCGCGGAACCCGACTTGACGATCGAACCCATCGCCTTTTCGACGATGTTCGACAGCCCGCCCGCCTTGTTGCCCGGCGTGGTGTTCGCGCTGCGGTCGACGCCGCCGCGTTTCAGGTAGCTGTCGTACCACTCCATCTCGCGGATCATGGCGGCCGCCACTTCCGGATCGGAGGCGCGCGCCGTCAACTGGTCGATCCCGTCGCGCACTTCGGTCACTTCCGAGAACATCACGGTGGCGCCGGCGCGCACCAGCAGGTCGGTCGCATAGCCGACGGCCGGATTGGCGGTCACGCCCGAGAAGGCATCGCTGCCGCCGCACTGCACGCCGACCACCAGGTCGGCTGCGGAACAGGTCTCGCGGCGGCGTGCGTTCAGCACCTTCAGCTGTTCGTGCGCGGTGTTCACGATCGAATCGATCATCGACATGAAGCCGACGTGGCCGGCGTCCTGCAGGCAGACGTTGGCTGGTTCGCGCCCGCCGAGGATCGGGATCGAGCCCTTCGGGAACAGGCGCGCCGGCTGCAGCTTTTCGCAGCCGAGGCTGACGACCATGGCCTGGCCGCCGAAGTTCGGGTTCTGGCTGATGTTGCGCAGCGTGCGGATCGGCACGTCGGCGTTCGGCGCTTCGATGGCGACGCCGCAGCCGTAGGAGTGCTCCAGGCCGACGACGTCGTCGACGTTCGGGTACAGGGGCAGCAGCTCGTCCTTGATGCGCTTGACGGCGAAGTCGACCACGCCGGCGACGCACTGCACGGTGGTGGTGATCGCCAGGATGTTGCGCGTGCCGACTGAACCGTCGGCATTGCGGTAGCCCTCGAAGGTGAAGCCGTCGAGCGGCTCCATGACGGGCGCGGCGCGGGTGGCGATCGGCAGGCCGGCGAGATCGAGCGCCTCGGGCATGCGCAGGTTGTGTTCCGCGATCCAGCTGCCGGCGGCGATGTCGCGCAGGGCGAAGCCGATGGTGACGTTGTAGCGCGTGACCGGCGCGCCGGCGGCAATCGCCGTGAGCGCGACCTTGTGCCCCTGCGGCACGGCTTCGATCAGCGCCAGGCCGTCGGCGAACACGGCGCCGGGCTTCAGGCCGCCGTCGTTGACGACGATGGCCACGTTGTCGTTGGCGTGCATGCGGATATGGCGCGGCGTATCCTGGCTGTTCGCCTGTTCGGCCTGGCCGGAACGTACGATTTGGATGGTTTGCATAGTGACCTGCCCAGTGAAGTGACTGTGGCCTGCGGCGCGCAGGTGCGCACCAAAGCCTCATAAGTTGAAGCGAGTATGCCAGCAAAAAATCGATCTGGCTAGTCCGCATTGCGCAATTGGTCAAACCAATTTAGAATGGCCTGACCAAAAACTAGATGGGACGGCAATGCTGAAACGCGTACCGACTGCACAGCACCTGCTGGAGACGAAAGCGGATACCGGCGCTCCCGGCATCCATCATCCCGAACCACGTCTATATAGAGTGGTCGCCGACCGCATCGACGCCCTCATCCGCGGTGAAAACCTGGCGGCCGGCACGCGCCTGCCGCCCGAGCGCGAACTGGCGACCCGGCTTGGCGTCAGCCGCGCTTCCCTGCGCGAAGCGCTGATCGCACTCGAGCTGGGTGGGCGCGTGGAGGTGCGCGGCGGCTCCGGCGTGTATATCTGTGCGGCGGCTCCGGTCCAGCCAGTCGAGATCGGCCCCGGCCCCTTCGAAGTGCTGGCCGCGCGGCGCCTGATCGAACCCGAAGTGTGCGCCATGGCGGCGCGCGTCGCCACCGACGGCGCCATCGACGCCATCCTGCGCGCGGTGGAAGCGATGGAACGCAACCACGACATCTACGCCAGCAACGAGCTGGCCGACCGCGAATTCCACCTCTCGATCGCCCGCGCCAGCGGCAACAGCGCCCTAGTCGGCACCTTCGATTACCTGTGGGAGCAGCGCGGACGCCTCTGGCACCGCCTCAAGGAACACTTCCAGACCGAGCAGCTGCGCCAGGAGACGCTGCTCGACCACCGCCGCATCTTTGCCGCGATCGCCGCCCACGATGCGGCCGGCGCGCGCACGGCGATGCGCGCCCACCTGGAACGCGTGACCCGGACTTTTTCGCGCGGCTGAGAATGTAGTAGCGAAGTTGCCACAACCGCCGCCGGCCTCGCAGCCGCGCCGGACATGATAAGCACCACGATTCTGGAGACGAGATGACCCCGAAGTTGAAATTGACTCAAATTAATCCGCAACGCCGCTCGCTGCTGCGCGCCGCATCGATGTCGGCCGCCGGCCTCGGCCTGGGCGGCTGCGCCGTCGCCGGCAAGAGCAGCGACGCCGCCGGCCCCGCCGCCGATGCCTGGGCGCGCGCCCAGAACATCATCGACACCTTCAAAACGCCGCTCGCCTTCCGCAAGCAGGATTTCCTGATCACGGCCTACGGCGCGGCGCCCTGCAGCACCGTGAAAGTCAGCGGCTACGTCGCCCACCACGAGCCAGGCCAGGTCAATACGCCGGCGCCGGGCGCGCCCGACTGCTACGCGGCCATTGCTGCGGCGATTGCTGCCTGCGCCGCCGCCGGCGGCGGACGTGTCGTGATCCCGGCCGGGAACTGGCTGGTGAAGGGTCCGATCGTCCTGAAATCGAACGTCAACGTGCACCTGGCCAAGGGCGCCCACGTCTACTTCAGCAACGATCCCGACGACTTCGCCAAATACGGCGACTACGACTGCGGCGCCAACGGCAAGCTGGTGATCTCGCGCTGGCAGAGCAACGATTGCCTGAACTATTCGCCGCTGATCTATGCCTACGGCCAGAACAACATCGCCCTCACCGGCGAAGACTGGACCAGCATCCTCGACGGCCAGGGCGGCGTGCCGCTGCTGAACGGCGACACCTGGTGGGACTGGAAGGGTAAACGCAAACCCGGCCCGAACCAGCAGCAGGCGCAGACGGTCGTCAATCCGCGCAACCCGACCTCGGTGCGCGCGGTGGCGCCGGGCCTGGACGCGGCCCAGGTCGCGCTGATGGAAGGCAAGGACGACAAGTGGCGCACCGACGAAGTCTACCTGCCGACGCTGTCGGAAGCGGGCGTCCCGGCCGGCAAGCGCATCTTCGGGCGCGGCCACTACCTGCGTCCGTGCATGGTCGAATTCATCGGCTGCACCGACGTGCTGCTGCAGGGTTACGAGATCCGCCAGTCGCCGTTCTGGGTACACCACCCGGTCAACTGCAGCAAGCTGGAATTCCGCAACGTGCACATGGACAGCCTGGGCCCGAACAGCGACGGCTTCGATCCGGACGCCTGTAACACCATCCTGGTCGACGGCTGCACCTTCAACAACGGCGACGACTGCATCGCCATCAAGGCCGGCAAGAACCGCGACACCCAGTTCGGCCCGACCCAGAACGTGGTGATCCAGAACAGCATCATGAACAGCGGTCACGGCGGCGTGACGCTGGGCAGCGAGATGTCGGGCGGGATCCAGCACGTGTATGCGCAGAACATCGAGTTCCGCAACACGCACTGGGCCACCGACCCGCTCAACACCGCGATCCGCATGAAGACCAACATGAACCGCGGCGGCTTCCTGCGCCATTTCTACGTGCGCAACGTGACGATGCCGAACGGCGTCAACCTCAAGCCGGGCTACTACAAGCCCCTGCCCGGCTCGCCGATCGCGCCGCAGTCGGTGGGCTCCTCGTCCGGCGCGGTGGTGACCATCGACTGCGACTACGACCCGAACGCCGACAACGTGCGCACCCGCCCGCCGATCGTCGAGCACGTCCACATCTCGGGCGTGAAAGTGAGCAACGTCAAGACCAAGGATGGCGAATTCTCGTGCTACCAGGCGCTCTTGCTGCTGGGACCGGTGGCATTCGACTACAACGGCCCGGCCGGCGCCGAGATCCTGCCGATCCGCGACGTGACCATCACCGACTGCGATTTCGGCACGCCACGGAACGCGGCGCAGCCCTGGTATGTCTATAACGTGAAGAACGTGGAATTGACCAATGTGACGATTGCGGGCAAATTGATCAATACCACGCTGGCGACGTAGGGTGGTCGGGTTCCCCGCCCACGCGTGACGCTGTTCGTAGGGTGGGCACTTGTGCCCACGCGGTACACCACGTGAATAATCGCACCTACTTTTCCTGGATGCGATTCGATGCTCATCCGTTCGACCGCGTGGGCACGAGTGCCCACCCTACACGACCAGGTCCAAACAATAAAAATAAACTGGCCAGACCGCTTGCAAGACATGATTTTAAGTTGTACGATGACTGATAACTGGTGAGGCACGAGACAGCCCCACCTTCACCCCCACCTGAAGGCAATGACCATGTTCACTCCACAAGACGTCAAACAAATCCTCTCCTCCGGCCTGCTGTCGTTCCCGATCACCGACTTCGACGCCAACGGCGAATTCAAGGCGGACACCTACGCCGAGCGCCTGGAGTGGCTGGCCCCGTACGGCGCGACCGCGCTGTTCGTCGCCGGTGGCACGGGCGAATTCTTCTCGCTGACGCCTGAAGACTACACCCAGGTCGTCAAGGTCGCCGTCGAGACCTGCCGCGGCAAGGTGCCGATCCTGGCCGGCGCCGGCGGCCCGACCCGCATGGCCATCAAATACGCACAGGAAGCCGAGCGCCTGGGCGCCCACGGCGTGCTCCTGATGCCGCACTACCTGACCGAAGCGAGCCAGGATGGCCTGGTCGAGCACGTCGCCGCCGTCTGCGCGTCGGTGAAGTTCGGCGTCGTCGTCTACAACCGCGACCGTTGCAAGCTGAACGCCGCTTCGCTGCTGAAGCTGGCCGACCGCTGCCCTAACCTGATCGGCTTCAAGGACGGCAACGGCGAAATCGAATCGATGGTCACCATCCGCCGCAAGCTGGGCGATCGCTTCACCTACCTGGGCGGCCTGCCGACCGCGGAAGTGTATGCAGCCGCTTACAAGGCACTGGGCGTGCCGGTCTACTCGTCGGCCGTGTTCAACTTCATCCCGAAGACCGCCATCGAATTCTACGAAGCCGTGCGCACCGACGACTTCGAAACCCAGGGCCGCCTGATCGACGACTTCTTCCTGCCATACCTGGAAATCCGCAACCGCAAGGCCGGCTACGCAGTGAGCATCGTCAAGGCCGGCGCCACCATCGCAGGCCACCCGGCCGGCCCGGTGCGCGCACCGCTGACCGACCTGACCGGCGAAGAAGTCGAGCAACTGGCCGCCCTGATGGCAAAGCTGGGCCCACAGTAAATTGATTTAATTTAGTTATCGGCGCGCCACGGCTGGCAACAAGCCCTGGCGCGCTTTTCCGCATCGACGAGGAGAATTATCTTGACCATCACCATCAATGGCGAACTGCTGATCGGTTCCACCGCCCTCAAGGGCAGCGCAGGCAGCTTCCGCGCCGTCAACCCGGCCACCGGCGAACAGTTCGAGCCGAGCTTCGGCAGCGGCACCGTCGCCGACGTCGAGCGCGCCTGCGAGCTGGCCGAACAAGCCTTCGACACCTACCGCAACACCACCCTGGAAGCGCGTGCCGCCTTCCTGGAACTGGCCGCCCAGAACATCCTCGACCTCGGCCCGCAACTGATCGAACGCGCCATGCAGGAATCCGGCCTGCCGCAAGCCCGCCTCGAAGGCGAACGCGGCCGCACCGTGGGCCAGCTGCGCCTGTTCGCCAAAGTCGTGCGCGACGGCCGCTTCCTGGCCACCGCGTTGGATTCGGCGCTGCCGGAACGCACGCCGCCACGTCCTGACCTGCGCCTGCGCAAGATCGGCCTGGGCCCGGTCGCCGTCTTCGGCGCCAGCAATTTTCCGCTGGCATTCTCGGTCGCCGGCGGCGATACCGCCTCGGCACTGGCCGCGGGCTGCCCGGTCGTTGTGAAAGCCCACGGCGCCCATCCAGGCACCTCGGAACTGGTCGGCAAGGCCGTGCAAGCGGCAGTCGCTGCCAGCGGCCTGCCGGAAGGCGTGTTCTCGATGCTGCACGGCGACGGCCGCACCATCGGCCAGGCCCTGGTCAGCCATCCGGCCATCAAGGCAGTCGGCTTCACCGGTTCGCGCCAGGGTGGCCTGGCACTGGTGCGCACGGCAGCCGCCCGCGTCGAACCGATCCCGGTCTATGCCGAGATGAGCAGCATCAACCCGCTGTTCCTGCTGCCGGACGCCATGGCGACCCGCGCCGCCCAGATCGGCACCGGCTTCATCGACTCGCTGGTGCTCGGCTCCGGCCAGTTCTGCACCAACCCGGGCCTGGTCATCGCCCTCGAAGGCGCCGAGCTCGACGCCTTCCGTGAAGCCGCCGCGACTGCCCTGCAAAGCAAGGTCGGCAGCACCATGCTGACGCCAGGCATCCACTCCGCCTTCAACAGCGGCGTCGAGAAGCTGCGCAAGGAAGCGGGCGTCACCCTGGTCGCACGCGGCCAGTGCGGCACCACCGTGTGCGCCGGCCAGGCCGCGCTGTTCGAAACCGACGCCGCCAACTTCATCGCCAACCCGGCGCTGGAAGACGAAATCTTCGGCGCCTCGTCGCTGATCGTGCGCTGCGCCAGCCTGGAACAGTTCCGCGAAGTCGCCGAGCACCTGGACGGCCAGCTGACCGCCACCGTGTTCCTGACCGAAAACGACCGCGACGCCGCGCTGGCGCTGCTGCCTGTGCTGGAACGCAAGGCCGGCCGTATCCTGATCAACGGCTACCCGACCGGCGTCGAAGTCTCGCACGCCATGGTGCACGGTGGCCCGTTCCCGGCCACCTCGGACAGCCGCAGCACCTCGGTCGGCGCCGGCGCGATCGACCGCTTCCTGCGTCCGGTCAGCTACCAGGACCTGCCGGCCTGGCTGCTGCCGGAAGCGCTGCAGGATGCGAATCCACTGGGCTTGCATCGCATTAAGGACGGCGAGCTGGTCAAGGGTTAAGACCTTAGGCTAGTCTTGTTTGTATCCGACGCCCGGTCTTTCGACCGGGCGTTTTGGTTTGTGCGAACAATTCCGTTCGATAACGATGCACGGACACGTAAGGTGGGCGGCTACACCTTTCAGTTTGTGCGGCCGCAGCGTTTGCGCCGCCCACGCGTTCAACCAGCCGTTGCATCGTCGCGAAGTTTCAGGATGCGGTTGAACGCGTGGGCGGCGTTCAGGCAGCGGCCGAACAGCCGCCCAGGTGTAGCCGCCCACCTTACGGGTAATGCGCACCTTGGCAAACACGCACACACCGGCCGGCTAAATACGGAACCAATCACGCTCAACAGCGTCGAACCTCCATCGACGGGCAGCAGCCGTCACTACGATCGCGCGCCATGGACCGCAACGCAGCAGAGCCGATTATCGAAACCAGCGCCGCAGGCCCGCGTCCGCTGCTCGGCCTGCGCGAAGCGATCGCCCTGATCGTCGGTGTCGTCATCGGCGCCGGCATCTTCAAGGCGCCGTCGATCGTCGCCGGCCTGTCCGGCAGCGCCGGCGGCATGTTCGGCATGTGGCTGCTGGGCGGCCTGGTGTCGCTGGCCGGGGCGCTGTGCTATGCGGAACTGGCCACGTCCTGCGCCCATCCGGGTGGCGACTACCACTTCCTGCGCCGTGCCTACGGGCGCCCGGTCGCCTTCCTCTTCGGCTGGGCGCGCTTTTCCGTGATCACCACCGGCTCCATCGCCCTGCTCGCCTTCGTGTTCGGCGACTACATGCAGCAGGCCTGGCCCCTGCCCGGCCTGGCGCCGGCGTTCGGCACGGCCGCCTACGCCTGCGCGGTGATCGCCATCCTCTCGCTGGTCAACCTGCGCGGCTTGCGCAGCGGCGCGGCCACGCAGAACTGGCTGACGCTGGTCGAGGTCGGCGGCTTGCTGCTGGTCGCAGCCGCCGCCCTGCTGTTCGCCGGCCCCGGTCCGGCCCAGCCGCCGCCGGCAAGCGACAGCAGCGTCTCCTTCGGCATGGCGATGGTCTTCGTGCTGCTCACCTACGGCGGCTGGAACGAGGCCGCGTATATCAGCGCCGAGGTGCGCGACGGGCCGCGCAACATGGTGCGCGCGCTCATGCTCTCGATCCTGATCATCACCACCCTCTACCTGCTCGTCACCTGGGCATGCTGGAAAACCCTGGGACTGGGCGGCATGGCCGCGTCCGAGACGCTCGCCGCCGACGTCATGCGCCAGACCGTGGGCGCGGGCGGCGAAAAGGCGATTTCGCTGCTGGTGGCCGTGTCCGCCCTCACTTCGATCAATGCGACGATGATCGTCGGCGCCCGTTCGGGCTACGCCATGGGCTGCGACTGGCAGCGCCTGCGCCGCTTCGGGCGCTGGGACGGCGAGCGCGGCACCCCGGCGCCGGCGATGCTGGTGCAGGGCGTCGCCGCCCTGCTCCTGGTCGGCCTGGGCACGGCCTTCGGCGGCGGTTTCAAGTCGATGGTCGAATTCACGGCGCCGGTGTTCTGGCTTTTCTTTCTCCTGGCCGGCCTGTCGCTGTTCGTGCTGCGGCGGCGCGAACCGGCGCTGGCGCGTCCGTACAAGGTGCCGCTCTTCCCCTTGCTGCCGCTGCTGTTCTGCGGCACCTGCGCCTGGATGCTGTACTCGAGCCTGTCGTACGTCAGCAGCCAGTCGCTCGGCGGCATGAATGCCGCCTGGATCGGCGTGGCGGTGCTGGCGATCGGCCTGCTGCTGCTGCCCTGGCTGCGCACGCAACCGGATCCTGAATCCAGACAGTGACCCCACTCACCTACCAAGGAGACCCTCGATGACTTCGCTACCACGCCGCCACACCCTGGCCCGCCTCGGCGCCAGTGCCGCCGGTCTGCTCCTGCCCGCCGCACCCCTGCTGGCCCAGCCGACCGCCACGCCGCCGGCGCTCGACGTTCCCTACGTGCCCACGCCGCAGGAAGTGGTCGAGCGCATGCTGCAGATGGCCAAGGTGGGCAAGAACGACGTCCTGTTCGACCTCGGCTGCGGCGACGGGCGCATCGTGGTCACCGCGGCCAAGGCGCACGGCGCGCGCGGCACCGGCATCGACATCGACCCCGAGCGCATCAGCGAGGCGCGCAAGAACGCCGAGCAGGCCGGGGTGACCAAGCAGGTGAATTTCAAGGTGGCCGACCTGTTCGAGACCGACGTGTCGCCGGCGTCGGTCGTCACGCTCTACCTGCTGCCGAACATCAACACCCGGCTGCGCCCCCAGTTATGGAAACAGCTGAAGGTCGGCGCGCGCGTCGTGTCGCACGCCTTCGACATGGGTCCGGAATGGCCGCCCGAAAAAACCGAGAGCGTCGAGGGCCGCACCATTTATTACTGGACCATCAAGGAGGCGCACAAGCGCGCGGCGGCCAAGGCCTGAGCTGGCTGCGGACAATTGTTCTCCGGTGCCCGACGCTGGCGGTGCAGTGCATGCAAGCGGACCGTTGCGTCGTCATATCGGGCATTATGCTATCGTCATGACAACTGGCCGGCGTGCCGGACTGCGCCTGGAGCGGGCGCGGCCGCAAGGTGCGGCGCCGGCGTTTCCGGAGACGATATGTCGGGGACACTCGTCCGCACACTGCTGATCGCCTGTCTGGCCCTGCCCGCCCACGCCGCGCCGGCAGCGCCGCCGCACGCGCCACCAGGTGCGCAGCTGAACGTGCAGTCCGGTGCGCCATCGGGTGCGCCCGATCACAAGCCCCAACGCGCGCCTTTACCGCCCTTGCGTGTAGGAATGGACCAGAACTACCCGCCCTACTCCTCCCGCAACGCGCAAGGCAAGCTGGAGGGGTACACGGTCGACCTGTGGCGCCTGTGGCAGCAAAAGACCGGGCGGGCCGTCGAACTGGTGCCGGCCAACTGGGCGCAGGTGCAGCCGATGCTCGAGAGCGGCCGCGCCGACGTGATCGACCCGATCTTCCTGACCCCGGCGCGCCTGGCGCGCTTCGATTTTTCGCCGCCGTATGGCGCCGTCTCGACCGGCATCTACGCCGAGGCATCGATCGGCGGCATCCACGACATGGGCAGCCTGCGCGGCTTCGAGGTCGGCGTCCAGCAGGGCGACGCCTGCGCCGAGCAGCTGGCGCGCGCAGGCATCAAGCACGTCCGCGTGTTTCCCAGCTACGACACGCTGATGGCCGCGGCCGTGCGCCATGAACTCAAGCTGCTGTGCATGGACGAGAACTCGGCCGATTACCACTTGTACCGGCTCGGCCTGCATCGCAGCTACGTACAGGCTTTCGAGGTCACGCGCGACCCCTTGCGGCGCGCGGTGCGCAAGGGCGACGCCGCCACGCTGGCGCTGGTCGAGCGCGGTATGGCGCAGGTGACGGCCGCCGAGCGCGATGCCCTGCACGACAAATGGATGGGCCGTCCGCTGGTGCCCACGCGCTACGCCGAGCGCCTGGTGCAGGTCCTGGTCGTACTCGGCGCGCTGGTGCTGCTGCTGGGCGCCTGGTTGACCTCGGTGCGGCGCGCGGTACGCAGCCGCACCGCCGAACTCGAGCGCGAACAGGCGCAGCTGCGCACGCTGCTGGAAAACAGCCCGGACGCCGTCTGGCTGAAGGACCTCGACGGCGTCTACCTGGCATGCAATGCGCAGACCGCGACGGTATTCGGCAGGCCGCGCGAGGCCATCCTGGGCAAGCGCGACATCGACCTGTTCGACGCCGAGACCGCGGACCACTTCAACCGCGACGACAAGGCCACCCTGCGCGCGGGCGGTTCGCTCACGTTCGAAGAGACGGCGCCGCCCGGCGACTTCGAGCGGCAGGTGTTCGAAACCATCAAGACCCCGGTGACCCGGCCCGACGGCAGCGTGATCGGCGTGCTCGGCGTGGCGCGCGACATCAGCGAACGGCGCCAGCAGGAGCGCACGATCCGCGAGCAGGAGCGCCTGCTCACCGAAATGAGCAGCCTGGCGCAGGTCGGCGCCTGGGAAATCGATCTTGCCGACGGCAGCTTCCACTATACCGCCGAGCTGATGCGGATCTACGAGATCCCGGCCGGCCTGCCGGTCACGCCGGCCACCTGCACCGCCTGCTACAACGACGACGACCGCGCGCTCATCGGCCGCACGCTCGACGCCGCCGCCAGCGAGGGCCGGCCGTTCACGATCGAACTCGAGATGGTCAGCGGCGCCGGCAGGCGCAAGTGGGTGCGCTCGGTCTGCAGCGCCGTGATGGAGGACGGCCGCCCGGTGAAGCTGCGCGGCACGGTCCAGGACGTGACGCAGCGGCGCGACCTCGAGGAATCGATGCGCATGGCTAACCTCATCTACCAGACCAGTCTGGAAGCGATCGCCGTCACCGACGAGGACAACCGCATCGTCGACGCCAACCCGGCATTCTGCCGGCAGACCGGCGCCGCCTTGCCCGAGGTGCTCGGCACCCGGCCGGCCCTGTTCGAGTCGAGCGTCCACGACAAGTGCTTTTACGCGCGCCTGTGGCAGGACCTGCTGGCCAACGACCACTGGGAAGGCGAAATCCTCGACCGCAACCGCGACGGCAGCTTCGCCGCGAGCTACGTCGACATGCGCGTGATCCGCCATCCCGACGGACGTGTGCACCGCCACGTGCTGCAGTTCCACGACATCAGCGAGCAAAAGGAAAAGGACGAGCTGATCTGGCGGCAGACCAATTTCGACGCCCTTACCGGCCTGCCGAACCGGCGCCTGTTCCTCGACCGCCTGGCCCAGGATCTGAAAAAGGCGCAGGGCGCGGGCCAGGGTCTCGGTGTCCTGCTGCTCGACCTCGACCGCTTCAAGGACATCAACGACAGCTATGGCCATGCGCAGGGCGATGCCGCGCTGGTCGAACTGACGCGGCGCCTGGGCCGCTGCGTCGCGCCGGACGCGACCATTGCCCGCCTCGGGAGCAACATGTTCGCGCTGGTGGCCGAAGAATTCGATGGCCGCCGCCACCTCGAGATGACGGCCGACGCCATCATCGGCGCGATCGCCGCGCCGCTCGAACTCGGACCCGGTTCCGATGCCGTGGCCTACGTGTCGGCCAGCATCGGCATCAGCGTGTTCCCGGACGACGGGGCGGACGCGGCGGAACTGGTGCGCAACGCCGAACAGGCGGTATACCTGGCCAAGAGCGCCGGGCGCGGCCGCTTCCAGTATTTCACGCCGGCGCTGCAGCAACACGCGCGCGACAAGCTGAGCCTGACCAACGACCTGCGCGCGGCGCTGGCGCGCAACCAGCTGCAGGTGCACTACCAGCCGATCGTCGAGACCGACAGCGGGCGCATCCGCAAGGCCGAAGCCCTGCTGCGCTGGCAGCACCCCGAGCATGGCATGGTCAGCCCGGCGCGCTTCATCCCGCTGGCCGAGGAAGCGGGCCTGATCCACGAGATCGGCGCCTGGGTGCTCGACGAAGCCATCGCCAGCATCGAGCGCTGGCAACGCGTGTACGGCGTCCACGTGGAATTGTCCGTGAACGTGTCACCGGTCCAGTTCGAGCAGCATGCGCGCCTGACCTGGCTGAACCGGGTCGTAAACGCCGGGCTGCCGCCCAACAGCATCACGATCGAGATCACCGAAGGCGTGCTGGTGAGCGACGCCGGCCAGGTCACGCGCTGCCTCGACGCCCTGCACGCGGCCGGCGCGCGCGTCTCGATCGACGACTTCGGCACCGGCTTTTCCTCGCTCTCCTACCTGAAGCATTTCGACGTCGACTACCTGAAAATCGACAAGTCCTTCATCGACAACCTGAGCAGCGACGGCAGCGACCGCGCCCTGACCGAGGCCATCGTCGACCTGGCGCACCGGCTCGGCATCGAGGCGATCGCCGAAGGCGTCGAGACCGGCGCCCAGCGCGACATCCTGGCGGCGTTGGGCTGCGACTACATCCAGGGCTGGCACTGTTCGCCGGCGGTGCCGCGCGACGCCTTCGAGCGTTTCCTGGAGCGGCAGATGGTGCACTAAGCGTGGCAAGGTCACTGTCCTGCCGGCCTTGCCATGCGCAGAATTTTGCCCATTCACGTATGATGAGCATTTCGCCAACGACCAGGGGCCGCCCCATGCGCGCCGCATGATTCCTGTGCGCGCGAGCGCGCTCAGGCCCCGACAAGGAGACCACATGAGCACCGAAAGCAGCAACCAGGACGAATCCCGCGACACCCAATTGCGTGCCGACGCACTCGAATACCACCGCAGCCCCGTGCGCGGCAAGATCGAGGTGGTCGCCACCAAGCCGCTGTCGAACCAGCGCGACCTCTCCCTGGCGTATTCGCCGGGCGTGGCCTACGCCTGCGAGGAAATCGCGGCCGACCCGGCCAAGGCCGCCGAGTACACGTCGCGCGGCAACCTGGTCGCCGTCATTTCCAACGGCACCGCCGTGCTCGGCCTGGGCAATATCGGACCGCTGGCATCGAAGCCGGTCATGGAAGGCAAAGGCTGCCTGTTCAAGAAATTCGCCGGGGTCGACGTGTTCGACCTCGAACTCGACGAACTCGATCCGGACAAGCTGGTCGACGCCATCGCCATGCTGGAACCCACCGTCGGCGGCATCAACCTGGAAGACATCAAGGCGCCGGAATGCTTCTACATCGAGAAGAAGCTGCGCGAACGGATGAACATCCCGGTCTTCCACGACGACCAGCACGGCACCGCGATTATCTCCAGCGCCGCCCTGCTGAATGCCTTGAAGGTCGTGGGCAAGGACATCGGCAGCGTCAAACTGGCCGCCAGCGGCGCCGGCGCGGCGGCGATCGCCTGCCTCGACATGATGGTCAGCATGGGCGTCAAGCGCGAGAATATCTACGTGGCCGACTCGAAAGGCGTCATCTACGTGGGCCGCGACGCGAAAATGGAAGAGAACAAGGCGCGCTTCGCGCAGGAGACCGGCGCGCGCACGCTGGCCGACATCGTGCAGGACGCCGACGTCTTCCTCGGTTGCTCGACCGCGGGCGTGCTCTCGGCCGAGATGGTCAAGACCATGGCCGACAAGCCGGTGATCCTGGCGCTGGCCAACCCGGAACCGGAAATCCGTCCCGAAGTGGCGCGCGCGGCGCGGCCCGACTGCATCATCGCCACCGGCCGCTCGGACTATCCGAACCAGGTCAACAACGTGCTCTGCTTCCCCTACATCTTCCGCGGCGCGCTCGACTGCGGCGCCACGCGCATCACCGACGAGATGAAGCTGGCCTGCGTGTCGGCGATCGCCGACCTGGCCGAAGCCGAAGCCAACGACGCCGTGGCCGCCGCCTATGCCGGCGAAGACCTCAGCTTCGGGCCCGACTACATCATCCCGAAACCCTTCGATCCGCGCCTGATGGCCGCCATCGCACCGGCGGTGGCCATCGCCGCCGAACAGTCGGGGGTGGCCGCGCGCCCGATCACCGACATGGCAGCCTACCGCGAGCGCCTGGCCGAGATGATCTATCACACCGGCTTCTTCATGAAGCCGGTGTTCGCCAAGGCCAAGGCCAATCCGCGCCGCGTGGCCTATGCCGAAGCGAACGATGCGCGCGTGCTGCGCGCCGTGCAGACCGTGGTCGACAGCGCACTGGCGCAGCCGGTGCTGATCGGCAGCGCCGCCGAGATCGCGGCCGCGATCAAGCAGAACGGCCTGCGCCTGCGCGAAGGCGTCGACTACACGCTGGTCGCGGCCGAAGGCGACACGACCCTGCAGGGCACGCAATTGCTGGCGTCCGGCGACGTCGACGCCCTCATCTGCGGCATGCGCGGCAGCTACGACAGCCACCTGGCGCATGTGAAAGAGGTCATCGGCATGGCGCCGGGCGCCGGCGTGCTGGCGGCGATGAACGCGCTCGTGCTCGACAAGCTGACCCTGTTCATCACCGACACCTACGTCAACGACAGCCCGTCGGCCGACGAGCTGGCCGCGATTACGCGCCTGGCGGCTACCGAGTTGCGCCATTTCGGCCTGGAGCCGAAGGTCGCGCTGCTGTCGCACTCCACCGCCGGCTCGTCGGAACGCCCGTCGGCGCGCAAGATGCGCGAAGCCCGCGCCCTGCTCGAAGCCTCCGACCCCGGGCTGGCCGTGATCGGCGAAGTGCACGGCGACGCCGCCCTGTCCGAAGACATCCGCCAGGTCTACCAGAGCACCGGCGCCTTTGCCGGCAGCGCCAACCTGCTGGTGATGCCCTCGCTCGACGCCGCCAACATCACCTTCAATATCCTGAAGGTCTCGTCGGGCAAGGGCGTGACGGTCGGCCCGATCCTGCTGGGCGCGGCCAAGCCGGTGCACATCCTCAGTCCAAGCGCGACCGTGCGCCGCATCGTCAACATGACGGCGCTGGCGGTGGCGGGCGTGGGCCAGTAGACACCGTGATGGGCCGGCCACGTCGATGGGGCCGGCCACTACCCGCCGACGTTTCGCTCCTGGCGATGCGGAGATGGGCATGGCGACGGCGTTGACTTGATTAATAGCGTAGGGTGGACTCCCGAGTCCACGCGTTACGTGCGTCTCAAGAATACGCGGCGCCGAATGTTCGCTCACATGGTTTCCGGTGGCTACAAATACTCGCGATGCCTGCGTCGAATTGTCTATGAGTGGGTATTTGCAGCAGTCGGTAAAGGCATGCGCACGTAACGCGTGGACTCAGGAGCCCGCCCTACGTTACGCGATGGTCAACAAGACATCGCGCGTGTCAACGCCGGCTGCGCTGGCAAACGCTGGCGCAGCACAAGCGACCGGCAGTCGGGCTTCAACCCCGCACAAACGCCATGATATCGGCGTTGACCTGCTCCGCGTGCGTCGTCGGCAGCCCATGCGGCGCGCCCGGATAGGTCTTCAGCACGCCATTGCGCAGCAGCTCCGCCGTGCGCGGCGCCGACGCTTTATACGGCACCACCTGGTCATCGTCGCCATGGAGGACCAGCACCGGGATCGCGATGCGCCGCAAGTCTTCCGTAAAGTCGGTCTGCGAAAAGGCGACGATGCCGTCGTAGTGCGCCTTGGCGCCGCCCATCATGCCCTGGCGCCACCAGTTGAGGATGACCGGCTCCAGGGCGGTTTCGGGCGCGCGGTTGTAGCCATAGAACGGGCCGGCCGCGATCTCGTGGTAGAAGGCCGCGCGCCTGGCCGCCGTCTGCGCCTGGAAGTCGTCGAACACCTCCTTTGGCGTACCGTCGGGATTGGCGTCGGTCTGGAGCATCAGGGGTGGCACCGCGCTGATCAGGACCGCCCTGGCGACCGGATCCTCGCCATGGCGGGCGACGTAGCGCACCACCTCGCCGCCGCCGGTCGAATGGCCGACGTGGGTCGCACCCTGCGTGCCCAGGTGGCGCACGACCGCCGCCACGTCGTCGGCATAATGGTCCATGTCGTGGCCTTCCGACACCTGGCTGGATCGGCCATGGCCGCGCCGGTCGTGCGCCACGACCCGGAAGCCCTGGCCGAGGAAAAACAGCATCTGCGCATCCCAGTCGTCCGCAGTGAGCGGCCAGCCGTGGTGGAAGTGGATGACCGGGGCGCCGCGCGGCCCCCAGTCCTTGTAGAAGATATCGACGCCATCCTGCGTGGTGACAAATGCCATGATCGCTGCTCCTCGATAGGTTAGCTGCCCATGTTGCTGTGGCACTGAACTGTCGTCGGCTTGCCGACCGCTGCTGGTGAAAGCGCCCGCCGGCAGGCCTTCTGCTTCGACCGCGCCGGCGCCGGATTTACTGCATGCGCTGTTTGGATACCTTTACACGAGCCCGGTCAGGTAATACACCGCGATCACGAAAAACACCGCCAGCGTCTTGATGACGGTCACCGCGAAGATTTCCTTGTACGATTCCTTGTGCGTCAGCCCGGTCACCGCCAGCAGCGTGATGACGGCGCCGTTGTGCGGCAGCGTGTCCATGCCGCCGCTAGCCATGGCCACCACGCGGTGCAGCACTTCGAGCGGGATTTGCGCCGCATTCGCGCCCTGGATGAACAGGTCGGACATGGCGGCCAGCGCGATGCTCATGCCGCCCGAGGCGGAACCGGTGATGCCGGCCAGCGAGCTGACCGAGACGGCGGCATTCACCAGCGGGTCGGGGATGCTTTTCAGGGCATTGCCGACCACCACGAAACCCGGCAGCGCGGCGATCACGCCGCCGAAGCCGTATTCCGAGGCCGTGTTCATCGCGGCCAGCAGCGCGCCGCCGACGGCCGCTTTCGAGCCGGCCGCGAAGCGGTCCTTGAGGCGCGCGAAGGCGGTCGCCACCACCAGCAGGATGCCCAGCAGCAGCGCGCCCTGCACCGCCCAGATCGCCACCACGGTCTTAATCGGGGTCGTTACCGGCGCCTTCAGGCCCGGCAGGATGTCGGGCGCGACCGTGAACGAGGCGCCATACCATTCGGGGATCATCTTCGTCAGCACGAAGTTGGCGACGCCGACCAGGATCAGCGGCAGCAGCGCCAGCAGCGGGTTCGGCAGCGCGGCGGACTCGGTCCGCTCCGGCTCGTTCTGCAGTACCGTGCCGTAGCCCTCGCCCCTGGCCATCGCCGCGCGGCGACGCCATTCCAGGTAACTCAGGCCTACCACGATCATGAACAGCGAGCCGAGCGTGCCGAGGATCGGCGCGGCCCACGAGGTGGTCTCGAAAAAGGTGGTCGGGATGATGTTCTGGATTTGCGGCGTCCCCGGCAGCGAATCCATCGTGAACGAGAACGCGCCCAGGGCCAGCGCGCCCGGCATCAGGCGTTTCGGGATGTTGCTCTGGCGGTAGAGTTCGGCCGCGAACGGGTACACCGCGAATACAACCACGAACAGCGACACGCCCCCATAGGTCAGCAGCGCGCATACCGCGACGATCACGGCATTCGCACGCGAGCGGCCGATGTAGCGCATGGCGGCGGCCACGATCGATTCACTGAAGCCGGACAGCTCGATCAGCTTGCCGAACACGGCGCCCAGCATGAACACCGGGAAGTACAGCTTGACGAAGCCAACCATCTTTTCCATGAAGATGCCGGAGAACACCGGCGCGACGGCCGCCGGTTCGGTCAGCAGCACGGCGCCAAGGGCGGCGATCGGTGCGAACAGGATGACGCTGTAGCCGCGGTAGGCGGCAAACATCAGGAACGCCAGGGCGGCGAGAACGATCAGGAATGACACGGGTGCTCCTCTTCTCTTTTTACTTGATGGCCGATCGCGTGGTGCGGGACGGCGGCTTGCATTTTTCGACGCGCGCGTGGGGCGTCGGGCCGCATGGGGCGGCATGATTATTGGCGATTGTTGCTGTAAATGAAATACGTAGAACTACCGTATGGAACAGCGGCGCTCTTGCGCTCGCTAATGATAATGCTCTATCATTATCTTCTGAGTGGCAAAACGGGCAAACATGTGCGGTCCGATGTCGTCCGTCCCCAACAAACAAGGTTCCTGAAGATGAAACAACCGCTGCTGCCCACCATGCTGGCCCCTGTCCTGTCGCTGGTCGCTGGATTCGCGCTGGCCGAGGACCCGGCCATCGTGATGGGCGAGGTGCGCGTCAGTGCGCAGCGCAGCGGCGGTCCGCTGCTGACCAACCGCGTGCTCACCTCGGTCGATGTGCTCGGCGCCGACAAGATCGACGACAAGAACGTCATGGACAGCTGGGAGCTGATCGGCCAGCTGCCTGGCGTCCAGCTGACCGAAACGCGCATGGGCGCCGAGTCCGGCAAGGCCACCTTCCGCGCCTTTAACGGCGAGGGCTACATCAACGGCATCAAGGTGCTGATCGACGGCATTCCGAGCAACGTCAACAGCGGCAACCAGCGCTTCATCGACATGATCTTCCCGCTCGAGATCGACTATATCGAGGTCGTGCGCGGCACCAACGATCCGCGCTACGGCTTGCACAACATCGGCGGCAATATCAATTTCGGCACGCGCCAGGGCGGCAACTATACGGATGCCCGCCTGGGTGTCGGCAGTTACGACACGCGCGAGCTGCAGCTTGCGCTCGGCCGCGAAAGCGGCGCGCTGGCGCAAAACTACTTCTTCGCCAAACAACGATCCGACGAGTACCGCGGCAGCGGTTCCGACAAGCGTTCGGCCGGCGCCAAATGGTTCCTCGCCTCCGCCGACAAGACGCTCAAGGCTGGCCTGGTGCTGCGCACCTATCAACACGATGCCGGCGAGCCGGGCTTCCTGACGGCGGCCGAACTGCGCGCCGACCGGCGCCAGGCGCCGGCGAAAAACGCCAACGACGCCAGCGCGCGCACGATGCGCCATGCCGGCTTTCATGTCGATTGGCAGATCACGCCCGACGCTTTCCTCAGCAGCAAAGCCTACTTCAACAGCTATGCCGACGACCGGCGCGTGACCTTCACCAGCAATCCCGCCGGCACCGCCCCGCGCCAGCGGCGCCGCTGGGACGAGGAGCAACGCGGCCTGTTGTCCACGCTGACCTGGCGCCTCGCCGACACCGTGGTGCTCGAGGGCGGTGTGAACGTCGAACGGCAGGACAATCGCTACCGGCGCGAGCGCTTCACGTTTGCCAGCCCGACCGATTTCAGCACGCCTGCCGGCACGCAGAACGACGATACCTACAGTCTCGACAATACCGGCGCCTACCTGCAAGCCGTGCTGCGCCCGTCCGCCACCCTGAAAATCATTCCGGGCTTCCGGGTCGACAAGTTCAGCGGCGGCAATCGCGCCAACCTGACCGGCGCGCGCGCGCCCTTGCAGGACTACGGCTGGATCGACCAACCGAAGCTGAGCATGGTCTACAACCCGCTCAAGAGCGTCAGCATCTATGGCAACTGGGGCCGTACCTTCCAGGTGCTGACCGGCTCGGGCGCGCCTGCTTATCTGGTGCCCGGCCAGGCTGCCTTTGCACCGTCGATCAATACCGGCAAGGAGCTCGGCGTCAAGTTCAAGCTGGTGCCCGGTACCGACCTGCGCCTGGCCGCCTGGCGCCAGGATGCGACCGGCGAAGTGGCCAACATGCCGGCCACTGGCACTACCGTCGGCCTGGGCGAAACGCGGCGCCAGGGCGTCGATTTCCAGGTCTCCGGACAAGCCACGCCCAGGCTGAACCTGTGGCTGTCGCACTCGCTGCAAAAAGCCGAAGTGATCAGCGCCTTCGGCGCCGACGGCGTTTCGCTGGCCGGCAAGGAAGTGTTCTCCACGCCGCGCTTCATCAGCAACGCCGGACTGGAATACCGCGCCAGCGACAGCCTGCGCCTGGGCCTGCAGGGCCGTGCGCAGGGCGATTACTTCATCGACAGCCCGAACCGGGAAGGCAAGTTCGGCGGCTTTGCCGTGCTCGATGCCAGCCTGCGCTACGCACTCACCAGACGCACCAGCATCGACGTCCAGGTCAAGAACGTCACCGGCCGCGACGTCGAGTACGTCTGGTACGATCATTTTTTCTGGCCTGCCGACGCTTACCAGCCGATGTTTTCGGCGGGTCCGGGACGCACCGTCCACCTGGCGCTGAACGTCAAGCTGTAGTCATCACGCCACTCCTGGAATCCCATGCAAAAGCCCAGTAACCGCATCGCTTCGATCGACGTCGTGCGCGGCCTCGTCATGCTCTTGATGACGGTCGACCACGTGCGCGAGACTTTCTTCCTGCAGCACCAGGTGAGCGACCCGATGGACGCCGCCACGGTCGATCCCGCCCTGTTCTTCACGCGCCTGGCCGCCCATTTCTGCGCGCCGATGTTCGTCTTCCTCACCGGCCTGTCGGCCTGGCTGTATGCGCATCCGCCAGGCGCGCCGCGCGACGCCACCGGCTTTCTCGTCAAGCGCGGCGCGCTGCTGATCGGACTCGAGCTGGTGGTCGTGAACTTCGCCTGGAGCGGCAGCCTCACCCCCTCGATCCTGTACCTGCAGGTGATCTGGGCCATCGGCCTGGCGATGTTGGCATTGGCTCTGCTGCACCGTCTGCCGCTACCGCTACTGGCGCTAACTGGCATCGTCATCGTCGGCGGCCATAATCCGCTGGCCGGCGTGTCGTTCGAACCAGGCGGCATCAAGGCCGCGGCATGGACGATCCTGGAGAACCGCGGCTTGCTGATGAATGGCGCCCTGAAGGTCAAAGTCAGCTATCCGGTGCTGGCCTGGATCGGCGTGATCCTGCTCGGCTATGCCTGCGGCCCGCTGTATGCGCGCAGCACGCGGCTCGATGCCGCAAACCTGCGCCGGCGCCGCCTGGCCTGGGGCGGCGTGGCCTGCCTGCTGCTGCTCGTGCTCCTGCGCGGCGCGAACCTGTACGGCGAACCAGTGCCGTGGTCGGTGCAGGACGAGGCCGTGCGCACGTTGATGTCGTTCCTGAACTTCACCAAGTACCCGCCTTCGCTCGACTTCCTGCTGCTGACCCTCGGCTGCGGCCTGCTGGTGCTGGCCGCGATAGAATCCGTCGACAACGCATTCACGCACATGGCCGCCGTGTTCGGCGGCGCGCCGCTGTTCTATTACCTGCTGCACCTGTACGCGCTGCTGGTGCTGCAGCGGATCGCAGCAAGCATGTTGGGCGTGGCGCGTGCCGACCTCGCGACGGTCTGGCAGGTCTGGGCGCTGAGCGCGCTGCTGGCCGCGGCGCTGTGGTGGCCGACCCGGCGCTTCGGGCGCTACAAGCGCGAGAGCGGCAAGGCGTGGGTCAGGTATTTTTGACAGTCACCGGCCGGTTCCCTGGTCAAAACGCGGTACGTGGTTCAGACACTTTGCAGCGCGTGGACGAAGTCCACCCTACATTACCCCGAACAGTCGCGTACGTAGGGTGGACTTCGTCCACGCGTTACGCACGGTTCCTTGGTCGAAACGCCGTACGTGGCCCGGACGCTTTGCACCGCGTGGACGGAGTCCACCCTACATTACCCCGAACAGTCGCGTACGTAGGGTGGACTTCGTCCACGCGTTACGCACGGTTCCTTGGTCGAAACGCCGTACGTGGCCCGGATACTTTGCACCGCGTGGACGGAGCGGTCCGCCGCGCGGTCCACCCTACATTCAATCAACGCCCACGCATCAGCCAGACCCGGCTGCGCACGCCCGGCTGCAGGCTGCTGTTGACGATGGCAATGCGGCCATCGCGGCCGAGGGCGAGCTTCTGTCCGAGCAGCCCCTGCTGGCTGCCGTTGCTGCCACCCGCTGGGGCGGCGCTGCCGGGAACCACGGACGGCGTGCTGAAGCGATGGCCGGCATCAACCGAGCGCACGAAACCGAGCGATTGCGCGCGGCCGTCCGCGCCCAGGTTTTCCCAGGCGACGGCCAGTCCGGTACCGCCGTCGCCCGCCAGCATCGGGTAGGCCGCGCCGCCCGCCGACAGCGTGCGCGCGGCGCCGAAGCGGCCGCCGGTGGCGCTCGTGTAGCGGATGTCGGACCGGGCGCCGGGCGCGCGCTGGCGCGCGTACACCAGGTGCAGGCGCCCGCCGGCGGACGCCAGCCGCGGCGCATCGGGCCTGCCCTCGCCGGCGCCGACCAGCTGCGGCGCGGCGAAGCTGGCGCCGTTGTCGCGCGAGGCGGCGACGCGGATGGCCGCCTGCGGGTCCTCGCCCACGCTCCAGGCGAGGTGGATGGCGCCGCCAGGTCCGGCGGCCAGCGACGGCCCGCGCGCCGGCCGCGCGCCGTCGCCGGCGATCCGGCGCGGCGCCGAAAACGCGGCGCCGCCATCGCGCGAGCGCGCCAGCCACAGGGCGCCGTGGTATTCGGTCCAGGCCGCGAACAGCGTGCCGTCGGCGCCGACGGCGAGATCGAGGCTGCCGTTCGACCAGGTGCGGCGGTCGAGCCGTCCCTTGCCGTCGCCGCCGATCGAACGCGACAGGTTGCGCGGCGCCGCGAAGGTCTGGCCGCCGTCGTGCGAGGCGGCGAACAGGATGTCGCCGCCGTGCGAGCCGCCCGAGAAAATGATTTCCTGCCACAGCAGGTAGACGCGGCCCGCGCGCGCCGGGTCGACGGCGATGCGCGGCAGCCAGGAAAACGTGGCCGGGCTGCGCGAGACGTTGACGGCCGGACCTGGCCTGCCGCCGGCACCGATATGGCGCAGCCAGACGTCCTTGCCCTTCTGGTCGGCCCAGGCCATGAGGTGTCCGCCGCCGGGTGCCGCAGCGCCAGCGGCAGCGACCGTGGCGTCGTCGACATAGTCGTAGCGCGACGCGTTCTGGCGCCATGGCCCCTTGTCGCCGCGCCCGGCGGCGATCTCGAGCGGCGCTTCCCACCCCGGGACGGCGGCGGCGCCAAGCGATGCGAGCAGGAACAGCGCTTTCATGATCACCTCCCGTCCCGAGGCTAGCACCACCGGCGCAGCGCCGCTGCACAATCCGCGCGCCGTTCAAACCGCCTTCGCACTAATATGGATGAGTGTCGCACGCCCCGGGTTTTCAGCTTGCCGGGCAAATATGGATGAGCGTTGCATGGCATGCAATTGCGGTTTTCCCTTAGTTGCAAATAAGATTATTTACTGGTACAACCGAAGCCTGAGTACATACCTGTTCAACAAGATCCGAGCGCGGGCCCCGGCCTGCCGGAGAATCGCGTGAATCGGGTGGACGGTTGGGCATAACTTATAAACAGAGACCGAGGAAGACACCATGAAAATCACCCTGATGCGCGCCGCCGCATGCCTGGCATTGTTTGGCAGCGCACTGGCGCATGCCCAGAACTACCCGACCAAGACGATCACCATGATCGTTCCGTTCGCCGCCGGCGGCCCCACCGACACCGTCGCGCGCCTGGTGGCCCAGTCGATGGGCACCAAGCTCAAGCAGCAGATCATCATCGAGAACGTCGGCGGCGCCGGCGGCACGATCGGCGCCGCGCGCGTCGCCAAGGCCGCTCCGGACGGCTACACCCTGTTCCTGCACCACATCGGCCACTCGACCGCGCCCTCGCTCTACCGCAAGCTGAGCTATAACGCGCAGACCGACTTCGAGCCGATCGGACTGGTGACCGACGTGCCGATGATGATCGTCGCACGCAAGGACTTCCCGGCGCGCGACATGAAGGAACTGCTGGCCTACGTCAAGGCGAACAAGGACAAGGTCACCTACGCCAACGCCGGCGTCGGCTCGGCCTCGCACCTGTGCGGCATGCTGTTCATGACGGCGATCGGCACCGACCTCACCACCGTGCCCTACAAGGGCACCGGCCCGGCGATGAACGACCTGCTCGGCGGCCAGGTGGACTTCATGTGCGACCAGACCACCAACACCACCAGCCAGGTCAAGAGCGGCAAGATCAAGGCCTACGGCGTGACCACCAAGGCGCGCCTGCCGTTCATGAAGGAACTGCCGACCCTGAACGAATCGGGCCTGCCGAACTTCGAGGTCGCGGTCTGGCACGGCCTGTACGCGCCGAAAGGCACGCCGAAACCGATCGTCGACACCCTTGCCAGCGCCCTGCAGACGGCCCTGAAGGATCCGAACGTCAAGCAGCGTTTCGCCGACCTCGGCACCGAGCCGGTGGCGGAAAAACGCGCGACGCCGGAAGCGCTGCGCGCCCACGTCAAGTCCGAGATCGAGCGCTGGGCGCCGATCATCACCAAGGCCGGCGTCTACGCCGACTGACCCGTAAAGAAGCAGGGGCGGACTGCCGCGCGGGATCACTTCCCGCGGCCGGTCCGCTGCGCGTACAGCGACGGGATGGAGACACCCCTGCCGCCGCGACGCCGAGCTCGACCGCATTCATCAAGTAACGCTTTTTTATAAGAAGCAAAGGAGCGCGCAGTGCCATCTTTCATCCGCCACCCCAAAGACTTTTGGACCGGCATCATCTTCCTGTTCTTCGGGCTGGCCGCCATCATCATCGGCCTCGACTACCCGATGGGCTCGGCCGGCCGCATGGGTCCGGCCTATTTCCCGGTCGTCCTCGGCGCCCTGCTGAGCCTGGTCGGCCTGGTCGGCGTGATCCGCTCCTTCGTGCGCAACGGCGAAGCGATCGGCAGGTTCCACATCAAGGAACTGGTGCTGGTGCTGGTCGCCGTGCTGCTGTTCGGCTTCCTGATGCGCAAAGCGGGCCTGGTGCCGGCCGTGCTGGTGCTGGTGCTGATGGCCGCGTACGCCAGTCCCAAGTTCACCTGGAAAGCCAACATCGTGCTGGCCGTTGGCCTGGCCGCGTTCGCCGTGCTCATGTTCGTCAAGCTGCTCGGCTTGCCGATGCCCATCCTCGGCCCCTGGTTCGGTAATTAAGAAGACATCATGGAAATCTTTGCTAATCTCGGGCTGGGTCTCGAAACCGCCTTTACCCTCACCAACCTCGCCTACTGCCTGATCGGCGTGTTCGTCGGCACTGCCGTCGGCGTGCTGCCGGGCCTGGGTCCGGTCGCCACCATCGCGATGCTGCTGCCGGCCACCTTCGGCCTGCCGCCGGTGTCGGCACTCATCATGCTCTCGGGCATTTACTACGGCGCCCAGTACGGGGGCTCGACCACCGCCATCCTGGTCAACCTGCCCGGGGAATCGTCCTCGGTCGTGACCGCCATCGACGGCTACCAGATGGCCCGCAATGGCCAGGCCGGCAAGGCGCTGGCCACGGCCGCAATCGGTTCCTTCTTCGCCGGTTCGGTCGCCACCGTGCTGCTGGCCCTGTTCGCGCCGCCGCTGGCCGAACTGGCGCTGAAATTCGGCCCGGCCGAGTATTTCTCGCTGATGGTGCTGGGCCTGGTGGCGTCGGTCGTGCTGGCCAGCGGTTCGCTCCTGAACGCGATCGGCATGGTCATCCTCGGCCTGCTGTTCGGCCTGATCGGTACCGACGTCAACTCGGGCCTGGCGCGCTACACCTTCGACCTGCCGGAACTGGCCGACGGCGTCAACTTCGTGATCGTGGCGATGGGCATGTTCGGTATCGGCGAGATCATCCGCAACCTCGAGCACGACGAATCGCGCTCGGTGATGATGAAGAAGGTGCAGGGCCTGATGCTGACCAAGGACGACTTCAAGCGCATCATCGCGCCGGTCCTGCGCGGCACCGTGCTCGGCTCGGCCCTCGGTATCCTGCCGGGCGGCGGCGCCATGCTCGCCTCGTTCGCGTCGTACTCGATCGAAAAGAAGATCTCGAAGAACTCGGCCAATTTCGGCAAGGGTGCGATCGAGGGCGTGGCGGCGCCGGAATCGGCCAACAACGCCGGCGCCCAGACCTCGTTCATCCCGATGCTGACCCTCGGCATTCCGTCGAACCCGGTGATGGCGCTGATGATCGGCGCGATGATCATCCAGGGCATCCAGCCGGGTCCGGCCGTGATGACCGAGCAGCCTGCGCTGTTCTGGGGCCTGATCGTGTCGATGTGGTTCGGCAACCTGTTCCTGGTGGTGCTGAACCTGCCGATGATCGGCCTCTGGGTCAAGATGATCATGGTGCCTTACCACCGCCTGTATCCGGCGATCCTGATGTTCTGCGCGATCGGCGTCTTCAGCCTGAACAACAACGAGTTCGACGTCTACCTGATGGCGATCTTCGGCCTGTTCGGCTACATCTGCGCAAAACTGGGCGCCGAGCCGGCGCCGATGCTGCTGGGCTTCATCATCGGTCCGATGATGGAAGAGTACCTGCGCCGCGCGCTGCTGCTCTCGCACAGCGATCCGCTGGTGTTCGTCCAGCGCCCGATCAGCGCCGTCATGCTCGGCCTGGCCGCGCTGGCCATGGCGGTGGTGCTGTCGCCGTCGCTGCGCAAGAAGCGCGAGGAAGCCTTCCACGAGGAAGACTGATTCCGACCCGCGGGGCTACTCGCCCCGCATCCAAGCCGACGGGCAGCCGCATCTTATGTGGCTGCCCGTTGTTTTTTTGTACATTCGGCGAAGATGAGCGCGCCTGCCCCTGTCATTGCTGCGCGTAATCGTGGATGATCTCTATCATCTTGAACAACTATTCCTGTGCGAAATTGCACAAAGCCTTCGCAGGCGGCATTAAGTCGTTGACAATATTGATCCAAGAAAATACAGTTTCATTATAGATGGCACAGTTCCACCAAGAGAAACGCCGCCGCTATACCCTGCAGCATTGCCATCCGGCCTCGTCGGGGCCGGAGCACACCGAAAACCAGGAGACCGCACTAATGAAGAAGACCATCCTTGCAATGGCCGCGCTCGCCGCTTGCATGTCGACCGCTTCGGCGCAGACCAGCGTCACCATCTACGGCATCGTCGATGCCGGCGTCACCCACGTCACCAACGACGGCACGACGGGCGACCGCACCACCGTCGAAGCCGGCCAGATGCAGGTCTCGCGCTGGGGCTTCAAGGGTACCGAAGACCTGGGCGGCGGCCTCAAGGCCCGCTTCACCCTCGAGGGCACCCTGCTGAACGATACTGGCGCCGCCGGCGTCAACTCGGGCACGCCGCCGACCACCTCGCTGTTCGACCGCGAAGCCACCGTTGGCCTGACCGGCGCCTTCGGCTCGATCGACATCGGCCGCCAGAACATCCTCGGTATCGGTTCGGTCGGCCTGGCCGACCCGATGGGCCTGGCATTCGCGGCCACCAGCCCGAACGTGCTGTTCGGCGCGATGAACTTCGGCGCGGTCTATGGCACCTTCGGCGCCAACGGCGCCGGCAACAGCGCCCTGCGCCAGACCAATTCGATCAAGTACGTGTCGCCGACCTTCGCCGGCTTCGGCGTCGGCCTGATGCGCGCCTTCGGCGAGCAGGGCGAGGGCATCCAGCGCAGCTCCTACCAGGGCGCCTCGCTGTTCTACAACGCCGGCCCGTTCGGCGCCGCCGGCGCCTACGCGCGCATGAAGAACAACCTGGATAGCGACCTGCTGACTTCCTACGGCGTCGGCGCCAAGTACAGCATGCCGGCGGCCGTGATCAAGGGCACCTACATCCGCAACGAAGTCGACAGCACCAACCGCACGATTGCCGTGCTCGGCGTCGGCGTCGACGTGCCGGTGGCCCCTGCCCTGACCCTGACCGGCGCGGTCTACCACACCAAGCGCTACGGCGACCGCCTCAACGAAGATTCGCAGCAGTACCACCTGATCGCGCGCTATGCGCTGAGCAAGCGCACCACGTTCTACACCGCGTACAGCCGCGCCAACACCAGCAACGTGGTCGACCTGGCCTCGGGCACGGCGGCGGGCTTCGGCGCCGGCATCATCAACCTGGCGCAGGGCATCGTCACCCCGGGCAGCGACTCGGCCAACCGCGCCACGGCCGGCATCATGCACATGTTCTGATGACGGGCTCCGGCCCGCATCAGGTACGATGCGGGTAAGATGCAGCACGCACGGCGGCCTTCGGGCCGCCGTATCTTTTTCAGCAACACGAGTGAACATGACACCACAACAGAACGGCGGCAGTGTGCCGCAAGGATTCGAACGCCTCAAGCGGGGCGGCCCCTACATGGCCAGCCTGGGCGACCTGTACTGCCGGCGCGACGGCGAGGCGATCACGATCGCCATGCAGATGACTGAACGCCATGCCAACATGCGCGGCATCGTCCACGGCGGCATGCTGGCCAGCCTGGCCGATTCCGCCCTCGGCCTGGGCTTGCAGATGTCCTGCGAAGGGCGCAACTCGTTCGTGACGGTCAACCTCGGCACCGACTTCCTCGACGCCGCCCGGCCCGGCGACTGGCTCGAAGCCCGGGTGCGCATCGGCCGCATCGGCGCGCGCGTCGCTTTTGCCGAATGCGACCTGGTGGTGGGCGAGCGGCGCATCCTGCGCGCGAGCGGCGTGTTCGCGGTGATGAAGGCCCTGACGGCAACCCAGCTCGACGCCGGATATTAGCAGCACGAAACAACACCACGCATCTTCTGTGGACGCAATGCGCTGCGCCAGGCGGAAATGTCGTGACAGTTACGTCTAGGCAATTTATCATTCTCAGTTCCAATGAACCGAGTACCGCCGCGCTCTCGTGGCGTACATTGCAACCGACGCATGGTCACTGTCAACGATTTCGCCGGCTGGCGCGAGCGCATTTTTTCTTCCCTGCTGGTCGTCGTCCTGATCGGCGGCACCGCCTCGACGCTCACGATCATCCCTTTCCTGCTCCAGGTGGGGATGTGGCCGGTGGTGCTTGCCGACACCGTCGCCCTGCTCTGGATCTTCGCGATCTGGCGCCTGCAACGCCTGTCGTACGAAGCGCGGGTGTTTCACTTCCTGGCGGTGATCTACCTGCTCGGAATCGTGCTGATGCTGTTCGTCGGGCCGGCCAGCCTGAGCTACCTGCTGGGGCCGCCGCTGATCGCGGCCATCCTGCTGAGCTTGCGTCCGGCCCTGCTGGCGCTGGCGCTCGGCGCCGTCTCGCTGGTCGCGCTCGGCACGGTCGGCCACGTCGGCCTGAACGTGCCCGGCTGGGAGCATGAACCCTTCAAATCCTCGGTGGTCGCGGCACTGAACTACGCCACCATCGGCCTGATGCTGACGATCACCTGTACCACCCTCCTCAAGGGACTGGCACGCTCGCTGGGAGAACTGGAGCTGACTTCGGCGGCGGTGTCGCGCCTGAACGACATGGTGCTGATCACGCGGGCCAGCGGCAATCCGGGTCCGCATGCGGGTACAAGTTCGGGCACAAGTTCGGGCACATTCCAGCCAATCACCTTCGTCAACGACGCCTTCCTGCGCCGCACCGGCTACGCCCGCGACCAGGTGGTCGGGCGCAGCCTGCACCTGCTGCGCGGGCCGGACACCGATCCGGCGGTACTGGCGCGCATTCTCGCGGCGATGGGCGCCGGCCAACCCTGCAATGCCGAACTGATGATCTATACGGGCGACGGCGACGCCTTCTGGGTCGAGCTCGAGGCGGTGCCGTTCGCGCACGCCGGCGAGCAAGCCAGCCACTGGGTGGTCGTCGGCCGCGACATCACCGAACGGCGCACGGCGGCTGACGCGATCCACCGCCTCGCCTTCTACGACGTCCTGACCGGACTGCCGAACCGGCGTTACTTCATGGAGCGACTCGACACCGTCCTCGCCGCCGCCAGGAGTGGAGGCGCGCCCGGCGCCGTGCTCTACCTCGACCTCGACAACTTCAAGAACGTCAACGATGCGCGCGGCCATGCGGTGGGCGACGCCCTGCTCGGGCATGCCGCGGCGCGCCTGGCGCAGGCAGTGCGCCCGGGCGACACCGTGGCGCGCATCGGCGGCGACGAATTCGTGGTCCTGCTCGAGGGACTCGACCTCGACAGCGCCGGCGCCACCCGCCGCGCACTGGACGTGGCCGGCCGGGTCAGCCGCGCGCTGGCCGCGCCGCTCGACCTGGAAGGCCAGCCCTGCCTGGTCACGGCCAGCATCGGCGTCGCCCTGCCACCCCATCCGGGAGCGAGCGCGCCCGACCTGCTGCGCGCCGCCGACACCGCGATGTACCACGCCAAGGCGGCCGGACGCAACGGCGTCGTCCTGTACGAAAGCGCCATGCTGGCCGAGGCCCAGCACAAGCTGATGCTCGAGCGCGACCTGGCGCAGGCGCTGGAACGCGGCGAACTGGCGATGCACCTGCAGTTGCAGGTCGACCGCGACGGCGCGCCGGTCGGCGCCGAGCTCCTGATGCGCTGGCAGCGCGCGGACGGCAGCTGGGTGCGGCCCGACGTGTTCATCCCGGTGGCGGAATCGAGCGGCATGATCGTCGCGCTCGGCACCTGGGCGCTGCGCCAGGCCTGCGCCGCCTCGCTCGCCCTGGAGCGCGCCGGCCACCCGCTGCCGCTGTCGATCAACGTCAGTCCGCTGCAGTTCCGCCAGCCCGACTTCGTGCGCCAAGTGAGCGCCATCCTGGCGGAAACCGGCGCCGCGCCGCAGCAGTTCATCTTCGAAGTCACCGAAGGCCTGCTGATCGAAGACATCGGCCAGACCATCGCGCGCATGCACGAACTGGCCGGCCTGGGCGTGCGCTTCTCGATCGACGACTTCGGCACCGGCTACTCGAACCTGGCCTACCTCAGCAAGATGCCGCTGCACGAACTCAAGATCGACAAGGGCTTCATGGACAATACCCCTGGCGACCGCAACGATACCGCGATCGTGCAGTCGATCCTGTCGATGGCCGGCCACCTGGGATTGCGCGTGGTGGCCGAAGGCATCGAAACCCAGGCGCAGGCGCGCTACCTGGCCGAGCACGGCGACGCCTGCATGCAGGGCTTCCTGTACCACCGCCCGGTGCCGCTGGCGCAGCTGGTCGCGCAACTGGATGCCGGGCGCATGGCCTCCGCCTGAGATGGATTGAGACGTTTGGTAACGATTCTTACAGGGACGGCACTGGATACGGGAGCGGGTTTCATTTGTAATGACGCGCTGGCCCACTTCCTCGACGACCACGCCATGAAAAACCGTTCGCCCATGACCACATTGAAATCTCGGGACCCTTCCGGTGCCCGATAGCCCATCCTATGACGCCGGGCAGCGCTATGCCCGGTGCGACGGGCGGATGTCGACGCTGGTCTACCGCGCGCAGCTCATCCGCGCCGTCTTCGGAGAGAGCGCCGCCAGGATCTTCATGCGTGTCATGCGGGTGGATGCCGCGGTCGCGCGGCGCGTGCTGGCGGCGCCGCTGGCGAGGCTCCGGCGCTAGGGTCAGGACTACCGCGCGATCGGCCAGGGCATGACGACCGGCCGGCTATAGCGTAACGGCCGTAGATGCGCTCAGCGACCGGGCGTCCAATCGGAAACCAGCCACGTTAACAGGAAGCTCCCAATCCATGCCATGATGAACAGGACGGGGGTTCCGACGGCGACGAGCTGGCCTACCGCCGTCGTCCCCGGCGTCACCCCCAGGAAGGGCGAATTGTTGCGCAAGGCATATTGGGCGCGGCAAGCCGCGAAAATGCCCGCCATGGACATGGTCGCGCTTCCGATGCCGATCACGGCCAAAAAATGCGTCAGCATCAACAGCACATCGATGTAATGCGCGGCATTGGCGACGGGGGGATCCGCGAAACTGTATCTCACCTCTGCAATTCGATACAGCAGGAATCCGTAGGCAGTGCCGAGCACTGCCTGCGTGGTCAGGAGCCAGGTCGTCCGCTGATTGACCAGTTCGTCTTCTTGCCACCAGCGTTCGTGCGCATGCTTTTCGATTTCAAGCTTGAGCAATTGCTTCTCATGATCGGTAGCGTCAGCCATGGCATGTCCTCCACCGTCCTTGTCGTCGGAGCTTCCCCTCTTGGACACCAAAATGACGAGAACGTTTTGCAGGATGAGGCAAGCCGGCCCGCGAAAGGAGTCATGGTCACCCGAACGCCTGCGACGCCATCCTAGGACTCCAGCCTTGCCGCAATCTCGATCAGGCGCGGGCGTACCTCGTCGAGCAGGAATTCCTGCGACACGCTCGAGGACGGTCCGCCGCAGTTGATCGACATCAGCTGGTTGCCGCCGATCGGATAGAAGCCGGCGGCGATGCCGTTGACGTCCTTCTGCCACTCGCCGAAGGAAGTGGTGCAGCCATATTGCGCGTAGTCGCGCGTGCCGCGGGCGATCGCCTCGACCAGCGCTTTATAGGCCATCTCGTCGAGTTCCTGGTAGCGCGCCAGGATGTCGCGCTTTTCCTGCTCGCTGGCCCGCACCAGGTAGGCGCGGCCGATCGCCGACACCGCCAGCGGCATGCGCGAGCCGACCTGCAGCGACAGCGCCAGCGCCGCCGTGCTGCGGCAGACTTCGACGGTGATCATCGAGAGCCGGTCGCGCACCGCGATCGAGACCGTGGTGCCGGAAAAATCGGCCAGTTCCTGCATCATCGGACGCGCCATCTGGCGGATGTCGAGGCGCGCCAGCATCGCGCTGCCCAGGCCCAGGGTGGCGGTGCCGAGCACGAAGCGCCCGCCGCTTTCCTGCACCAGGTAGCCCAGGCGCGTGAGCGTATAAGTAAAACGGGTGACAGTCGATTTCGGCAGGCCGCAGCGCTCGGCGATCTGCTGGTTGGTCAGGCCCTTGTCGGCCGAGCGGAAGCACGACAGCACCTCGAGCCCGCGCGCCAGCGCCGTGATGAAATAGCGCTCCTCGTTCTTGCGCGCAGGATCAAGGATGTCTTCGCCTCCAGGATCGGACCCGGCCGTATTGGTGTCGTTCGCTTGCATGGATGGATCCCGGTGTGGACGTTGTGAAGCCGGCTTGCCTTCTGAAAGAGGCTTTGCCGCGGAACGCAAGGCATGGCACACTGCCCTTGCCGTACTGGCAGATGAGCTGTATCAATACACAATCATCAACACGCGGCACTTCGCCTTATGTTTGCCACGATTGTGTACAGACAACAAAACGTTGCTACTCACCTGAAATTATCGTATCCTTTTTTCGTTCCATTTTACACCCTGCAGTTTCGCGTAGCAAAACCAAATCGCTGAATCCACCTGGTGCGCCGCGTGCGCATCTACTGCCGAGGAGTCGCATGTTCACGCATCATGTGTTGGCGAATATAAACGCGGGCAGCCTTGCCCGTGCGGCCCTGTCCTGTAGCTCAACCTACTGTGGCCCCGCCTTCTCCTCCCTCATCCGTTCCATGCCACGAGGTGCCGTCATGCGGTAATTATGTGCCTCGCCGGCAGCATCCAAATCAAAAAACGATCACACCAATAATGGAGACACGATTTTGGAGCTTTTCCTGCAACAAGTCCTCAACGGGCTGACCCTGGGCGGGGTCTACAGCCTGGTCGCACTCGGGCTCACGCTCGTCTACGGCATCCTGCACGTGCCGAACTTCGCCCACGGCGCCTTTTACATGGCGGGTGCCTACTCGGCCTTTTTCATCATGAACAAGCTGGGCCTCGGCTACTGGTGGGGCATGCTCGGCGCCGCCGTCGTGGTCGCGCTGATCTCGGTGCTGTCCGAACGCCTGGTGTTCCATCCGCTGCGCAAGGCCCCCTACCTGCACCACATGATCGCCTCGATCGGCATCCTGCTGTTCCTGGAAGCCGGCGCCCAGGCGATCTGGGGTGCGGACTTCCACCGCATGGAGACGCCGTACAACCAGCTGCTCGAATTCGGCGGGCTTACGTTACCGGCGCAGCGCCTCTTGATCATCGCCGCGGCGTTCCTGCTGGTCGCCCTGCTGCAGCTGTTCCTGAAGAAGACGATCACCGGCGCGACCATCGTCGCCATGGCGCAGAACCGCGAAGGCGCGGCCTTGGTCGGCATCGACGCCACCCGCGTGGCGATGCTCACCTTCGCCATCGCCGGCGCGCTGGCCGGCGTGGCCGCGGTGCTGTATGCGCCGATCAACCTGGTCTACACCTCGATGGGCAACCTGGTGATCACCAAGGCCTTCGTCATCATCGTGCTCGGTGGGATGGGCAGCGTGCCGGGCGCGATCGTCGGCGGCCTGATCCTCGGCTTTGCCGAAGCCTTCGGCGCCTTCTACATCTCGACCGACTACAAGGACATCATCGCCTTCGCGATCCTGGTGCTGATCCTGTCGGTGCGCCCGCAAGGCCTGTTCGCCAAGGGGGCCCACTGATGAAATTGTTCAACCCAACCGTCGGCTGGAGCCTGCTGCTGGTGCTGGCCCTGCTGTTTCCCTTCCTGGCCGGGAACGACTACCACCTGACCGTGATGTCGACGGCGTACATCTACGCCATCGCCACCATCGGCCTGAACCTGATCACCGGCTATACCGGCCAGTACAACCTGGCGCACAGCGGCTTCATGGCCGTCGGCGCCTACACGGTCGGCATCCTGACGGTGGACCACCAGGTGCCGTTCTGGATCGCGTTCGCCCTGTCCGGCGTGGTCGCCGCCTTCCTCGGCTTTTTCGTCGGCCTGGTGTCCTTGCGCCTGAAGACCCACTTCTTCTCGATCTTCACCCTGTGCGTCGGCTACATCATGTACCTCGTGATCGAGAAATGGGAAAGCCTGACCCACGGCACGGTCGGCATCATCGGCATCCCGGCGCCGGAGTCGATCGCCGGCATCGATTTTTCGGCGCCGCGCCCGCAGTACTACCTGGTGCTGTTGTTCCTCGTACTGAGTCTCTGGATCATGCACCGCATCGTGCGCTCGCTGTTGGGGCGCACCTTCATGGCGATCCGCAACGGCGACGACCTGGCGCAGGCGCTCGGCATCAACCTGATGCGCAACAAGCTGCTCGCGTTCATGCTCTCGGTGTTCTTCTCGGGCCTGGCCGGCGGCCTGTACGCGGGCTTCGTGCGCTTCATCGGCCCCGGCGTGGCCAGCGTCGAGCATACCTTCGACATGACGATGTACATGCTGGTCGGCGGCATCGGCACCCTGCTCGGCCCGCTGCTCGGCGCGATCGGCGTGCCCTGGCTGACCCAGTACCTGCAGGTGCTGCAGGATTACCGCTTCGTCGTCTTCGGGCCGCTCTTGGTGCTGCTGGTGATCTTCCTGCCGTACGGGATCGTCGGCACCTACATGAACCGCAAACGTCGCAAGGAAGCATTAGCGGCGGCGCCTGTTGCGGCGCCGGCCGTCGCGCCGCTCACCACCGCGAAAGGAGCGACCCATGCTTGAAATCGATTCGCTCACCAAGCGCTTTGGCGGCCTGGCGGCCGTCAACGACGTCAGCGTTCGTTTTGAGCGCGGCACGATCAACGCCATCATCGGCCCGAACGGCGCGGGTAAAACCACCTTCTTCAACCTGGTCAGCGGCGCCATCGCCCCGACCTCGGGCAAGGTGACCTTCGACGGCCGCGATGTCACCGGATTGCGCGCCGACCAGGTGGCGCGGCTCGGCATGGCGCGCACCTTCCAGTCGACGACCCTGTTCGATACCGCGACCGTGCTCGACAACCTGATCGTCGGCCACCGCCTGCGCACGCAATCTGGCCTGCTCGACGTCATCCTCGGCTCGAAACGCCTGAAGGAAGAGGAGCGCATCTGCCGCGACAAGGCGCGCGCGGCGCTCGATTTCGTCGGCCTGGGCCACGTGGAAAACCGCATCGCCGGCGACATCTCGCAGGAGGAAAGGAAGCGCGTCGCCTTTGCGCTGGCGCTGTCGACCGATCCGACCCTGCTGCTGCTGGACGAACCGGCCGGCGGCGTCAATCCCGAAGAGACGGTGGGCCTGGCGAACCTGATCCGCAAGATGGCCGCCAGCGGGCTGACCGTCTGCCTGATCGAACACAAGATGGACATGATCATGAACCTCGCCGACCAGATCCTGGTCCTTAACTACGGCGAAAAGATCGCCGCCGGCACGCCCGCCGAAATCCGCGTTAACCCGGTCGTGATCGAAGCCTACCTGGGGAGCGAACATGTTGCGGCTTGACAAGGTCTCGCTCTCCTACGGCAGTTTCCGCGCCCTGCACGACGTCTCGATCCATGCCGACGAAGGCGAATTGGTGGTGCTGCTCGGCTCCAACGGCGCCGGCAAAAGCTCGATCTTCCTTACCATGAGCGGCTTGCAGCGCGCCAGCACGGGCAGCATCCGCTTCGGCAACCACGAACTGGTCGGGCGCAAGCCTTCGCAGATCGTGGCCGACGGGCTGGTGCACTGCCCGGAAGGGCGCAAGCTCTTCCCCGGCATGTCGGTGCTGAAGAACCTGACGCTGGGCGCCTACGTGCACCGGCGCGATGCGGCAGGGACGAAAAAGTCGCTCGAGGAAGTGTTCGGCCTGTTCCCGATCCTGCACGAGAAAAAGGACATGCCGGCCGGCTCGCTCTCCGGCGGCCAGCAGCAGATGGTGGCGATCGGCCGCGCGCTGATGGGCCGGCCGAAGGCGCTGCTACTGGACGAACCCTCGCTGGGTCTCGCGCCGCTGGTGGTGAAACAGATGTTCGAGGTGATCGCGCGCATCAACAAGGCCGGCACCACGGTGCTGCTGGCCGAGCAGAACGCGTATGCAGCACTGAACATCGCCAGCCGCGCGTATGTGATCGAACAGGGTCACATCGTGATGGAAGGTGGCCGCGACGAGTTATTGAATAACGCGCAAGTGCGCAAGGCGTATATCGGGGCATAGACCCGTGGCGCACAGACGCCAACCCACCCCAGTAGCAACCACAACAAGTAGAACTTAGGAGACGCAAAAATGAAAGTGCAAGCCAAATTCACCCGCCGTACCCTGCTGGCCGCGGCCGCCGCCGCCATGGCATTCGCCACCGGCGCCGCCCAGGCCCAGGAAGTCATCAAGATCGGCTACTCCGGTCCGCTCTCCGGCGGCGCCGCCCTCTATGGCAAGAACGTTCTCAGTGGCATGGAAATGGCCGCCGCCGAGATCAATGCCAAGCCGCTGCAGATCGGCGGCAAGAACTACAAGGTCGAGATCGTGGCCCTCGACGACAAGTACAACCCGGCCGAAACCGGCATCAACGTCCAGCGCCTGGTGCAGCAGCACAAGACCGCGGCCGTGCTGGTGCCGCACTCGGGCGGCGTGTTCGCGGTGCAGGGCATGAACGAGCGCTCGAACCTGCTGCTGCTGGCCTATACCAGCCTGCCGCAGGTGACCGAGCGCGGCAACAAGCTCACCATCCGCATCCCGCCCGACTTCACCGGCTACATCGCGCCGTTCACCAAGGCGATGATGACACGCTTCGGCAAGAACGTCGCCATGGTCCAGGCCGACCACGACTACGCCAAAGCCTGGTCGGCCGCCTTCAAGCCGGCCTGGGAAGCCGCCGGCGGCAAGATCGTCGCGGAAAACCCGATGTCGTACAACAAGGCGACCGATTTCTACAGCGGCGTCTCGCGGGCGATGCAGTCGAAGCCGGACGTCATGTTCATCGGCGGCGCTTCGGAACCGACTGCGCTGGTGGCCAAGCAGGCGCGCGAACTGGGCTTCAAGGGCGGCTTCATCGTGCTCGACCAGGCCAAGCTCGATGAAATGGCGAAAGTGGTCGGCGGCATCGCACCGCTGGAAGGCGCGATCGGCGTGATGCCGCTGGCAAACGACACCCGTCCGGAAGCGGTCGCCTTTACCGAGCGCTACCGCAAACTGAATCCCGGCAAGGACCCGAGCACGGAGATCAGCCTGAACTATTCGGCCGTGCACGCGACCGTGGCCGCCATGAAACTGGCCGGCACCACGACCGACGCCACCGCCATCCGCGGCCAGATGGAAAAGGCGTTTACTTCCCTGCCGGCGATGTACAACCCGAACGACATCGACGGCCTGGACAGCAAGGGCGGCACCATCGCCAACGTCATCCTGGGCACGGTCGAGGGCGGCAAGATCAAGGGGCAGTTCTTGCGTGCCTTGAACGCGGGTAAATAAGCGGTAGCGTCAGCGAATCACCGCCGGGGCGCGCGCGTCCTGGCGGTCGTGGCTGTTGAACTCGGTCCGCTCGGAATAGCGCGGATCGGGCAGCACATACACGCGCACCTCGTGGCCCAGCGCACCGCTTGGCGCCACCTGGTTCAGGTCGAACACTTGCACGATCGGGCTGACGTTGAAGCTCCAGCCGAACTCGCCGGAACCGTTCACGAAGCGAATGGTATCGCCGGCAACGACATTTACATAATGCGTATCCGCACCGAGATTGACGACACGGGTCGCGGCGCTCGCCGGCACCGCCGTACCGAGCAGATCGGCGCGCGGTTGGACCGCCGTGGCCGACATACAGGCCGTCAACAGCGTGACGATGACGGCCGGAAAAAACGGACGTGAAGACATGATGCGGCTCCCATGAACGGACGACGTCCATTCACTCTAGGCCGCGGTGCGCGGGAGTTAAAGCGCGACAGGAACAAATAATTTGGGGTGTTGGCGGGCGGAATGTGCGGCGTTTCGACGGCGCATGTATCGCGGTTCACATCGGCGCGAACCGGCGGGCATGCCCGCCATACACCGCCCACACCAACGCGGCCTCGATGTTAAACGACGCCGCGTTCCTTCAAGCCCTGCAACTTCTCTTCCGACAGCCCCAGCAGCTCCGCCAGCACCTGCCCCGTCCCCTCCCCCAGCGTCGGCGGCGCGCTGCGCACCGGCAGGCGCTCGCCATTGAAGCGATACGGCGAAGCCATCACGTCGACCGTCCCGGCCACCGGATGCGCCATCTGCGTCACCAGCCCCGAATCGACCGCGCGCTTCGAGGTCATCGCCTCGTGCAGGCCGGCCACTTCGCCGCAGGGAATGCCGACCTGGCTCATCCGTTCGAGCAGGTCCTTGCGCTTGCGCGCCGCGACCGCCGCGCGCAGCTGCGGCGCCAGTTCCTCGCGGTGTTTGGTGCGCTCGAGATTGGTCTTGAAGCGCTCGTCGCTGGCCAGGTCCGGCCGTTCGATGACCTCGGTGCAAAAGCGCAGGTACTGGCTGTTATTACCGACCGCGATCACCAGCGGGCCGTCCTCGGCTTCGTAGACTCCATACGGCATGATCGACGGGTGCGCGTTGCCGTAGCGCGGCGGGTCGTTGCCGCGCAAGAGCGCTTCCAGGCCATAGTAGGCCGTGATCATCAGGCCGCAATCGAACAGGGCCATGCCGACGTGGCGGCCCAGTCCCGTGCGTTCGCGGTCGAACAGCGCCGCCAGCACGCCCTGCGCCGCGTACATGCCGGTCATCATGTCGACCGCGGCGACGCCGAACTTCAGCGGCGGCTGGGTCGGCTCGCCGTTCAGGGCCATCAGGCCGGCCTCGCCCTGGATCACCAGGTCGTAGCCGGGACGCGCCGCTTCCGGTCCGGTGCGGTCGTAGCCGGTGATGGAACAGTAGATCAGGCCCGGCTGCTCTTTCACCAGTTCGTCGTAGCCGAGGCCGAGGCGCTCGATGTCGCCGAACTTGAAATTCTGGATGACGACGTCGCTCTTGCGGATCAAATCGCGCGCGATCTGCTGGCCTTCCGGGGTCTTGAGGTCGAGGCAAACCGAACGCTTGTTGCGGTTGACGCTGTTGAAGTAAGCCGTCTCGGTGTCGCCGACGCGCATACCCCAGTCGCGCGTATCGTCGCCGCGCTGCGGATGCTCGACCTTGATCACCTCGGCGCCCATGTCGCCCAGCACCATGGCGCACCAGGGTCCGGCCAGCACCCGCGACAGGTCGAGGACGCGCACGCCGGCCAGCGGCAGGGAGGATTTGTTTGTCACGATGTGTCTCCAGTATCGCCGGGCACCGTGGCGCCCGGCCGTATTCTTATTTCTTACCGCGCAAGGCGGCGAAATCCGGCGCGCGTTTCTCGAAAAAGGCGTTGATGCCTTCCTGCGCCTCGTCGTCGCCCTGCGATTCGGCCATCAGCTGCGCTTCCAGGTCGAGCTGCTGGTCCAGGCTGGCGTGGCCGGCATGGGCGCACAGGCGCTTGATGCGCGCGGCGGCATTCGCTGGCCCGCCGGCGATGCGTTCGGCCAGCGTCAAGGCTTCGGCCAGCGCGCTGCCTTTCGCTACCAGCCGGTTCACCACGCCCAGCGCATGCAGGCGCTCGGCCGGAATCCGCTCGCCCAGCAGGCACAGCTCCATCATCTGCTGGCGCGACAGGAATTCGGACAGGAAGGCCGTGGCGCCGCCGTCCGGACTCAGGCCCACCTTCACATACGCCATCGTGAAGAAGGCATTCTCGGCAGCGACGACCAGGTCGCAAGCCAGCGCCAGCGACATGCCGGCGCCGGCCGCACCGCCCTCGACCGCCGCGATCACCGGCTTCGGGCAGGCCTGGAGCGCGCGAATCTGCGCGTGCAGGCGCCCGATCTTGTCCAGCCGTTCGGGCACACTCAGGTCGCGCCGCGTGGCCAGCTGGCGCAAATCGCCGCCGGCGCAAAAGAAGTCGCCGTCGCCGGTGAAGACGATGGCGCCGACCGCCGGATCGGCAGCGGCTTCTTCCAGCGCCGCCGGCAAGGCGTCGTACAGCGCCGGCGTGATCGCATTGCGTGCGGCCGGGTTGCTGTTGACCAGCACCCGCACCGCGCCTTCAGTGCGGATCAGCAGCCCGCTCATGCGGCCTGCCGTCCCAAGGCAATGTAGCGCTCGAGGTGATGGTCTTCATCGCCCAGCTGGTGATCGATCATCACCAGGCGCTTGGCGTAGTGTGCCAGCGGCAGTTCCCAGGTCATGCCGATGCCGCCATGCAGCTGGATGCATTCCTCGGCCACCAGCGTGCCGATGCGGCCGATGCTCATCTTGGCGGCGGACAGGGCGCGCTCGCGCGTGATCCGGTCCGCGTCCAGCGCGGCGGCGGCGTTGATGACGGCGGAACGCGCCTGCTCGATTTCCAGCAGCAGGTCGGCCATGCGGTGCTGCAGCGCCTGGAAGCTGCCGATCGGGACGCCGAACTGCTTGCGGGTGCGCAGGTAGTCGAGCGTGGCCGCCTTGGCCGCTTCCATCGCGCCCAGGGCCTCCGCGCACAGCGCCAGGATGCCGCGCCCGGTCGCGCGTTCGAGCGTGGCAAAGCCTTCGCCCTCGGCGCCCAGCAGCGCGCCGCCTTCCAGCAGCACGTCTTCGAAGCGCAGCTCGGCCACGTGGCCGCCGTCGATGGTCGGCGTGCCGCGTACCGTCACGCCGGCCGTACCGGCCGGGACCAGGAACAGCGAGATGCCGGCTTCGTCGTCGACCGCGCCGGCGGTGCGCGCCGAGACGACGAAGACCGCCGCCTGTTCGCCCAGCGGCACGGTCGATTTCACGCCATTCAGCACCCAGCCCTCGCCCTGGCGTGTGGCCATCAGGCCAACGCGCGCCAGTTCGTAATGCGTATCCGGCTCGTCGTGGGCGAAGCTGGCGATCGTGCTGCCGTCGGCGATGCCTTCCAACAGGCCGCGCTGCGCCTCGCTGCCGGCGGCGGCGATCGCTTCGCCCGCCAGCACGGCGGAAGCCAGCAGCGGCTCGACCACCAGGCCGCGGCCCAGCGCTTCGAAGACGACGGCGATGTCGAAACCGGCCCCGCCGAAGCCGCCATCTTCCTCGCGCATCAGCACGCCGATGGCGCCCAGTTCGGCGAAGTGGTTCCACATCTCGGGCGAATAACCCTCGGCACTGCCCGCGATCTTGTTGCGGGTTTCGAAGCCATAGCGCTCGGCGATGAAGCGGTTCAGGCTGTCGGCGAGCATGCGCCGTTCTTCGGTATGTTCAAAGTTCATATCTGCTACCCCTTACAGGCCCAGGATCATCTTCGAGATGATGTTCTTCTGGATCTCGTTGGAGCCGCCGAAGATCGACAGCTTGCGGTTGTTGAAGTACTGGGCCGAAGCGGCGGCCGCGAAGTCCGGGCCGAACTGCTCGCCCTGGTAGTCGGCGTCGAGCATGTCCTGGCTGAACGGCCGCGCATGCACGCCCATCGCACGGCGCGCCAGCGAAGTGATCTCCTGGCGGATCTCGGTGCCGCGGATCTTGAGCATCGAACTTTCCGCACCGGGCACGCCGCCACCGGCCACCGCCGCGATCACGCGCAGGTTGGTCGTCTTCATGTTCTCGAGGTCGATCTCGACGCGCGCCAGGCGCGACGCGAACGACGGGTCTTCCAGCAGCGGCTTGCCGTTGCGCGTCTGGCGCGCGGCGATCTTTTTCAAGCGCGCCAGCGCCGCCACCGAGAAGCCGACGCCGGCGATGTTGGTGCGCTCGTAGGTCAGCAGGTACTTGGCGCAGGTCCAGCCGGCATTTTCCTCGCCCACCAGGTTCTCAAGCGGCACGCGCACGTCGGTGAAGAACACTTCGTTGACTTCATGCTCGCCGTCGAGCGTGATGATCGGACGCACCTCGATGCCGGGCGAGTTCATGTCGATCAGCAGGAAGCTGATGCCGGACTGCTTCTTCGCTTCGCGGTCGGTGCGCACCAGGCAGAAGATCATGTTGGCATGCTGGCCGAGCGTGGTCCAGGTCTTCTGGCCATTGACGATGTAGTGCTCGCCCTGGGCGTCGGTGCCGCGTACGGCGGTGGTTTTCACGGCCGCCAGGTCCGAACCGGCGCCCGGTTCCGAATAACCCTGGCACCACCAGTCGTCGCCGTTCAGGATGCGCGGCAGCCAGTAGGCCTTCTGCGCTTCATTGCCGTACTTAATCAGCACCGGCCCGAGCATGTTGACGCCGAAGGGCACGATACGCGGCGCGTGGGCAATGGCGCTCTCGTTCTCGAAGATGAATTTTTCGACGGCGCTCCAGCCCGGGCCGCCGTATTCCTCGGGCCAGTGGTTCGCCAGCCAGCCACGCTCGTTGAGGATGGCGTGCCACTCTTCCATGTCGGCCTTGCTCAGGTGCTGGCCTTCAGCGACTTTATTGGACAGGCGCGCCGGCAGCTTCTCGGCCAGGAAGGCGCGCACTTCGGCGCGGAAGGCTTCTTCTTGCGGGGTGAAATTCAGGTCCATGGGATTCCTTAAATGCGATCCTGTTAGAAAATCTCGAAGAGGCCGGCCGCGCCCATGCCGCCGGCGATGCACATCGTGACGACGGCATACTTCGCTTTACGACGCCGGCCTTCCAGCAGGATGTGGCCCGCCAGGCGCGCGCCGGTCATGCCGAACGGGTGGCCGATCGAAATCGCGCCGCCGTTGACGTTCAGGCGTTCATCCGGAATGCCGAGCGTTTGCTGGCAGTAGATCGCCTGCGACGCAAAGGCTTCGTTCAGCTCCCACAGGTCGATGTCTTCCACTTTCAAGCCAAACCGCGCCAGCAGTTTCGGCACCGCGAACACCGGGCCGATGCCCATTTCGTCCGGCTCGCAGCCGGCCACAGCCATGCCGCGGAAGGCGCCAAGCGGGGTCAGGCCGAGGCGCTCGGCTTCCTTCGCTTCCATCATGACGCAGGCCGAGGCGCCGTCCGACAGCTGCGAAGCATTACCGGCGGTCACAAAATGGCCTTCGCCCATCACCGGCGCCAGCTTGGCCAGGCCTTCGTAGGTGGTGCCGCGGCGGTTGCAGGTGTCTTCGCTGACGGTGACTTCGCGCTTGGTGACCGCCTTGGTTTCCTTGTCGGTCACCGCCATGGTGGTGGTGCAGGCGACGATCTCTTCGGCATAGCGGCCGGCCAGCTGCGCTTCTTCGGTCTTGCGCTGGCTCTCCGCGGAGAAGCGGTCCTGCGCCTCACGCGAGATGTCGTAACGCGCGGCGACGATGTCCGCGGTCTCGATCATCGGCATGTAGAGCGCCGGCTTGTTCTCCAAAATCCATGGGTCCATGCCCGAGTCGCCACTGTCACGGGTGCGGATCTGCGAGATCGATTCGACGCCGCCGGCGATCACGGCAGGGGCGCCGTCGACGATGATGCGGCCGGCGCCGATGGCGATCGCCTGCAGGCCCGAGGCGCAGAAGCGGTTCACCGTGGTGCCGGCGATCGTGATCGGCAAGCCGGCGCGGATGATGGTCTGGCGCGCGACGTTGCGCCCCGTCGTGCCTTCCGGGTAGCCGCAGCCGAGGATCGCGTCCTCGATCAGGCTTGGGTCGATGCCGGCGCGCTCGACGGCGGCGCGTACGGCGAAGGCGGCCAGTTCCGGGCCGGAAGTGATGTTGAATTCGCCGCGGTGCGCCTTGGTCAGCGGCGTGCGGGCGGTTGAAACGATGACGGCTTCGCGCATGGCGAGTCTCCTGTGGGTTTTCCGGGTATGTTATTTATTCAGGCTGGCGAACTTCTCGCCGCGCGCGACCAGGTCGACCAGCAGCGGCGACGGCTGCCAGAACAGCGGGTCTTCTTTCGCGAACTCCTGGATATCGGCCAGGATCTTGTCGAGGCCGACTGTGTCGGCGTAATGCATCGGGCCGCCGCGGTAGCGCGGGAAGCCGTAGCCATGGACAAAAGTGACGTCGACGTCGAGCGGACGCAGCGCGATCTTCTGGTGCACGACATTCGCGCCTTCGTTGATCATCGCGGCCAGGTAGCGGCGCACGATTTCCTCGTCGGTGAAGCTGCGCGGGGTGATGCCGGCGCGCTGGCGTTCGGCGTCGATGATCGCTTCGACTTCCGGGTCCGGCGTGCCGATGCGCGCGCCTTGCGGGTACAGGTAGTAGCCGCGGCCGGTCTTCTGGCCGAACCAGCCGCGCTCGGCGATGCGGTCCGGGATCTGCACGTAGCGCGCCTTTGGATCGCGGGTGGCGGCGCGGCGCTTGCGCGTGGCCCAGCCGATGTCGCCGCCTGCCAGGTCGGAGACCTGGAAGGGTCCCATCGGATAGCCGAAGTCGCGCACCGCCTTGTCGATCTGCCAGGGCGAAGCGCCGTCCTCCATGATGGCCTGGGCGGCGGCGCCATACACGGCCAGCACGCGGTTGCCGATGAAGCCGTCGCAGACGCCGGCGCGCACCGCGGTCTTTTTCAGTTTTTTCGCCAGCTCGAAGGCGGTGGCGACGACGTCGGCGGCGACCTGCGCCGGCACCACGATCTCGAGCAGCTTCATGATGTTCGCCGGCGAGAAGAAGTGCAGGCCGATCACGTCCTGCGGACGCGAGATGGAGGCTGCGATCTGGTCGATGTCGAGGTAGGAGGTGTTCGTCGCCAGCACGGCGCCCGGCTTGCAGACGCGGTCGAGTTCCTTGAACACGGCCTGTTTCACGGCCATGTCTTCGAACACGGCTTCGATCACCAGGTCGACCTCGCCGAGCGCATCGTAGCTGCTGCTGCCCTTGAAGCGCGCCATGATCGCATCCTTGGCCTCAGCCTTGATGCGGCCCTTGGCGATCAAGCCATCGTAGACCTTCTCGACATTCGCGCGGCCGCGGGCCAGCGCTTCGTCGTCGCGTTCGATCATCGTCACCGGCAAGCCGGCGTCCAGCACCGCCACGGCGATGCCGGCGCCCATGGTGCCGCCGCCGACGATGCCGACGCTGCCAATCGCGCGCGGCTGGGCCGAACGGGTTTCCGGCGCCTTGGCCGCCTCGCGCTCGGCGAAGAAGGCGTGCACCAGGCCGGCGCGCTGCGGGCTGTCCAGGCATGCGAGGAACAGCTTGCGTTCGAGCGCCATGCCGTCGCCGAAAGGCAGGTCAAGCGCGCCCTGCACGGCATCGACGATTTTCAGCGGCGAGAACAGGCCGCGCGCCTTTTTGGACGTCTCGGCGCGGGCGGCGTCGATTGCCGCCTGCGTGCTCGAGCGGTCACTCAGTGCGCTCGCTTCGCTGGTGCGGCGCGGTGCGGCGCCGGAAGCGATCAGTTCGCGCGCATAGGCCAGGCCGGCAGCAGCCGCATCTTCGCCTTCGACCAGCTTATCGACCAGGCCGAGCTTCGCCGCTTCCTTGGCGCCGATATGGCGCCCGCTGAGCATCAGTTCCAGTGCGGCCGGCGCGCCAATCAGGCGCGGCGTACGCTGGGTACCGCCGGCGCCCGGCAACAGGCCGAGCAGCACTTCCGGCAAGCCCAGTTTCGCCGTCCCGAGGGCGACGCGGTAATGCGCGCCGAGCGCCACTTCCAAGCCGCCGCCCAGGGCCGCGCCGTGGATCGCCGCCACCACCGGCTTGGTGCAAGCTTCGATGCTGTTGCAGACGTCCGGCAGCGCGGGCGCTTGCGGCGGCTTGCCGAACTCGCGGATGTCGGCGCCGCCGAGGAAGTTGCGGCCGGCGCCGACGATGACCACGGCCTTCACGGCCGGGTCGGCGTCGGCCGCTTCGATGGCCGTCATCAGGCCGCGCCGCACGTCGACGCCGAGCGCATTGACGGGCGGGTTGTCGATCGTGACCAGCAGGATGTCGTCGTGGCGGGTGTGTGCAACGCTGGCGGGTGCGGCGGAAGTGTTCAAGCCTGTCTCCTTGTGGGTGTGCAGTGAGGTTCGCTGCTGTGTTTCGCTGTGCGGAATTATGTTTTGCATTTTTCAGCGAAATCAACGATACCGCATTTTCGGCGGCGCTGTAAATGCCCAGATCGATCGCGTGTTCCGGGTATGTACGGAGGCTAAAAGATTGCCTTACGGATGTTTCTGCACAGCGCCTCATAAGAGAAGTTGAAAGTTGTTTCGCACTGCGAACGACCATTTCACGAAACAGTTGACACGCTTCTTTCGCTTATGTGAATATCCGCTCAGACCAGACCCGGCCACAGATGCCGGGCACCGAGACAACGAAGGAACCCATGCAACACGAGATCGAGTCATTCGAAGACGATGCAGCCAAGGACCGCCAGTTCGTGACGGCCCTGGCGCGCGGCCTCGAAATCCTGCGCTGCTTCCGCCCCGGCGAGACCTATCTCACCAACAGCGAGATGGCGCGCCGCACGGCGATGCCGAAGCCGACCATCTCGCGCCTGACCTACACATTGACCCGCCTCGGTTACCTCACCTATTCCGCCGACCAGGGCCGCTACCAGCTGGGCGCCGCCGTGCTGGCGCTCGGCTACACGCTGCTGGCGAACCTCGACGTGCGTAAACTCGCCCGCCCCGCCATGCAGGAACTGGCCGAATACGCCCAGTGCAGCGTGGCGATCGGCATCCGCGACCGGCTGTCGATGGTGTACGTGGAAGCCTGCCGCGGCAGTGCGGCCGTCACCTTGCGGCGCGACGCCGGGTCGCGTATCCCGCTGGCGACCACCGCGATGGGCAAGGCCTACCTGTGCGGCCTGCCGCAGAACGACCGCGACTTCCTGATGGACCACATCCGCCTGCAGACCGAGACCGGTTGGCCGAAGATCAAGGCCGACCTCGAACAGGGCTTCAAGGATTACCAGGACCGCGGCTTTTGCATGTCTTCCGGGCTGTGGGACGCCAACATCAGCGCCGTCGGCGTGCCCTTGATCGACCCCGATCCGGCCAAGACCATGGCCTTCAATTGCGGCGGTCCGTCCTTCCTGCTGCCGCAGGAAAAGCTGGTCGAGGACCTCGGCCCGCGCCTGGTGCGGCTGGTGCGCGGCGTCGAAATGAGCATGGGCCGCAACCTCGGCTGAGCAGCACCCGTTTTCAAACCGGGCCGCACGATGCGGCCGGGCGACCGGCTTGCCGGAAGAATTAGAAAGAGGCAGTAAAGACCTTGCCGGTGCATTCAACACCGGCTGCAGCAAACCCCATGAACATTACTGAAAAGGTGGAGACATGAAGAAGGCATCAAGCATCGTCCTGGCAATCGTGGCGGCAACCGGCGCGGCAACGGTACAGGCAGAAGAATTTAAAGTTGGCGTCCAGATCCCCCTGACTGGCCCGCTGGCGCGCGTCGGCATGGGCACCCAGGAAGGCATCCGCGTCGCCGCCGAAGTCTTCAACAAGACCAACGGCAAGCACACCATCAAGCTGGTGACCGTGGACGATGAATCCGCCCCGGCGAAAGCCGTGGCGGCGGTCGAAAAGCTGGCCAGCGAAGGCGTGGTCGCCGTCACCGGCGGCTATGGTTCGAACAACATCTCGCCTGCGTCCGACGCCGCCGGCAAGCTGAACCTGGCCTACATCACCTCGGGCGGCGTCGACGACGGCCTGGTGCAGGCCGGCCGCAAGAACTTCTTCCGCATTAATAACACCGCCGGCTACCAGAAGGCGCTGGTCGGCCTGATCTCGGACCTGGGCGTGAAGTCGGTCTCGATCATCTACTCGACCAAGGACGCCACCGAAGGCCTGGCCACCGACGTCCAGAAAACCCTGGGCGCCAAGGGCATCAAGGTCGGCATGCACGCCTTCGATCCGGCCATCACCGACTTCAAGCCGATCCTGAACAAGGTCAAGCTGCAAGACCGTTCGGAATTCATCGCCATGGTCGGCTACGAGAACGACTACGTCGGCATCCTGCGCGCCGCGCGCGTGCTGAAACCGACTTCGGTGAAGGCGATCGCCGGCGTCTGGTCGCTGGCCACGCCGAAGATGGCGGCCGACTTCCCCGACCTGATGCCGAAGGTGTACGGCACCGCCGTGCTGCCCTTCCCGGTGAACTTCACCACGCCGGAAGGCAAGGCATTCGGCGAAGGCTACAAGAAGCTGCACAACAAGGAGCCGGATTACCTCGGCCAGTTCGGCTACGTGCAGTCGATGCTGTTGTTCCAGGCGATCGCACGCGCGGCCGACAAGGGCACCATCAAGAACGGCGGCGTGATCGAAGAAATGCGCAAGACCGACGCCCAGACCCTGATCGGCCGCGTACAGTTCAACGCCGGCGGCGACAACCCGAACTTCGTGCAGCGCATGGGCCAGCACCAGGGCAAGCAGGTCGTGCTGGTGTGGCCGAAAGACTCCGCGAATGGCAAACCGCAGTTCCCTGGCGTGCCTTGGTAATCGCAGTACCGTAGTTCGAGAGCGTGGCCACGGCCGCGCTCTCGCCGCATGAACTCGAATGGAATGCAGACATGACGGAATTAATATTGCAGTCCGTGTACTCCGGGCTGCTGCAGGGCGGTTCCTACGCCCTGATCGCCCTGGGCCTGGCGCTGGTGTTCGGCGCCATGAAGGTGATCAACCTGGCGCACGGCGAGCTGGTACTGCTGGCGGCCTACATCGCCTACACGGTCGAAACGAAACTGGGCTGGAACCCGGCCATGGCGATCCCTGTCGCCGTGCTGATCGTGTGCCTCACCTCCGCCCTCCTCTACTTCGTGGTCGGCAAGATCAAGACCAACCGCGAAATCAATTCGCTCACCCTCACCTACGGCGTGGGCGTGATCCTGACCAATCTCGTGCTGATGATCTGGAGCGCCGACGTGCGCGCCACCAGTTCGTCGTGGATGCAGGAAGCATTCATCGTCGGTGACCTGTACAGCATGCGCAGCGAAGTGCTGTTCTTCGGCGTGTCGATCGTGCTGATCGTGGGCCTGTGGTGGTGGCTCTCGCGCAGCTGGTATGGCCGCGCGGTGCGCGCCGTCTCGAGCAACCGCGACGCCGCCAAACTCATGGGCATCAACCCGGGCCGCACCGAACTGGTGTCCTTCCTGGTGGCCGGCCTGCTGGCGGCGTTCGCCGGCGTGGCCCTGTTCAGCTACGGCGTCATCAGCCCCGCCACCGGCAGCGTGCTGACCGTGAAAGCCTTCATCATCACCGTGCTGGCCGGTATCGGCTCGATCCCGGGCGTGCTGATCGGCGCGGTCCTGCTGGGCATTGCCGAGTCGCTGACGGTGACGCTGGCCAGCTCGGCGCTGCAGGAACTGGCAGGCATGGGACTCTTCCTGCTGGTTCTCTTTGTCATGCCTAACGGCTTGTTCGGTGCGGCCGGGAGGCGCGGATGAAACTCAATAAATTGCTGATCGTGGTCCTGGCGGCCACCTATGTCGGCGTGCCGGTCCTGCTGGGCGGGAACGCCTACGTGATGAGCCTCGTGATCGCTTCGCTGGTCATCGGCGGCATCGCGCTGTCATGGGCGCTGCTCGGTAATTTGGGCGGCATGGTGAGCTTCGGCCACGCGGCTTTCTTCGGCGTCGGCGCCTACACCTCGGCGGTGCTGTCGATGCAGCATGGCGTGCCGGTGTTCATCGGCTTGGGTCTGGGCGGCCTCGGCGCCGTGGTGGCGGCGATCACCATGCTGCCGGTGCTGCGCCTGCGCGGACCGTACTTCGCGCTGGCGATCCTGGCGTATGCGCACATCTTCCGCATCCTCGCCACCGAGTGGCAGTCGGTCACCGGCGGCTCCGGCGGCATCGCCAGCATTCCGCGCCTGCCTGAACTGTTCGGCTATGACTTCAGCGGCAAGACCGGCAACTACCTGGTGATCCTCACCATCGTGCTGCTGTTCGCCTGGGTCTACGACATGATCCGGCGCAGCCCGCACGGCCTGGCCCTGCGCGCGATGCACGACAGCGAAGACGCGACCCGCGTGGTCGGCGTCAACAACACCCTGCTGAAGGGCCTGATGCTGGTCGTCTCCGCCTTCATGTGCGGCGTGGTCGGGGCGTTTAACGCCCACTACATCAACTTCCTGGAGCCGGACTACGCGTTTTCCGCCGGCTGGGTGACGATCCCGATCGTCGCGGCGATCTTCGGCGGCTACCGCACGATCACCGGTCCGCTGGTCGGCGCGGTCGTGGTCTACCTGGTCGACCAGCTGTTCGTGAAGAACATCATGCCGACCGGTCACCAGCTGGTGCTGGGCGTGGTGCTGGTGGCGATGATCATCGCCAGCCCGGATGGCCTGTTCGGCCTGGTGAAGAAATTCATGAGGAAAAAAGATGCTACAGCTTGAAAACGTGACCGTGCGCTTCGGCGGCCTGACCGCCGTGAATGACGTGTCGCTCAATATCGGCACCGGCGACGTCGTCGGCCTGGTCGGCGCCAACGGCGCCGGCAAGACCACGCTGTTCAATGCGATCTCGGGCCTGGTACGCCCGACCGCCGGCCGCATCGTCTTCAACGGCGTCGACGTGTTGAAGGCGCCGATGTACCAGCGCGCGCGCATGGGCATCGGCCGCACCTTCCAGATCCCGCAGCCGATGCACGAACTGACCGTGCGCCAGAACCTGCAGGTGTCGCAGCGCTTCGGCACCGGCCGCGTCGACGAGCGCCGCATCGCCGAAGTGCTGGAGTTCACCGGCCTGTCCGCCAAGGCCGACCGCGACGCCTCGACCGGCCTGGCGCTGACCGAACTGAAGGCGCTGGAAGTGGCCAAGGCGCTGGCCACCGACCCGAAGCTGCTGCTGCTCGACGAAGTGCTGGCCGGCCTGGAAACCAACGGCAAGCGCGCCTTCATGCAGATGCTGAAGGGCTTACATGAAAAATTCGCGGTCGGGATCTGCATCATCGAGCACGACATCGAGACCATCAGCAACCTGTGCCAGCGGGTGGCGGTGCTGAACTTCGGCCAGCTGATCGCCGAGGGCACGCCGACGGAAGTGTTCAACAATCCGCTGGTGGTGAAAAGCTACACGGGAGCCGACCATGCTTGAAGTGACCAACCTGCGCGCCGGATACGGCGCCATCAACGTGCTGTGGGACCTGTCGCTGACCATCGCACCGGGCAAGCTGACCACCATCATCGGCCCCAACGGCGCCGGCAAGACCACGCTGCTGCGCGCCATCATGGGCCTGGTGCCGGTCAAGCAGGGTTCCATCACGCTGAACGGCAAGCCGCTGAACGGCACGCCGACCTGGGAAATGAACGGTGTCTCGCTGGCGATGATTCCCGAGGGGCGCATGGTGTTTCGCGACATGACGGTCGAGGAAAACCTGATGATGGGCGCCTTCGCGCCCCAGCACCGGGCGAATGCGCCGGCCAACCTAGAAAAATCGTACGTGATGTTCCCGCGCCTGCGCGAACGCAGGAAGCAGCTGGCCGGTTCGCTCTCGGGCGGCGAAGCGCAGATGCTGGCGATGGCGCGCGGCCTGATGAGCGACCCGAAACTCCTGATCATCGACGAGCCTTCGCTCGGCCTGGCGCCGGTGATGGTCAACGAATTGTTCGAGATCCTCGCGCGCTTGAAAGGCGACGGGCGTACCATCGTGCTGGTGGAACAGAACACCCAGCGCGCGGTCGGTGTCGCGGACCACGTCTACCTGATGCAAAGCGGGAAAGTCGTGCTGTCGCAGGCGGCCTCCGAGGTCAGCCTCGACCACCTGCACGACCTCTACTTCGCCCGCTAATCATTCAACTATACATAGAGATCATCATGACCAAAACCGCATTCCACTGGGACGACCCGCTCCTCCTGAACAGCCAGCTGACGGACGACGAACGCATGATCCGCGACGCAGCAAACTCCTATTGCCAGGACAAGCTGCAGCCGCGCATCCTCGAAGCCTTCCGTCACGAGCAGATGGACACCAGCATCTTCCGCGAGATGGGCGAACTCGGCCTGCTGGGCCCGACGATTCCCGAACAATACGGCGGCCCCGGCCTGAACTACGTCGCCTATGGCCTGATCGCGCGCGAAATCGAACGCGTCGACTCCGGCTACCGCTCGATGGCGAGTGTGCAATCGTCCCTCGTCATGGTGCCGATCTACGAGTTCGGCAATGAAGAGACCAAACAGAAATACCTGCCGAAACTGGCCACCGGCGAATGGATCGGCTGCTTCGGTTTGACCGAACCGAACCACGGCTCCGATCCGGGTTCGATGGTCACCCGCGCGCGCAAGGTCGACGGCGGCTACTCGCTGACCGGCTCGAAAATGTGGATCACCAATTCGCCGGTGGCCGACGTGTTCGTGGTCTGGGCCAAGGATGACGAAGGCGCGATCCGCGGCTTCGTGCTGGAAAAGGACTGGAAGGGGCTGACGGCGCCGGCAATCCACGGCAAGTTCGGCCTGCGCGCTTCGGTCACCGGCGAAATCGTGATGGACAACGTGTTCTGCCCGGAAGAAAACGCCTTCCCCGACGTGCGCGGCCTGAAAGGCCCGTTCACCTGCCTGAACTCGGCCCGCTACGGCATCGCCTGGGGCGCGCTCGGCGCGGCCGAAGCGTGCTGGCAGACGGCGCGCCAGTACACCATGGACCGCCACCAGTTCGGCAAACCGCTGGCGGCGAACCAGCTGGTGCAAAAGAAGCTGGCCGACATGCAGACCGAAATCACCCTCGGTTTGCAAGGCTGCCTGCGCCTGGGCCGCATGAAGGACGAAGGCACCGCGGCAGTGGAAATCACCTCGATGATGAAGCGTAATTCCTGCGGCAAGGCGCTCGACGTGGCGCGCGTTGCGCGCGACATGCTGGGCGGGAATGGCATTTCGGACGAGTTCGGGATCATCCGTCACATGGTCAACCTGGAGGTCGTGAATACCTATGAAGGTACGCACGACATCCACGCGCTGATCCTGGGCCGGGCGCAGACGGGTATCGCGGCGTTCTAAGTCCGCAGCGCCGAACTTTGAGGGAATGAACGCTCTAACCCGTAAGGTGGGCGGCTATACCTGGACATGCGACTACCTGCTGCCCGGATGCCGCCCACGCGTTCAACCACACGCTGAAACGCCGCGACGAATCAACGGCCGAATGAACGCGTGAGCGGCGCTCGGCTTTCTTGAAACCCTCCACAATGGTGCCATATCGACCATTCAAGCAACGTGGAGGATGACCCATGAGTCCGCAAGATACCCAGCTGTTGGAAAATTTCCTGAACCAGCTAATCGAGGCGCGCGGCCTGCCCAAGGATCCCGAGGCCGACGCCATGATCCAGAAGGCGGTGTCTTACCAGCCCGACGCCGCCTACCTGCTGGTGCAACGCGCCCTGCTGCAACAGCAGGCGCTCGACAATGCCAAGGCCGAAATCGCGAATCTGCAGCGCCAGCTGCAAGGCGGATCGCAAGGCGGCGGCTTCCTCGACCCGAATGCCTGGGGCAACAGCAGCGGCCAGCGCCAGCCGACGCAAGCCTACGGCAGCAGGGCCGTGCCGCCGGCGCACCCGCAGCAGGTGCAACAACCCTATCAACAGCCTTACCAGCAGCCTTCGCTCTCGAGCCGCGCGAGTAACTTCTTCCGCGGCGGCGGCATGGGCGGCGGCGGCATGGGTGGCGCGCTCGGCAGCATCGCCTCGACCGCGGCCGGCGTCGCGGCCGGCGCCTTCCTGTTCCAAGGACTGGGCCACTTGCTGGGCCAGCACAACCACGACGGCAACGGCTTCCTCGGCAACAACGACAGCTTCTCCTCGCTGACCTCGCCGATCGAGGACTTCAACAACAGCGGCGCCGACGACCAGTCGAGCAGCCTGCTGGGTGATGGCGGTTCGGACGGCGGCAATTCGATGCTCGACGACCTCGGCATGGGCAGCGACAACTTCGCCGGCGATAACTACGACGGCGGCTCGGACGACAGCTCGTTCAGCTGACGAGCCGGTAGCAAGCCCGCCGTGTTAACATGGCGGTCTGGCGGGAGGGCGCGTGCGCCCTCTCCTGTTGCCGAACCCTTTTGCAGAATGTATGCCGCTTCACATCTCCCGGATCCTCCACGCCGGCTACGTCTTCGAATGTGAAGGCACGCGGATCGCCTTTGACACGATCTTCGAAAACCCCTTCAGCCGCAACTGCCACGCCTTTCCGCCGGTGCGTTTCGACCACGACAAGATCCGCCGGCTGCGCTTCGACGCCGTCTTCATCTCGCACTTCCACGACGACCACTGCTCGCTCGAGAGCCTCGACCTGCTCGACCGTGCGACGCCAATCCACATCTACTGCCTGTTCAAGGAACTGTTCGCCATGGTGCGCGAACTCGGCTTCATCAACGTCCATGCCCTGGCGATCGATGCGCCGGTGCGGGTCGGCCCCTTGAGCGTCACGCCGCGCATCGCGATGGACCCGGACGTCGACTCGATGTTCCAGGTCGAGGCGGCCGGATTGAAGGTGCTGAACGTGGTCGATTCGTGGATCGATCCGGACACGCTGCCGGCGCTGGTTGCGCACGGCCCGTGGGACTTGGTGCTCTGGCCCTTCCAGACCATGCGCGAGATCGAGGTGCTGTCGCCCTCGCGCGCCGCGCCCGCACCGGCGACGCTGCCGGGAGAATGGATCGAGCAGCTGCAAGCCCTGAACCCGCGCTACGTCGTGCCCAGCTCCTGCCAGTTCCTGCAGGAAGACTGGTCCTGGTACAACCACAGCTTCTTCCCGATCAGCTACCGCCAGTTCGCGGCGGAGATCGGCGCGGCGCTGCCGGAGGCGCACGTGCTGCGCCTGGACCCGTCGGTGTCGGTGCGGCTCGACCGCGATGGCTCGACGCCGGCCGCGCCGCTCGACTGGGTCGTGCCGGTCGGCGCGCAGGACGTCGATTACGACTACGACCCGCAAGCAGTGCCGCCGCCGACCGGCGAGATTGCGCGCCGCTTTCCCGCCCTGAGCGATGAACAGGCCGCGCGTGTGGATGCATACTGCGGCGGCGGCCTGCTTGACAAGTACCGCGCCATGGAACTGCCCGAGGACAGCTTCTTCACGCAGCCGCGCACGTGGCGCCTCTCGGTCTTCGACCACGAAGGCGCGGCCACGCAGTATCACTACCGCGTGCACGGCGACAGCATCGAGCCCGCCGCTGCCGGTTCACTCTCGTGGGCCACCGAAATCCCGGCCGCCAAGCTGTACGCGGCCCTGGCCCTGGGCGAATCGCTCACCTCGATGTACATGCGGATTAACGACATGCGCTTCGACGACGCGACCGAGGCGGACCTGGCCAACAGCGAACTCGTGGACGACCCGCTGATCCGTTGCCTCTTCAACGACGCCTTCGGCGCTTATCAAGCTGCGCAATTGCGCCGGCTGAAAGACCTGGAATGAACATCACCATCCTGCCCTACCGCGCCACCCTCGAACAAGCCTGCGACTGGCTGGAAGGACAAACGGGATCGCCCTGGACCCTGGCGCGCCTGATCGAACACGGCGTCACACCCTATGTCTGGCTCGACTACGACGCCGCCTGGCCGGACCTGTTCGGCGACGCCAACGGTGGCTACGCGGCGCCGATCTTCTACGAGGGCGACACCGCACGCCTGGCGGCCGGCAGCGAGGACGTGCTGATTACGATGACGAAGGACGCCTACAAGATCGTCACGCGCCTGCCCGAGCCGGGCTTCCGGCGCGCGTTGCACGAGCTGCGCTTCCTGAAGAAGGAACTGGAAAAGCTGGTCAAGACGCTGAAACGCGCAGCCGAGCCGCCGCCGGCGCCGAAAGCGGCGGCCGAGTCCACGGCAGGCATCTACAAGGAACAGGTAGTCGCCGCCTTCGGTGGTCTCGCAAAACTCGACCTCGACAAAGCGCTGACGGGCGGCGGCGGCATCTTCGGCGACGACGGCGCCCGCATCAAGGCGAGCACGAAAAAGGCGAAATCGAAGATCGTCTGGAACCCGGTGGTGCTGGCGCTCGGCCTGCACGACGTGTATGGCGTGCCGCTGCGCGGCCTGAAGCGTGCATTCCAGGCCCATGATTTCCTCGATCCCTGGCATGACGAATGGGAGCGCAGCCTGCGCTTGCTGGGGCATTGAGCGCCTCGGCGCGGAAGATGTTCCACGCTGGCGGCGGAGGATTGATATTTCTCAAACTACTTGTTTGACCTAGCTTAATACGGCTCATAAGGTGTAACACTCAAACACCATTGGCGTCTAATCCGGGACCGAGGATACCTCTGGCTGTTGCCGGAAAACTGACGATCGCCAGCGTGTCCGAACCAGGACATGGAGGCTTATCGTGATCGTCGATCCTTCCTTATCTTCTTTGCGCGCAGTCTGCCTGGCGCTGGTTGCGGGCGCCATGCTGGTCGCTGTCGCCGGTTGCGACATGACGCACGCGAGCGAAACCGGCGCCGGACAAGCTGCCCCGGGCCCTAAGCAGTTTTCGCTCGGCCAGACGATACCGGCACCAAGAAGCGCGGCGCCGGCACCTTCGGCGATCGTTCTTCCACTCGGATTTTGCGCCTTCTTTCCCAACCTCCCAGGCTGCGAAATGGATGCAGTCCAGCTCCTGCCCGGGGAAAGCGAGGTGCGCGATTTTGGTTCGAATCCGGGCAATCTCAAGATGTTCAAGTATGTCCCGAAAGACCTGGGCAGCGCGCGCCCGCTGGTGGTGGCGCTGCACGGCTGCACGCAAAGCGCGACCAAGTACGACGACGAAACCGGCTGGACGCAGCTGGCCGACAAAATGCGCTTTGTCCTGGTACTGCCGCAACAGGATCAAACCGGCATCAACAATGCCTTCAAATGCTTCCGCTGGTTCGACCCCAACCATAACCAGCGCGGCCGCGGCGAGGCCTTGTCGATCAAGCAGATGATCGACACGGTCCTGGCCGACACCAGCCTGAATCTCGACCGCAAACGCGTCTACATCACCGGTCTTTCCGCCGGCGGCGCCATGACCGCAGTCATGATGGCGACCTATCCGGAAACCTTCGCTGGCGGCGCGCCCGTCGCAGGCATCCCGTACGGATGCACCAAGACAGTCTTTGACGCGACCAGCAAATGCGGCGTCAGCTTGGGTGGCGTGCCGGGCATTCCCGCCAGTACGCCGGTCGAGCAATTGTCGCCGGCCGAATGGGGCAACCGGGTGCGCAAGGCCTCTTCCGCGTCGACCTTCCCGCGCGTCTCGATCTGGCACGGGACCCGCGATCACGTCGTCAACCCGCAAGCCCAAACTGAAATGATCGAGCAGTGGACTAACGTCCTGGGCGTCGCCGCGACGCCCCAGGTCGATACGCAGTTCAAGACCGCACGGCGCCAGATCTTCCAGGATGGCAGCGGCAAGCCGGTGGTCGAGGCATTCACCATTCACGACATGGACCACGGCACGCCGATCGATCCGGGCCCCAATGCCGACCAGTGCGGTACGGCACTGCACGATCAATTCGTCATCCCGGCCGGGATTTGTTCCAGCTTTTATATCGCCAAATTCTGGGGATTCTGAATCAGCAGCCCGAGGGTTTGACGCGCTCGACTTCCAGCCCGAAGAACGGACGCAGGCGCGTACCGATCACGTTACCGGCAAACGCGAACACCAGCCACAGCCAGCCGTGCAGGCTGCCCGAGATGATGCCGCTGAAGTAGGCGCCGATGTTGCAGCCATAGGCCAGGCGTGCGCCATAGCCGAGCAGCAGGCCGCCGACGACCGCGGCGATCAACGAGCGCAGCGGCAGGCGCCATACCGGTGCATAACGGCCGGCCAGCGCCGCCGCCAGCATCGCGCCGAGCACGATGCCGATGTCCATCACCGTGGTCACGTCCTGCGACAGCGGCGCGGCCAGCGCAGCCGCGTTGGCTTTAGTCGTCCAGTAGGTCCAGCTGGCGACGTCGACGCCGATCGCCGACGCCGCCTTGGCGCCCCACAAGGCAAAGGCCGAGGTCACGCCCCACGGCCGGCCGGCCAGTGCAAGCGTAGCAAAATTCAGCACGACCAGCGCCAGCGCACCGGCCACCAGCGGCCACGGGCCATGCAGCCAGGGCGAGCGATCCGCCTTGCGCAGGGTCGGGTCGACCAGGCGGCCGTGACGGCGCTTCTCGACCATCACCGTGATGCCCGCGATCGCCGCGAACACGATCCAGTTTAGCGCCAGTGCCGGCGCCAGCCCGAGCGACTTGACGAGCGAGATCGGCGCCAGTTGCGGCAGCGAGGTCCAGTACGGCATGTGGGCAGTGGCGATCACCGAGCCGGCAACGAACGCGATCAGCGTGACGAGCATGCGCGTACTGCCGCCGCCGACCGTGTACAGCGTGCCGGAAGCACAGCCGCCGCCCAGCTGCATGCCGATGCCGAAGATGAATGCGCCGACCACCACCGAGGTGCCGGCCGGCGACACCAGGCCGGCGACCGGGTTGCCGAACAGCGAACCGTTGGCCAGCGCCGGGAAGAACAGCGCCACGCCGACGGCCAGCATCAGCATCTGCGCGCGCAGGCCGGCGCCGCGGCCATCGGCGATGAAGACGCGCCAGGCCGAGGTGAAGCCAAAGGCGGCGTGGTACAGGGCCAGGCCAAGCAGCGCGCCGATGACGAACAACGCGGCCTGCTTTGGGCCGACATTCGCCGTCAGGTACCAGGCGCCGAGGGCGACCAGGACCAGCGACACGCCGAGCGGCGTCGGGTTGATATCGGCGCGGGGCCGAATGATCGAAGATGCGGTAGTGGACATGGCGGGAGGGAGAAAATGACAGCGAAGCCTGCTATTTTCGCGCATTTTGGGTGTTCTTGCAGGACGCGTGGGGTTTTGCGAAGGACGGTTGCGAAGTGGTCAAGCCTGGTCCTTGGCCACGCGCTGTCTTCAGAACGCCTGATAAGAACGTCCGACATTCCGCTAGCAGATGAGTCTGTATGCATCTTCTACTAACGCGTTGCAGACGTTCGTTACTTGCCCGTTTTCCAGTCCAAGACCTGCCCCAGTGGTGTGTCCGGCCACTTGCTCCATTTTCGAGGTTCTACACCACGAACAAGATTTTCGACAGCAGCCAGTTCGTCATTATTTTCCAGGCCAACTACGGTCGCGAGAACATGGTCTTGGGTATGCCGCTCTGCACGGTTCGCTCGCGCTTTAGCCAGCGGTATGCCTTTACGTGAAGCTTTGCTGTTTTCGCCGTACGTGTTGCGGCGATCCTTCGCATAACTGAGGCGCTTTTTCTCTTGAGGAGTTTTAGTTTGCACTGCCACGTGTCTCTCCCATTCAAACATGACCGCTGATGGTCGGCTTCTATTCCAGCCTGTGTAAAATGACCTCGATTTCAAGATCGCGCAGTGCATGCATCGCAATTTCAGGACCTGTGCAGCTTAGCCATGGCGACCTAACCGCCCCGCCGCCGATTGCCTGCGCCCGGTCGCCGCTTCCAGCTTGCCGGCGCGGCCCAGGCCGAACGACGGCATGTTGACGTACACGCTCTCGTAAGCCCCGGCCTTGACGGCAAAGGTTTCGTGCCAGATGCCGACCGAGCCGTCGGTGCCGATCGCCTGGTTGAATGCCTTCCATGCAGGCAGATGGGCCGCCCCCTTGTTGGTCGCGTAGGCCATCAACTGCTCCATCGACCGCCAGTACTGGATGACGACGGGCGTGCGCGAGAACCACATCTCGGCGTGCAGCATGCCCAGTTCGGGCTGGCGCCGCAGTTCGCCGATCATGCGCGGCATGGCGGCGGCGACCGGCCACCACTTGTGTACCTTCCAGGGCTGGTTCAGGCGCATGCCGATCAGGAACACCACGAAATCCCCGTCGATCGTCGCCGTCAGGCGTTCATGGTGAATCATGGTGTGACTCCTCTATTGAACAGTTAAAAGCCGCTACCTGCAATGTACGGCATCGGCGCTCGACTGTTCAAGCAATACCAACCGCCGGCTTTACCAGGAGTAGCCGGCCTTCAGGTAGAAGTAGCGGCCGTTGAACCCGTTCGGCGCCCACACGCTGTACGGCTGGGTGCCGTTCACGTTCAGGTTGGCGAGCGAGGTCACTTGCGCCGGGTAGCGGTTGGTGACGTTGTCGATGCCGGCGCTCAGGCGCCAGCCGTCGCCGACGCGCACGCTGGCGGCCAGGTCGAGCACCCATTGCGGGTCATAGTTCTGGTCCAGCGCCGCATCGTTCTGGGGCACAGTGAACTTGCCGTAGCGGGTCACCGCGGCGCGGGCGTTCCAGGCGCCCTGGGTCAGGTCGCCGCTCAGGCTCAGCTTGTCCTTGGGCGAACCGACGGTCAGGCGGTTGACGCTCTGGCGATCCACCAGCACCAGGTTTTGCGCCGCCAGCACGGCCGGCGTGTCGGCCACGTGCTGCACTTCGTTGTCGTTGTGGTTGTAGGCCAGCGTCAGGTCGGCGCGCGTGCCCGGGCGCAGGTTCAGGCGGTAGGTGCTGACGACGTCCACGCCTTGCGTGCGGGTGTCGACCGCGTTGGTGAAATAGCGCGCGGCGCCGACGTACACGCCTTGCGCGGCCAAAGCGCTCGCGAGCGCCGGGGCGTTCGCCAGTTGCAGGTTCGACGAGAAGACGATGCGGTCGTCGACGTCGATGCGGTACAGGTCGACAGTCGTGGTCCAGTTGCGCGTCGGCTGCCACTGCGCGCCGATGCTCAGGTTGCGCGCCTTTTCCGCTTCGAGTGGGCGCGCGCCGAGCGCCCTGGCGGCGGCGCTGCCGACCGGGAAGGTGCCGGTTTCGACCAGGGCACTGGCGCCGTTGACGAGCAGCGAATTGGTCGTCGTGATGGTGTAGAACGACTGCGCCAGCGATGGTGCGCGGAAGCCGTTCGACGCGGTGCCGCGCAACGCGAAGGTGGGCGTGAACGCATAGCGCGCCGATGCCTTGGCCGAGTTGGTGGTGCCGAAATCGCTGTAGCGTTCGTGGCGCAGCGCCAGCGCGCCGGACAGTTCCTTGGTGATCTCGCCTTCCAGGTTCAGGTACAGCGACTTGTTGCTGCGGCTGTTCTCCCCGGCGTTCTCGCTGCGGAAGCCCGAATAACCCTGGGCGCCGGAACCGAAGTACGAATTCGCCTCCCCTGCGCCGATCTCGTACGATTCGAAGCGCGCTTCGGCGCCCAGCGCCACGGTCAGCGGACCGCTCATGAACGCCACCGGAATCTCGCGCGCGACGTCCAGGTTGGCCAGGCTTTGCGTCGAGGTCAGCTCGCCCGCGTAGAAACGGGTCGGGCTGGTGCTGCCCAGGCTGTAGTTGACCGTATTGGCGACGTCGAGCGAGAAGCGGTTGCGGCCATGGTTCAGGCTTGCATCCCAGCGCCAGCCGGCGAGGTCGCCGCGCAGGCCGGTCACGATCGCCGCGTCGACCGATTTGCTGTCGAGCAGCGGCTGGAAGCCTTCCGGATACAGGGGCGAGCGCAGCGTCGTGCGGTTGTTGTCGGTGTAGGCGGTGCGGAACGTCGCCGCCGACGAGGTCTTGCGCTCGCCGTAGTTGGCGAAGGCGTACCAGTCGATCGCATCGTTGACGCGCACCTGGCTGTTGACGAACAGCGCGCGCGGGCGGCTGTCCGGATCGCCGTAGCGCTGGGTGACGGTTCCCTGGCGCGGACCGGCGGAAGGACGCGGATCGGCGAACGCACGGTTGGTCGCATTGCGGTCGGCCGCTTCGACGGCCACGCGTACCCAACCGTCGTTGCCGAGGTCGAAACCGGCCGAGCCCCTCACGGTGGCCTGCTCGCCGTCGCCCTTGTCGTACTGGCCGTAGACGACTTCGGCTTCGCCGCCCTTCGCGCCCTTCTTGAGGATGATGTTGACCACGCCGGCGATGGCATCCGAGCCGTACTGCGCCGCGGCGCCGTCGCGCAGCACTTCGATGTGGTCGATCGCCGCCAGCGGGATCGCATTCAGGTCCACCGGGGCCGAGCCGCGGCCGAGGGTGCCGTTGACGTTGACGACGCTCGACGCATGGCGGCGCTTGCCGTTCACCAGCACCAGGGTCTGGTCGGGCGACAGGCCGCGCAATTGCGCCGGACGCACCGCGTCGCTGGCGTCGGCGCCGCTCGGGCGCGGGAAATTCATCGATGGCAGCAGGCGCGACAGCACGGTGGCCAGCTCGCCGGAACCGGTGCTCGACAACTCCTTGCTGCCGATGACGTCGACCGGCGACTCGGAATCGAGCGTACGGCGGTTGAGCGAACGGGTACCGGTGACGAGGACGGTTTGCGGCTGGTCATTGGCGGCGGCGGCTTCTCCTTGCTGCGCCTGCTGGGCGAGCGCGACTGGCGGCGCCAGCGCGGCGATCAAGCCGAGAATGAGGACGGCGCGGGCCGGATTGGCGCGGGTATGTTTGCAGCTCATGGGTTTTTCCTGTGTTCTTGCGTGTGACGGCGGCGCTACGGCTGCCGGGGGGACGCAAGCTTAACAGGGGCTGGGTTGCACTACCAATAACGAATACGCTTATGCTTATACGCTGGATGGACAGGCAAACCATTTCAAGCGTGACACCGAGCGGAAACTCCATGGTGTGCAATACGCGCTATCAAAACCATGATGCGTTTTTCACGTGCGCCAGTCGATCGTTACCGAAAGAACAGCAATCCCAACGAGTAAGAGCGCAGCGCCGGGAAACAGATAGTCGAGCAGATCCGGAGGACCCAAGACGGTGACGCTGTTATCGCGCCCGCTACCGCTTGTCCCGACGCCAATGAGCACCATCAGCTTGCGGGCGGCGAACCAGGCAAGAACGGCATCCACGCCCAATGCCGCTGCCGCGCCTGCGCGGGACTCGTCTGCGACAACGCCGGCCGTGGCGGCGAAGACAACCCCGGGCACGAGAAAAAATAAGCCGGTAATCCCGATGCCGAAAAGCGCCAGCAGGCCGACTAATGTAAAAGCGATGGCGAAAATGGCCTGGACGGCTGCGAGTATGCGCATGGCGGCTACGTATCGGGTGACCGGATTATTGGGAAATCTTCTTTCGAGCGCTACAAATGCCAGCCATGCCAGGCCACTTCCCGTGCACCGACCCCTCAGTTGTGAATATACTTCGCAAACACATCGCTGAAATCGCGCTTGGTATGCGTCTCGAACATCGCCTTGTTCAAGCCGGCCAGCAATTCCTCGAACTGGCTGGTCAGGCTGCCCGTCCCCGGCGCGATATTCAATTTGTGCACCGAGGCTGTCGCATCGAGCGTGCGCAATGCATTCTCGCGCGAGACCGCATCCCGATGCTGCTGCTTGCCGATCGTAATCAGGGCTTTATAGATGTCCTTCAGCTGCTCGATGAAGGTTTTCTTGACGTCGATCGAAAACGCCGTGCCGTCGAGTTTGAATTTGAGTTCGATGTCCATATCGAGCGTGCCGGCGGTTTCGATGCTGACGCCGGACACCAGATAGGACGCATAATCGTAGCGCTTGATGGTGCGTTTCGAGGAGACGGCGGAATCGCCGTCGACGTGGATCAGGGCGAGGTTGGTGAAGCAGTATTCGTCTTTCTTGCTCTTGATGAGAAAGAAGATCTGTTCGCCGTCTTCGCTGAACAGGTAATCGTCGGCGTCGACCTTGCTGTAGTCGGCCGGTCCGACGATGACGCCGATATCGCTGATGCCCAGTGCTTCCGCCGCCAGTTTCTTGAACATGATCGCCTCAGGTAGTGAAAACGATCACATTACCACTGTTTATTCAGGATGTGGCTGCCTCGAATGCTGCCCGCGCCGCCAGGTAGCGGCGCAATGCCGTTTCGGGATCGAGCCCGGCCATCACCAGGTTGACGACTTCGCGCTTGTCGCCCGAGGCGATCCCCTTGCAGGCCTCGCGGTGCGCGCTGAACCAGGCATACCAGGACACTTCGGCGGGACGTTCCTTGCGCGGCTTGAAGCGCACCGGGACGGTCGCCTGCATCGCACGCACATATGCAGGCAACTGCGCCTGCGCCGCCGTCCAGTCGAAGGCGGCGACGGCGTCGAGGTTTCCCTTACCAGCCGGCTGCGGCGTGGCAGGATGCACGGCCAGCACCGCCAGGTCCGGACAGCCGTTGGCGTGGCAGAACTGCGTCACGAAGCGCAGCTTCATCGCGATGCCGAGCACTTCGGCGCGGGCCATGGCCGCATCGTGCGGGTCGAGGAAGCGGCCCAGTTCCAGCAGCTCGGCATACGGGATCGGCACGGCGCCGTTCTTCCTGACGTGGTGCAGCAGCCCCTCGACCAGGCGCGCGCCGATCTCGATGTCGTTCAGGGTGAGTTGGGTGGTGGGGTCGAAAGTATCTGCCATCGCGGGTCATTCAAATGTGTAAAGCTTAGAACCATGCGTCCTGCATGTCGAGCGTGGTGGTATCGACGGTGGCCAGCAGGTCCAGCTGCTGCGCCGCCTTCGGCAACTCCCAGTGGAAGAAGTAGCGGCAGGCCTGCAGCTTGCCGCGATAAAAGTCGCCATCGTTTTTTACTGCGACCATCGCCTGTTCCAGCCACATCCACGCGATCACGACGTGCCCGACCGCTTCCAGGTAGAGACTGGCGTTGGCCAGCGTCTTGTTCATGTCGCCGGCGCCGTAGAGCGTGGCGGTGACGGCGCCGATGCGCTGCCACAGCGCGTCCAGCTGGCCGGCGTAGGCGTGCAGGTCGGCGTTGTCGATCGTGCGCGCCTTCGCGATACTGGCGCCCACCTCTTCGCTCACCGCCTTGAAGAGCGCGCCCTGCCCGATCGACACCTTGCGGCCCAGCAGGTCGAGCCCATGGATGCCGTGCGTGCCTTCGTGTATTGGATTGAGCCGATTATCGCGATAGAACTGCTCGACGTTGTATTCGCGCGTGTAGCCATAGCCGCCGTGCACCTGGATGGCCAGGCTGTTCGCCTCCGTGCACCACTGTGACGGCCAGGACTTGGCGATCGGCGTCAGGAAATCGAGCAGCATGCCGGCGCGGGTTTGCGTCTCGGGCGATTCTCCGGTGTGCTGTTCGTCGACCAGGCGCGCACAGTACAGGATCAGGGACAGCGCGCCTTCGGTATACGCCTTTTGCGCCAGCAGCATGCGGCGCACGTCGGTATGCTCGATGATCGCGACCTGCGGCTTGGCCGGGTCCTTTTCGGCCGGGTGGCGTCCTTGCGGGCGGTTGCGTGCATAGTCGAGCGCGTGCAGGTACCCGGTCACGCCGAGCACGGTCGCGCCCAGGCCGACGCCGATACGCGCCTCGTTCATCATGTGGAACATGTTGGCCAGGCCCTTGTGCGGCTCGCCGACCAGGTAGCCGACGGCGCCGGCCTTTCCGCCTGGGGTGAACTTGCCTTCGCCGAAGTTGAGCAGGCAGTTGGTGGTGCCGCGGTTGCCCATCTTGTGGTTCAGGCCCGCCAGCACGATGTCGTTGCGCGCGCCGACGGCGCCGTCTTCATCGACCAGGTACTTCGGCACGATGAACAGCGAGATGCCTTTCACGCCCGGGATCAGCTTGCCATCGGGGCCGGGAATCTTGGCCAGCACCAGGTGCACGATGTTCTCGCTAAGCGCGTGTTCGCCGGCCGAGATCCACATCTTGTTGCCGGTGAGGCGGTACTGGCGCTCGCCCTCGGGACCGTCGACCGGGTCCGGCTCGGCGCGCGTGGTGATGTCGGACAGGCTCGATCCCGCCTGCGGTTCGGACAGGCACATGGTGCCGAAATAGCGGCCGGCCAGCTGCGGCCGCACGAAGCGCTCGACCTGGCGCGGCGTGGCGGTCTTGAGCAGCGTGTTGGCGTTGCCCATCGTGAGGAAGGTATAGGCCGAGGTGGCGACGTTGGCGGCCGTGAACCAGGCCGCGATCGCGCGGTCGACCACGTAGGGCAGCTGCATGCCTTCGTAGTCGTAGTCCTGGCCGGCCGCCATGAAGCCGGCCGCGCAGAACGCGTCCAGCGCCGTCTTCACTTCCGGGATGATCGTCACCCGCGTGCCATCGAAGTGCGGCTCGTTGGCGTCGCTCTTCTTGTTATGCGTGGCGAACAGGTCGGTCGCGATCTGCTCGGCGGTGTCGAGCGCCGCGTTGAAGGTTTCGCGGCTGTGGTCCTGGTAGCGCGCACGCACCGTCAGCGATTCGACGCCCAGCCATTCGTAGAGCAGGAAGTCGATATCGCGGCGGTTCAGGATGGTCGATTGCATGGTGTCCCTTGATGAGGTCAGTCGGCCTAGGAGCCTATCCCAGTAGCCCGGAGTCGCTGCGAGCGCGCATGACAAGCGGGTGCTGCGTTGCTCGTCGGTTGCATGGCCCGCCATGCGCCCTTCTCGCGCCTTGCCCGCGCTTGCCCTGCATCGCTCCCAGCTTCCCCCGGTCTACTGGATAGGCTCCAAGGATAACGCATGCGTCATTGCAAACCAAGCATCACATCTTGGCGAGCACTGGGCCGGGCTGGCATTTGGCTTCCGTTTGACCGGACCAGCGACGTAACAGTGCATTAGGGTCCGGCAGCGGCACGCGCAGGCGTTCCACGATGGGCTGCTCCCAGTAGCACTCCACATCTGATGCACCGGCCGCCATCGCGCCAACCACCTCGGGCGGCAGCGGTATGTTTTCCACCGCCTTTTGTTCACAATGCGAAATAGTGATGAATGACTCCGGTCCTGCACAGACATACAGGGTCACGCGCGTATGGCTTCCCACTGCGTCTTCCTTGCGCGGCACCAGCATGGCCGCGAACCGGCCCGGCTCGGCCTCGATCAGCCGTCGTACCGCCTCGAGATCCGCAAACGGTTCGAAGTCGGTCTCCACCTCGATTTCCCGCGCCCATTGGTTGCCGGCCTCGCAGAACGGCATGGCCGCGCGCCCGCGCCCGGCCAGCATCGGCGGAACGATATAGACGCAGAACTCGACCAGCCAGCAAAAGACCAGGCCGCATTGCGTGAACATCGACTTGTCGATCAAGGGAATCGTAAAAGCCCAGTCGAACATCGCGCCCGGACGCAGGCACAGGCGTGCGATGAATTCGAGCGCGGAGAAGCCGAGTGCATCGCCGCTGAAGCGTATCCCGTCCATCACGATATAGGCAGCCCACTGTACGTACCAGGCCAACAGGCCAAGGACGGCGCCCGCCCGTCCCATCCAGACCGGATTGCGGACCTTGCCGACAGTCGCGGCGCGGTGCGCGAACGTATACATCGATATGCCGACGCCCAGCAGCGCGAAGAGAGTCAGGAGATATCCCGTCTCCGACCCAACGGCTGGCCGCGCATACGCCATCAGCCAGGCGTATGCCACGGCCGAACCTGCGGCGGCCAACCCGGCTATGCCGAGTGCACGGAAGCTTTGGCGCGGGATGCGGCCTGATGGGTGGTAGGTTGATATTGTCATGGGTATCCGATCGAAGTTATGAGGCGCCTGCCCGCCTCGACCGCCCACTCTAGCTTCACTGCCCCATCGAAAAATTACGATAACGCAACTCAAACGATCCGCGCAGCTTGCCCGCTCATGGCACCCCACCCATCGTCCATTGCGATCTAGGCTATAGTATTCGGCACGACCACCCGTCGGCGCCCTGCCCGCAGGACGCCGGCACGACTTTTCGAGCCCAGAACATGACCCAACAGACCGCGCCCAACGCGCCCACCGCACACGAAAGCGCCCTCCCCCTCGACATGACCATCTTCGGCGGCATGGGCGACCTGGCCATGCGCAAGCTCCTGCCGGCGCTGTACATGGCTTACCTGCACGGTAACCTGCCGCCGTCGACGCGCATCCTGTCCACCGGGCGCCAGCAGATCGCGCGCGAGGCGTACCTGGCCCACGTCGAGGAACATTCGCGGCCCTTCATCGCGCAAGAGAATTTCAACGACAAGACCTGGGACGGCTTCCTACAGGTGCTCGAATACGTGGTGCTCGACATCCAGGCGGCGCCCGACTTTTCCGCACTGGCCGATGCTTCGCGCGCGGGCGCCCAGCGCGTGTTCTATCTCGCCACCGCGCCTTCGCTGTTCATGCAGATCTGCGAGAAGCTGGCCGGCGCCGGGCTGGTCGACGCCAACGCGCGCGTGGTGCTGGAAAAACCGCTCGGGCGCGACCTGGCCACCGCGGTCGAGATCAACGAGGCGGTCGGGCGCCACTTCGCCGAGTCGCAGATCTATCGGATCGACCATTACCTCGGCAAGGAAACCGTGCAGAACCTGATGGTGCTGCGCTTCGGGAATTCGATCCTTGAACCGATCTGGCGCGCGCCCAACATCTCGAGCGTGCAGATCACGGTGGCCGAGGAAGTCGGCGTCGGCAGCCGCGCCGGCTTCTACGACGGCACCGGCGCCATGCGCGACATGGTGCAGAACCACCTGCTGCAGCTGCTGTGCATCGTAGCGATGGAGCCGCCGACCTCGCTCTCGCCGGATGCCGTGCGCGACGAAAAACTGAAAGTGCTGCGCTCGCTGCGCCGCTTCGGCCTGGCCGACATCGCGCGCGACACGGTGCGCGGCCAGTACGGCCATGGCGTGTCCGGCAACCAGGAAGTCGACGGCTACCTGGAAGAGCGCAACGTGCCGCCGGATTCCGGCACCGAGACTTTCGTCGCGCTGCGCGCCCACATCGATACCTGGCGCTGGTCGAAGGTGCCGTTCTACCTGCGTACCGGCAAGCGCATGGCGCGCCGCTCGTCGAAGATCGTCATCGAATTCGCCAACCCGCCCTTCCCGCTGTTCCCCGGCGCGCAGGGCGGTGTCGCCAACCGCCTGGTGATCGAGCTGCAGCCCGAAGAGGCGATCAAGCTGCAGATCATGGCCAAGGAACCCGGCAGCGGCATGCACATGCAGCAGGTCGCGCTCAACCTCGATCTGCAGTCGGCCTTCCAGCAGCGCCGCGCCGAAGCCTACGAGCGCCTGCTGATCGACGTCGTGCGCGGGCGCCTGACCCACTTCATGCGCCGCGACGAGCTGGAAGCCGCCTGGGCCTGGGCCGATCCGATCATCGACGGCTGGGGCACGCTTGGCGAAAAGCCGCATGCCTACGCCGCCGGCTCCTGGGGCCCGCCGGAATCGTTCGCGCTGCTGGCGCGCGACGGGTTCAGCTGGGTGGAATAATAGACCGCAGGCTCAGCCCATGCCTCATTGCGTCCGCGTCACGTGCGCATCACGCCGCGCCGTCCACCCCAGCCGCTGTTCGATCAGGCGCCGGTAAGGGGTGTCGATGTGGGCAGGCGTACGGCGCACATATTCTTCCGCCTGGGCGCGCTGTTCCGGCGCCAGGGCATCGAGCCGGGCGACGATCTGGCCTGCCGTCGCCAGGCGGCCTTCGCGGCCGTCGAACTTGGCCGGCACGGCGGTCCACACCGCCGCAGCGATGCCACGCTCGCGCATCCAGGCGCGTACCCGCGCATCCTCCACTGCCCCCTCCCTTGACGGAATACTGCCGATCCAGTCCGGCCGCGCAGGCGTGATCTTTTCGCGCGCGGCCAGCATGGCGCGCGCGGCCTCGATGCTGTCGGCCGCCAGGTAAGCCCAATAGGTCGGCATCAACGGCGCCCTCTCGCACAGCACCAGGGCCACTTCGGCACTGTCGTCGCTGTCGCGCGCGAACTCGAGCGGCAGGCGCGGCCCGCCCGGATGCCAGCCCGACGCCAGCTTCAACGGACCCGGCTTCCACAGCAGCGAACCCCAGGCGATACAAACGATGTTCATGGTGACGACCTCGACCGAAAAAGCACAGTCTAGTGTGCTTCGGGAAGATGCCGTGCACGCTTAGCGGAACGCTGCCAGCGGTTGTACGACAACATCAACCTGCACCGAGGCTGCCTCTTCCACGCACTTTCCTTGCACCATAATGGTGCAACCACCCTGTTCCCAACCACAAATCGCACCGTCACCGACAATTTGTCTACACGAATTACAAAAAGAAATAATTTACTTGCGCTAAATATAATTTCAGCAATATTATCGCTCCAGCGACGTTGCTTAGCTTGCATCGAAGCCGCAGCCTCCCACGGGGCGCATCGCAAAAAACGGAAAGAAAAAGCACAACAACGCACCACTCCCAAATAGTCGCGAAAGGACATTGCATGAGCAAGAAAGCCTCAACCCCGCCGGTCAACGGCAGGCTGCAACAGCGCACTTCCCCCGGCAAGCCGAGCTTGCTGGCCCTCTGCATTGTCCTCGCCTTCTCGGCCGGGGCGCCACTTGCCCAGGCCGCCGTGGCCGAAGGCCCGGCAGCGTCGGTGCAACGCGCCGCGTCGTTCTGGCAGGACGCCGCCGCACCGGCCGAAGCCGCCGGCAACAAGGCGCTGATGGGTAGCCAGAACGCCACCGTCGGCAAGGTCCCCGCCCTGCAACTCAAGCGCGTACGCGCCGCCACCCTCGACCTGGGCGGCATGCAGTCGCTGACCGCCGGTGCGCCTTCCGAAAGCGCCGGCCGCGCCATCGCCAGCCCGCTGACGGTTTCGCTGCCGCATCCGGACGGCGGCTACCAGCGCTTCACGCTGGTCGAATCGTCGATCATGGAACCGGGCCTAGCCGCCAAGCATCCCGAAATCAAGACCTACCGCGGCCAGGGCATCGATGATCCGAACGCCACGCTGCGCATGGACATCACCCCGCTCGGCCTGCACGCCTCGGTGCGCTCGCCGAACGGCGGCTATTATGTCGACCCTTACTATCGCAACGACACCAGCGTCTACGTCAGCTATACCCGCGCCGACCTGATCAACAAGCGCGGCCCGCTGGTCGAGGGCGACCTGCATGAAGCGCAACTGAGCCTGTCGCGCTCGTTCTACAAGGAAGGCGACACGGTCGAGGTGCGCGGCGCGGGCTTCGCGCCTGGCGCCAGCGTCAGCGTCAGCGTGCGCGGCCAGGACGAAGCACTGGTCGTCGCCAACGCCAGCGCCACCGCTGACAAGAATGGCGCGATCACCGTCAAGCTGCCGGCAGGCGCGGCACGCATCGGCTCTTACGAGCTGATCGCCACGTCCGGCGCCCAGACCACCTCGGCGCCGTTCCAGGTGATGGACGCCACCATGGTCGCGGACGTCGCCACCGGCACCATCCTGCGTACCTACCGCCTGGCGCTGGTCACCGACCCTTCCTACGCCAACTATTTCGGCGCGGCCAACGTCACCGCTGCCAAGACCACGCTGATCAACCGCGTCACGCAAGTCTATGAAGACGAAACCGCGATCCGTCTGGTGCTGATCGACGGCACCGACGCGCTGAACCTGAACACCCCGGCTCAAATGACCGGCGCCAATGGCCCTTGCGGCGGTTCCGCCTGCTACACCGCGACCCAGGCATCGACCTGCGGCAGCAGCACGCTGTCGCGCAACCGCATCGTCGCCGGCCTGCTGGCAGGCGCCAGCAACTTCGACGTCGGCCACATCGCCCTCGGCGTGGACGGCGGCGGCATCGCCAGCCTGGGCGTCGTCGGCGGCACCAGCAAGGCGCAGGGTTGCACCGGCCTGCCTGAGCCGACCGGCGACTTCTTCGCCGTCGACTACGTCGCGCACGAACTGGGCCACCAGTTCTCGGGCAACCACACCTTCAACGGCACGCTCGGCAGCTGCAGCGGCACCAATCGAAATCCGGGCACCTCGGTCGAACCGGGCAGCGGCTCGTCGATCATGGCCTACGCCGGCATCTGCAGCACCGACAACCTGCAGAACCACAGCGATCCATACTGGTCGCAGCGCAGCTTCGAAGAGATCGTCGCCCTGACCTCGAGCGCCGAATCGACCCTGAGCGAAATCCAGATGGCGGCGCTGACCGGCTTCGCCACCAATGGACAGCAGTTCCAGGTCAGCTACAACGGCAACCTGTCGGTCCCGATCATCCGCGGCACCAACTTCACCGTCGCCGGCATCAAGGCAGCGATCGAAGGCATCGCAGGTTGGCCGGCGGGCGCCACGGTAACTGCCAGTACGGTCGGCGATACCGCTTTCACGGTGACCTTCGGCGGCACGCTGGCGGGCGTCAATGTCCCGATGCTGCAGCTGACGAACTGCACCACCGGCTGCAGCGGCTACTTCGGCGAAATCACCGCCGGCGGCCCGACCACGCGCCGCGGCGCGGTCTCCAACCTCGGCAACACGGCGCCGGTCGTGACCGTCCCGACGACCTACACGATCCCGGTGCGCACGCCGTTCGCCCTGACCGGCAGCGCGACCGACGGCGACGGCGACGCGCTCACCTACATGTGGGAACAGACCGATCGCGGCGCCGCCACCGGCACCTCGCTGACCAACAACGTCAAGACCAATGGTCCGCTGTTCCGCCAGTTCGGCACCCGCGCCATCGTCTCGACCGCGCAGGCGCTCGAGTACAACTCGCCGGGCCAGAACCACACGACGGCCGATCCGACCCGTGTGTTCCCCGACATGGCGCAGATCCTGGCGAACAACACCAATGCCGAGACCGGCGCCTGCCCGGTTGCCTCCAACCCGATCACCGCCGCCCAGATCGACTGCTTCTCGGAGTTCCTGCCAACCCCGGCCTACGTCGGCTTTGCCGGCGTGAACGCCTCGCCGGTGTCGCTGAACTTCAAGCTGACGGCGCGTGACGGCCGCGGTGGCGTCAACAGCGCCACCACGAGCCTGGTGCTGGCGCAAGGCGCCGGTCCGTTCCTGGTGACGTCGCAGAACACGGCGGCGACCGTCGATGCGGGCACCAACCAGACCGTGACCTGGAGCGTGGCCAACACCAATGCGGCGCCGGTCAACACGGCCAACGTGCGCATCACCCTGTCGAGCGACGGCGGCCAGACCTTCCCGTACGTGCTGGCCGAGTCGGTGCCGAACAACGGCAGCGCCAGCGTCCGGATGCCGGCCATCGCCACCCAGGCGGCGCGCATCAAGGTCGAAGCCATCGGCAACGTCTTCTTCGACGTCTCGAACGCCAACTTCACGCTCGGCCTGCGCGGCGACGTGAACGGCGACGGCGCGCTCAACTGCGCCGACCTGTCGATCGTCAAGGCGTCGCTGAACAAGCGCGTCGGCCAGCCAGGCTTCGATCCGCGTGCCGACCTCACTGGCGACGGCGTGGTCGACCTGCGCGACGTCGTCTTCGTGACGCAGCGCCTGCCGAAAGATTCGGCTTGCAACTGATGCAGCGCCCTCGCGGGCGATAGTGAAACCCGGCCGGCCGGAGTTGTTCATCCGGCCGGCATTCGAACCGAACACCCGATTTTCAAGGATTAAGTAATGACCAAGTGGAAAAACTTCCTGGCCGCCGCACTGCTGGCCGCTACCTCGCAAGCCTGGGCCGTCCCAACCCTGAGCGCCACCACCACGCCGAACCCGACCACGCCGGGTTCGTCCGTCAACGTCAACGTCAGCATCACCGATATCGTCGACCTGTATGCCTATCAGTTCACGCTGAACTACAACGCCAGCCTGCTGCAGGCGACCGGCGTCACCGAAGGCAGCTTCCTGGGCACCGTCGGCTCGACCAGCTGGTATGCCGGCGACATCGACAACACCGCGGGCACCATCTCGCTGATTCTCAGCTCCCTGTACGGCGACAGCGCAGGCGCGTCGGGCAGCGGCAGCCTGGCCAGCATCATGTTCCAGACCACCGGCACCGGCAACGCTGCCGTGTCGTTCTCGGACCTGATTTTCTTCGACAGCGCCTTCGGCGAGATTGCCGTCACCGCCACCCCGCTGGTGATCGGCATCGAAACGCCGACGGGTCCGGTCGATCCAGGCACCCCTGGCGAAGTGCCGGAGCCGGCCAGCCTGGCGCTGTTCGCGATCGGCCTGGCCGGGGCGTCCGCTCTGCGCCGCCGCGCGCAGGCACCACGCGCCTGATGCCCGGGGCGGGCTGACCCTCAGCCCGCTCTTGTACCCGACAGGGCCGCCGCGCCCTGTCGACCTTCCTGCCCCCCCCCTTCCGATCGTTTGTCCTCCCCGCTGCGCGCTACGCAGGGCGCTGGCGCGTCATCGCTCGCCCGTATTCCCGGCACGCTCCCCGTCAGCCTGAACCGGCTGTTTCGAGGCAATAATACATCCCTGAAAGATTCAGTAGTAAAATATACGGATGTAACCGGATTACACCGTTGCCGCGCCGGGCGAATTCGCACCGCCGGGCGTCACGAGCCGTGTCGACGAGACTTCGACTACCTCCGAGCTCAGCCAAGCTGGCCATCAGAATCCAGCCGCGTGTTCCTGTTTTTCAGTGCATTTGTCGTCCCAGTCCAAGATTCGGAAATATCCCATGCGTAAATTGCTACCCGTTGTACTCTCCTGTTCGCTCATCGCCGCCTGCGACAAGGCGCCGCCCGCATCGAATGACAAGCCGGTCGACGTGGTCCTGATCGGGGCCGGCGTGATGAGCGCCACCCTCGGCACCATGCTCACCGAACTGCAGCCCGACCTGAAGGTCGAGATGTTCGAGCGCCTCGATGCGGTCGCCGCCGAAAGTTCCGACGCGATGAACAACGCCGGCACCGGCCACTCGGCGTTCATGGAACTCAACTACACGCCCGACCTGCCCGACGGCAGCATCGAGACGAAAAAGGCGGTCGACATCAACGAACAGTTTGAGGTCTCGAAACAGTTCTGGGCCTACCAGGTCAGGCAGGGCGCCATTCCCGATGCGCGGACCTTCATCAACAACGTGCCGCACATGAGCTTCGTGTGGGGCGACGACAACATCAACTTCCTGCGCAAGCGCTACGCCGCCCTGCAGAAGGAAAACCTGTTCAAGGGCATGCTCTACAGCGAAGACCACGCGCAGATCGCCAAGTGGGCGCCGCTCGTCATGAACGGCCGCGACCAGAACCAGAAAGTCGCCGCCACCCGCATGGAAATCGGTACCGACGTCAACTACGGCACCCTGACCCGCACCATGGTCAGGAACCTGACCGAGAACAAGCACATGGGGCTGCACCTGCGCAGCGAGGTACGCGACATCAAGCGCGGCAACGACGGCACCTGGCTCGTCACCGTGAAAGATCTCGCGAGCGACAAGCTGTCGACCGTGCGCGCGAAGTTCGTGTTCGTCGGCGCCGGCGGCGGCGCGTTGCCGCTGCTCGAGAAGTCGGGCATCCCGGAAGCCAAGGGCTTCGGCGGCGTGCCGGTTGGCGGCCAGTTCCTGGTGACGAACAATCCCGCGCTGGTCAACCAGCACCACGCGAAAGTCTACGGCAAGGCCTCGGTCGGTTCGCCGCCGATGTCGGTGCCGCACCTCGACACCCGCATCATCGACGGCAAGAAGACCCTGCTGTTCGGGCCGTTCGCGACCTTCTCGACCAAGTTCCTGAAGAACGGTTCGTGGATCGACCTGCCGGCCTCGATGGGCAGCGACAACCTGCGTCCGATGATGCAGGCGGGCTACGACAACATCCCGCTGACGAAGTACCTGGTCGAGCAGGTAATGCTCAATCCCGAAGACCGCCTGGCGACGCTGAAGGAATACATGCCGAACGCCAGGCTCGAAGACTGGACCCTGGCCACCGCCGGCCAGCGCGTGCAGATCGTCAAGGACTCGCCGAAGGGCGGCCTGCTGCAGTTCGGTACCGAAGTCGTCGGCGCCGCCGACGGCAGCATCGTCGCCCTGCTGGGCGCCTCGCCGGGCGCCTCGACCGCCGCGCCGATCATGCTCAAGGTGCTCAAGCAGTCCGCGTTCAAGGGCCAGCTCGAGACCCCGGCCTGGCAGGCGAAAATGAAGGAGATGATCCCTTCGTATGGCTTGAAGCTCAACAGCGACCCGGCGCTGGCCAACCGCGTGCGCCGCGCCAGCAGCGAAGCGCTCGGGCTGAAGGCGATTACGCTGGATGAGTAAGCAGTTGTAGGGTGGGCTCTCGAGCCCACGCGGTACAACGCATCCATCTCGAAACGCCACGGTACAACCGCGTGGGCACAAGTGCCCACCCTACAAAACCGGTACCGCGCAAGCATTTCGAGACGCGACGGAATGACCGCGCAGGCAAAGCCATCCCGCAAAATCGAGGCCCCTGTTCGCAGGGGCTTTTTTTTACGCGCTTCTCAACCCCTGTACGGACGCGTTATCATTGCGGGTTCCGCCGCAATCCCACAGCAAAGGTCGTAACAGTGTTCGATGTTCTCTCGCTCGACATGGGCGCCGCCATGAAGACCCTCGTGCTCACGCTCGACCTGGTCGGCACCTTCGTCTTCGCCCTGTCCGGCGCCACCGCCGGCGCGCGCCGCCGTCTCGACATCTTCGGGGTGCTGGTGCTGTCGTTCGTCGCCGCCAACTCGGGCGGCATCGTGCGCGACCTCCTGATCGGCGCCGCGCCGCCGGCCGCGATCAGCGACTGGCGCTACCTGGCCGTCTCGCTGCTGGCCGGCGTCGTCATCTTCTTCTGGTACCCGCTGATCAACCGCCTGCGCTCGCCGGTGCTGTTCTTCGACGCCGTCGGCCTGGCGCTGTTCTGTGTCGCCGGCGCGCAAAAGGCGCTGGTGTACGGGCTCGAACCGGTGATGGCGGCCCTGCTCGGCATGCTGACGGGGATCGGCGGCGGCATCGCGCGCGACGTGCTGCTGTCGAACGTGCCGGCCGTGTTCAGGTCGGACATCTACGCCGTCGCCGCCCTCGCCGGCGCCGCCGTGGTCGTGATCGGCGACGCCCTGCAACTGCCGACCACCGCCACCGCGGTGGCCGGCGCGCTCCTGTGCTTCGGCCTGCGCATGCTGGCTGTGAGGTACGACTGGCACCTGCCGCATGCGCGCGTGCCGGAACAGGCGAGCAGCCAGCGCGAAGTCGACGAGCGCGACGATAACCGCTGAGGTTCGCAGGCCGGCGGACACGCCTGTCTGGGCGAGTGTAAAAAACACGATAAGTTGCACGACGACAAATAATTTTATAAATCCGATCATTCTGGTGCCGGCTCGATGTGATGCCGGCCGCCGCTGAAGCGCATTCAGCGACCACCAGAAAGCATCGCGTGCAAACTCACCTCATTACCTGGGCACGGCCCCGGCTCCGTACCACCCCCGCAGCCACCGGCGCCGCCGGCGCCGCCATCCGGCGCCGCATCGTTCTCGTCGACCTGTACTGGACCCGCGACAAGGATCCGCGCGTACCGCTGGGCCATGCCTCGCTACTGGCCACGCTTCGCTCCGATCCGGCCATCGAGGCACGCTCGGTGGTGCTGGCGGTGAACGAGCAGATACCCGTCGCCGCGATCGCCCGGCGCATCCTCGCCGAAGCCGCGGGCCTGGACGACGACCGGATCGATATCGCCGTCGGCGCCTACGTCTGGAACGAGGGCATCGTGCAGGAACTGCTGCCGCTGCTGCGCTTTGCGGGCTTCGCGGGCCGCATCATCCTTGGCGGCCCGCAGGTGTCGTATGTCGACACGGGCCTCGAACGCCTGTACCCGGACGCCGACCTGTTCATCCGCGGCCACGCCGAAACAGCCCTGCTCGAAGCGGTGCGCAGCGCTGGACGGACCGCGATCCGCGGCGTGCATTACGCCGGCACGCTGGACCGCAACGAGCAGGCCAGCGCCCCGCTGGAAGGCTTGCCGTCGCCGCTGATCGAGCGCCTGATCGGCCCGGCGCAGCAGGACTTCCTGCGCTGGGAGACCCGGCGCGGCTGCCAGTTTAAGTGCAGTTTTTGCCAGCACCGCCAGAAGGACGCCCAGGCGCCACGCGAAACCTTTCCCGCCACACGCCTGTTCGACGAGATCGACCTGATTTGCCGGGCCGGCGTGCGCGAACTGGCGGTGCTCGATCCGGTCTTCAATACCAATGAAGACGAGGGCCACGCAGTGCGTGTGCTGGAGCGCTTCGCGGCGAACGGCTACCGGGGACGGATCTCGCTGCAATGCCGCGCCGAACTGGTCGATGCCGCCTTCCTCGCGGTGGCGCGCCGCCTGGATGTCTGCCTCGAGTTCGGCCTGCAAACCATCCACAAGAACGAACAACGGGCGATCGAGCGGATAAACAGCCTCGACAAGGTGGACGCGGCCCTGGCGCACGTGCGCGCCCTGGAAATCGACCATGAAGTCTCCCTCATTTTCGGGCTACCGGAACAGACGCTCGACGCATTCATCGCTTCGGTCGGCTGGTGCCTCGAACGCCGGGTCCCGGTCATCAAGGCCTTTCCCCTGCTCCTGCTGCGCGGCACGAAAATGGACCTCGAGCGCGCGCGCTGGGGCCTGGTCGTCGAAGGCGCCACCATGCCGCAAGTGGTCGCATCGAACACCTTCACGCGTGCGGAGTGGCAGAAGATGAACGCCATCTCGCAGGCACTGCGCGAGACCGAAGGCGCGCACCCGCCCTTGCAGGCACTGCTGGCGCTGGCCGATGCGGTCGGCCTCGATCCGGCGCGCTGGCAGCCTGGCCTGGCCGGGGAGGCGGCATGAGCGGCGCGACGCAACCTGCCGTGTTCGTGGTCTTCGAAGGCCTGGACGGCACCGGCAAGAGCACCTGCGCGCAGGCGCTGGCGCAGCGGATCGGTGCGCGCTACATGACGACACCGGCTCCGGAGCTGCGCCAACTGCGCCAGAAGGTGCTCGACAGTTTCAGCGGCAGCCAGGAGGCCGCCCAGCTGTTCTACCTGTCGACGGTGTTCGCGGCATCGGCCGAGGTACGGGGCTTGCTGGACCAGGGCATCCCGGTCGTCATGGACCGCTACTTTCTCTCGACCCAGGTGTATGCGTGTTTCCGCGGCAGCCGGCTGGCGCTGGACGATGCCGCGTCGGCGCTGGTCCATGCGACCCTGACCGTCTGCCTGCACGCGCCGCTGGCGATGCGCCGCGAGCGCCTGCGCCGGCGTGGGTCCACGCCATCCGACGAGGAGACGCTGTCGCCGGTCGCGGACAGGCAGTTACGGGAGGGCTACCGTACCAGGTCGTCGCTGCCCGTGGCCGGAACCTGGTTCGACTATCCGGGCCTGGCATCGCCTTCGCGCGTCGTCGATGCGGTCGTGCGCCGGCTCGCCGCGCTCGCGGAGCGGGGAGACGCCGCATGAAGTACTCTTCCAGCAAGGACCTGGACCGGATCGTGCGGCTGCTGGTCAGGCAGGGGTGGTCTTTTTCGCACGGCGGCAAGCACGGACGACTGCGCACGCCCTGCGGCAAGCGCTTCGTGACGGTACCGGTGTCGCCCAGTTGCCGGCATGCGGCGAAAAATTTCGCGGGCGACGTCAGGCGGCTGTTGAAACAGCGCTCGGTGCCCGCGTCGGCGCCGCGACCCCATCCTGCGCAACGCAGCCGTTGAAACCGACACGGTAAGCGCTGCCCGGCGCCTTTCAGTTGTTGCATCCAGGAAAATTCCTTGCTATTGTGCGGTGCTTGCGGCGCACACCGTAATCAGGTGCGCGCCGCAATGCCCGGGCGCCGGGCGTTCACACCATCGGGAAATCACGCAATGACTTTATCGGGCAAGCCGAAGCTGCCTGCCAACGTGCAGGCAGCCATCGAAGACACCGTCGGCCTCAAGGGCGAAGACAAGAAGTGGGCCTTCCTTGCGGGACGGCTCGGATTGACCGAGGGCGTCCTGCGCAACAAGGTCGCCGCGGAGAAGGAAGACAAGCGCCATCACCTGACCCTGGCCGAAGCGCTGCACATGGCGCATGCGACCGACGACCACGTCCTGATTCGCGCCATCTGCCAGGAATTTGGCGGCGAATTCCTGCATTACCCGCGCGCGGACGGCGCCTCCGACCATGAACTGCTGGCGCAATACACCAGCATGATGCGCGAGCTGGGCCAGTTTTCGAACGACATCCACCTGTCGCTCGCCGACGGCAGGATCGATCCAAACGAACTGGCGAACCTGCGCAAGGACTTCCTGCGCCTGTCGGGCGCCCTGAGCGAGATCATGGACCGCCTGCAAGCCAAGGCGAGCCGCGACGCCACCGAGAGTGCGCGCCCGGCCGGCGCCTGAAGTCGTCCCTGCCTGGCGCCCGGCCGCAGGCATCACGGCGCCGGCTGCAGCACCGCCGGCATCGCACGCGACCAGCGGTTCGTCGACAGCGAAAAACCCAGCGCGCGCACCTGGTGATACCACCCGGCCGGCACGTACAGCAAGTCGCCCGGTTCGACCACGAGTTCCAGCAGCGCCGCCTGGCGCGCCAGCGGAAAACGCGCGTAGTCGGGCGCTTCCGGATCGAAGGGTGAGCCGAACAGCAGCGCGTTTGCTTCGACCGGATACAGGAATTCGTCGTGGTGCGGCGGCGCCAGGAAGATCCGTTTCGAACCCCACAGCTGCACGAAGATGTTGTCGTCGTAATCGGCATGCAGCGGCGTGACGGTGCCCGCCGGTCCGAGCCAAAAGCGCGGCGGGCCGGGCTTGTCGAACCAGGCGGGCCAGTGGCAGAAGCGGTTCAGTTCGCGCAGCTCGAGGTTGCCCAGGTAGGGCGGCAGGCCTGCGGCGCCACTGGCCGCCAGGTCGAGGTAATCCAGCATCGACATGTCGCGCATCGCGCGGTCGGGCGCGAAGGCGGTGCCCACGTAGTCGCCGACGCGGGCGCGCACGGGAATCGTGCTGAAGCGTTCGCGCAGGGTTTGTGGGGTGAGGCTTGCCAGCGGCCAGCGCGCCGCCAGGCCCGGAACCAGGAACGGCAGCCCTGCGGCGGCCCGTGCGCGGAAGGCCGCGGCGTCGAGCTTGCCGAGGCGCGGCACCGTCGCGATGTGCGGAAGGGCGCGCGCGGCCTGCCTGATTGCGGCGCGCATGGCGTCGATCGAGGCGACACCGCGCATCTCGGCGTCGCGCCGTTCGCGCACAGCCTTCCTGGCCAGCGCCTCCTCCGGCGACAGGCGCGGCGGCAGGCGCCGCGGGGTCGAACCATCCTTCTCTACCATGACTGCACGCTGCGAATACTTTCCATTCTGACTGCCTGAATACCAAAACAGGCGACAGGATAACGTATCGCGCAGCACCCGGGGCATGCCGCCGTGACAGGGTCTGCATGATGCCAGGAAAGCATGAGCAAATTTTTAACTTTGTCTTGCGGCGCCCATGCAGTCATGCTAATTTCAGTACCAAGGTTCACCCTGCTCGCTTCGCTAGTTCACCTCTGGTCACTACGGGAAGATCATGCATCCACGCGCCTGGTTTCTGCTCGTTCTTCTCGGCCTGTTCGCATTCCTCCCGCCAGCGGCCATTGCCGCGAACGAAGGTATCCGCCCGCTCGAACCCGAATCGAAAGTCGCCCTCGTCATCGGCAACACCCACTATGTCAACGCATTGCCGCTGAAGAACCCGGGTAACGACGCCAGCGACATGTGCGCGGCGCTTACCAGGCTCGGGTTCGAGGTCATCTGCAAGCTCGATCTCGCCACCAAGCGCGAGTTCAAGGACGCGATCTTCGAATTCACCGGGAAAATCACCCCGCGCAGCGTCGCCCTGTTCTACTTCGCGGGCCACGGCCTGCAGGTCGACGGCGTCAACTACCTGATTCCCACCAGGGCCGCGTTCCGCGTGAAAAGCGACATCGAAGACGAGAGCGTCCAGATCAATTACCTGATGAGCGAACTGGAGGCGCGCCAGGCGGCCTTGAACATCTTCTTCCTCGACGCCTGCCGCAACGACCCGCTCACCGACCCGGTGCGGGGCTACGTACCGATGATGGGCCTTGCCTCCCAGTTGTACGCCCCGCGCAACAGCATCGTCGCCATGTCGACCGGCGCCGGCCAGCTCTCGCTCGATGGCGATGGCCGCAACGGGACGTTCACCAAGAACCTGCTGCACCACATCGGCACGCCGCGCCAGTCGATCGAAGACACGCTCAAGGCGGTCAGCAGCGGCACGCGTGCCGACGCCGGCCGCTTCCAGCGCCAGCAGGATCCGCAGATCACGATCTCCTTCACCGACAGGTTTTGCCTGGCCGGCTGCGCCGACAGCGCCGTGGCCGCCGCGGCCGCAGCCAACGCCGCGGCCGACGCCGACGCGCTGCTCAAGACCAAGACGGCCGAACTGAACCGCCTGGAAGCGACCATCAGCGCGACCCGGGCCAAGCAGGCCGAACTCGACGCCCAGCAGGCGCTGCTCCTGAAAAAGCGCGCCGAACTCGATACCCTGCGCCAGGGCCTCGAAAACGTCGAATCGAAACAGGAAGAACTCCAGCGGCGCCAGGCCGAAGTGGCGCGGCGCGAACAGGAGCTGGCCAAGCTGGGCGCCGACATCAAGGCCTCGACCGACAAATTCAACGAACTCGAGGCGGTGCGGCTCGGCCTGTTGAAGAAGCAGGCCGAAGTCGACGCGATGCGCAAGTCCCTGGCGCTGCAACAGGCCAGCATCGACGCCACCCACAAGGATATCGCGACGCGTTCCGTCAAGGAACCGGAGAAGAAACCAGCACCGCCATCACCCACGGTCGTACCCACTTTCTGACGCTGTTCACTCCAAGGGGATCCATATGAGGGCAAGAAACGCACGGCTGGTCTTTCCGTTAGTCCTGAGCACATTCGTCCTGTCCACGAGTCACGCCCAGACATCTCCCCCGACGGCAAAATTCACGATCGGCGCCAAGGTCTGGCACGCAGCGTGGCTCTCGTACGTGCCGGCGTCGTATTCCGGCATCGGCGCCAACGGCACGCCGGCCGTCGGCGACGTCGCCGATGCGGTGGAGGGAAGCGAGCACACCGATGTCATGCCCTTGCTCGGCCTCAGCTACGGGAAATTCTTCGCGTCAGCCAGCTATGGCCGTTTCACGGGCGATTTCAACGTCCGCAGCAGCCCCGTACTCACCCCCGGCGGCCAGACCCTGATCACGTCCCGCCTTGACCATTTCAAGCGCCGCGAAAGCGACCTCAACCTTGGCTACAGCATCGTGCCCGGGGTCGGCATCGTCCTCGGCTACAAGGATGCGACCGAGACGCGCGACACGTCGCTGGGTATCCAACCGGGGCGCACACCCGTGCTGACGACCAAGGTCAGGGGCTTGCTGCTCGGGGCGACCGGGAACTTCGTGGTGGTTGACAAATTGAGCTTCTATGCCCAGGCCGGCTATGGTCCCGCGCGTTTCAGGCTGAGGTTTGCCGATCCGGCACTGGGGACGGTGAAGGCGAATGGCCGCTACATCATCGGCGAGCTTGGACTGAGCTACCCGATCTGGAGCAATGCCGCACGCGGCAGCGGCGCCGTCGCGGCCGTCGGTTATCGCACGCAGACCGTGAAAACCGACAGCGATGCCGGCATTTTCCAGTCGGCGCGCCGGCTGCGCGACGTGCGCGACGGCGCCGTCATGTCGCTGAACCTTACCCTGTAAGCCGCCGCCGCGGCCGGGCGCACGGCTACATTGTTGCGTCCGGCAGACAGGCGGCGATGACAGCACCAGGCCGTGATTCCCTGCTATAAAATAATCGATCATCCAATGCGCCGCCCTGCGGGGCGAGCATGGCCCCCACCGTGGCGCAGCAATGGGAGCGACTGTGTCGAGACGTCTCGTTGGGCTTTTCCTGTTGCCTGTCCTGTGCTGGGGGGCGCCGCGCGCCGCGCCGGCCACGCCCGCGCCTTCACCTGCGCCCGCACCTGCACCTGCCCTCACGATCACCTTCGCCGAAGGGGCGGCGCAGCTGGTGCGGGCGACCAGCCTGTACCGCGCAGGGCGCGGGGCCGTCCTGCACAAGAACGACTTGCTCGCATCGGGCAGCGGTGCGATCCAGCTCGATAACGGCGCGATCACGGTCGCCATCGGCCCCGCCTCGCGTGTATGGATCAGGAATACCGACGAGTTCATCCTCCTCGATGGCTGGCTGAAAGTACAGGCGCGCGCCGGGCAGGCCGTCACGGTCGCGACCACGCACCTGGCGCTGGCAGGCGCCGGCAGCACGCTGGCCCTGCGCGCCACGCCTGCGGCCAGTGCGCTGTTTGCCGAGTCGGGCGCGGTGCTGGTGCATGAACTCGACGCAGGCAAGCGCAAGCGCGGTATCAGCGTAGCGCACGAACACTTTGCCATGCGCACCGGGGCGGCGCCGCTGCGCCTGGCCGACCGCCCGCCCGCCGCCTTCCTGGCCGCCATGCCGTCCGGCTTTCGCGACGAACTGGTGCCCCTCGCCGTCGGCGGCGCACCGGCCGCGCCGCGCCACGAACGGGCGGCGACGTTCGCCGAACTCTCGCCCTGGGTGAGCGCGCATCCGGCCCTGGTCCGGCAGCTGCGCGCGCGTTTCGATCCTCCACGGCCGGCGCGCCCGACGCGCCCGACGCCGCGCGTCCTTCCACTGCTCGAGCACAAGGCCAGTCCATGAAACTGTCGATCGCTGCAAAATTCAACATCGTGTTCCTGTCGATCTTCGCGGTCGGCTTCGGCGCCGCCAGCATGGTGACGAACTACCTGCTGCAGCAGAACGCCCGGGAAGAGACGCTGCAAAGCGCGCGCGTGCTGATGCAGTCGGCCCTGGCCGCGCGCAGCTACACGGCGGCGCAGATCGTGCCGCTGCTGGAAACGCGCCTGAAGTACGAATTCCTGCCGCAGTCGATCCCCTCGTTCGCCGCGACCGAGCAGCTCGGCCAGCTGCTCAAGCAGTATCCCGACTTCTCGTACAAGGAAGCGACGCTGAACCCGACCAACCTGCGCGACCGCGCCGCCGACTGGGAAGCGGACCTGATCCATACCCTGCGCGCCAAGCCGGCGCTGGCCGAACTGGTGGGCGAACGCAACACCTCGATCGGGCCGGCCCTGTACGTGGCGCGGCCGCTGCAGATCAAAAACGAAGCCTGCCTGCGCTGCCACAGCGTGCCCGATGCCGCACCGAAGACCATGCTCGACATCTACGGCCGCAACAACGGCTTCGGCTGGAAGCACATGGAGATCGTCGGCGCCCAGGTGGTGTCGGTGCCGATGGACGTGCCGCTGGCGCGCGCCGGCGCCATGCTGCATACCTATATGCTGTCGATGCTCGGGATCTTCGTGTTCCTGTTCATCGCGCTCAACGTCATGGTGCACGTGTTCGTCACGCGCCGTATTACGCGCATGTCGCGCCTGGCCGACGAGGTCAGCCTGGGCAAGTTCAACGACGAGGAGTTCGACGTCAAGGGCAATGACGAGCTGTCGACGCTGGCGCGCTCGTTCGCGCGCATGCGTTCGAGCCTGGCGTCGGCGATGAAGATGCTGGAAGAGTGAAGGAGCGCGCATGCTCACGCAGCTCGGCAAATACCGCATCGACGGCGTCCTCGGCAAGGGCGCGATGGGCGTCGTCTACAAGGCGTTCGATCCGGGCATCGAACGCGTGGTCGCGCTCAAGACCATCCGCAAGGAGATGTTCGGCGCGGACGAGCAGCAGGAACTCATCGGCCGTTTCAAGAACGAGGCGCAGGCCGCCGGGCGCCTGACCGACCCCAATATCGTCACCGTCTACGACTACGGCGAGGATGCCGAGTCGGCCTACATCGCGATGGAGTTTGTCGAAGGCACGGGCCTCGACAGCCTGCTGGTACCGGACCGTCCCACCGCGATGGCGCGCGTGCTGGCCTGGATGGGCGGCCTGCTGGCGGGACTCGAGTACGCCCATGCGCGCGGGGTGGTGCACCGCGACGTCAAGCCGGCCAATCTGCTGGTCGCGCGCGATGGCCAGCTCAAGATCAGCGACTTCGGCATCGCCCGCATCGAGTCCTCCACGCTTACCCAGGCCGGATCGATGATCGGCACGCCGAGCTACATGTCGCCCGAACAGTTCCGCGGCGAGCCGGTCGACGGCCGCTCGGACGTTTTTTCCGCGGCGATCGTGCTGTACCAGCTGCTGACCGGGGTGCGCCCTTTCGTCGGCTCGGCCTCGGCCGTGATGCAGCAGATCCTCAACGACGATCCGCCGCCGCCATCGCGGCTGGCGCCGGCGCTGGGCGCCGGCTTCGACGCAGTGCTGGCGCGCGCCCTGGCCAGGCCGCCGCAGGCGCGCTACGCCTCGGCACGTGCTTTCCACGAAGCGCTGCTGGCCGCCGCGCAGGCCGCCGCGCAGGTTGCCGGCCCGGACCCGGATGCCACCGCCCTGGCCGACGACGACCGCACCGTGCTCGCGCCCGGCTTGCCGGCGCCGGTGCACGCGTCCGCGGACCTGTCCAGCCCCATGGAGGGCAGCGTCATCACGACCATGACGCCATGGAAGCGCGAAGCGCTGGGCGACGTCGAAGCGAGCCTGGCGCGCCAGATCGGCCCGATGGCCAGGTTCCTGCTCAAGAAAGTGGCCGCCAAGGCCGAAGGACTCGATGAACTGGGGCAGCTGCTGCTGCCGCACATCCCGTCGGACCTGGGGCGGCTCCAGTTCGAGCAGGCGCTGGTCCAGATCGCGAAGAAACTCGATGCCGCGGGCACTGGCACCGGCACCGGCAACGGCGCGCTGCGTGGACCGGCGTCCGCTGTGACGAACCCGGCTGAGCGCACCGCCCTGCCCGCGGGCGCAGCCGCCATGGCGGAGGGTGTCGACGATGCCTATGCCGAGGCCACGGCCCACAAGCTGGTGCAGATCATCGGCCCGATCGGGCGCGTGGTCGCCAGGCGCGCCATGAAGCAGGCCGGCGACAAGCTCGCCTTCCTGCAGCTGCTGGCCAGCCATATCGACAATCCCGGCGAACGCACGCGCTTCCTCGCGGACGCGGGCGCCCGGCCATGACGGAGCTTGCCCGATGACGTCGCCGACGATCCCTCTTTCGCCCATGCGCGTGTACCGCCTCCCCGCGATGGCGGTCTTCGGCGCCACCGACATCGGCACGGTCCGCCGCAGCAACGAAGACAACTTCATGATCGACGAGGCGCTCGGCGTGGCCATGCTGGCCGACGGCATGGGCGGCCACGACGCCGGTGAAGTGGCCAGCGCCGGCGTCCTTACCGCACTGCGCGACTACCTGGCCCTGCACGCCCCCGGCCTGCCCGTGGCCAACCTACAAGCCTGCCTGGATGCCGATCCGGACGCCACCTGGTCGGATCCGGCCGCCGGCGCGGTGCGCCTGCTGCACGCGGCCGTGAACCACGCCAACGCCAGCCTGTACACGCAAAATTGCGCACGCAACCGCGAAGACGGCGGCGGCATGGGCACCACCCTGACCGGATTCTGGCACAGCGCGCACGATGCTCCCCTGGTCGTGTTCCACGTCGGCGACAGCCGTTTTTACCGCCTGCGCGCGGGCGTGCTCGAGCAGCTCACGCGCGACCAGACCCTGTACCAGCAAGCCATCGAAGCGGGCATGCTCGACCAGCTTCCGGCGCGCAATCTCCTGTTGCAGGCGGTGGGCCCGTCGGCGGCGATCACGGCCGAGGTACGCTCGCACCCGGTCACGCCCGGCGACGTGCTGATGCTGTGCAGCGACGGCCTGCATGGCAGCGTGCCGCACGCCGACATCGAAGCCGCGCTGGCGCTGGCGGCCGGGACGAATCTCGACCAGGTCTGCGCACGTTTGATCGAGATGGCGAAGGTGTATGGGAGCCGCGATAACATCACCGTGGTGGTGGCGCTGTGCGGGCCGGGTTAGCATTCCTGGCTGGCGGCGCCCGGGCAAGCCCGAGTAAGGCCAAGCACGGCCAAGTACGGTCAAGTAAGCCCGAGTAACCAAGCCGAGGAGGAACGAGCATGAGCCGACCAGTGGGCCGTTTGCACGAGCAGACCAGGCAGTTCCTCTCCTTCTTGCGCCGTGCGCCGCTGGTGCGCGCGCAGATATGCGCGCCGAAGGACGGTACCCTGCTCTATTCCGGCAAGATGATGCGCAATGCCTGGGAAGAGATTGCCGAGCTCAGGGAGCGCGGCGCGCTGCCCGGGCTCACCACGCTGCCCGAGGTGCTGGCAAACATCCCGGCGCCGGAAACCGGGCACGCCACATTGCAGCGCTATACCGAGGCAACCTGCCAGGCCGTCCCCTGGGAAGACGACGGCTTCATCATCTGGCGCGCCCTGTCGGGCATCTTCGCCGCGCAGGCCGAGGGACGCGTCTCGTTCTACATCGGTGCCGGGATCTCAGCCGACAACGACGACCTCGCGCGGCGCAAGGTATTCGCGGTCACCGAGTTGCGGGTGCTGGCGCGCAACCCGCGCATCGATACGCTAACCCGTGACGTACTCGGCTATTACCTGAGGTGCGTGGAGAACAGGAACCATGCGATGAGTTTTTCGTTCATCGGCGGAGGGTGCTGACCGCCGCTCCGGCTTCTGGAACCAGCTCCGGACCCACCATCCTGGTGGCTTATTGTGGTTGGAGAGGCGTTGTGTGAGTATTGTCTGTCGGTATCGGCGTTGTTGGCAGCCGTGTTTTTTTGTTCTGTGATTTTCATCTGTTGGTTAGTTACTTTTTTTTTAAAGCGCAGTCCGCCCCCCGGTGCGCGTACTGCCGGTCATTCCCGGCGATCCGGGTCAACCGCCTGGCCCCGCGTCCAGCCATGTTGCAGCCAACGTCCGTCCAGCAGCGCGGCAAACCCTTCCGGGGCCGGCAAGCCGCTGCACACGGCCAGGCATGGCGCCACCAGCGGCGAACCGTCGGTCCACCATGCGCTTTGCCCGCGATCGACCGCGCTGGCGGCCAGCGCGGGCATCGCGGCGGCGTCGAACACCCCGAGCGGCGCCGGCTGCGCCGCGCTCGTGGCCGCCCCGGCGCCCGCCTCCGCATCCGTCTCCATGCCTTCCGCCGTGGCCGCGCCGCCCGCCTGCGCCAGCGCAGCATCGAATGCGTCCAGCGAGAACCCCTCCTCCAGCGCCGACAGCGCCATGTCTTCGAGGCGCGCGAACCAGCCGCCGTGCGGCGCCAGGCAATCGCCCAGCAAGGGCCGGCCAGCGACAGGCGCCGCCAGCAGCAGCGGAAAGCAGCGCCCTACCCGGTCATGGCTGGGCATCATGACGCCGGCCCAGGCGCCGGCCCCGCTGCCGACGATGCCGGCGCCGGCCACGAAGCGCCACAGCGGACTGCTCAGCCAAGTGGACAGCCAGGTCTCGCCCAGGTCGGCCCTGCTGCGCACAAGCGCCGCCTGGATCCAGTCGTCAAAGCACAGCCGTACGTCGGGCGGCAGGCGGCGCATCACGAAATCGCCGTGGCTGGGCAGCTTGCCGAACAGGCCCGGCGGCGCGCGTTCCTCGCTCATGCCGCCTCCTCACCAGCTGGACGGGCAATGGAAACCTTCGAGCGTCTCGCGCCGGAAGGGGTTGACGACGCTGCTGGCGGTCAGCTGGTAGCTCATCCTGTGCCCGTCCAGGTCGAACACCAGCGTATAGCGCTCGGGCTGCCCGCTCGCCATCAGCGTGCCCTTGTCGATCATGCGGAACCAGGCCCATGGACCTTCGCTGCGCAGTTCGGCGCGCAGCGGAGGCGCCGCTTCCAGGTGGACCAGGCCGCCGCCTTTCCCGGAGGGCAGCGTGATCGGCACCGGACGCGCCGGCGTGCCCGGCGCCCAGGCCACCGGCTGGCCGTCGATATCGAGCACGACCTTCGTGAGCGCCGGGTCGCCGGACTGCGGCGCCAGGTCGAAACGCAGCGACGGCTGGCGCGCACCGCCGGCGAAGAACATGTCGCGGATGCGCGCCGCGCGCTGGAACTGGTTCAGCACGTCCTGCGGGATGCCGTTCGCGGCGCCGCCGCTGCCATCCATGTCGCGCCAGCGCCACTGGCTGCCCGCCATGTCGACCTGCGCCGCCAGGTTCTTGGCGAAGAAGTCGTCCATCAGCCCGCCCGGTCCGAAGAACTTGCCGAAGTCTTCGAGCGTGGCGTCGCGCGCCGCGCCACGCACCAGCGGATAGCGCCCGGCGATCGCCGCGCTGCAAAAGCGCGCCCCTTCGCCCGCCCACAGGGCGCGGATGCGCGCGCGCTCGCTGCCCAGCGTCAGGCTGGCGCCGGCATTGTCGACGTTCTGCAGCATCTCGCCGAGTGGCGGCGGCGTCCCTTCGGCGGCGCGCTTGACCTTTTGCAGGGCCTCGCCGCTCGGGGCCGGGGTGCCGGCGCGGCGCGCCTGGTCGGCCGCATCGAAGAACTGCGATGCGTCCTTCAGCAGCGCCAGCTGGGCGTCGAGCGTGCCGGGTGCGGCCGCGCTGCCGACCAGCTTGTGCAGCGGCGCGAAATGCTGGTCGACCGGATTGGCCGGGGCCGCCGCCGGCGCCGCCAGGTCTTCGCCGCCGAGCGCGGCCTCGAGCTTGCGGCGCGCTTCCGACAGCTTGCCCAGCACTTTCTGGTCCAGCACCACCGCCGGCTTGCCGGCTTCGGCGCCGAGGGTCGTCTCGCGCGCCGCCACCGTCAGGAAGGCCTTCAGGGGAGAGTCGGCGCCGGCCAGCGCGTTGGTGATGCGCGCGCCCTGGTCGAGGCTGGAAAACGGCGCGATGCGCACGTCGGCCAGCAGCGCGTCCCAGGCGCGGATATAGTCGGCGTAGTACAGGCGCAACACGGCCGCGTTCATCTGGTCGCCGCCGAGCGCCCCGAGCGCCCCTTCCGCTTCGCGGCGGTCGAGGACCCAGCTGTCCTTCGCGATCTCGGCCAAGGCGCCGGGTGCTCCCTTCAGCAGCTCGCGATAGCCGGCCACGCTGAACAGGCCCGGTACGCCGCGCGTGAGCGGTTCGCCGCTCTTGCGGGCCAGGAGCGCGGACACGTCGTGCCCGGCGGCGCGGTTGACGCTGGTCTCGGGCAGGCGCGCCGCCGCGACCTTGCGCTTGAGGCGGTTGTAGACGCGCTCGGGCAGCGGCATCAGCGCCAGCGTCGAGCGCACCGCGCCGACCAGGCTGGCGTCCAGCGGCGGCGGATCAAACGCGGCCGCGGCGCCGGCGTCGAACAGCGCGCCCACGTGCGCGGCCAGTTCGTCGCGCTGCGCGGGTGTGGCGTCCGGCAGGCTGCGGCGCCAGTCGATGTCGAGCCAGGCCTGCACCGATTCCGGCTCCAGGTGCTCCGGCTGTCCGAGCATGAGGTAGACGCGCAGGGTTTCGTAGAGCTGCTCCTGGTTGTTGGCGTCGCCGCGGCGCAGCACTTCCTCGATCCGCGCCATCACGCGCGGCAGCAGCGCCGAACGCAGCAGCCGCTGGTAGGCCAGGCGCGCGCCGGCGCCGAGCTTGTCGCCCTGGTTCAGGCCGAAGCGCTCGAGCAGGGGCGCGCCCGCTGCGCGTTCCTCGTAGCCGCCGGGCAGCGTGCGCGCGGCGTTGAGCATCGGCAGCGCGTCGAGCACGGAACCGTTGGCGGGCGCAGCCGCCACCAGTTTGGCCAGGGCGTCGGTGCGCGCATCGACCTCGTCCACGGTGCGTTCGTTGCGCAGGTAGCTGGTGGCCAGCCCCGCGCCGAACAGCACGGCCAGCAGCACCGCCACGGCCGCGCCGAGCCAGCGCAGGCGGCGCCGGCGCGCTTCGAACATCGGGTCGATGCCGGCCAGCCCGGCTTCCTTGAAAACCAGGTCGCGCAGCAGCGAGGTGATGAAGTAACTGCGCCCGCCGGCGGCATTCGGCGCCAGCACCTTGCGCTCGAATCCGAAGGTCGCGGCCAGCGCTCCCAGCACGCGGTCGATCGGGCTGCCTTCCTGGGTGCCGCTGGTGAAGTAGACCCCGCGCAACTGCGCGCCCTGTTCGTAGCGGGTCGGCTCGAACACCGCGTCAAGGAAACCCTTCAGCACCTCTCCCAGGCCGGCGAACTGCTGCGGAAACCGGTACAGCAGCGCGCGCCGCTGCAGGTCGCGCTCTTCCTGCAGGCGGACCAGCACGCGCGACTGCAGGCGCTGCTCGAGCTCGAGGAAGCGCTCCGGGAACTGGGCCAGCGCCGCCGCGCCGGCACCTGACCCTGTCGCGAGCGGAAAGGTGATGCCCCAGACCTGGGCGCGCTCCTCGCGTCCCATGGTGTCGAAGAACTCCATGAAGCCGGCCAGCAGGTCGCATTTGGTGACGGTGACGTAGATCGGGAAACTGCTGCCGAGACGCTCGTGCAATTCCTTGATGCGGGCGCGGATCGCCTGCGCCTGGGCCTGGCGCGCGGCCGGCCCCTGCTGCAGCAGGTCGGCCACCGAGAGCGCGACGATGATGCCGTTGATCGGGCGGCGCGGGCGGTGCTTCTTGAGCAGGCCGAGGAAGGCATGCCAGCCGGCCTGGTCGGCCTCGGCATCGCTGTCCTGGGTGGTGTAGCGGCCGGCGGTGTCGAGCAGCACCGCCTCGTCGGTGAACCACCAGTCGCACTGGCGCGTGCCGCCGACGCCGCCGATGGCCCCCGCGCCCATGCTGTCGGCCAGCGGAAAGCGCAGGCCCGAGTGCAGCAAGGCGGTGGTCTTGCCGCTGCCGGGTGCGCCGACGAACATGTACCAGGGCAGCTGGTACAGGTACTGGCTGCCCCAGGTGCGCTTGCCCGGCGCCGCCTTGCGCAATACGTCCATCGCCTGCTGCATGCGCTGCTGCAGCGCCACCTGCTCCTGCAGCGCCGCCGCATTGGCCACCCCGGCCGCCGCCGGCGGCGCATTGGCGGCGGCCAGGCTGGCGATCAGGCGCCGGTTCGCCAGGTGGGCCTTGAGCGCCCTGGCGCCGTACCACAGGGCCCAGGCGGCGTACATCAGCAGGATGAAGAACCAGCGCACGCCGCTGCCCGCGAACGGTTCCTTGCCGTCGAAGGCGAGCAGCGGCGCCTCGAACCAGAACACCAGCGCCAGCAGGGTCACGCCGATCAGGGCCAGCACCTGCCGCTTGAACAACCAGGAAAACAGACGTTTCATGATCTTCCGCCGCAGCGGCCAAATGGGAACTTAAATACAGGGAACGGCACGGTCCCGCGGTGCGGGCTTACGACGGGTTCGCCGGCGCCAGCACCACCACGTCGACACGGCGGTTGCGCGCGCGCCCGGCCGGGCTGTCGTTCGGCACCAGCGGTTCGGCGTCGCCCCTGGCCTCGACGCTGTAGCGCGCCGGCGGTCCGGCGCGCGCCGCCAGCGCGGCGAGCACGCTCTGCGCGCGCGCCTTGGACAGGTCGTAATTCGACGGGAAGCGCGCCGACAGGCCGGGCCGGGTGTTGTCGGTATGGCCGATGACGACGATCTTGCCGGGCAGGGTCGCGAGGGCTTCGCCGATGCGCGCGAGCAGCCCCGTCATCCGGCCGTCGACCTCGGCGCTGCCGGACCCGAACATGCCCTCGCCGCGCAAGGTGATGGTGGTGCGGCCCGCCGTTTCGGTCACGGTCACCAGCCCCGCCGCCACTTCCGGCGCCAGGAAGCCGGCCACCCGCGACGGCGCGGCCGGCTGCACCGGCGGCTGCACGGCGGGCGCCGCGGGGGTGCCCTGCTGGCGCAGCGCCGACAGTTTCGCGAACACCGGATCGGAGGCGCGGTTCAGGAAATGCGAGGCGACCAGCTGCGCCGCCAGCAACAGCGCGCCGGCGCCGGCGGCCAGTACCCACAGCGGCGTGCGCCGCAGCGGCGACTGGGCGGGAGCCGCTTCTCCGCGCCAGTGCGGCGACAGGTCGCTTTCCTGCGCGCCGCGGTGCTGGCGGATCAGCTGCAGCAGGCGCTCGCGCAGCGCCGCCAGCTGGGACTGGCCGCCGTCGGCCAGGCGGAAACGCCCTTCGAGCCCGAGCGCCAGGCACAGGTACATCAGTTCGAGCAGGTCGAGGTGCTGGACCGGGTCCTGCGACAGGCGCTGCAGCACGAGGAAGAACTTCTCGCCGCCGGACGCCTCGTTGTGGAAGGCCACCAGCAGGCTGCGCGAACCCCAGACGCCGCTGCCCCAGGCGGTCCCGGAAATGGCTTCGTCGAGCAGCGTGCACAGCGCGTAGCGGGCGGCCGCGATCGATTCGAGCGGCACGCCGTCGGCGCGCGCCTCGGCTTCGAAGCTGCGGATCGCCTGCGCCAGGCGCTCGCGCAATGCGCCGAGGTCGGGCGGCTGCGTCGTGTGGCGCAGGGGGACGACCAGGTCGAGCAAGGGATTGGCGGCGCGCACCAGGCGATTCAGGCCGGTCCCGGGCGGCACCGCGTGCACCGGCAGCGCCGGTTCCGGCATGAGTGCGGCTGCCGGAGTGGCCGTACCGGGACCGGCGCCAGCGGCCCCGCGCCTGCCGCCCGGATTGAGCACAAGCATCGTCGCATCCGGATCCTGCGGCGGCTTGGGTGGATCCTGTGTACTCATGGCGCATTACCTCCGGATGGCCCAGAACTGCATCTGCAAGCCGGGAAAATCGCCGGCCACGTGCATCGCAAACCCCGCCGACTGGTGCAGGTGCTGGAAGTACTCGCTGCCGCTGTCGAGTTCGAAATAGGTATAGCCGGCATAGAAAGGCAGCTGGCGCGGCGCCACCGGCAAGGGCCGCAAGCCGATGCCGGGCAGCTGCAGGTTGACCAGGTCGCGGATCTTTTCGACCGAGCCGATCTTGACCTGGGCCGGAAACACGCCGCGCAACGCTTCCGGCGGCATGTGCGCGTTCACCGCCAGCACGAAGCTGCTCGACCTGAGCAGCTCGCGGTCAGGCACCACCGCGACCCGGATGCCGAACTGGCGCTCGTCGAGCGGGATCGGCACCGCCTGCGTGTCCATGACCGTCGACAGCGCCCGCCGCAGGTCGACGATCACCGGGGCGAAGGTGTCGGCCAGCGCGTCGTGGCGGTAGACCGGGTAGCTTGCCGTGCGCTTGCCGGGATCGGTGAAGGTGGCCAGTTCGCCGGCCAGCCCGACCAGCACATGGTAGAGGGTTTCGGGGTGCACGCCGGTGGCGCTGGCCAGGTGGATCACCTGCGGTTCGGCGCGGTTGAGCAGTTGCAGCAGCAGGAAGTCGGCAATCTCGGCGGCGCCCGCGGCCCCCGGCTGCGACAGGCGCGCGCCGAGCAGGTCGCCGCGCGCATGCAGCAGGCCGACCAGCTCGTCGGCGAATGCGGCCAGGCGCGGTGCGGCCCGAAAATCCAGGCAGGGGGGACTGTAGTCGGGGTCGAGCACCAGGCGGTCGTCGGCGCGCCGTTCGACCACCCGCGCCACGCCCAGGCTTGCGTAGGCATGCGCCACCTCGGGCGCGAGCGCCAGGCGCAGGCGCAGCTTGCCGATCTGGAGCAAGGCACTGTTGTCGAGGCCGTTGCTGTCCCAGACTTCGTAGTCATCGGGGCGATGGCGCGCGAAATTGTCGGGGTCCGGGCCGTCCGCCACCTCGGCGATCCCGTGGCGGCGCAGCGGCAGCGCCAGCACCACGGAGACGTTGCGCGCGTCCGGCGGGACGTCGAGCGGCAGCGGCAGCTCGTCGTCGGCCGGCAGCATGAAGGGCGTACCGTCCGGCAGCACGCCGCTGCAGGCGCGCAGTGCAAGCTTGCCGAGCGCGAGCTGGTGCTCGTCGATCTTCAGCTCGGAAAAGCCCCAGGCATACGGCCGCAGCGCGCCGACGCGGCTTTCCAGCTGGCTTTGCCAATAGCGGTCATGCTGCTGCAGGTGCTGCGGCTGCAGCAGCATGCCTTCGGACCAGACCACCTTGTTCTTCCATGCCATAGTGCCCCTGTCTGTAAGGATGAACCGTCACGCCCTAGCGCGGACCCCGTTCCTTCGCCTGGCGCAGGCGCGCCACCTGCTCTTCGTACGCTTCCGAGAATTTTTCGCCGTACAGGCGCTGCAAGTCGTCGTCGGCCTCGCGCGCGATCTCGCCATAGACCTCGACCAGCCGGTCCCACAGCTTGGCCTTGCGGTTCGCGCTCAGCACCTTGTCCATCACCGTCGGCACCGCCAGGCGCGCCTCGATCTGCGCCGGGTCGAAGCGGTGCAGCACCGCGCCCAGGGCCGCGCGCATGCCGGCGATGACCGCCAGCTCGTGCGCGCGCAGGTCGTCGAAGGCGCCGGCGACGGCGTCGCGCGGGGCCATGTAGCCGGCCATCGCGCCGGTCAGCATCTGGGTCAGCGCGCCGTCGGCGTTCGGGAAGAACTTGAGCGGATTGTTGGCGCGCACCGACAGCATGGTCCGCTCGATGCGGCTTTCCATCTTGGTGACCGCGCGCGCCATCAGCACGTCGATGGTGCCGGCGGTCGCTTCGCGCAGCATGGCGCCCACCGTCTCGGCCACCTCCGTGGCCGGGCGCTGCAGTTGCAGGTCGGGCAGGCCGAGCCCGCGCAGCAGCGCGGCGAGCACCTCGTCCTGCGCGCCGGGCGCCACCATCGCCGGCGGCGCGGACGGCGGCCGCTCCGGCGCAGGCGGCGGCGCACGCCGCGGCACGACAGCGGGAACGATGGCCGTCTGTTCGGCGGGCGTCGGCTCGGTCGGATCGAGCCCGTGTGCCGGCGCAGCGGACGGCGGCGGCGCCGCCGCAGGCCAATGCGCGGGCACAGTGGGGGGCTGCGCAGGCGCAGCGGGCGCAGCGGGCGGCGGCGCGGGCGCGGCCGGCGCGAGCGGAAGGAAATCGGCCAGCGGGTCGTAATCCTGGGGAATCGCAAAGCCGGCGCCGGCCGACGCCGCCAGCGCCGGCACGAAGCTCGGCGCCGCGCCCGCCTGGGGCTGGCGCCGCCCCAGCGCGGCCAGTTCCGGCGACACATGGTCGCTGTCCGCGCCGTGGCGCGGCCGGGCCGGCGCCGGTGCGAGCAGGTTCAGGCCGAGCGGATCGCTGGCAAAGGCCTGCTGGCCGGGCAGCACGTCGAGGATGCTGGCGCCGGCGAGCGGATCGAGCAAGCCCGGGGCCAGCGTGGCCACCGCCGCGGCCGGCGCCGGCGCCTGGGCGAAGTCGAGCGCGGGCAACTGCGGCGGCGGCGCCGGCGCGGGCGGCTCGAACAGCGGCAGCGCCGTATCGTTGCGCGGCGCCGGCGCCAGCGCGGGCGTGGCCGGCGCCGTCTCGACCACCGCCTGCAGCAGGTAGTCGCCGAGCAGCACGCGGTCGCCGTGGGCCAGCGCCACCTGCACCCCCTTGCCGACCGGCTTGTCGTTGACGACGCTGGCATTGCTGCCCAGGTCTTCCAGCATGAACGCGCCATCCTGGACGAACACGCGCGCATGGACGCGCGAGATGTACCTGCTCGGATCGTCCAGCACCAGGGTGTTCTCGGCCGAGCGGCCGATATTGCCGCCCGCCTCGCCGAAACGCACGGCGGGGGCCGGCGGTACCGGCTGGTTACGATAGGTCAGGATTCGCAGGGTCAGCAGCATCGTGTCGTCGTCAGGTGGTTCGTCAGTTGATCTTTACCAGCGCGCCGCCGATCGTCATCACCGCGCCGGCTTTCACCTCCATCATCGCGCCCGCCGTGACCTTGGCATTGGCGTCGGCGGCGACCTCGATTTCGGGCGCCTTGATGGTGATCTTGGCCGCTTCGATCTTGATGCTGCTGCCGCCCACCTTCAGTTCGATCGAGGTGCCGGCCTCGATCACGATGGTGGTGCCGACCTTGACGGCCTGCTTGCCGTCGATGGCGACGCTCTGGTCATGGCCGATGGTGAGCGCCTGGTCGTTCTTGATGCCGATGGTCTGGTCGCCCTTCTCGGCCGTCTCGAAGCCGACCTTCAGCACGTCGTCGTTCTTCACCACGCGCAGGAAATCGCGCTCGGCCTGCATGAACACTTCCTCGCTGCCCTTCTTGTCCTCGAAGCGCAGTTCGTTGAAGCCTTCGCCCCCTTTCGAGGACTGGCTCTTGACCGTCGACCTGGTCTGGTTTTCCGGCAGCGCATAGGGCGGCATGGCGTCCGAGTTGTAGACGCAGCCGGTGACCAGCGGCCGGTCGGGGTCGCCCTCAAGGAAGCTGACCACCACTTCCATGCCGATGCGCGGCACCGTCATCGCGCCCCAGGCCTTGCCGGCCCAGCCCTGCGCCACGCGCACCCAGCAGGAACTGTTTTCGTCGTGCTTGCCGACCCGGTCCCAATGGAACTGCACCTTGATGCGTCCGTACTTGTCGGTCCAGATCTCTTCGCCGGCCTTGCCGACCACCATCGCGGTCTGCGGCCCGCGCACCACCGGCCGCGGAATCGTCCACAATGGCCGGTACGGGTGCTCCTTGCCGATGGCGCCGATCCGGCAGGCGACGCCGAAGCCGCCGGCGCCGCTGCTGTAATCGTTCCCGGTCACTTCGTATCGCGCGGAAGTGACCAGGTACTCGCGGTTCTGGTCCTCGCTCGGATGGTCGGCCAGCTTGAACAGGCCACCCGGGTAGAGTCCGCGCGCATCCGTGGCCGCCTCGATCTGCTCGCACTGGCCGTGCAGGCTTTCGATGCGCCCGCGTGCCAGCGCATTGCCCTGGGCCGCGACCGTGTAGTCGCCGGGATAGTCGAACATCTCGTAGGACGCCTGGTCGAAACCGGCGGCGATGTTGGCCGTGGCGAGCAGGCCGCCGCTGGCGCTGTTGGTGGCTTTCTCGAAATCGAAATCGTTCAGCACGTACTTGCTCGACGCAATCGTCCCACCCGCATTCCAGCTCGACACGCTCTCCTCCGCCCATTCGCCGCGGCGCGCCGCGCGCGCGAATTTCAGGCCGCCGTAGCCGGGAATCGGCGCGTGCGCGCCATAGGAATCGGCCAGCACCATCGTGTGCCTGCTGGCCTCGTGGGTGAAGAAGAAGTAGATGCCGGCGCCCTCGAGCAGGCGGCAGACGAAGTCGAAGTCGGTCTCGCGGTACTGCACGCAATACGGCAAGGCGGGGTACTCGCCGCTCAGCGATGCCACCGACAGCACGGCCGCGCCGCCATAGGCCTGGCAGACCTGCTTGACGATGTCGGGCACCGACATGTCCTGGAAGATGCGGCAGTTCGAGGCGCGCTTGAGCAGCCAGAGCCAGGGGTGCAGCGTCGCCTCGTAGCTGGCGAACTCGCCGCTCCAGCCGGTGCTGGCGAAACGGGTGACGATGCCGTTGAAATAGCGCAGGCTGCCCTCTTCGTCGGTTGCCAGCTCGACGGTCATCGGCTTGCCGAGCACGTCGGCGATCTTGAGGCCGGCGTCCTTCGAGAGCAGGCGCACCGTGAATTGCGACAGGCGCCCGAGCTCCTCGCTGCCGTTCATGCCGGCGAACAGCAGCACGTCGTCCGCCAGGGCTGTCCTGACGCTTGCTTCGCGATTCGCTTGGATGGCATCCATGGGTGTTCCAGGGTTGGTCGAGAAATGCGGGCCGCGCTTGCGGGTACCCGCGCCGGACGTGTCGGGCGAGTCAGGGAATCAGGGAATCATGGTCTTCGCCGTGCCGGGTGTGCTGAAACCGATCACGCCGCCCCAGTTGCACATGCATTTCGAGACGTTGTCGAGCGCCGGCATGCCGGCGATCAGCACGGTCGGCGCGCCGGTGATCCAGGGCGCGCTGGTGGCGGGAATGCAGGGCATCGGGGTCAGCACGCCCAGCGCCGCCGCGGTCGCCGCGGCCACCGTCGGGTTGGCCGGCGAACTGCAGACGCCGAACGGCATGACGTTCACCAGCGGCACGTGGTCCATGATGTTGGCCGCGGGCGGACCTTCGCACAGCACCTTGTTCTTGGGCAGGACCACCAGCGGCGCGGGCGCCGCGCCGAAGCTGCAGGTCATCATTGCTCCCATCGAAACCTGGTTTGGCATGGCTCTCCTCCGCGGCACCTCGTCGTAACTTGTAGTATGGTCGAAAGAATAAGTCGATGCAATCTCTTGCCGCCGGCCGCAGCCATTCTTCGTCGAACCATGCGACAGTCGCCCAAGCGTGCCAGGCATCCTCTCTTCAATACCGCCTGGGTTCATCCAGCAACATGCCTCCCGCCGGTTGCGACGCCAGCTTGCCGTTAAACCAGTCGACCGTCCAACGTCCGTTTCACTTGCCCGGATACCAGCCATAGGTATTGTTGAGCGTTGCCTCGGCCGTCGTGCGCAAGTCACCCTGGACCGGCTCCATCAGGTTCGCAATGATTTGCCATTTGCTCTGGGCCTGGTTGAAATTCGATCCGTGCGGCGCATGGTTCTTGTCCTTGATGCCAAGCAGCGTCGCCATCGTCCTGCGGTACTTGGCCGTTTCGGCGCCGGCTGCGACCGATTCCTGGAGCGCGTCCGGGACCGCGAACACCACCGTCAGCGATTTGGCCTTGTCGGGCCGTTTCGCATTGCATTCGGCGCTGCAGAAGCCTGTCGCCAGGTAGATATTCGCTTTCTTGGCCTTCGCGGTGAGCTTCTCCGCAATTTCAACGTTGCAGCCTTCAAGTTTGCATTTCATGCCGCTTCTCCTGGTGTTGATCGGGTTATGTGACACAGCCTTGCTCTGTCATGCGAATGCGTAACGGAACTGCCCCTCTTGCGCCTCGACGCTGACCGCGCCGATCGCCACCCCTTCCATCATGCGCGTCAGGAATGCGCGCGAAATATCGGGCAGCATCGTGTTGGTCAGGATCGCGTCGATCATGCGCCCGCCCGATTCGCTCTCGGTGCAGCGCGACACCACCAACTTGACCACGTCGTCCGAATAGGTGAACGGGATCTTGTAGCGCGCCTCGACGCGCTTCTTGATGCGGCCCAGCTGCAGGCGCACGATCCTGCCCAGCATCTCGTCAGACAGCGGGTAATACGGAATCGTCACCAGGCGCCCCAGCAGCGCCGGCGGGAAGACTTTCAGGAGCGGCTCGCGCAGGGCCTTGGCCATGCCCTCCGGATCGGGCATCAGGTCCGGGTCCTTGCACAGGCCCGCGATCAGTTCGGTGCCGGCATTCGTGGTCAGGATGATCAGGGTGTTCTTGAAGTCGATGAAGCGCCCTTCGCCATCTTCCATGAAGCCCTTGTCGAACACCTGGAAGAAAATCTCGTGCACGTCCGGGTGCGCCTTCTCGACTTCGTCGAGCAGCACCACCGAATACGGCTTGCGGCGCACCGCTTCGGTCAGCACCCCGCCCTCGCCATAGCCGACGTAGCCGGGCGGCGCGCCCTTCAGCGTCGACACCGTATGCGCTTCCTGGTATTCGCTCATGTTGATCGTGATGAGGTTCTGCTCGCCGCCATACAGCGCTTCGGCCAGCGCCAGCGCGGTTTCGGTCTTGCCCACGCCCGAGGTCCCGGCGAGCATGAACACGCCGATCGGCTTGCTCGGGTTGTCCAAGCCGGCGCGCGAGGTCTGGATGCGCCTGGCGATCATCTCCATCGCGTGGTCCTGGCCGATCACGCGCTCGCTCAGGGTGGACGCGATGTTCAGGATGGTTTCCATCTCGTTCTTCGCCATCCGCCCGACCGGGATGCCGGTCCAGTCGCCGACCACGGCGGCCACCGCCTGGTAGTCGACCGTGGGCAGGATCAGCGGCGTCTCGCCCTGCAGCGCGGCCAGCGTGGCCTGCACACCCCGCAGTTGCGCCATCAGCTCGGTGCGCTGTTCCGGCGCGAGGCCGGCGGCCGGCGCGTCCGCCGCGGCTTCGAGCTTGCTGCCGGTACCCTCGACCGGTTGGGCGCCGTCGCGCAGCCGGGCGCGCAGCGCCAGCAACTGGTCGACCAGGCCACGTTCCTCTTCCCAGCGCGCCTCGAGCGCGGCCAGGCGGGTGCGCTCGGCGCCGAGCAGGCCGTCGGCATCAAGCGCGCGCTTGCCGGTGTCGATGCCGATCGCGCCTTCGCGCTTGATAATGGCCAGTTCGGTCTCGAGCGCCTCGATGCGCTTGCGGCTGTCGTCGACCTCGGCCGGCGTGGCATGCAGGCTGACCGCCACCCGCGCGCAGGCGGTGTCGATCAGGCTCACCGACTTGTCGGGCAGCTGGCGCGCCGGGATGTAGCGGTGCGAGAGCCGGACCGCCGCTTCCAGCGCCTCGTCGAGGATCTGCACCTTGTGGTGTTTTTCCATGGTCGAGGCGACGCCGCGCATCATCAGGATCGCGCGTTCCTCGCCCGGCTCGTCGACCTGGATGCTCTGGAAGCGCCGGGTCAGGGCCGGATCCTTTTCGATGTGCTTCTTGTATTCGGCGAAGGTGGTGGCGCCGATGGTGCGCAGGGTGCCGCGCGCCAGCGCCGGTTTCAGCAGGTTGGCGGCGTCGCCGGTGCCGGCCGCGCCGCCCGCGCCCACCAGGGTATGGGTTTCGTCGATGAACAGGATGATCGGCCGCGGGCTGGCCTGGACTTCGTCGATGACCGAGCGCAGGCGCTGCTCGAATTCGCCCTTCATGCTGGCGCCGGCCTGCAGCAGGCCGACGTCGAGCGTGCGCAATTCGACGTCCTTCAACGAAGGCGGCACGTCGCCGCGCGCGATGCGCTGGGCAAAGCCCTCGACCACGGCGGTCTTGCCGACGCCGGCTTCGCCGATCATGATCGGATTGTTTTGGCGCCGCCGCATCAGGATGTCGACCATCTGGCGGATTTCGTCGTCGCGCCCGACGATCGGGTCCATGCTGCCGGCGCGCGCCTGTTCGGTGAGGTCGACCGTGAATTTTTTCAGGGCTTCCTGCTTGCCCATCGCCGCCGGGGCGATCGCGCCGCTGGCCTCGCCGGGCGCGGCGCCGCCGCCCGCACTGTTCCCCATGAATCCATCGGTGGCCGCCATCTGCGCTTCCGGCGACGACGCCAGCAGCTTGCCGAAATTGTCGCTCAGGTGTTCCAGCTTGATGCGCTCGAACTGCTTCGACATGCCGTACAGGGCGTTCCTCAGGCCGGTGGTCTTGAGCATGCCGACCACCAGGTGGCCCGAGCGGACCTGCGATTCGCCGAACATCAGCGTGCCGTAGACCCACGCGCGCTCGACCGTCTCTTCGACTTGCGACGACAGGTCGGTCACCGACGTCGCCCCGCGTGGCAGGCGGTCGAGCGCGGCGGTCAGGTCGCGCGCCAGGCTCGCCGCATCGAGTTCGTACTGCTTGACGATGCGCACCAGGTCGGAGTCGGGCAGCTGCACGATCTGGTGCAGCCAGTGCGCCACTTCCACATACGGATTGCCGCGCAATTTGCAGAACACGGTGCTGCTTTCGATTGCCCGGTAGCACAGGCTGTTCAGCTTTCCAAACAATGCCACACGACTGATGTCGGCCATGATCATCCCCTTTTGTTACCAGCGTCGTTATGAATGTTGTTTTGCCTGTTGCGCTTCGATGCTGCTGCGGCTGATGCGCATCTGGTCCGGATCGTGGCACGGCGGGGCGCTGGCCAGCCAGCTGCTCCAGCCCATCCGGGTCGGGCCGCCCAAGCGCAGCGGCGGCATCTCGCGCCTGTCGAGGATCAGGCGCACCTCCCAGTCGAGCGCCAGGCCGCAATAGGTGCGGACCCAGGCCAGCAGGCGCCGCAGGCTGTCGCCGCCCGGCATGAAGCGGCGGTAATCGTCATAGCCGACCGGTCCGATCACGATGCGGAACTTGTTCTGGCAATCCCAGACCTTGCGCCCCAGTACCAGCGAATCGCCGAGGCGGTTGCCCTCGCTGGCGGCGCCCGCCATGCCGATGCGGCTCTGGACTTCCTCGGGCAAGGCCATCCAGTGGCCGGCGAACTGCTCGATGTGCAGCGGCAGCCTGAAATAGTCGCGCAGGATGCAGGCCAGGCCGGACGCCGGACGGGCGCGGTTGGCCAGCAGGCCGGCGAAATGCAGCTTGGCGAAGTCGCCGATCTCGTCGCGCTCGCGCAAACCCGGAGCGCCGATGCCGAACAGGCTGCCGACGAAGCTGGAGAAGCGGTCGCCGTCGGCGCGGTCGAGGCTGATGGCCGGCTCGGCGCTGGCGCGCGCGCGGTAGAACAGCGACAGCATGCGGTGGTGGAATACGTCGAGGAAGGCGCGCAAGGTGGGGTCGCCGCCGTGGCGCAGGCGGTCGCGGACGTATTCGGTGAGATGGGTCGGCAGCGGTCCGTTGGCGCCCAGCAGCCCGAAGAAATTCACCGCCAGGCGCGCCCGCGCCTGCGGGCCGGTGCGCATGAAGGCGCCGAGCGCGGCCGGATGGAAGGTCAGCGCCGGATCCTGTCCAAGGCGCACCGCGTCGTCGCGCGGGCGCAGCGAGGTGCCGATGCGCGGCAGTGCCGGATAGGCGTTTTCGATCAGGCGCAGCACCTGGAAGAAATCCATGCGCGCCGCACGCGCCTCCAGTTCGGCCTCGAGCGCTACAGGATCGCGCATGTGCCTCCCCTGGCCGGCCAGCGCATGATCTGGCCGCGCGCGAGCGTCTTGATCACGGTTTCGGTGAACGAATTGATCGAGACATACTCGGCAAAGAACTCGGCCAGCACCGCGCCGAGCAGGAAGGCGCCGGTGCCTTCGAAGGCGGCGTCGTCGAAGGTGACGCTGATCTCGATACCGCGGCCGAAGGTGATCGGCCCCGGCGAAGGCATGCGCCGGGTGATGGCTTTCGATGCGATCGAGCGCACGCCCTCGACCTGGCGCTGGCTGTGCAGGTCGCCCGGGTGGCAATACAGCGCCAGCATCTCGCGCAGCGCAACCGCGCCCTGCGCCGGATCGGTATCGAGCAGCGACAGGTAGTTCAGCGACAGGTGGTTCAGCAGGCGCCAGGCCGCGCTGCCCTCGGCGAACGACGGATGCGGCTGGCTCGGCCCGGTGAGGCAGCGCACCGCGGTCACGGGCGCGCCCGCCTCGAGCAGGAAATCGGTCTTGCCGACGCCGAGCGGCATCGACAGCGGCAGGTCGCGGTTGGTGCACCACACCGTGAGGCCGAGCTGGCGCAGGTCGCTGCTGTACGGCGCGCGCGCCGCGTCGACGATCGAGATGAAGGCTTCGCTGCCGACATAGCTCGAGCGCGGCCCGTCGCGCCGCTGGCGCTGCGACAGCACGCGCGGCTCGCGGCGGATCTGGAAATAGGCCTGGCCGCCGTCGTGGCCGCCGCGGCCACCAAGGTCGCGCGCCGTGTAGAACGGGCGGAAGGCCTGCTCCGCGCCCGGCCCGCTGCCATAACCGGTCACCGCGGCGACCTGGAACACTTCGTAGTCGAGCGGCCGGGTGCGGTCGACCAGCACGTGGTACTCGAACTGTTCGCCCGAGACGCTGATGCGGTCGGCGCGCCGTTCGAACAGGTTGACCACCGGCGTGCAATGCAGGGCGAAGTGGCTGGCGTCGAGCGTCTTTTCGAGCTGCGCATCGGCGCGGTTGAGCAGGATCGTGATCTCGATTTCCTTGCCGGCGCAGCGCGCCAGGCTAGCGCGCAGGCCGCACAGGTCGACGAACTGGTAGCGCTGCGGGAAGGCGAAATATTCCTGCAGCAGGCGGTAGCCGGCAAAACTGCGCCCCCCCGCGGGCAGCAGCGCGTCGTCCGCGCCGAAGCCGCGCGGGCGCAGCGCCGTCTTCGGCAACAGCGCATGCCAGCCGGCCGGCCGTGCGCCCGGCATGACCAGCACGCCTTCGATACTACCCAACAGCATTTCGTAGATGCGCACCGGCAGCGCGTCGGCGCCGCGCAGGTGCAGGCACAGGCGGTCGAGCGGCAAGTCGCGAAACGCCGCGCCGCTCGTCCTCAGGCGCAGGCGGATGCCGGCCTTGACCGCGGGCGGGAGGGTAACGCCGGTCTGGGCGCCGCTGATGGTGACGAAACTGGCCTCGGCCAGTTCGACCGGCCACAAGGTCAGGTCGTGGGCGCTGCGGTATTCGCAGGCGGTGTTGTCGTCCTTGCCGAGCACGCTGCGCATGGCGCTGCCGCGCGCGACCGTGAAGCCTTTCTGCAGGGCGGGATTGGTGAGATCGGGCTGCAGCTGCACCACCGCCATCGATGGCGTCGGGGCCAGGAAATGGGGGTACACCAGTTCCGCCAGGTGCCCCGTAAAGCGCGGGAATTCGGCATCGAGCTTCATCTGCACGCGCGCGGCGAGGAAACTGAAGCCTTCCAGCAGCCGCTCCACGTACGGATCGGTACAGTCGAAGCCGTCGAGGCCGAGGCGGCCGGCGATCTTCGGGTAGTCCTGGGCGAATTCGCCGCCCATCTCGCGCAGGTGCTGCAGTTCCTGGCTGTAGTAACGCAGGAAGCGCGGGTTCATGCGCCGCTCCGGGCGGTGTCGACCAGCGTCACGGCGCCTGCCTCGAGATCGAGCTCGGTTTTCAGGAACAGGCGTTCCGGGTAAGGCTGGGCCCACATGTCCGCCTCGATCTCGAAGGTCAGCTTGTTGTGCTCGGCGCTGCCGCCGGCCACCGCCCTGACGGTCACGGTCGAGCGGATCAGGCGCGGTTCGAAGTCCCAGATGGCCTGGCGGATCGCGCGTTCCAGGCGCGACAGGTCGAGGTTGACGATCGAATGGCCCGACAAATGCGGTACGCCGTAGTTGAGGACCGAATTGGCCACGTGCGGCAGCGTGTCCAGCTCCACCACCGACAGCAGGCTGGTGGTGTTGAGCAGCCAGGCCAGGTCGCGCAGCACGCCTTCGCGCAGGCTGCGCAGCGACAGCACCCGGCGTTCGCGCGGTTCGGCCGTCTTGTTCGGTTCGTCGTCGGTCAGGCGGTCGAGCAGCGAGGGCTGCAGCCGCTCCCTGGGTGCGAGTTCAGCCATTGTTCACCGCAGCATCGCCGCCAGCGTCGTCCGGGCCGTCCGGGTCGTCCCCCATGGCGTCGCCGCTCGCGTCGAAGGCGACCAGGCGCGCGTTCATCAGCGGATGGTCGCCGGCGTCGCTGACGAACATGCGCTGGCCGCGGATCTCGTCGCCCACCCACTCGGTGCGGCGCGCCAGCAGCAGGCTGTCGTCGACGCCAGTGCCCTGCAGCGTGCCGCTGTAGCGGGTCGGCACCAGGCCGACGGTGCTGGCGCCGTTGGTCCAGGTAAAGGTGGCCGGACTCCAGACGGTGTCGCGCAGGTCGCTCGGGGCATCGAATTCGATGCGGGCGATGCGCGCCAGCGGAATCCAGAAGTAGCGGCCGTTGACGATCGCTTCGAGCACGGGACCCATGCGCGCGTCGGCATCGGCCAGCCAGGCGAAGTCCACGCCGTCGATGTTGCCGCTCGATGCGGGCGCGTCCTCGAAGGCTCGTGCGCGCATGGCCGCGGCCTGGGCCGGATCGGATGCGTCGTATTTCAGGGCTTCGATCAGCTGCGCCAGCCAGGGCTGCGGCTCGCCGAAGACCAGGGGCGCACGCTTGCCGGCGAAGATGTCGACGCGCAGGGCCTCGCATTGGATCGCCGCACGGTAGGTCTGCACCATCGGCAGCGTGGCGGCATCGAGTTCGCCGGCCACGTTCAGCTGGGTCAGCGCACGGCTCCACTGGCCCATCACGGCCAGCAGCTGGAACAGGAAGATGCGCAGTTTGACGTCGGCCGCGTCCTTGCGCACCGCATCCTGCAGCGCGCCGAGCGCGGCGCCGAGCTTCCCCTCACGAACGAGTTCTTGCGCAAGCATTCGAGTGCTCCCGGCCGCGTGGCGGCGCAACGGTTGGATGGTCACAGCGGGTGCCGGCGAGCGCCCCGCGGCCGCAGGCGGCCTCGGGACGGGCTGGCGAAGCGGCGCGCTGCGCTCCCGCACGCGCACGGGAGCGCAGCGCCGGCCAGGAAATCAGGCCACGTTGCCGTCGTTCTCGGCGATATTCCAGGTAAAGGTCTTGTCGCCGGCGACCGTGCCCTTGCTGTCCTGCGGCGTGTAGGCGAAGGTCACCTTGCCGAAGTTGAGCGTGACGTTTTCGGTGAGGCGGTCTTCGCCGCCGCTGCCGCCGGTCGAGATCGAGGTCACCAGCACTTCTTCCATCGTCATCAGGATGTATTTTTGCTGGCCCTCGCCGGCCTTGCGCACCATCAGGATCACCTTGTCGATGTGGCTGCCCTTGGCCAGCGCATTCATCAGGGCGTTCGACGAAGCGTCGATATACTTGGTAAACGACAGGTCCTGGAAGTTGGCCTTGCCGGCGCCGCCGCCGCCGCCCGTATGGGTGGTGCCGGACTGGCTCATGCCCCAGCTCCAGGCGAGGATGTCGATGTCCCCCGCCTTGCCCTGCGTCTTGTCGCGCGACTCGCCCTTGATGGCGCCCATGTTGATGAACATATCCAATGCCATGTCACTCTCCGGTTATTGCCGGGCGCAAGCGGCCCGGCGTGGTTGCACACCCCATGCGCGGACGGCCTACCCGCCCGCGCGGACAAATGAAAACAATCAGGCTTTTGCTGAAGGCAGCTTGGAAACCAGCCGCAGCGACACGGTCAGGCCTTCGAGCTGGTAATGCGGCCGCAGGAAGAATTTCGAGGTGTAGTAGCCGGGATTGCCCTCCACTTCCTCGAGCACGACTTCGGCCGCCGCCAGCGGCTTCTTGGCCTTGGTCGACTCGCTCGAACTGGCCGGATCGCCGTCGACGTACTGCATGATCCACTTCGTCAGCCAGCGCTGCATCTCGTCCTTCTCCTTGAACGAGCCGAGCTTGTCGCGCACGATGCATTTCAGGTAGTGCGCGAAGCGCGTGGTGGCGAACAGGTACGGCAGGCGCGCCGCCAGGTTGGCGTTTGCCGTGGCGTCCGGATCGTCGTATTCGGCCGGCTTGTGCAGCGACTGGGCGCCGATGAAGGCGGCAAAGTCGGTGTTCTTCTTGTGCACCAGCGGCATGAAGCCGTTGGCGGCCAGTTCCGCCTCGCGCCGGTCGGAAATGGCGATCTCGGTCGGGCACTGCATGTCGACCCCGCCGTCGTCGGTGGGGAAGGAATGCACCGGCAAGCCCTCCACCGCGCCGCCCGATTCGATGCCGCGGATGCGCGAGCACCAGCCGTATTCCTTGAACGAGCGGTTGATGTTCACGGCCATGGCATAGGCCGCGTTGGCCCAGGTGTAGTTCTTGCTGCCCGGCGCCGAGGTGTCTTCCTCGAAATCGAACTCCTCGACCGGATCGGTGCGTGCGCCGTAGGGCTGGCGCGCCAGGAAGCGCGGCATGGCCAGGCCGACGTAACGCGAATCCTCGGACTCGCGGAACGAGCGCCAGGCGGCGTGCTCCGGGGTCTGGAAGATCTTGGTGAGATCGCGCGGGTTGGCCAGCTCCTGCCACGATTCCATCAGCATCACCGACGGCGCGGCGGCGGCGATGAAGGGGGCGTGGGCGGCGGCGGCGACCTTCGACATCGACGACAGCAGCTCGACGTCGGGCGCGCTGTTGTCGAAGTAGTAGTCGGCCACGATCGCGCCGTAGGGCTCGCCGCCGAACTGGCCGAATTCTTCCTCGTACATCTTCTTGAAGATCGGGCTCTGGTCCCAGGCCGTGCCCTTGAATTTCTTGAGGGTCTTGCCGAGGTCGTTCTTCGAGATGTTGAGCACGCGGATCTTGAGCATCTCGTCGGTCTCGGTATTGTTGACGAGGTAGTGCAGGCCGCGCCAGGCGCCTTCGAGCGACTGGAATTCGGGCGTGTGCAGGATCAGGTTGATCTGTTCGCTGAGCTTCTGGTCGAGGGCCGCGATCAGGCCTTCGATCGTGGCCAGCACGTCGCCCGAGACCATGTTGGCCCCTTGCAGGGCCTGCTCGGCGAGCGTGCGCACCGCGTTCTCGACCGATTCTTTGGCCTTGTCCGATTGCGGCTTGAATTCCTTTTGCAGCAGGCTGCCGAAGTCGCTCACTTCGAGCGTGGCGGCGCCCTGTTCCGGTTGTGTCTGTAGTTCGGCCATCGTCGTCTCCGCTCGGTTCAGGATTGTTCTTGTGGTTTCGGCGCCGAAGTCAGGGCCTGCATCAGCGCGGGTTCGGCGAGCAGCTTGGAAATGAGGTCCTCGGCGCCGGTCTTGCCGTCCATGTAGGTCATCAGGTTCGACAGCTGGGTGCGCGCCTCGAGCAGCTTGTTGAGCGAGCCGACCTTGCGCGCGATGGCCGCCGGGCTGAAGTCGTCCATGCTCTCGAAGGTCATTTCAACCGAGAGATTGCCCTCGCCGGTGAGGGTATTGGGCACCTGCACCGCGACGCGCGGCTTCATCGCCTTCAGGCGCTCGTCGAAATTGTCGACGTCGATCTCGAGGAACTTGCGTTCGGCCACCGGGGCCAGCGGATCGGCCGGCTGGCCCGACAGATCGGCCATCACGCCCATCACGAACGGCAGCTGGATCTTCTTCTCCGCGCCGTAGACCTCGACGTCATACTCGATCTGCACGCGCGGCGCGCGGTTGCGTGCGATGAACTTCTGGCTGCTTTCTTTGCCCACGATTGACACCCCCTTGATTGAACAACATGTTGTCCTGCGTTCTTGTCATTGGCTGCGGATCAGTACTCGTCGTCGGTCTTCGAACCATCGGGTCCGCGGATCACCGTCAACTGCGCGACGCCGTCCGGCGCCAGGTCCTGCATGATTTCGAAGAAGTTCATCGGCACCAGGCGCTTGGCGCGCGCCAGCAGGATCGGGATCGGGCTCGACGGCTCGTGGCGGTCGTAGTACTCGACCAGCTTGTCGAGCATGCGCAGCACGTCGTCGCGGCTGGCGATGTCGCCGCTGATGCCGGCCCGCGCGGCGCGCGCCGGCGCATCGCCGGCCGCCAGCACGATGGGTGCACCGTGCGCCGCGGCGCCGGCGCCGTCGGCAGCGGTGCCGCCAGCGGCGTCCCCGGTCTGCTGGCGGGCGAGGAATTCGTGGGCTTTTTTCAGGGGCCGGGTCAGGGCATCGAGATTCAGCGCCTGGGAGCTGCCGACCTGGCGCACCAGGATCAGCTCGATGTTCACCACCGCCGCCAGCGCGCGCGCCAGGGCGTCGACGGCGCCCGCCAGCGTGGCCGGCGCCAAGTCGGCGAGCGCGCCCTCGATGGACGCGAGTGCGATCTTTTCCTGTCCCGGTGCGGGCGCCAGTTCGCCGTTGGCGATCTCGAGCATCTTGATGGTGAGCGGGCCGAGCCCGGGCAGCGTGACCAGCGTCGCGTCTTTCAGTTCGCGCACCAGGGTGCCGGTATCGGCCAGGATGGCCAGCGAGTTGATGCGCAGGGTGGGATCGTTGCCGTCCTCGGCATCGAGCAGCGGATGCACGCTGTCCCAGCGCTGGTCGAGCAGGCGTTCGATCAGCGTGACGCTGTCGGCCAGGCCGGCGACACCGGAGAGCGCCAGGCTGGCGCGCACCAGGTGCACGGCCAGGCGCAGGTCGCGGCTGCGTTCGAGCAGTTCGCCGGTCATGCGGCGGATGGCTTTCCAGTCGGGCGGAACGGCGGGCGTGATGGTCGTCCCGTACTGCACCTCGGGCTTGCCGAGGGCTTCCTGTTCAAGGGCGAGAAATGCCGGGTCGTATTCCAGGTTCGGCCCGCAGGGCGCGCTGGGTTCGATCTCCCGCATCAGGGCTTCGACGTCGATCGTGCTCATCCGTACTCCGACAACATGCTGCGTTAGCAAAACATGACTGAAACGGCGTAACCACTGCGCACCTGCGAACGGCGAGGCGTGCGCTACCTCCGTGAAGCGCGGCAAGGCGTGGACGCTTTGCCGTGATGTTCGGGACAGGTAATACTAAACTAACTATCAACAAAAAATATAGAAAAATTATCGTTTTTTTGAAGCGCGAGTTGTTTATTCGAACATGCCCCATGCACCATGCGTGCAGCCATCCGATCGCGCGCGAGGGCCCGCCCCAACGGGGCCGCCGCGGTATAAATGCGTGATAAATTTATGGCAACGCGCAAGCAATCGGACGATAATGAGCACTCCAGCCAGCGACCTCTCCCATGAGCCATCCTCCTGACGACGACCGCACGATGCTTTCCTCCGGCGCCATGCCGGGACCTGCCACCGGACTCGCGCAAGGCGGCGAGCATGCGCTGCCAAAAGGCACGCGCCTGTCCGAGTTCGAGATCACGGGCGTGCTCGGGGAAGGCGGGTTCGGCATCGTGTATTGCGCACACGATACCTCGCTCGAACGCCAGGTCGCGCTCAAGGAATACATGCCGTCCTTCGCCTGGCGCTCGACCCAGGCCCACGTCAGCGTCAAGTCGAACGAGAACGCCGACAGCTTCGAAGCGGGCCTGCGCAGTTTCATCAACGAGGCGCGCATGCTGGCCCAGTTCGACCATCCGTCGCTGGTGAAGGTCTACCGCTTCTGGGAAGCCAACGGCACCGCCTACATGGTCATGCCCTATTATCGCGGCCCGACCCTGAAGCAGGTGCTGCGCGAGCGCCCCACCCCGCCCGACGAAGCCTGGCTGAAGGCGCTGCTGGCGCCGCTGCTCGATGCGCTCGACGTGATCCACCAGCAGCACTGCTATCACCGCGACATCGCGCCCGACAATATCCTGATGCTCGACGAAGGGCGGCCGCTGCTGCTCGACTTCGGCGCGGCGCGGCGCGCGATCAGCGGCATGAACCAGGCCTTCACGGTGATCCTGAAGCAGAACTATGCGCCCATCGAGCAGTACGCCGAGATGCCGGGCATGAGCCAGGGCGCCTGGACCGACCTGTATGCGCTCGCTTCGGTGGTGCACTTCGCCATTGCCGGCACTGCGCCGCCGCAGGCAGTGAGCCGCATGCTGTCCGACCCTTACGTGCCGCTGGCCAGCCGCTTTGCCGACCGCTACAGCCCCGCTTTCCTGGCGGCGATCGACCGCGCGCTTGCCTTCAGGCCCGAGCACCGGCCACAGAGCGTGGGCGCCATGCGTACCCTGCTCGGACTCGATCCGGCCGCGGCAGCCGCCGCACGTGCCACCGCGGCCACCTCGGCCACCGCTGGCGCCCCCGTGGCCCCAGCGGCGGCGAGCGCCGCGGCCACGCAGGCGGCGCGCCCGCCGGCGGCGCAAGCCGAAGAGGGAGGCACCCCGGGCCGCACCCCGGGCCGCACCGTGCTGGTGGCCGGCGCCGCCGCCGTCGCCCTCGCCGGCGCCGGCCTGTTCGCGTGGATGAACCGCGACAGCGCGGCGCCGGCCGAGCAGTCTTCCGCCCCGTCGTCCGCCCCGGCGATCGACGCGCCGGTTGCCCGCGCGCCCGCTGTCGCGGCGCCGCCCGCCGCCCCCGCCTACAACCCGGTCGCAGCCCTCGACGCCATTCTCGCCGCCGCCAGTCCCGAACGCAAGGTGACGGTGCGGGTGGACAGCGCACGGGTGCAGATCGGTCACAGGGGCGCCAGCTTTTCGATCCGCTCCTCGCATGCGGGTTATGTCTACCTGTACATGGTCGGTACCGCGGGCGACTTCCAGCTGTTGTTCCCGAACGCGATCGACAAGCTCAACGTCATCAACCCCGGTGGGGTGCTGAACCTGCCACGCTCGCGCTGGAAATTCGATGCCGCCGGCCCGGCCGGCGTCGACCATTTTCTGGTGATGGTGTCGGAGTCGCCGCGCGACTTCCGCAGCGCCGGTCTCGAAACCAGCGAGCTGTTCAGCGATTTTCCCGCCGCACGCGCCGCCACGCTGCAACGCGAGTACACCGGCGCGACGCCGCTGTTTGCCGGCATACCGAGCTGCAGCAGGCCGCTGTGTCCAGGCGCCTACGGCGCGGCAGGGTTCACGGTCGAGGAGTACGAATAAGAGCTAACGCACGCACATCGCAGCAGGTGGTGTGCGGCGTTTACGCGTGGACGAAGTCCACCCTACGCGCACTGGCCGGGACCTGACCGGTCCCGGCCAGTGCTAGCGCGACAGGTTGACGAGGGTGACGCGCCGGTTTTCGGGCGCACTCGGAACCGCCTTATTAATCAATTCGCTGTCGCCCTTTCCCACCGCATCGAGCCGCGCCCGGTCGATGTGCGCGTTGCCGGCAAGGTAGTCGCGCACCGACTCGGCACGCGACTGCGACAGCTTCATGTTCGCGGCGGCCAGCCCGCGTGGGTCGGCGTGTCCTTCGATCGCAAAGCGGGCCGCGGCCAGCCGTTCGGACGACATGGCCTGGGCCACGACGTCGAGCGCCTGTTTCGCCGCCGGCGTCAGGTTCGCCGAATTCGTGTCGAAGGTGATCAGGAGGTGGGCCTTCGCCTGCTTCGGCGAGACGGCCGGCGTGCCGACGTCGTCGCGCACGATGCGCAGGCTGCGGGTGCGGACCGGCGGCTTCGGCGCCAGCGCGTCGACCAGCGCGTTGGCGTCGACCTGCCCTTCCTTCAACAGCGGACCCTCCTGGCCCATGACGGGCAGCGCAGCGACCATGATGCAAACCGCCAGCAGCGAACGTGCTTTCATTTCTGACTCCTCGGTAAATAGTTTCAGGAACTGGACAGGCATCGGCAACGACCGACATCGGGCAAGGACCGACCATCTGCGCGGACACCGGCAAATCCTAACCGAGCCCGACCCATTCTTCAACGCCGCTTCGGCGCGGCGCCGGCCAGTTGCACAAATACCACTGGTGTGCTGCGGCTCAACGGCTGGGTGAACAGCCGGGTCGACAGCGTATGCCCGGCGCAATCCGGCGGCGTGCCACGTCCATGCTAGAGGTTGTACGTACACCACACGCGAAATAAATAATAGTTTCTATACAATTTTTTGGTCAATAATAGTGTAAACAGTATGTGCACTTATGCGCAATCCATTTCGTCTTCCCAATCTACCCGTCTCCGACCGTCGTTTCGCATCATCGCATCGCCTTGCGCAGGGGAAATTAATGACCACGTGTCTTCGCACATCCGTTATCTGGCTCGCCGTTGCCGGCGCAGCCGGCCTGTTCTCTCCTGCGCCTGCGGCGGGCCAGCCGCAGACACTGACGGTGACCGCGATTCGGGTCGAAGGAAATACCCTGCTTCCCGAACCGACCCTGCGCGCGCTCACGGAAGGCGTGGCCGGAAGCCAGCGCAGCCTGGCCGACCTGAATGCGCTCGCGGCCCGCATCCAGCAAGCCTACCGGACGGCCGGCTACGGCGGCGTCGTCGCCTACGTGCCGCCGCAGGAAAGCGACCAGGGGACGGTGGTGGTGCGGGTGGTGGAAGGCAGGCTCGCCGCCGTCAGGGTCAAGGGCAACACCCATTACGACGCCGCCAACGTGCGCGCCGGCCTGCCCAATCTGCGCCAGGGCGCGACACCGCGGGTCACCGCGATCGACCGCGACATCCAGCTGACCAACGACAGCCCCGCCAAGCAGGTCAAGGTGACGCTGACCGCCGGCGCGCGGCCAGGCGAAATCGATGCCGACGTCGGCGTCAGCGACAGCAATCCAATCCAGTTCCTGGCCGGCTACAACAATACCGGCACCCGCAGCACCGGCCGCCACCGGATCAGCGTCGGCGTCCAGCATGCCAACCTGTTCAACCGCGATCACGTCGGCACCCTGCAATACCAGACCTCGCCCGAGGATCCGGATCGCGTACGCATCTATAGCGCCGGCTACCGCATTCCCCTGTATGCGTGGGCGGCCTCGTTCGACGCCTTCTATGCCCGTTCGACGGTGAGCATCGGCACCACGGCCACGGTCGCCGGCCCCCTGAACTTCAGCGGCAGGGGCAGCGTCGCCGGCTTGCGCGCGAACCGCCACCTCGACCGCAGGGGCGAATACGACCATCACCTCACCTTCGGCGTCGACCGCCGCGACTACGACGACCAGTGCTCGGTGGGCGATTTCGGCGCCGCCGGCTGCGGCGCCGCCGCGCTCGACCTCACCACCGCGCCGCTCAGCATTGCCTACGTCGGCCAGCGCCAGGGCGCGAAGCGCGGCTATGGCATCAACGCGCTACTGGCGGTCAATGCCGGCGGCAGCGCGCGCGCCGCTTTCGAGGCGGCACGCGCCGGCGCCCGCCGCCATTACGCCGTCGCGCGCTTTACCGGCTACGTCGACCAGGCGCTGGCCGGCGGTGTGGCCGTCAACGCGCGCTTCGACATGCAGTACACCCCGCACCGGCTGATCGCGCCCGAACGCTACGGCATCGGCGGGGCCGCCAGCGTGCGCGGCTACCTGGAGCGCGAATTCTCGGGCGACCTCGGCTACCTGGCGCGCGTCGAAGCCTCCATGGCCGTGCCCGACCTGAGCGAAGGCATGCGCCTGCGCCCTTACCTGTTCCTCGATCACGGCCGGGTCAGGAACCATGGCGGCACGCCCTGCCGCGACGTCAGCACCGGCTCCTGCAGCCTGAGCGCGGCCGGCATCGGCGCCCGCTTCGGCTTCCGGCGCAACGCCAGCGCCAGCCTCGACGTCGGCCGCGCGCTCGAACGCGGCTTCGCCACCGCCAAGGACGAAGTGCGCGGGCACGTCGCCATCAACCTGCTGTTCTGACCGCCGTCCTCAACGTTTACCAACGCTTGCCAACGCTTGCCAACGCCACCGATCTTCGAGGCTCATCATGAAACAGTGTTCCAGCTTGCCCGCCTTTAGCCCGCGCCCCGGCCTGGCCCGCCATGCGCTCGCCGCCTCGATCGCGGCCGCCTTCGGCACGGCGGTTGCGCCGGCCTGGGCGCAGGTGCCGCAGTTGCCGACGGGTGCGCAGGTCGTCAGCGGCACGGCCGGCATCAGCACCGGCAACGGCCAGATGACGGTGACGAATTCGCCGAATGCGGTGATCGACTGGAACAGCTTTTCGATCGGCGCCGAGTACGGCGTGCATTTCCAGCAGCAGAGCGCGGCCAGCAAGGTGCTCAACCGGGTCGTCGGCACCGACCCGTCGAACATCTTCGGCAGCTTGAGCTCGAACGGCGCCGTCTGGCTGATCAATCCCAACGGCATGCTGTTCGGCAGCGGCGCGCGGGTGAACGTCGCCGGCCTGGTCGCATCGACGCTGCCGCTGTCGACGTCCGACTTCCTGGCCGGCCAGTACCGGTTCGGCGGCGGCGGCACGGCGCCGATCCGGACCGAACCCGGCAGCGAAATCGGCACCAGCTTCGGCGGCCACGTGGTGCTGATCGGGGCCTCGATCGACAACGGCGGCACCATCAGCACCACGGGCGGCCACACCGCCCTCGCCGCGGCCTCGAGCGTCGACCTCGTCGATTCGGGCGTCCCGAACCTCACGGTGCGGATCACCGGCGCCGCCAACACGGTCACCAACCTCGGTTCCCTGCTGGCCCCGGACGGCGGGACGATCGACGTGCTCGGCGGGATCGTCAACCAGGAAGGGATCGTCCGTGCCGAGATCCTGACTTCCTTCACGGCGGGCCGGGTATCGATCCGGGGCCAGGAGGGCGTCACGCTCGCCAGCCAGAGCCGGACCGATGCGAACGGCGGCCGCCTCGGCAGCGAAAACCCATCCGGCGGCGCCGTCACGGTCGAATCGGCCAACGGCACGGTCACGGTCGCCGGTCATATCAGCGCTGCCAGCGGCGACGACGACAGCTTCCTGGGCGACGGCGGAACGCTGCTGGTACGCGGGAAATCCGTCACCGTGACGGCGGACGGCGAGCTGTCCGTTGCCGGGTTTGCAAACGGCGGCACGCTGGGCGTCGAGGCGCCGGACGGCGTGGTCCTGGTCCAGGGCGGCCTGTCCGCATCCGGCATCACGGGCAGCGGCGGCAACATCGAGATCAGGGGCAGGAACGTCGGCATCCATGGCCAGGCCGTGGTCGATGTTTCCGGCTACGCCTCCGGCGGCAGCATGACCATCGACCGCGCCGCGGCAACGCCGGCGGGTGCCACCTCCTCGGTCTATATCGGCCCGAATGCACTGCTCCAGGCAAACGCCGACGACGGCGGCGGCGGCAGCATCGACATCGGGCGCAACAGCGACGCTACCCGCATCTACGGAACGCTCGATGTGAGCGCGGGAGTAGAGAGTTACGGTGGCTCGGTGCAAACATCGGGGCAGTTCGTCGACGTGCGGCCGCAACGAATCAACCTGCGCGGCCAGGGCCAGTTCGGCGGCAGCTGGACGGTGAACGCCGGCAACATCACGCTTGCCCCCGCCAGCGCCACCACGCCGGCGGACACGCCCGATTTCGCTATCCCGGCGACGCTCGAAGGCGGCAGCGTAACGGCCGCGCTGGTTTCCGAGGCCTTGACGGACGGGGCTGATGTCACGCTGCGCGCCGGATTCGCACGCGAGGCGGGCCCGCCGGCAATCCAGCCAGGTAACATCCTGGTTGCTTCGAACATCTTCGCGGACGACGCCCGGTCCAGTGCATCCCTCTATCTCGAGGCGTACAACGCCATTACCCTGGCCCCCGGGGTGAGCATCGAGAGTAACGCGGCGCCGTTGTATGTCTCGCTGCTCAAGGACATGGATGCGAACGACGATGGCAGCATCCAGCTCGGTGCAGGGAGCAGGATATCCACGGCCGGCGGCCATGTCCGGCTCTCCGGCACTTCGCGCCAATCCGAATCCTTCGTTCCGGTGCCAAGCGTCGTCATCGGCGGCGACATCGATACCGGCACAGGATGGATCGATATCCGCTCGACGTCGCTGGAACTCGACAATGCCAGCCTCAGCTCGGCCGCATCCGGGGTCGACGCCATCTACATCACAGCGCGTGAATTCTCCAGCACCGGCAGCACACTGACGGCAAACAATGGGCGCTGGCTGATGTCGCTGGCGAGCGGTGCGAATTTCAGCGCCGACTCACTGGCCGACCTCGCTCCCGACTTCGTGCAAGTGAATCTGGATCCGGAGACAGGGCCGGGCTTCGGCGGGAACGGCGTCGTGATGGCCGATTCCCTCGCTGTGCGCGCCAGGGTCGATGCCGGCCGCGAATACGACGGCAGCACCGACGCGCGCTTCAGCGAAGTGCTGGCCAGCGACGCGCCCTTCGGGTTTCGCTACGAGACCGGCAGCGACGGCGCTTTCTTCGTCAACGGCCGCTTCCAGGACAAGAACGTCGGCAGCGACAAACCTGTCGGCTACGACGGCGAGAGCCTCCCCTTCCGCCTGGTGACGTCCACCGGCGCTCCGGTCTACGGCGCCGACACCTCCCTCGTCGCCGACATCACGGCGCGCCCGCTGGCGCTGTCCAACGTCGTCGTCAACGACAAGGTCTACGACACCACCAGGACGGGCACGGTCAACAACCTCGCCATGTCGAACGTGGTCGAGGGCGACAACCTCGTGCTGAGCGATTTTGCCGCCCTGTTCGACACGAAAGATGCCGGAACCGGCAAGACCGTGGTGGTCACCGCCTCTTCCCTGCAGGGCGCCGACGCTTTCAACTACACCCTGCCCGGACCGGTTACCACCACGGCCGACATCACGCCGGCCCCTGTTACCGTAGGGCGCGTGGTCGGGGCCGACAAGGTGTACGACGGCACGCGGGACGCAGCCATTTCGAGCGTCACCTATTCGGGCGTCCTGGGCGACGACGACCTGGCGCTCGTCATCGGCGAGGCCCTGTTCGGCGACAAGAACGTCGGCACCAACAAGCCCATCGCTTTCACGCCCAGCCTGAGCGGCATCGACGCGCGCAATTATGTCCTCGTTGGCGACCTGAGCGCCACGGCATCGATCACGCCGCGCACGCTGGTGCTGTCCAACCTCGGCGCCGACGACAAGGTCTACGACGGCACCAGGACAGCCACCGTAAACGCCGGCCTGTCGAACGTGGTCGCGGGCGACGATCTCGCGCTGGGGCGCCTGGCCGGCCTGTTCGACACGAAAAACGCAGGAATCGGCAAGACGGTGACGGTCACCGCCGCGCCCCTGCAGGGTCTCGACGCTTCGAATTACGTGCTGCCCGGGGCCACCACCAGCGCCGACATCACGCCGCGGCCGATTACCGTACAGGGCGTGGCCGGGAGCGACAAGGTCTACGACGGCACCCGCCTGGCCACCGTTGCCGGCGGCACGTTCTCGGGCGCGCTCGACAGCGACGACGTGACGCTGGGAACCGGCGAGGCCCTGTTCGACGACAAGAACGTGGGTACGAACAAGCGCATCACCTTCACGGGCAGCCTGGGTGGGGCCGACGCGCCGAACTATGTCTTCGCCGGCAACCTGGTCGCCACGGGCTCGATCACGCCACGCCTGCTGGGCCTGGCCAACCTCGGCGCCGACAACAAGGTGTACGACGCCACCAGGGCCGCCACCGTGAACGCCAGCCTGTCGAACGTGGTCGCGGGCGACGACGTCGCGCTGGGCGGCCTGACTGGCCTGTTCGATACGAAGCATGCGGGGATCGGCAAGACCGTGGCGGTGACTGCCGGCTCGCTGCGCGGCGCCGACGCAGTCAATTACACGCTGGCCGACGCCACCACCCGCGCCGACATCACGCCGCGGCCGATCACCGCGCAGGGCATCGTCGGCAGCGGCAAGGTCTACGACGGCACACGCCTTGCCACCGTGGCCGGCGGCAGCTTCTCGGGCGTGCTCGAGGGCGACGACATTACGGTCGGCACGGGGGACGCCCTGTTCGACGACAAGAACGTCGGTACCAACAAGCAGATCACCTTCACGGGCAGGCTGGGCGGCGCCGACGCGCCGAATTACGTCTTCAGCGGTAACCTGGTTGCCACGGGCTCGATCACGCCGCGCGCCCTGGCGCTGTCCAACCTCGGCGCCGACAACAAGGTCTACGACGCCACCAGGGCGGCGACGGTGCGCGCTGGCCTGGCGAACGTGGTCGCGGGCGACGATGTCGCGCTGGACGGCCTGGCCGGCCTGTTCGATACAAAGAACGCGGGGACAGGCAAAACCGTCGCCGTCACGGTCGGCTCCCTGCGGGGCGCCGATGCGGGCAATTACACGCTGCCTGATGCCACTCCGGCCACCCCGGCCACCACGACCGCCGACATCGCTCCGCGACCGATCACCGCGGAGGGCATCGTCGGGGCCGACAAGGTCTACGACGGCACGCAGCGCGCATTTCTTTCCGCCAGCTCGGTGTTCGCCGGCCGGCTCGGCGACGACGACCTGAAGTTCGGTACCAGCGACATCCTCTTCGACGACAAGAACGTCGGCACGAACAAGCTCATCACGTTCACGAGCAGCATCATGACCGGGGCGGACGCTCCGAATTACGTCTTGGTCGGCCCACTGACCGCGCGCGGATCCATCACCCCGCGGGCGCTCGAGATCGGGATCGCCGGCCCGGTCAGCAAGGTGTACGACGCCGGCACTGGCGCCAGCCTGCGCGCGGACCAGTACCTGTTGAACGGTGCGGTCGCCAACGACGTGCTGACGGTCAGCGGCCCGTCCCAGGGCGTCTACGACTCGCCGAACGTCGGCCAGCAGAAAGGCGTCACCGTCAGCGGCAACTTCGCCGTCGGCGGCGCCGATGCGCGCAACTACCGCATCGGCGCCGTGGACCTGGGCAGCGCATTGGGCAGCACAAATGCGGTGGCGGCCACGGCCAGCGGCAATGTGGGGGCCATTACCCCCGCTACCCTGTTCTACCAGGCCGCGCCCGCGGTGCGCACTGCCGGCCTGCCGCTGTCGGGTTTCGACGGCAGCGTGACCGGGCTGCAAGGCGCGGATACGCTGGGGACGGCCACCACCGGCACGCTGCTCTGGAGCGGCGCCGCCACGCCGCAATCGCCGCCGGGCCGCTACGCCATCGACGGCAGCGGCCTGGCGGCGGCGAACTATGTGTTCGCCCAGGCGCCGGGCAACGTCAACGCGCTGCTGCTCGAAGCCGCGCCGGTAGTTCCTCCCGTCCTTCCTCCCGTCGTGCCACCCGTCGTGCCGCCAGAGTCGGTCCCGCCATTAGTGGCGGCGCCCGTCGCGATCGCGCGCGAAAGCAACACCGCCTCCTTCAACACGGCGCTGCACGCGGCCGTCGCCGCGATCGACCCGCCGGGCATCGCCGGCGGCGTGTTCGACATCTCGGGAGGGCCCCCAGGGCGCGGCTTTACCCCGGTGCGCATCGGGTCGATGAACCAGAACGAACTGGCGGCCATGCTCGACGCGCGCCGCGACTTCAAGCGCAAGCTGTTCGCCGATGCGATCTACAAGCTCGAGATCGACCCGAGCCTGGCGAACGTGCAGCCCTGCGCCACCGTCGTCGAGGCGGCGAGCGGCGCCTGCCGGATCACGCGCGCCCAGCTCGACCTTGCCCAGGCCGGCAAGGCGCAGCCCGCCGCGCCGACCAGGAAAAGCACCAGAAATGCCAACCTGCCGCAGATCGAACGCAAGATCGCGCTGTTCATCGGCATCAACGAATACCAGGACAACACCATTCCCCGCCTGGAGAATGCCTTGCCCGACGTCGACGCCCTCGCCCGCCTGTTCGCCGACAAGCTCGGCTACGAAGTGCAGGTGCTGCGCAACCCCGGCAAGGCTGACATCGTTCGCAGCCTGAACCAGCTCTCGCTCGAAGTCGGCAGCTCCGACAGCGTCGTCGTGTATTACGCGGGACACGGCTATTCGCTCGAGAAGGATGGCGCCGGCTACTGGCTGCCGGCGGATGCGCTGGCGAGCGATCCGCGCAAGTGGATCTCGAACGGCGACATTGCCCAGTTGCTGGCCGGCGTGCGCTCGCAGCAAATGGCGCTCATCTCCGACAGCTGCTATTCGGGCGCCTTCGCGCGCGACGGCATGGATGCGGTCGGCGTCAACGTGAGCGCCGACGACGTGCTCACCAAGCGCTCGGTGGTGGTGCTCTCCTCGGGCGGCGACGAACCGGTGGCCGACGAGGGCAAGGACAATCACTCGATCTTCGCCTGGAACCTGATGCAGGTCGTGAACTCGGTGTCGAAATGGAAGCCGGGCAGCTCGATCTTCACCGAGGTCCAGGCCGGCGTGAAAAAGGAATTCCCGCAGACGCCGAAATACGGGTCGGTGACGGCGGCCGGCCATCAGCGCGGCGGGGATTACCTGTTCGAACTGCGTTAGCCGCTTCGTCGGTGCACGCGGGTTCAGTCGGCCAGCAGGTGCGGCCCGATCTCGCGCACCGACTTCACGCCGGTCAGCACCATGTTCGTGCGCAGGTCCTTTTCCATGATGGCGAGCAGGCGCTCGACCCCGGCCTGGCCGCCGGTGGCGAGCGCATAGATGTAGGCGCGCCCGAGCAGGACGCCGTCGGCGCCCAGCGCCAGCATGCGGAACACATCGGTGCCGGTGCGCACGCCGCCGTCGGCGAAGATCGCCAGCTTCCCTTTCACCGCCGCCGCGATCGCCGGCAGCACGCGCGCCGAGGACAGGGTGCCGTCGAGCTGGCGCCCGCCGTGGTTGGAGACCACGATGCCGTCGGCGCCAAAGGCGAGCGCATCGCGCGCATCAATCGGATCGAGGATGCCCTTCAGGATCAGCCTGCCCTTCCATTCGTCGCGGATCCACTGCAGGTCTTGCCAGGCGATGTCCGGATCGAAGTTGGCGCCGAGCCAGCCGATGTAGTCGGTCAGCCCGGTGGCATGGCCGCGGTAGGCGGTGATGTTGCCGAGGTCGTGCGGGCGCCCGTGCACGCCGACGTCCCAGGCCCAGCGCGGATGCAGCATGGCCTGCAGCACGCGCCGCAGTGGCCCGTTTTCGCCGCTCATGCCGCTGTGGGCGTCGCGGTAGCGGTTGCCCGGCACCGGCATGTCGACCGTGAAGACGAGCGTGCGCGCGCCGAGTTCCCAGGCGCGCCGCATGACGTCGCGCATGAAGGCGCGGTCCTTCAGCACGTACAGCTGGAACCAGATCGGCTTCGACGCCTGCGCCGCCACCTCGGCCAGCGAACACACGGATACGGTCGACTGGATGAAGGGAATCGAACGCCCGCAAGCCGCGCGCACCGCCTGTACCTCGCCGCGGCGCGCATACATGCCGGCCAGGCCGATCGGCGCCAGCGCAATCGGCAGCGCGTACTGCTCGCCGAAGTAATCGACGCCGAGTTCGAGCTGCTCGGAACCGCGCAGCACGCGCTGGCGTAGCCTGACCGCCTGCAGGTCGTCGACGTTGCTGCGCAGCGTCTGCTCGGCGCCGGCGCCGCCGTCGAGATAGTGGAACAGGAACGGCGGCAGCTTGCGCCGGGCGGCTTCGCGGAAATCGGTTGCGGACGAAATGATCATGGCGGTAAGCGAATCGGATGAGGGTTCAGCTTACGGTAACACGTAACCGTCTGGCAACAAAAAGAATCCGAATGGGCGGTACCGATATCCTGCGGCAGCCGCGTAACGTAGGGTGGGCACCTGTGCCCACGCGGATCACGCCTTAATACGATGCACCGCTAAGCGTAGCCGACAAAGCATGCTGCCCCTTCGTTCGCACGCGCAATCGATGTGCATCTGCCGCACGCGTGGGCACAAGTGCCCACCCTACGTTACGCGTCGGCTAACGGTGATTGGACACGCCGTCCGAAATCACCTTACTCCAGCGCCCGGTTGCGCGACTCGACGTCGACGCACGCAATCGCCAGCGCGCCCACGACCAGGAAAGCCGCCAGCATCGCCAGCGACAGCGTGAACCGGCTCGCCATCACCGGCGCCACGATGGTCGGCGCGAACAGGCCGCCGAAGCGCGCCACGGCGCCGGCCATGCCCATGCCGCTGGCGCGCAGTTCGGTCGGATACACCTCGGGCGTGAACGCGTACAGCGCGCCCCAGGTGCCGAGCAGCGCGAAACTCATCAGCAGGGTCGAGCCGACTACCACCGCGGTGGCGCTGCCCAGGCTGTAGAACATGCAGCCGGCGGCGCTCAGCAGCAGGAAGCCGATCAGCGTCGGCTTCCTGCCCCAGCGCTCGACACCATAGGCCGACAGCGCGAAGCCGGGCAACTGCACCACCGCCAGCAGGATCAGGAATTCCTGGCCGCGCATGAAGCCGAAGCCTTCGCCGCTCAGTTTCACCGGCAGGTAGACGAAGATGCCGTAGTAGGCGATCGAGATCAGCGCCCAGGCCACGCCCAGGGCCAGGCTGCGGCGGCGCAGCGCGCCGGAAAACAGCGCGCCGAGCGAACGCCTGACGGGGATCTCGGGCTTGAGCGCGGGGATCGTGACGTCGCGGCGGTTGGTCGCGGCGACGCGCGCCAGCACCGCGCGTGCCGCTTCCGGCTTGCCGCTGCGATTGAGATACATCGGCGACTCGGGCACGAACAGGCGCAGCACCACGCCGACCAGCGCCGGCAGGCCGGTGACGAAAAAGATCACGCGCCAGGCGTCGTCGCCCCAGCGCAGCGCCACCAGGGCCAGCACCGCCAGCACGATGGTGCCGACCGCCCAGAACGATTCGAGCAGCACCAGCCAGCGCCCGCGCCGGTCGCTGGGCAGGAATTCGGCCATCATCGTGTAGTCCACCGGCAGCGTGCCGCCGACGCCGATGCCGGTCAGGAAGCGCAGCGCCAGCAGCCAGGTGAAATCCGGCGCAAAGGCGGAGGCGACGCCGAAACAGGCATCGATCACCACCGCCATCATCAGCACCGGGCGGCGTCCGATGCGGTCGGCAAGGCGCCCGAAGGCGAAGGCGCCGACCAGCATGCCGACGAAGAACAGCGTCCCGGTCTGCAGCGCCTGCGGCACGCCGATGCCGAAGGTCCTGGCGATCGAAGGCGCGCTGAAGCCGATCGACAGCACCTGCATGGCGTCGGCCATCCACACCAGGCCGAAGATCGCGAACAGGCGGTACTGGAACCTGCCGACCCCGGCGGTTTGTATGCCTTGTTCTACCGTGACGGGTGATGTCGACATCCTGTTTCCTTTAAGTTGAATTTTTTTAATCGTTTGGCCCGTTCGTTAAGCGCAGCTTAATCAGGTACGCGCGGCAGAACGTGGTGTTGCGTGGAGTGTGCATAAAAGCTCGGCTGAGAACAGTGTAATGGGGAACAGATGGAGAACAAAAATGCAAGCGTGGTCGCTTTTATTTCCTTGGCGCCGTGGCCGGACTCGAAGTCGCCGATGTGCGGATGGTGAACCGCGTGGGCAGAGCCCACCCTACGGTGCACGACGGCCACGGACTGGGGTATGACGTAGGGTGGACATGTCCACCGTTCGTGCCCATGCATACCGCAACGCCTGCGGCACTGCAGCGCACGCACACCCTGGTGGTGCGGCGAGCCTCCCTCACCCGCCGATATTCCTGAACGGATCCAGCGCCAGGTCGATCAACCTGCGCTCGCGCACCACGATCTCGGCCACGGCCGTCATCCCGTAGCGCAGCGGGTACGTGGTTTCCCCTACCGTGTACTGGGTCCGGTCGAGCGAGACGCGGCCCTCGTACACCGGTTGTTTGGTCGCCAGCGACGGCCGCGTGGATGGCGAGATGAATTGCAGGGTGCCGCGGATCAGGCCGTAGCGCTGGTAGGGAAAGGCGTTGAATTTCAGCTGCACGGCCTGGCCCTCGCGCAGGAAGCCGCGGTCGTGCTCGGCGATCTCGAGCTTCAGGATCGGCTTCGCGTTGCGCGGCGCGATGCCGCCCAGCGGCGCGTTGGCCTGGATCTTGTCGCCAGGCTGGGTCGAGGTCACCTCGGTGATCACGCCGTCGACCGGCGCGACGATGCGCAGGAAGTTTTCCTTGTCGATGTTCTCGAACTTGATGCGCGCCGCCGCGTCGGCCACCAGGCGCGCGGTCTGCACCTGCAGGCGCAGCTTGTCCTCGGCATTCGCGACCTCGCGGTTGGCCGACTCCGATTGCAGGCGCAGTTTATCCAGTTCCTGGCCGCTGGTTTCGAGTTCGGCGCGCGCCTGGGTCGATTCCAGACCCTGGCGCGCGGCCAGCTCGGCAATGCGCGCCTCGGCCACACGGACTGCGTTGTCCGCCGCCAGCAGCGCGTTCTTCTTGCCCTCGACCTGCAGCTGCGAGACCCCGCCGCCGCCCGGCAGCGCGAACAGGCGCGCGAACTTGTCGGCCTCGAGCCGGGCGGCGTCGCGCGCGCGGCGGGCATCTTCCAGGTTGGTGCGCGCTTCCTGCTGCTGGGCGCCCTGGCCCTGCGCCAGGCGGCTGGTGCCTTCGGCCAAGCGGCGCCGGTGCTGGCGCTCCTCGATCTCGGTCGCTTCGCGCAGCGCGGCGGCGTTGCGTTCCATCAGCGCTTTCTTTTCGGGGAATTCCTTCCACTCGCGCTCGGCATCCTCGAGCCGCAGGCGCGCTTCCAGCGCGTTGCGCGCCGCCTCGATGGCGCCACGGGCATAGATCCGCGCCACCACGTCGCCCGCCTTGACCGGCTGCCCGGCGGCGATATAGATGTTGCTCAGTTCGCCGTCGATGGGGGCGTACAGGCGGCGCACCTCGGATGCCGGCGCCAGCGTGCCGTTGGCCGTCACCAGCACGTCGGCATGGCCGAAGAAGGACCAGACCAGGGCGGCCAGCACCAGCCCCACCATCGAATACACCAGCGCGCGCGTGAAGCGCCAGGGATTGGCGGTCAGGATCGAGATGCCTTCCGCGCTGTGTTCTTCGAGCGCTTCGGCCAGCGGCGTCAGGCCCTGCGGTTTGATCCAGTCACGTTTCATTGCCAACTCCTCATGGGTCGCTCCTCGCTGCCGGTTCCTCGTAGCCTGGTTGCGCCGGCTGGCTGCGCGCCAGCGCCAGCCCGCGGATATTGCTGAGCGCATCGGCATAGGCGTCGCGGTAGGCCGGCACGTGCGCGGACATGGTCTCGAAGGCGCGCTGATAACTCTCGTTGCGCGCTTCCCACTGCGCGAGGAATTGTGCGATGCGCGCGCCGTCCCGGGCATCGCGGCTGGGCGCCTGCGCTCCGCCGCGGCCGGCTACAAAAGCTTGCAGGGCGACGATCCAGTCGAGCTGGTCGAGCAAGGGCGCGAGTTCCGGGTTGTTGCGCGCGCGGCCGCGCAGGGCCGCCACCTGACGCGCCGCGGCGTCGAAGCGCCCCGCCTTCAGCGCCGCCATCCAGCCCGGCAGGGTGGCCTTCAACAGCGCCTCGGTGTCCAGCGCGCGCAGGCGGCTGTCGCCCGGGTCGGCCGCGAGCGCCTCGCCTGCGCGCGCCGCCGCCTGCACGTAGGCGCGCTCGGCCAGCAGACCCTCGATCTCGCGTTCGGCGCCGCCGATGCCGAGCACCGCCCACGCCAGCAGCGCGGCGGCCGCCAGCGTGCCCAGCCCGTAGAAGCGCAGGCGGCGCAGGTCGAGCGGCCGCTTGCCGCCGAGCGCCGCGTGCAGGCCGGCCAGCATGACGGCGGCCTTGCCCTGGGCAGGCCGGTCCGCGCCGTCCGGCGCGTCCGCCGGCGCCGCATCGGCCCTGGGCGTCGCGTCGGCGGCCGGCGCGGCATCGACGCAAAAGATGTCGAGGAAGGAGTCGGCGGCGGCGACAAAGGTGGTGCGGTCGGCGTCCAGCGCCGGCTGGGCGAAAACGCCGATACGCGTAAGCGTCGGGTCGCGCGCGCTCGCGTCCCAGGCCAGGGAGATGCGGTAGACGAAATGGCGCCCGCCAAAGGCGAGCACGTCGCCCTCGTTCAGGGCCAGCGCATGTTCGTCGAGGCGCACGCCGTTGACGAAACTGCCGTTGGTGCTGCCCAGGTCTTCAATGTGCGGCTGCCCGCCGCGCAGGAAGATGTGCGCGTGGCGGCGCGACAGGTAGTTCACCTGGGCCGGATCGACGTCCTTGTAGCGCGCAAAGGTATCGTCGGCCTTGCTGACCATGAAGGGGAATTCGGTGACGACGATCGGCTGCAGGCTGGCGGCGCCGTCTTCCGGGGTAAGCGTCATGCTGGCCAGCCGCGCCTGCGGCGGCTCGGGCGCGCGTGCGGCGGCGTCCAGTTGCACCTTGTAATTCAGCGTCTTGCCCAGTCCTAGCAGGTCGCCATCCTGCAGCGTGACGATCGTCTGGCGCACGGCGACGCCGTTGACGGTGCTGCCGTTCTTGCTGCCCAACTCGGCAAAATAGACGGCGCCGTGTTCGCAGAAAATACGCGCGTGGCGGCGCGACAGGTCGGCGGCGAGCGTCGCCGGATAGGCGTCGAACGGCGCTTCGGTGCGGCCGATGGCGAACAGCGACTCGTGGATCTGGATCGGCGCCAGGTCGGGATGCGACACGGGAACCAACACGATCTTCAGGCGCCCTGCCGGCGCCGCGCGCGCGGCGGCCGGCATCGCATCGGACGCCGTCATGACGCGCTCCGTTCAGCGCGCTGATGCATTCTTTACTTCCACCGGCGGCCAGCCCCCGCCCAGCGCCTTGTACAGCGTCACCGTATCGGACAGGATCTGCTGGTGGTTCGCCAGCAGCGCCAGCTGCGCGGCCAGCAGCGTACGCTCTGACTCGAACACCTCCAGTTGCGACACCATTCCTTCCTTCATCTGCGCCTGCACCTGGGCCGCAACCACCCCGAGCCGCTCGGCTTGCTGCTGCAGTTCGACGCGCTGGCGGCGGTGGGCGTCGAGATTGACCAGCGCGTTCTCGACTTCCTCGAAGGCCGCCATGACCACGCGCCGGTATTCGTTCTCGGCGACCTCGGTGCGCGCCTCGCTGGTTTTCAGGCGCGCCTTGACGCTGGGGTCGAAGATCGGGAAGTTAATGCTGGGCAGGAGGCCGAAGGTGAACGACTTCAACAGCGAACCAAGCGCGAAACTGGACGAGCCGCCGCGCCCGGTCAGGCTGATCGAGGGCAGCTGCGCCAGCTTGGCCTGCCCGACCAGGTCGTAGGCCACCAGCACCCGGTACTCGGCGGCGACCACGTCCGGGCGGCGCTTGAGCAGTTGCGAGGGCAGGCCTTCCGGCACGGTCGGCAGCTGCACCCGCCCCTGCAGCGCGCCGGGCGGCACCGTTAATTCGCCGGCAGGCGTGCCGAGCAGGGTCGCCAATGCATTGCCGGCAAGCGCGCGCAGGCGCCCCAGCTCGATCAGGTCGCGGCTCAACTGGTTGATTTCGGCACGCTGCTGCAGGACGCGCGTTTGCGGCAGCAAGCCCTGCCCCATCATCGCTTCGAAAGTCGTCAGGATCGCCTTGTTCTTTTCCAGCGTCTGCTGCTGCTGGCGCATCTGCTCGTCGAACTGCATGATCTGGAAATAGGTCGTCGAGACGTCCGACACCAGCGACAGGTAGCCGGCGCGCCAGTCGGCTTCGGTGGCATTGAACTCGGCGGTCTGGGCCTCGACGCCCTTGGTCACGCGGCCCCAGACGTCGATCTCCCAGTTGACCTGGGTGCCCAGGTTGAACTGCTTGCTGAACGGCTGCCCGGTGCTCTTTTCGAAACTGGCGCCGGCGCCGGCGTCCAGCGTCGGCAAGGCGCCAGCGCGCGCTTCGCCGATTTCCGCGCCGGCGACGCGGATGCGCGCGGCCAGCACTTTCAGGTCGAAGTTGGAACCGAGCGCACGCTCGACCAGGCCGTCCAGGTAAGGGTCGCGGAACTGCTTCCACCAGTCCGGCGCGATCATCTCGGCCGGCGCCACCGGCAAACCCTGCTGGCTCGACCAGGCCGATTTACCGGGGCTGTCGGGCGTGCGATAGGGCTTCATGCTGACGTCGGCGCAGGCCGTCAGCAGTAGAGTCAGTGTGGCGGCCAGCGCGGCCCTGCCTGTCGAGTCGATATGTGAATTCATGATGCCACCTCGTCGGCCAGCCCCTCAGGCGTGGGCCCGCGCCTCCCATCCCCGCGCATCGACAAATACCTTGAACAGGCGCGCATCCAGGTGCCCGGCGCGGCATTCCTCGGCGATCAGGTCGAGCGCGCGCTCGACCGGCACCGCTTCCTTGTAGGGACGGTCGCGCGCGGTCAGTGCATCGAAAATGTCGCTGATGGTCAGGATCCGCGTTTGCAGGCTGATTTCGCTCCCCTTCAAGCCCATCGGGTAGCCCGAACCGTCGAGCTTTTCGTGGTGGCCGTGGGCGATCGCCGGCACGCCCGCCAGTTCGCGCGTCCAGGGAATCAGGATCAGGAAGGAATAGGAATCGGCCACGTGCGCTTCGATCTGGCGCCGTTCGTCGGGCGTCAGGCATCCTTTGCCGATGCTGAGCGCGGCGAATTCGTCGTCGCTCAGCAGGCGGAAGCTGGCATCGTCGTGCCCGGCGCAAGCGTGGCCGCGGATCGCTTCGAGCTCGTGCAGCGGATCGGTGTGCGACACCGAGGGCTCGTTGGCGCGCACGATCGTCGCGTAAAACGCGTCGAGGCGCGCGCCCTCCTCGCGCAGCTCGTCCTCGATGCGCTCGCAGGCGCGGCGGAATGCGCCCATGCCGAGTTCGCCCTTGAGGTGCTGCTGCGCCAGATCGCGCCAGGCCCGCCGTTCGAGGCAGGCGCGCGCGTAGCGGAAGCGCTGCTCGAGCAGGCGCATGTCGGCATGGTGCAGCTTCTTCTCCTTGCGCAGCACGTGTTCGCGCACGCCGACCTTGCCGAAGTCGTGCAGCAGCGCCGCGTAGCGGATCTCGCGCAGCTGGGCCGGCGTGAAGGCGGCGCGGCGCAACGAGGCGTCGTCGGCGCGCTCGATGGCGATCGCCAGGCTTTCGGCGTAATCGGCGACCCGGAACGAGTGGCCGGCCGTGACCGGATCGCGTTCCTCGATCGCCTGCACCGAAGCGCACACGAAGCCATCCAACAGGCCCTTGATGTCCGAATACAGCTGGAAGTTCTTCAGCGCGACCGCGGTCTCGGCGCACACGCCGCTGAGGATTTCCAGGTCGGCTTCCTGGAAGGCGTGCGGGTCGGACGAGGTATCGACCTGGATCAGGCCGAGCACGTCGTCGCCCAGGATCAGCGGCACGCACATGACCGAGAGGATGGCCTGGGCGACGATCGATTCGTGCGCCGAATAATTGCGGTCGGCCAGGGTATCGACCGAGAGGACGGCGCGCTTTTTCACCAGCACCTGGTCGACGATGGTGCGCGACACCCGTACCTGCGCCAGGTCTTCGGCGCCGCCGCCGCGGCGGCGTGCGGCGACCGGACGCGGCGGGTCGTGCTCGTTGCCGAGCATGATGAAGGCGCGCTCGGCCGGCGGGAACAAATCAAAAATGAAGTTCATGATCTTTTCGACCAGCGTGGCCTGGTCGGTGACGGCGCCGAGCGCGATGCTGACCTGGGCCATCGCGTGCAGCCGGTGCACGGTCTTCTCGAGGTCGGTGCGGGCCGCATTCCGGGCGTCGACCACGGGCGCGAAACAGGTGGCGTCGACCGAACCGGTGATGACGGTCGGCGTGTGGCCATGCTCGGGCAGCATCAGCGAGTGAAAAACCAGCTGCGCCGAGGCCAGCGCCAGCGCGTCGCCGTCGCGCAGCAGGTGCCAGGCCCCGGCCGCGAGACGCTCGCCGCCGACAAAGGTGCCGTTACGCGAGTGCAGGTCCTCGACAAAATAATTCGCGCCGCGGCGGCGGATGCGGGCGTGGCGGCGGCTGATGGTTTGCTCGGGAATGCAGATGTATTTGTCGGAGGCCAGCGCATCCTGGTGGTCGCGCCCCAGCACCGCTTCGTCGTGCAGCGCGAACACGCCCGGCCCCGGCTCCAGTGCGTTCAACCATTCGAGGTAGGCGCTGACCGGTTCGCCCTGGCCGGAAGCTGGACTGGACAGGGCTGCGGGAAATGCGGGATGCGGTTCCATGCCGGCTCACTTGACGGTGATCGTGATTTTTTTCGAGGTCACGGGCGGCGTGTGCGGCACGTGGTTTTCGTCGCCCATCAGCAGTTGCAGCGTGTGTTTGCCGGGCGGGAGCTCGATGGTGGTTTCGGTCTCGCCGGCGCCGTAGTGCAGGTGGTTACGGTCGTTCGGGATCGGTTGCCCCGCCGGCGGCAGGTCGGTGTCGATCAGCAGGTGGTGGTGGCCGGTATTCGCAATCGCGACGCCTTTCGGCGCCACGCCCATGTGGCGCAGGCCGAACCACACGCGGAAGGGCTTGTTCGCCTCCAGCACCTGGCCATTGTTGGGCCAGCCGATGTAGCAGTAGGCGTTCGCCGGCGCGTTGGCGGCGCCGGCCGGCAGGTTAACCGATGCGCCGGCCAGCAGCACGACCAGGGCCGTCATGGAGAAGGTGGCGAAAAGCTTGCGCATGATTTTTCCAGTGAGCGCGGTCTAGCGCACCGTGATCGTGATCTTTTTCGACACCACGGGCGGCTTGTGCGGTACATGGTCCTTGTCTCCCAGCAGCAGTTGCAGCGTATGGGTACCGGGCGGCAGCTCGATGCGCGCCTCGGTTTCGCCGGCGCCGAAATGCAGGTGGTTGCGGTCGTTCGGGATCGGCTCGGTCATCGACGGCAGCTCGGTATCGATCAGCACGTGGTGGTGGCCGGTATTGGGCACGTCGGCCCCTTTTGGCGCAACGCCCATGTTGCGCAGGCCCATGCGCAGCCAGAACTTGCCGCCATTGATGACGGTGCCGTCGTAGGGCCAGATGAAATAGACCTGGGGGCTGGCGGGATTTGGCGCAGGTTTTGCAGCAGGCTGCGCAGCAGTTTGCGGGGCGGGCTTCGCTGCCTGGTTTGCAGCCGGCGTCGGCGCCGGCGTCAAGGCCGGCGCCGCGGCTTGCGCTGCCGCTTGCGGCGCCGCGGACGCCGCGGATGCTGCGGCCTGCAGTACTGCCACCAGCAACGCGAACATGGAGGCGGTGTGGCGCATGATCGAAAACTCCAGCCGAGGTCGTATGGATGTGCGCATCGAACCATCTCAATCTGTCACACTCTGACTCAGATCGCAAGTCAAATCCTGTCGAAGTCAGTACGGATGAGGAGCCGGTCATGTGGCACGAGCGCTTGGTGGTGTTTGTACTGGCTGGGCCTGCTTTTGCGTGTTGCGCGCTGGCGGCGGCGCCTGCGGATCGGCCCGCGCCCGACATGCAGGCGCCGGGCATTGTTCCCCGCGCAAGTCCGGAACAGTTCGAGCTGGCGTTCTGGAATTCGATCAAGGACAGCCCGCACGCGAGCGATTACGAGGCCTACCTGAAGGCGTATCCGAAGGGCCGCTTCGCGGCCCTGGCGCAGGCGCGGCTGGCGCGCCTGCGTGCCCCGCCGCCGCTGGCAACCCAGTCCCACGCGACGGGAAGCGCGCCGCCCGCCGCGAAAACGCCGCCGAAGCCGGTGGCGCCGGCGCCGGCGCCGGCAAGCCCGGCGACCGCGCCCCGCAACGGCGGCGAAATCAGGGATTGCCAGTCCTGCCCGGCCCTGGTCGCCCTGCCCACCGCGTCGTTCACCATGGGGAACAACACCAGCGACCCCAGCGAACGGCCGGCGCACAAGGTCACCATCGGCGCGCCGTTTGCGATCGGAAAATTCGAGGTCACGGTGCAGCAATGGACTGCCTGCGTGACCGCCAACGGCTGCCCGCGCGTGCCGCTGTCGCCCGAGACCAGCGCGAGCGCGCCGATGCGCGACCTCAGCTGGGACGATGCGCAGCAGTACGTCAAATGGCTGGGCATGATCAGCGGCCAGCCGTACCGCCTTCCGACCGAAGCCGAATGGGAATTCGCCGCGCGCGGCGGCGCCGCCACGCCGTACTGGTGGGGCGCGCAGATGGCGCAGGGCAAGGCCAACTGCAAGGATTGCGGCCAGCCCTGGAACAGCGAGCGCCCGGCGAATGCGGGTTCGTACCCGCCCAACGGCTACGGCATCCACGACACCAGCGGCAGCGTGTGGGAATGGGTGGCCGACTGCTGGCACAACAATTACAAGGATGCGCCGGCGGACGCGCGCACCTGGGACGAGCCCGGTTGCCGGGTGCGGGTGATCCGTGGCGGCTCCTGGCGCGAAGGCGCCGCCTACATGGTCACCTCGACCCGTTTTCGCTACGACGCCAGCGTGCGCCAGTCGCAAAATGGGTTCAGGGTGGCGCGCAGCATCAAATGAGCGCAGTGTACCCTTGCAGTGTGCTCTACTTCCCGCGCCCGCGGATGTCGACCGCCAGGAACTCGACCCCGATGGCGCGGGCGCCGCTGCGCACGCGGATTTTGCGCAGGTTGTCCGCCACGCTGGCCAGGTAGTCGGCGCTCGGCTCGGCCTCGCGCCGCAGCGTTCCGAACAGCGGCTCCGGCGTCGTCACCAGCACCACCAGCAGTCCGGATCCCGCGGACGTGCCGATGCGCCAGTCGCCCGGCTGGCCGACCGTCGCGCGGTGGTTCGGCGGCGCCCGGTTGTTCAAGGCCAGCGCATTCGGCAGCAGGTGGATCACGCTGGCGTCCGGCGAATAGGCGTCGACCGTCATGAAGGACACGGCGCCCGGTGTCCTGACCTCGACCATCAGCGAATCGCCCTCGCGCAGGGCCGCGGCCCCGGCCGTTGCGCCGGCCAGGCGCAGCGCGGCGCCGCCGCCGGCCTGGCGGTGCGCGATCCAGTAGGGCGCGAAGGTCGCGATCACCGGGCAGGTGGCGGGGTCGACCTCGCGCACGTCGAGCTCGACCGCCGTCACGCCGGGCAGCGCCAGCAGTGGCTGCCTGACGGCGGCGGCGCCGCCCGCGCGCGATACCAATCCCTGCACCGTCACGCTGTTGGCCTTGACCTTGCCAGCCAGCGCGGAGCAAGGGATGCGCCCGAGGACGGCGGCGATGGCCGCCGCCTTGGGTGCGGCGACGGGAGCGGCGCCGGGCGCGGCGGGCGCCGGTGCGGCCTCGTCGACAACCGCGGTGGGCCGGGAGGCGGTCTCCGGGGTCGCCGGTGCCCGCACCACCCAATACCAGCCCGCCAGCACCAGCGCGCCGAGCGCGGCGCCCCCGGCGCACGAGGCCGCCAGCAGCGCGGGGCGCGACATCAGGCCGCCGGCGCTGAACTCGGCGAGGAAGCGCGCCACCGTCGGCGTGCGCGCGTCGCGTTCGAGCGCCAGCCCGCATTTGAGCGCCTGCCACTGGCTGCGGCCCAGGTTGGGCGGGCGCAAGGGCTTCATGCCGGTGCCGCGCGCCTGCGCCGAAGACATGCGGTTGAACGGATGGTGGCCGGTGAGCAGCTCATACGTGATGCAGGCCAGTGCGTAGATGTCGTCGCGCGGGTCGGGATCGCGTTGCTCCAGCATTTCCGGGCTGGCGTAGGCGGGCGTGAGCGCCCCGAGGCTGCCGGGGTCGAAGACGGTCGCGTCGACGTCGGTCTCGGTCTTGTGGAACACGCGCGCGATGCCGAAATCGATGACCTTGGCGACACCGGCATTGGTGACGATCACGTTGCCGGGCTTGAAGTCGCAATGGACGAAGCCGCGCCCGTGCGCATAGGACAGCGCATTGCCCATGCCGATGACGATCGGCAGCACCTGGACGTAGGGCAAGCCGTTGAAGCCGGGAGCGCGCAGCACCTGGCTCAGCGGTTTGCCCTGCAGGTATTCCATGGTGAGGTAGACCATCGGCCCGTCGCGGTCGAAGTCGTAGACCGAGACGATGTTCGGGTGCGCCAGCGCCTGCGCCTTGCGCGCTTCGCGCTGCAACGCGATGAGCGACTTCGGATGACCGCGGAACTGCACGTTGAGCACCTTGATGGCGATGTAAGGATTGCGGTCGGACGCCTCGAGTTTACGCAGGTCGAGCGCCTTGTAGACGGTGCCCATGCCGCCGAAACCGACGCACTCTTCCAGCACAAAGCGGCCGTTCAGGGTTTCGCCGACGCCTTTCATGCGCTCGGGTTCGCCTCCCCCTTGCCCGGCCTGGTCGGCCTGGCGCCTTGCGGGTGGTGGCGGGCCGCCGGGGCCGGCATGCGCGCCGGGCCGGGTCTGGACAAAGGTATCGTCGCCGCCCAGGCGCTGGCGCGCCGCGATCAGGCGCCCGATGCGCACCTGCACCTCGCGGTAGACGTCGCCCGGCAGCGGGTGGCGCGCGTGCTCCTCGCTCAGCAGCTCGAGCAGGCGGCCGGGGCTCTCGGGCGCGTCTTCCAGCACCCGGTCGAGCTGTGCCAGAAACGCGGAATGCTGCAAGGCGCCGCTCTGCAACTGCTGGAGCGTATGCGCGAAACTGTCCATGGTGTGCGTGGTTGAATCCCGGGCTTCTTATGAGATTAGCATGAAGCGGCCACCGATCAAGCCTTTGCGGCATCTCAATCCGACCGGGCCACACGGACTGATTGCTGCGACCCAACACCTGCCTCCCGCATGGTGGGAGCGGCCGTTCACCTGGTCCCACGCGGGCTTTGGCGAGCCCATCCTGCGCGACGCCGCGATTACAGGGTAAACCGTTTATTTTCAAGGACTTGCCCCTGCACCACTGGCACGTACGTGGACCTGGCACGCCTCTCGCTATATGTGCATCGAGCGCAAACCAAATGCCTCAACCAACCAAACCACACTTCAGGAGAATCACCATGAAAAGCTTGATCATCACCGACCTGGCCCGCACCGAACAACTCGATTCCGCAGCCATGGCAACCGTGCGCGGCGGTTTCAAGATGGGTGGCCTCGGCTACGCGTTCGGCGACGTGAACTACGCCCCTTCCTTCGATTCGTCGATCAAGGCGAGCCAGAGCCTGGGGCAGATGCAGGAGGTGCTGACCGCCACCGCCAACGGCTCGGCCTTCATCGACGGCGTGCACGTGAACAACAACGTCGACCAGCACGGCGAAAACAAGATCATCCGCCGCTCGGCTGTGTGATCCGGCTTTCATCCTTCATTTGATTCACTCAATTACTTTCACTAAGGAGCATCATCATGAAAACCCTGACCATCAAGGACCTGGCCCGCACCGAAGCACTGGACGGCCGCGCCATGGGCGCCGTACGCGGCGGCTTCAGCATGGTCTCGCCGGCTTACCTGGCCGCGTATTCGCCCGGCTACAAGGCGGGCAACCTGAGCTACACGCCTTCGTTCGATTCGTCGATCGACGCGACGCAGACCCTGCTGCAGCAGCAAAGCGTTACCACGGCCACCGCCAACGGCTCGGCCTTCGTCGGCGGCGTGCACGTCAACAGCAACGTCGACCAGCACGGCGAAAACAAGATCATCGGCTAAACCAGGGGATTACGACCATGTCATCCATCGCCATCTCCGACCTGGCACACAATGCCGAACTGGACACCCGCGCAATGTCGGCGGTACGAGGCGGCAGCGCCTTTGGCCAGGACGTGAATGTGAACGTGGAGCTGAACCAGCAGATCGGCCAGTTCCAGCAGATCGACATTAACGTCCTCAACAACAACGGCGTGATCGGCGCCGGCTTCACGGGGCCGAACATCGACGTCGCCGCCGCGCTGCGGGCACAGAACAAGGTGATATTCTGACCCTGACTCCGATTCTTACTGCGCCTTCGCAATCTTACCTCCATCCCGGCAACGGGATGGATTCCGTTAACGTTTCACTTTTCCAGGAGTTCCTATGGCTACCATCGTGATCCATGATTTACCGGAAAGCAGCGAACTCGATCGGCAGGCGATGCACGCCATTGCCGGCGGCTCGCGCTTTCGTTCGGGCGGCGCCGGCGCCGCCCTCACCCGCGCCAGTCAGCGGCGAGTGCGCCTGTTCGATCTTGCGCCGGGCAGCACCGCCGATCGGCCGGCGCCGCACCCGCAGCCGCGCTGAAGAGCGTGCACTGCACGACAGACCGTCCAGTCGACCACTGGACGGTTTTTTTTCGTCCGTGCTGTAGGAAACCGGTGTTGGACGGAGAGCGACACGTCAGCGCGGGCTGTTGGGCGCAGGCCGACGGTTTCGCCGCGTGCAGTGCGCCCTTCCCCGCTTTTCCCCCTTTTCCAGGTCTGGCACGCCGCATGCTCTATCGAAGTCGTGGGCGATACGCCCGCACCTTTCGACACCAGCCAATCAAGGGGAACATCATGAACATGCACAAGCACATGGAAGCCATCTTCGTCGCCACGCTTGCGGTCATCGGCGTCGGTACCTTCGCGTTCGACAGCCTGCCGCAGGCGCAGGCGGACGCCGGCAAGTCGGCGGCAGTGACGCGCGACGCCGTGCCGGATGCGCGGGCGATTGTCGTGCGTGCGCCGACGCTGCCGCGTGCTTGAGCGCGGACAGGCGGCCGCGTGCAATGCGCGGCTGCCTGTGGTTGTGATTAGCGTTCTCTCCTGAGCTGGACCCTTCCCGTCTTCCTGTTCTTCCTGCCCCATTGCGGGCATTCCCCTCTACTCCCTGCAAGACCCGATGGCATGCCGTGCAGCTCCGGTGTATTCCGGGTGTATTTCCGGCGACGCGACCGTGCGTAACGGTGGGCATGCCCACCCCAACGACCGACGTGTACGCCGTGGTCTGTTGCTTGGTGCCATACAGCTGCACACAACTGTTGGATTTTTCCCGTCATCGCTGGCTGTTTTCGATCGCAGGAATTTCCACGCAACTGCTGGGCATTTCAAATATAAACCGTTTATATTCAATGACTTGAGCGGCGATAACCATCTGCACGCACTACCTGGCACACCTTTCGCTATATGTCCAATGAGCGCAAACCAAATGCCTCAACCAACCAAACCACCACTTCAGGAGAATCACCATGAAAAGCTTGATCATCACCGACCTGGCCCGCACCGAACAACTCGACTCCGCAGCGATGGCAACCGTGCGCGGCGGCTTCAAGATGGGTGGCTACGGCTACGCGTTCGGCGACGTGAACTACGCCCCTTCCTTCGACTCGTCGATCAAGGCGAGCCAGAGCCTGGGGCAAATGCAGGAGGTCTTGACCGCCACCGCCAACGGCTCGGCCTTCATCGACGGCGTGCACGTCAACAACAACGTCGACCAGCACGGCGAAAACAAGATCATCCGCCGCTGATCCGTCCAGACAGAATCGCATCATTCATACGTTAATCCAATCTTTCAAGGAGCATCATCATGAAAACCCTGACCATCAAGGACCTGGCCCGTACCGAACAACTCGACAGCGGCGCCATGGCGCAAGTGCGCGGCGGCTGGAGCATGTACGCACCGTCCTACAAGCTGGGCGACGTGAATTACGCGCCACGCCACGACTCGTCAATCGACGCCGTGCAGAACCTGCTGCAACAGCAAAACGTGGTCACCGCCACCGCCAACGGCTCGGCCTTCGTCAAAGGCGTGCACGTCAACAGCAACGTCGACCAGCACGGCGAAAACAAGATCGTCGGCTAAGGTATCCACACCATGCCGCAGTTGCGCGGCGGCCCGCCCGCCGTGCAGCGACCATACACCCAAGGAGAAACCCATGTCTTCCATCATCATCCGCGACCTGGCCCGCAACGCAGCACTCGACCAGGGCGCCATGGCGCTGGTCCGCGGCGGCAACGCCTTCCCCAACGTCAACGTCAATGTCGACGTCAACCAGCAGATCGCCCAGTTCCAGCAGATCGGCATCAATGTCCTCAACAACAACGGCGTGATCGGCGCCGGCTTCAAGGGTCCGGACATCGCTGTTGCCGCCGCACTCTGGGCCGAGAACAAGGCCGTGTTCTGACCGTAGCACCAGCCTCGCCGTACAAGCACACTCACTTTTCAGGAGAATCACATGAACACCTTGACCATCACCGACCTGGCCCGCACCGAACAGCTGGACCGTCCGACCATGGCCGCCGTGCGCGGCGGCTGGAAAATGGCGTCGCCCGCCTATTCGTTCGGCGACGTGAAGCTGGGCGGCAGCTTCGACTCGTCGATCGACGCCGCCCAGAGCCTGGGGCAGATGCAGGAAGTCCTGAGCGCCAGCGCCAACGGCGCGGCCTTTGTCGACGGCGTGCACGTCGACAGCAAGGTCGACCAGCACGGCGAAAACAAGATCGTGCGGCGCTGACCTGCCAAGTGCGCAAACTTGATCTACACTGGAGAGAGGAGCCCCTGTCTCTCCAGTGTGGATCTTCCCCTCGTTTTTTTCCGACTACGGAGACGCATCATGGCCAGCATTACCATCGGCGACCTGCCGACCAGCGCCGTGCTCGACCGCAAGGCGATGTGCGCGATCCGCGGCGCCGGCGCGCCCTGGGTATTCGGCTGGATCCGGCCTTTTGTCGCCGCCTCGCCCAGCCAGGTCCCGGTCATCAATTTTTACCAGATCAATAATTTCGCCGACCAGTTGATCAACCAGTTCCAGACGGTCTCGGTGAACAATGCCGGCAACGGCGCGACCCTCAACGTGGTCGTGGACGAGAGCAGCGTCAACAATGCGCTGCTGCCCTAGATAGTCTCGAGGAGCACACCAGCGGGACGATGCGATGGACTTCGACAGTCAGTTGCTCTGGACCTCCGTTGGACGCACCGACGTCGGCCTCGTGCGCAAGCGCAACGAGGATGCCCACCTGGTGCACCCGCGCTACACCCTGTGGGCGGTGGCCGACGGCATGGGCGGCCATGCCTTCGGCGACTTCGCCAGCGCCGCCGTGGTCGACGCGCTCGCCGGCCTGCCGCCACCGGCCAACCTGGCCGATTTCATCGCGCTGGCGCGCGACCGCCTGGAGCGGGTCAACGAAGCGCTGCGCCTGGAAGCGCGCACGCGCCTGGTGCCGATGATCGGCAGTACCGTCGTTGCCCTCTACGCCTGCGGCAACGAAGCCGCCTGCCTGTGGGCCGGCGACAGCCGCAGCTACCTGTTCCGCCAGGGCCGCCTGCAGCAACTCACGCGCGACCACAGCCAGCTCGAAGCCCTGAAAGACAGCGGCGCCGACCTAACCACCACCCTGGCCAGCCCCAACATGATCACGCGCGCGGTCGGGGCGGCGGACACCATCGAGTTCGACGTCACCACGCTGCCGGTGCGCGACGGCGACGTGTTCCTCCTGTGCAGCGACGGTCTCAGCACCCCGGTCGACGAAGCGGCGATCGCCGCCACGCTGGCGCCGGGCGACTGCGCCCGCGCCGCGGGCGAACTGATCGCGCTGGCGCTGGCGAATGGCGGGCGCGACAACATCACAGTGGTGGTGGCGCGGGCGGAGGATCAGTCGGGGGACAAGACGGTAGTGAATCCGGCGTTGTGAGGCGGCCAGGCGAATGCCGGCTCGTCGCTCTCGCTCGGCGCTCTCGTTAGCCGCCGCTTACCGTAGGGTGGACTCCTGAGTCCACGCGTTACGTGCACATCCTTTCGTCGGCTCGGCTGAATCTCCACGAGCACAGTATCCGACAACGATATGTCTGGTGCTTGTCACTATGGTTTCGTACCACGCACGATCACCGCTGCGTCGGTATGAGGCGCACGTAACGCGTGGACTCAGGAGTCCACCCTACGTTACTCATGTTCATCGTCACCTACACAAGAGACGTCCGTAACGCGTGGGCATGCCCACCGTACAGCGCATCCGGCACTGCTCATCAATGCTCCTTGCGAAAATCCTTCGAATGCAACCCGTGCTTCTTGAGCAGGATCTGCAGGTGCGAGCGGTTCATGTCCCAGCGCCGCGCCAGTTCGGCCACCGTGCCGCCGACTTCCTGCAGCCCGCGTTCCAGGCAGCTGCGTTCGGCTTCGTCGCTGGCGACCCGCTTCGCTTCGGCCATGGAAATGCCTGCCGCCGATACCGCCCCATCGGGCCTTGCGATGGCCCCGGGCGCCGCGGGCCGGATGTCTTCCGGCAGGTGCGCCAGGTCGGCCGTCTCGCCGGCCAGGCAGGAGATGCGGTACATGATGTTGCGCAGTTCGCGGATGTTGCCCGGGTAGCCATAGCCGAGCAGGAAGGTGCGCAGGCGCGGCGTCAGCGCCACGGGGCGCCGTTTCAGCGCTTCGGCCGATTCGTCGCCGTACCAGGCGATCAGCAGCGGGATCTCGTCGCGGCGCTCGCGCAGCGGCGGCAGCGTCACGTGGATCACGCTGAGGCGGTAGAACAGGTCTTCGCGGAAGGTGCCCGTTTCGATCAGCTTGCGCAGGTTCTTGTTGGTGGCGGCGACGATGCGCGCGTCGACCGAAATCGTTTCGTCGGAACCAACGCGCTGGATCTCGTGCGATTGCAGCACGCGCAGCAGCTTGACTTGTCCGATCAGCGGCAACTCGCCGATCTCGTCGAGGAAGATCGTCCCCTTGTGCGCGCTTTCGAACTTGCCCTTGCGGTCCTTGTCGGCGCCGGTGAACGCGCCGCGCTTGTGGCCGAACAGTTCCGATTCGAGCAGGTTGTCGGGAATCGCGCCGCAGTTGACCGAGATGTAGGGCTTGTCGGCGCGCGCGCCGTTGGCGTGGATGACCTTGGCCATCAACTCCTTGCCGGTGCCGCTTTCGCCGTCGACCAGCACCGGCAAGTCGGTGGGCGCCGCCTTTTCCGCGATCTCGAGGGCGTCGAGCAGCTTCGGGTTGTCGCCGAAGGTGCCCTCGAACACGAAGCTGCGCGCCAGCAGCGCCTGGCGCCGTTCTCCCGTCGAGAGCTCGAGCGGTGCCGGTTCGGCCGTCGTCTCCGTGCGGCGCTCCGTACCGATCGCCTGCACGAAGCGCTCCTTGTGCGACAGCCCCATGACTTCGTCGCGCAGCGTGTTCGCCTGGCGCAGCAGCTTGTCGATGTCGGGCCGCTCGATGCGCGTCGCCCAGCGCAGGGTCGAGCGCATGATCTCGATCTTTTCGAGCAGGGCCGCGTACGACATCGCCGAGCCGCGCTCGCCGCCGGGATTGTAGAGTTTCATCGCAGTTTATCCCGATCCCAGCTGTTTCTGCACCAGCTCGTAGTACATCCCGCGCCGCGCCAGCAATTCTTCGTGGCGCCCCTGCTCGACAATCTTGCCTTCGTAGAGCACGACGATCTTATCGGCGCGCATGATCGTGCTCAGGCGGTGCGCGATGATCACGGCCGTGCGTCCGGCCAGGATCGCTTCCATGTTGGCCATGATATTGCTCTCGGACTGGGTGTCGAGCGCGGACGTCGCCTCGTCGAACACCAGCAGGCGCGGATCGTGGTAGAGGGCGCGCGCGATGCACAGGCGCTGCACCTGGCCGCCGGACAGTCCCACGCCGCGCTCGCCCACCACCTGCTCGTACCCGAGCGGCATCTTGGAGATAAAGGCGTGGGCGTCGGCCATCTTCGCTACTTCCTCGATGCGGCGCCGGTCGGGGCTGTCGTCGCCGCTGGCGATGTTCTCGGCGATCGTCCCGGAAAACAGCAGGTTGCTCTGCATGACGTAGCCGACCTGGGCGCGGTAATAATCCTTGTCGATCGTGCTCATCTCGTAGCCGTCGACGATGATTTTTCCGTCGCTCGGCGGATAGAAGCCCACCAGCAGCTTGGCCAGCGTGGTCTTGCCCGAACCGCTGCGCCCGACGATCGCCACCAGCTCGCCCGGCTTGATGTCGATGCTGATGTCTTCCAGCACCCAGGGCGTGTCCTCGCCGCCGTAGCGGAAGTACATGCGTTCGAGCTTCAGTTCGCCCTGCAGGTCGGGCAGCACCACGCGCGCGGCCAGGTCGCCCGGCTTTTGTTCGGGCTCGATGTCGAGCACGTCGCCCAAGCGCTCCATGGCGACGGTGGCGTCGGCCATGCGGCTCCACAGGCCGACCAGACCCATCAGCGGCCCCAGCACGCTGCCCATCAGGGCATTGAAGGCCATCAGCTGGCCAATGGTCAGTTCGCGCGCCAGCACCAGGGTGGCGCCGGCCCACAGGATGACGATGGTCGTCGCCGAGTTCAGGACCTGGCTGGCCAGGCCGACCAGGATGTTGAACTGCTGCGAGCGGTATTGCACTTCCAGCGCCTTGACGTATTTCTTTTCCCATTTCAGGCGCACCGGCCGCTCGCTGCCCATCCCCTTTACCGTCTCGATGCCGCCCAGCGCCTCCATCAGGAAGGACTGGGCGTCGGTCGAGGCATTGAACACGTCGCGCGCGTAATCCTTGATCTTCGGCGTCACCAGCACCGTAAGCGCGATGATCGGGATGACGAAGCCGATCAGCAGCAGCGTCAACTTGACGTTGTAGAGGAACAGGATGGTGAAGTAGATAAACACCATCAGCAGATTCAGCAAGGTGGTGACGGTGGACTCGGTCAGAAAGGCGCGGATGGTCTGGTTTTCGGAAAAGCGCGCCAGGATGTCGCCGGTCTTGCGCTTGGCAAAAAACGAATACGGCAGCGACATCGTGTGCTTGAAAAATTGCGCCATCATCGAAAAATCGAGGTTGCGCACCATGTAGTTCGACAGGTAGGCGCGCAGCGTCGACATCACCTGGCTGAACACGGTCGAGATCACCAGCCCCAGGATCAGCAGGTGCAGCAGCCCCAGGTTCTGGTGCACCAGCACGCCGTCGAGGATGTTCTGGATGATCATCGGCGGCACGATGCCGAGCATCTGGATGACAAACGTCGCCAGGAACAGCTGCAGCAGGATTTTTTTATAGGGCCGCAGGTAGCTGACGAAACGCAGCCAGGGCGAGCGCGCGGCCTCGAGATGCACCAGCTGCTGGCCCGGCGTGAACACCAGGCAGGTGCCGCTCCAGCCGCGCTCGAATTCTTCCACGCTCATCTTCCTGAAACCCACCGCCGGGTCGGCCATCCACACCTGGCTGGCCGAGACGCCGTACACGATCACGTAGTGGTAGCCCTCCCAGTGCACGATGAAGGGCAGTTCGAAGCCGAGCAGCGCGTCGAAGGTGCATTGCACCCCGCGCGCGCCGAAACCGAGCGCCTCGCCGGCGCGCGCCAGGCTGTCGAGCGTGGCGCCTTGCGTGGTGACGTTGGCCAGTTCGCGCAGCTTACCGAGCGTCATGTTGATGCCGTAGTGGCGGCACAGCATCGCCAGGCAGGCGGCGCCGCAATCCATTTCCTCGGCCTGTTCGACCAGGGCGAAGCGCTTGATGATCTTCTCGCCGGCTTTCGGTTGCGAGGCAAGGTCGAGCACCACCGGGCGCTTGCGCCGTTCGGCGAGGCGCTTCTGGCGGTGCAGTTCGCGCTCGAAAAAGCGGACGCGCTCCTCGATCACTTCGCGGAACTTCGCATTGCGCTCGAGGATGAAATGCGCCGACTTTTCCGGAATCACCAACAGCACCGCCTCGCCCGCCGCGACCACGCTGGCCGGCTGTTCCTGGCGCATCAAACACGCTTTTTCGCCGAAGATCTCGCCCGGGCCGAGCGTGGCCAGCACATACTCGTCGTCGCCGTCATGCACCACCACCCGCACCTGCCCCTGGCGCACCACATACAGGCGGCGGTCGTCGCGCGCATTCTGGCGCAGGATTTCCTTGTCCGGCCCGACCCGCTTGACGCCGACGCTGCGCACGAACTCTTCCAGTTCGGGTTTATCCACCTTGCCGCGCAAGTCGAACAGGCGCGCCACCAGGCCGCCGGCCGAGCTGATCGCCACGTAGTTGTTGATGAAGTCGAGCGCCGCGCCGTTGCGCGCGACCAGCGGCTCGATCGCCGCGCGCGGGATGAACCAGAGTTCGGTCTTGAGGGCGGCGCGCGCCGACAGTTCGTGCCGGTACGGGCGCAGCATGGCGATCTCGGCGAACACTTCGCCGCTCTTGCGCACCCCCATGCTGATTTCCTTGCCGTGCTCTTCGCCGAACACGCGCACCGAACCGGATTTGATGACGTACAGCCCGTCGGCCGCGTCGCCGGCGCTGCAGATAGTGTCGCCAAAGGCATAGGCGCGCGTTTCGATCGCCTCGGCCAGCCCGTTCAGTTCCTCGGGCGTGAAGACCGAGAGGATTTCGACCGAGGACAGGAACTCGGTCGAGGCATGGTGTTGTTGCGCGGATGATTCCATGATGGGTGGCGGCCAGGCCGGGTTGGAATGCGCCTGGCGTAACGACCCGCTAGCGTGCGGGGCAGGCTTCGATGATGTGCTCTTGTGCCCGCGCCGCCAGCCACTCCTCGCGCAACAGGCGGCGCACCTCGACGGCGGTGTCTTCGTCGAGCGCGGCGGGATGCCTGGCGTTGACCATGAAAATCTCGAACAGCGCGCGGTCACTGGAGGGAAACGGCCCGAGCAGGTCGCCAGCCGCGGCATTGAAGACGCGTGCCTCGAGGTCGGGTTTCAGCGAACCGCGCAGCACCTTGCCGATCACCCCGCCGTTCTCGCGCGCCTCGCCGACCGAGTGCTCGCTCACCATCTCGGCGAAACTGTCGGGATCGTCGCCGAGGGCCGACATCATCTCCTTGGCCTTGCCTTCCGAATCGAGCACGATATGGCTGATCTCGACGCTGTCGAAGCGCGGCGAATTGAGCTTGAAGTACTGCTCGACCGCTTTTTCGCTGCAGACCTGTTCCATCATTTTTTCGTGGTACAGGCCGTCGGTGATGAATTCCTCGAACTCGTCCAGGCTGACGCCGAGCGCGTCGAGGTAATGGTTCATGTCGGCGGCCCGGTGCAGGCCCTGGGCGCGGCGGAACTGGTCGGCGCGCTCCTGGATGTCGCCGGCCGCAATCGGCAAGCCCGCCTTTTTCGCGGCATGCACGGCCAGCTTCTCGCGCACCAGCTGCTCGACAAGTCCCTCGAACTGCCCGGTGAGCTTCAGTGTTCGGATGAAGACATCGGTATCGATGACTTCATCGTCGATGCGCACGATCGCGGCCATACGGTCTCCTCGGCATGTGGCTCCATAAGCATCGGACTCCGGTACCGGCGATTTGTTCCTTGGATGATGCTAGGCCCGCCTGGTGAACCCGTCGGCGCTCCACGCCTCGCTGCCGACGCCGTGGTGCACGAAGAACAGTCCGCCAGGATCGACCGCCCTCTTCACCTGCGCCAGGCGTGCGTAGTTAACGCCCCAGTAGGCGTCCTGCCAGCGCGCCTGGAAATAATCGCTTTCCGAGACATAGGTGCCGGCATCGGGTGCGGCCGTGCGCAAGGCGTCGATCCCGGCGCCGATGCGCACCGCCGCGTGGCGCGCACGGGCCTCGTCCACTGTTGCACCCGGCATGCCGGGAAAGGCCGGGCCGCCGCCGCCCGCGATGATGGCCAGTGCAAAGGCATCGAGCACGGCCGGGTTCATCGCGGTATCGCGCGTGGCGGCCAGCGCCGCGGCCGGCGCGCCTGCCAGGCCCTTGTTGAAGTGCAGTTCCACATCCCAATGGGCGGCGGCGGCGCACAGCGCATCGACCAGCGCCCCTTGCCGCTGCGGCGCCAGCAGCGCGGCCGGCAGCCAGGTCGACTGGTAGCCATGGATGAACCAGCCTCCCTGTTCGCCGTCGCCGGTCCAGAAATGGTGGTCGGGCGAGGCGCCGGGACGTCCATCCATCGTCGTCAGGCCGGGCGCGTGCTTCTGGAAGAAAAGCGGGTCCCAGAAATGGCGTGCCGGAATCGCCATCACGGCCGGCTCGGCAAAGCTGTATTCCTTGCGGTCGCGTACCCAGGCGAAGAACGGCGCCCACGTGGCCCGCGCCTGCGCTTCGTCCAGGCCCTGGAACACCATCGACAGCTTCAGCTTCTTGCCGTCGCGCAGCGAGACCGCCTCGCCCCAGTGTTTGTTGAACAGGCTGGCGCGGTAGAAGTCGACGAAGCGCGCCAGCAGCGCGCGCAAGGCGTCGTTCGAGCTGGCCGTGATCTCGCCGAACACAGCGCCGAAAAACGCCGGCAACGCATGCGTGCGCAAGGTCAGGCGCGTGACGACGCCGAAGCTGCCGCCACCGCCGCCCTTCAAGGCCCAGAACAGGTCCGGGTTGGTGTAGGCGTTGGCGATGCGGATTGCGCCGTCGGCGGTGACGACTTCGGCTTCGATCAGGCTGGCGGCGGCCGTGCCGAACCCTTTGGAAAAACTGCCGAAGCCGCCGCCCTGCACCAGCCCGGCCACCCCGACCGTGGTGCAGCCGCCACCCTGCACATAGCGCCCGCCGCGGGTCGTCACTTCGGCATAGGCGTCGGCCCACATGGCGCCGGCGCCGACGTGCACGGCCGGCTGGGCAGATTCCTTCGGACAGCTCTGGGCAACAAAGGCGTCGATCATTTCCACCCGGTTCATCGCGCGCGTCCACACCAGCAGCGAATCGGACGCGTTCGAGGCGCCGGAGTAGCTGTGGCCGCCGCCCTTGACCACCAGGCGCAGGTTGTGGCGCCGCGCGAAGCTGACGGCGGCGGCCACGTCGGCAGCATCGCGCGCGGCCACCGCGTAGGTGCTGGCGCGCGAGGTCCAGGCATCCTGCCAGCCGCTGGTCTGGGTCAGCGCCGGGTGGTCGCCGATGTAATACGGATTCTTGAGGCCGGCCAGCGCTTCGTTGCGCACGGCTTCGCTCTGGCCACGGGCGAAGGGCGAACTCAGGGCCAGCAGGCGGCCGCCGGTTTGGGTACGCAAGGCTTGCCACTCCTTGGCGTTCGGCCATGCGGGCGTGCCGGGACGGGCCCGGCTACGGCTTGCGCCCTTTGCGATCGCCCCAGCCGGCAGCACGCCTTGCAGCAGCGCCGTCGACATTGCTACGCCCAACAGATCCCGTCGTTTCATCGCGTCCCCTGTCTTGTTAGCGGCTTATTGGCGCCGAGTTTCTTTGAGGATAGCAATTTTGCAAGCGCGGGACAAAGGATATTTGGCTCGACCCGGCTTGGCCCGCCGTGGCGCGATCTGCCACAATATGCCCGGCCCTTCCTCTACCGAACAATATGTACGCCGAACTGAACCGCGCCTCGATCGCCACCCTGGTCAACGATTTTTATACCGACATCCGCCAGGAAGCCCTGCTGGCGCCCATCTTCAACGGCGCCATCGGCGGCAATTGGGAACCGCACCTGGCACGCATGGTCGATTTCTGGTGCTCGGTGATGCTGGCCAGCGGCGAGTTCAAGGGTGACGTGTATGGTAAGCACATGCAGATCCAGGGCGTCGAGATCGAGCACTTCCGGCGCTGGCTGGGGCTGTTCGAGGCGCATGCGCGGCGGCTGTTTCAGCCGGCGGTGGCGGATGAGTTCATGGCCGCGGCGCGGCGGATTGCGGCGAGTTTGCAGTATGGGTATTTTGGGCGGGTTGAGGTGACTTGAAGCCGTTGCGCCTGCTGAAGTCTTTTAACACCTCACGGGCCGCATTGTGCCCCGGCGCCCCGGTCACGCCCCCGCCCGGGTGCGTTCCCGAGCCGCAGGTGTACAGTCCCGCCACCGGCCCGCGGTAGTCCGCATGCCCGAGCATCGGCCGCGCCGCGAACAGCTGGTCGAGCCCGAGCGCGCCGTGGAAGATGTCGCCGCCGACCAGGCCGAAGGTGCGTTCCAGGTCGAGCGGGCTCATGATCTGGCGGCCGAGCACCGAACGCTTGAAGTTGGGCGCGTGGCGGTCGACGGTATCAATCATCAGGTCGGCCACGTGTTCGCGGTGCGCGTCCCAGTTCGCGCCGTCGGGTAGCTGCGGCGCGACGTGCTGGCAGAACAGGCTGGCCACGTGCCCGTTCGGCGGCGCCAGCGAGGGGTCAAGCGTCGAGGGAATCAGCATCTCGACGATCGGTTCGCGCGACCAGCCGAACGCGCGCGCATCGTGGTAGGCGCGCTCCATGTACCCCAGGCTGGGCGCGATGATGATGCCGCTGCCGTGGTGCTCGGCCGCTTCCTTGCCGGGCAGGCAGCTGAAACTCGGCAGCTCAGCCAGCGCGACGTTCATGCGGAAGGTGCCGGAACCGCAGCGCCAGGCCCCCATGCGGCGCAGGAAATCGCTTGAGAGCGCGGCGGGATCGACCAGCTTCGTGTACAGCAGGCGCGGGTTCAGGTTCGACACGACCGCGCGTGCATCGAGCCGTTCGCCCCTGGCGGTGACGACGCCGGCCGCCCGCCCCGCCGCCAGCAGCACTTCGCGCACCGCGCAACCGGTACGGATCTCGACACCCAGGCCTTCCGCCGCCTTGGCCATCGCCTGCGTGATCGCGCCCATGCCGCCGATGGCGTGGCCCCAGGCGCCCTTCTTGCCATTGACCTCGCCGAACACGTGGTGCAGCAGCACGTAGGCCGAGCCCGGCGAATATGGACTGGCGTAGTTGCCGACGATGCTGTCGAAGCCGTAGGCCGCCTTGATGGGCGCGCTCTCGAACCAGCCGTCGAGGTAGTCGCCGGCCGATTTGGTGAACAGGTCGAGCAGTTCGCGCTGCGCGGAGAGCGGCAGCTTGCGCATGCGGTTGCCCAGCTTGCCGGCCTTGATCAGTTCGGGCAGCGCGCCGAGCCAGCCGCCGTCGGTCCGGTTCGGCGGGGTCTGCAGCACCAGGTCGCGCAGCAGGTCGGCCGCCGCGTCCAGATTCTGGCTGTAGGCGTCGAGCCGGTCGGCGTCGCGCTGCGAGAATTTCGCCACCTCGGCATGGGTCTTGCCGGCGCCGACCTTCAGGTAGCGGCCGTCTTCCAGCGGCAGGAAATTCGACAGTGGCCGCTCGACGATGCGCAGGCCGTGCGCGCCCAGGTTCATGTCGGCGATCACCCTGGGGTTGAGCAGCGAGACCGTGTAGGCGGCGACCGAGTTGCGAAAGCCGGGGTGGAATTCTTCGGTCACCGCAGCGCCGCCGACGACATCGCGCGCTTCCAGCACCGTCACCTTCAAGCCGGCGCGGGCTAGGTAAAAAGCGCAGACCAGGCCGTTGTGGCCGCCGCCGATGATGATCGCATCGCGCATCCGCATTCTCCTCGAGGGCACAGGGACATTGTCTGCTACTCCGGCAAAAAGCGCACCTGCCAACATCGTGAGGTATCGTCGCCGCTCAGCTCGACGGCGCCGGCTGCGCCCCACTGCTCGGCCCCGCCGTCACCGGTCGCCCATCCTGCCAATCCAGCCGATCGATGCACATGCGCCGCGTGGTCTGTGCCACGTCCCAGGCGTGGTACACGATCCAGGTCTCGCTGCCGTCGGGCGAAGTCGTGAACGAGTTGTGGCCGGGCCCGATGACGGCGCCCGGACGGCTGCGCATCACCAGCGCCTCTTGTCCGCCATCGGGACTGCGGTAGGGCCCGAGCGGATGCTCGGCCACCACATAGCTGATGCCGTAGTTCTCGCGCTCCCAGGCGCCGCCGCTGTAGAAGCAGAAAACCTGGCCGCCGTACACCTGCACGAAGGCGCCCTCCACCGTGTGCCAGTCGTAGACGCCGCCGTACATCGGCCGCTCCTTGCGGAACACGTGCCAGTCCTGGTGCGGACGCACCACCACCCGCGGCTCGCCTGCCAGCGTGCACATGTCGAGCAGGCGGTCGACCACGATGCCGGTGCCGACGCGGTGCTCGCCCTCGGCTTCGAGGAAGTCGACGCAGTAGAACAGGTACCACTGGCCGTCGATGTGCCGGTACGGGTGGGCGTCGATCGAGAACGACTGATCGGGCACCAGGATGCCGCCGCTGTCGGCGAACGGGCCGGCGGGATGGTCGCTGACGGCCACGCGCAATTGCTGGTCGGTGCCTTCGGATGCGGAGCCGGACGAGTAGTACATGTAGAAGCGGCCGTCGTGGAAGGCCACTTCGGGCGCCCAGTAGTGTTCGGCGCCGTTCGGCATCAGCGCGTGGCCGAGCGGCTCCCAGTCGACCAGGTCGGTCGAGCGCAGCACCGGGATCTGGCGGCCATCGGCGCCGCCGGGCGCGGTGCCGTAGGCATAATAGGCGCCCTCGTGTTTCAGCACGAAGGGATCGGCCATGGTGTCCGGGTAGACCGGGTTCTGGTAGGTGCGCTGCATTGTCTCTCCTGAAAACGAAAACCGCCCGCGCGTGCGGGCGGCTTGCTGTTACGTCTGTATCTGCATCCGCCTTACATCTTGTAGCGCAAACTGACGCCATAGGTGGTCGGGTTGTAGCGGATATCGCGCGGCTGGTAAGGCCCGAGCGAACTCTCGAACTTCTCGCGGGTCAGGTTGATCGCGTCCAGGTGCAACGACAGGTTGGGCGTCAATTCGTAGCCGACGGAGAGGTCCACGAAGGTAGCGCCCTTCACCACCCGGTCCTGGTTGAATGGTGGCTCGGCGATCTGCTCGACGTAGTCGCCACGGCGGGTCGCAGCCAGGCGGCCGGTGATGCCATTCCCTTCATACAGCAGCGCCAGGTTCACGTTCTTCTTTGCCACGCCGACGAGCTGGGTCTTGCTGAAGACGTTGCTGCCGAAGGTGGTCCGGGTCTCGTTCTCGCCGTCGATCCAGGTGTAGTTGAACTGTGCTCCGAAGCCGCTCCACGGGCCTGGCAGGAAGTCGAAGAACTTCTGGATGCCGAATTCGGCGCCGCGCAGCATGCCCTTGCCCGAATTCTGCGGACGCGAGACGCGGTAGGTGATGCCGTTGATCACTTCGTCCTGGGTGAAGTTCTGCAGGTAGCCGTCGATGTCGCGGTGGAACAGCGCAATCTGGGCGTAGCCGTTCTTCGCGAAATAGTACTCGAGAGTGGCGTCGAGGTTGGTCGAACGGGTCGGCTCGAGGTCCGGGTTGCCGGAACTGCCGCTGCCCGGGTTATTCACGGTGGGCGGCACCAGCGACAGCGCCGGATTGAGCTCGCGGAAGCCCGGACGGGCAATCGTCTTGCCTGCCGACAGGTGCGACTGCCAGGCGTCCGTCCAGCCGACCACCGCCGAGATGCTCGGTAGTACGTTCGTCTCGGAGGTCGACAGGTCGACGTTCGAGATCACGTCGCCGATCCGGTTCTGGCCGCGCAGCTCGCGGTTCACGCGCACCACGCGCGCGCCCGCTTCGCCGCTGACGTCGATGCCGGCCACCTTGGTCTTCCAGCGGCCCGACAGGTACAGGGTTGCGCTGCGTTCGGTCTGGTCGAACAGGCGCGTCGGGTCGTCCGGCAGGCGGCCGCTCGGCAGGCCGTAGGCGTTGCGCACGACGTCGGCGTTATCGAGCAGGTAGTCGGACGAAGGCGTGACCCATGGGCCGCCGAGGCGGTCCAGGCCGGGCACCAGCTGCTGGAAGGACGGGCCGAACAGGCCTACCGGCGTCGGGCGCACGGCGGTATTGAAATCGGTCGGACGGTCGGCGCCGTGGTAGCTGGCCTTGCGTGAGGACAGGCGCACGCCGCCCAGGATGGCGGAGAACAGGCCGTCGCCGCCCAGGCGGTAGGTGCCGTCCGAACGCCACTGGAACTGGCTGCCGGCCTGCTCGTTCCAGTTCTGCACCATGCCGCGCAGGACGAACTGGCTCGGGTCGCGCAGGGCGTTGAGGCTGCCCGGCGTGCTGACCGAGGTGTAGCCGCCATGGCCGTCGGCCCCATAGGCGAAGACGCTGGAGCTGGCGTTCGGGACCTGCTGGTCGACGATGATGGTGTCGTTGACGAACTTGGAACGGGTGTAGCCGAGCGACGAATTGACCGTCAGCGGACCGTTCGCGTAGCGCAGGCCGAGATTGAGGTAATGGGTCGTGGTGCGCTCGTCCTGGCCCCAGGTGCTCGTCGCCGTGTAGGGGTCGAAGTCGTAGGGGCCGACGTCGAAGCGCGCCGCCGGCGCATTGGCCGACAGGATCGGGCAGATTACGCCCATCGGCGTGTTGCAATGGCTGCCCTGGGGCGCCAGCACCACGTTCGTCAGGCGCGGCGCCCAGGTGACGATGTTGAGGATGTAGTTGACCGCGTTGCGGCCCTGATAGCCCATGCCGAGGTATTGGGCGCTGGCCTGGAGCTGTGGGCTGATCTTCCACTGGAAGGCGCCGTGTACGCTCTGGCGCTCGCGCTTGCCGCTGTTGTAGATGCCGCCGATGTTGGGCAGTTGGCCCAGCACTTCGCCGGGGGCGGTGGCGAAGGGTGGGCGGTCTCCAAGGCGGGTCGCGGTGCCGTCCGGGCGCACCGAAAACACGTTGGTCGGGCGGTCGACCCACTGCACCGGATAGGCCCAGTTTTCGCGGTTGACGGCGACGTCGAACAGCGCACCCATCTCGCCGACGCTTGTGTTCCAGCGGTTCGAGACGAGGAAGCCGCCGCCGGGATTGTGCCGGTCCTTGGTGGCGCTGCTGCCGTTGGTCTTCTGGAAGCGGTCCTCGATGTAGCCGGTGGCGGTGAAGCCCTTTGCGTCGAAGGGCGAGCGCAGGCGGATGTTGACGGCGCCGGCGATGCCGCCCTCGAACTGGTTGGCGGTGGCCGACTTGTAAACTTCCATGCCGCCGATCGACTGCACCGGCAAGTCCTGGTAGGACAGGCGGCGCCCGGCGGCGGTGAAGATTTCGTTGCCGTCGATGGTAGTGGTGACGTCTGGCAGGCCGCGAATGATGACGGTATCGGTCTGGCCCCGATCGCGCCCGACCTGCACGCCGGCCACGCGCTGCAAGGCGTCGCCGGCCTGGCGGTCGGGGAACTTGCCGATGTCGTCGGCGTTGATGGCGTCGACCACCTGCACCGCGTCGCGCTTGATCGCTTCCGCCGAACGCAGGCTCTGGCGCAGGCCGGTGACCTGCACCACCGCCGGTGCCTGCCCGGCAGCTTCAGTGGCCGCCGTCGCGTCCGGGGTGGTTTCCGTGGTCTGGGCGAACGCCGGCGCCCCGTAGGCCGTCATCAGCATGATGGCGGCGCAGATCGGCTTGACTTTCAGTCGTGTCATGCATGTCTCCTGAATATTATAAGAAGGTGGTCACCCGCCTGCCGGTCAATGCCGGCTTGGGCCGTTACACATATTAAGAGAGCAACAGATCCGTCACCAATAACGAAACGCGCAAGAGCTATCCGAAATCGTCATGGCATGCAGGGTCATGCCTGGAGTGTCAAGCTTGGGACAGCGGCGCCGCCGTGCTCTCGACCCATCCGGGCGCGAACACCTCGCCCTCCGCGTCGAACAGGAAGGCGCGCGTGGCCGGGAACACCAGCTCGACCCGGCTGCCCGGACGCGGCGGCGCGGTATCGGCATCGCATTTCACCGCCACCATGTCGCCGGCTTCGACGCCGTCGACGTGGGCATACACCAGGGTCACGTCGCCCAGGTACTCGACCAGGGCGACGATGGCGCCGATGGCGCCATCGTGCCCGCCGGCGCGGCCGATCTGCAGGTGTTCGGGCCGGATACCAAGGGTGACGCGCGCACCCGCCTGCGCACGCGCGACGTCGGCCGCCACTTGCACCTGCGCGCCGCCCGCCAGCAGCACGGCGGTGCTGCGCCCGGACTGCCCGGCCAGCGTGGCTTCGAAAAAATTCATGCGCGGCGAACCGAGGAAGCCGGCGACGAACTTGTTGGCCGGGCGTTCGTAGAGGTCGAAGGGGGTGCCGACCTGCTCGATGCGCCCTCCGTTCAGGACCACGATCCTCGTGCCCAGGGTCATCGCCTCGACCTGGTCGTGTGTCACGTAGATCATGGTGCTTTTCAGCTCGCGGTGCAGGCGCGCCAGCTCGACGCGGGTCTGGCCGCGCAGCGCGGCGTCGAGGTTCGACAGCGGCTCGTCGAACAGGAAGACTTCGGGTTTGCGCACGATGGCGCGCCCGATCGCCACGCGCTGGCGCTGGCCGCCGGACAGGGCCTTGGGTTTACGATCGAGCAGGTGCCCGATCTGCAGGATCTCGGCGGCGCGCCCTACCCGCTCGGCGATCTCCGCCTTCGGCACCTTGGCCAGCTTCAGCGCGAAGCCCATGTTGTCGAACACGCTCATGTGCGGATACAGCGCATAGCTCTGGAACACCATGGCGATGCCGCGCCGTGCCGGTTCGATCGTATTGCTGACGCGCCCACCGATTTCGAGCGTGCCGTCGCTGATGTCTTCCAGGCCGGCGATGATGCGCAGCAGGGTCGACTTGCCGCAGCCCGAGGGGCCGACGAAGACGACGAATTCGCCGTCGGCGATGTCGAGGTCGATGCCCTTGAGGACGCTGTTGTTGTCGTACTGCTTTTTGATGCCGCGAAGGCTGACCGATGCCATGTATCTTGCTCCTGAATAGTTAGCCTTTGAGTCCGCTCGCGGCGAGGAAACCCTGTGTCACGCGGCGCTGGAATACCACATAGGCCAGGCCCACGGGCAGTGCGCCGATCAGCGCCGCCGCCATCAGCTGCGCATAGCGCACGCCAAAGGCGTCGTAGGTTTGCGTGAGGCCGAGCGGGATCGTCATCATGTCGTTCGAGGTGACGATGATGAAGGGCCAGAGGAAGTTGTTCCACGCCCCGATGAAGGTCACGATCGCCATCGCCCACACGATGTTGCCGGATAAAGGCAGGTAGACGCTCCACAGCACCCGCAGCGGGTTGGCGCCGTCCACGACGGCGGCCTCGCGGAAGTCCGCCGGGATCCCGTCGAAGAACTGCTTGAACACGTAGATCACGACCGGCGACACCACCTGCGGCAGCACCAGCCCGGCGTAGCTGTTGATCATGCCGAGTTGGTGCATGGTGCGAAACAGCGGCACCAGCAAGGCCTCGAACGGCAGCAGGAAGGCAAGCATCGCGAGGGCGAACAGGACGCCGCGCCCGCGAAAGCGCAGCTGCGAGAACGCGTAGGCCGCGCCCAGGCTGATCGCCATCGTCACGACGGTCACCAGCAGCGACACCAGTGCGCTGTTGAACAGCCAGCGCGGCAGGTTGCCGGCGCTGAGCGTCTTGCGGAACGCGTCCAGGGTCCAGACCTGGGGCAGCCAGTGGAAGGTGGCGGACACCGTTTCGTGTTCGGGGCGCAGCGCGGTGGACACCGCCCACAGCAGCGGGAAGGCCCACAGCGCGGCCAGCAGCACGGCGCAGGAGACGGCGGCGATGCTCCACCAGAGTTGGGAACGATGCTTCACGAGGACCTCCCCGCCACCAGGCGCGCCAGCAAGGTCAGTGCAATCACCACGAACATGAAGGCCATCGCGACCGCGGCCGCATAGCCGGCGTCGCTCTGGGTAAACGCGGTTTCATACATGTAGTGCAGCGTGACGCGGCTGGTGTTGTAAGGGCCGCCGCTGGTGAGGATATAGGTCTGCCCGAACACCTTCAGCGAGGCGATCAGCTGCAGCAGCAGCGCGGTGCCGAACACGGGTTTCAGGGCCGGCCAGGTGATCGCGCGGAACAGCGTGAAGCCGCGCGCGCCATCGAGCGCCGCCGCTTCGTACTGTTCGGCCGGGATGTTGCGCAGGCCGGCCAGCAGCATCAGCATGTTGAAGCCGACGGTCCACCAGACGGTGCCGATGGCGACCACCGGCAGCGCCCAGTGCACGTCGGACAGCCAGGCGCGCTGGCCGCCGACCAGGTGGTTGATGATGCCCGACGAGGGTTGCAGCATCCAGTCGGCGATCAGGGTCATGACCGAGATCGGCAGCACGTAGGGCAGGAAGAAGGCGCCCTGCAGCCAGGATTGAAAGCGCACGAAGCGGTGCACCAGCAGCGCCATCACCAGCCCGATGCCCGTCAGCGGGATCACGGTCAGCAAGGCGAAATAAAAGGTGTTCCCGAGCGAAGCCCAGAACGAGGGGTCCTGAACCAGCGTCGCGTAATTGGCCAGGCCGACAAAGGCGCTGGTGCGCGTCAGGCTGCTTTCGGTCAGGCTCAGATACAGGGTTTGCAGCGCAGGTCCCAGGAAGAACAGCAAAAAGGCGAGCACGAAGGGCGCCAGCAGCAGCATGGCGGGCAAGCCCTCGGTGCGGGCGCTGCGCGGCGGTGCCGCGGCAGGAAGCGGCAATGCAGCGGGATTCAAACGCGCGGCTTCTCTCGACATCCGCATCTCCTTCAATAGCGCGGTGGACGTTTGCGCAGCAGGCGCAAGGCTTCTTTTTCGAACATCCCGAGCGCCTCGGCCGGGGTCAGCTGGCCGGACAGCGCGCCCGGCATGAATTTCGACGCCATCGACTCGACCGGGCCGGCCGCCCCCATGTACCAGCCGTCCGGGTCGTAGACGACGTTTTGCGCCGCCGATGCATACAGCGCATTCGGCATCAGCGCGCGCGCCGCGGCCGACTCGGCCACCGGGCGGTAGGCAGGCACGTGGCCGCCCTCGGCCCAGCCCATCGAATGGCGGCTGACGTAGGCCATGAAGGCGAGCACCGCGCGCAGCCGCTCGGGCGGCATCGGCTTGCCCTCGTTGGCGGGAATCGCGAATGCGTGCGAATCGGTCCAGACGCTGGCGTCCCGGTACAGGCGCGGCAGCGGCACGATGCCATAGTCGAAGCCGAGCGTGCCCTGTTTTGTGGCGCGCACCAGTTCCGGCACTTCCCACACGCCGTTGATCATGAAGCCGGCGCCGCCGCCCATGAACTGGCTGGTCGAGGCCGGGTAATCGAGGCCGGCGGGCGCGTAGCCGTCCGTGAACCAGGCGCTGACCTTGGCCAGCTCCTCGACGCCGGCGCGGCCGTAGGCGAACCGGCCGTTCTCGATCAGCGGCGCCTTGCGCTGGGCCAGCAGCGACAGCCACAGGCGCCAGATTGCGTACGAGCCCTGCCCCGATTCCATCGCCAGCCCGGCCTTGCCGGTGCGCGCGCGCACGCCCTTGAACGCGGCGGTGAGCGCCTCGTAGCCGACGATGGGTTTCAACGTGCCGACGCCATCGAGCAGCCCGGCCTGGCCTGCGAGGTTCTTGTTGTAGTACAGGACCAGCGGGTGCAGGTCGAGCGGGATCGCGTAGTTGGCGCCGCCGTAGTGCGACTTTTCCCACTGGCGCGGGAAGTAATCGCTGCCCTTCAGGCCGGCCGCGGCCAGCTCGGGCGCACTGATGGGTCGCAGCACGCCGCCGCCGGCCAGGTTGGGCAGGCGCGACAGGTGCACGGTGGCGATGTCGGGACCGGCTCCCACCACCGCCGAGGTGATCAGCTTGGTATAGAAGGGCTCGCCCCATTTGAGCGTGGTGCTGACCACGCGCACCCCGGGCTGGCTGGCGTTGAAATCGTCGATCAGGGCGCGCATGCGGGCGCCGTCGCCGCCGCTCAGCAGCGTCCACAGGCGGAGCTCGACCGGCGTCTGGGCGCGGGTCTGCGCCCGCGCCGGCAGCACGCCCAGCGCACCGAGGGCCGAGGCTGCGACAAATCTTCTGCGTTGCACCACGTTGTCTCCAACTCGTCTTGATCGGCAGGCCTGTTCCGGCCCGTCCCGTCTTTAATCTCTATTCTCTATTATGGCCGTTACCGCACCAGGGTCGTGCCCTGCACCACCGGCTTGCCGTCCACCCAGGCCAGGCGGTCGATATACAGGAAGCGCCGGTCGGCGCGCTTGCCGTCCGGTTTCAGTTCCCAGGCGTGGTAGGCGATGTAGTCCTGCCCGTTTGCCTGGAACACGGCCTGGTGGCCCGGCCCGAACAGTTTGGCCTCGGCGCTGGTTTTCAGGAAGGGTGCGTCGCCAACCGGTTCGCACGGTCCCATCGGCCCGCCGCAGCTGGCGTAGCCGGCGGCATAGGTGCCGTCGCCGAAATCGTTGGCCGAATACAGCAAGGTGTACTTGCCGTCGCGCTTGACCATGGTCGGCGCCTCGATCACCTTGCCTTCCCAGGTGCGGCCATTGGTCAGCAGGCGGCTCGGCTGGCCCGTTACCTGCAAGCCGTCGGGCCGCAATTCCTGGGCGAAGATGTGGGTCGGCTGCTTGCAGCAATTGCCGTCGCTCTTGAAGTAGAGGTAGAGGCGGCCGTCGTCCTGGAACGGGCTGGCGTCGATGGTGCCGCCGAGCTCGGCCTGGCAGACCAGCGGCTTCGCCGCAGTGTCGACGAAGGGGCCGGCCGCCGCGCTTGACACGGCGGCGCCGACACACTGGCGGTCGGAGGCGATGTCGTGCGCCGTGTAGTACAGCACGTAGCGCGCGCCCAGCTTGATGACTTCGGGCGCCCAGACATGCGGCACTTCCTTGCGCACCCAGGGGGCCAGCGCCGGCATGGCGTCCGGGAGCGCGCGCCAGGACTTCAGGTCGCCAGAGTGCAGCAGCTGCACGTGCTTGTTGTTGGCATTGGTCGCGTAGGCGTAGTAGCCGCCCTGATCGGCCAGCACGAAAGGATCGGGAAAGTCGCCGATCGGATGGGCGGCCTGATGGGCACAGCTCGTGGTCATGAGGGCTGTGGCGCACAGGGCGGACAGGCGGACAATGCCAGGCAGGTGGTGGTTCATGGACAGCGGTCTCCTTGGGCGCTCATTATTTTGATTGGCGCATATATGCCTGAGATCATACTGACCCCAGCCCCCGCTTTCCAATAACCAAATTCGCCGGAGATATTCCAAATCCGTATTCATCGCACGCGTACCGGCGGCGGCGCCAGGCCGGCCGCTTCGCGCAGGGCCGCGAGCATCGCGTCGGCCGAGGGCGACAGGTGATGGCGCTTGCGCGTGACGATGCCGTAGACGTCGGTGCGCAGCCCGATGTCGAAGGGCAGCACGGCCAGCGTGCCGGCGTCGAGCGCGGGCTGGACCAGCTCGCGCGCCAGGGCGACGATGCGGTCGCTGTCGGCCAGCAAGCGCGGCACCAGCGGCAGCGCCACGGTTTCGATGATGTCGAACGGACGCTCCAGGCCCCTGGCGATGAACAGGGCCATCAACTGGTCGCGCACGCGGCCGCCCGCAGGCATGATCCAGGCGGCGCCGGCGAGGTCGTCGAGGGCGAGGTCGGCGCGTGCCAGCCAGGGATGGCCGGCACGAACGATCAGGCTTTGCGGCTCGTCGGCGAGCGGCTCGAAATCGAGTTCGGCGGCGGCGGATGGATCGGAGATGCGGCCGATGACGATGTCGAGTTCGCCCCCGCGCAGTTGCTCGACCATGGTGCGGCTGGTATCGACCGCGACTGCGACCTGGGTGCGCGGGCTGCGCTCCTTGAGCAGCTTGATCGCCTGCGGCAGCAGCGACGTCGCCGGGGTCAGCACGCTGCCGACCGAGACGCGCCCGCCAATGCCGGCCACGCCTTCCATGATTTCCTGGTGCGCCGCATCCATCTCGGCCAGCGCGGCGCCGGCGCGCCGGATCAGCACTTCGCCGTACCAGGTCGGCACCACCCCGCGCGGCAGGCGCTCGAACAAGGCCACGCCAAGGGCATGCTCGAGTTCGCCGATCAGCTTGGACGCGCCGGGCTGGGTCAGCCCCGCGGCTTCGGCGGCGTGCACGATGGAAGCGTGGCGCCCGAGCTCGACCAGCAATACCAGGTGGCGTGTCTTGAGGTGAAAACGGATGAACCGGGTCGAAGACGAATCACGCATACCACATTGTGAATTTCTGTTAGTAAATCATAAAGCAAGGCTGACGTTAACGTCAAACAGGCCTTACATTGGATGCGCTCCCGTGTCACCTTTCGGCAACGCATGCGGGGCGCGCCTGTCCGCTAATCCGCCCATCCAGTCGCAGGCCAATCATCCGTTGGTGAATAAACAATTTTGCGTTACGATACTTTCTACAATCCTCATCGGGGGTACGAATGGACGTAGACGACAGGGTGCTGCCTCGGACAGCCGGTTCCAGCGGCCTCGATCTCCTCGGTGGCGGCGCGCTCGGCATGCTGCTCGGTTTGCTGATCGGCTTGTCCGCGACCCCGGTGGTCGCCGGCGTCATCGCGGGGATCGTGGCCCTGCTGGGCGGCTTGTTCGGGATTGGGGACAAACTCGGCGGGCTGACGCCGGCGGGACTACGTCGGCTGACGGCATTTGCGCTTGCCGCCTTGCTGGCCACGCCGCTGTCGATCTGGATGCGCACGCACAACACGCTTGGCGTCTCCGTCGACGAGCACCTCGCGACGCTGACGAAACTACGCATCGAGGACAATGCGGAGCGGCTCGAATGGATCAAACTGTTGCACTTCGGAATAGTGCCGGACAAGGTCAAGACAATCGAGCGCGCTGCCGTTACCGGCGCCTTGTATAGCTTCGAGGAAGGAAGCCCACTGTGCCGCAACCTCGACGCCTTGAATGCCGGCCAGGGCGCCGCGGGCGATTATGCGACGGTGCTATCGGCCCATCCTGCAACGGCAGGCATCCAGAAACGCATCGATCGCATGCCGACGCCCGCCGAACAGCTGGCGGCCTATCGCCTTGCCTCAACCTACCTGTGCGGGGTATGACATGAAGCTGCTCGTGAAGACACTGGTTCTGGCTGCAGCCGTGCCGCTCCTGGCCGCAGCGCAGGACGCCCCTTCCGACAGCGTCCGCCGGGCCTCCCTGCGCGCTGTCGTTTATATCGAGACGGGCGACTGTCCCGCGCATCGTGAGCGCTCGGGTAGCGGCTTCGTGCTCGATGCGCCCGGCAATATCATCACGGCGCACCATGTCGTCGGCGGCTGCAAGACAATCAAGGTGCATTACAACGGCGTGCCCGCCGGCCAGCCCCGGATTTATAACGCGACACTGGCACGGGTCTTTCCTTCAGGCGACCTGGCGCTGTTGAAAGTCAATAATAGTCCGGTCGTCCCGGCCCTGAAGCTGGCGCCGCCGCCCTTCGACCGGAACGCCGCCTATGTCGGGCTGGGGTACCAGAATGGGCAACTCAGCCCGGGCGATGTGAAGGTTGCGTTCAGTTCCGGGGATGACCAGTTGAACAAGGTACTCACGTCGCAGCTGGTCAGGGAACTGGACGACCTGAACAGTCCTATCGACAAGTCCCGCCGCATCCTGCGTTTCAGCGACGCGCTGCAGCCGGGCATGTCCGGCGGGCCGATCATCGACCGGAACGGCGACGTCATCGGCATTGTGGCCGGGGGCCTGAAGGCAGGCGCGGCACCGGCCAGCTGGGGTTGGCCATCGAACTGGATCGGTTCCCTGCTGAACTCCACCGCGTCCGTATCGATGCCGATTCTGACGTCGCGTGCCTATTATTCGTCGACGGAACTCGAGCAAATCGCCGCGGTCGCGAACCAGGGCCGGACCATCCGCTGCGGCGACCTGAACCTGCTGCACCTCGGTACCCAGCGTTTCGCCGAACTCGCCATGGGCGCCGACGACGCGCCCCGGCTCGCGCACTTGTCGCAGCTGTCACGCATGTCCCCGGACGAGCTCAACAGCCTGCGGTTCGATGTATGGCGCCATACGCCGAGCGGCGCCACCGCCGTCTTGCCTGCAGGATACCAGCTGCGACGGACGGGAAATCACTGCCAGGCCGAGGACAGCACGGGCCGGTTCGCCCAGATGTTGTGGGGAACGAATGCCGCGTCGCCGGCGGACGTCCAGATGCAGTCGCAACTGTTCGAAGCCCGCGTCGTCGTGCCACTGCTGCCCCAACTGCAATTCTGGAGCTTCGACCCGCAGTTGACGACGACGATCGTGAACAATAACCAGGTGTTCCCCGGTCCGCAGTTCCGTCCGAATGGTCTGGTGTTTACGCGCAAGGGCCTGATGTATCCCACGCTGCCGCAACAGGGGATGTCCTCGCCGATCCTGCACGTGTTCGAAACGCTCATTGCCAAAAGCGGGACTTTCCTCGGCGTAGCGACCATTAATAGCGAGATCGCCCCGGCAATGACCGCATGCCTGACGACCAACTTCGCAGGGAGCGGGTGCCCTGCGGTGCGCGCGCACCTGAACACCTGGACCCACTTCGTGCTGGCCACACAGCTGTCGACCTATCCGGTCAACTGACCGCAATCCCCATGGCAGGCGGAAACGGACCTGCCATGGGGCGCCATCTATACCACCTTGACGCCGATGTCGCCCTTGAAGATGGCCAGCTCGAGCTGGAAGTCGTCGACCACGCCGCCGGGCCGGCCGTCGACCAGCACGGCGATGGCGCGCCCGCCTGCTACCAGCTGCATTTCGTCGTGCGAGAGCGAACGGACGGTGCCGCCCTCCTCGCGGATCGCTACCTGGGTGGAAGCCAGGTCCTTGATGACCAAAGTTTTCATGGGAGTGCTCCTTGAATGAATGGATATGACGAAGTGAGCCTTGTGTGAGCGCTCGTTATTCATGATGCATGGGGCGTGCCAGGCTGCCGGTTCCCTGGGCCGTGCCCTTGGTGTTGCTGGCGAGCGAACGCCTCCGGGCTGGCTGTCGGGCTGCACCCAACTATTCGTCGGTGAGGCGTCAAAGTGTGGCACGATCAGGATTGACGCCGACTTCCCCTGGAAGGAGCTAACCATGAGCCAGATAACCCATGTGGCAGGCAGCCGGACTTATACCTTCGCCGACCTGCGCGAGCTGCTGGCCAAGGCCTCGCCCACGCGCTCGGGCGACCACCTGGCCGGCGTGTCTGCCGGCAGCGCCGAAGAACGCGTCGCGGCGCAGATGGCGCTGGCCGACCTGCCGTTGACCACCTTCCTGAACGAGGCCGTGGTGCCTTATGAAACGGACGAGGTCACGCGCCTGATCGTCGACAGCCACGATGCCGCGGCCTTTGCACCGATCCGCCACCTGACCGTCGGCGGCTTCAGGGACTGGCTGCTCGGCGACGCGGCCGACGCGGCGCTGCTGGCGCGGGTCGCGGCCGGCATCACACCCGAGATGGCGGCCGCGGTGGCGAAGATCATGCGCATCCAGGACCTGGTACTGGTTGCCCGCAAATGCCGCGTCGTCACGCGCTTCCGGAGTACCATCGGCTTGCCGGGCACGCTGTCGACGCGCCTGCAGCCGAACCACCCGACCGACGATGCGTCCGGCATCGCCGCCAGCCTGTTCGATGGCCTGATGTACGGCAGCGGCGACGCCGTCATCGGCATCAACCCCGCCACCGACAACGTGCCGCAGGTGGTCAAACTGGTGCGCATGCTCGACGAGATCATCGACCGCTACGCGATCCCGACCCAGTCCTGCGTGCTGACCCATGTGACGAATACGCTGGCCGCGATCGAACGCGGCGCGCCGGTCGACCTCGTGTTCCAGTCGATCGCCGGCACCCAGGCGGCGAACGCCAGCTTCGGCATCGACCTCGCCCTGCTGGCCGAAGCGCGCGTGGCCGCCCTCTCGCTGAAACGCGGCACGCTGGGCGAGAACCTGATGTACTTCGAAACCGGCCAGGGCAGCGCCTTGTCGGCCAATGCCCACCACGGACTCGACCAGCAGACCTGCGAGGCGCGCGCTTATGCGGTGGCGCGCGCCTTCCAGCCGCTGCTGGTCAATTCCGTGGTCGGCTTCATGGGGCCGGAATACCTGTATGACGGCAAGCAGATCATCCGCGCCGGGCTGGAAGACCATTTCTGCGCCAAGCTGCTCGGCCTGCCGATGGGCGTGGACGTGTGCTACACGAATCACGCCGAAGCCGACCAGGACGACATGGACGTGCTGCTGACCATGCTCGGCGCGGCCGGCTGCAGCTTTGTGATGGGCGTTCCCGGTGCCGACGACATCATGCTGAACTACCAGACGACCTCGTTCCACGACGCCTTGTATGCGCGCCGTGTGCTGGGCCTGCGGCCGGCGCCCGAGTTCGCGGCCTGGCTGCGCGATATGGGGATTTTTTCGGATGACGCGCGGCTGGCGCCGGGCCGCGCGATACCGGCGCCGTTCCAGCGTGCGCTGCTGCGGCTTTCCTGAGGAGGCGACATGAGCGACGTTGTCGACGGCGACGATGCGAGTCTCGACCCCTGGCGGGCTTTGCGCCGCTTGACGGCCGCCCGCATCGCACTCGGGCATACCGGGGTCAGTCAGCCTACGCGCGCCCAGCTCGATTTCCAGCTGGCCCATGCCCGTGCGCGCGACGCCGTGCACCAAGCCCTTGATACTGCCGATTTGATGCTAGCGCTCGATGCCGCATGGCCGGGACTGCCTTCGCCCCTGTTGCTGCACAGCGTAGCGGAGAGCCGCAACGTCTACCTCCAGCGGCCCGATCTCGGGCGCAGGCTGGACGCGCCGTCGCGCTCGCTCATCGCGGCCCGGCTCGGCGGCGCAAATGAAGGCCCATGCGACCTGTCCATTGTCGTCGCGGACGGCCTGTCCGCCCTGGCTGTCATGCAGAATGCCGCCCCGCTGCTGCGGGCGCTGCGTGGGAAGCTGGAGACGGAGACATGGGCCCTGGCGCCCTTGGCGATCGTGCAGCAGGGACGCGTAGCGGTGGGCGACGAGATCGGCGACCTGCTGGGCGCGAACATCGTCGTGGTCATGATCGGCGAGCGCCCGGGACTGAGCTCACCGGACAGCATGGGCCTGTACATCACCTGGGCGCCGCGCGTCGGCCTGACCGACGAACGGCGCAATTGCATCTCGAACGTCAGGCCGGCCGGGCTCGGCCATGAGGATGCGGCGCACAAGCTGCATTACCTGCTGACCGAGGCGCGTAAGCGGCAACTGACGGGCGTTGGCCTGAAGGACGAGATGGGCGATACGGAAGTATTGATGGGCAGCGATACGCGCCCTTTCCTGCTCTGACGCGACGAAATAGAAGCACAAGAAGTCGGACGCCCAAAAGCAAAAAGCCCACCAGTTTCAACTGGTGGGCTTCGCTTTATAACTAGCCTGACGATAACCTACTTTCACACTGGTTGCAGCACTATCATCGGCGCAAAGTCGTTTCACGGTCCTGTTCGGGATGGGAAGGGGTGGGACCGACTTGCTATGGTCATCAGGCATGACTTGTACGAGGCGTTGTCTTTGTCGACAGCGTCTCAGAATCTGGAGGAAGTAAAGTTCAGGTAGTGTCTGTCACAACAAACAGCACTGTATTCTCATTGCTATAACCTGCCAAGGTTATAGGGACAAGCCGTACG
>NZ_JACYUY010000002.1 GCF_014842025.1 Massilia sp. CFBP 13721
CCAGGAGCCACTGGTGCAGCGCTTCGAACCCGCTCCGGTTGTTGTCGAACACCTTGTGCTTGTGTTTCCCCGTCCGGCTGGCGCAATGCACAGTCGACTTTAGCCTTGGCAACATCGATTCCCAGATACCACACCTGCATTTTGTCCTCTTCTGATCTACCTTGTGAATACGGGCTCACGGCTGGGCCGGGCCAAAGATACTTGTCCGATCTTCGAACGAGGGTGAGCAGCTGGTGCGAAATCTACGAATTACTGGCTTTTGCCAAAGGGTGGGCTCGGCATCCAGCTGCTCGAACCCGAGTGATTCCTCGGGTTAAAGTGAGCAATAAGCTCAGAAAGCATAATACAAGGGTGGGCTCTCCGAGCCCACGCGGATTCTGCGTACCAATAGCGGCTCAGCCACAGCTCCACAGGCGCAGGCATATCTCAAAAGCGCTATGTGTCAAATTCATCACACCAAGTTAATCTCTTCCACTGCTTGCCAAAAGCTGCTAGAATTTCGTTCTTCCCTAAATCCAACGGTTTGATTTTTACATGACCACTATCCGCCTTAAAGAAAACGAGCCGTTCGAAGTCGCTATGCGTCGCTTCAAGCGCACTATCGAAAAAACCGGTCTGCTGACGGAACTGCGCGCACGCGAGTTCTACGAAAAGCCAACTGCAGAGCGTAAGCGCAAGCTTGCCGCTGCCGTGAAGCGCCACTACAAGCGCATCCGCAGCCAGCAACTGCCTAAGAAACTGTACTAAGACTGTCTGCCGGCTAGTCCGGCGACGAAGCGCTGCGCTCGTCCCGGTAGCTGCGAGAAGTCCTCGAACCCGCCCTGGTTGTCACCCCGGCGGGTTTTGTTGTTTGTCCCTTATCGATTGGAGAACCCATGAGCCTGAAAGAACAAATCACCAACGACATGAAAGCGGCGATGCGCGCCAAGGAAGCCGGCAAGCTGAACACGATCCGCCTGATCCTGGCCGACATCAAGCGCAAGGAAGTCGACGAACAGATCGAACTGAACGACCAGCAAACCGTCGCCATTGTCGAAAAGATGATCAAGCAGCGCAAGGACTCGATTACCCAGTTCGAAGCCGGCAACCGCGCCGACCTGGCCGACATCGAAAAGGCCGAGCTCGAAGTGCTGGTGGCCTACATGCCGGCTGGACTGTCGGACGATGAAATCGCCGCCGAAGTCGCTGCCGCCGTGACCGCCTCCGGCGCTGCCGGCCCGCAGGACATGGGCAAGGTGATGGCCATCGTCAAGCCGAAACTGGCGGGACGTGCCGACATGACGATCGTGTCGACCCTGGTCAAGAAAGCGCTGACCGGCGCGTGACGCAACACAAGCGGGCCCGATGGTCCCTTGCTTGTTGTAAATCAATTTGCAGCGAGCGCTGCGGTATAGTCTGACCTTAGACAAACACGGTGTAGAGCTCTTACGTGATTCCGCAATCCTTCATTACCGATTTGCTCAACCGCGTCGACATCGTCGACGTCGTTGGGCGTTACGTCCAGCTGAAAAAGGGCGGCGCCAATTACATGGGGCTGTGTCCTTTTCACAGCGAAAAATCCCCCAGCTTTACCGTCAGCCCCACCAAACAGTTCTATCACTGCTTCGGTTGCGGCGCCCATGGCACCTCGATCGGCTTCCTGATCGAATACTCGGGCATGGGTTTCGTCGATGCCGTCAAGGACTTGGCGCAGAACGTGGGCATGGTCGTGCCCGAAGCCGACGACAAGATCCCGCCGCTGCAGCGCGCCGCCCAGCAGGCGCAATCGCAGTCGATGACCGAAGCGCTCAGCCAGGCCTGCGACTATTACCGCGCCCAGCTGAAAACCGCATCGAACGCGATCAGCTACCTGAAAAACCGCGGCCTGACCGGCGAAGTCGCCGCCCGCTTCGGCATGGGCTACGCCCCGTCCGGTTGGGACAATCTGCGCACCGTGTTCTCCGATTACGACATGCTGGCGCTGGTCGAGTCCGGCCTCGTGATCGACAAGGTGGATGAGGACGGCAGCAACAAGAAGCGTTACGACCGTTTCCGCGAACGCATCATGTTCCCGATCCGAAACATCAAAGGACAGGTGATCGGCTTCGGCGGCCGCGTGCTCGACAGCGGCGAACCGAAATACCTGAACTCGCCGGAAACGCCGCTGTTCCAGAAGGGCCTGGAATTGTACGGCCTGTTCGAAGCGCGCCAGGCGATCCGCGACGCCGGCTACGTGCTGGTGACCGAAGGCTACATGGACGTCGTCGCGCTGGCCCAGCTCGGCTTCCCGCAAGCGGTCGCCACCCTCGGCACCGCCTGTACCAGCACCCACGTGCAAAAGCTGCTGCGCCAGACCGACAACGTCATTTTCAGTTTCGACGGCGACAAGGCCGGCCGCCGCGCCGCCCGCCGCGCGCTGGAAGCCTGCTTGCCGCAAGTGTCCGACAACAAGACCATCCAGTTCCTGTTCTTGCCGGAAAAGCACGACCCGGACAGCTTCGTGCGCGAATTCGGCGCTGATGCCTTCGCTCAGGAAATCAACGACGCCATGCCGCTGTCGCAATTCCTGCTGCGCGAGGTGACCGGCGAGCACGACCTGTCGACGCCGGAAGGGCGCGCCGCCACCCAGTACGACGCCAAGCCGCTGCTGCAGGCGATGACGCCATCGTCGTTGCGCCTGCAGATCGTGCGCGGCCTGGCCAGCCTGACGGAGTCGTCGCCGGCGGAGATCGAAAGCCTGTTCGAACTGTCCAAGCCAGTCTCGGTGGCGAAAAAGGCGCCGCCGCGCCAAGGCCGTCCGGAGCCGGTCGGCCTCGAGCTGCAGATCACGCGTCTTCTGGTCGCGCATCCGGCGCTGTCGCTGCACCTGGACGAGTCGGCGCTGCAAGCGTTCGACCATTTCGGGCAGGAATCGAGCGATGCCTTGCGCTACCTGGTCAGCGTTGCCCAGGCCCTGGGCGAATACGGCAACTTCGCGGCGCTGTCGGAACAGCTCAAAGAGGCAAGTAATCACTACGACCGCATCATTGCCGAGATTGCTTCCGAGCCGGAATCCGATCCCGATGCGAATCGGGTATTCCTGGTAAGCGCTGTGAGGCAAATCAAGATCGAAGCCTTGAAACAGGAGTTGAACCAGTTGTTTTCCAAGGGGCTGACCCCAGATCAGGTGAGCGCTCGCTATCGCGAAATCACGGCACAGCAGCAGGTTCTGGAGGCTGAGCAGGCTGCCGATCGCAGCCCCCGCTGAGGGTGCGTTGCAAAGTCGGCAAGTGGGCTTCGTGCAACTTGGAAAAAGAGGGGTGCGTGCTATAATAAAACGCTAACTATTGCAACCTTTGAAACGACTTTCGTGTCAAAAGGGGCGTGGAGTTTCAGTTAGCGCAGCAGTGTTGTACGCTGGATGCAGCGTGATGTAAGGTAACAAAACTTTATCTTTAACCATCGTAAAGTTAGTCGTTGTGACATCGAAAGCGCCTGTGCCAACCAAGAAACCCGAACCCAAAGTGGCTGCCAAACCCACCAGAGCGTCTGCCCAGGCAGACAACGCACAAGACAAGGCCGATGTCCGCACCGCGGGCGCCGCCCCCGTCGTCAGCCAGACCACCGATGCCGCCACCCTGGCCGCCATCGACACGTCCGGTTACGTGCTGCCATCCGTGAAAGTCCCGGGTCGCCGCGGTCGCAAACCCAAAGAATTCACGCCCGAGAACGATGAAGTCGCCGCGCTCAACGCGGTCGAACGCGCCGAGCTGAAAGCCGTCGACAAGGCCAAGGCCAAGGACCGCAAGGCCAAGGAAAAAGCCCTGTTGAAAGACGCGTTCGCCTCGGACACCGAAGCGAGTGAAGAAGAGCTCGAGATCCGGCGCCAGAAGCTCAAGGCGCTGATCAAGAACGGCAAGGAACGTGGTTTCCTCACCTATGCGGAAATCAACGACCACCTGCCCGAGAACATCGTCGATCCGGAAGCGATCGAAGGCATCATCGGCACCTTCAACGACATGGGCATTGCCGTGTATGAACACGCGCCCGATGCCGAGTCGCTGCTGCTGTCCGATAACGTCGCCACCGTTACCAGCGACGACGAAGCCGAAGCTGCCGCCGAAGCGGCGCTGTCGACGGTCGACTCCGACTTCGGCCGCACCACCGACCCGGTGCGCATGTACATGCGCGAAATGGGTTCGGTCGAGCTGCTGACGCGCGAGGGCGAAATCGAAATTGCCAAGCGCATCGAAGACGGCCTGCGCGACATGATCCAGGCCATCTCGGCTTGCCCGGTCACCATCGCCGAAATCATCTCCGCCGCCCAGCGCATCGACGCCGACGAAATCAAGATCGACGAAATCGTCGACGGCCTGGTCGAAGAAGAAGGCGCCGAAGAAACCTCGCCATCGGCCGTCGTGCCCGCCACCGACGGCGACGAAGACGAGGACGAAGACGCCGAAGACGAAGAAGAAGGCGAGGAAGAAGAAGCCGCCGCCACCCCGGGCGCCGCCGGCTACTCGGCCGAGCAGCTCGAAGCATTGAAAGTCGCGGCGCTGGGTAAGTTCAGCACCATCGAACAGCAGTTCGACAAGATGCGCAAGGCCTACGAAAAGGAAGGCTACAACTCCAAGGCCTACGTCAAGGCGCAGGAAGCCATCTCCGACGAACTGCTGGGCATTCGCTTCACGGCAAAAGTCGTCGAAAAGCTGTGCGACACCCTGCGCGGCCAGGTCGACGAAGTGCGCCACATCGAAAAGCAGATTCTGGATGTCGCCGTGAACCGCTGCGGCATGCCGCGCGCCCACTTCATCAAGGTCTTCCCGGGCAACGAGACGAACCTGGAATGGGTCGACGGCGAAGTCAACGCCGGCCACGCCTACAGCGCCATCCTGGGCCGCAACATCCCGACCATCAAGGAACTGCAGCAACGCCTGATCGACCTGCAGTCGCGTGTCGTGCTGCCGCTGCCGGACCTGCGCAACATCAACCGCCAGATGGCGGCTGGCGAAATGAAGGCCCGCAAAGCCAAGCGCGAGATGACCGAGGCCAACCTGCGCCTGGTGATCTCGATCGCCAAGAAATACACCAACCGCGGCCTGCAATTCCTCGACCTGATCCAGGAAGGGAACATCGGCCTGATGAAGGCGGTCGATAAATTCGAATACCGCCGTGGCTACAAATTCTCGACCTATGCGACGTGGTGGATCCGCCAGGCCATCACCCGCTCGATCGCCGACCAGGCGCGCACCATTCGGATTCCGGTGCACATGATCGAAACCATCAACAAGATGAACCGCATCTCGCGTCAGATCCTGCAAGAGACGGGCGCCGAGCCGGACCCGGCAACGCTGGCCATCAAGATGGAAATGCCGGAAGACAAAATCCGGAAGATCATGAAGATCGCCAAAGAGCCGATCTCGATGGAAACGCCGATCGGCGACGACGACGATTCGCACCTGGGCGATTTCATCGAGGACAACAACACGCTGGCCCCGTCGGATGCGGCCCTGCATGCCTCGATGCGCGGCGTGGTGAAGGACGTGCTCGACTCGCTGACCCCGCGCGAAGCGAAGGTGCTACGCATGCGCTTCGGCATCGAAATGTCGACCGACCACACACTGGAAGAAGTCGGTAAACAGTTCGACGTCACCCGCGAACGCATCCGCCAGATCGAAGCCAAGGCCCTGCGCAAGCTGCGCCACCCGTCGCGTTCGGACAAGCTGAAGAGCTTCCTGGAGGGGAGCAGCTGATTGTTGGCTGTTGACCACAGCCGTCAAGTTTACTAAACGCTTGACGGCTCAGCACTAAACGCAATATCCTCTCGCCACTTCGTTCGGGACACCGCAGCGCGGTGGCGAGATTCTTCTTCCCATCTGTAACGAGTTTGGGCCTCTAGCTCATGCCTGGTTAGAGCAGCGGACTCATAATCCGTTGGTGCCCGGTTCGACTCCGGGGAGGCCTACCAATATATCTCGTAAGGTTCAAGCCGTAGCGTCAGGCACCCATCAATATGGGTTGAACCAGCGGTTAGCAGTTGGCGCGACAAGCCATATTATCCGCGCCAACCGTTTCTCAGCTAACTCATCGCGTCACAGCCGAACTTCGACTGGCATCCACCTACTCATCTCCCTCCACCCGCGCCGCCCCCAGCGCATGCGGCCGAATCAAATCCAGCCGCACCGCATACTGCACGCCACCCCGCACCCCGTCCGCCACGATCTGCCCGGCATCGTTGATCCCGCGCGAGAAGCTGATGTTCCAGCCCGACCTGCGGTCGATCAGCGCGTTCAGGCTTTCGAGCCGCTTGCCGCGGTAGACGAAGGCACCTAGATGGTTGCTGTTGCCGACGACGTGACCGTGGTTGTTGATGGCCTGGGCCGTGCTGAAACGGTAATCGCCGGCGGGGCGGGTGTCGATCAGGGTCGCGCGGCCATGGGTCCAGACGGTGGCGAGCGCTTCGCGGAAGGTTGCCGTCGAGGTGTAGCCGGCGACTTGTCCACGGTCGTTGATATCGAGGCCGTAACTGGGCGTGTAGCCGAAGTCGCCCAGTTGGCGTATTGCGCCGTCCCTCCAGACAAAGGCGTAGAACGGAATTTCCGGAGCGAACAGCGACCCGGACTCGCCGGTGACCTGGTTGCGGTTGTTGAGTGCCTCCGGCTGCGTGGTCGGGTTGTCGTAGGACAGGGTGCCGATGTCCTGGTACTTGCCGTTCGGCGCGCGCAGGTAGCCATGCGGGTTGCTGCCGGCGGGGTCCGTGGTTGGCGGACTGGCCGCCGCCAGGATATAGCCGGCGTTGTTGATGTCCACATAACGGGTGGGACGGCCGCCGGGGCCGCTCAGCTGGCGGAAGCTGCCGCGGTAATACACGTAGCCGCGCGCCTGGCCGGTGCTGCTGGTCCAGTTGCCGAGGATCTCGCCCTTGTCGTTGATGGCCACTGCGATGTTGGACGTGGCGCCCGGCAGGGTCAGCCCGACCGGGCCTTTGCCGTAGTTGACGAAGCTGCGGTAGGTCAGGGTACCGGTCGGGACGATGCCGACGACGGCGCCGGCAGCGTTGATGCCGGTCGGCTGGCTGTTGGCGGGGCCGACGATGGTGACGCGGTATTCGGCATAGCCCGGGGAGGCATGGGCCATACCGGCCGCGAGCGACAGCAAGAGTAGCGATGCCAGCGAAAAACGATTGCGCACTAACATGACAATCTCCAGTAGGTGAAAGCGGCTGGGCAAGACGATGGCGCCAGCCGCAAGGTGACACCCGCCACCAGGGCGATTCCCGGTACGACAACATCCTGCGCGTGTCAGTCGGCGTCCTTGTCCTCCAGCTGGGGTGCCGCCAGCACGCTCGGCCGGATCAGGTCGAGCCGCACCGCGTAGGACACGCCATTGCGCACGGCCGTCGCCGCGATCTGGCCGGCATCGTTGATTGCCTGCGGCGCGACGATGTCCCAGCCGGATTTCGGGGCGATCAGCGCATTCAGGCTCTGCATGCGCTTGCCGCGGTAGACGAAGCCGGACAGGTGGTCGCTGCTGCCGACGACGTGGCCGTAGTTATTGATGCCGGTGCCCACGCTCGAGCGCTCCGCGACGGCGGCGCCGCGCCCGTCGATGTCGATCAGGCGGCCATTGCTGTAGATATAGGCGACGCGGCTGCGAAAGCCGGTCGGCACCGACATGTAGCCGGTGATCTGCCCTCGGCCGTTGATGGCGTTGCCGCCGTTGGGTGTCCAGCCGAAGTCGCCCAGGTCGCGCATCACCCCTTTGGTCCAGGTGTAGGCGCGCAGCGGCTGGTCCGGTTGCGAGAAGGGGCCGGACTCGCCCGTAACCTGGTTGCGGTTATTCAGCGCCAAGGCGGTGTTCAGGGTCGGTGTGTCTTCCCAGTCTGGAAAGTGCAGGTTGCCGACGTTCCGGAACTTGCCGCTCGGGTCGCGCAGGTAGCCGCGCCAGCCGCCCGGGAACCGCGGCGACTCCGCGGTCGCGGTGACGTAGCCGGCATTGTTGATGTCGGTGTAGCGCGCGAACGTGCCGCGCAGTGCACCGATATCGCGCCGCTTGCCCTGGTAGTAGATGAAGCCGCGCCGCTGGCCGCCGGCGCTCGTCCAGTGGCCGAGCACCTCGCCCTTGTCGTTGATGGCGACGGCTTCGCTCGCGCTGCCGCCCAGTGCGCCGAGGTCGACCAGGCCCTTGCCGCGGTTCAGGAAACCGTGGGTGGACGTGGGGCTGAACGGATAAGTGCCAATCACCACGCCGGCGCTGTTGATGTCGGTGGCGGTGCTATTGGCCGGCCCCACCACCGTGACGCGGTACTCGGGGTAGCCCGGGGCGGCGTTCGCCACGCCAAGGGCGAAGGTCAGTAAGAACAAGGACAGTCGGTCAGGTGCACGCATTCGAACCTCCATGATGGACGCCGCTAGTGATGGAAGTCGATGAAAAACCATTTCGCATCGACATAATTTACTTAAGAAACAAGGGCTTGCGTCCATGGGCGCCTGCCCGCCAATCAAGGTACCCCGTCGGCGCCGGCTGGGTTTGGGACGGAACAATGCGAGATGGGTAGCACCTGTAGGCGAATGCCGATTCGGCGCGCCTGTTGCGCCTGCTGGACAAGATTGCATGTTGTGTTTTTCCGGTGGTCATGTCTAAAAACAGCCACAGGTGAGAATGTGTGATTTCTTCTAGGTCACATTAATGGCAAAATAGCATTCTGATCAGCAAAGCCCAGGGCCTTGGAGCTTCTCCCATGGAAATCAATTCGCTGACCGGCGAGTTCATGCTCGCGCCGCTTGAGGGCGCGTACCTGAAACACAAGCAGGCCCAGACCCAGGAGCTGCTCGGCTTCACGCTGGTGTTTTGCACTGTTTTTTACCTCGGCTTTTTCGCCACTGACCTTGCCGTCCTCGGCTGGGGAGTTGAAACGATGGTGTCGCTGGCCGCCCGTGTGCTGGTGGCGGTGATTGCCGGCACCTGCGCCTGGCTGGCTTACCGGCGCGCCTTGTCGGTGCGCGCCACGCGCGTTGCCGCCTCGCTGTCCGAGGGCGTGGCGCTGGCCAGCTTCATGCTCATCTCGTTCCTGCGCCCAGGCGAATTCCACTGGCACGCGATGTCGCTGGCGATCATGCTGGTCGTGATCTACCTGTATATCCCGAACCGCTTGCGCTATGCGACGGCGCTGTCGGTGGCGGCCACGCTGGCCTTTGTCGCGCTCGCCGGCAAGTACGGCCATATGGCGTTCGCCGATGCATTGACGATGGTGATGCTGCTGGTATTGGTCAATACCTTCGGCTTCCTGGCCGCGCGCCGCTTCAATCACGTGTCGCGCGAGGAATACCGCTCCTGGTCGGTGCTGAAACATGCGGCCGAGCGCGATCACCTGACCGGATGCTTCAACCGCCGCTACCTGCATGAACAGTTGATGGGCGGACAGTGGGCCGGGCGCGCGCGCGACGCCAACAGCCTCACCGTCGTGCTGTGCGACATCGACCGCTTCAAGCACATCAACGATACCCATGGCCATGGCGATGGCGACATGGTGCTGCGCGGATTCGCGCGCATCCTGCACGCCGCCACCCGCGACGGCATCGACAGCGTGGTGCGCTATGGCGGCGAGGAATTTTTGGTGGTGTTGCCGGGGACCGATCTGGGCGGCGGCATCCGCCTGGCCGAACGCCTGCGCGTGACCTTTGCCGCGACCGAAGTCGTGTCGCACGACGGCGCCACCCGGCTGCGCGCCACCGCCAGCTTCGGCGTCGCCACCATCGACCTCACGCAGCTGGCCTCCGACGCCCCGCTGCGCCGCCTGATCACGGCGGCCGACGAGTTAATGTACCAGGCCAAGCGCAACGGGCGTGACCGGATCGAGTCGTTACAACTGGCTTGACGTGGGCCGCGCGCGTCACGTGTCCGCCACCAAACCCAGCGCCCCCTGCCGGTCGAGCGTATAACGCTGCAGATCGCTCGCCAGGAACATGTTCCCCGTGTAGGCCGCGCGTGCCTCGGCCTCGACGTCGGCCATCGACGGCCCATTGCCCACCTGCTGGTAGCGTGGGCTGAAATGGGTCAGGATCAGGTTCGGGATCCCGGCCGCTTCGGCAAACGCCGCCGTCGCCCGTGCCGAACTGTGCTGCGGCCCCGGCCCGACCTTCTGCAATACCTCTTCGGTATACGTCGCTTCGTGCACCAGCAGGTGCGCGTCCTCGGCCTGGGCGGCGAGCAGGGCGGGCGTGTCGTTGTCGCCGGCGACGATGATCTTGCGCTGGCGCCGGCCCGGCAAGATGTAATCGGCGCTGCGGACGACGCGGCAGTCAGGTAAATCGATGTCTTCGCCGCGCTGCAATTGGCCCCAGCCGGGGCCGGAGGCGATGCCGTCGCGCTCGAGCTTGGCCCTGTCGAGGCGGCGCTCGACGCTTTTTTCGATAAAGGTAAATGCGAACGAGGGCACGCGGTGCGACAGCGCGGTCGCTTCGACGCGGAAGTCGGGCAGCGTGGCGCTGGTCCAGCCCGGTTCGATGGCGGCGAATTCGAGCGGATAGGGCAGGCGCAGTTCGGTGCTCTCCATGACGCCGCGCACGAAGCGTTCGACCGCGGGCGGCCCGGCGATCAGCAGCGGCTCGCTGCGGTTGAGCAAGCCGGCGCTGGCCAGCAGACCCGGCAGGCCATAGCAGTGGTCGCCGTGGATGTGGGTGATGAAAATTGCCCGCAGGCTCATCGGAGAATAGTGGGTGCGCAGGATGCGGTGCTGCGTGCCTTCGCCGCAGTCGACCAGGTACCAACTTTTCGATCCCGTCGCCCGCAGCGCCAGGCCCGCCACGTTGCGTGCGCGGCTCGGCGTGCCGGAAGAGGTGCCCAGGAATTGCAGTTCCATCGTGTCGGTCCTTGTTTTTTCCGATTATGCGCGAACCGGGCGAACGCGGCGGACAATTGCAGAGCGTGGCGCGCAACTGATGATTCGCCTACGTGCATGAAAGAAAATTTCAAATAATCGCTTCGCAAGAAATAATATTTCATTGTTTATGGTGTAGGACGCTGCCTACAAACAACAGGAAGGACTTAAATGCTTGTGGTGCAAATTTCTCGTCGGTAGAATTTGCAACGTAATTTTTCGTCAATTCGCTCATCCACTTATTTATTAGCCGGCGCCCCATGCCGGGTCTCCGGCCGATGCCTTTTCGCTCCACACTGTCCTTTCGCCTCTGCCGCGACGCCCGCGCCTATCTTCGGGCCAGCGTAGTGCGCCGCTTGCTGGTGTTCCTGGCCGTCGCGCTGCCGCTGGTCTGGCTGGTCGTGGCGCATGAGCGTGCCCAGTTGGGCAATGTTGCGCGCGACGAGAGCTACCGTAACGTCAAGAACCTGGCCCATGCCTTTGCCGAGGAAGTGCGCTCGAGCATTGTCACGATCGACCTGTCGCTGAGCCAGTTGCGCCTCGGCTGGCTGCGCAATCCGGAACAGTTCGGCGCCATCGTGGCCGAACTCAACACCCACCTGCAGGGCCATCTGCACATCACGCTCATCGTCACCGATCCGCAGGGGCAGGTGCTGTTCGCCAACGCGCCGCATGCGCCGCGGCTGAACCTGGGCGACCGCGACTACGTGCAGGCGCACCTGAAGGAAGACGCGGGCGACCGGTTGTTCATCGGCAAGCCGCTACGCGGACGGCTGTCGGGACGCCAAACGGTGCAATTTTCGCGGCCGATCTACGGCGATGACGGCAAGCTGGCTGGAATCATCATCGCCGGCGTCGCGCCCGGCTATTTTTCGCGTTTCTACGACACCATGGACCTCGGCGCCGATGCGTCGATCGCCCTGGTCCGTGCCGATGGCGTCGTGATCGGCCGCACCACGCAAAGCCTGACCATGCGCGACAGCGGCAAGCTGCTGCCCGGCGCTCCCTATCTGGTGAGCGGCAAGACGGGCGGTACGTTCCAGCGCGTCAGCCGCCTGGACGGCGTCGAGCGCCACTACGGCTGGCGCAGGCTGTCCGAATATGGTCTGGCCGTGACTGTCGGCCAGGCGGTACTGGATGCTAACGCACGCTATGCGCAGCAAAAGCAATTGCTGGTGTATATAGGCTTGGCGGTATCGCTGCTGCTGGTACTGGCCGGCTGGGCGGTATTTGCCGCGGCCGACCAGCACCGGCGCGGCGTCGCCTCGCTGGCCGCCGCCGAAGCACGCTGGAAGCTGGCGCTGAACGCCACCGGCGAAGGCGTCTGGGATTACAGTTTTACCAATCGCATGGTCACCCTGTCGCCGAGTACGCAAGGCATCGTCGATGCCGAGGGCACGCTGCTGCCGTTTGGCCGCAGCGCCTTTGCCGCGATGGCGCACCCGGAAGACGCGCACGCCGTGCTGCATGCGCTCTACGCCCACCTGCAGGGCGCGACGCCCGACTACACCGCGCAGTTTCGTACACGCCTGGGCAACGGCAACTGGCGCTGGATCCTGGTGCGCGGCCAGGTGGCCGAGCGCGACGGCATGGGACAGCCGCTGCGCATCGTCGGCACCGTGGCCGATATCGATGCGCGCAAATTGCAGGAAGAACAAATCCGCCACATGGCGCACCACGACGTGCTGACCGGCCTGCCGAACCGCCTGCTGTTCGGCGACCGCCTGCGCCAGGCCCTGCTGGCGGCCCGGCGCGAAGAGCACAAGCTCGCCGTCATCTTCTTCGACCTGGATAAGTTCAAGCCCGTCAACGACAGCTATGGCCACGCGGTCGGCGACGTCTTGCTGCAGCAAGTCGCCACGCGCCTGCACGCCACGCTGCGCGCCTCGGACACGCTGGCCCGCCTCGGCGGCGATGAATTCGTCGTGCTGCTGCCACGCGTGAGCGACACTGCCGACGCGAGAAAGGTAGCCGAAGATATCTTGCGCGAACTGCACCGTCCCTTCATGACCGAGGGGTTTAGTGTCAGCATCTCGGCCAGCGTGGGTGTGGCCGTGTTCCCGGACTGCGCAGACGACACCGACACCCTGTTGCGCTGCGCCGACGCCGCCATGTACCAGGCCAAACTGCAAGGCCGCGGCCGCGTGGCCGAGCACGCCGCCAGCAAGCGCGCGCTGGCCGTGCCGGCGCACGCCGAGCGCCTGGCGGCCTGAGCGGCTACCTTTAGTGCGTCAACCTCAGGCCGGCCGCACCCCTTCGATCACGAAGCCGCTGGCAGGCAGGGCCGGCATGCGTTCCAGGCTGACCGTCAGGTCCTGCGGCGGGACCTCGTAGTGGATGGCGCCGGCGAGCAGGCGCAGCGCCGATTTGGTCAGCTCGACGGTGACGGCTTCCCCGGGGCAGCGGTGGCCCGAGGCCGGATCGCCGCCGCCTTGCGGGATCAGGTCGAAACCGTTGTCCTTGCGCGCCTCGAAGCGTTGCGGGCGGAACAGATCGGCGTCCGGCCAGGTGGCGCGGTGGTGGTTGGTGCCGTACATGTCGAGCAACACCCAGTCGCCCTTGTCGAACTGCAGCCCGTTCCAGGCGAAGGAATGGTTGGCGCGTCCGCCGATGGCCGGGAAGAAGGGGTAGAAGCGCCGCACTTCCTCGACGAACATCTCCAGTGCGGCGTCGTCGCCGCCCGCCAGGCGCGTTCTCCACTCCGGGTAGTCGTGCATGGCCAGCGCGCCGAAGACGATGTAGCGCGCCACCGCCACCACCGGGCGCAGTACGTTCAGCAGTTCCACCGCCGCATCCGCATTCGACAGCACTTCGCCGTCGGCGTCAACGTGGAAGGCGATCGTCGCCAGCGGGCTTTCCGGGTCGACCGGGCGCCCGGTGCGTACCGCCACGATGTGGTCGTGCGCCCATTGTTCGGTATGGCGGCGCAGCGAGGCGCCGAGCCAGTTGCGCGGGCCGACGGCGCCGGCGCCGTCGATCATGGCCGAGAATTCGGCGGTGCGCAGGACTTCCTCTTCAACATTGGCCAGCGGCACGCCGGCCCAGGCGCAGGCGGCGCGGCACAGCACGGCCTGCGCTTCCTGGATCAGCACTTGCCGGCGCACGCGCGGCCAGCGTTCGAAGCGCAGGCGCCATTCACGTTCGGCCAGGTCCACCAGACGCGCGCGCGAGGCCGGCGTCTGCAGCGACATCAGCATCGCTTTTCTCACCCGGTGCATGTCGCCGTCCTGCACGTGGGCGCTGCCGTGCCCCTGCAGCAGGGCCAGCGCGGTGGGGGGATTGGCGCCCTGGCGCGTGAAGCGGCCCGGCTGGTAGAACATGCGCGCGGCCGCCTCGCCGCGCACGCAGACCACGCGGCGCAGCATCAGGCGGGTGCCGAAAATGTCCGAGCCGAGTTCGTCGCAGCGGTTGCCGATGAAACGGTAGCCCTCGCTGAGGAGCGCGATGGAGTTGTCGAAGCCGGGCGCCTGGGGGATGGTGCGGTGCACGGGCAGGGCGGTGGAAGGGGGGGCATTCATGGGCAGTCTCCTTTTGCCCCGAGTGTGCCAGAGCAGCCGTGTTCCGAATGTGCGCTGGCGCTCGCAACGCGGCCCTGTTGTGTTTTATGCACAAGCCGGCGGCATGCCCGTGCCCGCGTCTGGGCGTCTTGCGGCGCATCAGGCGCGCGCCGCGTCAGTACGGGAACCGCAGGCGGCCGGTCGCGTTCCAAGTCAGTATTGCGTGCCGATGGTGTACCGGCCTGACCAGGAGTGCTCCAGGAGTGTTGATGATGAGCCGTTACCGCAAGCGCCTGCCCCAGCTCGAAGGCCGCCTGTTCCTGGCCGACGCCGGCCTGGAAACGGTGCTCTCCTTCCAGCAGGGTTTTACCTTGCCCTCGTTTGCCTCCTTCGTGCTGCTGGAAGACGAGCGCGGCCGCGCGGCCCTGAAGGCGTATTTCGACCAGTTTGCGCGCCTGGCGCAGGCGCAGCGGACCGGGCTGGTGCTGGAAACGCCGACCTGGCGCGCCAATCCCGACTGGGGGCAGGCGCTGGGCTACAACGCGCTGGCGCTGGCGGACGCCAACCGCGACGCGGTGGCGCTGCTGGCCGAGGTGCGCGCCGCCTACGACAGCCCGCTCACGCCGGTCGTCATCAGCGGCAACCTGGGGCCGCGCGGCGACGGTTACCGCGCTGGTCTCCGCATGAGCGCGGCCGCCGCCCACGACTACCACCTGGCGCAGATCGCCACCTTTTCCGGCACCGAGGCCGACATGGTGTCCGCCTTCACGATCACCTATCCGGACGAAGCGATCGGCATCGTCGACGCGGCCGCGGCCTGCGAAATGCCGGTCGCCATTTCCTTTACGCTGGAAATGGACGGCCGCCTGCCGTCCGGCGACCCGCTGTCCGACGCCGTCCTGCGTACCGATGCCGAGACCGGCAACTACGCCGCCTATTACATGGTCAATTGCGTGCACCCGGCCCATCTGGCGCCGGCGTTGGCCAAGGGTGGCGCCTGGCGCGAGCGCCTGCACGGCCTGCGCGCCAACGCCTTGCGCCTCAGCCATGCCGAACTCGACGAATCGACCGAACTCGACGATGGGGATCCGGAAGCGTTGGGCGAGGAATACCTGGCGCTGCACAACCTGTTGCCGCGCATGAACGTGGTCGGTGGCTGCTGCGGCACGGACGAGCGCCACGTGGCGTCGATTGCGCGCCACCTGACCGGGCGGGCGGCGGGTGCCGGGCCGCCGCCGTAGCCTTTCGCGCAGGATACGCGCCGGAAGGATGCGTGCGTTACGCGTGGACGGCAGAGCCGTCCACCCTACTACAATTGCGTCAGATGTAGGTGGACGGGTCCCCCGTCCACGCGTTCAACCCGCGTCCCGCCGGCTCACTGCGTCGCCGGCGCCGCCGGCAAGGCCGCATCCGCCTCCGCAAGCGCGCGCGGCAAATAAATGCTGATCGTCGTCCCTTCGCCCAGCCTGCTATCGATGCGGATGTAGCCGCCGCTCTGGCGCACGAAACCGTGCGCCATCGACAGGCCCAGCCCCGTTCCCTTGCCCTCGGGCTTGGTCGTAAAGAAGGGTTCGAAGGCGCGCTCGATCACTTCTGGCGGCATGCCTGCGCCGCTGTCGGCCACGGCGATCAGCACATAGTCGCCCGGCGCCAGTTCCGGGTCGTCGTTGGCAAGCTCGCTGTCGAGCGCGCGGTTGGCCAGCGTGATCGTCACCTTGCCGCTCCCCTCCATGGCGTCGCGCGCGTTGATAACAAGGTTCAACAGAACGTTCTCCAGCTGGTTGGGGTCGACCAGCGTATGCCACAGGTCAGCGGCGCGCGCCAGTTCGATCGCGACCGCGTCGCCGGCGGCGCGGTGCAGCAGGCTGTCCATGCGTTCGAGCAAGAGGCCGACGTCGACCAGGCTCGGGTGCAGCGGCTGGCGCCGGGCAAAGGCCAGCAGTTGGGCCGACAGCTTGGCGCCGCGCTCGACCGCATCCTGGATGCTGCGCAGGCGTTTTTCGATGTTGCCGCCATTGCTGCCTGCCTTCTGCAGCAGTTGCACGTTGGCGCTGATGATGTGCAGGATGTTGTTGAAATCGTGGGTCACGCCGCCGGTGAGCTTGCCGACCGCTTCCAGCTTTTGCGAGCGCGCCAGCGCCATGCGCGCCTCGTCCAGGCGTTGCTTGCGCAATTGCTCGCGCGCCTCGGCTTCGCGCCGTGGCCGCATGTCGCGCAGGAAGGCGCTGGCGCCGTAGCCGACTTCGGCGGGCAGGGCGGCAACCACGATTTCCACCGGCACCAGGTGGCCGTCGCGGTGGCGCGCCATGACTTCGGCCGGCTCGCCGATTACCAGCGGCTGGCCGTCGCGCGCGAACTGGGCAAACCCGCGTTCGGCGGCCACGCGCTGGTCCGGCGGCACCAGCAGCTCGCCGATCTCGCACCCCAGCGCCTCGCTCCGCGTCCAGCCGAACTGCTGCACGGCGCGCGGGTTCCAGTCGGTGATGCGGCCGTCGTTGTCGATGGCGATAAAGGCGTCGTAGGTGTTTTGCAGGATCAGGTCCATGCGCTCGTAGGACTGGCGCAGTTCGAGCGTCATCGCGCGCGCCAGCTGCACGGCGCGGCGCCGCTCGCTGGCCAGCAGCCACACCACCAGGGCCAGCAGGAAACCGAGGCCGATGCCGGTGATGGCGATCACTTGCGGGCGGCGCGTATCGCGCCCGGCCTCGAACGCGGCGGACGAAGCAATGTCGATCAGCCAGGGACGCCCGGAAATGGTGGCCGGCAGCGTGCGCCGGTGCAGTGGCCGGCGCCAGGCGACGGCATCCTGCGAGCGGAACAGCAGTGCGTCCGGATCGGCGCGGGTGCCGTCGTAGACCGCGACCTGCAGGTCGTCCGCGTGGGCGCCGCCCAGGCCGCGCATCAGGTCCGCCATTCGGAATGGCGCGTATACCCAGCCGACGATCGCCGCGCGGCGCTGTTCGACGCTGGCGATCGGCGCGCCCTTGCGGTACACCGGCACGTACATCAGGAAGCCGGGCTGGGCGTTGTGGCCTTCCTGCACCAGCACCACCTTGCCCGACAGGGCGGCGCCGCCGCTGTCGCGCGCGGCTTCCATGGCGGCGCGGCGCACCGGTTCGCTGTACATGTCGAAGCCGAAGGCGCGCAGGTTGCGTCCGGAGAAGGGTTCGATGTGGGTGATCGAGGTCGCGAAGCCGCCGCTTGGGCGCGGGTGCACGGCGTAGCTGCCGAAACCCTGCGCCCGCAGCGCCGCCTCGTGCGCCGCCAATTGTTCGGGTGGAATGATGCTGGCGATGGCGAGCGCTTCGATGCCGGGAAAATGTTCTTGCAGGTTCTGGATCTGGAAATAGTCCGCGAAGTCGCGGCGGTCGATGTCGACGCTGCCGCGCATGAAGCCGCGCGTGCCGCGCAGCACCTGCTCGTAGACGGCCATGCGCCGTACCGTCGTGTTGACGAGGTCGCGTGCCCGGTAGTCGAACTGTCCCGCGAGGTCGGTGGCGGCATCAACCCGCGCGCCGCTCCATGCGCCCCAGGTGATCAGGAGCGACACCAGGAACACCAGGCCGGCGAGGATCAGGGGCCCCCATCCCTTGCGCAGGCGTGCGCCCGGGATGGGGATGGTCTCGTCGGGATCGGAACGCTGCATGTAGTCGGTTGGTAGTCGGTCGAAAGTCGGCCGCGGACGGCAGGAATGATCGGGCCTCGGCGCAAGCCCCGGACCCGGCCAGCATACGCGGCCAGTCCTTCCACAGGCGCACGTGTGGGGGAGGCCAGCCCCGCTGGCCAGTGATTTTGTTTGCATAATACAATATTCGCAGTGCTACAATCGGCCGCCGCATTTGCCCGGCCCATTCACTTACCTCTATGATCGCCCCCGATTCCCTCCTGCGCCGGCGCCGGCTGCCATGCGCTGTGCTCGGCGTACTGTTGCTGGCGCTGCTGTGGGGCGCGCTGGCGCCGCTGCGTACGCCCAGCCAGGAACGCGGTTTCACGTTTCCGGTGCCGCGTCAGGCCGGCGCCGCGGGCCTAGCGAGCGCCCGCGCGCCGGCACTGCCGCGCGAGATCCGCCTGACCTTGGGCGTGCAGGATGTGCTGCTGCTGCGCAACCTCGACCGCCAGCCCCATGTGTTCGGTCCGCTGCAACTGTTGCCGGGCCAGGAATTCCGCCTGCCCTTCGAGCAGGCCGGTGACTATGCCTACGCCTGTCCGGACGTGGCCGGCGGTACGCTCACCGTGCGCGTGGTGCGCCTGCCCGACCCCGGCTGGGAGCGTGTTCGATGGCGCCTGGGCGCGCTGATGCAGACGCTGCGGACATTGCCGATCATGGCGCCGCAGAAGTAGTTTCCGCCCCACTAGTTCTTCAGTTTATTGTTCCTGAAAGGCGCCCTGGCGGCCCTGCGGAAGGCGCGGCAGGCTGTCGGCAATCGTGCTGCGGTCCGCCCGGCGATTCTGTCATGATGGGGCATGGCCACGATTTCCCTTCCATTGTTTCCACTCAGCACGGTGCTGTTCCCGGATGGGGTGTTGCCGCTGCAGGTGTTCGAGGCGCGCTACCTCGACATGGTCAGCCGTTGCCTGACCGAGGACACGCCCTTCGGCGTGGTCTTGCTGACCCAGGGCCATGAAGTGCGCGCGCGCGGCGGGCAGCCGGAGCGCTTTGTCGAAGGCGGCACGCTTGCCACCGTCTGCGATACCGCGGCCACCACGCCCGGGCTGCTGCAGGTGGTCTGCCGCGGCGGCGCGCGCTTCGAAGTCAAATCATCGCAACAACGACTGAACGGTTTGTGGGTCGCCGAGGTCGAACTGGTGGAAGACGACCACGCCGTACGCATTCCCGCCGAATTGCAGGGCGCCTCCGATGCGCTCGACCGGGTGCTGGCCTCGCTGCACGACGTGCCGCAGGAGCGCTGGCCGGTACAGCCGCCGTTCCGGCTGGAAGATTGTGGCTGGGTCGCCAATCGCTGGTGTGAACTGTTGCCTTTGCCGAACAACCAGAAGCACAACATGCTCATGCTCGACAATCCAGTGATCCGTCTCGAGCTGCTGCACGATGTGCTGGACGAACATGGCCTGATCACCTCGTAACCATTGCCATGAAATTTTCGGACGAACTCTTGATTGCATTCGTCAACGGCGAACTGGCCGAGCCGGCCCGTGCGGCGGTCGAACGCGCGCTGCGCGCCGACCCGGCGATCGCCACGCGCGTGGCCCAGCTGCGTGCCCGGCGTTCACGCGTGTATGGCGTGGTCGCGGGCGGGCGCGACGGCGGCGGCCACGCCCATGCGCATGGTTGCCCCGGGGGCGCGAAAATCGTCCAGCTCGACATGGTCCGCGCCGCGCGCAACGGCCCGCTGCCCACACCGCCGGCGCCACCGCCGGCCTGGACCCTGCGCCACTGGTGCGCGCTGGCCGCGGCGCTGGTGGCGGGCACCCTGGCCGGCGGCTTCGGCTGGCGTGCCTGGCAGGGCGAAGCGGAACTGGCTTCCCTCAGCGGCGCCGATGGCGCGCTGGTGGCGCAAGGGCGCCTGTCAGCGGCCCTAAGCGCGCAGCTGGCCAGCCCCGGTCCGTCGGGGCGGGTGCGCATCGGCATCAGTTTCCTGGCCAAGGACGGCAAGTACTGCCGCAGCTTCGTGATGGACACGACCGCCGGCCTGGCCTGCCGCGACGGCGGCGCCTGGAAGGTGCCGGTGCTGGCCCAGGGCGCGGCCGGCGCGGCCTGGATGGACGGCACCGGCTTGCCGCCGGCCGTGCTCGACGCCATCGACAGCCGCATCGCCGGTACCCCGCTCAGCCCCGACGCCGAGCGCGCCGCCCATGCCCGCGGCTGGAAACGTGAAGGGTAGGGTGGACTCCGTCCACGCGTAACGCCCGCATCCCGCCTGCGTCACTCCGTTTTCATATATAAAACACTCCGATTCGTAGGGTGGACTCCGTCCACGCGTAACCCCCGCATCCCGCCTGCGTCACTCCGTTTTCATATGTAAAACACTCCGGTTCGTAGGGTGGACTCCGTCCACGCGTAACGCCCGCATCCCGCCTGCGTCACTCCGGTTTTACATATAAATCGCACCTGCCAGCATCAAGCACTGATATCAAGCCGCGACTCGGAAGTCTCTTGCGGCCCATACGCCTGCCGCACTTCCTGCTCACGCGACTGCTGTGCCGCTGCGTTACCCGCAACCTCGCGCGCCTGCTTCTTCATATACGCAGCGCGCTCCTCCTCGCTCAGCTTGCGGTCATTGTTGGTATCGGCTTCGGCAATATAGTCGGACGCGGCGCTGTCGCTGCCGCCTGCCGCGCCAGCGCCCATGCGCGCACCGCCCGCCGCCGGCGCTGCCGTGCCGCCGGCGCCGGCCTCCGCCGTCCCGTCCGTGTCCGCCGCAGCCGCACCTGTATCCGTTTCGCCATCGCCCCCATCCACCGCCACCGCTTCCTCCTGCGCCCGCTGCACCCGTCCCGCATCGAACTGCGCGTCGAGCTGCCCACCCACCCGCGCCGTCGCCAGCGCCTGCGCGCTGGGCACGGCGGCCGTGCCGGCATCGACCACCGTGGACGTGGCCGCCGTCTCCTGCGCCTTGCGCGTTTCCACCCGCGCCGGCACCGTTTGCACCAGGCCGCTACCGCCAATTGCCGACACCATCGTCATTCCTTCGCTATCTGTCTTGTCCCATTAACGACGCAATCAACCGCACCAGCAGGGCAGGGAATGTAAAGCCGGGTAAAGCACGGCAAGCCAAAACGACCGATGCGCGACCGATTGCGCGCACGATTCCATATACACTGCCGTGGATTTCAGGTAACCTTGAGGGCGATATATTGTGTCTCTACGTCTGCGCTGCCGGTTTTGCCGGCGCAACGCGCCCACCGAGCCGGCCACAGGCCCAGGCCATGTTCCAGCCGGCGGCCCGCCCGCCCCTCCAGGAGTTGTCACTGCCGGCCACGCCTGCTGGGTTCGCGTGGTCATCGCCCGTAGAGCAAGTTGAATTCAAAGGGGCTCGATCAGTGATCGGTTTCCCTTATCCCGGAAAGAACAATGTCTGATACACAGATGAACACCGACGCCGCGGCTGTCGAACCGAGCGTGACCTTTGCCGATTTCGGCCTGGCGCCCGAGATCCTGCGCGCGCTGGCCGACCAGGGCTACGTCCATCCGACCCCGATCCAGGCCCAGGCGATTCCCGTCGTACTGCAGGGCCGCGACGTCATGGGCGCCGCCCAGACCGGTACCGGTAAAACGGCCGGCTTCTCGCTGCCGATCATCCAGTTGCTGCTGGCGCACGCCAACAGCAGCATGTCGCCGGCCCGTCACCCGGTGCGCGCCCTGATCCTGACCCCGACCCGCGAGCTGGCGGTGCAGGTGGCCGACAACGTGCGCGCCTATGCCCAGCACACGCCGCTGCGTTCGACCGTCGTCTTCGGCGGCATGGACATGAAGGGGCAGACCACCATCCTGAAGGGCGGCGTCGAAATCGTCATCGCCACCCCGGGCCGCCTGCTCGACCACATCGAACAGAAGAACGTCAGCCTGGGCCAGGTGCAGATGCTGGTGATGGACGAAGCGGACCGCATGCTCGACATGGGCTTCCTGCCCGACCTGCAGCGCATCATCAACTTGCTGCCGAAGAAGCGCCAGAACCTGATGTTCTCGGCCACCTTCTCGCCGGAAATCAAAAAGCTGGCCAACAGCTTCCTGCAACAGCCGGTGCTGATCGAGGTGGCGCGCAGCAATGCCACCGCCGAGAAGGTCACGCAGATCGTCTACAAGGTCGACGAAGAGCAGAAGCGCGACGTCGTCGAATTCCTGATCCGCCAGCGCGAGCTGAAGCAGGTCATCATCTTCTCGAACACGAAAATTGGCGCCTCGCGCCTGTCGCGCCACCTGGAGCAGACCGGCATCAAGGCCTCGGCCATCCACGGGGATAAAACCCAGCAGGAACGCATGGCCGCGCTCGAGGCGTTCAAGCAGGGGGAAATCGAAGTGCTGGTGGCGACCGACGTCGCCGCGCGCGGGCTCGACATTTCCGACCTGCCGTGCGTGATCAACTACGATTTGCCGTATAACGCCGAGGATTACGTGCACCGCATCGGCCGTACCGGCCGCGCCGGCGCTTCGGGAGACGCCTTGTCGGTGTATTCGGACAAGGACGAGCGCTTGCTGGCCGATATCGAAAAGCTGATCAAGCAAAACATCACACGCGGCGAGCTGACCGGTTTCGCGGTGCGCGCACGCGGACATGCCGAACGCGGCGAGCGTCCACAGCGTGGCGAACGCCCGGAGCGTGGCGAACGCAGCGAACGCGGCCCGCGCCGCAGCGAGTTTGAACGCGGCGAGCGCGGCGACCGCCCACAGCGCAGCTATGGCGCCGGCCCGCTGCCGCGCCGCGAAAAGGTCGACCCGTGGTTCCTGAAGCCGTACGAGCCGGCCAACGCGCCGCGCCCGGACAGCAACCAGAACCTGGCGGGCGCCCCGGCCAAGCCGAAGCAGAAGATTGCCGCCTTGCTGGGTGGCTTGCCGAAGCAGCCGCAGTAAGCACGGTTGCTTTTGTAAAAAAACCTGCGCGCCGCGAGGCCGCAGGTTTTTTACGTCCACGGCGCTGTCTATTGAATGTCGGACTCGAAAATGTGTTTCAGTTGGGAACTGATGAACCGCGTGGGCAGAGCCCACCCTATGGTGCGCTTCTGTTCACGGCTGGCGGATGCTCACGGGAATGAACCCGGCAAAATCGCCCGCACGCGCGCCAATAAATCTTCCTGGCGATAGGGTTTGCTCAGGATGTCGAGCCGCTGGCCGCGTGCCGTCGGCAATTCGTCCATGTAGCCGGTGGTGACCAGGATCGGGGTGCCGGGGCGGCGCGCGCGCACCTGGTCCGCCAGTTGCAGGCCGTTCATCCCGCCCGGCATCATCACGTCGGTAAACACGAGGTCGATCGCGCTGCCTTCTTCGAGCAGGGTGAGGGCCTGTTCGCCGCTCGGCGCCGACACCACCGCGTAGCCCGCGCCTTCGAGCATGGTTTCGGCCAGTTCGCGCACGTCTTCGTTGTCCTCGACCACCAGGATGCGGGCGCGTGCGCTTTCTTCGGCGCGCGCGGCATCGGCGTCGGCCTCAGGAGCGCCTGCACCCGTACCCGCGCCGGCGCCGTCCACCGGAAACACCATGCGCACCGTGGTGCCCTTGCCGGGCGTGCTGTCGATCTCGAGCTGCCCGCGCGACTGCTGCACGAAGCCATGCACCATCGCCAGGCCGAGGCCGGTGCCCGGTCCCTTGGTCGTGAAGAAGGGTTCGGTGGCACGCTGCGCCACTTCCGGCGGCATGCCTTCGCCTTCGTCGGCGATGCAGACCGCCACCTGACCGTCGCTGTCGGCGCCGCCCGCCACCAGCAGCGTGCTGACGCGCACCCGGCCGCCGTCGGGCATGGCGTCGCGGGCATTGATCAGGACGTTGAGCAGGGCCATCTCGAAATGCGTCGGGTCGAGCTTGCAGGCAGGCAAGCCCGGCTTCAGGTCGAGTTGCAGGACCACCCGGTCGCCCAGGGTGCGCACCAGCAATTCGGAAAATTCCACCAGCAGCGCGTTCAGGTTGACGCGCCGCGGTTCCAGGCGCTGTTTGCGGGCAAAGGTCAGCAGTTGCTGGGTCAACTTGCCGGCCTTCATGGCCGCGCGCTGGGCGCGGCGGATCGGTTCGGCACCAGCGCCCGATTTATCCATCGCCAGCAGGGCCAGCTCCAGGTTGCCGTTGATGACTTGCAGCAGATTGTTAAAATCGTGGGCCATGCCGGCCGTCAGCTGGCCGATCGCTTCCATTTTTTGCGCCTGCAGCGAGGAATGCTCGCTCATGCGGCGCTCGGTGATGTCGATCTGCGAAGCGAAGAAATACAGTAGTTCGCCATCCTGGTCGAAGATCGGGCCGATGTACAGCCCATTCCAGAATGGGGTGCCGTCGGCCTTGTAATTCAGGATGTCGAGGGCGACGGCGCGCCGTTCGGCCAGCGCCGCGCGCACTTCGGCGACCGTTTCGGGATTGGTCTGCGGGCCCTGCAGCAGCCGGCAATTGCGGCCGATCAGGTCCTTTTCCTCGTACAGCGTCAGGTCGAGGAAGGCGCGGTTGACGAACACGATCGGATCGTCCGGCTGGCGCGGATCGGTCACGACCATCGGCATGCGCGTCATTTCGACGGCGGCAAAGAAGACGTTGCCGCGGTCTTCCAGGCCGGGTTGCTCGATGTAGCCAGCCTGCCAGTGTTTCATGCCGGGGTTGCCGAGCGGATTGAAGGCGCTGCCTTCGAGCTGGCCGTCGGCAGGCACGCCGACGCTCTGGCCGCCGCCTTGCAGGTCGACCGGCGCATCTGCGTTTTCTTCGGGTGTCGAGCCGGTTGCCATGTGCTTGTCTCTGTGGTCGTGGTCGCGCAGCATGTGTGCGTGTCATCAGTGAGGTCATCCTAACGCAGGATCGGAACGGCGAACTGTGCGCGATTTCACGCAGGCCGATGAATGGCGGGCGGGCGCCTCGGCAGGTCGGCCACGGTCGAGAACAGCGTATAATCGCCAGGTCTCCGTTGCGTTGATGGGCATGCCATGAGGGAGCTGGGGTGGAACTGACAATTTCGCTGCTACTGGTCGCCTGTCTGGCGATCAACGCAACAAGCCTGTTCATTCCCCGCTTGTACACGGACGGCAGCTTCGCCGCCCTGCCGGCGCGCCTGGCGCTGGGCGCCGCGGTGCTGGTCTGCGCGATGAATATCCTGTTGCATTTTTTTCCGGGCAACTCATCGGCATGGATGACGCTCGCCGTGCTGGGCGCCTGCGCGCTGGCCGGCTGGAAGACACGTTCCCTCTCGACGCATGCGGGCAAGGCAGGCGCCTGCGCGCTGGTGTTCGCCCTCGGCCTGCTCTGCTGGCGCCTGCTGGGGCAGCTCAAGGCGGGCGCCCTGGTGCCGATCGAGGGCACCGGCATCCACGATGAACTCTGGTACATCTTCACGGCGGACTGGCTGCGTACGCACAGCCTGGCCGATGCCTTTCCACACAATCCAGCCTACCCACTGAGCTCGGTTGCCGGCGCCAATCTCGGCACGCTGCCGCGCATCGGCGCCGAGTCGCTGCTGGCCTTGTTCTCGAGTGTCGCCGGCGCCCCGCTCGAGCAGGTCTATCCGGTGCTGTTCGCCGTTGCCGCCGTGCTGTTCGGTTTCAGCGCCAGCCTGGGGTTCTTGCGCGAGGCCGACGGCGACTGGGCCTTCCTCGCGTTTGCCCTGCTGGCGGTGGCGCTGTCGCCGGTCGCACTGTTCATTTACGGCAACGAGAATTTCGCCACCATGTGGGGCCTGGTCTTCCTCGGCGGCTACTATTGGACGGTCGGACACGCGCTTGCGGGCGACGCTTCCCGCGGCAACATCGTTGCCGCCGGCATCTTTCTCGGCGCCTTGCTGGCGACCTATCCGGAGTTGCTGGCCGTGGCCGTCCCGGCCAGCGCGGTCCTGTTCGTGCTGGCCGTCGCGCGCGACCGTGCGGCCTGGCTGGCCAGTGCCAGGACACTGTCCCTGTGCGCCCTGGTGGCGCTGGTGGCCGCGCCGTTTGCCGTCGCGACCGCGTTCAAGGTATTGACCACCGGTGCGGCGGCGGCGCAGGGACCGAACCTGTTCTACCCGGACGTGTTCACGTCGATCACCCCGGCCAACCTGGTGCTCACGCTGCTCGCCTTCGACATCGAGGCGGTGCGCCGCTACCTGGGGGAGGCCGGCCCCTTGTTCGCCAGCATCGTGCTGGTGCTGGCGCTGCTGTTCGCGCCGCGCCGCGTGTGGCTGGCGACGGCCGGGCTGGCGCTGGGCAGCCTGGCGGTACTCGCGATCTTCTGGCGCCAGAACTACGGTTACGGCGGCATGAAGGCGATCGAGTTCATGGCGCTGCCGGCGGCGACCCTGCTCGGGGCCGCGGCGGGGCGGGTGGCGCCGGCGGGGCGCGCGCTGCTGTCGCGCGCACGCTACAGCGGCGCCGGCTCGGGCGTGCGCCTGCGGGTGTTCGCCCATGCCGCCTGTGTGCTGGCGGCGCTGGGGCTGGTAGGCTTGGTGTCGTGGGAGCGCTCGAGCACGTTCAGCCGCCATGGCGCAACGGCGCGCCTGTCGGACGAATTGCGCGGGGTGGCGGCGGCGCGCGCCGTCTTGCCGGCGCACGCCGTACTGCAGGTCGGACCGGAACTCGATCCCCACCCGTTCCTCTACAGCCGCTGGATCGCTTATTTGCTGCCCGACGTCGCGCTCGTGTACCCGACCGAACTCCAGGGCGGCGGCTATATCTATGGGCTGGAGCACGGCTACGACGGGCGCAAGGCGGCGGTGACGCACGTGCTCAAGGCGCGCGGCGCCGGCGCGCCCGCGGCGACGGCGATCTGGCACAACGCCGGTTTCGAGATCGTTCCGGCCGCCGCGGCGCCGTTCATGCTCGGCCGCGGCTTTCATCACGACGAGGGCTGGGGCCGCTGGATGGCCGAACGGGCCGAGGTCGAACTGCGTGACAGTTGTGCCCGCGAACTGCGGGTACGGGTCCATCACCGCTACGAAGCGGTCAAGGGCGACGATGCCCTGATCGTGGCGGCGGGCAATGTGGTGAAGCGTTTTCCGCTGCAGGGCGGCAAGGGCGAGATCGGTTTCGCCGTGCCCGAGGGCGCCTCGCGCGTCGAACTGCGTTCCGCCGCCGGCGGCGTTGCGCCGGCCAGCGTCGGCGGCGGCGACGGGCGCGTCCTCAGCTATGCCATCGAAGGAGTGAGTTTGACACCGTGCGCGCGGCAGCCAGCCCAGGCCGCGCGCTGATTCATTGAACTGGACAATCAGCCTATGTATCCGCTACACAATTGGCTTCTGGTCGGACTCGGCGTCGGCATCGGCTCGCTCGGTTCCCTGTGCATGAAGTGGGGAGCCGGCAAGCTGCCGCAGCAGTGGGAGGGCGGCATTCCCGGCCTGGTATGGCACGTCATGCTCAATCCACTCATCGTGGCCGGGATCGTCATGTACGCGATCCCGGCCGCGATCTGGATCTGGCTGCTGCGCACGATGCCGCTGACGGTGCTGCAGCCGGCACTGTCGCTGACCTATGTGCTGTCGGCGCTGCTGGCCGTGTTCGTCCTGAACGAACATGTGCCGCTGATGCGCTGGGTCGGGATCTTCATCATCATCTTCGGCGTGGTCATGGTCGCGCGCAACTGAACCGCCACCCCACGACAACCCCATGAACGATCTCGTCATCGCACTCAATTATTACCGTCCCTACGTCAGCGGCCTGACCAACGTCGCGCGCGACGTGGCCGAGGGGCTGGCCGCGCGCGGCTGGCGCATCACCGTCGTCGCCGCGCAGCATGCGCCCGCATTGCCGCGCGAGGAAATGCTCAATGGCGTGCGCGTGGTGCGCACGCCGGTGGCGCTGCGCCTCGGCAAGGGCGTGATCAGCCCCTCCTTTGTTGCCACCATCCGGCGCGAGTCGGCCAACGCGCGCGTGGTCAACATCCACGCGCCGATGCTCGAAGCGGGCCTGGTGGCCGCCGCCAGCCGGGCGCCGGTGGTGATGACCTACCAGTGCGACGTCAGCCTGCCGCCGACGCTGGCCGGCCGCCTCCAGAACAAGGTGCTCGACCTCTCCACCGCCATGGCGGCGCGGCGCGCGGCCTTCGTCACGGTGACCTCGGACGACTATGCCGACCATTCGCGCCTGCGCCAGGCCCTGACGGCGCGGCGCAAGGTCATTCCCGGCACCTGCCACATCCGCACCGGCGGCACCCCGGCCTACCGCGACGGCGCCGGCATGCACGTCGGCTTCCTCGGCCGCATCGTCGAAGAGAAGGGCGTCGAATTCCTGGTCGAGGGCTTCCGCGCGCTGGACGATCCGCAGGCGCGCCTGCTCATCGCCGGCGACTTCAACGCAGTGGCGGGCGGCTCGGTCATCGACCGGGTGCGCCAGCGCATGGCGGGCGATACCCGCATCAAGCTGCTCGGCTTCCTGCCGGATGCGGCGCTCGACGATTTCTATGCCTCGCTCGACGTGTTTGCCTTGCCATCCATAAATCCATTCGAAGCCTTCGGCATCGTCCAGGTCGAAGCGATGATGCGCGGCATTCCGGTCATCGCCAGCGACTTGCCGGGCGTACGCCAGCCGGTGCTGGCCACCGGCATGGGCGAGATCGTGCAGCCGCGTTCGGCCGCCTCGGTCACCGCGGCGCTCACCCGCCTGCAAGGCGCGCGCCCGGACGTCGAGCGCGGCGCCGCCCGGGCGCGCGCGCTCTACGCCTTCGATGCCACGCTCGACAAATTCGCCGCCGTGTTCGAAGAGGCGGCGGCGATGCGCGGCCAGCTGGCGGGCGCGCGATGACGATCTGCCGCGCTCCGGGTGCTGGCGCATATGCGCGTACGCCCCTGGCGGCGCTGGAAGCCTTGCTGCAGGTGTGAGGCCGGCGCGGTCCTTTTTCCTTTTTCCAGCCCTCTTTGCTGAAAGGTCCCAACGTCATGCGCGATCCCGTCCTTACCCGCTCCACGTCCGGCCAGGTGCTGGGCCTGCTCAAGCTGATGCGGCCGAAGCAGTGGATCAAGAACGCGTTCGTGCTGGCGCCGCTCGTCTTCACCAGCGAATTCATGCGCGCCGAATCGGTGCAGCGCGCACTGATGGCGGTATTTCTGTTTTGCATCGCCTCATCGGCGACCTATGTCGTCAACGACATGCAGGATGTCGAACGCGACCGCCTGCATCCGACCAAGTCGCGCACGCGCCCGCTCGCGGCCGGCATCGTCTCGATGCGGGCCGCCGCTGCCGTGCTGGCCCTGCTGTATGGCGTGCTGATCTGGGGCTGGTTCGCGATGGCGCCGACCATGCTGGTCATTACCGGCTACCTGGTGCTGAACCTGGCCTACACCTTCGCGCTCAAGCACGAACCGGTGGTCGACATCTTCACCATCGCGATCGGCTTCGTGCTGCGCGTGTATGCCGGCGCCACCGCGCTCAGCGTGCCGCTGTCGGCATGGATGTTCGTGACGACCCTGTGCCTGGCGCTGTACCTGGCGTCGGTCAAGCGGCGCCAGGAACTGAGCCACAACGGCGACGATGGCCGCAAGGTGCTGAAGAAATATTCGGTGGGGCTGATCGACCGCTATGCCGAAATGTCGGCGACCGGTGCACTGTTTTTCTACAGCATGTTCGTGATGTCGAGCCGTCCGGAAATGGTGATGACGGTGCCGCTGGTGCTGTTCGGCCTGTTCCGCTACTGGTACGTGGTCGAGCAGCTCGACGGCGGCGAATCGCCGACCGACGTCCTGTTCGCCGACTGGCAACTGGTGGTCACCGTGCTGGCCTGGGTCGCGGTGTCGGCCTGGGCGCTGTGGCCGGGGGGCTGAAGTGCGCTGCGCGGCTGAGCGGACGCGCTACCGCATGCTGAGCAGGCTGTATAATCGCCAACCAAACGCGCAGCCCGCCGCTGCCGCGTCCAGGCCCGCGCCGTCATGCCCGGGCGCCATGTCCGTCTCGCTGAGGTGCCGCGCCAACACGGCGCATTTGACCAGAGAGTGACTCATGATTGGGATGTTGTCCGGCGCCTGGCGCTACCGCTTCTTCATCGTTTCCTCCATCCGCACCGAACTGCGAACCAAGTTCATCCGCAGCCGCCTGGGCGGCTTGTGGATGATCCTCAATCCCCTGGCCCAGGTCCTGATTTTCGCCTTCGTGCTCTCGGCCGTGCTCTCGGCCAAGCTGCCGGGCATCGACAACCGCTACGCCTATGCCATCTACCTGATGGCCGGCACGCTCGGCTGGTCGCTGTTCGCGGAAATCGTCAACCGTTGCCTGACGCTGTTCATCGACAACGGCAACATCCTCAAGAAGCTGGCCTTCCCGAAAATCGCCCTGCCGCTGGTGGTGGTCGGCAGCGCGCTGGTCAACAACGTGCTGCTGCTGCTGGCCATACTCGTCATCTTCGGCACGCTCGGCCATGCGCCGGGGCTGGCGATACTGTGGCTGCCGCTATTGATGCTGGTGGCGATCACGCTGGCCGTCGGCGTCGGCCTGCTGTGCGGCGTGCTCAACGTCTTCGTGCGCGACGTCGGCCAGGTCGTGCCGGTGATCATGCAATTCGTCTACTGGTTCACGCCGATCGTGTACACGGTGAACATCATTCCCGCGCAATACCGGTCGTGGCTGAGCCTCAATCCCCTGATCCCGCTCGTGACCGCTTACCAGGACGTGCTGGTGTACGACCGCACTCCCGAGTGGAGCGGACTCGGCACGACCTTCCTGATCGGCCTCCTGTTCTCCGCCGTCTCCCTCGTGCTGTTCCGCAAGGCCAGCCCTGAAATGGTGGATCAATTATGAGCGGCGAACTGCAGGTGCTTAACCTGGGCAAATCCTACCGCCGCTGGGGCGGCGAACTGCGGCGGATGGCGTCCTGGTTCGTGCCCACGATCGCCCCGCGCGAAGAGCGCTGGGTATTGCGCCACGTGAATTTCGAGGTCAGGGCCGGTGAGGCCATCGGCATCATCGGGCAGAATGGCGCAGGCAAGAGTACCTTGCTCAAGATGATTACCGGAACCGTCCAGCCCACCGAGGGCGCGGTCCACATGCGCGGCCGCGTGGCCGCGATCCTCGAACTGGGCATGGGTTTTAACAGCGACATGTCCGGCCGCGACAATGTCTACCATTCCGCCGGCCTGATGGGGTATTCCTGGAGCGAGATCGAGCGCGCCATGCCCGCGATCGAAGCCTTCGCCGAGATCGGCGCCTATTTCGACCAGCCGATGCGCACCTACTCGAGCGGCATGCAGATGCGCGTCGCCTTCAGCGTGGCGACGGCCTTTCGTCCCGACCTGCTGATCGTGGACGAGGCGCTGTCGGTCGGCGACAGCTATTTCCAGCACAAGAGCTTCGACCGCATCCGCCAGTTCCGCGACGAGGGCGTGTCGATCATCTTCGTCAGCCACAGCCTGAGCGACGTGCGCACCCTGTGCGACCGGGTCATCCTGATGGACAAGGGGCAGGTACTCAAGGACGGCGCCCCGGACGAAGTGGTCGATTATTACAACGCGATGGTCACCGAAAAGGAAAACGCCAAGCTGACGGTGGAGCAGCGGCGCGAGAAGAATGGCTGGCTGATGACCAGGAGCGGCTCGGGCGAGGCGCGCGTGGCCGACCTGCGCCTGGTCGATGCCGCTTCCGGCGCCGAACTGGCGGTCGTCAACGTCGGCCAGCAGGTCGAACTGCGCCTCGACGTCAGTGTGCGCCAGGACTTGCCGCGGCTGGTGCTCGGCTACATGATCCGCGACAAGCAAGGCCATGTCATCTGGGGCAGCAACACCTGGCATACCGAACAGGTCGCCGAGGCGCCGCGCGCCGGCGAAACGATCCGCTTCCGGCTGCCGTTTACCTGCACCCTGGGGCCGGGTTCGTATTCGGTGTCGCCGGCCCTGGTCAGCTCCGATACGCACCTGGCGGACAATTACGAATGGGTCGACAACTTGCTGGTGTTCGACGTGGTCAACACCGGCCGCCATTTCTTTATTGGTAGTAATAGCCTCGACGCCCGATTTGTCATCGAGCGCGAGCGGGAAGAGACGAACTGATGGGTTTTCTTTCATACGCGCAGAATTTCGAGGACGTCATGCTCTGGCGTGCGCTCGGCCATATCCCGAACGGCACCTACGTCGACGTCGGCGCCCAGCATCCGCGCATCGACTCGATCAGCCGCGCCTTCTACGAGCACGGCTGGCGCGGCATCCACGTCGAGCCGGTTCCCGCGTTTGCCGACATGCTGCGCCAGGACCGGCCGGACGAGATCGTGCTGCAGGTCGCCCTCGGCGCGACCGAGGGCACGCTGGAACTCAACATCTTCGCCGATACCGGCCTGAGCACGGCGATTGCCGCCTATGCCGAGCGCCACCAAAGCGAGCGCGGCTACGAAGTGCAGCGCATGCACGTGCCGGTGCTGACGCTCAAGTCGGCGCTGTCGGCGCTGGTCGACAAGGATGTGCACTGGCTCAAGATCGACGTCGAAGGCTTCGAAGAGCAAGTGCTGCGCGGCTGGGACAGCACGCAACTGCGCCCCTGGGTGCTGGTGGTCGAGGCCACGATCCCGAATTCGCCCGCCACCGATTATGCCGGCTGGGATCCGCTGGTGACCGCCGCCGGCTACCGCTTCGTCTATTTCGATGGCCTGAACCGTTTCTACATCGCCGACGAACACCCGGAGCTCGCCGCCGCCTTCGCGGTGCCGCCGAATATCTTCGACACGGTCGAACTGAGCGGCCTGGCCAGCTGGGGGCTGTGCAACGTCGCCGTCGCCAACGAGCGCGCCCGCGCCGACCAGGCCACGGCGCAGCTGCGCGCATGCGAAGACGAACTGCACGCCGCGCACGCCGCCGCGGCGGCGCAGCAGGAGGCGGCGGCGGCACAGCAGGAGGCGGCGCAGGCCGAGTGCGCGCGCCTGTCCGCGCGCCTGGCCGAACTGGGACGCGAGACGCTGCTGCTGCATGAGCAGGTCGCGCATGGCGCGCTCGCACGGACCCGGATCGGCGCGCTCGAAGCCGAGGCCAGGGAGCGCGAAGCCACGGTCAGCGAGCTGGAAGCCGCGGTCAGGGAGCGCGAGCAGCTCTACGGCGGCATGCGCGCCGAGCGCGACGCGGCGAACCTCGAGGTGGCCGAGCAGCGCCACAAGGCCGAGCACTGGTGGCGCAGCGCCGAAGCCCTGCGCGAGGAACTGGCGCTGGTCTACCGCAGCCGCTCGTGGCGCGTCAGCGCGCCGCTGCGCCAGGCCGGCCTGCGCGCGCGCCAGTCGCGTACCTTCAGCGCACGTGTGCTGCGCTGGACGCTGCGCCAGGTCGCGCGTCTGCGCGGCAGGCTCGGCAGCCGCGGCGCGTCCGGCGCAGGATCGCAAGCGTCACAAGCGACGCAACACGGCGCCATGGTGGTGCTCAGGCAGGGCGGGGCGCCGGCGCTCTCGCGCCGCCTGTCGCGCAATGCCGCCCGCCTGTACGAAGACCTGAAGAACGCGGTGGACGAAGGGAAAACATGATGCGGATTCTGATCGACCTGCAGGGCGCCCAGACCGAAAGCCGGTTTCGCGGCATCGGGCGTTACTCCCTGTCGATTGCGCAGGCGATCGCGCGCAACGCCGGCGGGCACGAGGTCTGGCTCGCGCTGAGCGGCGCCTTCCCTGGCAGCATCGCCGACATCCGCGCCGCCTTCGCCGGCCTGGTGCCGCCCGAACGCCTCCGCGTGTTCGCGGTCCCGCAACCGGTCGCCGAGCAGGAACCGGTCAACCAGTGGCGCGCCCGCGCGGCCGAGCATATCCGCGCCCACTTCCTGCTCGAACTGCAGGCCGACGTCGTGCTCGTGTCGAGCCTGTTCGAAGGCTATGTCGACGATGCCGTCACCCACATCGGGCCGGCCACGCCCGGCACGCGGACGGTGGCGATCCTGTACGACCTGATTCCCTACCTGCGGCCCGACGTCTACCTGCCGACGGCGATCCTGCGCCAGTACTACGAGCGCAAGATCGCCTCCTTGCGCCGCGCCGACCTGCTGCTGTCGATCTCGGCATACTCGCGCACCGAGGCCGTGGCGACACTGGGCCTCGACCCGGAGCGCGTCGTCAACATCTCGACCGCGGTCGACGGCCGCTTCCAGCCCATGCGCCTGCCCGACGAACTGACGGCGCCGCTGCGCGCGCGCCTCGGCATCCGCCGCAAGATCCTGATGTACGCGCCCGGCGGCTTCGACAGCCGCAAGAATTTCGAGGGCTTGATCGACGCCTATGCGCGCCAGCCGGCGCACCATCGCGCCGACTACCAGCTCGTCATCGCCAGCAAGATCAGCCGCGGCGACCAGGTCAACCTGGAAAACCTGGCCGCCCGGGCCGGCCTGCGCGCGGACGAACTGGTGCTGACTGGCTATGTCGGCGACGACGAACTGGTCATGCTCTACAACCTGGCGGAGCTGTTCGTGTTCCCGTCCCGGCACGAGGGCTTCGGCTTGCCGGTGCTCGAGGCGATGGCCTGCGGCGCGCCCGTTATCGGCGCCGACGCGACCAGCATCCCGGAAGTGATCGGCAATCCCGATGCGTTGTTCGACCCCGCCTCGGTAGAGGCGATCGCCGCCTGCCTGCGGCGTTACCTGGACGACGCCGGCCTGCGCGAGCGCGCGCGCGAACACGGGCTGCGCCAGGCGCAGCGCTTTTCCTGGGACCGCAGCGCGATCGCGGCCGTGGCGGCGCTCGAGCGCCTGGTGGCGAACGACGCGCCGGCCGCCGCGCAGCCGTGGGAACAGCGGCAGGCGCAGTCGGCGGCGCGCTACCGCGCGCTGCTGCGCGACGTCGCCGCCGCGTACCGCAACGTGCCGCACGCGGACGACGACGAATTGAAATGGCTGGCCGAGATCATGGCTGCCAACCTGCAGCAAACCGAACAGGTGCGCCGCAGCCGCCCCTTGCCCGAGCGCCTGTCCTGGCGCATCGAAGGCCCCTTCGACAGCAGCTACAGCCTGGCGCTGCTCAACCGCGAGACGGCGCTGGCGCTGGGCGAACTGGGCCACGACGTCGGCCTGCATTCGACCGAAGGCCCGGGCGATTTTCCGGCCAGTGCCGCCTTCCTCGCGGCCAATCCGGAGGTCGCGCGCCTGCACCGGCGCATCGCCGCGCTGCGCCCGGAAGACGCCGACGTCAGCAGCCGCAACCTGTACCCGCCGCGCGTCGCGGACATGCGCGGACGCATCAACATGCTGCACCATTACGCCTGGGAAGAGTCGGCCTTCCCGGACGAATGGGTCACCTCCTTCAACGAACACCTGCAGGGCATGACCTGCCTGTCGGCGCACGTGCACAAGGTCATGATCGACCAGGGCGTACACGTGCCGATGGCGACCTCGGGCTGCGGCGTCGACCACTGGGAACGCGTCGCCGCCGACCGCACGCGCGCCTGCCCGGGACGGGGCTTTCGCTTCCTGCACGTGTCCTCGTGTTTCCCGCGCAAGGGCGCCGACGTGCTGCTGCGCGCCTACGGCGCCGCCTTCACCTCGGCCGACGACGTGACGCTGGTGATCAAGACCTTCGCCAATCCGCACAACGACGTCCACACCTGGCTGGCCGCGGCGCGGCGCGACTATCCGCTCTACCCGGACGTCGTGATCCTCGAGGAGGACATGAGCGACGCCGAACTGAAAGGTTTGCTGGAACAATGCCACGCGCTGGTGGCGCCGAGCCGGGCGGAAGGCTTCGGCATGCCGATGGCCGAGGCGATGCTGTCGGGCCTGCCGGTGATCACGACCGGCTGGAGCGGCCAGCTCGACTTCTGCACGCCGGAAACCGCCTGGCTGGTCGACTTCAGCTTCGCGCCGGCGCAAACCCACTTCTCGCTGTTCGGTTCGATGTGGGCCGAGCCGGACCAGGGACACCTGGGCCGCACCATGCGCGAGGTGTTCGAGGCGACGCCGGCGCAGCGCCGCCAGAAGGCCGAGCGCGGGCGCGAACTGCTGCTCGCCCGCTTCCGCTGGCGCGACGTCGCCGCGCGCCTGGTCGACGCCGCGCGCGCCTTTGCGGCGCCGGCCGCGCCGGCCGAGCAGAAGATCGGCTGGATCACCACCTGGAATACCAAGTGCGGCATCGCCACCTATTCGGCGCACCTGGTCCGCAACCTGCCGGCCGACGTAACCGTATTTGCCCCGCATGCCGAACAGCGCACCGCCGCCGACGGGCCGGCCGTGGTGCGCTGCTGGGAGTCGGGCGATGCCGATACGCTCGACGAACTTGCCGCCGCCATCGACGCCGCCGGCATCACCACGCTGGTCCTGCAATTCAACTACGGCTTCTTCAGGCTCGAGCACCTGAACGGGTTCCTGCTCGCCCAGCAGGCGGCCGGCAGGGTGGTGGTGGCGATGCTGCATGCCACGATTGACCCGCTGCACGTGCCGCACAAGCGGCTCGAACTCTTGCTGCCGGGGCTGCGCGGCTGCGGGCGCGTGCTGGTCCATGCGCCGGGCGACCTGAACCGGCTCAAGCATTACGGGCTGCTCGATAACGTCACGCTGTTCCTGCATGGCGTGCTGGACTGGCCGGAGCCGACACCGACACCGGCATCGACGCCGGCGCCGGCGCCGGTGCTACCCAGGGCGCCGAGCAACTTCACGATCGCCTCATATGGCTTCTTCCTGCCGCACAAGGGCTTGCCGCAGCTGGTTGAGGCGCTGGCGCTGCTGCGCAGCCAGGGGCGCGACGTGCGCCTGAACATGGTCAATGCGGAGTATCCGGTCGGCGAGTCGCGCGAGCTAGTGGCGCAGGTGCGCACCCTGGCGCAGGCGCTCGGCGTCGGCGACCACGTCGATCTCTGCACCGATTTCCTCGAAGACCATGCCAGCCTGGGACGCCTGGACGCCGCCGACCTGATCGTGTTCCCGTACCAGAACACCGGCGAATCGTCCAGCGGCGCGGTGCGTTATGGCCTGGCCAGCGGCCGGCCGGTGGCGGTGACGCCGCTGGCGATCTTCGACGACGTCAGCCGCGTCACTTTCCGCCTGCCCGGGCAAACGCCCGCCGACATCGCCGCCGGCATCGGCGCGCTGATCGACGATATCGCGGCCGGCGCCGCGCGCATCGGGGCGGTGCAGGCGGAAGCGGCGCGCTGGCGCGCGGCGCACCGTTATTCGCACCTCGGCGAACGGCTGTGCAACATGCTGACGGCACTGCGGGCGGCGCAGGAGAGGGAGCGCGCCGGCGGCGGGCCGGCCGGTTTTTCTCCGGCGCGCAGCTAGCTCGCCCGCGCCAGCGCGGCGCACACCCAATCGACGGCGCGTGCGCGCGCATCGCCGCAGGCGCCGTCATCGAGTGCGGCCACCACGCCGGCGCGCCGCGTGTGCGGCAGCGGAGCGCGCAGTGCCCGCACCGTGGCCGCCACCTCTCCCGTCGTGCACAGGAAGGCGTCGACCTCGGCGGGCAGGGCGCCGATCCAGCCGGCGTCGTCCGCCCGCGGCAGCGGGCAGGCGCCATCGCCGACGAAAAAAACCAGCCGGACTCCCAGCCGGACCAGGTGCGCATACAGCCCGTCGGCGCAGGCCGCGGCCAGCGTGGCCGACGTACCCCCCAGGGTGAGCAGGACGTCGCCGGTGCGGATGTCGGCGACCGCGCCCGCTCCGCTTGCGCCCGGCGCCGGCGCATGACGGTGATGCCAGGGGCCGCCGCGTGCGTTCAGGACGACCGACACCAGCGCTACCCCGTGCATGCCCTGTGCGTCCGCGTGCGGGATTTCCTGTAACGCGCCCAGGTCGAGCAGCAGCCGGCGCGGCGCGGCCAGGTCGGGCATGGCGGCGAAACACAGCGCCAGCTGCACCAGCGTGGATGCGTCGGCGCGCAAACCGGGGAGCGCGGCGAGCGCCTCCACCAGCGCTTCGCTGCCGCGCGGCGCCAGGGCAGCACTGGTAGCGGTGTGCTGTTCGAGCGCGCGCAGCGCGCGCCGGGCGGTCTGGTCCCAGGAGAACTTGCGTGCCTGCGCGCGCCCGTGCGTGCGCAGGCGTTCGCGCAAGGCTGGGTCCACCAGCACGGCCTCCATCCGCGCCGCGATCGCGCGCGGACAGGCCGGGTCGAACAGCGCCTCGTCCAGGCCGATCACTTCGGGAATGCTGGTGCTGTTCGAACCGATGACGGCGGCGCCGCAAGCCATGGCTTCGAGCGCCGGCAGGCCGAAGCCTTCGTGCAGGGAAGGCAGCACGAACAGCGTCGCCACCCCGTACAGGGCCACCAGTTCCGCATCGCTGACGTAACCCGTCAGGACCAGTTCGTCCGCCGTCACCCCATGGCGCGCCGCATGATCTTCCAGTTCGCGCCGCTGCGCATCTGAAAGGCGGCTCGCCACCACCAACTGATGGCCGGCGCGCACCTGCTCCGGCAGCAGGGCGTAGGCCGCGAGCAGGCCGGCCAGGTTCTTGCGCGCTTCGTAGCCGCCGGGGGCGCACATCACGAAGGGACGCACGATGCCGACACGGCGGCACAGCGCGGCCAGCTGCGCCGCCGTCGCACTGCCGGGGGCGAAGACCTCGTCGACGGCGCTGGAAATGGCCACCACGCGCTGCGGCGCCAGGCCGAGCGCCCCGATCGCTTCCGTGCGCGCGTAATCGGAAATCGACAGCAGCAGGCCGGCGCGCCTGAGCGAATCGATCTTGCGCATGTAGAACTGACGCAGGTCGGGCGTGCCCAGGTAGCTGTCCGGATTGAGCAGCGGGATCAGGTCGTACAGGATCACGGCGGTGCGCGCGCCCCCGATAAACGTGCCGACCGAAGCGACGGCATCGTCGAGATAACCCTCGAACAGGCTCGTTACCAGCACGACGTCGGGCGCCAGCCTGGCGATGAATTCTTCACGCAGCATCTCGGCGGCGCGGGTGCGCGGCGCCGCGTTCGGGTCGGTTTCGGCCACGCGTCCCGGCGTCTCGAATACCCGGATGCGCTCCTGCGGCAGCAGGCCGTCGAAATCGGCGCGCAACGCGCCGATGCTGTCTTCGAGCGCGGCGTTGAGCACCAGCCAGATCTCGTGGGGGCCGGCGTTGCGCAGCATGGCGCGCGCGAGCGCCGTCGCATAGCGGCCAATGCCGCGGAAGCGGCTGGCCGTCTGCGCGGCCTGCAGGTCGATCACGATGCGCATCGGCGTCAGCGCTGCCGCAGCTGCGCCTTGAGGGCGTCATGAGCGGCCTGCGCGTCCGGCGACAGGTCATTGGCGTCGAGCGGGACATGCATGCGCCGCGGCGGCAAGGGCCGCAGGCGTAGCTTGATTGTCCGCAGCAGCCGCTGCAGGCCGGGTGCGTGCGCGAGCAGGGTGCGCGCCAGGCGCTTCATGTGCCTGATCATGTGCCCAATCATGCGCGGCCAGCCCGGTCGAGCGCGGCCGCCAGGAGACCGGCCGCACCGTCAACGTTGGCGCCGGCGTCGAAACTACAGGCGACGACGCCGCGCGCCAGCCACGCCGCAGGCGCCGCTGCACCATCGGGGACGAGCGTGAGCCAGGCGTCGCCCGCGCCGGCGTCAGCCACGGCGTCGTCGAGCTCCAGGTCGGCCCGGCCGATCAGGCCGAGCGTGAAACGGCGCGCGTAGCAGTAGCGGCTGCCGTCATGGCGCACCGGCTCGATACGCCAGCCCGGCGGCGCTTGCGTGAGCAGCGCGCGCAGCAGCGCTTCTTCGGCGGGCGCCGGCGGGTGCCCGACGTCGACCAGTACCTGGCGCGCACCGCCGCGCGGCCGGTTGGCGGCGATCGCCGCCGCTGTCTGCAGCAGGTCGGCCTCGGGCACGGCGCTGCCCAGGGCGGCGATCGCTGCCAGCAGGCGCCGTTCGGCCGCGCGCGCGCCCTCGTGCGCAGCCGCTTCGATGGCGTCGTGGTACAGCGCGGCGGCATGCGCCGGCGCCGCGGCCGGCGCCAGCACGCGCCAGCCGGCGGCGCAGGCGGCGCCGTACCAGTGCGTGGCCTGCGCGAGCATATCGGCCGCGGGCACGATCACGCCGGTGGCACGATCGAGCACCGTCTTGTTGCACGGGTAGGCCAGGCAGGATGCCGCCCGGCCCGTGTCCTTTTCCTCGGCCAGCGCCGCGTAACCGTGCGCCAGGTACAGCGCGCGGTAATACCGGCCGGCCGGGCCCTGGCCGGCTTCGGCATCGCTGATGGCCTGGCCGAGGAAGAAGTCGTCCAGCACGACCATGCCCGGGTGGCGTTCCAGCAGGTCGAGCAGGGGCGCCAGGCCGGCCACATTGCCGACCTGGTAGACGATGCGCTCGAAGCCGTCCGCGTTGGCCTCGAACCAGGCGCCTTCCTGCGCCGGCACCAGTTCGATGTCGTAGTACTGCGCCAGCGCCGCCAACAGGCCGGCAGGGGAGCGTGCGGGCACTGCCGGCACGACCCAGGCCAGGCGCGGCCTGGCGGGCGCGGCGCCGGCCGCCGCCACGCGCGTGGCGTGCGTGCGGGGGTGGCGCGCATGGGCCTCTTCGAAGGCCTCGATCGCGCGCCGTGCGCTGGCCTCCCAGGAAAACCGGGCGGCCTGCGCCAGGCCATGCGCGCGCAGGCTGGCCTGGCGCGCCGGATCGGCGAGGACGGCGGCCATGGCGGCGCCGATGTCGCCAATGCGGGCTGGATCGAACAGGGCGTCGGCGCGGCCGATCACTTCCGGAATGCTGCTGGTGTTCGAGCCGATCACCGCTGCTCCGCAAGCCATCGCCTCCAGCACCGGCAGGCCGAAACCTTCGTGCAGCGAGGGGAACACGAACAGCGCGGTGCAGTTGTAGAGCGCAACCAGGTCGTCGTCGGACACGAAGCCGGTCAGTACCAGCTCGTCCTGCGCCAGGCCGCGCTTTGCCGCGAGGCGCTCCAGGCGGACGCGCTCGGGCGCCTGGACGCTGCAGACCACCGCCAGCTGGTACTGGCGGCGCAGCGGCGGCGCCAGCCCGGCATAGGCTTCGATCAGCCCTTCGATGTTCTTGCGGTAGTCGATGCCGCCGGTGTACATGATGAATTCGCGCCGCAGGCCAAGGCGCGCCAGCAGTGCGCTGCGCGCCTGCGGCGCCAGCACGCGCGGGTGGAAGCGGGCGTCCACCGCCGACGAGATATTCACGATGCGCTCAGGCGGCAGTCCGAGCAGCTCGGCGCCTTCGCGGCGCGCCGATCCCGAAATCGCCAGCAGCAGGTCGGCGCGTTTGATGTTCTCCAGCTTGCGCCGGTACCAGGCGGCCACGCTCGGGTCGCCCAGGTAGCGTTCCTTGTACACCAGCGGGATCAGGTCGTACAGCGTGACGGCGCTGGCGAAACGGCCTTCGTCGTGCGGCACCGAGGTGATGGCGTTGTCGCCCAGTCCTTCGAACAGGCTGGCAACGTGGACGACGTCGGGACGCAGGCCGGCAAGGTAGTGTTCGCGGATCCGTTCGGCGCTGTGCAGGCGCCAACGGTTGCGCGGATCGGCTTCGCTTGCCGGCAACGGTACGGCGAAGGTGGTGATGTGCGACTGCGGCAGCAGGCTGTCGAAGGCTTGCCTGATCGCGGCGACGCTGTCGGGATAGGCGTCGTTGAGGACGATGCGCAGGTCGTGACCGGCCGGGTTGCGCGCCATGGCCAGCGCCAGCGCCATCGAATAGCGCCCTATGCCGCGCTGCATGCTGGAAGCCTGGCAGGCTTGCAGGTCGAGGACGATGCGCATCGGCGGTGGCTACGGCGTACTGGTGCGGTCGATGGCGCGGCGCAGGTCGCGCAGCACCTCGCGCGCGCTGTCGGTCAGCTCGGTTTCGTCGGAGAGATGGACCGGCACGGTTTGCCAGTCGCTGCGGCGTGACTGGGCGACGGCTGCACGGACGCGGCCGGCGAGCGTTGGGAAACGGTAGATCTGGCGGCGCAGGAACAGGTCCAGGCGCGGGTGCGCGACGACCAGGGCGGCCGCACGCAGCGCGGCCATCCTGAGGATCTGGCCGCGCACGCTCGTCATGCAGCGCTTGCCTGGTCCGCGCAATGCGGGCACGACACCCCGTACACGTACTGCGGCGAGAGCTGCTCGCGCGGGGTGACCACGGCGCGGCAGGCGAAGCACTGGGTGGTGACGGTCGGTTCGAGCTTCGGGTTGAGCGCGGTGCGGTAATCGAAGACGAAGCAGTCGCCCGTGTAATGGGCGCCGCCGACGTCCTCGAAGTATTTCAGGATGCCGCCCTCTAACTGGTAGACGTTGTCGTAGCCGATGTTCTGCATGTGGATCGCCGCCTTTTCGCAGCGGATGCCGCCGGTGCAGAAGGTGACCACGGTCTTGCCGGCGAAATCGTCCTTGTGGGCGGCGATCACGTCCGGGAACTCGGTGAACTTGGCGATGCGGTAGTCGACCGTGTTCTCGAAGGTGCCGACGTCGACTTCGAAATCGTTGCGCGTGTCGACCATCACGACCGGCTTGCCATCGTCGTCGTGACCCTGGTCGAGCCAGCGTTTCAGGGTGGTCGCTTCGACGGAAGGGGCACGGCCCAGTTCCGGTTTGATCAGCGGCATGCGCATGGTGATGATCTCTTTCTTGATCTTCACCAGCATGCGCTTGTGCGACTGTTCTTCCGAATGGCTGTACTTGACGTCAATGTCGGCGAAGCGCGCGTCGCTGCGCAGCCAGGCCAGGTAGCTGTCGATGTCCGCCGGCAGGCCGGACAGGAACATGTTGATGCCTTCCGGCGTCAGCAGGATGGTGCCTTTCAGGTTCAGCTGCGCGCAGATCGCCTGGAACTTCGGACGCGCGTCTTCGGTGTCGTCGAAGCTGACGAATTTGTAGGCGGCGATGTTGACGTAGGAACCGGCGACCGGGGCGGCCGTCGTGTGATGGGTGGTGGTTTGCATGATTGCCAAGTAGCTCAATTCTGGTCAACCGCTATTATAAGCCGTCGGGCTCGCGCGGAAATCATGGTGGCCGGCTTTACGCCGCACCGGTGCCCGAATCGGCCGTCAACTGTTGTGCAATCGCCGCTGAGGCGCACAGCAGGCGGTCGGCGGCTGCCGGCGCGGGCACTGCCATGGCGTCGTCGCCACCGCCACCGTCACGCACCAGCAGGTTGACGAGCACGCCGCGCGCGCGCCAGGCGGCGAGCAGGCCGCTGCCGCAGGCGGCCGCCACGGCTGTGGAGGCCGCGTCGGGCGCGTAATACACGTCGCCGGGGTGGACGTCCACCAGCGGCTCGTCCTGCACCGGCCAGTCCAGGCCCAGCACGCGGCCGGCAGCGTTGCGCGCCTGGCGGTAGCGCGGCGCGGCGCCGGACGTGTCCAGCCACACCGGTTCGATGCGCCAGCCGGGGCGCGCCTGCCCGAGCAGTTCGCGCAGCTGGCGCGCCGCCAGCGCATCGACCGGGGCGCCGGGAGCAGCCCAGTCGCTGACGTCGACCAGCAGCTGGCGCTGCATGGCAATCGTGTCATCGGCGAGGCGCGTCGCCAGTGCCTGCAATTGTTCTTCGTTCGCCGGCGCGGCCTGCGCCAGCGCCGCGCGCCAGGCCGCGTGCCGGGCCTGCGTTTGCGCCCGTGCGGCGGCCAGCGTGGCCAGATACTGGCGCGTACACTGCACCGGGCGGAAATGCGCGTCGAGCAGCGCCAGCGCGCCTTGGCCGAGCGCCGCGCGCCGCGCCGGATCGCGGCGCAGGGTCCCCAATGCCGCGGCCAGTTCGGCGACCGCGAAGACGTCGGGCAGGCGCCATACCGCATCAAGCGGGAATTCCGCCATCGAACCATTCGCGTTGACGATCGTCGCCAGCCCGTAGTTCATGCAGTCCAGTACCGCGCCCGAGCTTTCGCCATGCGCATTCGTGCGCAGCTGGACGCCGACGTCGGCCGCCTGCAGGTACTGGACGTACACCGCCGCGTCGGTCCAGCCGGTGATGCGGATGTTGGCGCCCGGCCCTGCGCCGCGGATCAGCGCCTCGACCTCGACGCCGTAGGGGCTGTCGTGGTTGGCGCCCACCAGCACCAGCGCGCAGCCGCGGTCGCCGTGCAGGGGAGAGTCGATCCAGGCGCGCAGCAGTTCGTGGGTCAGCTTGTTCGGGGTGACGAAACCGAAGCTGCAGACCAGGAAGGTGTCCGCAGCGATGCCGAGCGCCGCGCGCGCGCCGGCGCGGTCGTGCACCGCGGGCGGCGTGCGCGGATGCGGGATGACGTCGATGCCGTGCGCGGCGCCGGCGCCGAACCAGTCGCCGGCCAACCGGCGCGCATGGCGCGAGTGGACGATGGTGCGGGTGGCGTTTTCCAGCACCGGCAAGCTGCACGGCCAGTCCTTGTGCGCCTGGCCGCTGCCCGCCGCCGCATGCACGGCACTATAGCCGTGTGAGTGCAGCAGGGCGTCGGCCCAGGCGCGCGGGCTGGCGCCGCTCATCTGCGCATGCACCAGCGCCCCGCCCAGGAAAAAATCGTGCAGCACGACCACCCCCGGATGGCGCTCCAGCAGCGCGAACATGTGGCTGTGGAAGGGACTGTTGCCGAACTGGTAAAGCACTTGGTCGTAATCGGCGCCGTGTTCCAGGAACCAGGCGGCCTGGCGCAGCGGCAGGTGGGCCAGGCCTGGGGGCAAGATCGTTTCGTCCTGGGCGACGACGAGCTCGATCTCAAAATGGCCTGAGAGTTCGGCCAGCAGTTCGACGGCATAGGTGGCGACGCCGGTGCGCTGCGGCGGCAGCGGCGCGACAAAGGCGAGGCGGGGACGCGTGCCCGGCTGGCGCAACGTGCCTGCCTGCAGCGTGCGCAGGCTGCGCAGGATCGCGTTCGCGCGCGGCGACAGCGTGGCGACGGCGTCGCCCTGTGCAGCGCCTGCTGCCGCCGCGGCGCCGCCCGAGGCCATCATCATGCGGTAGGCGCGCGCATACAACCCAGGTGAACGCTTCAGGATGCGCAGCGCCAGCTGGCGCACCTGCGGCTGGCGCAGCACCAGGCGCGCCGCCGGCAGCAGTGGGACGGCCAGGCGGCGCAGGGCGGACGGCCGGCGCGCCGGACTGGCGGGCGGCGCCGCATCGGGCGCAGAGGGTGCAGCGGGCGGCAACAAAGCGATGGCGCAGCCGCCGGTACCGGGGGCCGCCGTGAGCAGGTCGAACAGCGTTGCCGGCGCCGCCGTCATCAGGACCGGGGCGCGCGGCGGCGCGGCAGGCGCGAGTTGCAGAACTGGTCAGTACGCATGATCGGTATTATAAGAGGGCATGGGCGCGGCCTGCAGCCCAAGGTCATCCATACATGCTGTTGTCTGGCTGCAACTACGGCCACGGACGGCGCCGGCGCCTGTCGAGAGGGCGCCTGAAGGGTTAAAATACGGGTATGACTTCCCCGACTTTCACCCACCTGCGCGTCCACTCCGAATACTCCATCGTCGACGGCCTGGTGCGCATCGACGACCTGGTCGGCGCCGCCGCCAAGGACAAGCAACCGGCCCTGGCCGTTACCGATCTCGCCAACATGTTCTGCATGGTGCGCTTCTATAAAGCGGCGCGCGGCAAGGGGATCAAGCCGATCGTCGGGGTCGACGCCTGGATCACCAACGACGACAACCGCGACAAGCCGTCGCGCCTCTTGATCCTGGCGAAGAACCATACCGGCTACCTGCAGCTGTGCGATCTGCTGTCGCGCGCCTGGCTCACCAACCAGCACAAGGGCCGCGCCGAGTTCCGCGCCGAATGGCTCGAAGCGCTGGCGACTTCGAAATCCACGCTGACGCCCGACGTCGACCAGGCCAACGCCCTGATCGTGCTCTCGGGCGCCTGCTTCGGCGACGTCGGCCAGGCCATCGACAACGGCGACCTCGAACGCGCCGAACGCAATGCCGAACGCTGGGCGCGCATCTTTCCCGGCCACTTCTATATCGAGATCCAGCGCGCCGGCGCAGCGAACCAGGAAGCGGCCGTGCGCCATTCGGTGGCGCTGGCCGGCCGCCTCGGGCTGCCGGTGGTAGCGACGCACCCGGTGCAGTTCATCAGCAAGGACGAGTTCATCGCCCACGAGGCGCGCACCTGTATCGCCGAGGGCGAGATGCTGGCCAACGCCAAGCGCGTGCGCCGCTTCAACGAAGAGATGTGCTTTAAAACGCAGGCCGAGATGGCGGCGCTGTTCCATGACCTGCCGGGGGCGCTGGCCAACTCGGTCGAAATCGCCAAGCGCTGCAACGTCGTGCTCACGCTCGGCAAGCCGCAGCTGCCGGACTTCCCGACGCCGGAAGGGATGACGATCGACCAGTTCCTCGTCGCCGAGTCGCAAAAAGGGCTGGAAAAGCGCCTCGAGCACCTGTACCCGGACCCGGTCAAGCGCGAGGAAGCGCGTCCGCGCTACGAGGAACGCCTGAAGTTCGAGACCGATACCATCAACAAGATGAAGTTCCCGGGCTACTTCCTGATCGTGGCCGAGTTCATCCAGTGGGCCAAGGACAACGGCGTGCCGGTGGGACCCGGCCGGGGTTCGGGCGCGGGTTCGCTGGTCGCGTACTGCCTCCTGATCACCGACCTCGATCCGTTGAAATACAACCTGCTGTTCGAGCGTTTCCTGAATCCGGAACGGGTCTCGATGCCCGACTTCGACATCGACTTTTGCCAGGAAAACCGCGACCGCGTGATCCAGCACGTGAAGGATCTGTACGGCCGCGATGCCGTGTCGCAGATCGCCACCTTCGGTACCATGGCGGCCAAGGGCGCGATCCGCGACGTCGGCCGCGTGCTCGATTACGGCTACAACTTCTGCGACGGCATCTCGAAACTGATTCCGTTCAAGCCGGGCAAGCCGGTCTCGATCGCCGAGGCGATCGAAGAGGAACCGCTGCTCAAGGAACGCCTCGAAAACGAGGAAGAAGTCAAACAGGTGCTCGAGCTGGCGCAGCAGGTCGAAGGCATCACCCGTAACATCGGCATGCACGCCGGCGGCGTGCTGATCGCACCGGGCAAGCTGACCGACTTCTGCCCGCTGTACTCGCAAAGCGGCGACACCGGCGTGGTCTCGCAATACGACAAGGACGACGTCGAAGCCGTCGGCCTGGTCAAGTTCGACTTTTTGGGTCTGACCACGCTGACCATCCTCGACCGCGCCGTTAACTACATCAAGGCGCTCGATCCGGCCGAAGCCGATTTCGACCTGGCCAAGCTGCCGTTGAACGACCGGCCGTCCTATAAACTGCTGTCGGATGCGAAGACGGTCGCGATCTTCCAGCTGGAGTCGCGCGGCATGCAGGGCATGTTGAAGGATGCGCGTCCCGACCGCTTCGAGGACATCATCGCGCTTGTCGCCTTGTACCGTCCGGGCCCGATGGACCTGATCCCCGACTTCTGCAAGCGCAAGCACGGCGAAAAGTTCGATTATCCCGATCCGCGTACCGAGTCGATCTTGTCCGAGACCTACGGCATCATGGTCTACCAGGAGCAGGTCATGCAGATGGCGCAGATCGTCGGCGGCTATTCGCTGGGCGGCGCCGACATGCTGCGCCGCGCGATGGGTAAAAAGAAGGCCGAAGAGATGGCCGAGCACCGCGAGATCTTCCGCGCCGGCGCCGCCAAGGATGGCCTGTCGACCGAAAAGGCCGACGAAATCTTCGACTTGATGGAAAAGTTCGCGGGCTACGGTTTTAATAAATCGCACGCCGCCGCGTATGCGCTGCTGTCGTACCACACGGCCTACCTGAAGGTGCACCATACGGCCGCCTTCATGGCAGCCAACATGTCGCTGGCGATGGAAGACACCGACAAGATCAAGATCCTGGTCGAGGACTCGATCGACGTCTGCCGCCTGACGCTGCTGCCGCCGGACGTCAACGAATCGCAGTTCCGCTTCACGCCCGAAGGCCAGCCATTCTCCGTCACCGGCAAGCAGGTATCGAACATCCGTTACGGCCTGGGCGGCGTGAAGGGCTGCGGCCAGGGCGCGATCGAGGCGATCGTCGCCGCGCGTAAAGAAGGTGGCAAGTTCAAGGACCTGTTCGACTTCTGCAAGCGCGTCGACCGCAAGCAGATCAACCGCCGCACGATCGAATCGCTGATCCGCGCAGGTGCGATGGATTGCTTCGGCGTCGACCGCGGGATTTTGCTCGCCTCGGTCGCCTTTGCGATGGAAGTGGCGGGCCAGGAAGCGGCCGCCGCCAACCAGGTCAGCCTGTTCGGCGGCGACGATTCCGACCTGGTGGCGCCACCGGAATACGTCAAGGCCCTGCCCTGGACCGACCGCCAGAAGCTGTCCGAGGAAAAGACGGCGCTCGGCTTTTACTTGTCGGGCCACATGTTCGACATCTACGCCGGCGAAGTGCGGCGCTTCGCGCGCACCCGCCTGCAAGACCTGGAACCGTCGCGCGAGCCGCGCATGCTGTGCGGCGTGATCACCGGCGTGCGCACCCAGATGACCCAGCGCGGCAAGATCCTGATCGTCGCGCTCGACGACAAGACCGGCGTGGTCGAGGTCACGGTCTACAACGAAGTGTTCGAGGCGAACAGGAACGCGTTCAAGGAAGACGAATTTTTACTCGTGGTCGGCAAAGTGTCGGAAGACCGCTTCAATGGCGGCCTGCGCATCAGCGCCGAGAAGGTGTATGACCTGGCCAGCTCGCGCATCCAGTATGGCCACAAGCTGGAGATGGACCTGGCCTGCACGGTCAGCCCGGCCAAGATCGCCGAAGTGCTGGCGCCCTATAAACACCCGGACGGGCTGCCGGTCAGCATGCGCATCAAGCCGGCGAACGTCGATTGCATCCTGCAGCTGGGCGACGAATGGCGCGTGGCGCCGTCGGATGCGTTGAAACATGCGCTCGAGTTGACGCTGGGGGCGAAGGATGTGGCGGTGGAATACTGATCGTTTGATGCCTGAAAAAACCACGTGCGGGTAATGCCGTTCAGTTAAGCCTGAGCGAACTGTCTGCCAGCGGTGAGCCAGGCCACACAGGCTGAGTTTCGCTAATCGTAGGGTGGACTCCCGAGTCCACGGCCGTTTCGTTGCACACCTCAACGCCAGGAACGGCCTGTAGGTGCGCGCTACCAAGGTTATGTGGCGCATCTCGATATGCATGAGAAAGGCCGTGGACGGAGCGGTTCGCCGCCCGGTCCACCCTACATATCGCGCCACTCGGCATGCGCGACCGGGCTTGGCATTAGCTCGTAGGCGTGGCAAGCCGCTTAACTGAACACCATTACACCTGCGGATGGTTTTTTTACGCTGCGCCGCCGTTATCGCTGCATCGCGCCTGAACGCAGGATGATTTTTCCCCGCGACTGAGGCACATGGGCGAGCAAGGCATGCGCCACATCGACAGCCTTGATCGGCCGGTAGTCGGCAGGAATCAAGGGCCGCAGTACGCCCGCGAATACACCACCAATCCGCTCACCGGCACGCGCCGGCTGCCCGAGCGCTGCGCGGTCACCAAGCAGCAGCGAAGGCCGCGCAATCACAACGCCTTCAAAGCCAAGTGCCGCCACAGCGTCCTCGAGCTCGCCCTTTACGCGGTTGTAGAACACGCGCGATCCGCTGTCGGCGCCCATCGCGCTGACGAGCCCGAGCCGCCTGGCGCCGGCTTTGAGGGCCGCACGCGCGACCGCCAGGTTGGCATCCAAATCGACTGCGCGAAACGCGGCCTGGCTGCCGGCCACCTTGATCGTGGTCCCGAGCGCCAGGTACACCTCGTCGATCGCGGACAGGGCGGGCAGGGCGGTGAAATCGACGACGTGCGCAGTCAGCTTCGGGTGATCGAACCCGGGCGGACGCCGCGCCAGCACTTGCACACTCCCCACCGTGGGGTCAAGCAGCAGGGCGCGCAGGAGTGCCTGTCCCACCAGGCCGGTGGCCCCGGCCAGCAAGATCCGGCGCAGCGCCGGTGCGCTACCCATGGCTCAGGCCGACGGCAGCTTGTCCGCCGCCGCGGCCAGCGCCTGGGCACCGTGGTCGCGTAAACCAATGGCCGCCTGCGTCGTCTTGCTGGCCATGCGCTGGAGGACGATGTGCTGGTTGCTCGAAGCCTGGTCGCGCTTCGCTTCGCGGTGCCACAGGTGGAACACCTCGGTGGCGTAGGCGCCGTCCTTGCGCATCACGCCGGCGTGGTACAGGCGCGCGACCGCGTCCGAATCCTCGTAACCCCAGCCGCGGAAGCTCTCGTCGAAACCGTTGACGCGTTCGAGGTCGCTGCGCCAGAAGGCCATGTTGCAGCCCTTGATGCGGCGGAAACTGAAGCGGTGGCGGCGGCGGCCGAGGTCCGGCAGTTTTATCAGCAACTGGGCGGCCTTGCCCAGGCCCTGCAGGCGGTAGCGCAGCGTCTCGCCCACGCTGAGCGACTGCAGGTCGATGGGCTCAAGCAGCACGCGCTTGCTGAAAGCCTCGCTGAGCAGGATGCGGCTGCCGGTGACCATGTAGCCCGGTTCGGCCAGCTGGCGGTGGCGTGCGATGAAGTCGCGCTGCGGCACGCAGTCGCCGTCGAGGGTGACGATATAGTCGCCGGTCGCGGCCAGGATGCCGTTGTTGCGCGATTCGGCCAGGCGAAAACCGTCGTCGGGCTGCCAGACGTGGCGCATCGGCACCGGCGAGCGTGCGCACAATTCTTCCACCAGCGCGCGCGTCGCCTCGCCCGAACCATCGTCGGCAACGATGATCTCGAAATTGCGGTCGCTCTGGCGGAAGCACCCCTCGATGCAGGCGCGCAGGGCTTCCGGCCAGTTGTAGGTAGCGACGATCAGTGAAATGCGGGTGTCGTTGTTCATGTGGGCCGCGGCGCGCAGTGCCGGCGTAGGGCTGTCTCGAAGCGCCTATTGTGCAGTGCCGCGCCGCTGGACGCAATGTCCATACAGGGCGCCGGCCAGCAGCAGGAACCAGTAGGCTTCGGTCGGGTCCCACAACAGGCTGTTGAACAGCGAGGTGGTGCCGTAGATCGCCACCAGCAGCGCCAGTGCGTCGGCGTTCTCGTCGCGCCGGGACAACGCCGCCTTGCCGACCGCGGCGAGCAGCGCCACATACAGGCCGAGGCCGATCAAGCCGAGCTGCACCGCGAGCAGCAGCGGCTCGCTGTGCGGCTGGTGGCGTATTTTCAGTTCGTTCGGCGAACCGGCCCAGATGCGCTGCGCCTCCGGCGCGAAGACTTCGGAGAAGGATCCGGTACCGTGGCCGAGCAGGGGCCGCTCGAGCACGGCCCGGGTACCGAATTTCATGAAGCTCATGCGCAGGCCGTTGGGCGAGGTCGCGTCGTTCCTGGTCACTTCCATCGCCAGCAGGTCCATGCGCATCTTGAAGTTGGGCGATACCAGGTAAACGCCCGTGAACATGGCCGACATGACGGCGGCCACCAGCATGCAGCGCAGCAGCGTGATGCGTCCGCGCAGCAGGTACAGCGCGAACAGGCCGAGGAACAGGCCGACGTAGCCGGTACGGCCATTGCCCATCAGGATGGGCGCGGCGAAATATACGCCCAGCGCCAGCAAGGCGCTGCGCTTGCGCCAATCCTGCGCGTAGGTCGCGAGCAGGAAGGCGGCGCAGGCGGCGAACGAGAGCAGGATGCCGATCGTGATGTGGTTGCGGTAGGCGTAGGGATCCTGCAGGTCGCCCACGCGCCACCAGCCCAGGCTCGATGTCGGCATCATGCCGAGCCAGACCAGGTAGAGCGCGGTCGCCAGCCATGCGCAACCGGCCAGCGACCAGCGCAGCACGCGCGCGGGCAGGTCGGCGGCGCGCCAGCACAGGCATACCGCGACCGGCAGCACCAGCAGTTTCGTGTACTTGCGCATGCCGGTGCGGACCTCGTCCGGCGGCGCGATCGACCAGGTGCTGCCGATGACCACCAGCGCCAGCAGGGCGAGCGCGCACAGTGCCGCCGGCGTGCGCAGCGGCAGCAGCAGCGTGCGGTCGAGGATCGCCGCCAGTACGAAGGCGATCAGGGTCAGGCCGACGAACAGGTTCATCAGCGCGGTCGAGAACGGGATGCTGAAGGCGGCCAGCAGCAGCAGCTGGCGCGCCAGGCGCTCGATGCGGCCGCAGTTGGAGGCAGGGACGGAGGAGGACGGGTACTGCATCTTGTTTCCTTGGTCGGGGCATCGCGCCGGCCCGGCGCCTCGGGGCCGCCGGCAAAGTCTTCTGTATTGTACCTTAGACAATTGGCGCTTTTTCCATGCCGCGCCCGCCGCGCCTGCCGGTGGCTGGCGGCGCGCGCGGGCGCGAATATGCGAAAATGGCGAGCTGGCCCCCTCCCATGGTGGGCCGGATTTCCCGCGGCGCCGCCCGGCGCCCCCACCGCGAGCGAAAAGAGCAAATTGGATAACAGTGTCATCGTCAAGCGCCTGTGGGCGTTCATCAAACCGTATAGCGGCCGCGCCTACATGGCGCTGCTGGCGATGGCGCTCACCGCCGCGACCCAGCCGCTGCTCGGTAAAGCCTTGCAGCTGTTGCTGGACAAGGGTTTTAAAGAGAACGTGCCGTTTCCGCTGTGGTGGATTCCGGCCGTGCTGGTCTCGATCTTCATCCTGCGCGGCATCGGCACCTTCGCCACCGCCTACCTGAACAACTGGGTCATCAGCCGCGTGCTGAACGACCTGCGCGCCAAACTGTTCGACCGCCTGCTGCGCCTGCCGGCGGCGCGCTTCCAGGAAGAGTCGACCGGCAAGATCATCAACACCGTGATCGGCGACGTGCGCCAGGTGGTCGACATGATCAACTCGGTCTTCATCGCCTGCGTGCGCGACACGCTGGTCGTGATCGGCCTGCTCGGCACGCTGCTGTACCTGAACTGGCGCCTGACCCTGGTGGCCGTCATCGTCATGCCGCTCACCGCCGGCATCGTGCGCACCACCACCAAGCGCCTGCGCCACATGCACCGCGAGAACCAGCGCGTGACCGCCGAGATGACGCAAGTGGTCGAAGAAGCGGCGCGCGGGCACCAGGTGATCCGCGTGTTTTCCGGCGAGCGTTACGAGCGCCGCCGTTTCGACACCCGCAGCGAGGCGCTGCGCGGCTTTTCGCAGCGCAGTACCGTCGCCTTTGCCGCCACCACGCCGATCACGCAAATCGCCACCGCCATGACGCTGTCGCTGGTGATCGTGCTGGCGATTCGCGCCGACATGACGGTCGGCGAGTTCACGCAATTCGTGACGATGATGCTGATGCTGCTCACGCCGTTGAAATCGCTGGCGGAAGTGAACGGCCCGATGCAGCGCGGGATCGCCGCCGCCGAAACCGTGTTCGAGATGATCGATTCGCCGGTCGAGGAAGACACCGGCACGCGCGAACTGGCAAGGGCTGCAGGCCATCTGCGCTTCGAGAACGTGCGCTTCCACTATCCGAACGCCGCGAATGCCGCGCTGCAGGACGTGACGCTCGATATCCAGCCCGGCCAGACGGTGGCCCTGGTCGGCGTCTCGGGCGGCGGCAAATCGACCTTTGTGAACCTCGCCACCCGCTTCTACGATCCGCAAGGCGGGCGCATCCTGCTCGACGGCGTGCCTTACCGCGACCTGAAGCTGGCCAGCCTGCGCGCCCAGCTGGCGATGGTGAGCCAGAACGTGGTGCTGTTCGACGACACGCTGGCGGCCAACATCGCCTATGGCGTCGAGCGCATCGACTACGAGCGCCTGGCCGCAGCGATCAAGGCGGCGCACCTGACGGACGTGGTGGCGCGCCTGCCGGACGGCGTCGAATCGATGATCGGCGAGAACGGCATGCGCCTGTCCGGCGGCCAGCGCCAGCGCGTGGCGATCGCGCGCGCGATCTACAAGGACGCGCCGATCCTGATCCTCGACGAGGCGACCTCCGCCCTCGACAACGAATCCGAACGCGCCGTGCAGGCCGCGCTCGACACCCTGATGTCCGGCCGCACCACCATCGTCATCGCGCACCGGCTGTCGACCATCGAGCGTGCCGACCGCATCGTCGTGATGGAAGGCGGGCGCATCGTCGAGCAGGGCACGCATGACGCGCTGCTGGCGCAGGGCGGCATGTACGCCAACCTGTACCGCCTGCAGTTCGCCGCCGCGGTGGCCGAAGAATGAGCGGGCGCACCCTCGTCATCTCGCCCAACTGGATCGGCGACGCCGTGATGGCGCAGCCGCTGCTGCAGCGCCTCAAGCAGCAGCATCCGGGGCGCCCGATCGACGTGCTGGCGCCGCCCGCGGTGGCGCCGGTGTGGCGCGCCGCGCCCGAAGTGGACACCGTGCTCGAAACGCCGTTCCGGCACAAGGCGCTGCAACTGCGCGAGCGCTGGAAGTATGCGCAGGTGCTGCGCGCGCGCGGCTATGTCGACGCCTACGTGCTGCCGAATACCCTGAAATATGCGCTGATCCCGTGGCTGGCCGGCATCCGGCGCCGCGTCGGCTACAAGGGAGAGATGCGCTATGGCCTGGTGAACGTGATGCATCACGACGACGCGCCGCCGCGCCCGATGGTGCCGTTCTATGCGGCGCTGGCGCTGGCGCCCGATGCGCCGCTGGCGCCGGCGCCGCGCCCGCGCCTGCAGGTAGCAGGCGAACGGATCGCAGCGGCCTGCGCGCGCCTCGGCATCGATAGCGCGCGGCCGCTGGTCGTGTTCGCGCCCGGCGCCGAATTCGGCCCGGCCAAGCGCTGGCCGCCGCGCCACTTCGGCGCGCTGGCGCAGGCCATCCTCACCCAGCATGGCGACGCCCAGATCGCCCTGCTCGGTTCTCCCAAGGACCGCGAGACCGGCGACGAAGTGCTGGCCGCTGCGGGCGCCGCGGCGGCATCGATGCGCAACCTGGCCGGCGAAACGAAACTCGACGAGGCGTTCGCGCTGATTGCGCGTGCGGCCGCGGTGGTGGCCAACGATTCGGGGCTGCTGCACGTCGCCTCGAGCCTGAACCGGCCGGTGATCGCGCTGTACGGCCCGACCGATCCGGACCACGCGCCACCGTTTTCCGACATCGCGCGCGCGCTGTCGCTGCGCATCGACTGCGCGCCCTGCCGCCAGCGCGAATGCCCGCTCGGGCATCACGATTGCATGGAAAAGATGGAGGCGCCGCTGGTGTGGAAGGCGTTGGCGCCGATGCTGGCGCGGTAGACGTTCGGGTATGCCCGGACACGAAACGCGTGGGCATGCCCACCCTACGTGAATCGGCTAGCGCTTGTTCGAAGCCCGTGGCCGGCGTGCACCGTAGGGTGGGCTCTCGAGCCCACGCGGTCGTGCGATGAAACAACCGCAACGCATGACATCGGACGTACGACTGGCGTCCAACGGTCGGGCAGGTTTGGACACGAAAAACGCGTGGGCTCGAGAGCCCACCCTACGTTACGCGCCAGTCAACGGCTTGCTCTAGGCACTTGGCTAGTGTGTACCGTAGGGCGGGCATGCCCGCGCGTTCGTACAGCGACTTAACCCGCAACGCATAACGCCGGGCGCACAGCCCGGCGTCGACCGAACAATCAGCTCGCGTAATGCGCCGCTTCGCCGGGCAGCTCGCCACCGTCGGCCGCGTGCTCTTCGAGCGCCTTGATGTAGCGCGCCAGGGCGTCCTCGAGCGAGGGCAGCAGCATGCCGCGTTCGCTGCCCAGGGCCGAGTAGTGCGGACGCACCGCCACATACCCCAGTTCCGTCGCCGGCCGTTCTTCCAGCGTGCGCGGCTCGACGCCGGCCACCTCGCAGGCCTTGCGCGCCAGGTCGGCCCAGGTCACGGGCTGGCCGTTGGTGAGATGCCAGACGCCGCGTTCGCGGTCGATCATCAGGTCGAGGCTGGCGTTGACCAGGTCGGGCACGTAGGTCGGCGTCACCACCAGGTCGTTCGAGGCCGTGAACGGCTGGCCGGCCTTCATCGCCGCCAGCGCCTGCGTCACGAAGTTGTGCCGGTCCCAGGGGCCGAAGAACGAGCTGGTGCGGATGATCAGCGCCTGCGGATCGGCTTCCAGCACGCGCAGTTCGGCTTCGGCCTTGCTGCGGCCATACACGCCCAGCGGCGCCACCGGGTCGGACTCGAGGTAAGGGGTGTCCTTGGCGCCGTCGAACACCAGGTCGGTCGAGAAGGTCATGAAGCGCAGCGCATGGCGGATGCAGGCCAGGGCCAGGATGTTCGGCCCGAGCGTATTGCCGTCCATGCAGTTCTCGACGTCGGTCTCGGCATCGTCGACGCGCACGTAGCCGCCGGCGTTGATGATCGCCCAGGGCTTGAAGTGCTGGATTGCCGCTTCGACCGAGGCCGGGTCGGTGATGTCCATGTCCTCGCGCGTGAGCACGTGGCAGGCCAGGTTGCGCTTCTTGCAGATGCGCGCGAAGGCCGAACCGAGGGTGCCGGTGGCGCCGGTGATCAGGATCGGCTGTACGTGGGCCGACTTGAACTGGCTGCGCACCGCGATGTCCGCCACGGCGGTGCGGGTGGCGACCGGTTTGCACATGAAGCGGTCCGGACGGCGCCACCAGCCTTCACCTTGCAGCACCGGGTTGGTCAGCGGGCGGCCGGAGGACAGTTCGCGCATCAGGTTGGCGACCGCCGTCGGACGCGGTTCCGGACCGCGCACGTCGAACGGCCCCGGTTCGTAGTAGCCGCGGCATTCGGTCACCAGGCAGTTCCAGTCGTAGGAACCGAGCAGGGCCCAGACAGTGACGGCGCGCACGTCGGCGCCTTTTTCACGCACCTTCTTTGCGGCGTTCCAGATCTCGACCAGCCAGCGCATCTGGTCTTCGCGGTTGGCGTCGATGTGGGCTTCGGTGACCGCGATCGGCAGCCCGTAGCGTTCCCAGCATTCCTGCAGCAGCGGGCCGATGCCCGGAGTCGGCGTGGCCAGCACGCGCGGCGTTTCGATGTCGGCAAATACCTGGCCGTCGTAGCTGCCCCAGCGGCTTTCCGGATAACGCTCGCGGCGGTGGTCGATCCAGCGCTCGCTGGTGGCATAGTAGTTGACGCCGACGATGTCGGGCGGGCAGGGATTCTCGCGGAACCACTGCAATTCTTCCGGCGTGGCGCCGGAGTCGATCAGGTAGCCGTACATCTTGTGGTGTTCGTCGATCATTCCGCACAGCAGGTCCCAGCCCAGCCAGCGCCGCTCGTTGAAGAAGTCGACCAGCTCCTGCATTTCCGGCGTGCCGTAGGTTTTCGACAGGTCGTCGGTCGCCACCAGCTTGGCGTCCGGGTTGACTTCACGGATGGCGCGCATCGCCAGCACCGTGCCGCGGCATTCGCCGATCAGGGCACGGATGAAGATCTCGTGGGACTCGCCATGCGGGTACCAGACGCCATACAAGCCTGAAAAGCGCGCTGTGGTCAGTGGTTCGTTGACCGGGGTGTAATACTCCGCCCACGGGTAGCGGCGGGCTACCGCGCCGGCGTATTCGGCGAGCTTTTCGGGAAAGTCGGCATCGACCAGGCTGGTGTGACGCGGACCGCTGCCATGGTGCAGCAGGCCGACGATCGGGGTCACGCCCAGGCGCTGCAGCACCGGCAGGCGCTCGTCGGACCAGGTCCAGTCGGCATCCTCGATGCGATCGGGGGCCACGCATTCCCACAGGACGGGGTAGCGGATGGCCTTGATGCCGAGGGAGGCGAAGCGTTCGATGTCTTGCAGGCGGCCGACGTGGCCATTGCGTTCCATCTGGCTGAAGTAATTATCACGTACACGATTGACTGTGCACTCAAGTCCGCCCCAAAGCGCCAGCTCTGTTGCAGTGACCGGCTGGATCTGCTTGTCGATGTTCATGAGAAATACCTGCTAGTTATGAGACAGGCTCCAGCCTAACGGCCACACGCAGGCCGTTGTGTGAAACGGCGAACATATAAGATAAATTTCGGACTAGTCCTACTTTTTAGCTTAACAACCATTTCCTCTGCTAAATATCGCTCATCTGCATCGAAATCGTGCGCTTCTGTTCGGCGGGCACGTGCAGAATTGTCACATTATTGTTTATTCAGCAATTCCGTCAAAACGAAAGCGCGGGAGCGGCTTATGTATATGGTGTATTGGACGATTATTGAGGAAACGGATTGCCGTCCCCATGCGCAAGGATTCGGCACCGACGAAATGGTCAAGGCCATGGGTTTCATGGAAGAGCTGCGGCGGCGCCAGCGCGCGGGCGAGGGCGTGCGCTTCATTACGATGTGTTCCGAGCACCCGGAATCGGTAGGGCATCCGGGGGTGGACGTGACGGGGCTGGATTACGACTGGAAGAAGCGGCGGCGCTGAAGGGAGGGGAGAGGCGGCCGCCGTAAAAATCAGGACTGCTTCAGCTGGCCGATGACGCTGGCCACCTTGGTGGTGATCACGTCGATCGCCGGGCCATTCGCGCCGTGCGGCAGGATGACGTCGGCCTGGCGCCGGGTCGGCTCGATGAACTGCTTGTGCATCGGGCGCACGGTTTCCAGGTACTGGCCGACGATGCTCTCCACGGTGCGGCCGCGTTCGGTGATATCGCGCTGCATGCGGCGGATGAAGCGCACGTCGGCGGCGGTATCGACAAAGATCTTCAGCGACATCATCTTGCGCAAGTCCGCGTCGTACAGGGCGAACAGGCCCTCGATCACGATCACCGGCGCCGGTTTCACTGGAATGGTGCGGTCGGAGCGGTTGTCGATCGTGAAGTCGTACTCCGGCATCTCGATCGCTTCGCCATTGCGCAGGGCGCGCACGTGCTGCACCAGCAGCGGCCAGTCGAAGGCCTGCGGATGGTCGTAATTCTGCTTGCGCCGTACTTCGGGCGTCAGGTCGGACTGGTCGCGGTAGTAATCGTCCTGCATCACCACCGACACCATCTCGGTGCCGAACGACGCCAGCACCTGCTGGGTCACGGTCGACTTGCCACTGCCGCTACCGCCGGCGACACCAATCACAAACGGAGAAAAGGAAAGCTCATTCATCCCGACATGATACCGGAGCGGCGGCGGGCCTGCAGCGTGGTTTGCTGAATTGGTGGTACGGCGGCGTTGGGACGATAGCGTGAAGCCTGTGTTTTGGACCGGTAGAAACAGACGATCGCGGCCGATTTCCGATGGTCGGACGGCGATTGCGGGTCTTCATGGCACGCTGCTGCCGGTGACTGCATTTTCAGGCCGTTGCCACCTCATCAGGTCGCCCTCATCCCAGCCATGGACATCAGTGCCTACCCCGATATCGATGAGAAACAGGTAAGGCGGTTCCCGCGTCCAGCAGCCTTCGCTACATTTCAGCCGGAAAATCATGTTGTACATTCTGGGAACGCGCAAATCGGTCGATTCCATATAGCCCGGCTCGAACATCCGGGCATGCAGCCGCTTCTTTCCTTCCGGCGTCAGGTCGAACCAGGTACTGTCGTTCTTCTCCCACGGCTCCCATCCGCCAGCCTTGAACTGGTTCTGCAAGTTTTCAAGGATGACGACAGCTTCGTCAAAGGGCAGCGGGTCCAGCATCGGAGAGGTAGCAAGCGAGACGGCCTGGTTTTCCGAGAAGGTAAGCGCAGCGAACTTGGTGGGGGGCAGCGTGAAGCCGTGTTTCGGGTCGGTGAAATGGATGATCACGGCCGGTTCCCTGACCCAGATCGCACCGAACTTGTGGTATCCCGGGTCATCGGCGGGCCGGTTAGAACGTTCCAGCGCCGGGTAGCTGGAATTCCTGACGACCTGCTCGAAGGTCTGACCGAGGCGGAAGGCCAGGACGGTCGGCTCCGGAGTGCGCGAGTTCCACCAAACGGTGACGACGGCGACGCCGGCGAGTAGGGCGATGCTGAAATACCTGCGCTTCATGCAACACTCCCGCCAGCGGCGATCGCGCGGATTGATGCCTCAACGTAGGGTCGCTCCGGCCCGTTCAGGAGGTCGTGGAATTGTCTGGCGGCTGCCAGCACGAACGGCATACGCTGCTCCACCACCCACAGCTGCGCATTCTTGTTGCGGGAGAACCAGGACGTGAAACCGGTCTTCGCCCGGCACTCGGCTGATAAGGTCAGCTTGATTTCCTGGTAGTCGCCAGTCGGGAATCCGGTCGCCCAAGCATACTGGTTCATGGCAAGCAGCTTCTGCAGGACGAGATCGTTGTACATGATTTTTTGGAGGACGTTCACTTGTTCGTGCTGGGCGAGGTGTTCTACGCTCAGCAGCAGCTTTCCTGAATGAATGTGCGCAAATCCATTCTTGATCTCGGCAAACGGCGTTCCAAACCGAAGCGTTTCCCTATTCACCGCCCAATAAATCGAATACTTCTCGTTTTGCCTTTTTGAAAGATAGGTATCGAACTCGTTCCACCCCCGCTCCATGAAAAACCTGTGCAGCGGATAAATATCCAAAAACAGATGCGCATTCCCGAAGCCCAGCTTCGTGTACATGTACTGCGCCGCGGCCTCCGTGCCGGACTGCACCAGTGTGGAGGCGCCTGCGCCGGGATAGGCGGCAAAGGCGTGCCCCACTTGTTCGCGCACGCGGCGGTTCTTCTCGCTGACCTCGGCCGAATGCAGCAGCCCGCACCCCACCTGCTTCGACGCGAACGCCGCCAATCCCGCCCATTGAAACCGGTTATCCGCCAGCCATAACTTCGCATACGCCGCATTGATGCGCCGGTTGCGCTCGCGGTCGTTGCCTTCCAGGCTGCCGTCGATGGTGAGGATCTTTTCGGCTTCGACCTGGAAGGTGCCCCACAGGTGTTCCGGCGTCAGGATCGGGACGCCGATCGCCTTTTCCACGGTGGCCGCCGGGCCGACGCAGTGGTGCAGCTTGCACTCGGCGATCGGCTTGATGTTGCGGTGGATGGGAATGCCGTGGTACTTGTGCCTGGCGAACCAGGGATTCGGCGCGCCGGGGACGTAACGGGCCTGCATCGGGCGCCCCTCAGCCGGCGTCGTCCGCCTGCCAGGTCACGGCGCCGGTCCGCTGCGCGGCGGCGAGCGGCTCGGTGCGCCCCATATCGTCGAGCAGATCCGCGCGCGTCCCCTCCGCCAGGTCGAGCCGGTACGAACCGGTGTCCAGTGGCTGCAGCGTGTCCGGATCGAGCAGCACGAGCGGCAGGTCGGCGTCGTCCGCAGCGAGCGCGGCCGCGTTGGCGCGCGCCGCTGTTTCAGTCGCGGCGGCAAGCTGGCCGGCATACCAGTTGCCGTCGATCGATTGGCACATGAAGGTTTGCGCCGCGACCAGGCGCGGCGGCGGGTTGCATTTGCAGACGCACAGGTCGTCGTGCAGGGCCACCAGGCGGCCGTCGACCGTTTCGTCCAGGCGCGGGCCGTCGGGCACGATGACGCCTTCCGACAGGCAGGCGGGGCACCAGCAAGTGTCGCCCGCGACCGCCACCGGCGCTTCGTTGATGGTCCTGAAGCGGCTGCCGGACGTGACCTTGCCGCCGGCCGACGTCGGCGCACCGAGCGTGATGAAATATCTGTCGACCATGGCGTCTTCTCCGTCTCATCGTGTTGGGCGAAGACTCCAATCTAGCGACGGACGAGACCGCTCGTTTGCGCGAGCGCAGGAGTGTCATGTCGACAGGAGGCCGACACAGGAGAGGCCTGCCGGCGACGAGGTTGCGCGCAAGCGTCGCCGGCAACGAATACTTCTTAGGTTTGCAGCGAAAATGCCTCGGCGATCGACACCAATTCGCCGGTGCCGGCCGCATCGTAGCCGGGCAGGGCGGCCACCAGCCGGTGGTAGGCGGGGTTGCGCATCACCTCGAACAGCTGGCGCATGGCCGGCTCGTCGACGGCGTCGCGGCGCAGCGCAAAATAATAATGTTCGCGCACCAGCGGCAGGAAATCGAGCTTGAACTGGGCAGCGGCGGCCTGCATGCCGAAGCCGGCGTCGGCCATGCCGCTGGCGATATAGGCCGCCACCGCCGAATGGGTGAACTCGGCGCTGTTGAAACCGTTGATCGATTCGGGCGGCGGGCCGTCCGCCGCCAGCATCATCTCGAGCAGCATGCGCGTGCCCGAGCCGGCCTGGCGGTTGACGAAGCGCACCTCCGGTCGCGCGAGATCGGCCAGGCCTCTGATGCCGAGCGGATTATCGCGCGCCACGATCAGCCCCTGCTGGCGGCCGGCCACGCGCACCAGGCAATGCAGGTTCGGATCGAGCCAGCGCAAATACCAGGTGGTCGTCTGGGCCTCGAAGCGCCCCAGCGGAATGTGAAAGCCCGCCAGGTCGCATTCACGGCGCGCCAGCGCCGCCACGGCATCGGTGCTGGTGCGGTAGCGCAGGTCGAGCGGCAGGGCGTCGCGGTCGATGCAGCCGGTCAGCGCGGCCACCGCGAAACCGTGGCTGGCGTCCATGCGCAGGGTGCGGATGGTATTGGCCGTGATGCGCCCCAGTTCCGCTTCCAGCTCCGAGGCCAGGCTGTGCAGCGTCGGCGACAGGCGCGCGGCGATGCGGCGGTCGGCCCAGACCAGCTTTTGCGCCAGCGGCGTCAGCAGCGTACCGCGCCCGCGTCCGGTCTGCAGCAGCTGCGTGCCGAACAGGCTTTCCGCCGCGCGCAATAAACCCCACGCATAGCGGTAGGACAGGCCGACGCTTTTCGCCGCCTGGGCGATGGAACCGGTGTCCTGGATCGATAGCAGCAGGCCGAGCAGGTTGGCCATGTCGAGCGGCACTTCTCCCTTGACGCTGATTTCCCAGTGCGGGCGGATATGGACGGTGAGCATATGCTGAAAATAGCCTATTTCAGTGCCAAAAACATCATGATACCCTCGGAAAGCAATAATAAATGCCTGATAGATATGCTTAAAAAAGCATATTCAGGAACATAAAAAACTGGAGGGGACAATGAGGTTGTTTGATTTTCTGAGCAAGGAACGCACGATCGCGGGACCAGGTTTCAATCGCTGGCTGGTGCCGCCGGCGGCGCTGGCGATCCACCTGTGCATCGGCATGGCCTACGGCTTTTCGGTGTTCTGGCTGCCGCTGTCGAAAGCGATCGGTATCACCGAGTCGGTGGCCTGCGCCGCCGACATGGGCTTCATGGCGCAACTCTTTTCCACGACCTGCGACTGGAAGATCTCGATGCTGGGCTGGATGTACACGCTCTTCTTCGTCTTCCTGGGCCTGGCCGCCTGGTTGTTCGGCGGCTGGCTCGAGCACGCCGGTCCGCGCAAGGCCGGCATCGTCTCGGCGCTGTGCTGGTGCGGCGGTCTGGTGATTTCCGCCTTCGGCATCTACACGCACCAGATCTGGTTGATGTGGCTCGGTTCCGGCGTCATCGGTGGCATCGGCCTCGGCCTCGGCTACATCTCGCCGGTGTCGACGTTGATCAAATGGTTCCCGGACCGGCGCGGCATGGCGACCGGCATGGCCATCATGGGCTTCGGTGGCGGCGCCATGATCGGCGCGCCGCTGGCCGACAAGCTGATGAAGCACTTTGCCACCGCCACCTCGGTCGGCGTCTGGGAAACCTTCCTGGCCCTGGCCGCGATCTATTTCGTCTTCATGGTGGCCGGCGCGCTGACCTACCGCGTGCCCGCCACCGGCTGGAAGCCGGCCGGCTGGACCGCGCCGGCGCAAAGCGCCAACACCATGATCACCGCGCGCCACGTGCATGCCAGCCGGGTCTGGGGCATTCCCCAGTTCTGGCTGATCTGGGGCGTGCTGTTCCTGAACGTCTCGGCGGGCATCGGCATCCTGGGCATGGCTTCGCCGCTGCTGCAGGAAGTGTTCGGCGGGCGCCTGATCGGCGTCGACCTCGGCTTCAACGACCTCGACGCCGCGCAGAAGGGTCAGATTGCGGCGATCGCCGCCGGCTTCACCGGCCTGCTGTCGCTGTTCAATATCGGCGGACGTTTCGCCTGGGCTTCGTGCTCGGACTACATCGGCCGCAAGGCGACCTACTTCATTTTCCTGGTCCTCGGGTTCATACTGTATGTATCGATTCCGTCGCTGGCGCATGCGGGCCAGCTGGCGCTGTTCGTCGGCTTCATCTGCATCATCCTGTCGATGTACGGCGGTGGTTTCGCGACCGTACCGGCTTACCTGGCCGACCTGTTCGGCACCCAGATGGTGGGCGCGATCCATGGCCGCCTGCTGACCGCCTGGGCCGCCGCCGGTGTGCTTGGTCCGATCCTGATCAACTACATCCGCGAGTACCAGATCGCCCACGGCGTGCCGAAGGCGCAGGCGTACGACGTGACGATGTACGTGCTGGCCGGCCTGATCGTGGTCGGCATCGTGCTCAACACGATGATCCGTCCGCTGGCCGACAAGCATTTCATGACCGATGCCGAACTGGCGGCGGAGAAGAAGCTGGCACATGAACGCGACGTCAGCGCCATGAGCGGCATGCGTGGCGGCGCCAGCGCCGGCGCCGGCGTGGCCTCGAGCCCGGCGGTGGCGCTGTTCGCCTGGCTGGCGGTCGGCATTCCGCTGATGTTCGGGGTGTGGGTGACGCTGCAGAAGGCGGCGGTGCTGTTCAAGTAACGTCTGTTCAGGCGTTGTACCGCGTGGGCACAAGTGCCCACCCTACGTAAAGCGGGTTTTGTAGGGTGGGCACTTGTGCCCACGCGGATCACCGCTTGAAATACCAACACCGCCACAACAAACCAACGCAACACAGATCACACGGGACACCACCATGAACCACCCCACCATCCCGATTGCCATCGTCGGTGCCAGCCGCCAGCGCAAGCGCGAAGCCCCAAAGGGCCGCCGCGTCGACCCGCAGGCCCTCGCCGACGTCCAGGCGCTGCTCGGCAATGAATCACGCCAGCGCGACCTGCTTATCGAACACCTGCACAAGCTGCAAGACCACTTCGGTTGCCTGTCCAGCGCCCACATGGCGGCGTTGGCCCAGGAAATGCGCCTCGCGCAAACCGAGGTCTACGAGGTCGCGACCTTCTACCACCATTTCGACGTGGTGAAGGAGGGCGACGCGGCCCCGGCCGCGCTGACCGTGCGCGTCTGCGCCGGCCTGTCGTGCGAGATGGCGGGTGCGCGCGAACTGCTGGCCAAACTGCCGGACTTGCTGGGCCGCGAAGTGCGCGTGCTGGAAGCGCCCTGCATCGGCCGCTGCGAGCAGGCGCCGGCGGCGGTGGTGGGGCAGCATGCGATCCCGCACGCCAGCGTCGAGACGGTCGTGGCGGCAGCCAGCGCCGGCCGCACGACGGATGAAGTGACCGGGCACATCGGTTTCATGGATTACCGCGCGAACGGCGGCTACCAACTGCTGCGCGCCTGCGTCGCCGGCGAGCACGACGTCGACGACGTGATCAAGACATTGGAGGCTTCCGGCCTGCGCGGCCTGGGCGGCGCCGGCTTCCCGCTGGGCCGCAAGTGGCGCATCGTGCGCGCCGAAGCCGGCCCGCGCCTGATGGCAATTAACATCGACGAAGGCGAACCCGGCACCTTCAAGGACCGCGTCTACCTCGAGCGCGACCCGCACCGTTTCCTGGAAGGCGCGCTGATCGCCGCCTGGGCGGTCGGCATCGAGGCCATCTATATCTATCTGCGCGACGAATACCATGGCTGCCGCGCCATGCTCGAAGCCGAGCTCGACAAACTGCGCGCCGATCCGCCGCTGCAGGGCATGCCGCCAATTTACCTGCGCCGCGGCGCCGGCGCCTACATCTGCGGCGAAGAGTCGGCCATGATCGAATCGATCGAGGGCAAGCGCGGCATGCCGAGATTGCGTCCGCCCTACGTGGCGCAAGTCGGCCTGTTCGGGCGGCCGACGCTGGAACACAATTTCGAATCGCTGCACTGGGTGCGCGAGATATTGGAACAAAGCGTGGAACACGGCGGCGACTGGTTCGCCAGCTTTGGCCGCAACGGCCGCCACGGCCTGCGCTCGTTCTCGGTCTCGGGCCGCGTGCGCGAACCGGGCGTGAAACTCGCCCCGGCCGGCATCACGATCACGCAACTGATCGACGAATACTGCGGCGGCATGCAGGACGGCCACAGTTTTTATGCCTACCTGCCGGGCGGCGCCTCGGGCGGCATCCTGCCGGCAAGCATGGGCGACATCCCGCTCGACTTCGATACGCTGCAACCCTATGGCTGCTTCATCGGCTCGGCCGCCGTGGTCGTGCTGTCGCAGCATGACACGGCCAGCGCCGCCGCGCGCAACACGCTCGCCTTTTTCAAGGACGAATCCTGCGGCCAGTGCACGCCCTGCCGCAACGGCACCGCCAAGGCGCTCGACATCATCAAGCAGCCGGTCTGGGACGTTCCCCTGCTGGGCGAACTGTCGCAGGTGATGCGCGACGCGTCGATCTGCGGCCTCGGCCAGGCCGCGCCGAATCCGTTCGACTGCGTCATCAAGTACTTCCCGCACGAGCTGGAAAGGTAATCCATCATGAACGCAAATACGCCCACCGTCACATTCGAACTCAACGGCCACGCCGTGGCGGCGCTGCCGCACGAGACCATCATCGAGGTCGCCGCCCGCGAAGGCATCGCCATCCCGCGCCTGTGCTACAAGGAAGGCTACGAGGCCGTCGGCAACTGCCGCTCCTGCATGGTCGAAATCGCCGGCGAGCGCACGCTGGCGCCGTCCTGCTGCCGCCACCCCAGCGCCGGCATGAAGGTGACGACCGACAGCGCCCGCGCCGTCACCGCGCAAAAGATGGTGCTCGAACTGCTGCTGGCCGACATGCCCGAAGCCGAGTACACGCGCAAGAACGAAGTCGACCTCTGGGCCGAAAAACTCGGCGTCGGCAAGCCGCGCTTCCCGTCCACACGCGTACAGCCCCGGCGCGACGATTCGCACGCCGCCATCACCGTCAACCTCGACGCCTGCATCCAGTGCACACGCTGCGTGCGCGCCTGCCGCGACGAGCAGGTGAACGACGTCATCGGTCTCGCCTTCCGCGGCGAGAACGCGAAAATCGTGTTCGACCAGGACGACCCGATGGGCAATTCCACCTGCGTGGCCTGCGGCGAATGCGTGCAGGCTTGCCCGACCGGCGCCCTGATGCCGGCGCGCGAGGTGGCGCTGAACATCCCGGACAAACAGGTCGATTCGGTCTGCCCGTACTGCGGCGTCGGCTGTCAGCTGACCTACAACATCAAGGACAACAAGATCCTGTACGTCGAAGGACGCGACGGCCCGGCCAACCTGGGCCGCCTGTGCGTGAAAGGGCGCTATGGCTTCGACTATGCGCACCACCCGCATCGCCTCACGAAACCGCTGATCCGCCGCGCAGGGGTGCCGAAGACCGGCGACTTCGTCATGGACCCGGACCGGGTGCTCGACGTCTTCCGCGAAGCGAGCTGGGAAGAAGCGCTGGCGCTGGCCGGCGGCAAGCTGGCGCAGATCCGCGACGACCACGGCGGCAACGCGCTGGCCGGCTTCGGCTCGGCCAAGGGCAGCAACGAAGAAGCGTATTTGTTCCAGAAGCTGGTGCGCACCGGCTTCGGCACCAACAACGTCGACCACTGCACGCGCCTGTGCCACGCTTCCTCGGTGTCGGCGCTGCTGGAAGGGATCGGTTCCGGCGCCGTGTCGAACCCGGTGATGGACGTCACCCGCGCCGAGGTCATCGTCATCATCGGCGCCAATCCGACCGTGAACCACCCGGTGGCCGCCACCTGGATCAAGAACGCGGTGCGCACCGGCGCCAAGCTGATCGTGCTCGATCCGCGCCGCTCGGAACTGGCGCGCCACGCGCACCGCTACCTGCAGTTCAAGCCGGATACCGACGTCGCACTGCTCAACGCGATGATGCACGTGATCGTCAGCGAAAGGCTGGTGGATGAAGCCTTCATCGCCAGCCGCACAGTCGGCTACGAAGACCTGGAAAAGAACGTGGCCGAGTACAGCCCGGAAGCGATGGCGCCGATCTGCGGCATCGACGCCGACACCATCCGCTACGTGGCGCGCCTGTATGCGACCTCGAAGGGCTCGATGATCCTGTGGGGCATGGGTATTTCGCAGCACGTGCACGGCACCGACAACGCGCGCTGCCTGATCGCGCTGGCCCTGATGACGGGCCAGATCGGCCGTCCCGGCACGGGATTGCATCCGCTGCGCGGCCAGAACAACGTGCAGGGCGCCTCCGACGCCGGCCTGATCCCGATGATGCTGCCGGACTACCAGCGCGTCGACAACCAGGCCGCGCGCGAACGATTCGAAGCCGCCTGGGGCAGCAAGCTCGATCCAAAACCCGGCCTGACGGTGGTCGAGATCATGGACGCGATCGACCACGGGCAAATCCGCGGCATGTACATCATGGGCGAGAACCCGGCCATGTCCGATCCTGACGCCAATCACGCGCGCGCCGCGCTGGCGGCACTCGAACACCTGGTGGTGCAGGACATCTTCCTGACCGAGACGGCGTATCTCGCCGACGTGATCCTGCCCGCATCCGCCTTCCCGGAAAAGACCGGCACGTTTACGAATACCGACCGCCTGGTGCAGCTGGGCCGGCAGGCGATCGACCCTCCGGGCGAGGCCAAGCAGGACCTGTGGATCATCCAGCAGATCGCCAACCGCCTCGGCCTGCCGTGGAACTACGGCCACGTGTCCGAAGTGTTCGACGAGATGCGCCACACGATGGCCAGCATCGGCGGCATCACCTGGGAGCGCCTGGAACGCAACGGCGCCGTGGTCTATCCGTGCATGAACGAAGGCGACGTCGGCCAGCCGGTGGTGTTTACCGAACTGTTCCCGCGCGAAGGGGGCAGGGCGCGTTTCGTCCCGGCCGACATCATCCCGGCCGACGAGCGGCCCGACAGCGAGTACCCGATGGTGCTGATCACCGGCCGCCAGCTGGAACACTGGCACACCGGCAGCATGACCCGGCGCGCCACCGTGCTCGATGCGATCGAGCCCGATCCGGTGGCGCTCGTCCACCCGCTCGACCTGGAACGCCTGGGCATTGCGCCGGGCGCGCCGATCACGATCGCTTCGCGCCGCGGCGAGGTGGTGTTGTGGGCGCGCGCCGACGACAGCTCGCCGGTCGGCGCCATCTTCGTGCCGTTCTGTTACTACGAGGCGGCCATCAACAGGCTGACCAACGCCGCGCTCGACCCGGTCGGCAAGATCCCGGAATTCAAATATTGCGCGATCAAGGTGACGCCCGGCGGGGAGGTCGCACGGCAAAGCAGCTACGGTGGCGGCCAAATCCTGGCCGGCATGGCACAATTGGCAAGATGAACTGCCCACTTCCCTTGTCACCTCACCGCCCGCTCCTGTCCGACGCCCGCGCCCATCTCACCCACGAGGTGAGCGCGCTCGACGAACGGGGCCGCGCTTCCACGATTTCGATCCCGGCCGAACGCCCGCTGACGGTGTACGTCGACAAGCGCGAACTGGTCACGCTGATGACCCTCGGCGGCGCGCCCGAAGCGCTGACGCTGGGCTACCTGCGCAACCAGCGCCTGGTGCGGTCGATCGACGACGTGGTGTCGGTGCAGGTCGACTGGTCGGTCGATGCGGTGGCGGTCGTCACCCGCAACGGCATCGCCGACGTCGAAGAGCGCACGGCGAAAAAGGTCGTTACCACCGGCTGCGGGCAAGGGTCGGTCTTCGGCGGCTTGATGGACGAGGTGGAGACGATTTCCCTGAGCGAGACGGCGACGCTGGCCCAGTCGGTCGTCTACCGCATCGTCGACACCATTCGCACCCAGCAATCGATCTACAAACAGGCCGGCTCGGTGCACGGCTGCGCGCTGTTCTCCAACACGGGAGACTTGCTGTATTTCGTCGAGGACGTCGGCCGTCACAACGCGGTCGATGCGATCGCCGGCCTGATGTGGCTGGACGGGATCGAGGGCGCCGACAAGGTGTTCTATACGACCGGCCGCCTGACCTCGGAGATGGTCATCAAGGGTGCGCAGATGGGCATTCCCTTCCTGCTGTCGCGCTCGGGCACCACGCAGATGGGGCACATGGTGGCGCAAAAGGTCGGCATGAGCCTGCTGGCGCGCTGCAGCGGCAGGCACTTCCTGCTGCTGGCCGGGCAGGAGCGGCTCGTGTTCGAGCCGGAGCTGGCCGACGTACCGCACTATCCGCGCAGCGCCTGAGCGCCAGCCCGATGTCCCTGTTCGACGCCACGGCGCACGCCTTCGCGCTGCTGTTTTCCGGCGACGCCGCGCTCTGGCGCATCATCTGGGTGTCCGTCAAAACCAGCGTCATCGGCCTGCTGCTGGCGACGCCGCCGGCGGTGCTGCTCGGGTATGCGATCGCCATGCACCGCTTTCCGGGACGCCGCATCGCGGTCTGGCTGGCGCAGTGCGCCCTGTCGCTGCCGACGGTGCTGATCGGCCTGCTGCTCTACCTGCTGCTGTCGCGGCGCGGCCCATTGGGACCATTGGAGTGGCTGTTCTCGCAGTCGGGCATCATCGCCGGCCAGTTCGTGGTCGGCTTGCCGGTGTTGCTGGCCTTTACGCTGGCGGCGGTGCAGGCGCTCGATGCGCGCTATGCCGAGACGGCGCGCGCGCTCGGCGCCTCGCGCTGGCGCGTCATGACGACCGTGCTGCACGAGGCGCGCTACGGCGTCATGGCGGCCGTGATCAGCGGCTTCGGACGCGTGATCTCGGAAGTCGGCTGCGCGCTGATGGTGGGCGGGAACATCGAGGGCGAGACGCGCACCATCACCACCGCGATTGCGCTGGAAACGAGCAAGGGCGAATTCGCGCAGGGGATCGCGCTGGGCATCGTGCTGGTCGCGCTGGCGCTCCTGATGAACGGCGCGCTGATGCTGCTGCAGGGCGAAGCGCATACGGCCGGGGGCCGTGCATGAATAAGCTGAAAAGCGCGCTGTTAACCGTACAGGGGCTGCGCAAGCGTCACGGCGAACGCCTGCTGTTCGACATCGATACGCTGACGCTGGAAGCGGCCAGCGCCTATGTGCTCACCGGCGCCAACGGTGTCGGCAAGAGCACGCTGCTGCGCATCCTGGCTGGCCTCGACACCGCCGAGATCGGCCATGCGGTCTTTGAAGGCAAGCCGGTCGCCCTGCATCCGTATCCGCCGCTGCTGCGCCGCGCCATCGTCTACGTGCACCAGCATCCGGTCATGTTTTCCACCAGCGTCGCGCAGAACATCGGCTATGGCCTGGCGGCGCGCGGCGAACCGAAGGCGCGCGTGGCGGCGCTGGTCGCCGAGGCGATGGACTGGGCCGGCGTCGGCTACCTGCGCGAGACCGAGCCGGCGCGCCTGTCCGGCGGAGAAAAGCAGCGCGTGGCGCTGGCGCGCGCGCGCGTGCTGCAACCGCGCCTGTTGCTGCTGGACGAACCGACCGCGAACCTGGACGGCGCCGCGCGCGAGCAGGTGATCGCCCTGATCCCGACACTGGTGCAGGAGGGCAGCACGGTGGTGATGGCCTGCCACGACCGCGACCTGATCGGGCTGCCGGGCGTGCGCCGCCTGAAGCTGCGCGACGGCCGCCTCGAATACCGTCCACACAAGGAAGAAGCCGGCGACAAGCCGTGACTAGAAACGAAAAAAGCGGCCGTAGCCGCTTTTTTTCGTTTCGTCCCACTTATTTCGACAGGGCTTTACGCTTGCGCGCAACCGCGCCCGCAGCGGCCAGGGCGATGCCGAACAGGGCGATCGAACCCGGCTCCGGCACGTCGGCCAGCTTGAACTGGCCGTTCGAACCGATGAAGAAATACTCGCCCGGACGGTTGACATAGGTACCGCTGCCGCAGCCCGGACCGGTGAAGCCGGCAAATTCGCAAGCGACTTCGCTCACCATGCGGCTGGTCGGCGAGCTGATCGTATTGGCGTTGGTAAAGGCGAACGACAGGATCGACTCGCTCGACAGGTCCTTGCCGGTGCGGTTGAAGAAGTAGCCGGCGTCGAGCATGCCGGGGGCTGCCTGGGCGAAGACGCTGACCTGGCCATTGTTGGTCGGGATGCCGCTTGCGTCGACCAAGCCGCCGCCGCCCAGCACGTTGAACTCGGCGATCATCTCGCCCAGGTTGGCGCCATAGAACCCGTTCGTGCCGGCGTACTGGCCACCGGTCAGGTTATGGTACATGCGCACGGTGCCGCTGGTGAAGTTGAAGGCGCCGCCGAAACTGCCGCTGCCCATCGCTTCGAAGGTCGCCGTGATATTCCCACCTGGGTAGTTAACGGGGAACAGCTTGCCGTTACCGTCGGCCTGCGCAATATTCAAGACTGCAGTTTCCTTGAATGCAAACGAGGTGCCGCCGGTCGGCGTCAGCTGGATGAACGCGTTGCCGTTGATGTCCAGATATTCGTTGATGGTCTGGCCGCCGGCAAAACCGGTGCCGGACGGATTAAATACCCAATTGTTGAGCACCGGACTCGCGATTGCGGCACCGGTCGTGCCCAGCGCCATTGCTGCAGCGCACATAAGTTTCTTAACTAAATTCATTGTTAATCTTTCGACATGTAGTCGTCGGGAGGAGGAAACTTTTAGTAAGCAATCGCCATGCCTAGAATAAATATCCTATTAAATCAATTACTTAAAACAGACAGAAATGGATGCTGTGGATATGTGTAAAGAATTCCGACAATGCGGCGTTTCTCTGTTGCACCAGTCGTTATCGATGTGAATTTACATTAGATAAATCTGTTGAAAGTGAAGGACAGGGAGCCTCGCGCCGGCAGCAGGATCGACGCGATCTCTTCTGATGGTCGTAAACAGCCCGATAGACATTGGCATGGTGTTCAGGCGACAGTGGCGCCATGACGAACCAGTTAAATGGCGCTATTCAGATGTGAATCCATCCGGCTGCGGAGCGCTCAGTGGGACGCTTACAACTAACTCGGTGCCATGCGCATAGGCGCTCGTGATGAGGAGACTGCCGCCATGCCCGTTCACGCGTTCGTGCAGGTCGAGCAGGCCGAAACTACCCGGCTTGCGCACTGCCGCCGGGTCGAAGCCGATGCCGTTGTCGGCGATGCGCATTGCCAGCATGCCGTGCACGATGTCCAGGCGCACGTTGACGCGGCTTGCCAGCGAATGGCGCAGTATATTGTTCAGGCATTCCTGCAGCGCCCGGTATAGCGTCAGCGATGCTTCCTCATCCATGACCAGTTCGTCGATGCCGGGTTCGCCCGCCAGATCGCAGGCAATCCCGCTGGTGCGCCCAAACTTGCGCAATTCCATGTCGACCGTGGCCATCAGGCCAAGCTCCAGGCAGGACGGCCGCAGTTCACCCAGCAGCTGCTTTACCGAGCGCAGGATGGCGTCGACGTTGTCGAGCGCGGCGCCGATGCGGTCGCGCAGGCGATAGTGCCGGCGGGTCGTTTGCTGGTACAGCATGACGATGTCGATGCGCAAGGCGAGCAGGTTCTGGGCCAGCGTATCGTGGAGCTCGCGCGAGAGTCGCTTGCGCTCGTCCTCGCGGGCCGCCTGCTGGTGCGCCAGCAAGTCGTGCAGTTTTCGTTCCGATTCGCGCAACGCCGCTTCGGCCTGTTCGAAAGCAAGGATCTTTTCCACCAGCGCCTGGTTGACCAGCATCTGGTCTTGCGTCAGGCGCAGCATGGCCGCTTTCTGGGCGGCTTCATCCGACGCATGGCTGCCCGCCGGCGTGCGCTGGTCCGTCCGGCGCCGACCACGTATCTCCATCCTGTGGCTGAACGGTTCTGTGTCCATGTCGATAGCAATTGGGTTCGCTGCGAGGAATGCCCGAGTAATCGGCCGCCTGCTTGGGAAGCTAGGCAATTTCGCATCTTGCGTCAAGATCGGCGCGCAGCGGCGGAGAAGGCGTGCGCGTCAAAAGCGGGACGGGCTACCGCCTGCGTAGACCCGATACGGGTTGAAGCAGTGGCGCGTCAATGGTTCACGGGAGGCCAATGGCTCCCACCAGGTTGGCGCGTGCCTGCGATTCGAGGTGGGTTCTAAAGTGCGCGGTCTGGTAGATGCGCGCGCGTTCGAGAAAGCCGCGCAGCACCGCCTTGCGCTTCGCGGCGAACAGGGCGGCCGGCACGTGGGCGTATTCGGCGCGGATCTGGCGCTCGTATTCGGCGAAGCGTGGGAGAGGGGCGCCCAGGATGGCCAGGTCGATATCGGTCAGCACTTGCGCGTCGGGTGCGGCACTCGGCGCGTGCGCGGCGGTCGCCATGACCAGGGCCGCCACGCGTTCGCAGGAGGCCGGCGCCAGGCCGGCGCCGGCGAGCGCGCGCAGTGCCCAGCCGGCCGAACGCGCTTCATTATCGTGGGCATGCACGTCGTAGACGGCGTCGTGGAACCACAGGGCCAGTTCGATCTCGCAGGCGTGATCGCTCTGCGCGCGCATGGCGTCGAAGTGATCGAGGCATTCTTCCAGGTGCTGCAGCGTGTGGTAATGGCGCTGCGGTTCGCGCCAGGCTGCCAGCAGGGCGTCGAGCAAGCCGGCGGGTGGCGGGGAGCCGATGGCCTGCCACAGCTGCTGCCAGCGCTCTTCAACATGCTTCATGCGTCACCTCACATCAGGATGACGTCGTACTGTTCCTGGTGATACCCCTTTTCCACCTGCAGCGAGATCTTCTTGCCGATGAAATCGCCCAGCATCGCCAGGTGCTGCGATTCTTCCTCGAGGAACAAATCGACAACTTCCTGCGAGGCGAGGATGCGGAATTCGCGCGGGTTGAACTGCTTGGCTTCGCGCAGCAGTTCGCGCAGGATTTCGTAGCAGATCGTGCGCGAGGTTTTGACCTGGCCCTTGCCCGAACAGGCCGGGCAGGGCTCGCACAGGATGTGGGCGAGCGACTCGCGGGTGCGCTTCCGCGTCATTTCGACCAGGCCCAGCGCCGAGAAATTGCTGACCGAGACCTTGGTGCGGTCGCGCGCCAGCGTCTTCTTGAGTTCGGCGAGCACCTGGTTGCGGTGCTCGTTGTTTTCCATGTCGATGAAGTCGAGGATGATGATCCCGCCCAGGTTGCGCAGGCGCAGCTGGCGCGCGATCGCATGCGCCGCTTCCAGGTTGGTCTTGAAAATCGTGTCGGCGAAATTGCGACCGCCCACATAGCCGCCGGTATTCACGTCGATCGTCGTCATCGCCTCGGTCTGGTCGACGATCAGGTAGCCGCCGCTTTTCAGGTCGACGCGGCGCCCCAGCGCGCGCAGGATTTCCTCTTCCACGCCATACAGGTCGAACAGCGGCCGCTCGCCGGTGTAGTGCTGCAGGCGCGCCAGCACGCTCGGCGTGTAGATCTTGGCGAACTCGACCAGCATGGCATGGTTTTCGCGCGAGTCGACCTGGATCGTCGCCGTCTCGTCGTGCACGAAGTCGCGCAGCACGCGCTGGGCCAGGTTCAGGTCCTGGTACAAGAGGCTCGTGGCGGGACGGGTGCGCGCGCCGTTCTGGATCGCGGCCCAGGTCTTGCGCAGGTAATCGATGTCGGCGGCCAGGTCGACATCGGAGGCGTCCTCGGCCTGGGTGCGGACGATGTAGCCGCCTTTTTCGTCGCTCGGGAGCAGGGCGCCCATGCGCGTGCGCAGCAGTTCGCGGTCGGCTTCCTTTTCGATCTTTTGCGAGATGCCGATGTGGTTATCCTGCGGCAGGTACACCAGCATGCGCCCGGCAATCGAAATCTGCGTCGACAGGCGCGCGCCCTTGGTGCCGATCGGATCCTTGATCACCTGCACCGTCAGCACCTGGCCGTCGAACAGCAGCTTTTCGATCGGCGTCGGCGGCGTGTTCGAATTGTCGTGCGGGCGCGCTTCCCAGATGTCGGCCACGTGCAGGAAAGCGGCGCGCTCGAGGCCGATGTCGATGAAAGCGGACTGCATCCCCGGCAGCACGCGCACCACCTTGCCCGAATACACGTTGCCGGCCAGGCCGCGCGTCAGTGTGCGTTCGATGTGCAACTCCTGCACCGCGCCCTGCAAGACCAGCGCCACGCGCGTTTCCTGCGGAGTGATATTGATGAGGATGTCTTCGTTCATGGCACGCCGGGCACGGATATTGTTCAGAGTGCCATGATACACGCCCGGCAAGGAGGGCGGCGGGGAACTGCGGGTTTGGCAGGGGACGAAAGCGGGACGAAGCGGGACGTCAACGCGACGGCTTTAGCTTGTATCGTAAACGCGTGCATACCGCACATATAGGGTGGAGTCCTGACTCCACGCGGTACGACGCATGCTCCCCGATTGCCTCACCTGCTGCACCGCGTGGACTCAGGAGTCCACCCTACGGTTTACGCGATTTAAACAGATCGATTAAATCGGCACGCCCGCCTTGCGCAGCAGCACGGCTGTCTCGAACAAAGGAAGCCCCATGATCCCCGAATGGCTGCCCTCGATATGCTCGACGAACAGCGCCGCCAGCCCCTGGATGCCGTAGCCGCCGGCCTTGTCGTAGGGTTCGGTCGTGGCGCAGTAGGCGCGGATGGCCTGGGGCGTCAGTGTGGCGAAGCGTACGTTCGATACTTGCGTGATGTGCTCGGCCATGTCGACGAAGTGGACCGCAACCGTGGTCAGCACCTGGTGCGTGCGGCCGGACAGGCGTTCGAGCATGGCAGCGGCTTCAAGCGGATCAGCGGGCTTGCCGAGGATCTCGTCGTCGACGGTGACGGTGGTGTCGGCCGTGAGTACCGGACGCAGCGGCTGGCGGCGCTGCTGCAATACTTTCCAGGCAAACGCGCCTTTTTCGAGCGCGACGCGCACCACGTAGTCGTGCGCCGGTTCGCCCGGCCGCACGTCTTCGCTGACGTCGACGCCGCGCGCCGGGTCGCTGCGCAGCATCAGCAGGTCGAAGTCCACGCCGACCTGGCGCAGCAATTCGCGCCGCCGCGGCGATTTCGAGGCGAGGTAGATTTTCTTGTCGAGGACTTTCATGGCAGACCTGGTCAGACGCGGTGGTACGGATGGTTCTGGGTGATGGACCAGGCCCGGTACAGCTGTTCGGCCAGCATCACGCGCACGACGCCGTGCGGCAGCGTCATGCTGGAAATACGGATCAGGCCCTCGGCGCGCGCCTTGAGTTCCGGATCGAGGCCGTCGGCCCCGCCGATCAGGAAGGCGGTATCGCGGCCATCCTGCAGCCAGCCCAGCAATTGCTGGGACAGGCCGACACTGGTCAAATCCTTGCCGCGCTCGTCGAGCGCGATGATGCGCACGCCTTTCGGCAATGCGGCTTCGATGCGCTCGCGTTCGAGCGCCATCGCGGTGGCGGCCGTCTTGCTGCCGGAACGTTCGACCGGCTTGATTTCCTTGAGCACGATGCGCAGCTCGGGCGGCATGCGCTTCGTGTATTCGGAAAAGCCGGTTTCGATCCAGGCCGGCATTTTATGGCCGACCGCGGCGATGATGAGTTGCATTGAAACTTACGTAAAATTACTCGGCGGCCTTTTTGGTGACGCGCTTGATGACTTTTTTCACGGGTGCTGCATCGGCCGCAACGGCAGGCGCTGCGACTTTGCGCTTTGGCGGCTTGGCCTTGGTCGCTTCGACGGCGGCGATCTCGGTCCGGCTCGGCGCGACCGTGATGGTCTTGCCGACGGCTTTCGATACTGCTTTGGCGGCTGGTTTCTTCGCCGGCGCCTTGGTGGCGGAGGTCTTCAGGGTTGTGGCGCGCTTGGCCGCAGGCTTGCGCTCGTTGACCGGCTTGACTTCCGGTGCGTCCTGGTTGGCGGCCAGGTGCTTCGATTTCACTTTCGGCTCGGCAGCCTCAAGCGCTTCGGCGGTCGACTTGCGCTTGGCGGCGCCCAGCTTCACCGGCTTCTCGCCCCAGATTTCCTCAAGGCGGTAGTACTGGCGGATGGCCGGCTGCATGATGTGGACGATCATGTCGCCCAGGTCGACCAGCACCCATTCGCCGGTATCTTCACCTTCCATGCCGATGATGTCGCCGCCGGCTTCCTTGACCTTGTCGCGCACCGAGGCGGCCAGCGCCTTGGTCTGGCGGTTCGAGGTACCCGAGACGACCGCAATCCGGTCGAACAGGCTGGTCAGCCCAGTCGTATCGAACAGCATGATCTCCTGGCCCTTGACGTCTTCGAGGGCGTCCACGACGACCGTTTGCAGTTTTTTGATATCCATTAGTTCTTGTATAAATGATGTTGTTGAATATAGTCTAGCACTACCGGCGGGACGAGCGAGTTCACGTTCGCCTTGGCGGCCGTACCTGAATCGTCTTCCCCACGCAGCAGGGCGCGCACCTGGGTGGCCGAGATATCGACCGCCAGCGTGTGCGCCAGGCACACCAGGCCGGCAGGCGTGGTGCGCACTTGTTCTGGTGGCGCTACACGCGGCGCCAGTTCGCGCGCCACCGCGTGCGGCAGCGCATCCTGTTCCAGCGTATACCCCGGCCGCGCCGCGACCGCGATGTTGGCCAGTTCGAACAGCTGTTGCCAGTCGCGCCAGCTGTCCAGGTTCTGCAACTGGTCCGCCCCCATCAGGAAGACGATCGAGGCATCCGGCCCGAGTTCGGCGCGCAGGCCGCGCAGCGTTTCGACCGTATAGGTCGAGGTGCCGCGTTCGATTTCGCGCCGGTCGATGACGACCGGCAAACCACTATCGCGGAAGGCCAGTTCCAGCATCGCCACGCGCTGTTCGTCGCTCGCCTGCAGCGACGATTTCTGCCATGGTTTCGCCGGCAGCACGTGCAACGCAGTCGGCTGCAATAACTCGCAGAACAGCCGCGCCAGTGCGACGTGGCCGTGGTGGACGGGATCGAAACTGCCGCCGAGCAGGGCGATGCAGGTGGTCAAGCCTGTGCTCACTGAGAGAGCCAGTCCCGGTGCGGCAGGAAGTCGGAATATAGCGCCGCTTCCGCGCTGCCCGGTTCCGGATGCCAGTCGTAGCGCCATTTCACGATCGGCGGCAGCGACATCAGGATCGCCTCGGTGCGTCCGCCCGACTGCAGGCCGAAGTGGGTACCGCGGTCCCAGACGAGATTGAACTCGACGTAGCGGCCACGCCGGTAAGCCTGGAAATCGCGCTCGCGTTCGCCGTACGGCGTGTCCTTGCGCGCTTTCAAGATTGGCAGGTAGGCGTCGAGGAAACCGTCGCCGACCTTGCGTACCAGCGCAAAGGCGTCGTCGAAGGGCAGCTCGTTGAAGTCATCGAAAAAGATGCCGCCGACGCCGCGCGCTTCCTTGCGGTGCTTGATATAAAAATACTCGTCGCACCACTTCTTGAAACGCGGATGCAGGTCGGCGCCGAAAGGCGCCAGCGCGTCGTGGCAGACCTGGTGGAAGTGGCGCGCGTCGTCGGCGTTGCCGTAATACGGCGTCAAGTCCATGCCGCCGCCGAACCACCAGACCGGCTCCTGGCCTTCCGCCGTCGCTTCGAAGAAGCGCACGTTCATGTGCACCGTCGGCGCGTATGGGTTACGCGGATGCAACACCAGCGACACGCCCATCGCTTCCCAGGCGCGCCCCGCCAGTTCCGGCCGGGCCGCCGCCGCCGAGGGCGGCAAGCTGGCGCCGGTCACGTGCGAAAAATTCACGCCGCCGCGTTCCAGCACATTGCCTTCCTCGATCAGGCGCGAGATGCCGCCGCCGCCCTCGGGCCGTTCCCAGCTATCGCGCAGGAAGGGCTTGCCGTCGACCGCTTCCAGTCCCGCGACGATGCTTACCTGCAGGTCGAGCAGCCAGGCTTTGATGGCGGAAGGGGAAGGTGTGGACATGTAGGGCGGAGCGTGAAGGAAAAATAAGAGGGGGATTGTACACTGCGCCGGTGCTAATGAGGCGGCGTTTGATCGAATGGAGTAAACGCGTGGAGTCAGGACTCCACCCTACGATCATTGGTTCACGTAGGGTGGAGTCCCGACTCCACGGCAGTACAACGTTTCAGCAATCGAAACGCTTATTTGATCCCGCGCCACCCGATATCGCGCCGGAACTGGGCGCCGTCGAAGCGGATTTTTTCCACGCCTTCATACGCCTGCTTCTGCGCCATTTTCACACTGTCGCCGAGGCCGACCACGCAGAGAACGCGTCCGCCATTCGATTGCAGCTTGCCGTCCACGATCGTGGTGCCGGCATGGAAGGTCACGCATTCCGGCGTCTCGGCGGCGATACCCTCGATGACGTCGCCCTTGCGCGGGCTGTCCGGGTAACCGGCGGCGGCCATCACCACGCCCACCGCCGTGCGCCGGTCCCATTCGAGGTCGACCGTGTCGAGGGTGCCGTTGCAGGCGTGTTCCAGCACCGTCAGGTAGTCGCTTTTCAGGCGCGCCATGATCGGCTGGGTTTCCGGGTCACCCATGCGGCAATTGAATTCCAGCGTGCGCGGATTGCCCTCGCTGTCGATCATCAGGCCGGCGTAGAGGAAGCCGGTGAAGACGATGCCGTCCTTGGCCATGCCCTGGATGGTCGGGTTGATGATCTCGCGCATCACGCGCGCATGCATCGCCGGAGTCACGATCGGCGCCGGGGAATAGGCACCCATGCCGCCGGTGTTCGGGCCCTGGTCGTGGTCTTGCAGGCGCTTGTGGTCTTGCGAGGTGGCCATCGGCAGGATGTGCTTGCCGTCGCACATGACGATGAAACTCGCTTCCTCTCCCGCCAGGAATTCCTCGATCACGATGCGTGCGCCGGCGTCGCCAAAGGCGTTATCGGACAGCATGTGGTCGACCGCGGCATGCGCTTCTTCGAGCGACATCGCAACGACGACACCCTTGCCGGCGGCGAGGCCGTCGGCCTTGATGACGATCGGCGCGCCGTTGGCGTCGACATAGGCGTGCGCCTGGGCGGCATCGGAAAAGCTCTGGTACTTCGCGGTCGGGATGCCGTGGCGCTGCATGAAGGCCTTGGCGAAGTCCTTGGAACTTTCCAGCTGCGCCGCTTCGCGCGTGGGCCCGAATATTTTCAGGCCACGCGAACGGAACAGGTTGACGATGCCGGCCGCCAGCGGCGCTTCCGGGCCGACCAGGGTCAGCGCGACGTGTTCGGCCACGACGAAGTCGGCCAAAGCAGCCGGGTCCGTGATGTCGACGTTCACCAGGCGCGGATCGCGCGCGGTGCCGCCATTGCCGGGCGCGACGTACACCATCTGTACGCGTTCGGATTGGGCCAGTTTCCAGGCCAGGGCGTGTTCGCGGCCGCCAGAGCCGACTACCAGGATCTTCATAGTGGGCTTATTCGTCGCTGATGACGGCGTTGGTATAGATTTCCTGCACGTCGTCGAGGTTTTCCAGCGCGTCGAGCAGCTTTTGCATCTTGATCGCGTCCTCGCCGGTGAATTCGGTTTCGGTGGCAGGTTTCATGATGACTTCGGCCACTTCGGCCTTGAAGCCGGCCTTTTCGAGGGCGTCCTTGACGTTCGAGAAGGCAAACGGATCGCACAGCACTTCGAAGCCGCCTTCCTCGTCCTGCACCACGTCTTCGGCGCCGGCTTCGAGGGCCGCTTCCATCAGCTTGTCCTCGTCGACGCCGGGCGCGAACAGGAACTGGCCGGTGTGCTTGAACATGAAGGCCACCGAACCCTCGGTGCCCATGTTGCCGCCGAACTTGCTGAAGGCATGGCGCACTTCGGCCACGGTGCGCACGCGGTTGTCGGTCATGCAGTCGACGATGATCGCCGCGCCGCCGATGCCGTAGCCTTCGTAGCGAATTTCCTCGTAGTTCACGCCTTCCAGGCTGCCCGAGCCGCGCTGGATCGCACGGGTGACGTTATCCTTCGGCATGTTGGCGTCGGCCGCCTTGTCGACGGCCAGGCGCAGGCGCGGGTTGGCGTCGATGTCGCCGCCGCCCATGCGCGCGGCGACCGTGATTTCCTTGATCAGGCGGGTCCAGATCTTGCCGCGCTTGGCGTCAGTCGCGGCCTTTTTGTGTTTGATGTTGGCCCATTTGCTGTGTCCAGCCATGTCGAGAATTCCTTAGACGGTATGCAAGAATGGCCGTCATTCTAGCATGGGCACCGTCTGCAAAAAACGACATCGGCTTATGGAAACAACAACAAGGTTCCCCATCCGAGAAGCCCCAGGCCACCCACGCAAGCCACCACGGCGCCACCCGGCACCAGCTTTTCCAGCATCACCAGCCCCGCCAGGCCCAGCAGCGCACCCAGGTTGGTGACCCCGGCCGCGAACAGCAACAGCATCAGCAGCCACCAGCAGCCCACGCAGTACAGGCCGTGCGTGCAACCCATGCGCAGGGCGCCCGCCAGGCCCGGGCGCCAGCTGGTGACCACGAACGACAGCGGCGCCCGGCAATGGCGCAGGCAGGCGTGCTTGGCCGGTGTCCACTGGTAGATCCCGGCCGCCACCAGCAGCAAGCCGCACCCCGCGCCATTGACGATGGCCATGCCGGTATCGAGCAGGCCGGCATCGTGCAGCGCCCACTGCGCCAGCGTGGCGCAGGCGCCGAAGCCGATCCAGGCCGCCAGGTAGCCGAGAATGAACGCCAGCGTCCCGAGATTCGGGAAGCGTACCGCGCGCGCCAGCCGGTTAATGTGGGCGAACAGCAGGATTACTGGCGTCGCCGCCGGCAGCGTGATGGCCGAGAGGACCGCGCCCCACATCGCCAGCACCAGCCCCAGTTCGGACGCGCGATAGGGCGGCGTCGCCAGCACCGTACCCGGCGGCGGCGGATCGAGCGTGGCGATGCGCAAGGCGCGAAACACCAGGCAGGCCCAGCAGATTGCCACCAGCAGCGCCAGGCAGGCAATGACGAAGGGCCGCTCGCGGCCGGGCTGGGTGTCGACACGGATCAGGGAAGTCATCCGGGTGCTCCCGTGCTGTGCGGCCAGGGCGGCGAATGCGCCGGCGGCCGCTTCATTCTCCAAACCATGTTCCAGTTCGGCATTGTGCTCTCTCATTGAAGGTGGTGGCCGAGGTTGGACTGCGCGGGCGGCCTTGCGTTCCGCGGTGCTGCCGAGCTCGATTTTGTGCTTGGCCGTACAATCGTCGGATGACCCCGCCCGAACCCGCCGCGACTGCAACCTCCATGCCACGCCCGGCTTTCCTTGCCGGCCTGGCCATCGCCATCGGTGGCGCCGTTTTGTTTTCCACGAAAGCCATCGTCGCCAAACTGCTGTACCGATACCACATCGATGCGATTACCTTGATCGCGTTCAGGATGCTGTTCTCGCTTCCGGTGTTTGCCGCCGTCGCCTTCTGGAAGATGCGTACCGAGGCGCCGCTCAGCCCGGCGGACCGCTGGCGCATCGCCGGACTCGGCCTGATCGGCTATTACCTGTCGAGCACGCTCGATTTCCTGGGCTTGCAGTACATTTCCGTCGGGCTCGAGCGGCTGATCCTGTTCCTGACGCCGACTTTCGTGCTGGCGATCACCGCCATCTTTTTCAAGCGCCGCATCGGCCCCTTCGAGTGGGGCGCGCTGGCGCTGTCGTACTGCGGCATCGTGCTGGTCTTCCTGCACGACCTGGCCGGTGGGGATGCCGGCAACACGGTGCTGGGCGCGCTGTTCGTGACCGGCTCGGCCGTCACCTACGCCGTGTACTTGCTCGGCACCGGCGAGATGGTGCGCCGCGTCGGCTCGCTGCGCCTGGTGGCGTATGCGATGTGTGTATCGGGCGTGGCCTGCGTCATCCAGTTCCTCGTCCTGCGGCCGGTGGCGCTGCTGGTACAGCCGCCGGCGGTGTACGGGCTCTCGCTCGTCAACGCCGTTTTCTGTACCATCTTCCCGGTATTCATGACCATGGCGGCGGTAGGGCGCATCGGCGCGGCCACCGCTTCCCAGGCCGGCATGATCGGCCCGGTGTCGACGCTGTTCCTGGGCTACTTGGTGTTGGGCGAGCCGCTGACCGCGGTGCAGTTGGGTGGCACCGGCCTGGTGCTGGCGGGCATTACCTTGCTGTCCTTGAAAAAATAAAGAGGGGAGAAAATGAAACCACGCATCGCGCTGATCGCGCACGACAAGAAGAAGGACGACATGATCGTGCTCGCGGGCGCCTACCGCGACTTCCTGGCCGGCTGCGCGCTGGTCGCCACCGGCACCACCGGATCGCGCCTGATCGCCGAACTCGGCCTGGCGGTCGAGTGCAAGCATTCCGGTCCGTTCGGCGGCGACCTGCAGATCGGCGCCGAGCTCGTCATCGGCAACATCGACGCCGTGATTTTCCTGCGCGACCCGATGACGCCGCAGCCGCACGAACCCGATATCAACGCGCTGGTACGCGCTTGCGACGTCCACAACGTCGCCTGCGCCACCAACGTATCCACGGCTCACCTGGTGCTGAGCCAGCTCATGACAATCAACGACAAGGAGATCGCAGCATGATGGCCAAGGCAATACGCATGACCCGCACCGGCGGGCCGGAAGTACTCGAGTACGTCGACGTCGAGGTAGGGGAGCCCGGACCGGGCGAGGCGCGCGTGCGCCAGCATGCGATCGGCCTGAATTTTATTGACGTCTATTTCCGTACCGGGCTGTACCCGATGCCGCTGCCCTCAGGCCTGGGCCAGGAAGGCGCGGGCGTGGTCGAGGCGGTGGGCGAGGGCGTGACCCACGTCCAGCCAGGCGACCGCGTCGCCTATGCCGGGCGCCCGAACGGCGCCTACAGTGCATTGCGCACGATGCCGGCCGATATCCTGGTGCGCCTGCCGGACGCGATCGATTTCGAAACGGCCGCGGCCATGATGCTGCAGGGCTTGACGGTGCAATACCTGTTCAACGGCACTTACCAGATCAAGCCGGGCCAGACCATCCTGTTCCATGCGGCCGCCGGCGGCGTTGGCCTGATTGCCTGCCAGTGGGCGCGTGCGATGGGCGTGAACCTGATCGGCACTGTCGGGTCCAAGGAAAAGGCGGCGCTGGCACAAGCGGCCGGCGCTGCCCATGTGATCAACTACAACGAGGAAGACATCGTGGCGCGCGTGCTCGAGATCACGGATGGCGCGAAGGTGCCGGTCGTCTACGACTCGGTCGGCAAGGACACCTTTATCCGCTCGCTCGACTGCCTGCAGCCGCGCGGGCTGATGGTCAGCTTCGGCAACGCGTCGGGGCCGGTGCCGCCGTTCTCGATGAACGAACTGGCGTCGCGCAATTCGCTGTACCTCACCCGGCCCTCGCTGGGCGCCTATGTCGCCACCCGCGACGCGCTGGAAGAACGCGCGGCCGACCTGTTCGCGATGGTCGAGAGCGGCAAAGTGAAGATCGACATCCACCAGCGCTTCGCGCTGGCCGAGGCCGCGAAGGCCCACATCGCGCTCGAAGCGCGCCGGACCACCGGTTCAACGATCCTGCTGCCATGAGGGAGTTCAGCGACGATAACGAGCCGCAGGAGCCGGACACGGTCGGCGCGCCGAAGTTCGGGCGTTTGCTGATCGTGCTGCTGCTGGCGGTGCTGTTGATTATCGTGATCACCTTCGCTTCGGAGGCGTATTTCACGTAATTGTTGACCATGGCGTACCGTAGGGGGGCTCCCCGAGCCCCCCTACGGTACGCCACTGTCTCAATAATCAATAAAAAAGCCGGAACATCACTGTTCCGGCTTTGTATTCCAACGCCTTAAAACGGCAAATCAGCCATCCTTACGCTGCAACTCCACCCTGCGCACCTGCCCGCTCGGCCCCGGGAATCCCGCAAACGCGCTTTGCACCAGCGCCGGCATCACTTCCGGCGTCGACAGCTGGCGGCTCAGGTTGTGCACGGTGACGTCGAACAGGCGCTTGTCGGTCTTGTCCTTGATCGATACCTGCAGCTCGCGCCGGTACTGGTGCTCGATCGAGACCTGGTAGGCCGGGACCGGGCTCCAGAACGGGTCATAGAACGGATGGTGCCAACGGGCGAAGCGTCCGCGCGGACCGAAGCGCGAACCATAGAAGGAGCCATAACGCGGGCCGAAGTACGAAAAATCATCGTACATCACCGGCTGCACGACGCGCACCGGGACGTCGGTGGTGGTAAACCGCATCGCCACCTTCAGGGCGGCCGGGCTCAGGTTCGATTCGCGGAAACCCAGCTGCGCCAGCTGTCCGCGCACCAGGTTCTGGTAGCTCTGGTATTCGAGCGTATTGTCGAAATTCGGCGGCGCCTCGAACACATAGCTCTTGTCTTCGATCTGGGCCGGCCACTGGTGGAAGGTCGTGACGTCCGAGCGGATGGTGGTGGCGCATCCGCCCAGCAATAGCGCGGTGAGCGCCATGCCTGCTGCAATCAAGCGTTTCATTCGTTTTCTCTCCGGGTTTTTAACGGTCTTTGCCTAGCGTCAGATTGCGCCGTTTCGTCAATTTACGCAGATTAATTTACACATGGTTACCAACACTACTTGACGACACATTTCGCACAGGTGCGCATCGACTGAATTGCGCGAGCCGGGGTAAATCTTGTTGGTAAAATAAGTGCTTCTTCGACTGTATATTTCCGGACCTCCCCCATGCGCACCGATACGCCCCAGACGATTTACAGGAAAGATTACACCCCGCCCAGCTACCTCGTGGACACCGTCGAACTCGGCTTCGATCTCGATCCGGCCCGTACCATCGTCGCCAACCGGATGACGATGCGGCGCAATCCGGACAGCGCCCAGCGCGAAATCGAACTCTACGGCGAGAACCTGGAACTGGTGGCGCTGCGCATGAACGGTAACACCCTGGGCGAGGAGGACTATCGCATCGAGGGCCACCAGCTGACGATTCCCGATACCCCCGAGGAAGTCACGCTCGAGATCGAAACGATCTGCGTGCCCGAGCAAAACACCACGCTCAACGGCCTGTACACGTCGAACGGCAGTTTTTATACCCAGTGCGAAGCCGAGGGCTTCCGCGCGATCACGTATTTCCCGGACCGCCCGGACGTGATGGCCGTCTTCACCGTCATGCTGCGCGCCGACAAGGAAAAATACCCGGTGCTGCTGTCGAACGGTAACCTGGTCGAAGAAGGCGAACTCGGCGATGGCCGCCACTACGCCAAGTGGGAAGACCCGTTCAAGAAGCCGAGCTACCTGTTCGCACTGGTCGCCGCACGCCTGGTCTGCCAGGAAGAAACGTTCCGCTTGAAAGATGGTCGCGACGCCCTGCTGCAAGTCTGGGTCGAAGACGGCAACCTGGACAAGACCGACTACGCGATGCAAGCCCTGAAAAACGGCATCCGCTGGGACGAGGAACGCTGGGATCTCGAACTCGACCTGGACCGCTTCATGATCGTCGCCGTGGGCGACTTCAACATGGGCGCGATGGAAAACAAGGGTTTGAACATTTTCAACACGAAATTTGTGCTGGCCAATCCGCGCGTGGCGACCGACATCGACTTCCAGGGCATCGAGGCGGTGGTCGGCCACGAATACTTCCACAACTGGACCGGCAACCGCGTTACCTGCCGCGACTGGTTCCAGCTGTCGCTGAAAGAAGGCCTCACCGTGTTCCGCGACCAGGAATTCTCTGCCGACATGATCGGCACCGACAGCGGACGGGCGGTCGGCCGCATCGACCAGGTGCGTACCTTGCGCCAAACCCAGTTCCCGGAAGACGCCGGCCCGATGGCGCACCCGGTGCGCCCCGACTCCTTTGTCGAAATCAATAATTTTTATACGGTGACCGTGTACGAAAAGGGCGCAGAAGTCGTGCGCATGTATCAAACCCTGCTCGGCCGCGACGGTTTCAAGAAGGGCATGGACTTGTATTTCGAGCGCCACGACGGCCAGGCCGTCACCTGCGACGATTTCCTGTGTGCCATGGCCGACGCCAACGGGCGCGATTTGACCCGCTTCGAACGCTGGTACAGCCAGTCCGGCACCCCGGTCGTGCGCGCCGAGACCCGCTACGACGAGATCGAAAAAACCTACACGCTGACATTCTTCCAGTCTTGCCCGCCGACTCCGGGCCAGGCCAGCAAGTTCCCGTTCCACATCCCGATCGCCGTCGGCCTGCTGGATGCGGACGGTAACGACATCGCCTTGACGATCGACGGTGCAGAGCAGGGCACCACCGCCGTGCTGGAGCTGACCGAATTCGAGCAGAGCTTCGTCTTCGAGAACGTGCTCGCGCAGCCGACGCCATCGATCCTGCGCAATTTCTCCGCGCCGGTCATCCTCGACTTCAACTATGGCGACGCCGACCTGCTGCACCTGTTCAGCCACGACAGCGATGCCGTCAACCGCTGGGAAGCCGGCCAGAGATTAGCCATGGGACGCCTGCTGAAACTGACCGGCGAAGCCGGCGTCGGCGCGCCGCTGCTGCTGGACGACACCTTCCTGGTGGCGCTGGGCAAGATGCTGCTCGATGAGTCGCTCGATCCCGCCTTCCGCGAACAGGCATTGCTGCTGCCGTCGGAGGGCATGGTTGCCGAGCAGATCGAAGTGGTCAATCCGATGTCGATCCATCTGGCGCGCCAGTTCATGCGCGCCAACATCGGCGCCTACCTGCGCACCGAATTGCTGGCGCAATACCGGGCCAACCAGACGCCAGGCGAATACAGCCCGGACGCCCTGTCGGCCGGCAAGCGCGCCCTGAAAAACCTGTGCCTGGCGTATCTCGCGGCGGCACGGGATGAAGAAGGGCTGGCGCTGGCCCAGCAACAATTCGACGCGGCGGACAACATGACCGACCGTATCGCCGCGCTCGCCGCGCTGGTCGACGCGCGCGCGCCCGGTGCGGAAGCGGCACTGCAGCGTTTCTACGACGAATTCGAGGACGAACCCCTCGTCGTCGACAAATGGTTCGCGATGCAGGCAGCGAACCCGCTCACCGACGTGCCGACCGTGCGCGGCCTGATGCGCCACCAGGCGTTCAACCTGCGCAACCCGAACCGCGCGCGCAGCGTCATCTCGAGCTTCTGCACCGCCAACCCGGTGCAATTCCACGCCCCGGACGGCAGCGGCTACGCCTTCTGGGCCGAGCAGGTGATCACCCTCGATGCGCTCAACCCGCAAGTGGCCAGCCGCCTGGCGCGCTCGATGGACCGCTGGCGCCGTTACACGCCGGAACTGCAGGAGCAGATGAAAAAAGCCTTGCAACAGGTCGCAGGACAGCAGCGCCTGTCGAACAATGTCCGAGAAGTTATCGGCAAGGCTCTGGCAAACTAATTAGAACTATCAATCCAAGCGAAGGAAGTCATGAAACGCGTCAGTCTCACGCAACACCTGGTGGAGCAACAACGCCTCCACAATTCCATCCCGGCCGAACTGCGCCTCCTGATCGAGGTCGTGGCGCGCGCCTGCAAGCGCATCAGCTATGAAGTCAGCAAGGGCGCCCTGGGCGACATCCTCGGCAGTGCCGACACCGAAAACATCCAGGGCGAAGTACAGAAGAAGCTGGACGTGATCTCCAACGAAATCCTGCTGGAAGCGAACGAGTGGGGCGGCCACCTGGCGGCGATGGCGTCGGAAGAGATGGAAAGCATCCACCCGATCCCGAACCGCTATCCGAAGGGCGAGTACATGCTGCTCTTCGATCCGCTCGACGGCTCGTCGAACATCGACGTCAACGTTTCGATCGGCACCATCTTCTCGGTCTTGAGGGCGCCGGAAGGCATGGGCGAGCCGACCGAACAGGCCTTCCTGCAGCCGGGCACGGCCCAGGTCGCCGCCGGCTACGCCGTATACGGCCCGCAGACCATGCTGGTGCTGACAACGGGTAACGGCGTGCACTGCTTCACGCTCGACCGCGAGCAGGGTTCCTGGGTGCTCACGCAGAGCAACATCCAGATCCCGGCCACGACCAAGGAATTCGCGATCAACATGTCGAACAAGCGCCACTGGCAGCCGCCGGTCCAGCGCTACATCGACGAAATGCTGGCCGGTAAGACCGGGCCGCGCGCAAAAGATTTCAACATGCGCTGGATCGCCTCGATGGTGGCCGATGTGCACCGCATCCTGAACCGCGGCGGCGTCTTCATGTACCCAGCCGACATGCGCGACCCGTCCCAGCCGGGCAAGCTGCGCCTGATGTACGAAGCCAACCCGATGGCGATGATCGTCGAGCAGGCCGGCGGCGCCGCCACCGACGGCACCGGGCGCATCATGGAGATCGCGCCGCATAAACTGCACCAGCGTGTGCCGGTCTTCCTCGGTTCGAAGGAAGAAGTGGAGATCGTGACGCGCTACCACGCCGAATAACCGCCAAGGCGGATGCTTTTTGGCCAATTGGCAAGAAATTGCCGAGTGGGACTAGCAAGTTTGCCTGGTTGTTTGCTAGAATACGGCTCTTCGTCGGGTTTGCCCGGTTAAGAGCCGCTGTAGCTCAGTTGGTAGAGCAGCGCATTCGTAATGCGAAGGTCGCCAGTTCGATTCCGGCCAGCGGCACCAAGAATTTAGCAGTAAGAGAAAAGGGTTGCATGCTTCGGCATGTAACCCTTTTTTATTTCCGATAGCCCTAAGCAGAGGGACGTAGGGTGGACGGCTCCACCCGACTGTCTGATTGATTCGCGGCTTGAACGCCGCCCACGCGTTCAACCAGCTTATGAAACTTCGCGACTGCTCTGGCTGTCGTTGAACGCGTGGGCGGCGCACAAGCGGCGTGCCTGCTTGCTCCGGGGGGGGAGCCGTCCACCCTACGTCCCTCCGCTTGGCGTACACGCCCCTACAGCATCATTGTTAATCCACAGTTAAGAATGGATTGAGTTTCCAGCCCTTTGTATGTCTTCCGGAGCGGGTAGAGTGATCTCACGACCACACCACCCAACACTGACGGAGACAGCAACATGAAGACCTACAACATCGCAACCATCCCAGGCGACGGCATCGGCAAGGAAGTCGTGCCGGCAGGGCAGGAAGTGCTGGCGGCGCTGGCCGCGTCAAGCAATGCTTTCCAGTTCAGCTTCGAGAACTTCGACTGGGGCGGCGACTACTACCGTCAGCACGGCGTCATGATGCCGGCCGATGGCCTCGATGCATTGCGCGGCAAGGATGCGATCCTGTTCGGCTCGGCCGGCGACCCGGACATCGCCGACCACATCACCCTGTGGGGCCTGCGCCTGAAAATCTGCCAGGGTTTCGACCAGTACGCCAACGTGCGTCCGACGCGTATCCTGCCTGGCATTGACGGTCCCCTAAAACGCTGCGCGCCGGAAGACCTGAACTGGGTCATCGTGCGCGAAAATTCGGAAGGCGAATATTCCGGCGTCGGCGGGCGCGTGCACCAGGGCCATCCGATCGAAGCAGCGACCGACGTCAGCATGATGACGCGCGTCGGCGTCGAGCGCATCCTGCGCTTCGCCTTCAAACTGGCGCAGTCGCGGCCACGCAAGCTGCTCACTGTCGTCACCAAGAGCAACGCCCAGCGCCATGCGATGGTGATGTGGGACGAGATCGCGCTGGAAGTCTCGCGCGAATTCCCGGACGTGACATGGGACAAGGAGCTGGTCGACGCGGCCACCGCGCGCATGGTCAACCGTCCGGCCACGCTCGACACCATCGTCGCCACCAACCTGCACGCCGACATCCTTTCCGACCTGGCCGCGGCGCTGGCCGGTAGCCTGGGCATCGCCCCGACCGGCAACATCGATCCGGAGCGGCGCTACCCGTCGATGTTCGAGCCGATCCACGGCTCGGCCTTCGACATCATGGGCAAAGGTTTGGCCAACCCGATCGGCACCTTCTGGTCGGTCGTCATGCTGCTCGAGCACCTGGGCGAGCACGCCGCCGCGCAGCAGGTGATGGCGGCCATCGAAAGCGTCACCGCCAATCCGGCCCTGCACACCCGCGACCTCGGCGGCACGGCGACCACCGTGCAAGTCACCCAGGCCGTTTGTGACTTCCTGAGCAGCCGGCAGCAGCAGCGCGCAGCTGCCTGACCGAGCCCGATCGGCGCCGTCGTCCACGGCGCCTTTTTGTTTTTGGCGTCCTGCGCCAGTTCCGCCCCTACCGGCCGCCAGAGTCCAGGAGGGGAGTCCCGGAAAGCTCATCTACAGGAGACATCATGTCTAAGCGTTTCTTTGGAAAACTGTATGTCCAGGTCTTGATCGGCGTGGTGGCGGGCGGCCTGCTCGGCTATGTCTACCCGACCGTCGGCGCCGACCTGAAACCCCTCGGCGACGTCTTCATCCGCCTCATCAAAATGGTGTTCGCCCCGGTCATCTTCGCGATGGTCGTGCTGGGCATCGCCAAGATGGAAAGCATGAAGGAGCTGGGTCGCGTCGGCGCCCGTGCCCTGATCTATTTCGAAGTCCTGTCGACCTTTGCCCTGCTGCTCGGGCTGGTGGTGGTGAATGTCTTCAAACCCGGCGTCGGCATGAACATCGACGTCGCCAGCCTCGACACCGGCAGCATTGCCAACTACACGGCGCAGGCGGCCAAGTCGACCGGCTTCGTCGACTTCCTGCTGAACATGGTCCCGACCAGCATCGTCGACGCGCTGGCCAAGAACGACATCCTGCAGATCCTGGTGTTCGCCACCTTCTTCGGCATCGCCCTGTCGCACATGGGCAAGCGCGCCAAGCCGATCGTCGACGTGCTGGAGGCCTTCAGCAACGGCATGTTCGTCGTGGTCGGCATGGTCATGCGCATCGCCCCGATCGCCGCCTTTGGCGCGATCGCCTTCACCGTCGGCAAATACGGCCTGGGTTCCCTGATGTCGCTGGGTCAGCTGATGGCCTGCATGTACCTCACCTGCGTCATGTTCGTGTTCGTCGTGCTGGGGTCGATCGCACGCATCTCCGGCTTCAGCCTGTGGAAGTTCCTCCGCTATATCAAGGACGAGATCTTTACGGTGCTCGGCACCAGCTCTTCGGAATCGGTGGTGCCGCAACTGATGCGCAAACTCGAGCACGTGGGCGTGTCGAAGCCGGTGGTCGGGCTGGTGATTCCTTCCGGCGTCACCTTCAATCCCGACGGCCAGTGCATCTACTACACGATGGCCGCCATCTTCATCGCCCAGGCCACGAACACGCCCCTGTCGCTGCTTGACCAGTTGGTGGTGCTGGGCGTCCTGATGGTGACTTCGAAGGGCTCGGCCGGCGTCACCGGTTCCGGCTTCATCACCCTGGCCGCCACCCTGGCGACGATGGGCAAGATCCCGGTGGAGGGGATGGTGCTGCTGCTCGGCGTCGACCGCTTCATGTCCGAAGCGCGGGCGATCACCAACACCATCGGCAATGCGGTCGGCACCATGGCGATCGCGCGCTGGGTCGGCGCCGTCGACCGCGAGCGCATGCAGCATATCCTCGACGGCAACGACGTCTACCGCGAAACGGAGTCGATCTACGAGACGCCGGAACCAACGGCCGACCTGATGCCGGAACCGGCGCTGCAGCACAGGCTGTCGGCATGAACGCGCCGATGTTAATGGAGGCGAACATGGACCTGCAACCTGAGCGCGCACTGCTGGAAAAGCTGTTCCGGACCGCCATCGCGGCGGCCCAGCCGGCCTTGTGCGTGCCGCCGCACCTGCCGGCGCCGCCGGCCGGGCGCCTGGTCGTCATCGGCGCCGGCAAGGCGTCGGCGGAAATGGCAAGGGCGGTCGAGGACAACTGGCAGGGCAAGCTGGAAGGGCTGGTCGTCACGCGCTATGGCTACGCGGTGCCCTGCCGGCAGATCGAGATCGTGGAAGCGGCGCACCCGGTACCCGACCAGGCCGGAGAGGCCGCGGCCCGGCGCATGCTGGAACTGGTCAGTGGCTTGAGCGCCGACGATACCGTGCTGTGCCTGATTTCCGGCGGCGGCTCCGCGCTGCTGCCCTTGCCGCTGCCCGGCATCACGCTGGCCGACAAGCAGGCCGTCAACCGCGCCTTGCTGGCTTCGGGCGCCAGCATCGGCGAGATGAACTGCGTGCGCCGTCACCTGTCGGCCATCAAGGGCGGGCGCCTGGCGGCAGCCTGCCATCCGGCGCGCGTCGTGACGCTCTTGATTTCCGACGTGCCCGGCGACGACCCGGCCGACATCGCCTCCGGCCCGACCGTGGCCGATGCCAGCACCTGCGCCGACGCGCTCGACATCGTGCGCCGCTACGGCATCGACCTGGCGCCGAACGTGAGAGAGGTACTGGAAAGCGGCGCGGGCGAATCGGTCAAGCCGGGCGACCCGCGCCTGGCTGGCCACGAAATTCGGATGGTGGCCGCGCCGCGCATCGCGCTGGAAGCCGCCGCCCAGGTGGCGCGCGCCGCCGGCTTCGCCACCCATATCCTGGGCGACAGCCTGGAGGGTGAGGCGCGCGAGGTCGGCAAGGTGATGGCCGGCGTGGCGCTGTCCGTCGCCCGCCACGGTGAACCCTTCAGCGCGCCCTGCATCCTGCTCTCCGGCGGCGAAACCACGGTGACGCTGCGCGGCGACGGCAGGGGCGGGCGCAACGTCGAATTCCTGCTGGCCGCGGCGATCGCCTTGCGCGGGCAGCCCGGCCTCCACGGACTGGCCGGTGACACCGACGGCGTCGACGGCCAGGAAGAAATCGCCGGCGCGTACTTTTCGCCCGACAGCCTGGCGCGCGCCTTCGCCCAGGGGCTGCGGCCGCAGGCCAGCCTCGACCGCAACGATGGCCACGGCTTTTTCGGCGCGCTTGGCGACGCGGTCGTGACCGGTCCGACGCTCACCAACGTCAACGATTTCCGCGCTATCCTGATCGGAGCGCCAGTATCCACGGAGTCCTCTCATGCATCGTAACCGCAAGGCCAAAATCGTCGCTACCGTCGGCCCGGCCAGCACCGACAGCGCCACCCTCGAGGCCATGTTCCGCGCCGGCGCCGACGTGTTCCGCCTGAACTTCAGCCACGGCACCCACGACGACCACAAGCGGCGCCACGACATCCTGCGCGCGCTCGAACGCTCTTTAGGCCGCCCGATCGGCATCCTGCTCGACCTGCAAGGACCGAAGCTGCGCATCGGCACCTTCGCCGAAGGTAAAGTCATGCTGGAGACAGGCGCCGCCTTCCGCCTCGACCTGGACCGCGGCCAGGCGGGCGACCACACCCGCGTCGCGCTGCCGCATCCGGAAATCTTCGCCGCGCTCGAACCCGGCGCCCGGCTGCTGCTCGACGACGGACGCATCGAATTGCGGGTCGAACGCTTCTCGCCAGAACATGCCGACACCGTCGTCGTCAATGGCGGCATGCTGTCGGACCGCAAAGGGGTGAACGTCCCCGGCGTGGTGCTGCCGCTGTCGGCGATGACGGACAAGGACCGCGCCGACCTCGCCTTTGGCTTGACGCTCGGCGTCGACTGGATCGCACTGTCGTTCGTGCAGCGCGCCGAGGACATCCACGAGATCCGCGCCATCGTGCAGGGCCGCGCCGGCATCGTCGCCAAGCTGGAAAAGCCGGCCGCGGTCAAGCAGTTGGAAGCGATCGTCGAAGCCGCGGACGCGGTCATGGTGGCGCGCGGCGACCTCGGCGTCGAGATGCCGGCCGAGCAGGTGCCGGCGATCCAGAAGCGCATCGTGCGCACCTGCCGCCGCCTCGGCAAGCCCGTCATCGTCGCCACCCAGATGCTCGAATCGATGGTCACGGCGCCGGTGCCGACCCGCGCCGAAGCGTCGGACGTGGCCACCGCCATCTACGACGGCGTCGACGCGGTCATGCTGTCGGCCGAATCGGCGTCCGGCAAGTACCCGCTGGAGGCGGTCACCATGATGAACAACATCATCGTCCAGACCGAATCGGACCCGTATTACGCCGAGAGCCTGAAGGCGAGCCAGAGTCCGGCGCGCGCCGACATCGCCGACGCGATCGGGCTGGCCATGCGCAACGTGGCGCACCTGCTCGACGTCGCCGCCGCCGTGGCCTACACCAGCTCCGGCTACTCCGCGCTGCGCCTGGCGCGCGAGCGCCCGCTGGCGCCGATCGTCGGCATGACGCCGCGGCTTGCCACCGCGCGCAGCCTGGCGCTGGTGTGGGGCGTGCACGCGGTGCTGACCCACGACGTGGCCACTGTTGCCGAGATGACGGAATTCGCCTGCACCGCCGCGCTGCGCGAGGGACTGGCCGCGGCGGGCCAGACGATCGTGATCGCCGCCGGCATGCCGTTCGGAGCGGCTGGGAATACCAACCTGCTGCATATCGCCCGGATCAACGGATAATGGCACACCAACAGCCAGGCAAGAGCCGCTAGCAGTGGCGTACCGTAGGGTGGGCACTTGTGCCCACGCGGTCGTACAGTTGAATCCCGCAACATTCCCGGAAATCGGCGGCGGTTGATTGCCGGGTCGCGGTATGCATACTCATACCGTCGCAATGAGTGTGCGGCACGCGACGGTACGACCGCGTGGGCACGAGTGCCTACCCTACGGAAAGTCAGGCGCTCCCGCCTGTTTCGCTCGACGGCCAGCGCGCCACCTCCTGCCCCATCGGCGTCGCCGACGAAAACGCCTGCGCCACGAAGTCGACGAAGCTGCGCACGCGCGCCGCGGTCTGCAACTGGTAGGGATAGACGGCGTAGATATCTGCCGGCGGCGTCGACCAGTTCGGAAGCACCTGGCGCAGGCGGCCGCTTTGCAGGTACTTCGCCACGTCCCATTCGGCGCGCATGATCAGGCCGTGTCCCTCCAATGCCCAGTTGACGGCGATCTCGCCGTCGTTGGTGCTGAGCGACCCGCGCACCTTGACCGTCTCGGTCTTCTGGCCCGATTTTAAATGCCAGATCCCGTAGCCTTCTTCTCCCTGGCGGATGCCGATGCAGCTGTGCTGGCCGAGGTCGTTCGGCACGCGCGGCGTGCCATGCTGTTCCAGGTAGGCCGGCGAAGCGACGATCAGGCGCCGGTTCGAGGCGATCCGTTTCGCGATCACGCGCGTATCCGGCGGTTCGCCGAACCTGATCCAGACATCGCAGGCGTCCTCGATCAGCGAGGGCGGATTGACCGTCAGCTGCAACTGGACATCCACGTCCGGATAGCGCTTATGGAAGGCCGAGATCAGCGGCGCGATATGGCTGCGGCCGAAGCCGAGGGTCGCGTTCACCCGCAACAGGCCCTTGGGCGCGGTGCCGGCGCTCTGGATCATCTGTTCCATGTCTTCGATGTCGGCCAGGATGCGGCGCGACTGCGCCAGGTACATCTCGCCTTCGGCCGTCAGTCCGATGCGGCGCGTGGTCCGGTGCAGCAGGCGCGCGCCGAGACGGGCCTCCATCTGGCTCAGGCGCTTGCTGACGCCGGCGGTGGTGACGTTCATCTCGCGCGCGGCGGCCGAGAGGGTGCCGGCGCGCACCAGCAGGCTGAAAAACGCCATCTCGGAATGGGCATTGACGGGAGTCGACATTGTTGACTCAAACTTGATAATGGTTCAACTTTAGCGCCATGTTTTAACTCACGCAAGCCGTATATTCGCTCCTGGCACGGTGACTAAAAAACGCGCACGGCAGCCAGCCAAGCCCTTAGCGCGCAGGACCCATCCTCGACAATATCGCTATCAGGAGACAAGCATGCGACAGCAAGCCCTGCATCACAAGCGCATCATCGGAGCCGCCGCGGCGGCAGTTCTATGCGCATACGGAACGGCAGCCATGGCGCAAGCGTGGCCCGCCAAGAACATCACCATCGTGGTCCCGTTCGCCACCGGCGGCACGACCGATGCGATCGCACGCTCGCTCGGCCAGGCGTTGTCGAAGAGCCTGGGCAAGCCAGTGATCGTCGAAAACAAGCCGGGCGCCGGCGCCACCATCGGCGCCGACTACGTTGCCAAGGCCAAGCCGGACGGCCACACGCTGCTGCTGGGCGCGGTCCACCACACGATCGCCAGCAGTGTATATAAGAAGCTGCCCTACGATTTCCAGCGCGACTTCGCGCCGGTGACGACGGTGGCGCTGGTGCCGAACGTGCTGGTCGTGAATGCGAACGTGCCAGCCAAGAACGTTGCTGAACTGATCGCCCTGGCAAAGAAGAGCCCCGGCAAACTCACCTTCGGATCGAACGGCAACGGCACCGGCCAGCACCTGATCGGCGCCCAGTTCGGCATCGCCAGCGGCGTCGACATCATGCACGTGCCCTATAAAGGCAGCGGGCCGCTGACGATCGACCTGCTGGGCGGCCAGATCGACATGTCCTTCGACACCGTGACGCCGGTGCTGTCGCACATCCGCGCAGGCAAGCTGCGCGCGCTGGCGGTGACCACGATCGCGCGTTCGGCGGCGCTGCCCGACGTGCCGACGCTCGACGAAGCGGGCCTGAAAGGCTTCGACCAGGGCACCTGGTTCGGCGTGCTGGCGCCGGCCGCGGCCCCGAAAGAGGTGGTGGCACGCCTGAACGCGGAAATCGTGAAGATCGTGAATGCGCCGGACTTCCGCAAGCGCATGGACGAACTCGGCGCCATACCGATCGGTAACAGCACGGCGCAGATGGCCAGCCAGATCAGGACCGATACCGAGCGCTATGCCAAGGTGGTCAAGGCGGCGAAGGTCGCCGTCGAATAACGAGAACCGGCCCGGTTTCCGCCGGGCCTTTTCTTTTTGTCTCTATAGATGCTGCATTCTGTTTTGGCTTGTTTCTGCTCGACCGTTTTAATTTCCTCCATTCATCGAAATAGTGCCGAACAGGCGCGCTTCCGCACCTATTTTCCCCTGATCGGCATTGATCCCGCCGGTTCTGTTAGTCAACGCACGGTCCAGCGGGCCTATTCGTTATATTTTTTGTATCGCACGAGGTAGCCCGACCGCTGCAATCGTGCGGTACGCCGGATCGGCGTACGCTTGCAAAACGGGATGCGAAAGTGACGTGGCTGGTTGAAGGAACTTTTGAGCTTGTTCGAGGTCGTCGATTTAACTCGTTGACCGAGAGCATGGTATCAACCGATCCATTGATGTAGCGCAGTTCATTTTCGCGCCTCCGTTTTGTTTCGAACGGAATCGAGGAAGAATGTGGTGAGGGTCGGGCACCGGTCTACTCCGCGTTGGTCTACATTTTATAAGGACAAAAGTCATGGATAATCAGAAGTCGAGCGAGGGAAAAGGCGTTGATGCTAGCAAGCAAGGCAGCAGCATTGGCAAGGATCAGTCGAGCAACCTGAACAAGAGCACTACCGGTTCGCCGACCGCCGGTTCGTCGACCGGTTCGCAGGCCAGCGCAGGTTCGTCCGGCAGCATGTCGGGCGGCGCATCGTCGAGCGCCAGTCCGGCAAGCGGTTCGACCGGCAGCATGGGTTCGAGCGGCGCCGGCAGCAGCGGCGGCCTGAGCGGTTCGTCGAGCGGCGCGAGCGGTTCGTCGGCATCGGGTTCGCCGTCCACCGGTTCGTCGAGCAGCTCGTCGCTGTCGGGCACGGCCGGCACGGGTTCGGTCAGCGGCGGTTCGTCGTCGGCAGGTTCGTCGGGCGCCATGGGTGGTGCATCGTCGGGCACCGGCGCACTGGGCAGCTCGCCTGTTACGGGTTCGACCGGTTCGACCGGCGGTTCGTCGTCGTCGGGCGCCCAGGGCGGTTCGAGCGGCGCCAGCGCTGGTTCGAGCGGCGATTCGTCGTCGTCGTCGTCGACCGCAGCCGGCGTGCTGGCATCGGTCAAGCCTGACGAACTGCACAAGACGATCGACAAGGCCGCCGAGGCAGCCCAGCCAATCGTCGAGCGCGTCGTGAGCTCGGCCCACGCCGGCGTCGACAAGCTGAGCGGCCTGCTCAGCGGTGCATCGACCCAGTTCAGCGACCGTTCCGCACAAGTGACCGACACCTACCAGCAACTGGCTGACTCGGGTCGCGAATACGTGCGCAACAAGCCAGGCACCGCCGTGGCAATCGCCCTCGGCGCCGGCTACATCCTGGCCAAACTGCTTGGTGGCAGCAGCCGCCGCCGTGACGACTACTGATCGGTAGCGTTTCACCGACGTACCCGGCCGGCACAAAGCCCGGCCGGGCGTCTGTCTTTCATTCATAAGAAAAAAAGGAAACCATGCAAGCTCAACCAACGAGCACGACCACGCACGTCCCGGCCAATGGCGACGCCGTCGAAACGGCGCGTTCAGGCGTTTCCTGGGGCGCCATCCTGGCCGGCGCTGCTGCCGCCACCGCACTCTCTCTGGTGCTGTACCTGCTCGGCTCCGGCCTCGGCTTGTCCGCCGCGTCTCCCTGGTCCGACAACAGCGGCGTTGCCTTCGGCATCGGCGCGATTCTCTGGCTGACGCTGACCCAGCTGGCCGCTTCCGCCATCGGCGGCTACATGGCCGGTCGCCTGCGCGTCAAGTGGGCCAGCGTGCATACCGATGAAGTCTATTTCCGCGATACCGCGCACGGCCTGCTGACCTGGGCGGTGTCGACCATGCTGGCCGCGGCATTGTTCTCGAGCGTGATCGGCAAGATGACCGGCACCGCGGTCGATGCCGGCGCCGGCGTGGCCAAAGCCACGATGGCCAGCGGCGCAGCCGCCACGGCAGCCGTCGCCAAGGACAACGGCGACAGCGCGGGCGGCAACCCGCTCGACTATTTCTCGGACATGATGCTGCGCACCGACAAGCCAGACACCACCGGCAATAGCGGCGACCTGCGCCAGGAAACCATGCGCATCCTCGCCAACGCCGTCAAGAACGGCAGCCTGGCCACCGACGACCGCGCCTACCTGGCCAGCCGCATCGCCGCCCGCACCGGCCTCGACCAGGCCAGCGCCGAAAAGCGCGTGGACGACGTCTATGCCCGCGGCGCCGCCGCCGCCGCCAAGGCCAAGGCCACCGCCAAGGAAGCCGCCGACACCGCCCGCAAGGCCGCTGCCGGCACCGCACTCTGGCTGACGGTCGCCCTGCTGATCGGCGCCTTTGTCGCCAGCTGGTGCGCCACCCTGGGCGGCAAACTGCGCGACGGCGTCGCCGCCGTATCCCGTCGTTAATTTAAGGAGAACCTCATGCGTTCAATTCTGTTGTGGCTGATAGGGATTCCGATTCCGGTCATCATCCTGCTCGCGATTATTTTCTGAGCGGTTTTTTGAAGTAATAATAAAAACGCCGGCAGCGATGCCGGCGTTTTTGTTTGTGGATACGTCGTATCGGCGGGCATGCCCGCCCTACGTGCACCCCATGCTCGCGCATTCGCCATCAACGGCGCGGTACACCCCGCAACGATCGATCCGCACCGACGCATTCGGATGTCTACGATTGCGCGGACGTCAACCCTGTGGATACGCCGCAAACGCGGGCATGCCCGCCCTACGGTGCACCACGGCCGCAGATTATATTGTTGACCGCCGTGTAACGTAGGGCGGGCATGCCCGCCTTCATCATCAATAATGCGGCACACCTATTTCATCGCCGACGGCTCGCTCACCCGCACCGGCTCATGCGGATGCTTGCGCAACCTGCGCACCCCACGATTCATCAAGCCCTTGAGATCGTCGACATAGGTAAACACCGCCGGCACCACCAGCAGGCTCAACAAGGTCGACGTGATCAGCCCGCCGATCACCGCGATCGCCATCGGCGAGCGGAAACTCGGGTCGCCCGACAGGCCCAGTGCCAGCGGCAGCATGCCGGCGCCCATCGCGATCGTGGTCATGATGATCGGCCGGCTGCGCTTGTGGCAGGCGTCGACCAGGGCGTCGAAGCGGTTCATGCCGGCTTCGCGCGCCAGGATGGCGTAGTCAACCAGCAGGATCGAGTTCTTGGTGACGATCCCCATCAGCATGATCAGGCCGATCATGGTCGGCATCGACAGCGCACTGCCCGTAATCAGCAGCGCGATGAAGGCGCCGCCGATCGACAGCGGCAGCGCGGCCAAGATGGTGATCGGCTGCATGAAGTCGTGGAACAGCAGCACCAGCACGCCGTAGATGCACAGCACGCCGATCGCCATCGCCACGCCGAAGCTGGCGAACAATGCCTGCATCTCCTGGGCGTCGCCCAGTTCCGCGATCTGCACCGAGGCCGGCAATTGCTGGAAGGCGGGCAGGGCGCGCGCTTCGGCATTCACGTCGCCCAGCGAGCGCCCGCCCAGCTCGACGTCGAGCGTGACATTCCGGCTGCGATTGAGGCGGTTGATCTCGGCCGGGCCGCTTTCCATCGTGATGTCGGCAACGGTGGACAACAGTACCGGGCCGTTCTTGCCGGGCACCGTCAGGCGTCCGATGGCGTCGAGGTCGGCGCGCACGGCGTCCGGCAGTTTGACGCGGATCGGCACCTGGCGCTCGGACAGGTTCATCTTTGCCAGCGATTGTTCGTAGTCGCCGGCGGTGGCCACGCGCACCGTCTCGCCGATCGCCGCCGCCGTCACGCCGAGATCGGCGGCGCGCGCAAAGTCGGGACGCACGATGATTTCGGGGCGCACCAGCGAAGCACTGGAACTGACGTTGCCGATGCCCTGCAAGCCGCGCAGTTCGCGCTCGGCGCGCCGGGCGGCGGCGGACAGCGCGGCTGGATCTTCGCTGCGCAGTACCAGCTGCAGCTTGCCGCCGGTGTCGGCCTGGCCGACGCTGAAGCGCGCGCCCGGGATGCCGGACAATTCCGTCCGCATGCGCCGTTCCAGGTCGGACAGCGATTCGTCGCGGTCGCTGCGGTGCGAAGTGGTCACAGTGAGCACCGCGCGCCGCGCTTCGGCCGAGGCGCCGGGGGCAAAGGCGTCGCCGCTGGAGCCGCCGCCGATCGAGCTGAACACGCTTTTCACGCCGGGCACGCGCATCGCAGCGGCGCGCGCCTGTTCGGCCACGCCATGGGTTTGCGCCAGCGTCGAGCCGGGCGGCAGTTCGACGTTGACGATGGTCTGGCCGCGGTCGGCGGCCGGCACGAAGCCGGTCGGCAGCAGCGGCACCAGCGCGATCGAACCGGCGAAGAACAGCAGCGAAACGATCGCCGTGATACGGCGGTGGCGCAGGCACCACTGCATGCTCGCCATGTAGCGCCGCATCAGCGCGCCGTCCTGTTCGACGTGCGGCTTCGACGGCTTCTTCATGATGTAGGCCGCCATCATCGGCGTCAGCAGGCGCGCGACCACCAGCGACGCGAGGATCGCCAGCACCGCGGTCCAGCCGAACTGCTTGAAGAAGCGCCCCGGAATGCCGCCCATGAAGGCGGTCGGCAGGAACACCGCCACCAGCGAGAAGGTGGTGGCGATCACGGCCATGCCGATTTCGTCGGCCGCTTCCAGTGCCGCCTGCATCGGGCTTTTCCCCATGTGCAGGTGGCGCGCGATGTTTTCGATTTCGACGATGGCGTCGTCCACCAGCACGCCGACCACCAGCGCCAGCGACAGCAAAGTGACCATGTTCAGCGTATAGCCGAACAGGTACTGGCCGAGGAAGGCGGGAATCACGGACAAGGGCAGGGCGGCGGCGGCGACAAAGGTGGCGCGCCAGTCGCGCAGGAACCACCACACCACCAGCACCGCCAGCACCGCGCCTTCGTACAGCATCTCCATCGAGGCATCGAAGTTTTCCTGCACCGGTTCGGCGTTGTCGACCACCTCGGTCAGCACCAGGTTCGGGTGTGCCTTCTGCAGTTCGGCCACCGCGGCGCGCGCGCCGGCGGCGACCTCGGTCTCGCTGGCGCCGCGCGTGCGGAAGATTTCGAAGCCGACCACCTTGCGTCCATCCTGTTCGGCCAGCGCGCGCGGTTCGGACACCGTGTCGGATACGCGCGCGATTTCGTCGAGGCGCACGCGGCGCCCGTCCGGCAGCGGAATGTCCATGCGCGCCAGCTCCTGCGCGCTGCCGACAGTGGCCAGCGTACGCACCGATTGCTCGGCGCCGCTGACGTCGCCGCGTCCACCCGGCGCTTCGCGTTGTACGTTGCGCAGCTGGCGCGACACGTCCAGCGCCGACACCCGCAGCGCGGCCATGCGTGCGTCGTCGAGTTCGACCCGCACTTCGCGGTCGACCCCGCCCACGCGCTTTACCGCGCCCAGGCCGGGCACGGTGAGCAGGCGTTTGGCGGCGGCGTTGTCGACGAACCAGGACAGTTCCTGGTCATCTAAACCGTTGGTGCCGGGTTTGGCGGCGGCGGTGAAGGTCAGGATCGAGCGCCCGGCGGTGGCCGCCTTGGTCACGCTCGGCTCGCGCATCTCGGCCGGCATGTCCGCGCGCACTTGCGAGACGGCGCCGCGCACGTCGTTCTCGGCGTCCGACAGGTTCTTTTCGAGGATGAATTCGACGGTGACCGTGGCCACGCCGTCGAGCACCTTGGTGTAGATGTTTTTGACGCCCTGCAGGGTGGCGACCGAGTCCTCGATCTTGCGCGCCACCTCGGTCTCCAACTGGGCCGGCGCGGCGCCATCGAGGGTGGCGGTGACGGTCACGATCGGCAGTTCGATATCGGGGAAGAACTGGACTTTATTGGCGTTGAAGGCGAGCAGGCCGGCCAGCGTCAGCAGGGCGAACAGCAGGATCGCCGGGATCGGGTTGCGGATCGAAAGAGCGGAAAAGTTCATCGTCTGCCCTTAGCGCTTCGCGACCTTGGCGGGAGCGGCCGGCGCTGGAACGTTCTTCACCAGGTCGCCGTCGTTCAGGAAGCCGGCCCCATTCACGACGATCTGCGCATCCGGCGCCAGGCCGCTGACGACCTCGATACGGTCGCCCAGGCGGCGCCCGGTGCCGATCTTCAGCTGGCTGACGCGGCTGTCCTTGTTCAGGCGGAACACGTAACTGAAACCGTCGCGCACGGCGATTGCCTGCTGCGGCACGGTGAGCGCGTTGGAGGCGCCGAGTTCGAATTCGCCGCCGGCGAACATGCCTGCTTTCAGGGGCGCGTTGGCCGAGAGGCCAGGGGGCAGGTCGACGTACACCAGCGTGGTGCGGGTCTGCGCATCGACCGTCGGCGCGATCATGCGGACCTTGCCTATGACTTCGCTGCCGCTCGCGCCTTTGACGCGCACGCGCGTGCCCGGCTTGATGCGGCCGACCTCAAGAGCCGGCAGTTCGGCGCGCCACTCGAGGCGGCCCTGGCGGATCAGGCGGAACAGTTCCGTGCCGACGCCGACCACGGCGCCCACGGTGGCGCTGCGCGCCGAGATCACGCCGCTGTCGGGCGCCACCACCTGCGTGTACTTCAGGCGCAACTGCTGCTGGGTGAGCGTGGCCTTGGCGGCGGCGACACGCGCTGCGGCGGTGCGCTCAGCGGTGAGGTATTGGTTGACCTGCTGCTCGCTCATGGCGCCCGAGCTTTTCAGCGACTGGCCGCGGCGCGCGTTGGCGGCGGCTTCGGCGGCGTTCGCCTGTGCTTCCTGCAGCGCCGCGCGCGCCTGCTCGACGTCGGCATTCACGGTATCGGCCGAGAACACGGCGAGCACTTCACCTTTCTTGACGACGTCGCCGACGTTGACGCGCACTTCCAGCAGGCGCAGCCCGCCCGATTCGCTGCCGATGACGGCTTCCTGCCAGGCGGCGACGTTGCCGTTGGCGCCGAGTTGCAGGGGCAGGCTGGCCGTGGTCGGCGCTGCCGTGCTGACGGTCAGGGCCGGGGTGGCGGGAGCTGCCGCTTTTTTGGCATCGTCCTTGCCGCACGCGGCGAGCAGTAGGGAGAAGAGGGCGGCCGAGCCGATGAGTAAACTGCGCGATGTCGTCGAGGGCATGTGTTTGGATTTCCGTTCCATGGTCGGGCAAGGCGGTCGCCTTGAACGCAATGGGGCAGTTTATCAAAAGGCACGAAAAGTGGATGCGAATTCAACCATCCCGGCACGCGCTTCACGCCCCGCGCAGCAGGAGCACGGCCAGCACCAGCATCAGCGTGCCGGTCAGCGCCTCGATCACGCGCCAGACCGCGGGGCGTCCCAGCACCGAGGCGAAGCGCCGCGCACCCAGGCCGAGCGCGCTGAACCACAGCACCGAGGCCGCCATGGCGCCGGCTGCAAAGGACCCGCGCTGGTCGCCGGCGAGGCTGCTGCCGACCGCGCCCAGCAGCACCACGGTATCGAGATACACGTGGGGGTTCAGGAGCGACAGCGCCAGCACCGTGACCAGCGCGCGTTGCAGGCTCTGGCGGTTGTCCTGGCTGGAGAGCGCCAGCGCCGCGCCACCGCGCAGGCTGCTCGACCAGCAACGCCAGCCATACCAGGTGAGAAAGGCGGCGCCGCCATAGCGCGCCAGCGCCAGCAGCGGTGGCGAGGATTCGATGAGGCTGCCCAGGCCCGTCATGCCGAGCGCGATCAGCGCCACGTCGACCGCGATGCAGGTGAGGACGGTCGCGAGCACGTGCTCGCCACGCACGCCGGTACGGATCACGTGGGTGTTCTGGGCGCCGATCGCCATGATCAGGCTGGCGCCCAGGCCCAGGCCTTGCAAGAAAATTTGTTGGGAAAACATGACAGCTCCACGACAGAAGAGCCGCGATTTTCCCAAGGGAAGAACGCTACTTCAATTATATTTATGAATATTAAAGGTACATAAGAAATACTTAACTATAAAATTCGAATGAAAATCGATCCCCGCCGCAGCAGCGCATTCACCGCCGCCGTCGATACCGGCAGCCTGGAGGGTGCAGCCGACCAGTTGGGGATTACGTCGTCGGCCGTCTCGCAACGCATCTCGGCGCTGGAACAGGAATTCGGCACGCCGCTGCTGGTGCGCAGTCGCCCTTGCCGCCCGACCATTCCCGGCATGCGCCTGCTGCAATACCTGCGCCGCAGCCTGCTGCTCGAATCCGAATTCCTGGCCGAGATGGGGATGGATGCGGGGCCGGCGCGCGTCGCCCTGGCCGTCAACAACGACACCCTCGCCACCTGGCTGCTGCCGGCGCTGGCGCCGATCCTGGCCGCCGAAGGATTGCTGGCCGAATTCGTGCTCGACAACCAGGGCCATACTTTTACTCTGCTGGAAGAGGGCCGCGTGCTGGCTTGCATCTCCGGCAAGGCGCAGCCGATGCATGGCTGCACCGCGATGCCGCTCGGCCTGATGCGCTACCGGATGGTGGCGTCGACGGCATTCGCCCGCCGCTGCTTTCCCGACGGGATCGAGCGCGAGGCGGCCAGGGTCGCGCCGGTCGTGGTGTTCGATCGCAAGGATTCACTGCAATCCGCCTTCCTGCTCGAACACCTCGGCCTGCCCGAGGGCAGCTACCCCTGCCATTACGTGCCGGCCAGCGATCCCTACGTGCATGCGATCCGGCTCGGCTTCGGCTACGGCATGCTGCCGCTCGAACAATGCCAGCTCCTGCTCGATACGGGCGAACTGGTCGACCTGGCGCTGCGGTTTCCCGTCGACGTGCCGCTGTACTGGCATGCCTGGCGCATCCAGCCGCAGCGGGTCGAGCGCATGGGCGTCGCGCTGGTGGCGGCGGCGCGGGCGGTGCTGCTGTCGCTGCCGGATGAAGAACAGGGCTAGAATTGGTTGATCATGAGGAGGGGGGGCCATGAACATGTTGCTACTGATTGCCGCCGCCTGCGCCGCCTTGCCCGGCTGTGCCGCGGGCCAGGCCGTGCCGGAATCACGCACAGTCGCTGCCCCGCCAGCACCCTGTGTCACGCCGGTGGATAGTGCGCGCGCGTCGAGCGCCTTGCCGGCCCGCGCCAGTACCCGCCCTGAACCGCAGCTTGGCAGCATTGCCGCAGCTGGGCGCGTGCCCTCGCATGCGTTGACGCCATCGGCGCGCGCAATGGCGGCGGCGACGGCGCGTGCCGACAACAACGCCTACGTGGAAAAAAATACACAAGGTTCTTGCGCGCGCGCCGCAACATCGGGCGCACCAGCCGGTGGCAAGGCAAGGTCGGACGGCACCTGAACGCCTTCTATGCGTGCAGGGTTACGGGGTATTCGCACCCGTATGGTGCGCTGCGTCATAACCTGATCCATACAACATGGATCGTCAGAAAATGCCTACACAGACAGGAGGGATTATCCCAGCTGCGCAGTAGTTTTACTGTATTGCGCTGCACAATAAACGGAGGTATATTGGAACTGTCTCCTCCAGTTTTTCTCCGAAATTCTGGATTGCCGCCCGCTACCGCAAGGTACGCGGGCGTTTTTTTTGGTGGTGGATGCCGTTGTAGGGTGGGCGCCCCGAGCCCACGCGTACGCACGGGTCCGAAGTCAGTGGCAGCGAGGTACCGCCAGTAATAGCCATGGAAGAAACCGGCTCGTTGGAATTGATTACACCCCTTCGCCCTGGAACGACCCCGCGCGCCAGGTCAGCACCAGCGTATCGCGGTGCCCATGTTCCCCCAGCGGCTGGATCGGCGTCGACTCATGGATCACGGCCGCATCGTCGAGCAGCAGCAGGGTCCACGGTTCGGTCATGGTGAAACGCTGGCCACGCGGGCCGTGGGCGTCGAATACGCGCGTCTCGCCGCCCTTGATGCCGCTGCGGTCAATCAGGATCACGGCCACGAAATCGACACCGTCGCGGTGCGCGCCTTCCGGCGTCGGGCGGCCGATGCCGTCGGCGGTATCGATGCGGAACTGGTGCGCTTCCACGTACCAGGGCCGCGCCGCTTTGACTTGCGAGCAGACCGCGCCCAGCGAACGCAGCAGCTGCTGCCAGCCCGGTTGGGCGATGGTGGCCGCTTCGATCGGTTCGAACAGGCGGTGCATGCCGCCGTGCAGGGCGTTGTATTCGACCGGCTGCCAGTGCGCGCGGTGCGGCGTCTGCGCCAGCGTGGTGCCGTCGTCGACGAAACAGGAGTGGCGCCGGCGCCGGTAGCGGCCGCCGTCCTTTAGGTAGTGATCGAGTTCGAGGTGGTCCCAGCTCGGCGCCAGCGCGTCGAGGTCGGAAAGCGTGCAGCCGGCCAGGCGCGCGACGTCGTGGGGGTGAAGAAGGGCGTAGCCATCGCCGACCAGGGCTTCGGCCAGGCGCGATGGGTCGCTGTAGGGCAGTTCGGATGGTGTCATGCCCGGTAGCGTAGCAGCTTTTACAAGGGCCGGTGAAAAACCGACCCCTCTGGTTTACCAGGTTTTGGTGAGCGTCAGCCGTAATGAACGCGGCTCGATCGGGTGGAAGTGGATATCGTCGCGCGGCTCCGCTTCTCCGGGCAGTTGCGATGCATAGAAGTAGTCGATCGCCGAGGCGCGGCGGTCGGTCAGGTTGAACGCTTCCAGTTCCAGCTGCAGGTCCTTGTTGATCTTGTAGCCGACGCGCCCGTTGAGCGTGGTGCTGGCATGCGAGCGTACGCTGTTGTCTTCGATGAGCGGACGCGGGCCGAAGTAGCGCAGGCGCAGTGCGCCCGACCATGGTCCCACCTTGTCGACGGTAAGCGCGAGCTGGCCCACGCCCTCGACCGCGCCCGGAATCCGGTCGCCATTGCGCGAACGTGCGCGCGCATAGGCCGCGTCGAAGTCCACCGCGAGCCATTTCAGCGGCCGCCAGTAGTTCGAGAATTCGACGCCGTAGCGGCGGCTGGCGTCGCCCGCTTCGGTCATGCCGGCGTCGCCGATGTAGGTCAGTTCGGAGTCGAAGTCGAGGCGGTACAGCGAGACCGCCGTCTGCATCTTCGGGATCGCCTCGGTGCGCATGCCCAGTTCCATGCCGCGCGAGCGCACCAGGCCGGGCGCGCGTTCGAGCGGGTCGAGGGTGGCCGGGTCGATCGCGGCAACGGTGCCGCGCGCGTCGTTGCTGTGGAAGCCGTGGCCGTAGTTCAGGTAGAACTCGGTGGAGGCCAAGGGCGCCAGGATCAGGCTGAACGACGGGCTGACCTGCGTGTCATGCGCCCGCCCGCTGTTGGCGGCCAGGTCGCTGCTCACGTCGAAGCGGTAGCGGTCGGCGCGCAGGCCGGCCTTGGTGCGCACGACCTCGTTCCAGCGCGTCGCGCTTTCGATGAACAGGCCGCCGCTGGTTTCGACCACGTGGTCTTCGCGCGTCGTGCTCAGGCGTTCACGGGCGCGGGTGTTGTACAGCCCATTGAAGATGTTGTCGTTCTGGAGGCGCGCACCGAAGGTCAGGTCCGAGGCCCCGGCCTCGCCGCGGTGCAGGTGCAGGGTGTGGGTCGCATCGACGCCGCTGGTGACGCGCCGGTCCGGCTGGGCGAACTGGTCGCCGTTGACCGGGTCGTTCATGAAATACGTAAAATTCGAAAACAGGTCGAGCTGGTTGCGGATCACGTAGGCGCTCACCTTCGAGGCCGAATCGGCGTCGGTCCGGCGCCAGATGCCGGACAGGCTGTAGCGGCGCGCGCTGCCGCCGTCGCTGTCGTCGATGGCGTCGAAGCGTCCCAGGCTGCCGTCCTCCACCGCGCGCAGCGGGATCTGGTCGGTCGCGTTCCAGGTGCCCCGATACGCCATGGCGGTGACGCTCCAGCCGTTGTTGGCATAGCCACGGCTGTAGCGCAGGATGCCGTTGCGCTTGCGGTAGTCGTCGGGACGGGTCCAGGGACCTTCGTTGTCCAGCAGTTCGAGCGCGTAGAGCAGGGTGCCGCCCGCGAGCTCGGGCGAGCCGGCGATCATCGCGCGCCTGAACCCATCCTGGCCGAGCGTGACGCTGGCGATGTCTTTTACTAACCGGTTGGCATAGCTGATCTCGGCGCTGCCGGCGGACGCGAAATCGCTGTCGCGCGCCGAATACGGGCCCTTGCGGTAGTCGAGGCGGCCGACCAGTTCCGGAATCAGGAAGTTGACGTCGGTCCAGCCCTGGCCGTGCGCATGGCTGCGCTGGTTGACCGGCATGCCGTCGACCCAGGTGGCGAGGTCGGTGCCGTGGTCGAGGTTAAAGCCGCGCAGGTAGAACTGGTTGGCTTTGCCCTCACCGCTGTGCTGGCTGGCGATCAGGCCCGGCATCGCTTCGAGCATCTCGCCGGGACGGTAAGTAGTGCGCGCGGCCAGCTCCTTCTGGCCGACGGTGCCGGCATTGGCCGAGTCGGCGATGCCGAGCTGGCTCATGCGGGAACCTTCGACCAGCACGCGCTGCAGGACGAGGTCGTCGGCGAGGGCGGAAGAAGAGGTAAACAGCGCTGCCAGCGCGAACGGAATTGGGCGAATAGAAAACATGTTGGTCTTAGCGGGTTGGTTGTTCGACGTTGTTGAGGTCGAAGGTCAGGGTGCGCACAACATTACCTTCGTTGAGGTTGACGGTATTGACCTGGTCGGGGATGAAATCGATCAGCACCTTGTCGTGGATGGCGCTCGCCTTCCACAGCGGCGTCTGTTCGATCTCCTGGAACACGGTCACCTTCTCGGCATCGGCCGTCATGCCGACCCAGCGCAGCGGCAGCGGGGCCTTGTCCTGGCCCAGGATGCGGAAGCGGCCTTCGACATACTTGCGTATGGCATCCTGGTCTTCCGGGTCGGAAAGGTCGAACTGGCGGCCGTACAGGTTGGCCAGCAAGGCCTCGACGTCGTGCGCCATGTAGGTGTGGACGATCTCGGTGTTGCCGGTGCGGGCGTTGAAGGCGATGTCGGTCATGCCGGCGTGGAAGCGGTGGGCGGAGGCCAGGGTGCTGACAAAGAGCAGGGTCAGGGCGAAGAGGCGGGTGAGGTGTTTCATATGCGTGGAAGTATTAATTTAGAAACTAAAGCGGAGGGACGTAAGGTGGGCGGCTTTGCCGCCCACGCGTTCAACGATCCTCAAGGTACCAATTCGCTCGTTTTTGAACCGCAAACGTGTGTTGAACGCGTGGGCGGGAGACCCGCCCACCTTACATCCTGCTGCATGCGTTCAGGTCAATTCGCGCGGTTAGCGCGTGGACGGCAAAGCCGTCCACGCTACAACTCACTGTACTGGCTTCGATTCTTCCTTGGCCTTCAACGTCGCATTGAAGTCCTTCATCATATCGTTCGACGGCCGCTCGCTCTTGAACAGTTCCAGGCGCGACGGCGTCAGCTTGCGCGGCCAGGCGTTGTTGTTCTGGTCGATGTCCGCGGTTTCCCAGAACGGATCTTGCACCAGACTGGTCATCGGCTCGTCGGTGACGATCAGTTTGGTGATCTTCTTTGGCGAGTAGCGCCACACTTCGGCCGGAATGCGCTCGACATACTTCTTGCCGCTGGCGAGCTGGATTTCCAGCACCAGTGGCGTCACCAGGCCGCCGACGTTGGTGAAGTCGACCAGGTACAGGTGCTTGCCGGAGGAGAGCAGCGCCTTTTCCCAGTCTTCCAGCTTGTCCTGCGTTTCCTGGTATTTGTTGCGGTCGGCGTTCGTGACCGTGAAGTCGTCATGCTCGTTATAGAAATCCTTGAGTTCAGGATGCGCGTCGACGCGGCGCGGCATGCCTTTGTTGCGCTGGTCGGTGAGCGAGGTCGGCTCGGCGTCGCGCAGCTTGCGGCGCCAGGCTTTTTCGATCTCCGGATTCTGCGAACTGACCGTGTATTCGCTGATGCCGTCCACGCTCACGTCGACAGCGTCGGTGGTGTAGAACCAGCCGCGCCAGAACCAGTCGAGGTCGGTGCCGGACGCGTCTTCCATGGTGCGGAACAGGTCGGCGGGCGTGGGGCGCTTGAACTTCCAGCGGCGGCCATATTCCTTGAACGCGAAGTCGAACAGTTCGCGGCCCAGCACCGTCTCGCGCAGCACGTTCAGGGCGGTGGCCGGCTTGCCGTAGGCGTTCGGGCCGCGCTGCAGCACCGACTCCGAATTGGTCATGATCGGCGTCTGGTTCTTGCTACGCATGTAATCGGTGATGTCGCGCGGCTCGCCGCGGCGCGCCGGGTAGTTTTCTTCCCAGGCTTCCTCGGCCAGGAACTGCAGGAAGCTATTCAAACCTTCGTCCATCCAGGTCCACTGGCGCTCGTCCGAGTTGACGATCATCGGATAGTAGTTGTGGCCGACCTCGTGGATGATCACGCTGATCAGGCCATATTTGGTCGCCTTCGAGTAGGTCAGCTCGCCGGTCTTTTTATCCCTGGTCGGGCGCGGGCCGTTGAACGAGATCATCGGGTATTCCATGCCGCCGATCGGGCCGTTCACCGAGATCGCCGTCGGGTAGGGATAGTCGAACGAGTACTTGCTGTACTGCTCGATCGTGTGGACGATGGCTTGCGTCGAGTACTTCTCCCACAGCGGGTTGCCTTCCTTCGGGTAGTAGGACATCGCCATCACGGTGGTGTCGCCGCTCTTCATGCCCTGCGCATCCCAGATGAACTTGCGGCTCGAGGCAAAGGCGAAATCGCGCACGTTCTTCGCTTTATAGCGCCAGGTTTTCATGGTGCTTGCGCGGCGTTTTTCCGCAGCTTCAGCCTCGGCCTGGGTGACGATGATCACCGGCGTTTTCGACGTCTTCGCGCGCGCCAGGCGGTCGCGCTGGGCGCTCGTCAGGACTTCGCTTGCGTTCTGCAGTTCGCCGGTGGAGGCGACGATATGGTCGCTCGGGACCGTAATCGCCACGTCGTAATCGCCGAATTCGAGCGTGAATTCGCCGTCGCCGAGGTATTGCTTGTTCTGCCAGCCGGCGACGTCGTAATAGGCTGCCATGCGCGGGAACCACTGGGCGATCTCGAACAGGTCGTTTTTATCCTCTTTATCGAAACGCTCGAAGCCCATCCGGCGGCCCAGCACGCTCGCTTCGGGAATATTAAAACGCCATTCGAGTGCGAACGAGAAGCGCTGGCCCGGCTTCAGTGGCTGCGGCAGGTCGACGCGCATCATGGTCTTGTTGATCACGTGGCGCAGCGGCTGGCCGTTGGCGCCTTTCACGCTGGCGACCTGGAAGCCGCCTTCGAATTTTCGGCTCTCGAAGGCGAAGCGGATGGCATCGAACTTCACGCCTTCCGCGCCGCCCTTTTGCCAGCCGTCGCGCGAGGGGATGGTCGAGATGTTGCGGTTGTCCGAGTCGCCGCGGAACATGTTCTGGTCCAGCTGCACCCACAGGTAATGCAGGGTGTCGGGCGAGTTGTTGTGGTAGGTGATGGTGCCGGCGCCAGTGATCGCGCGTTTCGCTTCGTCCAGCGTCGCGCGCAATTTGTAGTCGGCGCGCTGCTGCCAGTAGGCGTGGCCCGGGGCGCCGGAGGCGCTGCGCGTGGCCGAGGGCGTCGGCAGCAGTTCGTCGAGCTGGCGGAATTTGTCGTCGAACGGGTCGGCGGCGTGGGCGGCGCTGGACAGGGTAAGGGCGGCGAAGGTCAGCGCAAGCGAATGCGCGAGGTGTTTCATGTTCATAAAATTTGGTCGTTCTAAATGAAACAAACCGGTGGCCGCGCTTTTGGCGCAACCACCGGCTCCAGGTAGGGTGGACGGCTTTGCCGTCCACGCGTTCAACGAACGGTTACATACCGGCATATCAACGTTGAACGGGTGTGCGATTGTCGAACGCGTGGACGGGGAACCCGTCCACCCTACGACATCGTCACTGCACCTTCGGCACCGTCTCCTTCTTCGGTTCCTCGGCGGTCGCCGCCTTTTCTTCCTTGGTCTTCAACTTGGTATTGAAGTCCTTCATCATGTCGTTGCCGCCACGTTCGGTCTTGAACAGTTCCAGGCGCGACGGGGTCAGCTTGCGCGGCCAGGCGTTGTTGCTCTGGTCGATGTCGGCGGTTTCCCAGAACGGATCCTGCACCAGGCTGGTCATCGGCTCGTCGGTGACGATCAGTTTCGTGATCTTCTTCGGCGAGTAGCGCCACACTTCGGCCGGAATGCGCTCGACGTACTTCTTGCCGCTGGCGAGCTGGATCTCCAGTACCAATGGCGTCACCAGCCCGCCGATGTTGGTGAAGTCGACCAGGTACAGGTGCTTGCCCGATGCGAGCAGCGCCTTTTCCCAGTCCTCGAGCTTTTCCTGCGACTCGTTGAACTTGTTGCGGTCGGCATTCGTGACGGTGAAGTCGTCATGCTCGTTATAGAAATCCTTGAGTTCAGGATGCGCGTCGACGCGGCGCGGCATGCCCTTGTTGCGCTGGTCGGTGAGCGAGGTCGGCTCGGCGTCGCGCATCTTGCGGCGCCATGCTTTTTCGATTTCCGGATTCTGCGAGCTGACCGTGTATTCGCTGATGCCGTCGATGCTCACATCCACCGCGTCGGTCGTGTAGAACCAGCCGCGCCAGAACCAGTCGAGGTCCGTGCCCGAAGCGTCTTCCATGGTGCGGAAAAAGTCGGCCGGGGTCGGGCGCTTGAACTTCCAGCGCTGTGCGTATTCGCGGAAGGCGAAGTCGAACAGTTCGCGGCCCAGCACCGTCTCGCGCAGCACGGTCAGCGCGGCGGCCGGCTTGGCGTAGGCGTTATTGCCGAACTGGAGGAGCGACTCCGAGTTGGTCATGATCGGCACCTGGTTGCGGCTCTTCATGTAGTCGGTGATCAGGCGCGGCTCGCCGCGCATTTCCGGCCATTGCTCTTCCCAGGCTTCCTGGGCCAGGGTCTGCACGAAGGAGTTCAAGCCTTCGTCCATCCAGGTCCACTGGCGCTCGTCCGAGTTGACGATCATCGGGAAGTAGTTGTGGCCCACTTCATGGATGATCACGCCGATCAGGCCATATTTGGTGCGCTTGCCGTAGGTGAGTTCGCCGGTCTTCTTGTCCTTGGTCGGACGCGGGCCGTTGAACGAGATCATCGGGTATTCCATGCCGCCCACCGGGCCATTCACGGAAATCGCGGTCGGGTACGGATAGTCGAACGAATACTTGTTGTACTGCTCGATGGTGTGCACCACCGCCTGGGTCGAATACTTCTCCCACAGCGGGTTGCCTTCCTTCGGATAGTAAGACATCGCCATCACGTCGGTGTCGCCGCTCTTGATGCCTTGCGCATCCCAGATGAACTTGCGGCTGGAAGCGAACGCGAAGTCGCGCACGTTTTTCGCCTTGAAGTGCCAGGTTTTAGTGGCGCCGTTGCTGACACCTGCGCGCGACTTCTCGGCTGCTTCGGCTTCGGCCTGGGTAACGATGATCACCGGCTTGTTCGATTTTTTCGCGCGTTCCAGACGCTCGCGCTGGGCCGAGGTCAGCACCGAACCCGGGTTCTGCAGCACGCCGGTCGAAGCCACGATGTGGTCGCTTGGGACCGTGATTTCCACGTCGTAGTCGCCGAATTCGAGCGTGAATTCGCCGGCGCCGAGGAACTGCTTGTGCTGCCAGCCATAGACGTCGTAATAGGCCGCCATGCGCGGGAACCACTGCGCGATCTCGAACAGGTCGTTCTTGTCTTCGTCGAACTTCTCGTAGCCCGAGCGGCCGCCCAGCACCTTCTGTTCGTTGATCTTGTAGTTCCACTCGACCTCGAAGGTGAAGCGCTGGCCTGGTTTCAGTGGCTGCGGCAGGTCGATGCGCATCATCGTGCGGTTGATGGTGTGCGCCAGCGTGCGGCTGCCCGACTTCACGTTGGTGATGTTGAAGCCGCCATCAAAAGTAAGGCCTTCGAAGGTCGTGCGCAGGGCGTCGAACTTCATGCCTTCTTCCGGGCTGCGCGGCTTGGCCCACGCCTCGCGCGAGACCGAGGTGGCCGACATGCGCGCGTCCGAGTTCGGCTTGTAGATGTTCTGGTCGAGCTGGACCCACAGATAGTTGAGCGTATCCGGGGAATTGTTATGGTAGGTGATCGTCTCGGCGCCGCGGATCGCGCGGTTCGCTTCGTCGAGGGTGGCGCGGATCGTGTAGTCCGCGCGCTGCTGCCAGTAGGCCTGGCCCGGCGCGCCCGACGCGGTGCGGACGGTCGACGCGGTCGGCAGCAGCTCGTCGAGCTGGCGGAATTTGTCGTCGAAAGGATCGGCCGCGAAGGCGGAGACGCTGAGGCATAAGGCCGCCAGTGCGATTGGCAAACGAATCATGTTTCCCCTGTTTTTATAGATAATTTGGAGAAACGATTCTAATGGTATCTTTCGAGCAAGCTTGGAGCCGATTTGTAAAAAAGCTGATACATGATGCATACGCAACACGCATCAGCCTTTGCAGATTACGGCGCCCGCTGGAAGCGCACGTCGAACGAGCCGGAAACGAGACGCCCGCCATCGCCATCCACGTACAGGTCGAGTTCGCGCGAGAGCACGAACAGCCGCGTCGGCGAGACCGCATACAGCGGCTCCCAGCTGTCCCCGCGCAGCGCCACCATCAACCGGCCGTCCCTGCGCGCGATGCGGAAGTCGCCCAGTCCCTTGATCTCGTAGCGGCCCGCCAGCTTTTCCTGCGCAGTGGCGCCAAGGACCACCGCCTTGCGTATTTGCGGATGCTGGCTCGGCCACTTGTATTCGGCGGCGAGGGCGCGCAGCACGCTGTTCGCCAGTTCCGCACCGTTGGCGCCGTTGGTCATGATCACGGCGCCGTCGCCATGAACATAAGCGAACATGGTGTTCTGGTAGCCCATGTTGCTGCCGCCGTGGGCAAAGCTGCGCGCTGTACCTGTGCCTTCGATGTTCAGGCCCAGGCCATAGCCGTTTTTTACCGGTGTGGTCATCGTGCGCGCCATCCGCGGCGACAGCACGCCCTTGCCGCCGCCCGTTCCGGATAGGTATAGGGGCCGCCGCTGATCGGCTTGCCTTCTTCGTCGTGCGGCAGGGCTGCGCGCGGCAGCAGGCCGGCGGGCAGCGGCTGGGCGAAGCGGCTGTCACGCATGCCGATCGGGCCCAGCACCGTCTCGTCGAGCAGCACGTCGAAAGCTTGCCCCGTGTGGTCGATCAGCGCCTGCTGGACAACGCTGTAGCCGCCGCCGGAATACCGCCAGGCGCTGCCCGGCGCCGTCTCGACGCGCACTGGCTGCGTGTTGGCCGGCGCCGCGCCGTCGAGCACCTGCACCAGGGTCGGCACCGGTGCGTTGGCGGCATAGCCGGGGAAGCCCGACACGCCCATGCCGGCCGTGTGCGACAACAGCCGGCGCGGCGTCACCAGCGCGGCGCCGTCCGCCGCAGGCAGCTTCCAGCCCGTCAGCAAGGGTTCGATGCCGGCATCGAGAGCGAGCCGGCCCTCTTGCGCCATGCGCAATGCCGCCATGGCCGTCACCGGCTTGCTGATGGAAGCGGCCTGGAACAGCGTGTCGGGCGTGATGGCGGGTCCGCCGGGGTAGGCCAGGCCGTAGCCGCGCGTCCACGCGATCTTGCCGCCGCGGATCAGCGCGATGCTGACGCCAGGGACGTGCAGGCGCGCCATCTCGTCCGCCAGCGTGCGCGACGGCGCCGCCGCGCCGGCCAGCACCACCGGCGCGCCCAGTCCACGCTCGACGCGGGCAATCTCGGCGTCGATGCCGGCCCATGCCAGCGCCGGCATGCACAGCAGGAGCAACAGGGCGCGCGCTCCGGTTGAACGGCGGCGTGAAAGGAAGCGGTCGTTCAGGACGATGGTGTGCATGGCGGGCTCCAGCTGTTCAAAATCCTATGATTTCATCAAATCATCGACATGAAGGAGGCAATGCGACGGATTGCACCCTGGTGCGACAGACGGTTATGAACTATAGGCAATAGAAAATTGTCATTTTTGGCAGTGTGCGAGGATTTGCATCCACTCTCATCTAACAGCAGCATTCGCCGAAAGGATGCATTTCATGAGTCAAGACCAAGCGCCACGCCGTGATTTCCTGCGCTATGTGGGTACCCTGGCCGCCCTGTCGAGTCCCGCCCTGGCAGCGGGCGCAGCCGAAAAAGATAAAGTTACCTTCCCGCCCATCGAAACCAAGACCGAAAAGCCGGAAAAGACCGAACCGCCGGGCGACCCGTGGAACGAGCGGGTCGGCATCGCGATTGTTGGCGTCGGACGTATCTCGGTAAATGAAATGCTGCCGGCTTTCGCCCAGAGCAAGCACGCGAAACCGGTCGCGCTGGTCAGCGGCGACCGCGCCAAGGCATTAAAAATCGCGCGCCAGTACAACATTCCCGAAAGCGCGGTGCTCGACTACAAGGATTACGACAAGCTGGCGCAGATGCCGGAAGTGCAGGGCGTCTACATCGCACTGCCGAACAGCATGCACGCCGAGTACACGATCCGCGCCGCCAAGGCGGGCAAGCACGTGCTGTGCGAAAAGCCGATGGCGAACACGGTAGCCGAATGCCAGAGCATGATCGACGCCTGCAGGAGCGCCAAACGCAAGCTGATGATTGCCTACCGCCGCCAGTACTCGCCGCTCGAGCGCGGGCTGGTCAAGATGATCAAGGACAAAAAGCTGGGCGAGCTGCGCGAATTTACCTCCGTCAATTCGCAGAACATGGGCGATCCGCAGCACTGGCGTTTAAAACGGGCGTTGGCCGGCGGCGGACCGCTGCCGGACGTCGGCCTGTACTGCATCAGCCAGGCGCGTTTCCTGAGCGGGGAAGAACCGGTCGAAGTCATTGGACACACCTGGTCGACGCCGGGCGACGCGCGCTTCAAGGAAGTCGAGGAAAGCTGCCAGTTCACGCTGCGCTTCCCGAGCGGCTTCGTTGCCACCTGCTCGACCGGCTACAGTTCGCACAAATCGCAGATGTACCGCCTGAACGGCGCCAGCACCTGGGCCGAGATGAGTCCAGCCTATGCCTATGAAGGCAACCGCCTGCGCGTCTCGCGCGTCGAACAGGGCCGGGAGCAGACGTCGGAACTGCAGATCGAGGAAGGCAACCAGTTCGCCAGGGAGCTCGACCACTTTGCCCAGTGCGTACGCAAGGACAAGGAGCCGCACACGCCGGGCGAGGAGGGCTTGCAGGACCAGCGCATCATCGAAGCGATCTACGCATCGGCGCGCAGCGGGCGGCCGGTCAAGCTGACGCCGCCGGGCAAGACGCGCGGGCCGGAGCCGGAGGAGCAGTCTTGAAGCGGCAGGCCTGACGGCAGGGCGGGCTGCTCACGCCAGCAGCTTCAGGTCGAGTGCGCGCTCGGCGAACCAGATCACGGCCACCAGCGCGATCAGCGCCGAGCCGCCCGCCATCACCACGCGCCGGTAGAACAGGCCGCCACGCAGCAGGTAGGCCAGCGGCAGGAACGCGGCCACGATGGCCAGTTGGCCCAGCTCGACGCCGACGTTGAAGCCGACCAGCGACAGCACCAGCGCGCCCTGCGGCAAGCCTAGGTCGGCCAGCACGCTGGCAAAGCCGAAACCGTGGATCAGGCCAAAGCCGAAGGCGACCAGCGCGCGCCAGCGGTGTACCAGCGGCCACAGGTTGTTCAGGGCCGCCAGCACCACCGAAGCGGCGATCGCCGATTCGACCAGGCGCGAAGGCAGCGCCAGCGCGCCCAGGGCGGCCAGCGTCAGGGTCAGCGAATGCGCCAGCGTGAACGCGGTCACGATGGCCAGCACGTCGAGCGCCGACGCCTTGAGCGTGGCGCGCGCCTGCCAGCGGCCGTCCTGGCGCACCAGCACCGCAGGCAGCAGCAGCGACACCAGGAACAGGATGTGGTCGAAGCCGATCCAGATATGCCAGACGCCGTGGCGCACATAATCGGCGAACTGGCGCCAGCGCGACTGCAGCGCCGGCGCCAGCGCCTGGCTGCGGGTGTCGGGCGCGAAGATCGCACTGGTAGTGACGGCGCCATGCGCGAGGCGCAGCAGGCCCTTGTGCTGCGGGTCGACGTCGAACAGCAAGTTGTAATCGATCGCGAGGGTGGTCACCGCCGCCGGACAGGCGCCCTGCAGGCGCAGCACCGCATAGGCACCGTCGGTATGGGTGTCGACCAGGTGCTGCGTCACGCGCAGCGGGCAAGGCGCGTCGTCGCTCGACAGGCGCAGGCGCGCCAGCGCGTAGGCGGCGATCGCCTCGTGACGCGCGCGCACTTCATCCCAGGTGATGGCGGCGTCGTCGTCGGCATCGAGACCGACGGCCATCTCGAGGTCGCGCAGGGCGATGTCCCACTGGCCGTCGATGCGTTCGCCTTGCACCGCCAGGCTGAGATAACTGTCGCTCGCCTTGTGCGCCTGCGCCGGCAGCACATACCCGAACAGCAAAACCAACCACAACAATATCCTCATGCCTTGCCCCCCAGGCGCGCCACGGTGGCGGCGATGCCGGCATCTTCGAGCCGGCTCGACGCCAGCCAGGCGCGCACCAGGGCCTGCGCTTCAGGGTCCCGGCTGGCCAGCGCCGCCTGCGCCAGGATGCGCAGGTCGGCCGGTTCCCTCTGCACCGCCCAGTTCAGCTTGGCCAGGCGCACCGCCGCCGGCGCGTCGCCGCGCAGCGCCAGTTCGTAGCGGGCCTGCTCGCGCTGGTGCACGTTGTCGCGCCGGCGCATGGCGGCGTCGAAGCGCGCCGCCAGCTCCGCACTGGCTTGCGCCGCGCCGGGCGCGCCCGTGGTTTTCAGCGCGATCGCATGGCGCAGCAGCAGCGCATCGGCTTGCGTCTTGTCGCGCAGGAGGGCAACGACCTCCACGGCGCGGCCGCGTTCGAGCAGGAAGTCGGCATACGCGCCCAGCAGATAGCTGTCGGCCGGGTCGAGCGCGAGCGCTTCGCGGAAGTGGGCCTCGGCCGCGTCAGGCCGGCCGAGGCGCGCGGCCATCTCGCCGAGCAGGGTCGCGCTCCAGGCGCGCAGTTCGGGGCCGGCGTCGGCGCGCGCGGCATGGGCCTGGCGCAGGCGTTCGTAGCTGGCGCCGGCGTCCCCGCTGACGCTGCCCACGCTCGACAGGCAGGCTTGCACCACCAGTTGCGGCGCGCGCGAATACAGGCGCATGCAGCTGGCGCGGGCGCCGCCGAAATCGCCGGTGATGGTCTGCACGGTGGCACGCGTGAGCCAGGCCTGGCTGTTGCCGCTGTCGCGTTGCAGGACCGTGTCGAGGTCGGCCAGCGCGGCGCCGAATTGGTGGGTGCTCTGGCGCAGCGTCGCGCGCAACACCAGCACCGGGGAGGGCGGCTGCGGCTGGTCCCACCAGGGGGCCAGCGCGGCCTGAGCGTATCCCAGATAGCGCGGATCGCCGTCGCGCCGGCTTTGTTCGATATAGCGCTGGGCCAGATTCGTGGCCAGCGCCAGGTCGTGCGGGTGCGCGCGCAGTGCGCTGCGCGCTTCCTGGAGCGCACGCCGCGCGGGGGCGAGGCCGCCGGGCAGGCGTTCGAGCACCTGGGCGCCGCTCGAAGGAATGTACGGCGCCGCGTTCGCGCCGGCGCCGGCGAGCAGGCAGGCGCAGGCGAAGAAAATAAAGGTCTTGCCGGGCATGGAAACCTTGGTAAGGGATGGCGCGGAACGGCGAACCGCCCCGCGCCTTGCACTACGGTCAGCCGAGCGGTTTCGGCTCGGTGTCTTCCGGCCGGGTTTCGGTCACGCCGTCGATCGCGGCCGGCTCATCGTTGTCGAGCATGGTGTTGACGCGTGCCAGCACGTAGTCGAAGAACGAATCGCTCGCCACCGGCGGCGGCGTGCCGCCGCCCGGCGGCAGGTTCACGTGCGGCGTCTTGCTGTCGCCGCCGCAGGCGGCGAGCGCCAGCGCCGTGCACACGAGCGCCGCGGCGAGGGCGCCGCGCCGGCGCAAAAGGAGATGGATGGACATGGCTGCGCTCCTCGATTTACTGGTTGCCCGGCAGCGGCGTGTTCAGGTAGGGGAAGCCCGCCCTGAAATTGCTCGCATTCTTGCGTACGCCGTCGGTCAGCGGCAGGGCGCCGGCCGGTGCATCGGCCGGCTTGCAGCCGACGCCGAGGGCATCGCTGGCGCCGGTCAGCACGCACAGCGCGCCCATCGCCACGCGCAGTTCGACGTCGACGATATCGTCGCCCGGACGGCGTCCGTTGGGGAAGCCCGCATTGTCGCCGGCGGCCACGCCCAGCGGGTTCTGCGACGCCAGCGCGGTCGGCGCGATGCTGGTGTTCAGGCGCAGCATTTCCGAGGCCACGACGTTCTTCGGCTGGTTCACGCCCGGGATGCCCTTCAGGAAGGCGGTAACCAGGTCGGTGCGCGGGAAGTTGGTTGGCGCTTTGGCAGACGGGAACAACGTCTCGACCACGGCCGGCAGCACCGGATTGGTCACGTAGTTGGCCCACTGGGCATCGTCCTTCGGCTTGGAGGTATTGAAGCGGTCCTTGTCGTCCAGGCCGATGATGACTTCGTTCACCAGCGGCATGCCGAGGCGCGACACCTGCACCCAGGCGGCGCCTTCCTTGGTCGCGTTGTTGATGCCCGATGCCGGCGCCGGATTGAGCAGGCGCGCCTGGCGCAGGCTGGCGGTGGCATAGGCGCCGATCACCGGCTCGCCGGCCACGGCCAGGCAGCCGACCGGGAGTTCGAGTGCGATCGCACTGATGTTCTTGCTTTCCAGGTCGTTGCGGTTGCCGCCCGATTCCGCGCCGAGCGGGTTCAGGTTGAACAAGTCGAAGATTTTCCCGACCGCGATGTAGAACGGTTCCTTGCGCTGGCCGACGAACACGCGGCCGGCGCCGCAGCCCGGTACGTTGATGTCGTAGATATGCTGGTTGGCATAGGTTTCGTAACCGGTCGCGCCGCCGAAGACCTTGTCGCCGATGTTGTCGACCGGCTTGTCGAACTCGGTGGTGCCGTTGGCCGCGGCCAGGCGGGTGCGTGCGCCGCTGCGGCGGTCGCCCTTGACCATGTCGATGGTATAGGTTTCGCGCACGTTGAGCGACGCCGGATTGACGCCGCTGATGGTCGACGAATTGATCAGGGGGATCAGCACCTGCTTGCCGCCGATGTTCAGGGCGGTGCGCTTGGAGGTGTTCTTGAAGCGGATCTGGAAGGTGATGTCTTCTTTCGCGTCGCCGTTATTGTCGACGTGGATCTCGTAAAGGGCGTTCTGGTCGAACTGGTAGAAGTTCGGCCCGCCCTGCGGGTCCTGGAACGGAATGAAATTCGCAATCATCGTCACGAAGCCCTCGCGCCCCGGCGCATAGCTGCGGAACATGTAGAAATCGGTGCCGTCCACCTTCGGCGAATTCGTCAAAAAGGGTGCTTCGCGGTGGCTGGAGGCGCTTGCCGGCCCCGTTAGCGCCAGCAGCGCGCTTCCCGTCAAAACCGCCGCCGCCCATAGGCTCTTTTTCTGCATGTGTCTCATCGCGCTCTCCGGTTGACTACGTTGTTTAATTATTGGTTGCAGTACAAATTTGATGATATTGATTAGGCTGACAGGCCGTCGCACGATTCGATAAGGATAGGAGATATTTCAAATCAGACCAGGCCGTACACACATATACGCAGCAAACGGCAAGATGGATTCAAATTATTTTCCTGCGGTGCGCAGTGGAGGTTGTGGTATTTTTATTAACAACATCACGACAGCCATGACCATGCCTCCATTAAAAAGCACACTGTGAGCAGCGCCGCATCACAAACCGATCCGGTGCAATTGCGGGCCTGGCTGCAGGCGGCGGGGCGGCGCGACCGCGGCGCGTTCCGCGCGCTCTACGACGCCAGTTCTCCCCGGCTGTATGGCCTGGCACTGCGCATTCTCGGCCGCCACGAACTGGCCGAAGAGGTGCTGCAAGAGAGTTTCGCGGCGATCTGGCAGCATGCGGGCGAATACGAGGGTGCACTGTCGGCACCGATGACCTGGATGACGACGATCGTGCGCAACCGCGCCTTCGACGTGCTGCGCCGCAGCCGCCACGAAGGCGACGATGCTGCGCTCGACAGCCGTGCGCTCGAGGCGCTGGCCGATGGCGCGGCGACGCCGGCCGACCGGCTGCAGATGAGCAGCGACGCGCAAGCGCTGGCCGACTGTATGGCGGCGCTGGAAGAGAAACACCGCGAAGTCGTCGGCATGGCCTTCTTCCACGACCTGTCGCACAACGACGTCGCGGCAAGGCTGACGCTGCCGCTTGGCACCGTCAAGACCTGGATCCGGCGCAGCCTGGCGCGCCTGCAATCCTGCCTGAGCGCACGGGGCGCCGCATGAACCTGCGCGGCAACCAGCCCTTGCGCGAGCGCCTGGCCGCCGAATATGTGCTCGGCACCCTGCGCGGCCACGCGCGGCGCCGTTTCGAAGGCCTGATGCATGGCGATGCCGCCTTGCGCCGGACCACGCATGAATGGCACGAGCGCCTTGGCGTGATGGCCGAATTCGCCGTACCGGTGACGCCGCCGCGGCGCATCTGGCGCGCGATCGAGAACCGCCTCGGCCTGCGGCCGGCTGCCCCGGCCTGGCAGCTCTGGCGCCATGGCGCGCTCGGCCTGTGGCGCGGCGTCGGCCTGGCCTCGTCGGCACTGGCCGCGCTGCTGCTGGTGGCGGTGCTGCTCGGGCGTCCCGACACAACGCCCATGAGCGACATCGCCAGCCTGACCGACGCCCAGGCCCGGCCCGCACTGGTGGTAACGGCCGACCGCGAACGGAGGCGCATGACGGTCAAGGTGGTGGCGAACGTGCCGCTCACGGCCCAACAGGCGCTGCAACTGTGGGCGGTACCACGCACCGGCAGACCGCGTTCGCTGGGCGTGCTGGGCGCCCGGCGCGAGCTGACGCTGCCGTTGCCCGCCGGTGCCATCGGCGCCGACGTGGCGGTACTGGCGGTCAGCCTCGAACCGGCCGGCGGCTCGCCGAGTCCCGACGGGCCGAGCGGGCCAATCCTCTATAAAGGCAGCTGGGTCCGGCTGATGTAGAAATCATGCTTGCGCCGCTGCTGCCTGGGCCGCTATTTGATGTACCATCGACCAATGGTCAAAAAAGCCCTGATTGTCGACGACTTGCCCTTCGACGTTGCGTTGACGCGCCGGGTATTGCAGGGCTGCGCCGCCGATCATGAAGTGGTCGTGGTCTCGGACGGCGAAGAAGCGCTGCGCGCACTGCGCCGGGCGCACGACTTCGACGTCGTCCTGCTCGACCTGAACCTGCCCAAGGTCGACGGCTTTGAAGTATTGAAGGCCATCGCCTCCACACCCTTCCTGTCCGACGTCCCCGTCATCGTCCTGTCGAGTTCGCGCAACGACAGCGACCGCGTGCGTACGCGTATGCTGGGTGCAGGAGAGTTCGTGGAAAAGGCGATCGATTACGCGGTGTTCAAGGCGGCGTTGACGCGGGCGCTGGCGCAGTCGGGGTTTGGGTGCGCGTGAGCGACACGCAAGTACGCATCAGGAAATCACGACTTTCTTTTATTGCGGATAGGCGCGACAGGTAGTTGGGCATCGCTGAATACGCGTTCTTGCGATTGTTCTGAATTGGGTTTTTGGTGTTCAGGGATTGCGTCAGGTTCAGCTGCCTCGCGCATGGCGCTGCGAAAACCCTCACGAAAAATTCTGCCGAAGTCATCCGACATCAGCACGGTTTCAAGCTCCTTGAACACTTCATTACGAATCGCACTGGCAGTCCAGGCGTCGATAGTAACAGTAGCCGGTTGCGCAAGCACGCCTGTCGACACCGCATCCGCGTGGGGCAATGCCGCAGCTATCTGCTGGCGCTTGATTGGAACAAATCCGACTTCCAACCCGAAGAACTGACCAATGCGATTCAGCGTCGCCACTGTCGGATTTCCCTGGCCAAGTTCGATCGCCTTGATGACGCGCGCGCTGACCTCGCGGTGGCGCGCAAAGTCTTCCTGCGTCATGCCTGAGATTGCGCGCATTTCGCGTACGCCTTCGGTCAGCGACAGCCTTGCCCCTGCAGCCGACTCCAGCAACTGGTTACGCCTTTCTCGGGCCTGGGCCTTGTCCATCGGTTTTCGTTTGCTCATGATGATCTCAGTGCCAGAAGTTGGGTGCGTTGCGCGGCAATGCTGGGCGTAACGAAATCGACGATATCTTCGTCGACGCCGGCTTCGCGCATGCAGTCCGCCAGGGTTGCCAGCTGTTCGCCGAAGCGTACCAGCGCCTCGACCAGTTGTGCACGCTCCTGCAGAGGCAGGGCCAGATGGGCCAGCACATCTTCCCAGCGTTGCAGCTCCTTGCCGGTTGCAGGGTGATACCAGCGCGCCGCGCGTGTGATGCCTTCCGGGTCAAGATACATCGGCGCAAAATCGAACAGGGGCGTAAGACGGGTGACGCCATCGACGGTCTGCACGGCCGTGTTGCGAGCATGGTTGTCGGGATTACGCATTGCCAGGTTGAGCACGTCGCGCCGGATGAATTCGATCGTCTCTTCCAGGGGCGCATCGACGACCTTGCGGATCGCCGCCAGCAAATCGAACTGATTGGCCTGGATGCCGAATCCGCCGAGACCGGCGATCGACGCGGCACTCTCCTGGTGAAAACGCAGAACACGGCCATTCTGTGCGCGCCGGTCGAAGCGCGGGATGAACAGCATGTCTTCGTGCAGGGACGGCAGGTCGAAACTTCGGATGCCGATGCGTTGCGCGACTTCCATGTAGCGCGCCTCGTTGCGCAGCACCTTGCGGTCAGCCTCGGAAGGCCCGCGCGGACGCTTGACGATGAAGTGACGCCGCGCCCCGCTATCGGTCAGCGCCCCGTCTGGATACCACTTCCCGTCATCTGCTTCGGTCAGCAGATATTTTGGAGCGACGCCCTGGATGCCCGTGCCGCCCGCCGCCAGCATACCGTGCACCATCATCGCTTCATGAAAGTCTGGCGCGCGCGCCAACAGTTCATCGAACGCGAAACCATCTGTGATCAGTCCGTGCCGCTCGACATGTCGTTCGAAGTAGTGCACCGCTTCGCGGATGCGCAGCCGTCCGATCGGATTGAAGGCGCCGGCGCAGAGCAGCGGCAGGTCAGATGCCTGCGCATCCGGAAGCTGCATGCGGTCCAGGAGAAACCTGCGCCCATTGCCCTGGGGTACCAAGTCATACAGGAAGGCTGGCCATGACTGCAGGACATGACGATCGGCGTTAACCGGGTAGGTCAGCGATACCGGAGGGGCGTCGCCGAACGCGTAATGAAGATCGTATTCGAACACACAGCCGTCTGCCCGAAAGCCGTTCTGTACCCTGTCTGGAAAGCTCACCTGTGCGGCTTCAAGCCATTGGCCTTCGTGAAATAGCTCGATGTGGCAGTCCATGGTCCGCTTTCACGCACGCTGATGCGCTTATGAATGAAATAAAGTGCATTAAAAGATACTGATAGAAGTATATCGCATCTTGAAGTGCATCAGCTGGAAACAAGATTGCGTCACTTGAACTCGCAGGCAGTGTCAGCCTGGTTGAAGGCTGCCAGTACGGCTAAGGCCTGATACACTATTTGACTGCTATGATTGCTGAGCTGCTAGACAGGTTTGACTAGCATCACTGGCGGGAGCGCCACGCTCATCATGCGGTGTTCAAGGCGGATTTGATGCGGGCGCTGGCGCAGTCGGGGTTTGGGGGGGCGTGAGACTCCACGCGTTACGCGGCTTATAAAAGCCGCTCAGTCAAATCCCCGCACCGGCAAATCCGCCCCACGCTGAATCCAGTTCCGCGCCGAATACACAGTCCCCGCATCCGTCGCATGCAAGGTAAACGCATGACGCGACACCGGCGACCGATTCGGCGCGCTGTAGTGCGGCAGCAGTCCATGAAAGCAAATCAGCGTCCCGGCCGCCGCTTCCAGCGGCACCGCGGTACTGTCGTCCGGCCACGGCGTCGCATCCAGCTTCTCCATCCTGATCGCATCGCCGTCGCGGATAAAACGCTCGCGCAAGGGGCCGCGGTGGCCGCCCGGTTCGGCCCACAGGCAGCCGTTGTCGATCGTCGCGTCTTCCAGCGCGAACCAGAAGGTGGTCACGCTGATCGGGTCGGTGTCGAAGAAGGTCGCGTCCTGGTGCCAGCGCACTTCGCCGCCGATGCCTGGTTGCTTGAAAATGTACATCGACTGATACACCTGCGGCTGCACCAGGCCGAGGTCGCGCGCCACCTGCGCCAGTTTCGGGTCGCGTGTAAAGGCGGAGAACACCGGGTCGAGGTCGTGCATCGCGTGGCCGATCTTGTTGATCGACAGCGCTTTCGGCTGGCGCAGCTGGCCGTCGGCGCCAAAGGCTTCTTCCTCGAAGAAGCAGCGTACCGTGTTGTCCGAGCCAAGGAACCAGGCGTCGCTGGCGCGTTCCTGGTCGCGCGTCGTAAAAATGGCGCGCGATTCGTTCGGGTCGAAAGCGTCGACGATGGCTTCGGCGCGCGCGCGCAGCGCGGCGATCTGCGCCGCGTCCTTGAAGCCGGGCAGGACGATGAAGCCGTCGCGGTCGTAGCCTGTGCGCTGTTCAGCCGTCAGCATGGGCGGGCCGCGTGGTGGCTGATGCAGCCGGCAAACTCGCGCCCACCAGCCGGAACAGGAAGACCGTGGTGCCGCCCTGCGAGCTGACTTCGATGGTGCCGTTGTGGGCGCGCGCGATCTGGTCGACGATGTACAGGCCGAGTCCCAAGCCTTCGCTGCCGGAACGCGAGGCGGCGCGCCAGTAAGGCTTGAACAGGCTGTCGATCACGGTTTGCGGCAGTTCGCGGCCGCCGTTGGCGACCGACAGCACGAATTCGCCGCCGATGGTCGCGGCCACGACCTGCACCGGCGCGTCGGCGCTGCCGTGCACCAGCGCGTTCTTCAGCAGGTTCGACAGCAGCTGGGCGAGGCGCTCGGGATCGCAGCGCAGGCGCAAGCCGGGGGTGATTTGCGCTTCGATCGCGCGCCCCGGATACAGCCCGCGCATTTCGTCGACCACCTGTTCGAGCGTGCCGTCGAGTGCAGCGTCGCGCAGGCGCATCGGGATGCCCGTGCCCATGCGGCCGCGCGTGAAATCGACCACGTCGTCCACCAGCGCCGCCATGCGCGTGGCGCTGCGGCGGATGCGCTCGACGACCGGGCGCGATTCGGGGTCGGGATGCTTCAGCGCCAGCAACTCGGTACCGAGCAGGATCGAACCGAGCGGGGTGCGCAGGTCGTGGCCGAGGACGGCGATGAACTGCTCGCGCAGTTCCGCCGTTTCGCGTTCGATCGAGAGGTCGGCACGCGCGGCGACGAGCTTGACGTCGGCATCGAGCTGCTTCGAGACCAGTTCTGCGAACAGGTGCATTGTCGAGGCGGTCGTGCTGTCGCTCAGGCGCGCCGGTTCCGGGTCGAGCCCGCACAGGGTGCCGAAATAACTGCCATCGGTGCGGAAGATGGGAATCGAGAAATAACTCTGGAAGCCGTAGATGCGCGGCGTGTGATGCTCGCGGTAGCGCTCGCTATCGCGCACGCAGTCGATGATGACGGCGCGCGCGCTGTCGCGCACTTCCTCGCAAAGTGTCGTTTTGACATCGAGCTGTCCGCCCGGCGCGAGGCCGAAACCAAGCTTGTCGAGCACGGCGCAGGCGATCCACGCCTCGTCGGTGACGTGCGCGATGCAGACAAAACGCAGCGCGGTCATGGCGGCGACCGTTTCAAGAATCTTCGGCACCGCGCTGATCGCCTGGATCTCGTCCACGCGCTTCAAAAGGTCCTCGTTCATTCCAATCCCACCTGTTTTATATGAATAATTGGCAACCCTGCGATGTTACCACTTGTCGTCGTCAAATTCATTAATTCAAGGACACCAGGCGCCATCCGCGTACACGCGTTCTGAGCCGAGATAGACGGCGTCCGTCACCACGAATACATCGATGTGGTAACGCGCATCCTTGCGTTTGAAACCCGATTTCGGATACACGCCATGCTTGGCGCCGAGCGAGAGGTGGATGCCGCACATGCGCTCGTAGGTGCCGATGTCGTCGACGCGGCGCTCGCGTGTAAAAGCGCGGTTCATGCCGAAGCCCAGTTCGCGCACCCAGACTTCGCCCTCGTCGGCGCGGATGATGTCGAGCACGCGCTGGAATTCGGGCGTGGCGTGTTCGGTAGCGACGACGCGGCCGCGCTCGACGACGATCGTCACCGGCACTTCTGGCCGATTGGACAGGTACGACGTATCGCCGAACACGTGGATCTGCGCGCGCCCGTTTACCGCTTCCAGGTCGAGCGCCTCGGTGAACACTTCGCCGATCGGGAACTGGCCACCGACGTTGTTCATCCCGCTGTAGTCGCCGATATTCAGTTTGGCCGGCTCGAAGCGCGAGGCGAACACCAGCTCCTCGCCACCCCCGCACACGCGCCCATGTGGCGCCGCATCGATACGGCCTTTGAGCGCGCGGCCGACGCCGCGGAAGTAGGCCGGATCATATTCCAGCGCCGCGATGTAGTGCTCGCCCTGGATGCCGGGCATGCGCGACAGGTGCACGTGCTCGACCACCTTCAGGCCCAGCTTGAACAGTTCGACGCGAATCCGGAACGCCTCCAACCTGAAATTGGTCGACTGCACCAGCACCACCAGGTCTTGCGGCTTCAACTGCCGAAAGCGCGCCAGCACCTCGGCGGCGTCGACGCTGTCGAAGTCGAGGAAGTCGGCGTCGGGCAGGTTGCGCCGGTAAGCTTCGACCAGCGCCCGGGAAAGGCCGGTACGCGTGTCGTAGACAACCAGTGCCTGGTGCGCGGGGCCGTGTTCGATGGCGACGGCGAGGATGTTGTCGAGGTGGGCGGCGGCGGCATCGATGGCGTGCGCCGGCAGGTCGGGCGTGGGGGCGAGGGTGGTCATGGGAAGCGTGCGCGAGTGGAGCGCACATTATACGGTCCTCCCCGCGGCGTCCCAAAGGCGCGGATGGCGCGCCCGGCAGTGCCGCGCGGCGCTACCGCCCGAACGGCGCGCCGCGAAGGTGCCGGGGCAGTTATTATTTAGACAGCAATGGCCACCCGCGGTACGTGGGTGACATGCATATCTAATCACGGCAAGACCGACGGCGGAGCACGATGGCAATTCAATGGGACACGCCGACCAGCACCTGGCTGGAAGACGAGACGAGCGGGCAATTCGCGCTGCAGGCCACGCAAGGCCTGGGCACGATCGACTGGCTGGCGCATGCACGCGGCCGGCTACCCGACGTCGCCCATCTGCTCGGCGCCTCGCTACCCGCTGCTTGCGCCTGCGCGCCGATCTACCCCGAAGGTTTTGCGTATTGCCCGACCTGCGGCGCCGCATTGGAGCGGCTGCAGGGGCGCCACCATCACCAGCCCGACTGGTGGGGCGCCCCCAGCGACCAGGCGCTGCCGCGCCACGTGCCACACGGCTTGCCGGTCACCTCGCTGGCGCTGGGCGACCGCCTGGAGGGGCGGCCGGCGGCGCCGCATCCGAACCGCGCCGAACTGGCGATGCCGGCGCCGCCCAACGCCCATTGCGAATTCATCGCCGGCAGCTACGGTTTTCCCGAACAGCGCCTGCTGGCGCTGGCCCCGGCGCGCGGCGTGCTGCAATACTGGGATCCGCTGGCCCAGTTGTGGCACGTGATGGGCGCCGAGGAAGCGGGCAACGAACTGCGCTTTTCCGGGGGCTGCTACAGCTGGCTGCCGGCGCTGAACCCGGCGCGCGGCGAAGTCGGCATCGTGCCGCTCGATACGGGTCTGTCGCGACTGTGGATCAATCCGGTCAACGAAAGCTACCGCCTCGAACTGCTGTTCGCCGGGCGCCTGGCCTCAAGTCCCGGCGTGATGCGGCGCCAGGTCGGCTGCCTGTACGTCGAAGACGGTGTGCTGCACCTGCTCGACGCCCAGCTCGACTTCGTCAACGGCACTACCTTCGATTGTCCCGGCGCCCCGACCTCTGGCTGGAAGCGTCCGATCGGCTACGACAACCGCCTGTTCTGGCTGCACGCCGAAGGGCAGCTGGTCTGGCGCCCGGGCGAGGCGCCGCGCTGGACGCCGTGGCCGCGCGGCTGGACGCCCAAGCTCGATTTCGGCGGGCCGACCCAGAGCCGCGACGGCCGCCTGTGGCACATCGGACACGACGGCCAGGCCTATTCCTTCCTCGAACTCGGGGCCGACAATCCACAGGTCGAACCGATCGACGGCGCGCGCCTGGGCTTTGCCAATTTCCTGTTCCGGCGCGGCCATCCGGTGCTCGACCAGCCCTGGTCGGCCGAGCACATCGAAGACGCGGTGGCCGACGACTCGCTGGTGCTGCCGCTGCTGCGCAGTTTTAACAACAACCGCGCCCAGCCGAGCGGCCTGGTGCTGCGCTTCCACGCCTACACCGGCCGCGCCGAGGAAGCGCTGGCCGGGCGAACGATCGCCAAGACCACGATCGAATGGATCGGCAAGCGTAACGTGATCCTCGACGAAGTCGCACGCCTGGCGCGCCCGCTCGACTGCACGCCGTTTGTCTACGACGGCGCGCTGTGGCTGCACCACCCGGACTGGAATACGGTGCGCGGCTGGCGCCTGGAAGTCGTGTCGTGACGGCGGCTTTTTTACGCGTCATTGCTGGCTTCCTGCTGCTGTGCGGCGGCGCTGCGGCATGGGCCACGCCGCATGTTTTCCTGGTCCAGAACTCGGGCTGGATGGAACCGTTCTACAGCGATCCGCAATCGCCCTTCAAGCCGCTGGTGACGGAACTCGCGCTGGCGGTGGCGCAGCCGGGCAACGCGCTGGTGCTGGCGGCGTTCAACCAGTCGCAGCCGAACGCGCCATCGCCGCGCGCACTGGTCTCGGCCACGGTCGGCAAGGACACGCGCGCCACCGTCACAAGTGCGCTGGCCGGCCTCGACACCGCCCGCAAAGCCGGCGGCGCACTGGCCGACACCGACCTCGGCGAAGCGGTAAGTGCCGCCATGACGCAGGCGCTGGGCGGCAAGGACGGCATCGTCTGGCTGGTTACCAACAACCGCAACAGCCCGAACAACGACCAGGCCACCAGCTTGCGCAACCGCGAGTTCTACCAGCTGATCCACAGCGGCGACAAGATCCGCACCGCGCTGGCTTTCCCGCTGCGCATGCCTGTCAAAGGCGCGCACTACACGGCCAACGGCTTGATGGTGTACGCGTTCGCAATCGGTGCGGATGGGGCGCGCGCCCTCGACGGTTTGCTGGCGTCGGGCGCGGTACGCCGGATCATCACCGAGCCGCCGGCGCGCCTGAAGCCGCTCGACCGCGATACCGTGCGCCTGGTGCCGCGCAAGGTCGAAAATGCGCCGGGCGTCACCTTCGCCATGGCGCAGAACGGCGTGCTGCGCGCCGATGTCGCGCCCAACGCCAGCGCGCCGAATGCGAAGATCGGCTGGCAGCTCGAGAACACGATGTACCCGTACACCATCGTCAGCGCCAGTCTGAGCGCGCGCTCGACGCTGGGCGGAGAGCAGCGCGCCGTTACGTTGGCTAGCCACCGCATCGATGCGCTGGCGCCAGGCAAGGCGCAGCCGCTCGGCTCGACCCTGCAGCTGCCGGTGGCGCAACTGCCCGGCAAGTGGTCGATGGCGGCGCTGAAATCCGCCGGCTCGGCCTATGTACTGCCGGGGACGATCGCGCTGCACCTGGCCGACCAGAAGCTGGCCTTGTCCCAAGGCTTCCGCGAGCGCATGGCGGAACTGTTCCCGGGCGACCCGCTGCCCGAGATTTTCACGCCGCCCGCGCAGGTGCAGGCATCGACCGCACTGCTGCCGATCGAAGTGCGCGTGCATTACGACAGCGGCCCGCTGCTGGCCGTGGGCGGCGGCTTGCTGGCGCTGCTGGCGGCCGGTGCCGCTGCCGCCTGGGGCTGGATGCGTCCGCGCCGCGCGCTCGTCACCGTCGAGGACGAGCAGCGTACGATGCGCGCGCGCACCGGCACGATTCAACCGATTTACGACAAGGCGGGCAATGAAGTGGCGCGCCTGAAGACCACCCTGTTCGGCCACCAGCTGATTGACCTGCGCGAAGGTGCGCAAGTCCGTCTCGGCCGCTGACCCCCAAGGAAAAAAACCATGCAAGCCCAAAACACCACCGCCCAGGCCGACCCTGGCTTCAAACTCCCCGCCGACAAGGCGGTGCCCGACGATCCGCTGCCGAAAACCACACCGGAAACGCCGACCGGCACGCTCGACGTGATGCCTGGCGCGCCGGCGCCGGCGACCGACACCTCCACGCGCGACGTCGCCATCGGAACCGGCGTGTTCCTGGTGCTGCTGGTGGTGTACTTCTTCGTTCGCAACGCCTATGTGCACCACCTGGTCGTGCGCCGCGTAGCGCCTTCGACCGCGGGCAGCGCCGGCTGGCTGCTGTTCGTCGGCCTCGCCTTCCTGTCGGCGGCGGTGGTACTGGCGATCATCAACGCCAGCAAATACCTGACCTTCGGCGTGACGGTGCCGCTGGTTGCGGTCGGACTGGGCGGCCTGGTCGCGGCGCTGTTCATCGGCCGCCGCTAAAGGAACAAGAACATGGCAGATATCCCGACTCTCGACCAGATCAACCGCAAGTCCGAACTGAAGGTCGACCTGCGCCCAACGCTGTTCATCGGCGCCGGCGGCACCGGCATGGAAGTCATGATGCGCATCCGCCGGCGCATCCTGTCCGCCGTCTGGAACCGGCACCACCCCACGCGGGTCGAATCGATCGCCGACTTCCCGGTGGCGCGCTTCCTCCACTTCGACCTCGATTCGAATTCCATCATCGACGAGGGTAAATCGCAGCGCACCGATCCCTGGTACGAACTGGTGAAACTCACCGACGAGGAACGGCTGGTCGAACCGCTCGACCTGCCGCAGTACCACGAGTCCGACGACAGCCTGGCGCGCTTCCCCTTGATCGAAAAATGGATGCCGCTGCGCCCGAAAAAACTGCGCTCGCTCGGCATCGACCCGTCGAAAGGGGCGGGCCAGATCCGCGCCGTGGCGCGGCTGTACCTGTTCGACAAATACCCCAAGCTGCGCGGGCGCATCAAGGGGGCGCTGAACTACCTGGGGAGTAACGCCGGCATCGAGCGCAAGGAAAATTACCAGCGCCTCGGATTGCAGGTCGATACCTCGAAGTTCCGCATCGTCGTCATCGCCTCGAATGCGGGCGGCACCGGCGCCGGCAGCGCGATCGACCTGGGCTGGATGGCAAAGGCCATCGCGCGCCAGGAAGTGGCGGACAGCCAGGTCGACCTGGTGATGTTCATGCCGTCGGGGTTTGCGAAGGCGAACAAGGAGCGTACCGAAGCGAATGCCTACGCCACCATGATGGAGCTGGAAACGACCATGCGCGACATGAACGCGCAAGTGAAATGGATGGACCCGGACAGCATCACCGGGCGCGGCGCGCCGTTCGACGACGTGTACTTCGTCGACACCGCCAACCTCGCCAACAAGGCCACCCACGACGTCAAGGACGTGTACCAGATGGTGGCCGACACCCTGTTCGAAGACTTCGCCTCGGCCGATTTCGCCAATCGCAAGCGCTCGGTGGCGGTCAACCAGCAGCAGCACAAGCTGGGGCCGTACAACCCGCGCGTGCCGGAAGCGCGCTTCGGCGACATGCGCCTGTCGTACTCGAAGGTGTATTCGGCATTCGGCCAGTCGGTGCTCGATACCCAGCAAAGCCTGCGCGACGATATCCGCGCGTATGAACTGGCGGCGCTGATGGTCAAGGAATTCTTTGGCCTGGTCGGACGCGACGGCGCCCTGGCGCGGCGTGCCGGCGACCAGGAGCGCGACGGCTTCATGCGCGAACACATGGACATGCGCGAGCTGCCTTTCGACGAATTCCCCGATTTTAAAAAGGGGACGGTGGACGTGGCGCCGTTCCAGGAATACGCGCTGACAGGTCTCCTGCTGCGCGACAAGGAAGGGCGCTCGCTGCTGGAACGCGTCGAAAGTAAAGTACAGCTCGAGATGGACCGCATCATGGCCGCCTTCGACGTGCCGCAGTGGAGAGAGCGCGTGGCCGAGCTGCTGCCGAACCTGGAGCGCGATGCGATCCGCGAAGCCGGCGCCAGCGCCGAGACCAGCGAAGACCGCATCAAGCGCCACACGATCGAACTCACCGGCGGCCTGAAGGCGCGCGTGCGCGAGCGCCTGTATGCGCTGCTCGACGACCGCAAGCAGGGCGGGCTCGAATTCGTGCTGTCGCTGCTGGAGCAAGTCAAATCGCGCCTGCTGCAGCGCGACCTGGCCAACGCCGAGCGCAACGGCCGCCGCTACCGCGACATCCGCGACGCGCTGCGCACGCGCCAGGTCGAGGAATCGCTGAACAACCTGTCGCAGGCGGCGGGACGCCTGTTCGGCAAGGATGCGCAGGCAAGGGAGGTGATGGCGCATTTGAAACGCGACATCGCCGATTACCTGCGCTTCCACATGCTGGCGGTGGCCGCCGGCCAGTCGATCGAGGTCATGCGCGGCATGTCGGCCTGGCTGGGCGAACCGCAATCGACCGACGAATACGGCAATGCCCAGTGGAGCGGCATCGCCGGCGAATTCCAGGAGGGACGGCGCCACGTGCAGGACATCCTGCGCGCCGTCGACGGCCGCATCAGCCAGCTGCGCGCCGACGCGCGCCAGGAACACGCTACGTACATCAAGCTGGCCGGCGACATGCAGCCGGCGCCGGTGCGCCTGACCGGCGACGTGAGCGCCTGGAGCGAGGAAGTACTGCTTGAATTCGGCGGCTCCGGCAAACTGTTCCCGCAGCTGGGCGACGAGCGTACGCGCGCGGAGCTGTTGCTAAAGCTGTTCCGCCGGGCGCAGACCCAGCTCTCGAACAGCGAGCTGCAAGGCGAACCGGTCGACCCGCTGCTCGAGCGCCTGAATGCGATGACGCCGCAGGAACGCCAGCGCATTTTCGCCGAATGGATCAGGAGCGCCATGCCTTGGGTGAACGCGCGCTTCTCCGCCGAGTTCACTCCGAATTCGGACCAATTTAAATGTTTTATTGGAGTGGGCGACGTCGGCGCCTGGCGCCGGATGGAAGGCGAGATCCGCGCAGCGATCCCGACCGGGTATTTTCATGGCGACCTGGTCTCGGTGGTGAACACCGGCATTCCCGGGCGCGCGACCTGCTACATCGAACTGTCGGGCTTCCCGATGACGGTCCTGCGCGGGCTGCCGACCTGGCGCGCCTCGTACCAGATCGAGAACCCGAAGATTCCGACCCACCTGCACTTCGACTCGACGCGCTTCCGCCATCCGATTTCTCCCTCGATGGACGAACTCAATCGCCTGGCCGACGATTACGAGTGGTTCCTGCAGGCGATCGCGCTCGGCGTGATCCGCAGGAAGGCGGACCAGGGCGACCGCGAAGCGGCCTTCCAGCCGCGCGGTCAATACCTGTTCGAAGTCGAGCCGGGTTCCGGCGAATGGCTGCAGATCGGGAACGAGTACGCGGTCCGCTCGAACGGCTTGCCGCCGTATTACCGCGAGCAGGTGATCGCGGCCGTGCGCAACCGCCAGGCCGCGCTTGGCCCGCACCAGTTGCTGCTGCTGGCGGCGCTGATGCGCCATTACCAGCAGCGCGTGTACGAGCCGCGCCTGGAGACCGACGAAACCGGCGCCCAGCTGCCGTCGCCGTCGCTGCCGAACATCACGGCGCGCCGGCTGTACGAAGCCTGGCTGCGGCGCGCGCAGGCGGCCGACGGCACGCTGTCGAATGCCGCGGTCGACGCCGCGCTGGCGGCAATTGCCTCCTGGAGCGACACCGTACCCGATTCGGCGCAGGACGCCTACAGCTGGGAAGTCGAGCGTCCGATCGACAAGCGCGTCGTGAAACCCGAGATCCTGGCGAGCGAGGCGCGGGCCGCGGCGGCGCTGGAAGTGCGTGCACTCGGTGTACAAGCGGCGGTGATTCCCGATCCGCTGCCGATGGCGCAGGCCGCTTCACAGCTTACCTATAAACTGTTCGTGGCGGGCGCCCAGCGCGGGCCATTCGGGGTTGGCGAGATCGCGCAGCAGTTGGCGCGCGGCGAGATCGACCTGTCCACGCGCGCCTGGAACATGGCGCAGGATCCGCGCTTCGGCAAGTGGGGGCTCGTCTCCGACATTCCCGGCCTGGGCGTCCAGGCGCCATCGATTCCCGATCCGGACGACGGCGTCCCGGATCCGCAATAACAGGGGAGGGCTGTGCAAGAGCAACTGATGGTCCGCTGCATCCAGGCCGCGTGCGGGCACGCATTGCCGCGGCGCGTACATTTTTGTCCGTATTGCGGGACCGCGCAGGAAGAGGCAAGGCCGGTGCCGCCGCCGGCGGTGCCTGTGCCGGCGGCGGCACCCGTGCAAGCGGCTGCACCTGCGCCCGTGCCGGCGGCCGCGCCCGTGGCGCCGGCCAGCGCCGCGCAGGAGCCGCCGGCGCGCGAGGCGATCGTCGTCACGGCCGCCATGAACGCTGCCGCCTCTGCCGCGGCCGTGACCGCCGCCGCTGCGGCCGCCCGCGCCGACGCGCAGGGCACGCCGCCTGCGGCGCCTCCTGAGAGAGCGCCGGCGCAACCGGCTGCACCAACGGCGGATAGTCGTGCCAATGCGAATACCCGGTTGCCGCCGGAGCCGCCACGGCGTCCACAGGGACCGCCGCCACGCAGCGGCCCCGCCGCGCCGCCGCAGCGCACACCGGTGCGCCTGCGTTGGTGGTTGCTGGCGCTGGCCGTGCTGTGGGTGGTCTGGCTGATTGCAAACCCGTCCAAGCGGCGCATCGACGCGCAGATGGACAAGGCGATCGCGCTGGCCGTCGAATGCAAACCGCGCGAGGCCCAGAGCGAACTGATCGCCCTGCGCGGCACCAAAGCCACGCCCGAGCAACTGCAGCGCGTGCAAAAGGCGCTCAACGACGCCAGCGGCGCCTGCACCCGCAAGCGCCAGCGCGACAAGGCCTGGCGCGAAACGAAAACGTCGGTCGAATCGGCACTGTCGGCCGCCTCGTACGAACGCGCCCGCACGCGCCTGCGCGCCTTTACCAAACGCTGGGGCGAGGACGACGCCACCCGCACCATGAAAGACAAGATCGAGGCGCGCTCACCCGAACATCCGCGCGCCGATGAGGTCGAAGGAAGGTGAGGCACCGCAGCAGCGGCGCTGGGTGTATGCTTTAGGAAACACGAACACAGGAGCGAAACATGAAGACGATGACCATGTTCGGTGCGCTGCTGGTCCTGGCCCTGGCCGCCGGCTGCACGCGCGACGAGGAAGCGGTGGGGCCGGCGCAAAAGGCCGGCAAGGCGATCGACGAGGCCGGCGAAAAGGTCGCCGACGGCCTGCGCGCCCCGATCGAAAAGGCGGATGAAGCAGCACAAAAACTGGCCGCCCGCGCCGAGGAAGAGCGCCGCCAACTCGCCGAACGCACCGAAGCCGCGCGCGAAAAAATCAAGGACGCCACCCAGGAAGCCGGCCGCGGCCTGGAAAAGGCGACCAGCAAGGTGGGAGAGAAGGTCGAGCAGGCCGGCGAAAAGATGCAGGAAGCTGCACGCTGAACTTGGCTGCTGCGGCTTTGTAGGGCGGGCGCCCCGTGCCCACGCGGACGCTTGCATCGCATTGACGCTTTCCAGGACGCCGCCCGGCGCTGTCATCGCCATTATTAAAAGCGTTTCGTCGGCGCGTCGTTCCGCGTGGGCACAGGGGCGCCTACCCTACATCATTCACACGGCCGCAACGCATACCGGGTATGCATGGGCACGAAAAACGGCCGTGGGCGGAGCCCACCCTACGCGCTCGCGCGCAAATCCGGATAGCCACCCGTCACGATCGACATATCGACAAACCCCGCACGCCAGGCCTGCTCCAGGTTCTGCTCGATTTCCTCCATCGAGGTCTGCCCGAAGTTGGTAAAGCCGCGCACGCCGTAGGCGCGGTTGCGGCCGTGGCCCTTGGCCATGTACAGGGCCATGTCGACCAGGTTGACGGCGCGCTCCCACGGCAGCGGCTGGCCGGCCGGGGCCAGCGGATACGGCGCGAAGCCGATCGACACGTTCACCGACAGCGTCGTGCCCTGGCAGGCGATGCTGGTGTCGCCGATGCCGTTCAGCAGGCGGCGCGCCACGTCGTCCAGGCCGCTCTTCGGGATCGACGGCAGGAAGGCGAGGAATTCCTCGCCGCCCCAGCGCACGATCATGTCGGTCTCGCGCAGGATCTCGCGCAGGCTTTCCGCGATCCTGATCAGCACCGCGTCGCCGACGCTGTGGCCCCAGGTGTCGTTGATGTGCTTGAAGTGATCGACGTCGAGCAGGAACAGCGCGCTGACCATCTCCTCGCCCGTGGTGCCGGCGCCGCGCTGGTCGCCCATGCGCTCAAGCATGCGGTCGCCACGCATGAATTCCTGGAAGTGGCGGCGGTTGTACAGGTTCGTCAGCGGGTCGCGCGCGCTCTGCTGCTTCAGTTCCTGGTTTTTCAGGAACAGTTGCGCGTTGGCGTGGCGCACCTTGCGGTACAGGAGGGCGACCACGAGCGAGGCCAGTGCGAACACGGCGGCCAGCAGCCACCACACGCGCTGCTGCAGGCGCCGGTTGTCGATCTCGACCGACTTGATCTCGTTCTCGCGCTCGAGCAGCACGATCTGGCGCTGCTTCTTGTCGGCGTCGTATTTTTCCTGCAGCTCGAGCATCGCCTTCTGGCGGCGCCGCTCGAACAGTTCGTTCGACAGGGTACGCTCGCGGTGATACGCCTGCACCGCGCCGGCATAGTCACCCGCCCGCTCGAGCGCCTCGCCGTATTCGGCCAGCACCGTCTGCAGTTCGGGCTTGTCGCCGCTTTTTTCATACGAGGCCAGGCCCGCTTCGAAACTGCGCTTGCCTTCGGTCAGGTTTCCGGTCGACAGGAATGCCTGTCCCAGGTTCACCCGTGCCGTGGCCAGCGCCACCTCGTCGTTGATTTTCCCGGCAGCCGCGATCGCCTGCACCGAATACGACTTTGCGTTGCGGTAGTCGCCCATCTTCAGGTAGCAGTCGGCCAGGTTGACCAGCGAGCGCACCACCAGCGACTGGGCGCCGATCTGGCGCTGCAGTTCGAGCGCCATCGTCTGCGCCTTCAGCGCGCGCGGCATTTGGCCGGTATCGACCGCGAGGCCATATTCGGTGGCCTTGAGCGTCGCCATGCGGCCAGGGGAATTGGTCTTGCCGGCGGCCTCGGTCGCTTCGGCCAGGGCTTCGAAGCCCTTGTCGTGCTCGCGCGTCTGGCCATACAGGCGCGCCAGCGAGTTGAGCACCATGACCAGGTGGACCGGTCCGCCATGCTGGCGGGCATACGTCAGCACCGCCTGGGTCTTTTCCAGCGCCAGGAAAAAATTGCCGTCTTCGGCGTACGACTCGGCCGAGGACACACCGACGCGCACACGCAGTTCGACGTCGTCGGTCGTCAAGGCCAGGCGTTCCGCTTCCCAGATCAGCGCATGCGACACGGCCAGCTCTTTTTGCCGGTACTTGATATAACCCTTGGACATCAGGCCCTTGGCCAGCGCGCCATTGTCGTTGGCCTGGCGGCCGAACGCGATCAGCTCGTCGCAGGTGGCCAGCGCCTTGTCGAGCCGGCCGACACCCATGTAGGCGACGCACAGCTGGGCCAGCATCTCGCCCTTGTCCGCGACCGTGGCCACGCGCGCTTCGTGCTCGACGCCGAGCAGCATCGGCAGCGCGCGTTCGGGAATGAAACGGTTGATTTCGCGGATCCCAGCCAGGCGCTCGGCGAGCGGTGCGGCGGTTTGTCCCCAGGCGCAGGAGGAGGCCAGCAATAACGAAGCCAGCAGCGTCGCGGTGCGACGGCGTGGCTGTCTGAACGTGCGTGCTGCTGGCATAGATGGTCTCTCGAGGATGGTCGGTTTAGCGTCATGACGCGCGCCCATCTGCCATTATATTCTTGTTGCAGAACAGAAATATCAATTTTTTTGAATGGATATCGCAAAAAAGCGACGGCGAAACCACAATATTGACCTTAGATCATTGCTGTTCATTAAACATATAAGCGGCTTCCCAAAACTTCGCTACCTGCCGGCCCGTCATGCACCATTGGCCCTTGCAACCGCCACCTGCCGGCATGTTAAGCTGGGCAACTATATAAAAAGGGCAAGTCCATGGACGGATTGGTGAAGACCGGGATTGCGGGCCTCGACGAGGTACTGCATGGCGGCATTCCACGCAATAACAACCTGATCGTCGAGGGGCCGCCGGGTTCGGGCAAGACCACGTTCGGCCTGGGTTTCATTTACCACGGTGCGCTCGACTACGACGAACCGGGCGCGATTGTCTCGTTCGAGCTCGATCCGGCCAAGCTGCTGCGCGACGCGGCCGGCTTCAACTGGGACTTGCAGGGCATGATCGACGCGGGCAAGATCAAGATCATCCAGACCAGCCCGGCCGTTTTGCTGAGCGAGTTCCGCAGCGATGATGGCGCTTTTGCCGCTTCGCTGCTGGCAATGGGGGCAAAACGCCTGTTGATCGACGGCCTGACGCCGCTGCGCCTGCATGCGGAGGTGCACGACATGCCTTTCCGCGAAGACGTGCACCTGTTGATCGAAGGCCTGACAAGGCTGGGCGTAACCACCATGGTCACCGCTGAACGGGACGAGTCGCTGGGCGGCGTGCTGGCGCACGAGCGCTTCGTGTTCGATACCATCATCTCGCTCACGCGCGAAGAAACGCGCCGCCGCGTGCAGCGCCGCCTGGCGGTGATGAAGTCGCGCGGCCAGGATTTCATCGGTGGCAGCCATACGATGCGCATCGAAGCGGGAACGGGCGTGCACGTCTACCGCCGCGCCCAGTCGCGACCACTCGGCACGATCGTGCAACCGACCTCGGAGGAGCGCTTGTCGATTGGTTCGGCGGCCATCGACAAGATGATGGACGGCGGCCTGTATAAAGGTTCGGTCACGCTCGTGGGGGGCATTTCCGGCACCGGCAAGACGGTGCTGAGCGTGCAATTCCTGTCGAATGCGATCCGGGACGGCCACAAGACGCTGCTGGTGAGCCTGGACGAGCATCCGGCCCAGTTGATGCGCAATGCCAGATCGCTCGGCTTCGACCTGCAGGCCCTGGTCGATGCAGGTGATATGTTCATCTACTACGAGTCACCGCTGGAACTGGAACTCGATGTCCACTTCGACCGCCTCGTCAAGCTGGTCGAGGAACACGGTATCGACTGTGTGGTGTTCGATTCGATCGCCGTCTACGAGATGACCAGCCGCGGCGAGGTGGCCGATTACCTGTATGCGCTGGCGACGTATTTCAAGAACCGCCTGGCGACGACGCTGTTCAATTACGAAAGCCCGGAACTGCTGGGCGTGTCGCAGATCAGTGAAGAACTCAAGGGTTCGCACCTGGTCGACAATATCGTCCTGTTGAACTACGTGGAAGTGTCGACAGTCCTACGGCGCGCGATCGCAGTGCCGAAAGTACGTGGCAGCCGCAACCTGCAAATCACGCGAGAATACACCATCGGCGTGGGCGGCTTGCTGCTGGTTGACGAGGAAGAGAGTGCCCAGTCCGGCGCTGTGCCGCAACTGCCGTTCTCCTCCTATTACGGCTTGCTGTCGCGCTCCCCATCGCGCCAGAGTCCGCTCATCGAGGAAGCCGTCGCCAAGGGCGCACCGCTGCCTGCATCGGCGGGCCTGCTGACCGAAAAGCCAGAGTGATTACCGCTACGCTGCCGGCCACATTACCCCCCGACTGGGACGACTGGGACACACCGCTGACGCAGTTTGCGGCGGCGACTGGCCTGGTCATATCCGTGTTCGATACCGATGGCGTGCGCCGCATCGGGCCGCGCACCGGCTCGCGCCTGGCCAGCCTGCTGGCCAGCTCCAGCCTGTGGCATGAGGACGGCGCCGGCACGGCGCTCGAACGCGGACTAGTGGAATCGAGCTGCGCCGACGGTCAGGCTGCCTCGGCACAGTTCGGCGGCCTGCGCGTCTGTTCGCTGCCCTTGCTGCTGCGCGGCCGGGTCTACGGCATCGTGGTATTCGGCTGGCGCTTCGGCGATTTCAGTTCGCCGCTCGAGTGCGAACGCATCGCCAGGCAGATCGGGCTGCCGGGCCACCGCCTGTGGAACGAGGCGCGGCTGGATGCACCGGTGTCCGAGGGGCGCATGGCCACGTATACGGCCTTGTTGTCCACACTCGCCAATACGCTCGACCGGCAGCGCGAAATGATCGACGACCTGACGCGTGTGAGCCGTACGCGCGAACTGTTCCTCGCCACCGTGTCGCACGAAATGCGCACGCCGCTGTCGGCACTGTCGCTGCGCATCGACCTGATGCTGCGCACCATGCCCGACCTGCCGCCGCAAGTCGCCAGCGGCCTCGAAGCGATGCGCGTGCACGTGCGCCAGGAAGCGGGCATGGTCGACGACCTGATCGACGCGGCGCGCACCCTGACCGGCCAGATGTCGGTAACGCGAACCCCGGTCCTGCTGGGCCAGGTGCTACGGGACGCCATCTCGACCGTGGAAACCTTCGCCCACACCAAGCACATCTCGATTCAAGTCACGCCGAGCGATTATGGCGACCGCATCCGCCTGGACGCGGACGCCCGCCGTTTGCAGCAGGTGATCTGGAATTTGCTGTTCAACGCGACCAAATTCACGCCCGAGGACGGCGTCATCCGCATCACGATCGGGCGCATCGACGGCATGGTGGCGATCGATATCGCCGATTCGGGCCAAGGCATCGAACCGGACGACTTGCCCCACGTGTTCGGCGCTTTTACCCTCCAACAGCACAATAACGCCGCCGGCCTCGGGCTGGGACTGTACATCGCCCGCCGCATCGTGGAACTGCACGAGGGGACGCTCAGCGTCAGTAGTGCGGGGCGCGGGCAAGGCGCGACTTTTGCCATCCGCTTGCCTGCCTCCGGATAAAAGTTTACACCGCCAGCTGCTGCAGCAAATACAAGCGCTGATACAGCCCACCCTCGATCCCCATCAGCTCCTCATGCGCGCCCGACTCCGTGATGCGCCCGTGATTCAATACCACGATCCGGTCCGCATCGCGAATCGTCGACAGCCGGTGCGCGATCGCGATGATGGTGACGTGGCCGCGCAGTTCGTCCAGCGCTTCCTGCACGATCTGTTCGGTGGCGCTGTCGATGCGCGAGGTGGCCTCATCCAACAGCAGGATGCGCGGTTCGCCGGCCAGCGCGCGGGCGATCGCGATCAGCTGCTTCTGGCCCGAGGACAGGCGCGAGCCGCCTTCGCCGAGCGAGGTGTCGTAGCCCTGTTCCAGCGCTTCGATGAAATCGTGCGCGTGGGCGGCGCGTGCCGCAGCTTCGATGCGCTCGAACGGCAGTCCACGGCCCATGTCGATGTTTTCGCGCGCCGATGCGGCCAGGATGAAGGGGTCTTGCGGCACCAGACCGACTTCGTTGCGGAAATGGTCGTTGTCGATGCCGGCGATCGGCTCGCCGCAGATTTCGATGCGCCCGGTCTCGGCCGGGTAGTAGCGCAGCAGCAGCGACAGCAGCGTCGATTTGCCGCTGCCGGTGTGGCCGACGATGCCGAAGAAGGCGCCTTGCGGGATGTCGAGCGTGATGTCGTGCAGGACGTTCTGGCCCGGTACGTAGGCAAACGTCAGGCCCTGCACGCGCACGGCCGGCGCATCGGGGCGGGCTTCGAGGCGTGCGCCGGCGGCGCGGCCGGCCGTGTGTTCGGCCGCGCCGGGTTCGTCGAGCAGGGTGGCGACGCGCGCGGTGGCGACCACCGCCTGCTGCAGGCCGCTGAACTGCATGGTGATCTGGATCAGCGGCTCGACCACGCGCGCGATATAGCTGATGAAGGCGTACAGCACCCCGACTTCGACCGCGCCGATGCTGCGCTGGCCGAAACTGAAGATGACCACCGCCAGCAGGATCACGTTGAGCAGGTCGAGCGCGGGCCGCAGCAAAAAGGCGTTCGCTTTCAACTCCGACAGGCGCGCGTCGTAGTGCTTGTCGTTGGTGGACGCAAAACGCTGGCCGAAGCGGCCGGCGGCGTTGCTGGCCTGGAGCACCGTCATGCCGCCGATCGATTCGGCCATCTGGCCGTTGATGTCGCTCCTCAACGCACGCGCGCGCGTCACCGCCGGCGCGGAGAGGCGCTGGTAGAGCCAGACGATGACCAGCACCGCCGGCAGCAGCGCCAGCACGATCAGCATCAGGCGCCAGTCGAGCCAGGCCATGGCGATCATGGTGCCGACCAGGACGATGCTCGAATCGAGCAGCACGAACAGCACCTGGATGTACAGGGTTTTGACGGCCTCGGTATCGTTGGTCACGCGGCTGACCAGCTGGCCGGTAATCGCGCGGTCGAAGAACGCCATCGGCAGGCGCATCACGTGGCCATACACCCATTCGCGCAGGCGCTGCACCGAGCGCATCGCCATGCCGGACAGGCGGATCAGCTGCAGGTAGCGCAGCCAGGAGGCGGCCCAGCCGGTGAGCAGCACGCCGCCCAAGAGCAGCGACATGCGCGTCCAGTCGGCGTGGCGCGGCAGCAGGTGGTCGTCGATCAGGGCTTTACCTAAAATCGGGCCGATCACTTCGAGGAAGGCGGACAGCATCAGCCACAAGGTGGCCAGCATCAGCTGGCGGCGGTCGGGCCAGGCGGCGCGCTTGAGCAGGCTGCTCGCTTGCGTGAGCTGGGCGCGACCGGCCTTTTCCATTGGTTTAGCTTGCGTCAAGGCTGGCCTCCAGTTGTTGGTAGCGCCACTGGCTGGCATACCAGCCATCCAATGCGAGGAGTTGCTCGTGGTCGCCCGATTCGACGATGCGGCCATTTTTCAGCACCACGATCAGGTCGGCGTTGACGACCGCCGACAGGCGGTGGCTGGCGATGATCGCCGACAGTTCCGGCCTGGCCGCACGCAGCTCGGCCAGGTGTTCGAGGATGCGCGTCTCGGTGCCGGTATCGACCGCCGACAGGGCATCGTCCAGCAACAGCAGCGAACTGTGCGCCAGCAGCGAGCGCGCGATCGCCACGCGCTGGCGCTGGCCGCCCGAGAGCGTGATGCCTTTTTCGCCGACCGGCGTGTCGTACCCCTGCGGGAAGCGCAGGATGTCGTCGTGGATCGCGGCCATGTCGGCTGCCGCCTCGATCTCGGCACGGCTGGCGCCGGGGCGGGCCAGGGCGATGTTCTCGGCGATGCTGGCCGAGAACAGGAAGGATTCCTGCGGCACCCAGCTGGTGGCCGCGCGCAGGGCGGCCAGCTGGTAGCTCGCCAGTGGATGGCCGCCCCAGGTGACCGACCCCGCCTGCGGCGTGGCCTGGCGCAGCAGCACGCGCAGCAGCGTCGACTTGCCGGCGCCGGTCGGGCCGACCAGGCCCAGCGTCATGCCGGGACGCAGCGCCACCGAGACGCCATCGAGCGCCGGCTTGTCGGTGCCGCCATAGGTGAAACGCACGTCGCGCAGGACCAGCGCGCCGTCGTCGATGCGTTCCAGGCTGCCTTCGTCGACCACCGTCAGCGGCGCATCGAGCATCGGCTGCAGGCGCGCCAGGCCGGCGCGGCCGCGTTCGATCAAGGAGAGCACCCAGCCGGCCGCGAACATCGGCCAGATCAGCTGGCCCAGGTACATCGTAAAACTGGTCAATGCCCCGATGGTGAGCTGGTTCTGCCAGACCAGGTAGCCGCCCAGGCCCAGTGTCAGGGTGCTGGCCGCGGTGAGCGTCAGGCCGACCGCCGGCTCGTAGGCCGCTTCCCATTTTTTGGCATCCAGGCTGGCGTCGGCCGCCTTGCCCGCCAGTTCCGAGAATTGCGCGCTGCTGCGCGCTTCCAGGCCGAGGGCGCGCACGGTGCGCACGCCGGAGAGCGATTCCTGCACATGGTCGTTCAATGCCGAAAAGCGCTTCAGCGAATCCGTTTCGGCCGTGTGGATGTGGCGCGAGATATACCAGAAGGCCAGGCCCATGAGCGGAAAGGGCAGCAGGGCGATCAGCGCCAGGCGGTAGTCGACCCCGAGCAGCATCACGCCCAGCACCATGACCAGGGTTAGCGTACCGTCGAAGCCGGCCAGCATGGCTTCGCCGGCGGCCATCTCGATGGCGTCGATGTCGTTCGTCGCCAGCGCCATCAGGTCGCCGGTGCGCTGCTTCTGGTAGAAGGCCGGGCCTTGCGCCGCCAGGCGCGCGTACAGGCGCGTGCGCAGCTCGACGCCGAGGCGGTAGGCGGCCGAATACAGGCGGATGCGCCAGCTCACGCGCAGCACGTAGATCGCCGCGCCGAGGGCGAGCAGCTCGAGGATGCCCATGGTGAGGTCGTGGGGCGACAGGGTGTGCGCGGCCAGGCCGTCGATCAGGCGGCCGACCGTGCGCGGCACCCAGACCGTGCACACGGCGACACCCACCAGCATCACCGCCGACGAGGCGTAGGCCTTCCAGTGGCGCAGCACAAAATTGCCGACCAGGCTTGCTAGACTCATGTTGTTCCTTGTTTCTGCTTCTGGCGGACGCGTGGACGGCATCGGCGCCGCGGACCTGCCGCCTTATGCGGTGGAGCCGTCCACCCTACGTTCGCCAGGGTAAGCGCACCGGAAACCGGCACGGGTGCGGCCCAAATAAAAAAGCGGGCCGAAGCCCGCTAGTTTACTTTTTTTGCGCATCAGGCGCAGCGCGCCACGCGCGGCCGCTCAGGGCTGCTTGCGGCGGCCCTTGGTGCCGCGGATTTCCGTGACCTTGGTGGTGGCCGGAACGACGACCGGCGGCGTCGCATCGACCGGCTCGACCTTCGGCAGTTCGATCTCGACCGACACCTCGACCGGCACGCTGGCGGCCACCGGGTGCGGCGGTTCGACCGACATGTCGGTGATTTCGCTGGCGGCCAGGGCGATCGCGGTCGGCGCGACGGTCGGTGCGACGTCAGAGGTCACGATTTCGATCGACGGCAGGCTTTCCGGTTCGGCCACGGGCGCGTTAAACGGCACGGCGGAAACGGGAGCCGATGCAGGCGCAGGCTCGGCTTCGGCCGCCGGGGCTACGGCCTCTGGTTCCGCAACAGGAAGCGACGGCGTCATGCTCGCCACCGCCGCATCGACCGTTTGTTGCGCCGCAGCGGCATTCGCGGTCGTGATCGCATTCAGGGCGTCGGCACTGTAGCTGCGCAGCGGCGTGAAGCCGGCGGCGATGCTGAACAGCTCGTTGCCGTAGTCGAGCATCGAGCGCAGTTGCTGTTGGGATTGGGAGCCGAAGGCCAGCAGGTCGCGCGGGTCGCGTATGGCTAGCAGCTGGCGCAGGGCGGCGGACGACTGTTCGATGGCGCTACGCGAGGCGTTGAGCTGGAGCGCGACGACGCGGCTGGTCTGGTCGAGGGCCTGGTCGCCGAAGCTGCGCATCAGGTTGAATCCATTGTCGAGCTGGGTAAGGCGAGCGGCTGAAAACTGTTCTGGAAGCGAAGTCATCGGAAAATCCTTATCGATCGGCTATCGGTTGTGACGTGTTAGTGAACGTGCAAATGAGTAAGGGCGCACTGTTATGGCGCACTGCAACATAACTAGTGTAGTCCCGATGCTGAGTGCTGCAAAGCGAAATTTGCCACTGTGTCATGTGCGCAATATTGCATTGCAGCACCGTTACAATTGAACACCTAATACAACATCGACAGTGATGGGAAATCGCTACAATTATTCGACCTGAACGGGAGCGCCCATGGACCTTGTACTACGTAATGCCACTCTGGCCGATGGCCGCAGCGGGATCGACGTCGGCGTCGCCGGCGGCCGCATCGCCGCTGTCGAAGCGCGCCTGCCGCTACAGGGCGCGCGCGAAATCGACGCCGGCGGCGACTTGCTGTCGGCGCCGTTTGTCGATGCCCATTTTCACATGGATGCCACGCTCAGCTATGGCCTGCCGCGCGTCAACCAATCTGGCACCTTGCTAGAAGGCATCGCGCTGTGGGGCGAACTGAAACCGCAACTGGCGCAGGAAGCGCTCATCGAGCGGGCGTTGCAATATTGCGACTGGGCCGTGGCGCGCGGCCTGCTGGCGATCCGCACCCACGTCGACATTTGCGACGACCGCCTGCTGGCCGTCGAAGCGCTGCTCGAGGTAAAACGGCGGGTGGCGCCGTACCTCGACCTGCAACTGGTCGCCTTTCCGCAGGATGGCCTGCTGCGCAGCCCGAGCGCTTTCGATAACCTGAAACGGGCGATCGTCATGGGCGTGGACGTGGTGGGCGGCATCCCCCATTTCGAGCGCACCATGGCGCAAGGGGCCGAGTCGGTGCGCCTGCTGTGCGAATTCGCGGCCGAACGTGGCTTGCGCGTGGACATGCACTGCGACGAGAGCGACGATCCGCTGTCGCGCCACATCGAGACGCTGGCGTACGAGACCTGGCGCCTCGGCCTGCAGGGACGCGTCGCCGGCTCGCACTTGACCTCGATGCATTCGATGGACAATTATTATGTCAGCAAATTGCTGCCGCTGATCGCCGAGTCGGGCGTCGCGGCGATCGCGAATCCGCTGATTAACATCACCCTGCAGGGCCGCCACGACAGCTACCCCAAGCGGCGCGGCATGACGCGCGTGCCGGAATTGCTGGCCGCCGGCGTTGACGTCGCCTTTGGCCACGATTGCGTGATGGACCCCTGGTATGGCATGGGTTCGGGCGACATGCTGGAAGTGGCGCACATGGGCCTGCACGTGGCGCAAATGACGGGGCAGGCAGCCATGCTGCAGTGCTACCAGGCCATCACCGACACGCCGGCGCGCATCCTTGGCCTGGAAGGCTACGGCATCGCCCCCGGCTGCAACGCCGACTTCGTCCTGCTCGACGCTTCCAGCCCGGTGGAGGCAATCCGCTTGCGCGCCGCGCGCCGCCTGGTGGTGCGCCGCGGGCAGGTCGTGGCCGAGGCGCCGCGCGCGGCCGCGGCCCTGCACCTGGCCGGACGCCCCGGCACGGTCGACTTCCGTATCAGGCGCTGAGTTCGTCAAAGCGGATGCTAGAATCAATTTCATTTTTGATAAGAAGTATTGCCGAGCCGTGAAAGACCTCCAGATCCGCCCCGCAACCAGCGCCGATTTCGACGCCATGTGGAACATTTTCAGCGCCCATGTGCATGCGGGGGAGACGTATCCGTTCGAGCCTGACACCACGCGCGAGGCGGTGCAGGCCTACTGGTTCGGTCCCGGCGTCACCAGCCGCGTGGCGGCGCTGGGCGAACGCGTGCTGGGCATGTACCGCGTGGTGCCGAACCAGCTCGGGCGCGGGCGCCACGTCGCCAACGCCTCCTACATGGTCAGCCCGGCGGCGCAGGGCGCGGGCGTGGGCCGCCTGCTGGGCGAGCACAGCATGCTGGAGGCGCGCAGCCAGGGTTACCTGGCGATGCAGTTCAACTACGTGGTCAGTACCAATACCGCCGCCGTCATGTTGTGGAAAAAGCTCGGCTTTGCCATCGTCGGCACGCTGCCCAAGGCCTTCCGCCACAAGCGCCTGGGCTATGTCGATGCCTACGTCATGTACCAGCTGCTGCAGGATCCGGACCACTGGCCGACCGCCGACGAATAAGCTGAGTTAAGCGCTTTGTTTCCGCACGGCTGCGGTGCAGCATGCCCGTATGCGCAGTGATAGGATGAGCTTGTCAATTCGACATCCAACCTACAACAGCCAAACCATCCATGCATCCCGTCGAACCCGGTCCGAACGCAGCCTTCTACGTCGTCATGAACGCCGGCTCCGGCCATTCCGAAACGGCATTACGCGAATCGACCATCCGCGACGTGCTGGGAGCGGCCGGCCGCACCTGCCATCTCGAGGTCGTCGACGACCCGGGCAAGCTCGAAGACATCGCGCGCCGCATGGCGGTCCAGGCCAGGGACAACGATGGCGTCGTGGTCGCCGCCGGCGGCGACGGCACCATCAACACGGTGGCGCACGAGGCGGTGCGCCAGGGCTGCCTGTTCGGCGTGCTGCCGCAGGGAACCTTCAATTATTTCGGCCGCACCCACGGCATTCCCGAAGACCTGGAAGAAGCCGTGCGCGCGCTGCTCGATGCCCGCGTCACGCCCGTCCAGATCGGCATGGTCAACGACCGCATCTTCCTCGTCAACGCCAGTGTCGGCCTGTATCCGCAACTGCTGGAAGCGCGCGAACTGGATAAACGCCAGTACGGGCGCAGCCGCGTGGTGGCCATCCTCTCGGCCCTGAAAACGGCGCTCGGGCGCCACCGTCCGCTGCGCATCCGGCTCGAGCTCGACGGCATCATGCGCAAACTGCGCACGCCGACCCTATTCGTTGGCAACAACCGCCTGCAGATGGAGCAGGTCGGCCTGGAACCGATGGGCGAGGCGCTCGAGGAGGGCGAATTGGCCGCGATCGCGCCGCGCCCGGTGGGCAAGCTCGGCATGCTCGGCCTGCTGCTGCGCGGCGCCCTCGGACGCCTGGGCCAGGCCGAGAACGTGATCGCCTTTTCCTTCAAACGCTTGACGGTGAAGCATGCCGCGCTGTCGCCGCGCAAGCGCATCAAGGTCGCCACCGATGGCGAAGTCACGCACATGCGCATGCCGCTCGAGTTCCGCGTGGTGGAGGGACGGCTGCTGCTGTTGAAACCGGCCGCCAGGCCGGCGGACGACGCGCAATCCGCTTAGAGCAGCGGCGGTGCGGCCCCGTGCGGCCGTTGTCGGTAAAATGCACCATGACTATCCGACCGGACTATGCGGCGCTGTTCGTGGCTTCGCCCTATCCCTACCTGCTGATCGATCCTGGCTTCGTCATCATCGGCGCCAATCCGGCCTACCTGCGCACCACCGGCAGGGCCGCGCAGGACATCGTCGGCAAACCGATCTTCGACGCCTTTCCCGTCGACCCGGACCATCCCGAATCGACCAACCTCGACGAAGTACGGGCATCGATCAAGTGCGCCATCGCGACGCGCCAGCCGCATACCAGCGCCTTGCTGCGCTACGCGATCCCGGTCGCGACGGCTGGCGGCGGCGTTTCGTTCGAAGAGCGCTACTGGAGCGCGGTGCATAGTCCGGTGCTGGACGACACCGGCGAGGTCCTCTACGTGGCCCAGACCGCGATCGACGTCACGAGCCTGTACCGCTTCGATCCCTCCAGCGGGAAGTATTACCTGAAGCAGGAGGCGAATGCGGTGCCGGACATCGAGCAGATGAACCGGCTGCAAATGCACGAGACGATGGTGCGCATCCTCAACGACGAGCGCAGCCAGCTGCAGAATCTGTTCGACCACGCGCCCGGCTTCATCGCTTTCCTGTCCGGCGCGGACCATACCTTTGACATGGTCAACGAAGCCTTTTATCGGCTGGTGGGGCGCCGACCCATCATCGGCAAGCCGGCGGCAGAGGCGCTGCCCGAACTGGTGGGGCAGGGTTTCAAGGAGCTGCTCGACCAGGCGGCGCGCAGCGGCGAACCGGTCGTGCTGCGCGAGCGCCGCATCACGCTGTATCGCGAACCCGGCGCCGTGCCGGAAGACCGCTATGTGGACTTGCTGTTCCAGCCGATGCCCGGCCACGGCAAGCGGGTGATGGGCATTTTCGTGCAGGGGAACGACGTCAGCGGCGCCTACCACGCCAATCGCGCGCTGTCTGAAAAGGTGCAGCAACTCGAAGCGATCCGCTCGAGCCAGGCCTTTCAGCTGGAACTGGCGGACCGCATCCGCCAGCTGGACGACCCCGACCAGGTCATGGAAGCCGCCTGCGAACTGCTGGGCCGCAAACTGGGCGTCACGCGCGTGCTGTACGCCGAAGTCGACGACACGCGCGGCACGCTGTTCATCCGGCGCGACTGGAACCTGGCGGGATCGGCCAGCCTGGCCGGGCAGACCAAGACCCTCGACGACTTCGGTCCCGACATGATCGCCGACCTGCGTGGCGGCCGCGCGGTGGCCAACGGCGACGTGAGGCGCGATCCGCGCACGGCGGACCACGTCGCCGCCTACGACAAGATCGGCGTGCGCGCCGACCTGCTACTGCCCCTGGTGCGCGGCAGCCGGCTGCGCGTCGTGCTGACGATTCACAACGCCACGGCGCGCGAATGGCGCGAGGACGAAGTGCAGCTTGCGCAAGACATGGCCGAACGCACCTGGTCGGCGGTCGAGGCGGCGCAGGCGCAGGCGGCGCTGCGCGCCGAGCGCGACCAGAGCCAGTACATCTTCGACAGCATGGCCGAAGGTTTCGCGGTGCTCGACCGCGACTGGACCATCGTACGCATGAACGCGGAGGGACTGCGGCTGACGCAGACTTCGGCCAGCCAGGTGATCGGACGGAGCCACTGGGATGTATTCCCCCACCTTAAAAATTCCGAATCCGAGAGTATTTACCGCCGAGTCATGGCGACCGGGAAAACGGAAATCATCGAAACCCTGCACGTCATGCCCGACGGGACAGAGATGTGGAGCGAGGTACGCACCCACCGTTCGCTCGACGGCGGCATCGCCTTCTTCTTCCGCGACGTCACCGAGCGCCGCCTGGCGCAGGAACAGCTGAAAACGGCCGACCGCCGCAAGGACGAATTCCTGGCCATGCTGGCGCACGAACTGCGCAACCCGCTGGCGCCGATCGGCGCCGCCGCCCAGCTGCTGCGCATGGGCCGGCTCGACGAAGCGCGGGTGCGCCACACGAGCCAGATCATCGGCCGCCAGGTCGACCATATGACGCACCTGATCAACGACCTGCTCGACGTGTCGCGCGTGACGCGCGGCCTGGTCACGCTCGACAACGCGGCCCAGGACGTCCAGCAGGTCGTCATGGAAGCGGTGGAGCAGGTCACGCCCCTGATCCAGGCGCGGCGCCACCAGCTGGCCCTGCACCTGCCGCCGCAGGCGACCAGCGTCATCGGCGACAAGAAGCGCCTGGTGCAGGTGTTCACGAACATCCTGGCGAATGCGGCCAAGTACACCGACGAAGGCGGCAGCATCAGCCTGCGCGCCGAGGTCGACGGCGCCCACGTGCGCATCGAGGTGACGGACAACGGCATCGGCATGGCGCCCGAGCTGGCGGCGCACGTGTTCGAACTGTTCGCCCAGGCCGAACGCAGCTCGGACCGCTCGGCCGGTGGCCTGGGATTGGGGCTGGCGCTGGTGAAAAGCCTGGTCGAACTGCACAAGGGCACGGTGGCCTGCCACAGCGACGGTGCCGGCCAGGGCAGCACCTTCAGCGTCTGCCTGCCGCGCCTGGCCGCGCAGGAACATCCGCCAGCGCCGGCGGCAGGCGAGCACCCCCTGCAGGCGGGTCCCCACGGCTTGCGCATCCTGATCGTGGACGACAACGCCGACGCGGCGGCGATGCTGGCGATGCTGCTCGAAGCCTCGGGCCACCAGGTCGCGGTCGAACACGACGCGCGCAAAGGCCTGGCACGCGCGCAGGCCGACCAGCCCGACGCCTGCCTGCTCGACATCGGCCTGCCCGACATGGACGGCAACGAACTGGCACGGCGCCTGCGTGCGCTGCCCGAGACGGCCGGTACGCTGCTGATCGCCGTCACCGGCTACGGCCAGGAAGCCGACCGCCAGCGCACGGCGGCGGCGGGCTTCGACCACCACCTGGTCAAGCCGCTCGATCCGAAGCAGTTGTTTGCGATACTGGGGACGGTCTAATGTGGGGCGCTGCACGCGTGCGTTGAACGCGTGGGCGGCGCATACGCTGCGTCTGTTCATAGCGCGGGGTAGAGCCGCCCACCTTACGTCGTGCTGCCGGCACTATCGGCACGGGTCCGGCATACTCGTAAGGTGGGCGGCTCCACTCCGGCACGTGAACATCGTCACCGCTAACGCCGCCCACGCGTTCAACCGGCTCCGGAAACCTCGCGACGGTTCAAACGTGCGTTGAACGCGTGGGCGGCGCATATGCTGCGTCTGTTCATAGCGCGGGGTGGAGCCGACCACCCTACGGCCTGCCGGGTTTGGTAGGGTGGGCGCCCCGAGCCCACGCGTAACGATGCGCAGACGCGGCACGCATTTGTAGGGTGGTCGGCTCCACCCGGCGATATGCACACATGCGGCACGTGCGCCGCCCACGCGTTCAACCGGCGCGCGCTCACTCCACCCGCTGCACCCTCACCCCGAACAGGTCGAAGCGATTCGACGGCCCGCCCGTACCGCCGGCGCCACTGAAGCTGGCGTTGCTCTCCAGGTAGCTCATGTTATAGAAATCGATCATGCGAATGCGGTAGGCGCCCGGCTGCAGGCGCACACTCAAGGGTGTCGACAGCGTCGCCGGCACTGCGCCGCCCGCCGGCCTGGTGTGCGGCAGTTGCACCACGCCGGCCGCCAGCGTGCGCCCGGCCGCATCCTCGACCTGCAGCCATTTGACGCCGGCACTGATGCCCAGGTTGATCTGGTTCGCCTCGTTGCGGTAGCGCAGCTGCAGCGCATAGGTGCCCGCTGCCTCGATGCGCAGGTCGCGCAGTTCGAAACGGTCTTGCGGCGCGCCCCAGTTGGCCAGGTAGGGCGACGTACCGGCGGTCGCCTTCAGGCTCGCTACCACGCGCGCATCGGACACGGGAATCTCGACCGCCGCATCCACGCAGCGTGGCGCGCTGTGGTGGCTGCGGTTGCCGGACTCCTGGTACTGCGCCTCGACCGCGTAGCAGGCGTAGGGATGCACTTCGGGGTCGCGCCATTCGCCCGGTTTGACGTTGGCGGCGACCTGCCTGCCGTTGCGGTAGACGTGGTACACGGTGGCGGCGCCCTGGTTCGCGCCGGCCGTGAAGTACAGGCGCGCGTGATCGTCGCCTTCGCGCACCAGCGACGCGATGACCGGCTCGGGCGGGGCGAACACGGCCGGCGCTTCGACGTACGAGGCGGCGTTGACGCGGCGGATGGCATTATCGCCCGCCACCACCGCGCCGAGCGCGATCTCGATGGTGTCGCCGTCGCGCAGCTTGTCCCAGGCGATGGTGCTGCCCGCCGGCGCGCCGTTGAGCAGCACCTTGTCGACCCGGTGGACACCCGGCGCCGTGCTGGCCGGGGGCAGCAGCAAGCGCACCGAGACGCGAACACCGCGCAGGCGCAGGTTGTGCAGCATTGCCTGGCCGGTGCCGGCAAAGGTCTCGCGGCGCAGCGTGGTGGTGACGAAGGGCCGCAGCGCGATACCCGCATCGGTCGCCGTCACGCCGAACACCTGTTCGACCACCATGCCGAGGTAGGCGCCGACCGACCATAGCTGGCGGCGCGAATTGATGACGGGGCCGGTCAGCCCTGGGTGTTTTTCGTCGAGCAACAGCGGCTGGCCGGACAGCCACTCGAGGTTTTCCATATTCGACATGTTCAACGCCGCGCCGCGCATCAGCGAGGCATAGGCGGCGTCGGCCACCGCCGCATTGCCGACCTGGGCCGCGGCCTTCAGGCCATAGCCGGTAACGAAGGGCCAGATGGCGCGGTTGTGATACACCGGCATGCCCGGCTGCTGGGGCCAGATCACCGGTGGCCCCATCGGCCCGTGCGGGTAGCGTGCGAGGATGCTGCGCGCCTGCTCGGCGCTGGCGATGCCGGTGATGATCGCCAGCGATTGGCCGAGCCAGTCGAATTTGTGCAGCGGCGCGCCGTCGAAGTGGGCGGCGGTGAGGCTGCTGTACATGCCGGCCTCGGGCAGCCACAGCTTGGCGTTGATGGCCTCCTTGAGTGCAGCCGCCCACGCCGTGTAGCGCGCGGCGCGTGCAGTGTCTCCCGCTTCGCGCGCAAGGCGGGCGGTGAGGCTTAAAGCCTGGTAGTGGGCGGCATTGGTCGACACCGATTTCGACCCCGCCATCGCCGCCAGGTCGTCGGTGATCCAGGCGGCGTAGCTCTGGTCGCGCCAGTCGAGGAAGGATTGTTCGCCGGTGTACAGGCCATCCGCCGCGTCGAAGGCGGCGATGCGGTCGTTCTCGAGCGTGTTGGTGAGGGCTGCAAGCGCGCGCGCGGCAAAGGCGGCGCGTTCGGCGGCGGGCAGGGTGCGCAGGGTTTCCTCGGCCGCAAAGGCCCAGGCGACGCGGTCGGTACTGACCGGCCAGCTGCCGCCGCTGCCGGTATCCTGCACAATTTGCACATTCGGCTGCCCGCTGCCCGCAACCTGCGGCGCTTGCGGCGCGTTCTTCCTGAAACCGGCCAGCTTGAATGCGAGCGAATTGCGCACCCGCGCCGGATCGAGCAGGGCCAGGCCGAGGTCGGCCGCATACGACAGGTCGCGCGTCCAGACGTAATGCCACTTTTCTCCGGTCTCGAAGCAGTCGCAGGGAATCGCCGCGCCGCCGTTGTAGTTGCCATCGCGGATTTCACTGACCGCATCCTGGCGCATCTCGCTCGCCGCCAGCGCGAACAGCGCGTCGAAGGCGAGGTTCCCGCTGCGCAGATAAGGCAGGTCGGCGCTTTCGGCGTAGCTGCTGTGCTGCGGCAGCGGGTCGCGCAGCTGCATGGTGGTCGAATGGGTGTAGCTGCGCAGCTGGGCTTCGGGATCGGCGATCGAAAAGCGCGCTGTCTCCTGCTTGTCGTCCCAGGTGGGAAAGCCGAGTGTCGCCACGCGCGCACGGCCGGCATGCGGATCGGGAACTGCGCCGCTTTTGGGCTCGGCCAGGCGCGTGATACGCAATTGCGGCGCGGCCGGCTTCGAAGCATCGAGCGTGAAGCGGTAGGTGCCGGTGCGCGCCACGAACAGCGTCGCCTCGGGGCCGGCACGGGTGGCCAATTGCACCGGCTGATCGGGCTTGACGGCGACGCTGGCCGCCGGGTTCGGCACCCACTCCCGGCTCCAGTCGCCATTGCCCAGCTTGAAGCCGTGGTTGCCGGGGCTGACCAGGATGTCGGCCTGGTAGACCCCATTTCCCTTGTGCTGCAAGGCGTTGTCCAGGCCCCAGGCATTGAAGCCGCCGCGAATGTAGAAGGCTTCGCGCAGCGGGCCGGGATCAGCGGCGACGGCGCTGCTTGCAGCGAGGAAGGTGGGCAGCAGCCAGCGGGGAGAGATCATGTGAGACCTTTAGTTATCGGTATTCGTTGCGTTCGATGATGCCGCGCAGCGCATCCTGCGCACGGAGCACGGGAAAATCTTCGCTGTGGTAGGTCTTCGGCGTGACGAAGCGCAGCGAGCCGATGACCTGCGCATACGAGGGCCGCAACTGCTGCACTGCCAGCCGGCGCCCGTCCAGCGTCGCGCGGCGCGTGCCGAGCGCCAAGGTTACCGCCTTGCCCGGCGCCAGCGTGAACGCGGCCTGCGAGCGGCTTTTATCGGGGTTCAGCCAGGCCATGCGCAGCGTACGCGCCTTCTGGCCGCGCAGGGTGAATGTCCAGCGTTCGCCGCCTTGGGCACGCACTTGGGGGCGAACAAACGCGACGGCGACGTCTTCATCGGCCCCGAAGGGCAGCACGGCCTCGAAACGCGACCACGCCGCCGGAATCGCCGGCTCGAACGCGAGCGTATTGGCCGGCAGGTCAGGCCTGAAACCGACGTAATCCTGGTAGCCATTGCGCGCATATTCGGCCACGCTCCAGGACTGGGCGAAGGTGCCGGATGGCTGCAGCTTTCCATCCTCGCGCGGCAGCGCATCCAGGTTTTCGCTCATGTTGCCCAGCGTGTCGAGGCCGAGGATCTGCGTGCCGAGGTTTTGCGTCAGCGCCCAGGCGAGGTCCTGGTAGCCGAAGCGGTTCAGCGCAGTGACCGTAAAGCCGGCGTTCCAGCCCCAGATGGTGCCGTTGTGATAGGCCGCGTCCTTGTGGTGGAAGCCCGGGTTCTGGTGGCGCGGATGAAAATACGGATCGTCCTGGCTCAGCGAGGCGATGCCGTAAGGGTAGAGCAGCTGGGAGACGGCGTTTTTCGTCACGCGCGCCTGCACTGCGGCGGGCACGAAGTCGTCGAAGGGAATGGTCGCGACCATCAGCTGGTTCGGCCGCACCTTGGTATCGCGGCTGCCGTCGGCGCGCAGGCGGTCGGCCATGGTCGCGCCATCCCAGAACAGGCGCAGGAAACTGGCCTGCGCCTTTGCCGCCAGTGCCGACCATTCGCGCGCGCGCCGGTGGTCGCCGGCCTGGGTCGCCAGCCAGGCGCCGGTTTCCAGCGCCGTGTACCAGAGCGCCTGAATGTCGTTGGCGCGCGGACCGCGGTCCGACCAGGGCTGGTGGGTGGGGTTCTCGACGCGGGCATCCATCCAGGTGTCCGAGGCCGCATGGCGCAGCAAGCCGTCGGCATCGACATAATTGGCGATGGCGCCGTCGAAATAGGGCACGGCCAGCTGGTACATCGCGCGCGCAAAAGCCTGGTCGCCGGTGTAGCGGATGTATTCATGGGCTTCGCGCAGCATCCACGGCGTGCCGTCGACCGTGTTGTAGATGATCTCGTCGGGCGAGACGCGGTTCGGAATGCGTCCGTAATCCTTGTCACGTGGCGTGCGCAGGTTCTGGAAGCGCGCGAAATTGGCAAGCACCGCGCGTGCATCCGCGAACTGGCCCGACACCAGCAGCGTACCCGGCAGGGCGATGAAGGTGTCGCGGCCCCAGTTCTCGCGGAACCAGGGCAGGCCGGCCCAGATGCCGGCGCCGTATTCGTCGACCACGAACAGGCGCGAGGCCGCCTTGGCCCAGTTCAGCGCCTTGTTGTATTCCGCATCGCTGGTGGTGAGATAGCTGCGCGTGAGCGCCGCGTGGGTGGCGCGGCGTTCATCGCCGATCGGGTCGCCGGACACCAGGGTGCGTGCGCGCTGGCTTGCTTCCTCGGCGGTGGCGCCAAAGGCCGCGACGACAGTGAAGCTCGCAGTCGGTGCGCGCGTGCGCAGCAACAGGCTATCTTCCAATGTGAACGGACGATCGCCCGCCAGCGCCATGAACTGGGTGGCGCCTTTGCCAGGGGCGACAACGGCGACGCCATCGGTGAAGCTGATCGCGCCGGCCGTCTTCAATAGCGGCTGCAAACCGAGCAGCGCCGGCCGCGGACCGGTCACGCGCAGCGCCAGCGCATGCTGTTTCGACAGCAGCGCCAGTTCTTCGCTGCTGCCGTTGGTGTAGACGACACGGTGGCCAAAAGGCAGTACCTGTTCGCGTCCGCCGGCGCGCTCGTTGCGCACGCCATCGATATGGCTCACGTAGTTGTGGAAGACGGTGCCGCTTTTGAGCACGTAGCCGGCCCCGGCATCGTGGCTGTGGGTAAAACCCTCGAAATAGCCGGCCAGGTTATCGCCGGCGACGAAGCGCGCCTGTTGTCCAGGGGCGGCCTCGATCGCCATCGCCTCGAAAAAGGCATCGACGCCGGGTTTGTCGACAGCGGCCGCGGGTGCCAGGGCAAAAGCGAGGGAAAGTGCAAGCAGGGTAGGGCGCATCATGTTTCCGGCAGTTCGATGAGGAGGGTCGCTTTCGGCGCCAGGCGCAGTTCGCGCGTGAGGTCGACCGTCTGGCCGGTGAGGACGTCGATGCCGGCGCCGGTCCCTTTTAACATTTCCTGGAAGCGGGCGATGGGCAAGCGCATCTCCTTGTCGTTGTTGTTCATGGCGACCATCACGCGTTTGTTATCGCTGTAGCGGAAGTAGACCCAGGTATTCTCCTCAGGCCCGAAATGCATCAGCTTCCCATTGTGGATCACCGCCTGGCCCTTGCGCCAGTTCGCGAGCTTGCGCACCAGTTCCTGCGCCGCGTGCTGGTGCCTGGTTAAACCTTTGCCGCTGAAGGCGTCGACCCGGTCGCCGGTCCAGCCGCCCGGGAAGTCGCGGCGGTAACTGGCATCGTCGCGGCCTTTGACAGTGCTGGTCATCAGGATCTCGTCGCCCGTATAAAACTGCGGGATGCGCGGCATCGTCATCAGGAACACCAGGTTCATGCGGTAACGGTCGAAGTCTTCGCCGGCCGCGCTGTACATGCGCGCCATGTCGTGGTTGCCGCCGAAGAGGACGAGTTTGTCCGGCGCCGGGTACAGGTGGTCGAGCGCCAGCGTCTGGTAGACCTCGTTGAAACCTTTAGTGGGGTCGGTGAGGGCGGTGCGCATCGCTTCGACCAGCGGGAAGTCCATCAGGCTCGGCAGCGAGGAGATGTAGCCGTCGAAGTTGACCTTGCCGCGCTGCCAGCGCGCCACCACCGGCACCAGCGTGCTCCATTCCTCGCCGACCAGGTTCAGGTGCGGGTATTCGTCCATCAGCCGTTTGGTGTACTGCGTGAGGAAGGCGCCGTCGGAATAGCTGTAGGTATCGATGCGCAGGCCCGACAAGCCCGCGTACTCGATCCACCAGATGTTGTTCTGGATGAGGTAATTCGCCACCAGCGGGTTGGTCTGGTTCAGGTCGGGCATGCTCTCGACGAACCAGCCGGCGGTGAAGTTGCGGCTGTCGGCTTGTGAGGCGTAACGGTCCTGCACGGCGACGCGGTGGTGCGCGGTGGGCACGAACTGGCCGCCGAAGTTGATCCAGTCCGGTGTCGGCAAGTCCTTCATCCACCAGTGGTTTTTACCGATGTGCGACAGCACCACGTCCTGGATCAGGCCGATGCCGCGCTTGCGCGCCTCTTGCGACAGGCGCACGAAGTCGTCGTTGCTGCCATAGCGCGGGTCGATCCGGTAGTGATTCGTGGCCGCGTAGCCGTGGTACGACCAGGCCGGCATGTCGTTCTCGACCAGCGGCGTCGGCCACAGCTGGGTGAAACCGAGGCCGGCGATGTAGTCGAGGCGGTCGATCGCGCCCTGGATGTCGCCGCCATGGCGTCCGCCTGGGTGCTTGCGGTCGGCCCGTTCCAGCATGCCGGGCACGCTGTCGTTGGCCGGGTCGCCGTTGGCGAAGCGGTCCGGCATGATCTGGTAGATGGCGTCGGCATTGCCGAAGCCCTGGCGCGCGCGCGAGCCGGGTTCACGGGCACGCAGCTGATACGGCTGGCGCAGGGTGCCGTCCGCGCCTTCGAACACGAGGTCGAGGCTGCCGGGCTGGGCGCCGGGTGCGATCTCGAGATCGATGAACAGGTAGTTCGGGTTCGCCACCCGGGTACTGGAAACGATGCGCACGCCCGGGTAAGCGAGCGCCGGCTGCATGCGGCCGATACCGGCGCCATGCACCAGCAACTGGACATTCTTGTGCTGCATGCCGGTCCACCAGAACGGCGGCTCGAGATGTTCGATGGCGGGCGCGGCCAGCGCCGGGTCCAGGTAAGTCAGGGCAAGACAAAGTGTTGCAAAAGAGCGTCGCATGCGGGACTCGGCAGGAAAAGGGAATGGAGGAAACACTCTAATGCGGTCAGACGTAGTCTGATTACATAAAACTCAGCGATCGGCAAGCTTGAGCGCGGTGTTCACTCTATGCATTGCCGAGAATACTATACAGGCGGCCTGACGCCAATTCAACAATATTGCTAGTTTAAGTACATCGCCTATGGTGGCGCGGAAGATGTCCGGGCACCGTGCACGTTAACATCATGCTGTGCGGAACAGATCCAAGGCGACCTCATCAGCAGTGAAACAAATCAAATCCTTAAAATTGCACCGAAATAGTGCATTTTCGCACTAAGTCGGTGAAAATACATCGACTTGTAGTCCGACTACACATATGCGCAAGCCTTCTTGTAGCTGGGATACAACGATAAGAAGCTTCCTTCTATATAAGGCGCTTGTATAGGGCGTTTGAAACGTAGTGCGGATCAACTCCCGTTGACAGTGCATCTAGTTTTAGTACAGAATTCTTGCCAGAACGTCTAAAGAGGCGTTATATCAAAGCTCCCGTGCCGTGGCTGTGCAGCTGTCTTGCGGGAAATTACGTAGTCTGATCTGAGGGGACACATGAATATCTTCGCAAACAAGCGCACCGCTGGGTCGGGCCTTGTCTTCAAGCTGAGCCCGGTTGCGGCCGGCTGCGCCATTTTTGCATCGGCCCTGGCCGGCACCGCCAGCGCCCAAACCGCCGTCACCGAAGCGGCGGCCGATGCGCCAGTCCAGACCGTGACGGTTACCGGTATCCGCCGCGCAATCGAAACGGCGATCGCCACCAAGCGCGATGCGACCGGTATCGTCGAAGCCATTTCCGCCGAAGACATCGGCAAACTGCCGGACGTCTCCATCGCCGAATCGCTGGCGCGCCTGCCGGGCCTGTCCTCGCAGCGCGTGAATGGCCAGGCACAGCAGATCAGCATCCGCGGCACCTCGGGCGACCTGTCGACCGCGCTGCTCAACGGCCGCGAGCAGGTCAGCACCAGCGCCAACCGCACCGTCGAATACGACCAGTACCCATCGGAACTGATCAACGCCGTTACCGTGTACAAGACGTCGGACGCCGGCGTCGTCGGCCAGGGCCTGTCGGGCACGGTGGACATGCAGACCATCAAGCCGCTGTCGCTGCGCGAGCGCGCGATCAGCGTCAACGTGCGCGGCGAAAAGAACTCGGCCGGCTCGATCAGCGCCGGCTCGCCGGACACCGGCAGCCGCGTCAGCGCTTCGTACATCGACCAGTTCGCCAACCGCACCATCGGCGTGGCCATCGGCTACGCACGCCAGGACAAGCCGAACGTCTCGCGCCAGTTCGAGACCTGGGACTGGGTCGACAACTCGGCTGTCGCGCCGGGTTCGACCGTGAAGGTACCGAAGGGCATCAAGGCGCTGGCAACGACCGGCGACCAGGTGCGCGACGGCCTGATGGGCGTGCTCGAATGGCGTCCGAACAAGAATTTCAGCTCGACCCTGGACATGTACCACTCGCGCTTCGACCAGGAAGAAATCCGCCGCGGCATGGAAATCCCGCTGCAGGATGACGGCAGCGTCGTCTTCGCGAATCCGACCATCGTGAATGGCGTGATGGTTGCCGGCAACGCCAACAACGTCAATCCGGTCGTGCGCAACAACCGCATGAAGCGCGACGACAAGCTGTCCGCCATCGGCTGGAACAACCGCTTCACCAGCGGCGCCTGGGTCGGCATCATCGACCTCTCCAGCTCCAAGGCCGACCACAAGGAAGAACTGGTCGAGATCAACGCCGGCCGCGCCGTGCGCCAGACCCTCGGCTTCGACTACCGCAACGGCGCCATCCCGAACCTGAACCTGTCGGGCACCTACGACGACCCGTCGCAGATCGCCATCGGCGGCCAGTTCGGCGAAGGCTACGTCAATGCGCCGAACCTGACCGACAAGCTGCACTCGGCCCGCGCCAGCGTCGAATACAAGTTCGCCGAAGGCGCCTTCTCGAGCGTCGAAGTCGGCTTCAACCTGTCCAAGCGCTCGAAGGACAAGGAACACCTGGAAACCGGCTTCTCGAAGATCGGCGCCGGCACCTTTGCAGCGAACGTCGTCAACGGTTCGCAAGACCTGTACGGCCTGCCGAACACCCTGAGCTGGGACATCCCGGGCGTGCTGGCGCAGAACTTCGGCCCATACGCGCCGTCGGTGCTGGTGCCATGGGGCGCGACCAAGAACTGGACCATCGACGAGAAGGTCAAGACCGGCTACGTCAAGCTGAACATCGACACCGAACTGATGGCGATGCCGCTGCGCGGTAACGTCGGCGTACAGGTCGTCAAGACCGACCAGAGCTCGACCGCCAACACGCTGCGCGCCTGGCCGTTCGCCGACCTGGTGCCGCTGACCGACGGCAAGAAGTACACCGACTACCTGCCGAGCCTGAACCTGGCCTGGAGCCTGCCCGACCAGCAGTTCATCCGCTTCGGCGCCGGCAAGACCCTGGCGCGCGCCAAGCTCAACGAGCTGAACGCCGCCCTGGAAGTCGGCCTGACCGCGCAGAGCACCGGTACCCCATGGGGCAACGGCGGCAACGCCCAGCTCGACCCATGGCGCGCCAAGCAGGTCGACCTGTCGTGGGAAAAGTACTTCGGTAACAAGGGGTATGTGTCGGTCGCCGGCTTCCACAAGAAGCTCGATTCCTACATCTACCAGCTGACCGGCCCGCGTGACTTCTCGGAATACCGCCTGGTGGGCGCCACCGCCGACATCGGCACCATGACCCAGCCGATGAACGGCGAGGGCGGCAAGCTGCAAGGCCTGGAACTGGCTGCCTCGGCACCGCTGGACATGCTGCACCCGATGCTGGACGGCTTCGGCGTCACCGCCAACGCTTCGTTCACCAACAGCGAAATCGAAGTCAAGGACCAGCGTTTCGGCAGCATGGCGATTCCGCTGCCGGGCCTCTCGAAGCGCGTCTTCAACCTGACCGCCTACTATGAAGCCAACGGTTTCTCGGCCCGCGTCAGCCAGCGCTACCGCAGCGATTTCGTCGGCGAGATCGGCGGCATCGGCGGCGCCAACGAACTGACCTTCGTGAAGTCGGACAAGGTCGTCGACCTGCAGCTGGGTTACGACTTCGCGCAAGTGAAGGGCCTGTCGGTGCTGTTCCAGGTGAACAACCTGACCGATACCGAGTTCGAGACCTATGCCGGCACCAAGGATCGTCCACGCGGCTACACCAAGTACGGCCGTCAGATGCTGCTGGGCCTGAACTACAAACTGTAAGATGTAAGTTCGATAAACCTGCTGCGCGTCGGATTGCCGGCCTGCGATGCTCGCTGTACAACCGTACAGCTGCGCTTCTCGGCCAGCACTCCTTCCGCTCGCGACGGTTTCTCGAACTTACTGGATCGCCTTCGGGCGAATCCAGCCCTTGCGGACTTTGTTGTCTGCAAGGGCTTTTTCTATTGCAAAACCAGTGGCGTGTCGGCAATCGGCCCACGCCCTTGCGGACGACGGTGTAAACTGTCGCTTCCGTTTTAATTTAAGAGCAACTCATCCATGTCTGACACCCCACTCCCAACGTTTTCCGATCTGAACATCCCGGCGCCTATTTTGAAGGCACTGAAGGACGTCGGCTACGAGACGCCGTCGCCGATCCAGGCCGCCACCATTCCCCTGTTGATGGAAGGCCGCGACGTACTGGGACAGGCGCAGACGGGTACCGGCAAGACAGCCGCCTTCGCGCTGCCGGTGCTGGCGCGCATCGACACCAAACAGTCGACGCCGCAGGCGCTGGTGCTGGCGCCGACGCGCGAACTTGCGATCCAGGTCGCCGAAGCCTTCCAGAGCTACGCGGCGCACATGAAGAACTTCGCCGTGCTGCCGATCTACGGCGGCCAGAGCTACGGCCCGCAGCTGCAGGCGCTGCGCCGCGGCGTGCAAGTCATCGTCGGCACCCCGGGCCGCGTGATCGACCACATCCAGAAAGGCTCGCTCGACCTGTCGCAGCTGAAGACGCTCGTGCTCGACGAAGCCGACGAAATGCTGCGCATGGGCTTCATCGACGACGTCGAGCAGATCCTGCAGCAGATCCCGGACGAGCGGCAAATTGCGCTGTTCTCGGCCACCATGCCGCCGGCGATCAAGCGCATCGCCAAGACTTACCTGCGCGACCCGTCGGAAGTCACCGTCGCCGCCAAGACCGGCACCGCCGACAACATCACCCAGCGCTACTGGCTGGTGTCGGGCATGCAGAAGCTCGAAGCGCTGACCCGCATCCTGGAAGCCGAGCCGTTCGACGGCATGATCATCTTCGCCCGCACCAAGCTCGGTACCGAAGAGCTGGCGACCAAGCTGCAGGCGCGCGGCTTCGCGGCCACCGCCATCAACGGCGACATGGCGCAGGTGCAGCGCGAGCGCACCATCGAGCAGCTCAAGAACGGCAAGATCGACATCCTGGTCGCTACCGACGTCGCCGCGCGCGGCCTCGACGTCGAGCGCATCAGCCACGTCATCAACTACGACGTGCCGTCGGACCCGGAAAGCTACACCCACCGCATCGGCCGCACCGGCCGCGCCGGCCGCAGCGGCGACGCGATCCTGTTCATCACGCCGCGCGAGCGCAGCCTGCTGAAAGCGATCGAGCGCGCCACGCGCCAGCCGGTCGCCCAGTTGACGCTGCCGACGATTAAAGCCGTGAACGACGTGCGCATCGCCAAGTTCAAGGAACAGATCACGGAAACCCTGGCCGCCGGCGGCCTGGAGCAGTTCCGCGGCCTGATCGAGGAATACGAGCAAGAGAACAACGTGCCGGCGGTCGACATCGCCGCCGCGCTGGCCAAGCTGGGCCGCGGCGACGTGCCGCTGCTGCTGGAAAAGCCGGACCGCGAACCGAAGGCATCGAGCTGGGAAGACCGTCCGGCGCGCACCGATTTCGTCGAGCGCCTGCCGCGTCCGTCGCGCGAAGATGGCGGCAGCTGGGAAGAGCGTGCGCCGCGTGCGCCACGCGAGGCTGGCTTCACGAGCGGCTTCAAGAAGGAGCGCGTGGCGCGTGCGCCGGACGAAGGCATGGCCACTTTCCGCATCGAAGTCGGCCACACCAATGGCGTCAAGCCGGGCAACATCGTCGGCGCCATCGCCAACGAAGCGAACATCGATTCGAAGCTGATCGGCCGTATCGAAATCTACGACGATTTTTCAACGCTCGACCTGCCGGCCGATCTGCCGCCGGACCTGATCGACCACCTGAAAACCGTGTGGGTCGCCGGCCAGCAGCTGCAGATCACGCGCGATGGCGAAACGCCGCCGCCGAAGAAGGCTGCGGGCGCGAAGAAGTCGTTCGGTGGCGATCGCCGCTTCTCGGAAAAGCCGGGTTTTAAATCAGACAAGCCGCCGTTCAAGAAGGCGAAGCCGAAGGCGTGATGGTTGCGGCTTCGCCGCAATGAAATAAAACGGAGGATCGGTTAAGTGGATCGATTCCCCTTTTTGCGTTGGCCGATGCGTAACGTAGGGTGGGCACTTGTGCCCACGCGGTTCAACGTTTGCGTCTCGTGCCGACGTTTCGACCCGCACCGGCCGCATCCGCGTGGGCACAAGTGCCCACCCTACGGTGCACTACTGTCGTGTCAGGGCGTTGTCTTCTCGCTGACAAACATCCACAACAACGCCTCGCGCAACTCGCCGCTCCAGAACCCCTCGTTGTGCTGCTGCCCCGGCACGATCTTCAGCACCATGTTCGCCGCCGGATGCCCGCTCGCGCGCACGACGCCGGCCATGCGCTCGACGTCCGGCACCATCGATTCGCCTTCCTTTTCGCCCATCAGCAGATACACGCGCGCATCCTGCGGCAGCGGGTGCTGCGCCATGAAGTCGAAGGCGGGCGTCGCCGTCCAGTAGGCGGGCGAGAACACGCCGGCTTTACCGAACACCTGCGGGTACCGGGCGATCGCATAGTGCGAAGCCAGCCCTCCCATCGAACTGCCCATGATCGCGGTGTGGGCGCGGCCGGGCAGGGTGCGGTATTGGGCGTCGATCAGCGGCTTCAGGGTGTGGACGATGAAATCCGTGTACTGCCTGCCTTCGCCCGCGCCGAAACGCGTGTTGTCCCAGGCGTTCAGTTCCGTCATGCGCTTGTCGCCGCCGTTGTCGATGCCGACCACGATCAGTTCGAGCTTGCCCTCTTTGGCCAGCGCGTCGAGCGTCTCGTCGACCTTCCATTCGCCGACAAAGGAGGTGGCGTCGTCGAACAAATTCTGGGCGTCGTGCATGTACAGCACCGGATAGCGTTTATGCGATGTCGCATAGCCGGGCGGCAGGTACAGGCGGATCTGGCGTTTGCGCTGCAGCTGCGGGATCTCAACCAGGTCGGGCAGCAGGCGCACGCCGGGCAGGGCGGTCGACGGTTTGTTTGTCGGAGCGGCGTCGGTGGCGAAGGCGGGTGCGGCCAGCAGGGCGGCGAACAGGACGAAAGCGGTACGAATCGGTGGCATGGAAGAGGTCTTGTGATTAGTGGGAAGCGGCCAGCGCCGGCGCGGCGACAGGCGCCGCCTCCTTCTCGCGCACCAGCAGCCACAGCACGCTCGACAGCGCCAGGCAGCCGCCGCAGATCAGGAACAGCAGGCTCTTGTCGGCGCTGGTTTTCAATACGAAGCCGACGGCGGTGGTGGCCAGCTGCGGCAGCACCACCGACAGGTTGAACAGGCCCATGAAATAACCCATGCGGCTGCGGTCGACCTGCTCGCTCATGATCGCGAAGGGCAGGCTGACCACCGCCGCCCAGCCGATGCCGACCACGCCCATCAGCACGTACAGGGTGCCCGGCGAGCGCGCGAACAAGGCGATGGCGAAGTAAGCGAGCGCCATGATGCCGGTGCAGGCGGCCTGCGTGCGCACGCGCCCGAAGCGCTTCACCAGCGGTGCCAGCACCAGCGCCGGCAGCAGGAAGCCGACCACGTTCATCACCGCGAACGAGATCGCGATCACGTGGCCCGACTGCGCCGCCGCCTGTGCGGCAGTCGCGCCAGGGGCCACCACGTGCTGCTGGATGAACGCGATGATGTAGACGAACATCGCCTGCACCCCGAACCAGGTGAACGCGTGCGCCGCCCAGATGCGCCACAGTTGCGGCCAGTCGGTGGCGCTGGCAGCTTCCCGCGTTGCCGGCGCCAGTTCGCGCGGTTCCTCGATCAACAGGACAGGCACGATCGAGAACACCAGCACCAGCACCACGCCGACCGAGATCAGCGTGTAGTTGTCGATGAAGGCGCCGATCAAATACGCCATCACGCCCCAGAAGCCGGAGATGGTCTGCATCCAGGTATAGCCGCGCGTGCGCGCTTCGCCGTCGGGCGTCACGTCCGCGATCAGCGAGCGCGTCGGATTGAAGCCGATGTTGATCGACAGGTCGAGCGTCAGTGCGACCATCACCGCCACCACCACCAGGTTGCCGATGCCGAACAGGTCGGCGACCACTTCGATGCGCGGCAGCAGGTACACCGACAAGGCAGCGAGCACGCCGCCGATCAGGATGAAGGGACGCCGTCGTCCGCCCCAGAACCAGGTCTTGTCGCTGATGAAGCCGATGATCACCTGGCCGAGGATGCCGGCCAGCGGACCGGCGGCCCAGACGACGCCGATCTCGTGGATGTCGAGTCCGTATTTGGTGCTCAGCAGCCAGCTAAGCGCCGAAATCTGGATGCACAGGGCGAAGCCCATGGCCGTGGCTGGCAAGCTGCTCAGGGCGTAAAAGGAATTGCTCAGCCGGCGCTGCATGTCGCGCATGGGTGTCTCCATCGGTTGTGTTATTTGACTACAAAGCCCGTCTTGAAGCGGACTCGCGTTGCGATTTTACTCTGACTCATTCGAATTGACACTCGGAAAACGCCATGTTATTTTGCTACAAATTTAGTTGGCGCCGCGCGGCACATGGCGCGTTCGCCACATACACGAATAGCGCCCGGGACGCCGGGCCATTGGGGACACGGATGGACATGCATACCAAGGCGCTCGACAAACCGCGCCTGTCGTTCTGGCAGTTGTGGAACATGAGTTTCGGCTTCTTCGGCATCCAGTTCGGCTTCGCGCTGCAAAACGCCAACACCAGCCGTATCTTCTCGACGCTGGGCGCCAACCCCGACGACCTGGCCCTGTTCTGGCTCGCCGCACCCGTCACGGGCCTGTTGGTGCAGCCGATCATCGGCTACCTGAGCGACAACACCTGGCACCCGACCTGGGGCCGCCGCCGTCCCTTCTTCTTCGTCGGCGCCTTGCTCGCGATGATCGCCATGTTCCTGATGCCCAATTCCTCGGCGCTGTGGATGGCGGTGGCCGTGCTGTGGATGATGGACGCCGCTATCAACGTCTCGATGGAGCCGTTCCGCGCCTTTGTCGGCGACAAGCTCGACGTCTCGCAGCAGACCGCGGGCTATGCGATGCAGACCTTCTTCATCGGCTGTGGCGCCGTGATCGCCTCGCTGCTGCCGACGATCTTCACCGGCATGGGCGTGTCGAACGTGCCGGTCGACGGCGCCATTCCCGACACCGTGCGCTATGCGTTCTACGCCGGCGCGCTGGTCTTCATGATCGCGGTGAGCTGGACCGTGTTCACCGCCGACGAACTGCCGCCGCCGGACATGGAAGCGTTCAACAAGGAGCGCGCCAACGCGCGCCGCGTCGGTGTGGCGTTGACCGAGATCCTGAGCGGTTTCGGCAAGATGCCGAAGACGATGGTGCAGCTGGCCTTTGTCCAGTTCTTCACCTGGATCGCCCTGTTCGCGATGTGGATCTACACCGGCAGCGCGATCGCCGATTCCGTCTACGGCACGCGCGATGCGCAGTCGGCCGCCTTCCAGGACGCCGGCAACTGGGTCGGCATCATGTTCGCGGTGTATAGCGGCGTCTCGGCGCTGGCCGCCTTCATCCTGCCGGTGTTCGCGCGCGCCACCAGCCGCAAGACCGTGCACGCGACCTGCCTGGCGATCGGAGGATTGAGCCTGGCCAGCATCGTCGCCATCGATAGCAAGGAAATGCTGATGCTGCCGATGGTCGGCGTCGGCATCGCCTGGGCCAGCATCCTGACGATGCCGTATGCGATCCTGGCGGGCGCCTTGCCGGCCAGGCGCATGGGTTATTTCATGGGTCTGTTCAACTTCTTCGTCGTGATCCCGCAGATCGTCAGCGGCCTGCTGCTCGGCTTCGTCACGCGCGAATTCTTTAACGGCCACACGGCGCAGACGCTGGCGCTGGGCGGCGGCTGCATGCTGCTGGCTGCCGTATTGACGCTGGCTGTCACCGATAAAAACCGCTAAATTTGCGCCATGCTTTTCGCCCCTAGCGTATCGTAACGTTTTATCAACAGACGAACGCATTCACTTCAGGAGCGAAGCATGACCATTCAGACCGTGGCAACGACGCCATTTGCCGGCCAGCGTCCGGGTACCTCGGGCCTGCGCAAGAAGGTGACCGAGTTCCAGCAGCCGGGCTATCTCGAGAATTTTGTCGAAGCGATTTTCCTGACGCTAGGCGACTGCACGGGCCGCACCCTGGTCGTCGGCGGCGACGGCCGCTATTTCAACCGCGACGCGATCCAGACCATCCTGCACATGGCCGCCGCCCACGGCGTGGCGCGCATGCTGGTCGGGCGCGGCGGCATCCTGTCGACGCCGGCGGTCAGCTGCGTGATCCGCAAGCATGGCGCCTTTGGCGGCATCGTGCTCTCGGCCAGCCATAACCCCGGCGGCCCGGACGGCGACTTCGGCATCAAGTACAACATCGACAACGGCGGACCGGCTCCCGAAAAAATCACCGAGGCCGTGTACGCCCACACCCGGAACCTGTCCGCCTACCGCATTAGCGACGCGCCGGCGGTCAACCTCGACGCGATCGGCACCAGCACCCTGGAAGGCATGCAGGTCGAGGTGATCGATCCGGTGGCCGACTACGCCGAACTGATGGGCCGCCTGTTCGACTTCGACGCCATCCGCGCCCTGTTCGCACGCGGTTTTACAATGAAATTCGACGGCATGTGCGCCGTCTCTGGGCCGTATGCGAAAGCGATCATCGAAGGCGTGCTCGGCGCCCCGGCCGGCACCGTGATCAACGGCGTACCGCTGGAAGACTTTGGCGGCCACCATCCGGACCCGAATCCTGTCAATGCCGCCGAACTCATCTCCCTCATGAATGGCGCCGATGCGCCCGACTTCGGTGCGGCATCGGACGGCGATGGCGACCGCAACATGATTGTCGGGCGCGGCATTGCGGTGACGCCGTCGGACAGCCTGGCCATCATCGCGGCAAATGCCACGCTGGCGCCGGGCTACGCGGCAGGGATCAAGGGCATCGCCCGCTCCATGCCGACGTCGACCGCCGCCGACCGCGTGGCTGCGGCGCTGGGCGTGTCCTGCTTCGAGACGCCGACCGGCTGGAAGTACTTCGGCAACCTGATGGATGCCGGCATGGTCACGCTGTGCGGCGAGGAGAGCTACGGCACCGGCTCGGATCACGTGCGCGAAAAGGATGGCTTGTGGGCGGTGCTGTTCTGGCTGAACATGCTGGCCGCCACCGGCAAGCCGGTCGAGCAGCTCGTGGCCGAACACTGGGCCCGCTTTGGCCGCAACTATTATTCGCGCCACGATTACGAAGCGGTCGACGCCAGCGCGGCCGACGCCATGATGACCGCGCTGCGCGAGCGGCTGCCGACGCTCGCCGGCCAGACCCTGGGAGAGTACCGGGTGTCGCTGGCCGACGATTTCGTCTACACCGACCCGGTCGACAATTCCATCGCCTCGAAGCAGGGCGTGCGCATCATCATGCTTGACGGTTCGCGCATCGTGTTCCGCCTGTCCGGTACCGGCACCGAGGGCGCCACGGTACGGCTCTACCTCGAACGCTACGAAGCCGATCCGGCGCGCCACAACCTCGACACCCAGGATGCCCTGGCTGGCCTGATCACGATTGCGGAAAACGTGTCGGGACTGCGCCAGCGCACCGGCCGCCAGCAGCCGAGCGTCATCACCTGATTCACTCTCACAGGAACTCCATGAAACTACCCGCACTTGCCGTCTCCCTGCTGTTCGCGTCCAGCGTGCTTGCTGCCGCCCCCGCACCCTGGGCAGCGCCGAGCAAACCGTTCGTGTGGGAGAACGCGACCGTCTATTTTTTGCTGACGGACCGCTTCAACAACGGCAATCCGGGTAACGACCACGCGTACGGCCGTAAAGACGACGCGGCCAAGCTGCGCGGTTTCATGGGGGGCGACTTCGCCGGCATCACGGCCAAGATCAAGGAGGGTTATTTCAGGGACCTGGGCGTGACCGCGCTCTGGATCACGCCGCCGGTCGAGCAGATCCACGCCGGCACCGACGAGGGCACCGGCAAGAGCTACGGCTTCCACGGCTACTGGGCGCGCGACTTCACCGCCATCGACGCCAACCTCGGCACCGAGGAAGAGTTGCGCACCCTGGTCGACACCGCCCATGCGAACGGCTTGCGCGTGCTGTTCGACGTAGTGCTGAACCATACCGGTCCGGTCACCGAGCTTGATCCGGTATGGCCGGCCGAGTGGGTGCGCACTGATCCGGTTTGCACCTACAAGGATGCGCGCACCACCATCGAGTGCACCTTGGTGAAAAACCTGCCCGACATCCGCACCGAGCGCGACAAGCCGGTGGCGCTGCCGCCCGCGCTGGTGGCGAAATGGAAGGCGGAAGGGCGCTACGAGCGCGAGGTGCAGGAGCTGGACGCCTTTTTCAAGCGCACCGGCTATCCGCGCGCGCCGCGTTACTACCTCATCAAATGGCATGCCGACTGGGTGCGCAAGTACGGCATCGACGGCTTCCGCGCCGACACGGTGAAGCACACCGAGCCGGGCGTGTGGAAGGATCTCAAGAAGGTCGCAAGCGGCGCCTTCGAGGAGTGGAAGAAGGCGCATCCAGCGAAGGCACTGGGCGACCTGCCGTTCTACATGACGGCCGAAGTCTACGGCTACGGCATCAAGGATGGCCGCGCCTACGACCTGGGCGGCATGAAGGTCGATTACCCGGCCCAGGGTTTCGACAGCCTGATCAACTTCGCGCTGCGCAGCGATGCGGCGGACGGCTACGAACAGATCTTCAGCGCGTATTCGGCCGCGCTGCACGGCCCGTTGAAGGGCTATTCGGTCCTGAACTACATCAGTTCGCACGACGATGGCCAGCCCTACGACCCGCTGCGCCAGCGTCCCTACGAGGCGGCGAATAAACTGCTGCTGGCGCCGGGCGCAGCGCAGATCTACTACGGCGACGAGACCGCGCGCTTGCTGCGGGTCGAAGGCGCCGAGGGCGACGCCACGCTGCGCTCGTTCATGAACTGGGACGAACTGTCCGCCAACGCCGCGCGTGGACTGAACCGCGTCGCCGACGTGCGCGAACACTGGGCCAAGCTGGGGCGCTTCCGCCAGGCCCATCCCGCGGTGGGCGCCGGCGTGCACCGCATGCTCCAGCACTACCCGTACACCTTCAAGCGTACCTGGGAGAAGGGCGACGTGGTCGACCGCGTGGTGGTGGCGCTCGGCCTGCCGACGGACAAACCGGTCGCCGTGCCGGTGACCGGCGTCTTCCTGGATGGCCAGACCGTGCGCGACTGGTATTCGGGGACGACGGCGATCGTCAAGGGTGGCAAGGTGCAGTTCGATGCGCGCAATGCCGTGGTGCTGATCGGGCAGGAATAACGCCGCCCACGCTTGACCGCCGCGTACCGCGTGCTGGACTTTTGCGATGTGCGTGCGTTACGCGTGGACGGAGTCCACCCTACGTCTATCGCGATGCACGCTTATCGGCTGGACTGTACGGTCCTACGTCTATCGCGATGCACGGTTATCGGCTGGACTGTACGGTCCGTAGGGTGGACTCCGTCCACGCGTAAACGCTGCGCACCACCTGCTTGGCTTTTGCGACGTGCATGCGTCACGCGTGGGCGGCGTTCACGCTGCAGGCCCGCACGCCGCCCGGTATAGCCGACCACCCTACGCCTCTGCGGTAGGGTGGTCGGCTATAGCCGAGCGTGTGAATGTACGCGGCTTGAGCGCCGCCCACGCGTTCAACGCACGGCCGATCATGCGCGCCAGATCGGCGGCCCGGTCGAACGCGTACGCGGCTACTCAGCCGCGGCTTATCGGCTAGACTTGACGAATCGATCACCCAACGCTCGCCGCCATGACCTCCATCCGCCTCTCCCGTTGCGCCGCCAGCCTCGCCCTGGCGCTGGCCAGCCTGGGCACCGCCCACGCCGCCGCCGAGCCATCCTACGGCCCCGAACTCGAAGGGTTTACGTATCCGGCCCCGGTCAGGCAATTCAACTTCACCTCGCAGGGCGCGAAGCTGCACATGGCCTACATGGACATCGCCCCGCAAGGCAAGGCCAATGGCCGCACGGTCGTCCTCCTGCACGGTAAAAACTTCTGCGGCGCGACCTGGGATGCGAGCATGAAGGCGCTGAGCGGCGCCGGCTACCGCGTGGTGGTGCCCGACCAGATCGGCTTCTGCAAATCGAGCAAACCGCAGCACTACCAGTACACCTTCCAGCAGCTGGCCGAGAACACGCGCGCGCTGCTCGAATCGATCGGCGTGAAGGGGCCGGCCACGATACTGGGCCACTCGACCGGCGGCATGCTGGCGGTGCGCTACGGCCTGATGTTCCCACAGCAGACCGAGCAGCTGGTGCTGGTCAACCCGATCGGGCTGGAAGACTGGAAGGCGCTGGGCGTGCCCTCGCTCGGCGTCGATAAATGGTACCAGCGCGAGCTGCAGACCACGGCCGACAAGATCCGCAACTACGAAAAGGCGACCTATTACGTCAACCAGTGGAAGCCCGAGTACGAACCGCCGGTGCAGATGCTGGCCGGGATGTACGGCGGGCCGGGCAAGGAAATCGTCGCCTGGAATTCGGCGCTGCTGTACGACATGATCTATACCCAGCCGGTGGTCTACGAATTCCCGCAGCTGACGATGCCGACGCTGCTGCTGATCGGCCTGAAGGACACGACCGCGATCGGCAAGGACGCGGCGCCGGAAGCGCTGCGGCCGAAGCTGGGCAACTACCCCGAACTGGCGCAAAAGACGGCCAGGGCGATCCCGAAGGCGACGCTGGTGACCTTCCCGAACATGGGGCACGCGCCGCAGATGCAGGATCCCAAGGCCTTCCACGAGGCCTTGCTCAAGGGCCTGGCGGCGCGCTAGCGGGGGAGGGGTGTAGCGCCCTGAAGACGATACTCGGCGCCTGCCCGGGAACGTCATCCAGGGTGGCGAAGCGTTGCATGCCGATTTTTTCCAGTACGCGGATCGACGCCAGGTGGGCCGGCCGCACCAGGGCGAAGATTTCCGGCAGGCGGCATTCGTCGAAGCCGAAAGCCAATGCCGCCGCGCCCAGTTCGGTGGCATAGCCGGCGCCCCATGCGGCGCGATCGAAGCGGTAGCCGACGTTGATGCGCTCGACGCCGAGATACCCGTGCGACGAGATCCCGCCGAAACCGAGCAGCCGTTCGGGTGCTGAGCGCAGCGCAATGGCCCAGGGGCCCATGCCCTTGTCACGCCACTGGTCGCGCCAGCCTTGCAGCAGCGTGCGCGCCTGTGCGATGTCGGTCAGCGGTCCGGCAGGGTTGAAGGTATTGGTTGCCGGATCGCCGTAGATCGCATGCAGGCGGGGCAGGTCGCTGGGTTCCGGCGGTCTCAGGATTAAACGGGCGGTCGTGCGTTGCATGGCGATTCTCCGAAGATGGTGCGGCCGCCACGGTTGCGCAAGGCCGACCTCACAGCCTAACAATTTTGCACCGGCAGGTTGTCTGCTTCAAGGCAGAGCTTACCGCGAATTCGGCGCCGAACCGAAAAGCGCGATGCTAGAATCTCAACATGGGCTTGAACCGTAAAGCTTTCCTCGTTGCCGCCTGGGCCGCCTTGCTTGCCATCCTGATGGCAGTCATGGCGCCCACGTTCTCGCATGCGCTTGCGCACCAGGCCGGGGCCGGGGCCGGCGTCATCGAGGTCGACATCTGCACGGCGAGCGGTATTGCCATGACCCACCAGATGCAGGTTGCCGATGACGGTTCCGCCCCCGGTCACGTCGCTTCCTTCGAGCATTGTCCGTTCTGCCAGGCAAGCGCACACATGCTGTTCCTGCCGTCGCCGCCCGTCGTGCTGCACGTGTCGGCAGGCGCCGCACTGCGTCCCGCGCTCTTCTACCAGTCGTCCTCGCCCCTGTTTGCCTGGACAGTCGCGCAGCCGCGCGGCCCGCCGGCGACCTGATCCGCAATCGTCGGTTTGCATACCGTGCGGCGGCCACGCGTCGCGGCACGGTGTCGCTTGTCATCAATGCGTCGACCGCCGCCGTGGCACATCGGCGCGAGCGCTACAGGAGCAGCATCATGAGCAGTACCCCCATCACGGCCGGGCCGTCCACCTCGGGCTTGTACCGGCGCGTCTGGCGCTGGCATTTCTTTGCCGGTCTTTTATGTCTTCCATTTATTTTTTCCTTGGCATTGACCGGTGCTGTCTACCTGTTCAACAAGGAACTCGACGATGTCATGTACCGCAGCCTGCTCATCCGCGACGAGGCTGTCGTCGGAACAGGCGCCGCGCTGCCGCCAGGCGAGCTGATCGCTCGCGCCGAGCGCGCGCAAGGCGGCGTGGCAAAAGCGCTGCAATGGCCGGCGGATACGCGCCACACCGTCCAGGTCGACGTCCAGCAAGCGGATGGCGCCGTGCGCCAGGTTTTCCTTGACCCGTCCAGCGGAGAAGTGAAGGGCGCGATGGCGGAGTCCGACCGGCTGATGTCGCTGGTCAAGCGCATCCATTCGCTCACGGTCGCGGGCAACGCCGGCAACGTGCTGATCGAAGTCGTCGCCGGCTGGGTGATCGTGCTGGTGCTGAGCGGGGCGTATTTGTGGTGGCCGCGCGGGCGCAAGCAGGGCGTGCTGCGCATCCGGCCGCAGGCGCAGGGGCGCGTCTGGTGGCGCGACCTGCATGCCGTTACCGGCGCGTTTGGCGCCATCGTCATCCTGTTTTTGGCGCTGACCGGCATGCCCTGGTCGATCGTCTGGGGTTCACAGGTGAATACCTGGCTGACGGCGCACGGACTCGGCGTTCCCGATGGCACCTGGACCAACCTGCCGCAGTCAGGCACGCCCGCTACTGCGCTCGGCGCCATTCCCTGGAGCCAGGAGCAGCAAATGCTGCCGGCATCGCATGCCGGGCATGAATCCGGGTCATCGCATCATGCCGGCGGCGCGACCGCGATGGCGCAGCCGCCCGCGCCCTCCGCCATCGGCCCCGACCGTGCTGCCGCCGTCTTCGCCGCGGCAGGGATGAAGGACGTCTACCGCCTGGTCCTGCCGCGCGGCGCGAGCGGGGTATACAGCGCGGTCAGGCTGCGCACGGCGCACGCCAGCCAGCGCGTGATCCACCTCGACCAGTACAGCGGCAAGATCCTGATGGACCTGGGGCCGGCCGACGTTGGCGCGGTGGCGCGCGTGACCGAGTGGGGCGTCAGCGTCCACCAGGGGACCGAATACGGCTTGCCGAACCAGTTGCTGATGCTGGCCGGCTGCATTGCCCTGATGCTGCTGTGCGTGAGCGGCGTGGCCGTGTGGTGGAAGCGCCGCCCGGCCGGACAACTCGCGGCGCCCGTACGGCGCGACGCCGACCGGCTGGCGGCCGGGGTGGTCGTGATTGCGGTCGTGACCGGACTGGTGTTCCCGCTGCTGGGCGCGTCGATGGCGCTGGCAGCCTTGCTCGATTACGCGTGGAGTCACTCCCGCGCCTTGGTGCTTACCGCGCGCAAGTCCTGAATGCGGCCTGCTTCAGCGACGACAGGCACATAAAAAAAGCCCACGTCACCGTGGGCTGTGCGTCAGGTAGCGGAGCAGTGCGCCGCCGGCGCGCCTTACGCCTTGTTCGCCTTCTTGCGGCGGCTTGCGCCCAGTGCCAGCATGCCCAGGCCCATCAGGCTCAGGCTGAGCGGCTCGGGAACGGCATTTACCTTGACGTTGTCGATGAACGAGGTCACGTCGCCATTGCCGCCATAGCCGATGAAGCGCAGGGTGTGGTTGCCGTTGCTGAGGGCGATGAGGTCGCTGGTGTAGGTCGTGAACGACGTTTTCGACCCTGGGGTGAACGTGGTCAGGCCGGCGAACGACAGGAGCTGGTTGTCGACCAGTACCGAGATGGGGTTGCCGCCGCCGCCATAGTTGCGCGATTCAGCGCTGAACGACACCGAGAACAGGCTCTTGGTGAAGTTGAACATCTGGGAGATCGACGCGCCGGGTTGCTGCAGGAAGGCCGCTTGCGCGCCGGTGGCATTCACGACGTTGAACGGCGAGTTGTTCGCAGCGACACCGCTGCTGCCGCCATAGGTCCAGCCACCGACCGAACCGTTCAGGTAGCTGAACCCGCCGTTCTGGGCCGGCGTTTCGAAGCCGCCATTCTCGACGCTGTTGATGGGCGTGGCGAGTGCGCCGGCCGACGTAGTTGCGAGCGCGAAAGCGAGTGCGATGGTGTGTGCGATGTGTTTCATGGCGTATCCTTGTTTTGATTCTTAACAATAAGCAAAATTAATGCCAGGAAAAACTTAGTTATTAAAAACAACTACTTGGATTTCCTTTGATTTCAATCAAGACAAGGTGTGTAAATATTCTCGACAAAAAAATCACTCGGGCGAACACTCAAGCAAACAACTTTTCGCGCGCCATCGCACCGATCGCCACCGTGGCCGGATGGCTCATGCGCCGCTCGGTGGTGATCGCGTAGACCTGCTCGACGACGGCATCGACCTGTCCCAGCGCCACTACCCCGTATTGCGCGCACACCTGCGGCGCGATGACGGCCGGTGCGAAGAATACGCCGGCGCCGGACTGGCCGAAGGCCTGCATCATGGCGCTGTCGTCGAATTCGCCGACCACGTGCGGATACACCTTGATGCGTTCGAACCACTGCAGCAGGCGCTGGTAGACGGCGAAATCCTCGCCCGGCAGCAGCATCGGCCCGTTGTGCAGGCAGACTGGAAAATTGTCGCCGAGCTGCGCGGCCAGCGCCGGCGTCGCGAACGCCGTCATCGGACTCTCGCCCAGCAGGTGGTTGTAGGCGCGCACGCTGAAGTGCGCCGGGATCGGCCGGTCGGCAATGACGAGGTCGAGGCGGTGGATGGCCAGTTCCGCCAGCAAGCTGTCGAGCCGGCCTTCGCGGCAGATCAGCCTGACCGGCTGCGGCAATTTGAGGGCCGGTTCGACCAGGCGGCAGGCGATCAGCTTCGATACCGAGTCGGCGCAACCGACGCGGTACGGCGTCGCGGTGGTGAAGGTCTCGTCGCGCACCAGTTCGAGCAAGGCGTCGCCGGTAGCGAAGATGTCGTCGGCGTAGTGCATGATGCGGCGGCCGGTTTCCGTCAGCTCGAGATTGCGTCCGCTGCGGCGGAACAGTTCGACGCCGAGCGAGGCCGCGAATTCGGACAGCTGTCCGGAAATCGAGTGCGGCGTCAGGTGCAGCTGGGTCGCCGCCTTGGCGATGCTGCCCGTTTTTGCCACCATCCAGAAATAACGCAAATGCTTATAGTTAAGCATGGAAAACCTCTTTTAAGCTTGCTCTAACAGATCGAAAAAACCGATCTTATGTTAAATAATATTCGATTTGTCCGATGTATCGTGCGCTCCTATAGTGGGGTCTCACCTCACAGAAGAACTACCATGCACATGACCATCCAGACCAACGGCTTCCAGATGACCTCTGCTTTGCGCGCCTATACCGATCAGCGCCTGGCCACCGCGCTGGGCTGGGCGCGGCACCACATGCGCAGGCTGGCGGTGTCGCTGTCGGACATCAACGGTCCGCGCGGCGGCGTCGACAAGCGCTGCCGCATCCAGGTCCAGCTCGGCGGCGGGCGCGAAGTGATCGTCGACGACGTCGACGCCAACCTGTACGCCGCCATCGACCGCGCCGTCGACCGCGCCGACCGCGCGGTGGTGAAGAAGGTCGAGCGCACGCGCCAGTTCGTGCGCACCCGCGCGCCGGCCCAGCAGGGGCAGATGGCGACGGGTGAGCAGCATGAGCCGGCCGACGACATGCCGGTACGCGGCAACGAAGCTCAGGAGCGCTAAATGAACGGACTGGAAACCATTGCCAGCGCCCCGATGTGGGCCGGCTTCGTCGGCTTCGTGCTGGTCATGCTGGCGCTCGACCTGTTCGTCTTCGGCGGTAACAAGGCGCACAAGGTCAGCGTCAAGGAAGCCGGCATCTGGTCGCTGGTCTGGGTCAGCCTGGCGCTGCTGTTCAACGGCGGCCTGTGGTGGTACCTGACCGGAACGGTGGGCGCCGAGATCGCCGACCAGAAGGCGCTCGAATTCTTCTCGGGCTACCTGATCGAAAAGGCGCTCTCGGTCGATAACGTGTTCGTGTTCCTGCTGATCTTTACCGCCTTCCAGGTGCCGCAGCAATACCAGCGCAGGGTCCTGATCTACGGCGTGCTGGGTGCGATCGTCATGCGCGCCATCATGATCAGTGCGGGCGCCTGGGTCGTGAGCGAATTCAGCTGGGTGCTGTACCTGTTCGGCGCGTTCCTGCTGTTCACCGGTATCCGCATGCTGGTGGCGGTCGACGAAGAGCCGGACGTGGCCAACAACCCGGTGCTGCGTTTCGCACGCAAGCACTTGAAGGTGGCCGAGGGCGACCACGGAGAAAAATTCTTCGTGACGAAAGGCGGGATGCGTTTCGTGACGCCGCTGTTCCTGGTCCTGATCCTGATCGAGGTGACCGACCTGGTGTTCGCGGTGGACTCGATCCCGGCGATTTTTGCCATCACGACCGATCCGTTCATCGTGTTCACGTCGAACATGTTCGCGATCCTGGGCTTGCGCGCACTGTACTTCCTGCTGGTGGACGTGGCCGACCGCTTCCACTTGCTGAAATACGGCCTGGCGATGGTGCTGACCTTCATCGGTACCAAGATGCTGATCATGCCGTGGTATCACGTGCCGGTGCAGGCGTCGCTGACCGTGGTGGCGGTGCTGATTGCGGGTAGCTGTATTGCCAGCCTGTTCATCACGCAGAAGGACAAGTAAGGTAGGGCGGGGGTGACCGGCGGGAGCCGGCCACCCCCATTTCACATCCTCTCATGGCAATCAATCAATGCTATCCTGTGCGGCTCCAAGGTATCCCAGCCGTAAGCAGACAAACAAGCAGCGATGATCACCGAACCAGACACCGAACAAAAACCAGGCCGTGCCTCCTACGCCGACGGCCCGCGCCTGTTGGCCGACATCGGCGCCACCCATGCCCGCTTCACGCTCGAGACGGCGCCCGGCGTGTTCCGCCAGACCGCGGTCCTGCTGTGCGACGACTACGACGGCATCGTTCCCCTGCTGAACGCGTATCTTGCCGAGAAGGGCGAGCGCATCACCCACGCCGCCTTTGCCATGGCCAATCCGGTCAGCGGCGACCTGGTGCGCATGACCAACCGCGAGTGGCAGTTCTCGACCGACGAGGTGCGGCGCACGATGGGCTGGTCGACGCTGGTCATCGTCAACGACTTCACCGCGCTGGCGATGGCGCTGCCGGGCCTGGGCGCGGGCGACGTGCTGCAGGTGGGCGGCGGCAAGCCGGCGCCGCATGCGGTGGCGGGCGTACTCGGCGCCGGCACCGGCCTGGGCGTGTCGGGCGTAATTCCAACCGCGGACGGCTTCGTGACCCTCGGCAGCGAAGGCGGGCACGTCAACTTCGCACCCGGCGACGAACGCGAATTCGCGATCCTGCAGCACGCCTGGCGCGAGTGGCCGCACGTGTCGAACGAGCGCATCCTGTCCGGCCCCGGCATGGAACTGGTGTACCGCGCGCTGGCCGAACGTAACGGCGTGGAAGCGCCGGCGCGCACGGCCGCCGAGATCGTCGCCTGCGCACTCGACGAGCACGATGCGCTCTGCCTGGAAGTACTCGAATGCTTCGCCGGCATGCTGGGCGGCGCCGCGGCCAACCTGGCGCTCACGCTGGGCGCCTTTGGCGGCATTTTTATTGGCGGCGGCATCGTGCCGCGCATCGCGCAGTGGTTCGCGACGTCACCGTTCCGCGCGCGCTTCGAGGCGAAAGGGCGCTTCACCGATTACCTGGCGCAGATCCCGACCTACGTGATCATGACACCGAATCCCGCGCTGCGCGGCGTGTCGACGATTTTGTCCGAACATCTGCGCGGGCGCAGCGGCGCGAATACCCTGATGGAGCGCGTCCAGCACCTGCAGCACGAACTGTCGCCGGCCGAGCAGCGCGTGGCCGCACTGGTGCTCGAGCATCCGCGTAAAGTCCTGTCCGAACCGATCGCGGAAATCGCGCGCCTTGCCGACGTCAGCCAGCCGACCGTGATCCGCTTCTGCCGTTCGCTCGGCTTCCAGGGCCTGGCCGAATTCAAACTCAAATTCGCCGGCAGCCTGACCGGCTCGATCCCGGTGCGCCACAGCCAGGTGCGCATGAGCGACAGCACCCATGATTTGTCGGCCAAGGTGATCGACAACACGGTGTCGGCGATCCTGAAATTCCGCGACGGCCTCGACGTGCACGCGATCGACCGCGCCATCGCGCTGTTGCGCAGTGCCGGCAAGGTCGAGTTTTACGCGATGGGCAATGCGCGCGTCGTCGCGCTCGACGGCCAGCACAAATTCTTCCGCTTCCGCATTCCCACCACGGCCCACGGCGACGCCCACCTGTTCCAGCTGGCCGCCGAACTGCTGAAACCGAACGACGTCGTCATCGCGATTTCGACGGCGGGGCAGGCGCCCGAGCTGCTGTCGGCGGTGGACGCCGCGCGCCGCGCCGGCGCCAGCGTGATCGCCATCACCAGCAGCAAGTCGGCGCTGGCGAAACGGGCGGACGTCTGCCTGGCGGTCGACCACGCCGAGGACAGCACCGTCTTCCTGTCGATGATTTCGCGCATCCTGCAGCTGCTGCTGATCGACATCATGGCGGTCGGGATTTCGCTGGGGGCGCAGGCGGAGCAGGACGGGGATATCGAAGCGAGGAAGCTGCTGATTTCGCACCTGGACGTTTGATCACGGAGCTGATATGCCCATTCACCAAGCCGACATGCAGGTACTGTGGAAAGACTACGAGAACTGGCTTGCCGAACATTGGCCTGACGGGCTTTCGCGCTTGCAGGGTCCCGCAACCGATGCACAGATGACGGATCTGGAGACGGCGCTGCGGGTAAAGCTGCCCGACGACTTGATCGCATTCCTGAAGATTCATAACGGGCAAAGCGAGTACGGTCCCTTATTGAGTGGCTGGTATTTCCTGTCTGTCGAAGAGATATTGGAACAATGGTTGATATGGGCAGAGCTGGTCGACGCGGGCGAGTTCGACGACTACCGCTCGGAACCGCAAGCCGGTATCAGGAACGACTGGTATAACCGCAAGTGGATTCCCTTCACCCATGACGGCGCCGGGAATCACCTGTGCGTCGATCTCGATCCCGCAGCAGATGGCCAACACGGCCAGGTCATCACGATGTGGCACGACAGTCCGGACCGTGAGCAGCAGGCCCGCAGTTTCCATGCGTTTTTCGCATCCTATGTGCAGGCGGTGCTTGCAGGGCAGTACGCGTATGGAGAAGACTACGACGGGATCGTCGCTGTTGGCGACCTGTAACGAATAGCGGAGGCAGGCCTGGCATGCAAACCATGACGATCACGCTGCGCGACATCACCCAAGACAATTTCGAAGCCCTGATGGACATGGAGCTGCCCGCGCACCAGCGCGATCTCCTGCACAGCAATGCGTATTCGATCGCGCAGTCGACGTTTTATCTGGAATTCGTGGCGCGCGCGATCTACCAGGACGAGCGCCCGGTCGGCTTCGCCCTCTACAACCGCGTCGATGACGGCCATGTCGGGCGCTATGGCATCTACCGCTTCATGGTCGATTATCCGCTGCAGTCGCAGGGCATCGGACGGCGCGCGATGGAATTGCTGCTCGCCGAGATCTGGTCGATGCCGGACGTCGAATGCATCACGATCTGCTACCACCCGCACAATGCGCGCGCGAGCGCTTTTTACCGCAGCTTCGGCTTCGTCGAAACCGGCATCGACGACATCGGCGAGATGAACGCGCGCATCACGCTGGCTGAAGACGGCGGCTGATCCGGCCTCGATTTACGGTGTTTCATCGCGCCATATCACGCTTTCGTCGCGTCGCTGCACACGGCGGTGCGCGCTGCTTAAGCTGCGCTTCCACTTGACGATCAATGTGAGGACAGCATGAGCATCTCCATCCTGCTGCCGCCCGAAGTGGCGGTAAAAACCAGCCGCTGGTTCGGCCGTGCACGCAATTACCCGATCTACAGCCTGCCATGGCTGCGTTATCGCAGCGTCGCCATGCTGAGCGGGTCGCTGCTGGTCATCGTCGTGTTCATGGCGCTGGTCGGATATAGCCGGGCGTGGGTGCCCGGCCGTTCGCTCGACCTGACGGATGCCTTCCAGGCAAGCCTGGTCTACATCGTCACCGCGGCGTCGATCGTGCTGATCGGTCCCGGGCTGGCCGTGCTGGTGCGCCGCCTGGGCTGGCACCGGCATGTCGAGACCGTGGCAATCCTGGCGGTCCTGCTGCTCGGGATGTTCCTCTCGTTCGGGATCATCATGAAAGAGGCATACCGTGCCTACAGCCGCCCCGCCTACAACGCCGAACGCGACGTGATGGTGCGCGAAAGGGCGATGCTGTTGATGTTCGACGTCGACGTGCGCCGATGGCCGCCGATGGCCGATGCCGGCCTGCTGCGGCCGGAGCAGGCCAGGCGCTACGTGGAAGCGTACGAGCGCTATGCCCACGCCTTCAAGCTTCCTGATCGCGTCGTCGATGGGTGGCCCGAGTTCATGACGGATGCCGACCGGCGCCTGGTCGCCAGGCTGCGCGACCCGGCCGCCAGCCCGGCCGAGCGCCGCGCCCTCCAGCAACCGTATGTGGAGCTGCTCGAAAGGCTGCGCAACAAGGTGTACGACATGCGGTGGCGGGGCGAGCGCCAGGCGCGCATGCCCGGCCAGAAGCGTGCCTCGCTTACGCCAGCACAGCTTGCGGCCGAGCGCGACCTGCTCGATGCCATGACGGTGGAAGCGCCCGCGGCCGCGCCGGCGGACAAGGCGCTCGCGCGTCAAGCCTTCCGGGCCAGCGCAATGATCGTCATGGTGATGCAGCTCTCGCTGCTGGCCTGGCTGGGCGGGGTATTTGACCTGATCCCGTTCGTGCGCCAGCGCGGCATGCTGGGCGACGTCCATGCGAAACAGGAGCTCGAGCGCGCCCGGGCGGCGCGCAATCAGGCCGAGATGCGCCTCTCGGTACTGGCGGCCCAGGTCGAGCCGCACTTCCTGTTCAATACGCTGGCCAGCGTCCGCTCGGCGCTGGCCACCGATCCGCGGCGCGCCGGGCTGATTGTCGATCACATGGTCGAGTACCTGCGCGCGACCATCCCGCAGATGCGCGACAATGTCGGCAGCAGCGCCGTCACGCTCGACAGCCAGCTGAGCGCCGCGCGCGCCTATCTCGCGCTGATGCACGAACGGATGGGGCGCCTGCAGTTCAGCGTCGAGGCCGAGCCGGGGCTGGAGGGTGCGTCGATTCCGCCCTTGATGCTGATCTCGCTGGTGGAAAACGCCGTCAAGCACGGCGTCGAGCCCAAGGTCGGCCCGGCGCGCGTCGAGGTGCGCGCACGCAAGGTGAGCGCCGAAGGCCAGGACCAGCTGGAAGTGAGCGTGCTGGACGACGGCGTCGGTTTCGGCGCCAGCGCATCCGGCAGCGGCAGCGGCATCGGCCTGGCCAACATCCAGGAGCGCCTGCGCACCCAGTTCGGCGGGCGCGCCGGCCTCGAACTGAAGACGCGTCCGGACGGCGGGGTTGCGGCTACACTACGTATCCCGCTCTCACTGGAACCTTGAACCGCAACCGCCATGCCCAGCGCCATCATCGCCGACGACGAAGACCTGCCGCGCAGCGAGTTGCGCCGCCTGCTGGCGCAGGTATGGCCCGCCTTGAATGTACTGGCCGAATGCGAACACGGCGCCGACGCCCTCGAGGTCATCGGGCGCCTGCAGCCGGACATCGCCTTCCTCGACATCCGCATGCCGGGCCTGTCCGGGCTGGACGTGGCCAGGGTGGCGGGATCGCGCTGCCGTGTGGTGTTCGTGACGGCCTACGACGAGCACGCGTTCGATGCATTCGAAGCGGGTGCGATCGACTACCTGCGCAAACCGGTTGAACGCGCGCGGCTGGAGCAGACTTGCGGCCGCCTGCGCGAACGGCTGGGACAGCCGCCGGCGGACGTCGGCGCGCTGATGATGGAGCTGGACCGGCGCCTGCGCGGCAGCGCCACGCGGGTGCGCTGGATCAGCGCCAGCGTCGCCGACACGATCAGGATCATCCCGATCGACGACGTGCTGTATTTCCGGTCGGACGAGAAGTACACCCGTGTGGTCACCGTCGACGACGAGGCGCTGGTGCGCACCCCGCTGCGCGAGCTGGTCGAGGGTCTCGACCCCGACCAGTTCTGGCAGGTCCATCGCGGCACGGTGGTGCGGGCGGCGGCGATCTCCCGCATCAAGCGTGATGAACTCGGAAAAATCACCATTGCGCTCAAGGAGCGGCCGGAGCTGCTCAAGGCCAGCCAGGCCTATGCCTGGCGTTTCCGGCCGATGTAAGGCCTCTGTTGACGAATGAAAGGCAAGCGATGACCAACCCGCCACCTCGTTTGATCACGCGTGCCATGGCGGTACACAGGATGCGCGAGCGCTTGCTGCGCGAAGGTTTCCCACGCATCCAGATGTTCATCCTGGTGGCGCTGACCGGGCTGGCCGGCTTCGGCGCATCGGTGGCGATGCTGGCGGCCGGGGTCGAGACGATGGCGCTGCGCTACATGCTGGCATGGGTGTCGCGTATATCGTTTTCCTGCTGCTGCTGTGGATATGGCTGCGCACCAGCGCGGCCGACTACCTCGACCTTGCCGGGGAGGGCGGCGGCCTTGGCGCTGCGCGCGGCGACGGCGGCGATAGTGGAGATTTCGCAGGTGGCGGCGGCAGTTTCGATGGCGGTGGCGCCAGTGGCAATGTCGACTTCGGCGGCGACAGCACCGTCGAAGCCGCCGAGAGCGGGCCGTTCGACGTCATCGGCCAGGCCGACGAGGGCGCGATTCCGCTGGCGGTGATCCTGCTCGCTCTCGGTATCGCACTCTCGTCGCTGTTCGTGATCTGGTCGGCGCCGGTCCTGTTTGCCGAGATCCTGGTGGACGCGCTACTCGCTGCCGGATTGTACCGGCGGCTGCGGGTGATGGACCCGCGCCACTGGATGGTCGCGGCACTGAAACATACGCTGGTTCCCTTCATCCTGACCACCTTGACGCTCGCTGCCGCAGGGTGGGGCATGCAGGCCTATGCGCCGCATGCCAGGTCGCTCGGCGACGTCCTCGCCAACGCCGAGGCCAGCCGGACTACTTCGCAAACACCTGGCTGATATCGCCGAACGCCTTGAATTCCAGTGCATTGCCCGACGGGTCGAGGAAGAACATGGTCGCCTGCTCGCCGACCTGGCCCTTGAAACGCACGTGCGGCTCGATCACGAAGCGGGTCGCGGCCGCGCGCAGCTTGTCGGCCAGGGCTTCCCAGTCGGCCATCGGCAGGATCGCACCGAAGTGGCGCACCGGGACGCTGTCGCCGTCGACGTCGTTGGTCGAGGCGTTGCCGCATTCGTCAGGCGCCAGGTGGGCGACGACCTGGTGGCCGTAGAAATTGAAGTCGACCCATTCGTTCGAGCTGCGCCCTTCGGGGCAGCCGAGCAGGTCGCCGTAGAAGCGGCGCGCCTCGGCGATGTCGCGCACCGGAAAGGCGAGGTGGAACAGGGGAATCGCTTGCATGGTGTCTCCAGAAATAAGGTAGCAGGGGTCAACGATAAGGGTACAGGTGCGTCTTCGCATCGAGTTCGGTGAGGGCGGTGATGCCCAGCATCGCCATGTTGCGCCACACCTCTTGCTGCAGCAGGTCGATCGCATGCCCGACTCCGGCCTCGCCGCCGACCGCGGCCGCATAGCCGAAGGGGCGGCCGACGAACACGAACCTGGCGCCCAACGCCAGCGCCTTGAGGACGTCGCCGCCGCGCCGGATGCCGCTGTCCATCATCACCGGGATGTCCGGGCAAGCCTCGACGATGCCGGGCAGGACGCGCAGCGGCGCCACCGCGCCGTCGAGCTGGCGGCCGCCGTGGTTCGAGACGATGATGCCGTCCGCCCCCAGCTCGCGCGCGATGCGGGCGTCGTCGCGGTGCAGGATGCCTTTGACGATGATCCGGCCCGGCCAGATTTTCCGGATCAGCGCGAAGTGCTCCCAGTTCAGGTGCCCGCGGTCGGCGAAGTCGCGCGTGACCGACGGCGACAGGATCGGCGCGCCGCGGCGCGCATAGTTGTTCTCGAAGTGCGGCATGCCGTGCCGCGCCAGCGTCTTCAGGAAGGTGCCGAACAGCCAGCGCGGATGCGACAGGCCCTGCCACACCAGGCTGGCGCTGGGCCGCAGTGGCGATGTAAATCCAGTCTGCGCGAAGGTCTCGGGATTCGGCGTGACGGGCGTATCCACCGTCAGCACCAGGGTCCCGAAGCCGGCATTGCCGACGCGCTCGATCAGGGCGGTGATGTTCGGCACGTCGCCCGGCAGGTAGGCCTGGAACCAGGCGCCCAGCTTTTCCTTTGCCACGTCTTCGAGCCGGATCAGCGAGGAACCGCTCATGATCATCGGGATGTTCGCACGCGCCGCCGAGCGCGCCAGCACCAGGTCGCCACGGTAGGCGGAGAGGGCGCTGATGCCGAGCGGGGCGATGCCGAACGGCGCCGCGTAGGTTTGGCCGAACAGGGTGCATGCGCTGCTGCGCTGCGAGACGTCGTTCAGGACGCGGGTGACGAAGCCGTAATCGTCGAAGCATTCGCGGTTGCCGCGCAGGCTGCGCCGGGTCTCGGCCGCCATCGCCATGTAGCCGAACACGGGGCGCGGCAGGTGGCGCCGTGCGGCCTGCTCGAAATCGTCGAGGCAGCGTAGTGCTTGCAGGCGCGCGGGCAACCGCGCCGGCGCGCTGCGGGCGAGCGTGGTGGTGGAGGCGATGGCATTCGTCGTCATGGAAGCTATTGTGCGCGCACTGGGAACAAAGGACAATTTCATCTTCGAGTGTTTAGAGTGAAGAGGAAGTTCATCATGGAGACGCGGTTCCTGGACAGTTTCGTCACCATTGCCGAATGCGGTTCGATGGCCGAAGCGGCGCGCCGCCTGAACGTGACGCCCACCGCGCTGGCGCAGCGCGTGCACGTGCTGGAAGATGAACTGGGCGTCAAACTGATCGAGCGCTCGGGGCGCACGGTGCAACTGACCGAAGGCGGGGCGCGGGTGCTGGCGCGGGCGCGCCACTTCCAGCGCGAGGTGCGCGAACTGAAGGCGTCGGCCTCCGAGGGCGCGTTTGCCGGCGAACTGCGGCTGGGCACGATCTCGACCGCGCTGACCGGCATGCTGCCGGCCATGCTGGCCACGCTCGCCGCGCGCCATCCGAAGGTGGACGTGTACATCGTGGCCGACGTCTCGCGCCTGCTGTACCACCAGGTGATCAGCGAAGCGCTCGACGCGGCGCTGATCATCGCGCCGCAGTTCGCGATTCCGAAAACCCTGGTCTGGCGCGAACTGCGTTCCGAGCCGCTGGTGGTGCTGGCGCCGACCGCGCTGGCGCACCTGCCGCCGCTGGAACTGCTGGCGACCCAGCCCCTGATCCGCTACGACCGCAACAACTGGGGCGGCCAGCTGGCCGACCAGTATTTGCAGGAGCAGCAGATCTTCCCGCGCGAGCGTTTCGAACTCGACGTGCTGGACGCGATCGCGCTGCTGGTCGAGCGGGGCCTGGGCGTGTCGCTCGTACCCGACTGGCCACGCGCCTGGCCGCTGCCGGCGGGGGTGGCGATCCTCGCCTTGCCGGGCGAGGCGCCGGTGCGCAAGCTCGGGCTGCTGTGGCGGGCACGCTCGCCGTTCAGCCGCCTGTTCGAGGAATTGCTCGATTCGAGTGAAACCGTCGGCGAGATTGTAGGCACGTAACGCGCGGGCATGCCCGCCCTACGACAGCCGCCTGCTTGACACGTTCGTTGGCCGCAACCGTAGGGCGGGCATGCCCGCGTTACGGCCGCATGCTTTTGCCTGCGACGGTGATGGATCTCTGCACGTAGGGCGGGCATGCCCGCCGTCACGGACGCACTCTCGTGCCTGCAACCGCATTCAATGTGTGACCAAATGTAAATGCGCGCACTCGATTGGAAATCCACGGCCGTTCTCCAGCCCGGCAGGCGTAAACTGAACCAATCAATTGCTTGAAGGAGAACTGGTATGCGTACGATAATTCTGGCGGTAACCAGCGCATGTTGCCTGCTCGGCTGTGCAACGCCACAGGGACAAGCCATGAAGCAACAGGCCGAGATGGACCGCATGATCGCCGAAAACGGACCGGCGTGCACCCAGCTGGGCTATCCGGCGAATTCGGACCTGTGGCGCAATTGCGTTCTGCAGCTGGCCGAGAAGAACGGCACTGGACGCGGAGGCGTGTCGACCTCGATTTTCGGCAGCTTTGGTAGCTTTGGACGCGGTTCCGGGGTAGGCATCGGCATTGGTGTGGGACGTTAAACGCGTCAATGACCCTATCCGGTGCGCGGCTGGCAACGTCAATCACACCATCGACGCTGCCCAGCCGCTCATGTCATTTACTCCGGCTTGATCTGCGCATTCTTCAGCAGGCTGGCCCACTTCGGCACTTCCTGCTTCATGTAGGTCTTCAGTTCGGCCGCGGTGCCGCCGACGGTGGTCAGTCCCTGCTGGTCGAGTTTCATGCGTACCTCGGGCGAGGCCAGGCTTTTCTTCACTTCGGCATTCAGGCGGTCGACGATCGGTTGCGGCATGTTGGCGGGGGCGAACAGGCCGAACCAGGTCAGGGTTTCGAAGCCGGGCAAGCCGGACTCGGCCACCGTCGGGATGTTCGGCGCAGCGCTGCTGCGTTGCAGGCTGCTCACGGCAATCGCGCGCAGCTTGCCGCTTTTGATGTGCGGCAGCAGTGACGGCAAATTGCCGAACATGACCGGCACCTGGTTGCCGAGCAGGTCCGAGATCGCGTTCGTCTCTCCCTTGTAGGGAACATGGACCATCTCCAGCTTGGCCATCGAGGCGAACAGTTCGGCGGCGACGTGCTGCGGCCCACCCTGGCCCGACGACGCGTAGGTCAGGCCGCCTTTCTGTTTCCTGGCATACGCGATCAGTTCCTGCACGTTCTTCACTGGCACCGACGGACTGACCACCAGCACCATCGGCACCGATGCGATCAGCGAAATCGGCGTGAAGTCGGCCACCGGATTGAAACTCATCTTCTTGTAGATGCTGGGCGCCACCACCATCGTCGACTGGGTCGCCATCAAGAGGGTGTAGCCGTCGGCGGGCGCCTTGGCGGTCTGCTCGGCGGCGATGATGCCGGTTGCGCCGGGGCGGTTTTCGATGATGATCGATCCGCCCATGCTCTTGCTCATGCTCTGTGCCAGCAGGCGCGCCACGTTGTCGACCGCGCCGCCCGGCGAGAAGCCGACCAGCATCTTGACGGGCTTGTCCGGATAGGCGGCCGCCAGGGCCATGCCTGGTGTCAGGCCCGGTGCCAGGCCCGCAGCCAGGCTTGCGCGCAACGCCAGCTTGATGAGGCCGCGCCTCGAGATGCCACTTTTCTTGATTGTCATGGAACGTGTCTCCAATTGAATAATTCTGGGTAAATCTCGTCAGGCGTCGCGCATGCGCCGGGCGGTCAGCCTTGCATCAGGTCTTCCACATACGGCATGTTGAATCCGAGCCGCTCCAGTCCACCTTCCAGCGTCTGCGCCTGCGCCACATCGAGTTCGACCAGCGGCGGACGCACCGCGCGCCAGGCGGCGTCGCCCGTCTTCCAGGCGATCGCGGCCTTCATCGCCGGGATCAGCGAGAATTGCTGGAACACTGCGCGGGTGGCGTCCAGCGCATGCTGCTGTTCGTCGGCGCCGTCTTGCTGCCAGCTGTCGTACAGCGCGACCATCGGCGCCGGATTGACGTTGCCGGTGGCGGTAATGCAGCCGGCGCCGCCGCCGCGCATGTTGGCCAGCAGGAAGGTTTCGCTGCCGGCAAAGACGTCGAAGCCTTGCGGCTGGAAGTTGCGCAGCATCGCCTCGGTATTGTTCCAGTCGCCGGAACTGTCCTTCACGCCGGCGATGGTGCCGGGGAAGGCCTTGAGCAGGCGTTCGATCAGGCCCAGGCTGATGGGCACCTGGGTGACCGGCGGAATATGGTAGAGATAGATGTTGAGGCGCTAGTCGGCCACCGCGTCGATCACCGTCGCAAAACTCCTGAACAGACCCTCGTCGCTGACGCCCTTGTAATAAAACGGCGGCAGCATCAGCACGCCGCCGCAGCCTGCCTCGACCGCGTGGCGCGTCAGTTCGATTGCATCGCCCAGCGCACAGGCGCCGGTGCCGGGCATCATGCGTGCGGCGGGCAGGCCGGCCTCGAGCAGGGCGTCGAGCAGGCGGCGCTTTTCCGCCAGCGTGAGGGACGTGGCTTCCGAGTTGGTGCCGAAGATCGACAGGCCGACGTCCTGCTCCAGCAGCCATCGGCAATGCCGGGTGAAGCGCTCGACTGACGGTGTCAGGTCGGCGTTGAACGGGGTGAGAACCGGCGAAAACACGCCGCGAAGAGGAGTGGTGGTCATGAAGCTCCCGAGTGATGGATGCATACCTTGATGACCAAGGCGACAAGTCCATTCTAGAGAGCCTTTAATTCAACAAAAACAGCATTCTTGACAGTTCAGAATCCAGAAAAAGTTGATAACCGGGCGCTATTCATGAGTGAATCATAGTAAGGATTAATCGGAATTCTTTACACTTGGGTTAGCTCACAATTGCTCATCCATTACAAGTCATTGATTTTAAACAATCCTTGCAATCTGGCATGAGAATTGCTTATATATTGGAAAATTCTGTTTCCTCTTGTAAACCACTTTAATAAGAAGACTGACCGCCATGACCTTCCTGAAAAAACTCGCTTGCGCAGCAGCCGTCGCCGTTTCCTTCGCTGGCAGCGCCAACGCTGCCACCGTGATGAACGACTGGGTCTTCAATCCAGTTGGCGGCGGCTTCGCCACCGGCCAGACGATCAACGAATACCTGGACGTGAACGGCAACGCCTTCATCCAGATCAACCCGACCGGCGGCACCAGCTTCTCGTTCACTGAACACGCTGTATTCAACATTTCCCAAGCCGACAGCAACTTCAAACTGTTCCCTGTGACTTTCCCAGGCGGCAACATCACTGCTACCTTTGAGGCGTTTGGTACTGGTAACTTCAGCGGCGCATTCAGCTTCTCCGGCGGTACCATCCGCATGTACCAGAACCCAACCGGTGGCGAATATACTGGTACCAACGGCATCTACGGCGCCAACCTGGGCGAGATGATCGCCGAGTTCAACGTGCTGTCGGGCGGCGGCGGCACCGTCGATGCAAGCGGCTCGCCAGTGAACAACGGCCAGGTCAGCGTGTTGGCAGAAGCTGCTGTCGGCGGCCTGGACGCCGGCTACTTCTTCCGCAAGAATGGCAAGGACCTGTCGACCGAAGCGATCATGGCCTTCGCCTTTACCAACGCCAACACGGTCGGTCAGGTGACCCCGAACATGGTGAGTGAAATTGCATGCGAATACGCCGGTTACTGCGCCGCTGATGCGGGCACCAACACGGGTAGCCATTTCTTCGTTTCGAACAACGGCCAGTTCAAGCTGAATGAAGTGCCAGAGCCAGGTTCGCTGGCCCTGTTCGGCATCGCCATGCTGGGCGCCGGCTTCGTCAGCCGCAAGCGCGCCAACAAGGCGTAATTGCCCTTCGAGCTGTACCTGAAGTAATGAGAAAGAGCGGGCCAGTCCCGCTCTTTTTTATTGGTGCACGCCTAGCGTTCCATCAGCACCTTGAGCATGCGCTGCGGGTTGGCGATGAAGTCGTGCATCACCCGATAGTGCTCGGTCTCCTCGTAGCCGACCGGATGGATGCCGCGCTCGCCGCACTCGTAGATGACGGCGTTCGGATAGGCCATCAGGATCGGCGAATGGGTGGCGATGATGAACTGGCTGCCCATCTCCACCAGTTGATGCAGGCGGCTGAGCATGACGAGCTGGCGCTGCGGCGACAGGGCCGCTTCCGGTTCGTCGAGGACGAACAGGCTCTGGCCGCCGAAGCGATTCATGAACAGGGTCAGGAACGCCTCGCCATGCGACTGTTCGTGCAGTGCCTTGCCGCCGAATGAATCGATGATCTTGGGGCCGCCTGGCTCTTCGTCCAGCCTTTCGATTTCGGTCCCGACGTTGAAGAAGCTTTCCGCACGCAGGAAAAAGCCGTCGCGCGGCAGCCTGATGCCGCGCCCCACGCGCAAGTGGCGGTGCAGGTTGGAATGCGATTCGCGCGTCGCGAAACGGAAGTTACGGCTGCCGCCTTCGGCATTGAAGCCCATCGCCACCGCGATCGCTTCGAGCAGGGTCGACTTGCCGGAGCCGTTTTCGCCGACAAAGAAGGTGACCTGCGGATGCAGTTCCAGGCGATCGAGCGAACGCACCACGGGCAGCGTGAAGGGGAACTCGCCTGCATGGTCGGCGGCGGAGGGCTTCAGGCTGACCATGCAGAGGTAAGGATGGCTTTTCATCGTCAATCCTGCAAGGCACGCCACTGCACCTTGCCGGTCGCCGACTTCGGCAGCGCCTCGCGAAACTCGACGATGCGCGGACTTTTGTAGGCGGCCATGTTCTGGTGCGCCCAGTCGACGATGTCGCCCTCGCTCACCCGGCCGGCAAAGCCGTCCTTGAGGGCGACCACCGCCTTTACCGTCTCGCCGCGGCGTGCGTCATTGCTGGCGACGACGCACACTTCGCGGATCGCCGGATGGCGGTACATCAGCGCTTCCACTTCGGCCGGCCACACCTTGTAGCCGGAGGCGTTGATCATCCGTTTCAGGCGGTCGACCATGAAGAAATAGCCGTCCGCGTCGACCATGCCGATGTCGCCGGTGCGTAAAAAACGCTTGCCGTCGATCTGGACAAACGTGTCCGCGGTCGCTTGCGGGTTGTTCCAGTAGCCGAGCATCACCTGCGGCCCGTGCACGACGATCTCGCCGGATTCGCCGCTGCCGAGCGTGCGCAGCGTGTCGGCGTCGACCACGCGCGCATCGACGTCCTGGATCGGGATGCCAAGGCACTGTTTTTTCGTGCGCGCTGGCGGGTTGATGTGGGTCGGCGCGATCGTCTCCGACATGCCGTAGCCCTCGACGTAATCGATGCCGAGCAGGTCGTGCATCTTCTGGGCGATCGCATCCGGCATGGCAGCGCCGCCGCCGGACAGGCGCGTGATGCTCGACAGGTCGTAGTCGTCGATGCGTGGGCTCGAGAGCAGGTCGATCACCATCGTGGAGATGAGCTGGGTGGCGTTGGCGCGCTGGCGGCGGATGCATTCGGCCGCCGTGTCGCGGTCCCAGCGCGCCATCAGCACGATGGTGCCGCCGATGAAGATCGGCCCGTTCATCCCGCCCTGCATGCCGGTCACGTGGAACAGCGGCAGCACGCTCAGTGCGATCGTGTCCTGCTGCGAACCGAACCACTGCACCCCGGCCACGGCGTTGTACATCACGCTGCGGTGGGTGTGCATGCAGCCCTTCGGCAGGCCGGTGGTGCCGGACGTGTAGGGCATGGCGCACAGGTCGCCGGGGCCGGCCATCAAAGGCCCGGGACGGCAGCCACGCGCCAGCATGGCGCGCCACAGGGTGACGCCTTCGCCGTCGATCTCGCGGCGCGGCGCGCGCACGAATTCGGGCAGGTTCAGGTCGGTCGGCATGGTGGCGTGGTCCGAATAGGCCGCCACCAGCACGTGGCGCAGCGTCGGGCCGACCAGCGGCGCCACCTGCGCATACAAATCCTGCGGCACGAAGATGGTGGAGGCGCTGGTATCGTCGACGTAGTGGCGCAGTTCCTCAGTCAGGTTCATCGGATTGACCGGCACCACCACGGCATTGGCGCGCAGGATCGCGTAGTAGGCGATGATGAACTGGGGGCTGTTCTGCATGTAGAGCAGGACGCGGTCGCCATGGCGCACGCCGCATTCCGCTTGCAGGTAGCCGGCGACCAGTTCGACCTCGTGTTTCAGTTGGGCGTAGGTGAGCGGCGTATCGTAGAAGATGATCGCCGGCTTGTCCGGGTAACGCGTGGCCGAGACGTCGAGGTTGAAAAACAGGTTCGTGTCGGGGATGGTCAGGTGGCGCGGCAAGCCACGCGGCCAGAAATCGGCAGGGCGGTCGGACATGGTGCGGTGTCTCCTCAATGGGTGTTGGAGGTGCTCGCCGCAGGGTCTTTGCCGCGCTGGCGCATACCCCACATCCTAACAAAAAAATGGCCGGTCTCCGCGCGGAGCCGGCCATCTGCCGATCGGGGAAAAGCTCAGCGTCCCGGCAAGGGGTAGGTCGCCGGACTGACGTTGCCGTCGCGGTCCACCGCCTGCACCCCGAAGAACACATTGTCCTTCGACAGGTCGCTGGTGTAGCTGGTCACGTTGCCGACGAAGACGGCGCCCTGCCAGCCGGCGGCCGTGGTCTCGCGCCAGACGACGCGGTAACCGGCCAGGTCCGGCTCGGCGTTCGGCGCCCAGGCCAGGTCGGTCTTGTTGGTCAGCTTCCTGGTGATAACCTTGACTTCGCGCGGCGCGGCCGGGGCCAGCGCCAGGGCGGCGAGGGCGGCGGCATTCACGCGCGTGACCTGGGCGGCATAATTGAAATCCATGAACTGGGGCAGGTCGCCATACTGCTTGCCCGCCTCGACCCGCAAGTCCTGGTGCTGGTGGCTGAAGTCCTCGGCGTTCTCGGTAAACCGCACGGCCGCGAAACCGCGTTCGAGGAAGGGGATGTGGTCGCCGCCGCGCAGGTAGCGGTCGCGCCGGTTGACGATCGTGACTCGGAAGCCGGGCACGTAGCGCTCGCCGGTCTCCTTGACGTGGCGCGCCAGCTGGCGTGTCGGCGTGTCGTTTTCGCCGCCGGTGGCAATCAGGGTGCGCAGCGCATCCGGCATCTCCTTTTGCGCCGGAATGCCTTCGGCGAACAGGCGCACCTGGGTGTCGTCGACCTTGCCTTCGTCGCTGCGCGAATTGCCGATGATGTCGTTGTCGAACATGCCGGCCACGTTCCAGTTGTTCTGCTTCGCCAGCTTGGCCCAGTTCTCCGCGCCGAGCAGGCCCTGTTCCTCGGCCGCCACCGCCATGAACACCAGCGTGGCATCGAATTTGTACTTGGCCATGGTGCAGGCCAGCTCCATCACCGCCGCCGTACCCGAGGCGTCGTCGTTGGCGCCGGGCGCATCGTCCTTGGCGTTCATCACGTCCGAGACGATGCTGTCGTAGTGGCCGCTGACGACGTAGATGCGGTCTTTCGATGCCGGCTGGGTGCCGGGCAGCGTCGCGACGACGTTGACGATCTCGGTCGGGCGCGACAGACGCGCCATGACCGGGTGCACGTGGCTGTCGAAGGCGACTTGCAGGCGCCCGCCGGCGGCGGCGCCGCAGCGTTCCAGCTCGCCCTTGATCCAGCGCCGCGCGGCGCCGATGCCGCGCGTGGCCGATTCGGTTTCCGACATCGTGTGACGGGTGCCGAAACTCACCAGCTTTTCGACGTGGGCGCGGATGCGCTGCGGCGAAATCTCGCGCACGATGGCGTCGATGTCGGCCTGGCGTTTCGCCAGGTCCGGGGCCGCCGGCGCGGCATGTGCGCCGCAGGCCGCGGCCAGCAGGACTGCGGCGATACTTGTTTGCTTCATGCGTGCATCCATCGGTGGTTCCTTATTTATACGAATAGGTGGCGCTCACGTACACGAAGCGCCCGCGCGGATCGCCATAGCTGACGTCGTAACCGCCGAGGAAGTTCGAGGTCAGGTTGGTGTAGGGCGGATCGCGGTCGGCCAGGTTCTTCACGCCCAGCGTCAGGCGGGTATTGGCGAACCCGCTGTAGGCCAGCTGCAGGTCGACGGTCTGGTAGGCGGCCACGTCGCGCCGCGCGGTCGTGCCGGCCGGCGCCAGGTTGGCCAGCGCGTCGGTATAGGCTTTCTGGTAGTTGTGCAGCAGAGTGGCGGCGTAGGGGCCGTTCTGCCAGGTGACGCCGGCATTGTGCTTCCAGCGCACGATCACGCCGCCCGAGGCGTTCAGGGCCTGGTCGAGCGAACTCGTATACGTGCCGTCCGGTCCCTGGGTGTCGTACTTGTCCATGTAGGTGCCGGACAGGCGCAAGGTGAAGCGGTTGGCGTCGCCGATGCGCAGCCGGTAAGTGCCGTCGACGTCGACGCCGGCCACCTTGGTCTTGAACAGGTTGGCGTTGGTCTGGATGATCGATTCGATCGGGCCGACGCCGGCGGCATTGCCGTCGGGCGCGCCGCGGTTGATGAACTGCGCGTATTGCGCGGTGCGCTCGGCATTGGCCAGGAAGTAGGTCGAACTCAGGCCGCCGACGACGATCGCATCCTTCAGGTCGATGCGGAAGGCGTCCAGGCTGATCGAGGCATTCTTCACCGGCTCCCACATGATGCCGGCCGTGATCGAGAGCGACTTCTCGGGCTTCAGGTCCGGATTGCCGCCGGTGATGGTAGTGAACTGGAAGTTGCAGTCGCGCGGCGCGCCGGTGGCCAGGTTGGGGCAGCGCAGGTAGTCGCGCGTGCCGTTGCCGGTGATGCTGGTGGCCTGCGGCGTGTACAGGTCGGTCAGAGACGGCGCCCGGAAACCCTTGCCGACGGCCGACCGCAGCATCAGGGTCTCGAGCGGCTGCCAGCGCAGCGAGGCCTTGGGATTGACCGTGTGGCCGACGCCCTGGTAGCTGTCGTAGCGCACCGCCACGTCGGCGTCGAGCTTCTTGATGATCGGGACGCTCAACTCGGCATACACCGAGCCGACGTTGCGCGCGCCGACCACCGGGAAGGCATTCCCGCCGAGGCCCGCGATGTCGCCGGTCTGGATCGCCACCGACGGATCGTAGGCGAATTCTTCGCGGCGCAGCTCGGCGCCGAGCGCCATGCCGACCGCGCCGGCGGGCAGGGTCCAGAGCTCGCGCGAGCCTTTCAGGTCAATCGAGGTGGTCGACGTTTTCGACGCGTAGCTGGTGCCGCGGAACTCGGCGGCGCGCACGGCGTCCAGCGCGGCCTGGTCGGTGGTAGCGCCGAAGGGATTGATCACGCCGCTGTTAAAGATCGGCAGCACCTTCGAATACTGCGCATAGCCCGACAGCAGGTCTTCGTGCACCTTGCTCTGGCTGTAGAGGAGGGCTGAATCCATGTCCCAGCCGGCCAGGTTGCCGCGCACCCCGGCGACCAGGCGCGCGTTCTCGGACACGTCGAGCGTGTTGCGCGAGCCGTTGGCGACGTCGCGGTAGTTCAGCAGCAGCGGCAGCCCGGTAAGGCCATTGGCGGCGGCAAACGCGGACGGGTAATACGGACTGGTCGGCACCAGGATGAAGCCGCCGCGCCCGATGTTGCTGCCGTAGCGCGCGGCCATGCCCGGATAGCGGGCAATCAGTTGCTGGAAGGCGGGCACGTAGGGATTGCTGGCGGTGGTGACGGCGTTATAGGCCAGCGGCACCGCCTGCGTGGTGGAGGTGATCTTGTTCTTCGTGTAGCCCGATTCGAAATACGCTTCGGCGTCGCCGCCCAGGCGCAGGCGGCCATTGGCCATGACGCTGGCCTTTTCCAGGTCGGGCTGGAGCGAGACGAACGGACTGTTGTCATAGCTGCAGCGGGTGTTCGAGAACGGCGACACCAGCGAATACGGGCCGCAGTCCGGCAGCGCGGGGTTGCCCAGCGTGCCGCGGTTGTTCAGCACCACGTTGGCGGGAAAGGCGATCGACGAGGTGTAGTCGTTGCGCTCGTCGGCGTTCAGGCGGCTGGCGAAGGGACGGTCGGCGCCGAGGATGGCGTCGGTCTTCTGCACGCTGAGGCTGGCGGTCAGGTTCCAGCCGTCGTCGGCAAAGTCGCCGAATCCGGCGAACAGCGAAGCCTTGCGGTCCTTGCCGAGGCGGTCGTGCGCCTGGCCATAGTTGGCGGTGGCTTCGACGCCTTTGAAATCCTTGCGCAGGATGAAGTTGACGACGCCGGCGATGGCGTCCGACCCGTACACGGCCGAGGCGCCATCCTTGAGCACCTCGACGCGCTCGATCGCCGACAGCGGGATGCTGTTGACGTCGACCGAAGAGCCGGCCGCGCCGGCCGAACCGCCGCCATACACCGAGACGCGGCGCCCGTTCACCAGCACCAGCGTGCGTGCGCCGCCGAGGCCGCGCAGCGACACGGTGGCGATGCTGCCGCCGCCATAGCCGGAGGCATTGGCCACCGTGGTCGAGGTACCGGCGCTCGAGAGCGAACTAAGTTGCTTGACCAGCTCCTCGGTCGAGGCGGCGCCGGTGCGCTCGATGTCCTCGCGTTTCAGTACCTGCACCGGCAGCGCGGTCTCGCCATCGATGCGCTTGATCGAGGAACCAGTGACGATCACGCGCTCCATCCGCTGGGGCGCGCCATCGGCGCTTTGCGCCAGCGCGGTGGCGGGCAGGGCGAGCGTGCCGAAAGCGCTGGCGAGCAGGAGGACAAGGGGTTTCAATGGCGTGCTGGGGATGGTCATGCGGGTCGACTCCTCGATGGCGTAAACGGCGGTGATTGTTGTTTTTTTGCTTTCCTTGTAAAAATTATAGGCTTTCCCTATCGCAAAATTTTGCTATATTAAATTCATACTGGGTACGGTTTTTGGAATGGTTGTTTCACCGGAAGGCGATCGTTGAAATGGGCAAGTCGCATGGATAATTCCCGCATCAAGCTGGACCGGATCGATCGCCGGATCCTCGAAGAGCTGCAGGCGGATGCGCGCCTGTCGAGCGCCGACCTGGCCGAACGCGTCTCGCTGACCACGTCGCCATGCTGGCGCCGCGTCAAGCGGCTGGAAGAGGAAGGCCTGATCAGCGGCTACCATGCGCGGCTCGACGCCGGACGCCTGGGCTACCAGGTCACGGCGATCGTGCAGGTCTCGCTCGACAAGAAGGACACGCCGAGCCTGCAGGCGTTCGAGGCCGCGGTGCAGGAAATCCCGCAGGTGGTGGCCTGCTTTCGCATTTCGGGACGCTACGACCACCAGCTGATCGTGGTGGCCGAAGACCTGGACGCGTATGGCGTTTTTTCGGGAAATTACATCAATGGCTTGCCGGGTGTGAAGGAGGTGTATACCTCGTTCGTGCTGAAGCAGGTGAAGGTGGCGACCAATCCGCCGTTGCCGGGGTAGGGCGGGGCGGCCGGCTAATCGGGTAAATGGCCACACGAGCAAAAAATCTGACGCTATTACATGCACGGCTATACGATCATCGCCGCTTCCATGATCACTGAATCAGTGAATGTTTAATCGGAATCGCGCATTCGCTGCAGCAGGTCCCTGGCCAAAACAAGCGCATCGGCCTGTGGCGCCGCGATATCGGGCTTGACGCCTGTACCTTCCCAGTTGGTGCGGGTGATGGGGCTAATGCTGCGGCTGTTCGGAATGTCCGCATAAAGGTGGCCGCTGAGGCGATACGAGGCGACCGGATGGGCACCGCCCCAGGTCGGCTCGCCGATGATGGTGGCGCGTTTCAATGCCTGCATCGTATAAGTGAAATCTTCGCCGGCCGAGCCGGTGCGCGGGCCAGCCAGGATCATGATCGGCTTCTTTCCCCATAGCGTTTGCCGTCGAGTCTGTCTTCGGTCCAGAACTGCTGCGTCTGGCCAGAATCGCGCGACCAGATGTCGTTGAGGCGGGTCCGCTGGTCGACAAAATAGCTGATCAATAGAGCCACCGATTGCGGGGAGCCGCCGTGGTGGTCTCGCACATCGATGACGAGCGCGTCGGTATCGGACAATGTGTTCATCGCGGATGCATACTTTTCCGCAACAAGGGAGGGGGGCGGGAATGCCGATATTCGCAGATAGCCAATGGCAGGAGTAAGGCGTCCGACCTTGTCGATGCCGGATTTGCCGCTCGGTTGCGTACTTGCCATATTTGGGTCGTGGTCGGGTTGCAAAAACCTGGGGCTGAATCGAACCTTCATATGCTTATCATGGGCGACGGAAGCCATGTCAGCCGTGAGCTGCGCGGCAAATCGCGTGCCATTGCTGAGCGCATCATACTTGCCGTCTTGCTGCCGCTTTCGTAGCAAGGTTTCGATCTGTTTTGCAGTGCCGGGAAACACATAATGCTGATTCAGTTCCATCACCAGGCTGTCTATTGCCTGCATGCGCATTCCGCCGTCGAGCACGACTTCATCAGGCGGCCTCAAGGCAAACGCGCCAGTCAGTACCAAGGACAGCAATAACAGTGCGACAACGAGTTTTGCTTTTCCTCCGGCCAGTTCAAAACCTTGAGGGCCGTTCATGGTTTTCATGGGCTACCTCCTTTTCATTTTTATTTCAGAAGGCATTGCCAGCCGAATATGCTTGCATTGTCACGACCTTCCGGTTGTAGACAGACCTGACAAGTGTCTGCTTCTGGCCGATCCGGCAGTTGATTCAGCATAACAGGTTGCCAATGCCAAAAACTCGCCAACTGTCACGACAGACAGCCTAGGGCACAGTCAATCTGCTCCGCGGCAATCGCTCAGCCAGCGCGACATAACCGGGACATTCTGATATAGCCAACGCGCGTCAGGCAGCCAACACCATTACACTGATCATGTCCATTCACGGCAAGCCTGCTGGCACTACTGCAGGCTGCGACTTCTTACGGAAACCGATCATGCACCGCACCCGCTCGCGCAATTGCCGTATATTCCCCATCCCACGGCAAGCCTGCTGGCACTACTGCAGGCTGCGACTTCTTACGGAAACCGATCATGCACCGCACCCGCTCGCGCAATTGCCGTATATTCCCCATCCTGCTGGCCTGCCTGTCGGCGCTGACGTTGCCATCATCCGCCAGTATCGATGCCGCAGCACAGGCAGCGGCCCCCGATACGCGCTATGAACGCGTCGTACCCAGCCCGGATGGCATCGGCAAGCGCTACATGGGTCGCGAGATCGCCGGCGTGATGGGGTGGGAGGGCGCGCAATGGCTCGAGCGCGAAAGCCGCGCACGCGAGGAGCGGCCGGAATTGCTGCTGCGGGAACTGGCGTTGGGGCCCGGCATGACGGTGGCCGACATCGGCGCCGGCACCGGCTACTACACCTGGCAGCTGGCGAAGCAGGTCGGGCCCGGCGGACGCGTGTACGCAGTTGACGTGCAGCCGGAAATGATTCGCATGCTCGACAGCCAGATGACAAAGCGCGGCGTGCGCAACGTGGTTTCGGTGCTGGGCAGCGAAACCACCGTCAAACTGCCGCCGGCCAGCGTCGACTTGGCAATCATGGTCGACGTCTATCACGAGCTTGCCTATCCCGCGGAGGTCCTCGACAGCATCGTCGACGCCCTGAAGCCGGGCGGACGCGTCGTCTTCGTCGAATATCGGGCCGAGGATCCGGCAGTCGCGATTAAGCCGTTGCACAAGATGAGCGAGCGGCAGGTACGGCGTGAAGCCACGGCGCATGGCCTGAAGTGGGAACGCAGCATCGAATCGCTGCCGATCCAGCATGCGATCGTGTTTCGGAAGCCCTGAGCACGGATTTCCTTGCCGTTGCTATCGATGCGTAGCGGCCCGGCGGTTGCGGTTGGGGCTTATCCGGAAAAACACAGGATTCGGAAGAAATCGGACGCTAAGCCAATGTGTCCTTCAATGAAGGACCGCTTACGACCCAGCCTGTGTAAAAACGCAGGCCGATGTAAACGAAACCGGTCCGCTAAACGTTGAGGAAGTATCTCATCACTGGGGTGCCAAATGAAGCGCTTTATCGAAGGCGAAGAACGCGGGCNAGTAGTCGATGTTTTTGTCGAAGAGCTTGATCTTGCCAGTATGGGTTTTACGCGAGTGGCGCCGGCGAAGACGGGGCGGCCTGCCTACCATCCTGCCGTGCTTCTCAAGCTCTACATTTATGGCTACCTCAACCGTATTCAATCGAGCCGGCGCCTTGAGCGAGAAGCCCAGCGTAACGTCGAGCTGATGTGGCTGACGGGACGCTTGGCGCCCGATTTCAAAACGATAGCAAACTTCCGAAAAGATAATGGCAAGGCGATCGGCAAGGTCTGCCGGCAGTTCGTCGTACTGTGCCAGCAATTGGATCTTTTCTCGGATGCAGTCGTCGCGATCGATGGCAGCAAGTTCAAGGCCGTCAACAGCAGCGACCGTAATTTTACCGATGCAAAACTCAAGCGCAGGATGGCTGAGATCGAGGCGAATATCAGTCGCTACCTGGCAGAATTGGACACGGCTGACCGACAGGAACCAGGCACGTCAAACTCGAAAAGCGTTCGCCTGAACGACAAGATCGCAACGATGAAATCGCAAATGGCTACGCTCAAAGAAATTGAAGCGAAGCTGATAGAGACTGGAGAAACCCAGATCTCGCTTACGGACCCGGACTCGCGCTCGATGATGACGCGCGGTTCAGGAATCGTTGGCTACAACGTGCAGACCGCTGTCGACGCCAAACATCATTTGATTGTCGAACATGAGGTCACCAATAACGGCAGCGACCGCGACCAATTGTCCGGCATGGCCAAAAAAGCCCGCACTGCAATTGGCACGACGACGCTGACAGCAATTGCCGATCGGGGCTACTTCAAGGGAGAAGAAATTCTGGCCTGTCATGAAGTTGGTATCTCAGCTTTGGTGCCGCCTACGAAAACTTCCGGCGCTAAAGCCGACGGCCGATTCGATAAGGCCGACTTCATTTACGACCCGCAAAAGAACGAATACCGCTGCCCGGCAGGCGAGTCGCTGATATGGCGTTTCGCCAGCCTTGAGAAAGGCATGACAAATCACCGCTATTGGAGTTCGAACTGCAAAGCTTGTCCACTCAAGAACAAATGCACGCCTAGCTCGCAGCGACGAGTGACCCGCTGGGAACATTAGGACGTACTAGATGAGATGCAGGCGCGCCTTGAACAGACGCCGCATGCCATGCGAATCCGGCGCTCCACAGTCGAGCACCCTTATGGGACAATCAAAGCGTGGATGGGAGCGACGCACTTCCTGACGAAAGGCCTGGAGCGTGTTAAAGCAGAGATGAGCCTGCATGTGCTTGCCTATAATTTCCGGCGTTTAATGGCGATACTTGGAATTCCGGGAATGCTGGCGGCAATCAGGGCGTACGCCCGTTTTCTGACTCTGCAAGGGCTGCTCGAAGCGTTTTCGCTTCTGGCCTTGCCGAAAATTCTTAAACGGCATTACGAGCCCTGGAACGCTCGCCTATGTTCCAGAATTTACCTTGGCCCGCCAAAATTAGCTTTGAGCCCTTCGTTTCGAGTTTTTACACGGGCTGGGCCGATAGGAGCCAGTCAACATACAGAGTGTACGAGCTTGTTGCTATTGGGGCAAGCAAGAGGCTTTCTCAGACGCTCCTAGTCCTCGACAAACACCACCGCCGTACGCGGCGGAATGCTGAAGCCACCCGTCGCCGCGTCGAAACGCGCCTGCGCCGCGCGCGTGTCGCCGGCCGCCGCGGCAGCGTGCACCGGATGCAGCCGCAGACGCTTGCCGCGCGAGGCGTCGTCGGTGACGACGTGCCCCACCTTGTCGACGTTGATAAAGTAGCGGATGCCATTAAAACCCGCGCCGGCATAGCCGCGCCCATCGAGGTGGGCCGCAATCACGGTCGGCTCCTGCTGCGGCCCGACGTTGAAGAAGCGCAGGCGCTGCGCCACCTCGTCGGCCGTGCGCAGGCGGAACAGCGTGGAGCTGCCGCGGATCGCCAGCAGGTCGCGGAAGGCGTCGCGGGTAAAGGCGATGTCGGCCGGGGCAGGGCGCAACGCCGGACTGGCCAGCAGCGGCGCGAACAGCGGCCAGTCCTTGGCATTGTCCGGCGCCGGCGGCAGGCCGGTACCGAAATGATTGGTCCGGTAGGTCCAGTCAATGCGATTGAACCAGTCGCCGGAATTGAAGCTGTTGCGGTCCAGGGACTTGGAGCGCAGGATCTCCGCGCCGGCGTGGAAGTAGGCCACCCCCTGGCTGAAGGCGGTGGTGGCCAGGCCCAGCACCTGCACGCGCGCACGGTTCGCCGTCGAGGTGGTGAGCGGAAGCTTGAGCGCATTGGCGTCGTACAGCGTCTGGTTGTCGTGGTTCTCGACATAGTTGACGGTTTCGCCGGGCGCGCTGGCGTAGCCGGCCGGTTGGCCGCCGTAGTCCATCTCTTCCAGCTTGCGCGTGACGCCGTCGAAGTTCGGCAGCGGGTAGCTGCGCAGCGTGCCGGCCAGGCCGACGCGGACCAGGTCGGCGGCGCGCAGCAGGTCGCTGCGCGGACGCGTGCCAGCCAGGGCGTTGGCGTCGTAGACCAGGCCATTGATGTAGCCCTGCTGCTTGATGACCGCATCGCCGGAGTCGCCGGCGCCGCCGCCGCGCACGGCGTCGCGGGTGCGGTCGCTGAAGGTGCCGATGCCGCTGCCGTTCAGCGACAACTGGGACGCCTGCACGAAGCGCGCGCCATTGGCGACCTCGCCGAAATTCCAGCCTTCGCCGATCAGCTGCACGTGGCGCCCCGTCGCCTTGTTGACGGCCGCCTGCAGCCGCTCCATCGCCGCGCGCGGCTGGTGGCCCATCAGGTCGAAGCGGAAGGAATCCATGCGGTAGTGCTGCGCCCACAGCACGCTCGAGTCGATCATGAGCTTGGCCATCATCGCGTTCTCGGTGGCGGTGTTGTCGCAGCAGGTCGACTGGGTGACCTTGCCCGCTTCATCGAGCCGGTGGTAGTAGCCGGGCACGATGCGGTCGAGGACCGATTTTTCCTGCTGGCCGGCAGCGAAGGTGTGGTTGTAGACCACGTCCATGCCGACGCGCAGGCCGGCGCGGTGCAGGTGCATGACCATCTCGCGCAGTTCGACGATGCGGCGCGCGCCGTCGGCCGGGTCGCTGGCGTAGCTGCCTTCGGGCGCGTTGTAGTGATACGGGTCGTAGCCCCAGTTGTAGCAGTCGGTGTACGCCGTTTTCATCACCAGCGCCTGCTGGTCGGCGCTGTCGGCAGCGCCCTTTGGCACGGGCCGCGCGCACGATTGCTCGGGCACGCTGGCGATGTCGTAGACGGGCAGCAGGTGGATGTCGGTCAGGCCGGCCCGCGCCAGCATCTTCAAGTGGCGCATGCCGTTCGAATTGGCTTCGCCAAAGGCGCCGTACTTGCCGCGTTTTAGCGCCGGCACGCTGGCATCGTCGCGCGAAAAATCGCGCACGTGCAGTTCATAGACCGTCATGTCGGCCGGCGTTTTGACGGTATCGGGGGCGCGGTGGGCGTCCCAGCCCTTTGGCTTGAGGGCAGGGGCGTCGAGGTCGGCGATGTAGCTGCGCTGCGAGTCTGTCGTCAGGCTGACGGAATACGGGTCGGTGACGCGGTTGCGTACCAGGCCGGTGCCGTCGGCGACGACGTCGACTACGTAGGTGTAGTAGTGGCCGGACAGGTCAGCGTTTACGTCCGCGCTCCAGGTGCCAGTGCGGGTGTCGGCGTTCAGCGCGTAGATGGCATGGGCGCGGCCGGTTCCCTTGGCGTAGACGCAGACGGCAGCCTGCTGCGCGGTCGGCGCCCACAGGCTGAAACCGGTGCGGCCAGCGCGTGGCGTGGCGCCCAGGTCGGAGATGTCCTGCGCGGCGGCGTAGAGGTCGTCGAGCGCGCCGGCTGCCTGCAGGCGCGTGGCGGCGAGGACGGTGCCGTCTTCGCTTTCGCGCACCAGCACCAACTGCTCGCGGTGCAGCGCGGCGATGCGCGGCAGGTCGGCGTCGGCCACGGCCAGCACCGGGCCGGCGCCGACGTACTTGAAGCGCTGGGCAGCCGGCCCCGGTACCGCATCCGTGTGCAGCGTCAGCGCCAGCGATCCCGCCGCGCCTCGCACCCTGGCGCCGGCCGTGGCCTCGATGGCGCCGGTGGGCGAGTGGTAGAGGCGAAAGCGGCCGACGCTGGCGCTGCCGGGCCAGGTCGCCAGGCGCCGGTCGAGCCAGATGGCGCGCGCTTCCAGCGTGGCCGGTGCGGCGTGCAGGACGGTGGCGAAAGAAGGGGCGTCGCAGGCTTGCAGGGGAATCGCGGCAAAGGCGGGACAGGCGAGGGTGGCAGCGGCGGCAAAGGCGATGGAGCGGATGGGTTGCGTCATGAATCGGCTGAGATAATCGTAATTTAGCTACGGCGGCAAGGCAGAAGCCTCAAGGATAGCGCGGATCAATTGCAGCGCCGCTGTAATTTTACTAGTTGACATGATCGGTTTCATAAATATGATTTATACAACGGACTTCATGCGCTATAGTCAAAGGTAGTACGACATCTTCGGAAATGAAATCCGGTATCCGCACAAGGACAAAGGTGGATTCGATGAACACTCGTCTTCAAAGCGCGCGCTCGCGTCTTTTCTGCAGTCTGGCGACCGTCGCCATGTTCGCTTGCCCGCACGGCGTGCTGGCCCAGGAAGCCGCACCATCCTGGGCAGCACTGCAAAAAGCCTACTTCCCCGGCAAGACGCTGGAACCGGCGCCCTTCGTGCGCCTGACGGCCCCATCGCGCGCGGCCAGCGGCGAGCAGGTGCCCTTCGCCTTCAGCATCGATCATCCGATGACGCCGCAGCGCTACATCAAGTCGGTCACCGTGATCGTCGATGGCAATCCGGTGCCGCTGACGGGTGTGTTCCACTTCAACCCGAACAGCGGCAAAGCCGAAATCGCCACCCGCATCCGCTTCGAATCGGATTCGCCGGTGCACGTCGTCGCCGAAGCGAGCGACGGTAAATTGTATGTGAACGAGGTGGCTGTGAAAGCGTCCGGTGGTTGCGGCGGCCCGGCGACGGGCGACATTGCGGCGGCGATGGCGGCGGCAGGCAAAATGAAGATGGCGCTCGACGGGCCGTTCAAGCGCGGCGAGGTCAACAAGGCCAGGCTGCTGATCAAGCATCCGATGTACACCGGCTTGCAGCGCGACCTGGTCACGCACGGCTTCCGCCCGGCCTTCTTCATCGACAAGATCGACGTCACTTATAACGGCAAGCCGGTCATGACCGCGGACACGGCGATCGGCATCAGCGAAGACCCGTCGCTCCAGTTCAACTTCGTCGCCGACCAGCCCGGCGCGCTGCAGGTCGTCATTCGCGACAATGCGGGCGGGAGCTTTCGCCAGTCGCTGAGCGTTGGAGGGTAGGTGCGCCTGATCTTCGTGGCGTGGTTGCTGGTCGCCGCCGCGCAGGTCGCCGCTGCGCCGCTGCAGGTCGAGCAGGTCGCGCCGGGCGTGTACGTGCACATCGGCCAGCACAAGGATTTCGAGGAAGGCTACGACGGCGATATCGCGAATACCGGCTTTGTCGTCGGCAGCGAAGCGGTGGCGGTCATCGACAGCGGCGGCTCGTATGCGGTCGGCCTGGCGCTGAAGGAAGCGCTGCGCCGCATCACGCGGCTGCCGGTACGCTATGTGATCAATACGCATGGGCATCCGGATCACGTGTTCGGCAATGCTGCGTTTCTCGAGGGTGACGCGCCGCCGCGCGTGATCGGCCACGCCATGCTGCCGCAGATGCTGGCCGCGCGCGGCGACATCTACCTGCGCAACCTGAAAAAACAACTGGGCGCCGTGGCGGACAAGAGCAGGGTGATCGCCCCGAGCGAGACAGTGCAGCAGCGCCTGACCCTCGACCTGGGCGGCAGAACGCTGGAACTGACGGCCTGGCCGAACGCGCATACGAACAACGATCTCACCGTGTTCGATGCGGCCAGCGGCACCTTGTGGACGGGCGACCTGCTCTTCATCGCGCGCACGCCTTCGGTCGATGGCGACGTCACGGGCTGGCTCGCCGCGATGGAAGGGTTGGAAAAGATAAAGGCTGGCGTGACGGTTCCTGGGCACGGTCCCGCCACCCGCGACAAGAACGGCGCGCTGGCGCGGCAGCGCGGCTATCTGACGACCTTGTTGCATGACGTGCGGAGCAGCATTCGCGAGGGCAGAGACATGAGCGCGACGATGGCGACGGCGGCCGCCTCCGAACGGACGCGCTGGCAGCTGTTCGACGTCGTCAACCGGCGCAACGTCAACCTGCTGTATCCGGCGCTGGAATGGGAATGACCATGCGCAGGCGCGATTTTCTCGCACTGGCGCTGGCCGGATCGGCACCGTTTCCGGCGGCGGCCAACAAGAGCGGCCGCGCCAGCCTGGGACGTGTCGTCGTGGTCGGCGCGGGCTATGGCGGCGCCACCGCGGCCCGCTACCTGCGCATCCTGAGCGGTGGACGCATCGAGGTCATCCTGGTCGACCAGAACGCCGCATTCACCTCCTGCCCGGTCAGCAACCGCGTGCTGGGCGGCCAACGCACGCTCGAACAGATCACCTTCGGCTACGACGGGCTGCGGCAGCACCATGGCATCCAGTTCATGCACGGCAGCGTGACGGCGATCGATGCCGACAAGTCGCGCATCGTCGTCGCTGGTAAAAAGCTGGCGTACGACCGGCTGGTCGTCGCCCCCGGCATCGACTTCATCTACGACGCCTTTCCGCAGCTCGCCGGCGCGCAGCAGCAGATTCCGCATGCGTGGAAGGCGGGGCCGCAAACGCGCAACCTGCAGCGCCAGCTGATGGCCATGCGCGACGGCGGCGTGTTCACGATCGTGGTGCCGGCGCAGCCGTACCGCTGTCCGCCCGCGCCCTACGAGCGCGCCTGCCAGGTGGCGTTCTACCTCAAAACACACAAGCCGCGTTCCAAGGTGGTGGTGCTCGACGCCAATCCGGTGATTACCTCGAAACGCGTCTTGTTCGAACGGGCGTGGCGCGACCTGTATCCGGGCATGATCGAGTACGTACCAGGCAGCGAATTGCAGGGGGTGGCGGTGGCCACGAAAACCGTCAGGACCGCGTTCGATACGGTGAAGTCGGATGTGCTCAACCTCATCCCGCCGCAGCGGGCGGGCCGCATCGCCCAGGACTGCGGCCTGGCGAATGTCGAGGGGCGCTGGTGCGCGGTCGATTTCCTCAGCTACGCGTCCGCGGTGCTGCCCCGCGTGCACGTGATCGGCGACGCGATCGATGCCGGCCTGCCCAAGTCGGCGCACATGGCCAACGCCCAGGCGAAGATCTGCGCGCGTGCCATCGTCGACCTGATGCTGGGCGGGGCGCCGGACCCGGCACCGGCTTTTGCCAACACCTGCTACAGCTTCGTCGACGGCCGGCAGGCAATGTACATCTCGACGCTGTATCGGTACGATGCGGCAAAGAAGAGCATGCAGGCGGATGGCCCCGGCTTCCTGTCGAGTCAGCCGTCGGTGCAGGAAGGCGGGGATGCCGATGCGTGGGCGCGGCAGATCTGGCGTGACGTGCTGGAGTAGGGTGGGCGCCCCGAGCCCACGCGTACAGATGAGCAGTGATTGCACTTGTCTAGGCCAACAATGCTCAGCGCTCCGCGTGGGCTCGGGGCGCCCACCCTACGGTTCGGGCCGTTCGCTATGCTTTCACCGCCAACTTCTCCTGCTTGTGCTGCTTGTACAAAAACAGCCCCCACGCCGCGGAGGCAAGCAGCAACACCACGCTGGCCGCGTCGACGCCGACGTTGACGCGCACATCTACCTTGACGTCTTTCATATCCTCCCTTTCATGTGTGGTGTCGATCATCCGGCGCAGCGCATCATTTCCTGGTGTTCGCCGGCGCCGCAGCCTGCTGCGAAGCCGCCGCGGCGGCAGCCTGCTGCTGTTCCTTCTGCTTCTTTTCCTTCTTCTTTTCGGTGTGGTGGCCGACCGCGCATCCGATCGCGGCTCCGGCGACACCATGTTTGCCGGCGACGTGACCGACGACACCGCCCGCCACGGCTCCCTTGACGCAGCCGGCATTGGCCGTGCCGGCCGCCAGCAGCAGGGCGGTGGCGACCACCGCCAGCTTCGATTGTGCACGCATGATTGTTCTCCTTTTGTCGTCAGTGCAGACCACACTAACGGTTTCGGCGGCGCAGGACAGTTCGGCCTTTAACATTGCGCTGACCTCGACGCAGACGAAAAAAACGCCCGCAGCGCGGGCGTTCTCGGAAGGGCAGTCAGCGCATCATGCCTTGACCGCCGCCGGCGCATGCGCACCTGCGGTGCTGCGGTAGTGGTCGACCATCTTGTAGCGCTTCGCGTACAGCCCGAACGCGATCGCGGCAAGGAGCGCGAAGGCGGCGAAGAAGTACATCTGGAAGGCGATCACGCTCACCCCCGATCCGGCGATGGTACCGAGCACGGCGTCGTTCTTGACGGCGGCGTTCACCACCAGCACCCACAGGTTGCCGACCGTGACGGCCAGGCTCCACAGGGCCATGATCGCGCCTTTCATCGAGGCCGGCGCCTGGCTGTAGGCAAATTCGAGGCCGGTGGCCGAGACCAGCACTTCGCCCATCGTCAGCAGTGCATACGGCAGGATCTGCCAGGCCATCGAGGTCGGCGTGCCGGCGTCCATCGACACCTGGATGGTGCCGATCACCAGCCACGACAAGGCCGAGAAGGCGATACCGGCGGTCATGCGGCGCAGCGCGGTTGGCATGAAACCCATCTTTTGCAGCAGCGGGAACAGCACCAGGTTGTTGAAGGGGATCAGGATCATCACCAGCAGCGGATTCAAGGCCTGCATCTGCGCCGGCAGCAGGGTGAATTCGTTGCCGAAGAGGGAGAAGGTCGTGATCATCGAATTCGCCTGGACCACCCAAGTGGACGCTTTCTGGTCGAACAGCGACCAGAACGGCGTCACCAGCGAAAACACGACCAGGATGCGCAGCACCGCGCGCACGCCGTCCACCGCTTCGTCGGGATGCAGGCCGCGCGCACGTTCCAATTGCATCGAGGTCCCGAGGCCGCCAAAGGCCAGCAGCAGCACCAGCGCGGTACAGGCGGCGATGACGAAGCCCCACTGCAGCGACATCGCCAGCGACACCACCGCGCCGGCGACGCCGATCATGGCGACCGTCAAACCTGGCCGGCCCTGGCCCGGCGCCTGCGCCAGCAGCGCGCTTTTCGCAACCTTCGTAAACGAGTGCGGCGTGGCGCCGGCGGGCGGCACGTGCACGTACTTGCGGCGGCCGCTCCAGAACACGATGGTGGCGATGAACATCATCACGCCCGGAATGCCGAAGGCGACCGCCGGTCCGTAGTTCTTCAGGAACAGCGGCATCAAGAGCGAGGCGAAGAAGGAGCCGAAGTTGATGATCCAGTAGAAGGCATCGAACACGATCTTCGCCTTGCCTTTATTCGTCTGGTCGAACTGGTCGCCCACGAACGAAGAGACCAGCGGCTTGATGCCGCCCGAGCCGAGCGCGATCAGGCCCAGGCCGAGATAGAAGCCCTGGACGTTGTCCTCGAAGATAGCGAGGCAGGCGTGGCCGGCGCAGTACACGAGGCTGAGCCAGAAAACGGTGTTGTACTTGCCGAAGAAGCGGTCGGCCAGCCAGCCGCCCAGCAGCGGGAAGAAGTAGACGCCGATGACGAAGGTGTGGAACACGTGCTTGGCTTCGCCGGTGCGCTCGGACTCCGGCAGGAACAGCAGCAGGGTCGAGATCAGGAAGGGCGTGAGGATGTTGCGCATGCCGTAGAAGCTGAAGCGCTCGCAGCCTTCGTTGGCGATGATGTACGGGATCTGGCGGGGCATGCGCCCTTGGGAGTCGGTCGGTAGGGGCTGGCTCATGGACGCATCCTGGAATAAATGACACGCGATCCTATGATGCCCTTGCGGTCTTTGCAACCAGAAAATATACATGCCTCAGGGGTACACGTAGTTTTCCTACTTACCAAGCAAGCAGTGCAAATATTATTTGCATGCAAGTCGTTGAATGCAAAGGAAATATGCCGTTTATTGCGGGCGCTGCGCTGATTGTAAAAACGGAAATCGTGCTGTATATTGCGTAAAAACGACCAACCGGATCACGCTCATGACCCAGACCAGCACCCAGCCTTCCACGCAACCGTCCGACTGGTGGCGCGAAGCCATCATCTACCAGGTATACCCGCGCAGCTACCTCGACACGAACGGCGACGGCGTGGGCGATATTCCCGGCATCACCGCGAAACTCGACTACATTGCTAGCCTGGGCGTGAACATTGTCTGGCTCTCTCCGTACTTCAAGTCGCCGATGAAGGATTTTGGTTACGACATCTCGGATTACTGCGACGTCGATCCGCTGTTCGGCACGCTGGCCGACTTCGACGCCATGATCGCCAAGGCGCACGCGCTCGGCCTGAAAATCATGATCGACCAGGTGATGGCGCACACCGCGGATGCGCACCCTTGGTTTGCCGAGAGCCGTTCCAGCCGCGACAATCCGAAGGCCGACTGGTACGTGTGGGCCGATGCCGCCCCGGATGGCAACCCGCCCAACAACTGGATGTCGGTCTTCGGCGGCGCCGCCTGGCGATGGGACACGCGCCGCAAGCAGTACTACATGCACAACTTCCTGGCCAGCCAGCCGCAGTTGAACTTCCATAACCCGGACGTGCAGCAGGCCCACCTGGCCGCGCTGCGCTTCTGGCTCGAGCGCGGCGTCGACGGCGTGCGCATGGATGCCTGCAACTACCACTTCCACGATACCCAGCTGCGCAGCAATCCGCCGGCCCTGACGCGCGACACGGCCTCGGTCACCGACGTCAACCCGTACGGCATGCAGTCGCACATCTACGACAAGACGCGTCCGGAAAACATCGCCTTCCTGCAGAAGATCCGCGCGCTGCTGGACGAATTCGGCGCCGTGTCGATCGGCGAAGTCGGCGCCGACGATGCGCTGGCCTGCATGGCCGAGTACACGGCCGACGGCGACAAGCTGCACATGGCCTACAGTTTCAACCTGCTGACGCCGCAGTTCACGGCGGAGCACATCCGCACGCAAGTGGAAGAATTCGAGGCGCGCGTAAAGGGCGGCTGGGCCTCGTGGTCGGTCGGGAACCACGATGCGATCCGCGTCGTGACGCGCTGGGGCGGCGAAGCGGCCCCTAGGTCGTTCGCATCGATGGTGCTGGCGATGCAGCTGTCGCTGAAGGGCACGCCGTGCCTGTACCAGGGCGACGAACTGGCGCTGCCGGAAGCGGACGTGCCATTCGAACTGCTGCAGGACCCGTACGGCATCACCTTCTGGCCCGAGTTCAAGGGCCGCGACGGCTGCCGCACGCCGATGCCGTGGACCGACGCGTCTCCGAACGCGGGCTTTACCGATGGCCAGCCCTGGCTGCCGGTCGCGGCGCCGCACCTGGCGGCCGCGGCATCGGTGCAGGAACGTGATCCGCAATCGGCGCTGAACGCCGCGCGCCGCATTATTCACTGGCGCCAGAACCTGCCGCAGCTGACGCGCGGCGACATCTCCTTCTTCGACGCGCCGGAACCGGTGCTGGCGCTGCGGCGCACCCTGGAGGGTGAAGCGACCGTGCTGGCCGCGTTCAATCTGTCGGACGTGCCGGTGACGATTGAATGGCCGGAGACGGCGGGTGCGCAAGACCTGGCGGGGCACGGCTTGCCGGGTGAAGCATCGAATGGTCAGGTGACCTTGCCGGCCTATGGGGCGTGGTTCGGAACAATCGCCTGAGGCACCAGGGTGGGCATCGTTGTTTAGCCTGGGGTGCGCAGCGGTCAACGATGCCAACTGGTGTTACCGAAGACCCGCGGCCGTTGTGCACTGTAGGGTGGACTCCCGAGTCCACGCGGTTCACCATATGCAGAGACGCGCCTCCAATAACACTATCGGTGCATGCCGTACCATGTTGGTTTGAAGTTCGATTGTTCAGCCGTTGAACGCGTGGACTCAGGAGTCCACCCTACGTTACACATCGGCTAACAATGTTATCGAGGTCGTCAGATCACACATTAATCCAGCGACTTGGTCTCCACCCGCCGCACCCCGCGCCGCCAGTCGTCCAGCGACACCACCGCATCGCCCGCCGTGTCTTCGACCAAAATCTGGTCGCCCGTGCGCGCGACCAGGAAACTCTCGCGCCGGTGGACCTTGTCGGCGCGGTTCTCGACAAAACTCAGCTGCCAGTAGGCGCGGCCATTGATGACGCGCGGGGTCTGGTCGTCTTCGATGACGGCGCCGTGCGCCTTGCCGCGCGAGCGCCGTTCGATCTCCGCGGACCAGCTTTTGACTTCCGGCAGCGCCAGCAGCGCGGCCATCGCCTGCTCGCGCGTGACCGCCGGTTCGGCCGATTGCCTGACGATCGGCTTGGCCGGCTGCGGCGCCGGGGCGGGCGGCTGTTTGTCCTTGCAGCCGGCGAGCAGGAGGGCTGCCAGCAGCGAGCCGGCCAACAATACAGCGCGTGACATCATGATGGACCTCGTGAAAAACGAGACGCCATACTAGCCGATGTGTGGTTGCCGGGCAATCTCGGCCCGGGCGGGGAGGGGGCGGCCTGGATTATCAGCGGCATCACAATTGTTGCCTTAGGCCAACAATTTGATATTTGCGTAGAATTGATGGATCAGTAAATATTCATTAATAAAAGCTATATCGGTCATTCAGCTAACCGCATGCAGGCCTGAATCGATATGCCCGATCCCATCAAACGAATACGAGTACACGCAATGAATCTGTTATCAAACATGAAGATCGGGCAGCGTCTCGCCCTCGGCTTCGCCGTTGTCCTGTCGCTGTCGATCGTCATCACGGTCATCGGCATCCTGAAGCTGAACGCGGTGGCCGACGCCGCCGAACAGATGCTCGACCAGCCGGTCAAGAAGGAACGCATGATCAGCGAGTGGGCCGCCAACATCGCGGTGGCCGTGATCCGCACCTCGGCCATCATCAAGAGCAGCGACACCTCGCTGACCGCGTTCTTTGCCCAGAATACGGCGGAGACCAACGCCAAGGCGGCGACCTACCTAAAGGAGGTCGAGCCGCTCCTGACCAGTGCCGACGAGAAGAAAATCTTTGCGAACATGATGGCGCTGCGCGGCGGCTATGCCGGTGGACGCGCCGAAGCGGTGCGCCTGAAAAGCGAAGGCAAGGCAGAGGAAGCGATGCGGGTGCACGACCAGGTCTACATCCCGGCCGCCAAGGTCTACCAGGCCCACATGGCGTCGCTGGTGGCGCTGCAGCGGCAGCAGGTCGACCAGCTGCGCGGCCAGATCCAGCAGATCAAGGTCGAGAGCCGGCGCACGGTGGTCCTGCTGGGCGTTCTGAGCGTCGCCTTCGGCGCCCTGTGCGCGTGGTGGCTGACGCGCTCGATCACGCGTCCGGTGCAGGCCGCCGTGGCATTGGCGCGGCGCGTGGCGGCCGGTGACCTCGGTTCGCGCCGCCAGGCCACGGCGAAGGATGAAATCGGCGCGCTGCAGGATGCGCTGGCCGACATGAACGACAAGCTGCTCGGCCTGGTCGGCGAGATCCGCAATGGTTCGCATGCGATCGCCACCGCGTCGTCGCAAATCGCGGCGGGCAATCTGGATCTGTCGGCACGCACCGAGCAGCAGGCCGGCGCGCTGGAAGAGACGGCCAGTTCGATGGAAGAGTTGACCTCGACCGTGTCCCAGAACGCGGACAATGCGCGCCAGGCGAACGCGCTCGCCACCTCGGCCAGCGAAGTGGCGGGCCGCGGCGGCGTGGTGGTGGCGCAGGTGGTGCAGACCATGGCCTCGATCAACGCCTCCTCGAAGAAGATCGCCGACATCATCGGCGTGATCGACGGCATCGCGTTCCAGACGAACATCCTGGCGCTGAATGCGGCAGTGGAAGCGGCACGCGCCGGCGAGCAGGGACGCGGCTTCGCGGTGGTGGCGACCGAAGTGCGCAACCTGGCGCACCGTTCGGCGGCGGCGGCCAAGGAAATCAAGGTGCTGATCGGCGACTCGGTGGTCGAAGTCGACCTCGGCGCGAAACTGGTCGACCAGGCCGGCGCGACGATGAGCGAGATCGTCGGGAGCGTGCGGCGCGTGGCCGACATCATCGGCGAGATCACGGCCGCGACCGACGAGCAGACCGCCGGCATCGGCCAGATCAACGAAGCGATCAACCAGATGGACCAAGTGACGCAGCAGAACGCCGCCCTGGTCGAGGAAGCGGCGGCCGCGTCGAACGCCATGCACGAACAGGCTGGCCAGCTGCTGCAGGCGGTCAGCGTGTTCAAGCTGGCCGACGCGGCGCAGCCGGCGCAGGAACGTCTCGACCAGCGGGCGGCGCGGCCAGCCGCATTGCGTGCGCGCCTGGCGTAAGCCGCCGCACGAGAGGTCTTACTTCTCGTGCGCGATCTCTTCCTTCAGCGAGGCCATGTCGATCACGTAGCGGAAGCGCACGTCGCCCTTTTCGACCTTTTTGTAGGCGTCGTTGACGTCCTGGATGCGGATCATCTCGATTTCCGGGCCGATGCCGTGTTCGGCGCAGAAGTCGAGCACTTCCTGGGTCTCGGCCAGGTTGCCGATCAGGGAACCGGCCAGCGAACGGCGCATCTGCGCCATCGACATGTTATCCAGTGGCGCCAGCGGTTCCAGCGCGCCGACCACGCACAGCACGCTGTCGCGCTTGAGCAGTTCCACGAAGGGATTCAGGTCGTGCTTCTCGGGCACGGTCGAGAGGATGAAGTCGAAGCTGGTCGCCAGTTCTTCCAATGCTTTTTTATCCTTCTCCAGCACCGCCGTAAAACCGAGCTTCTGCGCTTCCTCGATCTTCTCCTTGGTGGTGGTGAACAGCGTCACCTCGGCGCCCATCGCCTTGGCGATTTTCGCGGCCATGTGGCCCAGGCCGCCCATGCCGATCACACCGACCTTGTCGCCCGCCTTGACGCCCCAGTGCTTCATCGGCGCATAGGTGGTCACGCCGGCGCACAGGATCGGCGCCGCCACTTCCGGCTTGAGGCTTGCAGGGATCTTCAGGACAAAATCTTCCTTCACCACCAGCAGGTTCGAATAGCCGCCGAAGGTATTGTCCTTGCCGTAGATGTTTTCGCCGGCCTTCGCCTTCGGCACCATCGGACCGTTGTAGGTCGCCAGCCAGCTGTTCGGGCTCCCGCAATAATTCTGGTCGCCGCACCGGCAGGCTTCGCACTGGCCGCAGCTGTCGACCATGCAGCCGACGCCGACCAAGTCTCCCACCGCATGGCGGGTGACCGCCGCTCCGACCTTGGTCACGCGGCCGACGATTTCGTGGCCCGGCACGCAGGGATAGACCGTGTTCGACCATTCGTTTTTCACCTGGTGGATGTCCGAATGGCAGACGCCGCAATACAGCACGTCGATTTCGACTTCGTGCGCCCCCGCTTCCTCGCGCTCGAATTCATAGGGTTTCAGGCGGCTGAAGGAATGCTTGGCCGCATAGCCGGTAACCTTGATCATGTTCGCTCCTCGGTAAATGGAGCGGGGACGATAGGCCGATGATGCGGCTGCGTCTGTTAGATTGCGCGCAAAGCCGGCAAAAGGCGCGGCTCGGCTAGCAATTCCAGCTTTTGAGCTTGCTATCATGGCATCTTGCTAACAAGATGTGCGCGTTCTCGACCACTACATCCACGGATCATGAAATGGTCTTTTGTCGTACTGGCCTTGGTCGGCGGCTTTGCCCAGGCAGAGGTTTCCATGAAACGAGATAAGGACGGCTATCCCCTCCTGACGCAATTTAGCGAAGCGGGATTCATTGACTGCAGCTTCCGGATCGTGGACCTTGTCGAGAACGATATGGAGTACCGCTTTCGCCTGATCGGCTCCTACGAGGGCGAACGCGTGGGCATGGCGGTGACCGTCATCAAGGGCATCCGTGCGGGAATGGATCGGGACATGGCCCTAATCCGGGACCATGTATATCGGCGGGGCGTGGTGTTTTCCCGCACCGGTCCGGAGAGCGACCGGCTCGTGCGCGCATTGGCGCGGTCGTATGGCGCTCCACATGTGGCGCTGCAGATGGCGCCGAGCGAAGCGTTCACCGTCATCGCCTTGCACCAGGGCGAGATCGACATGGCAAACGAGCCGATCAAGCTCAAATTGTTCGGACGGGACGACTCCGAGAAGCCCGACGACGACTATTACGAATCGTTCTTCAATCTCGACCTGAAACATGGGTACGTGTACTGGAACGAAAAGGACCAGGACTACCGCGCGCCCCTGCTGCGCGGCCTGTCGAAATAGCGGCGCCTTTCGATGCGGCGCCGGCCATGCCGGGAGAGCGTGTGACATCTATCAAACGTATGAAACGCCTGATTGGCGCTCTGTTGCTGGCTGCTGCCGTGCACGGCGTGGCTGCCGCGGCGCCCGAACCGAAGGTGCAGGCAGAAATCGCCCATCTGCTCGACTATGTGGCCACACCTGGCTGCCAGTTCAACCGCAACGGCAGTTGGCACGCGGGGACGGAGGCGCGCGCGCATTTGCAGAAGAAGTACGACTACCTGCTCAAGCGCGGGCTGGTCACGGATACCGAGTCGTTCATCGTGCGCGCGGCCAGCGAGAGCAGCATGAGCGGCAAGGATTATCAGGTCAGGTGCGGGGGAGGGAAGGCGGTAGCCAGCGGGGTGTATTTGCGGGATGAGTTAAAGCGGTTTCGGGCCGGCAGGTAAGGGATTGCGCGGCGGATGTGGGTTAGTGGTTGACGTGCGTGGTTCGCGGCCGTAAATGCGGCGGGCATGCCCGCCCTACGTTGCACCGCAGTCCGTGGCCGATGTGCTCCGTAGGCCGGGCATGCCCGCCGTGCGGATGGAGCGATCCGTTAGCCCAACTGTAAACCGTGATCCTCGCACCACGCTGCCAGCACCGCGCGCGTCTGCGCCTCGCGGAAATCGTGCCAGCGGTCGGTCAGCCCGCGCTCTTCGACCAGCTCGCTGAAACGGCGATAAGCGCCCGAGCGCTTGAACATCTGGCGCACGTACTCGTCATCGTCCGGTAGCGCAGCGTCGACAAAATCGAACACCAGCTGCATGCCGAGGTCGAGATTGTGCATGGTCGGCACCGGAACGTAGCGCGCCGAGGTGTCGATATCGTCCGGCAGGGGCGCCAGGTCCGCGGGTACCAGCTCGGAACGAACGTGAACCGCGCCCGTGTCGAGCGACACCCAGGCCTTGGCATTGGTACCCGCTTCCGACACCATCAGGACCGCGTCTTCCAGGTCTTCTGCATTTACTAGAGCCATCGTCTTCTCCAAAAAGTAAAAAAGCCCGCAAGGCGCAAACCGTGCGGGCTTTTATCAAGTGCGTCAGGGCGCCGGCGAACCGGCGCCAAGCAGACAGCAATGAGCAACTTACATCATGCCGTCCATACCGCCCATGCCGCCCATACCACCCATGCCGCCCATGCCGCCGGCTGGCTTGTCTTCGGCAACTTCCGAGACCATGCAGTCGGTGGTCAGCATCAGGCCGGCGATCGACGCTGCGTTCTGCAGGGCCGAGCGGGTGACCTTGGCTGGGTCCAGCACGCCCATTTCGACCATGTCGCCGTAGGTGCCGTTGGCGGCGTTGTAGCCGTAGTTGCCCTGGCCGGCCAGCACGCCCGAGACGACGACCGATGCTTCTTCGCCGGCGTTCTGGACGATCATGCGCAGCGGCTCTTCCATGGCGCGCAGGACGATCTTGATGCCGGCTTCCTGGTCAGGGTTGTCGCCCTTGACGTTCAGGTTGGCGCGGGCACGCAGCAGGGCGACGCCGCCGCCTGGCACGATGCCTTCTTCGACGGCTGCGCGGGTCGCGTGCAGCGCATCTTCGACGCGGGCTTTCTTTTCCTTCATTTCGACTTCGGTGGCAGCGCCAACCTTGATCACGGCAACGCCGCCGGCCAGTTTGGCCACGCGCTCTTGCAGTTTTTCGCGGTCGTAGTCCGAGGTCGCTTCTTCGATCTGGATGCGCACTTGCTTGACGCGCGCTTCGATCGATTCAGCGGCGCCGGCGCCGTCGATGATGATGGTGTTTTCCTTGCCGACTTCGACACGCTTGGCCTGGCCGAGTTCCGCCAGGGTGACCTTTTCCAGGGTCAGGCCGACTTCTTCGGCGATGACCTGGCCGCCGGTCAGGACAGCGATGTCTTCCAGCATGGCCTTGCGACGGTCGCCAAAGCCTGGGGCTTTCACTGCAACGGTCTTCAGGATGCCGCGGATGTTGTTGACGACCAGGGTCGCCAGCGCTTCGCCTTCGATGTCTTCGGCGATGATCACCAGCGGACGGCCGGCTTTCGCGACTTGTTCCAGTACCGGCAGCAGGTCACGGATGTTCGAGATCTTCTTGTCGCACAGCAGGACGAACGGCTGGTCGTGGATGGCGACTTGCTTGTCCGGGTTGTTGATGAAGTACGGCGACAGGTAGCCGCGGTCGAACTGCATGCCTTCGACGATGTCGAGTTCGTCGTTCAGCGACTTGCCGTCTTCGACGGTGATGACGCCTTCCTTGCCGACTTTTTCCATCGCTTCAGCGATACGCTCGCCGATCGAGTAGTCGGAGTTTGCCGAGATCGCGCCGACCTGGGCGATTTCCTTGGTGGTGGTGCATGGACGGGCGATCTTCGCCAGCTCTTCGACGGTGGCAGCGACTGCCTTGTCGATGCCGCGCTTCAGGTCCATCGGGTTCATGCCGGCGGCAACGAACTTCATGCCTTCGCGCACGATGGCTTGTGCCAGCACGGTCGCGGTGGTGGTGCCGTCGCCGGCGTTGTCGCTGGTTTTCGAAGCGACTTCCTTGACCATCTGCGCGCCCATGTTCATGAGCTTGTCTTTGAGTTCGATCTCTTTCGCGACCGAGACGCCGTCCTTGGTGACGGTCGGGGCGCCGAAGGCACGGTCCAGCACGACGTTGCGGCCTTTAGGACCCAGGGTGACCTTGACTGCGTTGGCGAGGATGTTGACGCCTTCAACCATCTTGGCGCGCGCTGCGTCGCCGAAAATTACTTCTTTAGCTGCCATTTTTTGTTTCTCCGTTATTTCGTGAGATGTTCTGAGGGAGGAGGATTACTTGACCAGCACGGCCATGATGTCTTCTTCACGCATCACCAGCAGTTCCTGGCCGTCGACCTTGACCGACTGGCCCGAGTACTTGCCGAACAGGACGCGGTCGCCGACCTGGACTTCCAGTGCACGGACTTGACCGTTTTCCTGGACTTTGCCGTTGCCGACGGCGAGGATCTCGCCCTGGTCTGGCTTCTCGGCAGCTGCATCAGGGATGATCAGGCCGGAGGCAGTCTTGGTTTCCTGGTCGAGACGCTTCACGATAACGCGATCGTGCAGTGGGCGAAGGTTCATGCAAAACTCCTTTATTCAGTGGTTTGGACTAGCGTTTGTTTGCTTCGATGTCCGCCTCGCGGTGTGCGCTGCGGCTTTGAAAGAGTTGTTAGCACTCTCAACTAACGAGTGCTAATTATAGGGACGACATCAGGGTATTTCAAGCTGCCATGTTGCAAAATAAGCTGCGTCTGTTTGATCGTGCTCAAGGTATGCAGACAGAATGATGTGCTTGGCTTGCCTTTGCGCAGGCACAAAGCGGAGAGACTAGCACTGAATGGATTCGACTTGACGCACTGTTGGCGGGTAATTGAGCAATATCAAAAGACTGTACGAAACGGCCGGGCAGGGTGAGCAACCGTATATGTAGGGTGGACTCCGTCCACGCGGTGCGGCGGTGGAGCAGCGGCGATGCCCGCAACGATGGCGAGCGCAATTCCCGAACGCCCCATGAAACGCCATCTTGCCAAACACGCTATGCTGTTGACTGTCAACCCTTATCCAACCTATAGTACCGAATGATTTCCGAATTCCAAGACTTATCCGACAAGATCGAGCGGCTCGCCGAGCTGGTCGGGTCGCTGCGCAGCGAGAATGCGCATTTGCGCCAGACGAACCTGGTGCTCAACGAGGTCAACATGGCGCTCGTCGAACGCCTTGTCGAGGTCCAGCACAAGGTCGAAGCCGTGATCGAGCAATTGCCCGCGCCCGAAGCCGACGCTGAAGCGGATGAAGCGAACGCTGCTGCACCCATCGAACCCGAGGCCGCCCGATGATTTACCTGGATGTGACGATCATGGGCCAGCCCTACCGCCTGGCCTGCAAGGAAGGCGAGCAGGCGACGCTGCGCGACGCCGTGCGCTATCTCGACGGCAAGATGACCGCGCTGCGCGACTCCGGCAAAGTCAAGGGCAACGACCGCATCGCGGTCATGGCCGCGCTCAGCGTGGCCGCCGAATTCCTGTCGGTCAAGTCGCCGCAAGGGCCACTGTCGGACATGACCATGCTCGAAGTGAAACAAAAACTGGAAGTGATGCACAGCGTCCTCGACCAGGCCCTGGCGCCGCAAGAAAATTTGCCGTGAGCGGCCAAATTCGTTTGACATGAGGCTTCAAGCGAGTAAACTGCGAGGCACCCTGCGGTGTTCGAGATTGCCATATATTCCTTGAACCATTTACATGCATAGGTTGCGGGATAGTGTTTGATGGGCGTGAGCGTCGCTAGTTCGACGAACCCGAAATTGAACTGACTGTGACCACCTTGAGCCATCAGGTTCGGGATGCCGGCAAAAAACGGCACAGGCGGGGCTTTATTCCATAGAAGCGGTTGCGGGCATGTGCACGCAGCCGTTTTTTTATGCCTGTTTCATTCACGCGCGTATAAAGGAGTCATTGCGCAATGCGTTACTGGTTGATGAAATCCGAGCCCGATGAAGTCAGTTTCGACGACGTTCTCGCGGCGCCCGCGCAGACAGTCGCCTGGTTCGGCGTGCGCAACTACCAGGCGCGGAATTTCATGCGCGATGCCATGCAGGTCGGCGACGGCATCCTGTTTTATCACTCCAGTTGCGCCGTTCCCGGCGTTGCCGGCATCGCCGAAGTCGTGAGCGGTCCTTATCCGGACGCCAGCCAATTCGATAGCGGCGGCAAATACTTCGACCCGAAAGCCACGCCCGCGCAGCCGCGCTGGATATCGGTCGACGTGCAGGCGAAAGAAAAGGGGCGCTATTTGCCGCTGGCCGAGATGCGCGCGATGCCGGCGCTCGAAGACATGGTCCTGCTGCAGAAAGGCAGCCGCCTTTCCATTTCGCCGGTCACTAGTGCGCAGTGGAACACCATCGTCGACTTTATCCGCACTACACCCTGATCGGGTATTTTTCGCCGCATGTGCGAAAGTGCTTGTGATATTTAGATGATTAGCTAATAATCGATCACATGAGCACCGTATTCAAAGCCTTGTCCGACCCGACCCGCCGCAAGGTCCTGCAATTGCTGCAGGCCGGACCCATCGGCGCGGGGGAACTTGCCGACATGTTCGACGTCTCCAAGCCCACCATGTCGGCGCACTTCGCCGTGCTCGTCAATGCAGACCTGATCGAGGCCGACAAGCAGGGGAGGAATGTCACCTACCGCCTCAAGTTGTCGGTGCTGGAAGAGGCGCTGCTCGCTTTCGCGCAAACGTTTGGACTGCAAGTCTCGCGGCCGGAAGACGGCCTTCCGAAGTGAAATCGCACCAGGAGAAGTCATGAGCAAAGCTTTCCCGCTGGGCCGCGCGCTGTTCGCCGCGGTATTGATCGTCGGCACCTCCGCCGCCCTGAAATGGGCGGCGCCGGAATACCTGTCGCCCGAGTGGTCGCAGCGCTTCACCGGCGCGCTGCTCGGCTGCATCGTCCTGTTCTACGCGAATGTGATTCCAAAGTCGCTCACCAGCATGGCGCGCCTGCGCTGCCCGCCCGCGGCAGAGCAGGCGGCGCGCCGCTTCGCCGGCTGGAGCCTGGTGCTGGGCGGCCTCGGCTACATCCTCGCGATGCTGCTGGCGCCGCTGTCCAGCATGTACCTGGTCGGCGGCGGCGTGCTCGCCGTGGCGCTGGCGGCCGCGCTGCTGCGCTGTTTCGGCATCGGCCGCACCGCCGCGCGCGGCTGAGGAGAATAATCATGTTCGCCATGCTGATGGGACTGAAGTCGATTGCGCCGCGCGAGCTGCAGGGGCGCCTGGGAAAAGACGGACTCGCCGTGTTCGACCTGAATGCGCGCCAGGCCTGGCTGAAGGCGCGGGTGCCGGGCGCGGTCAACCTGGCGCCGGATTTCGATGCGACCGCGCTGCCCGCCGAGCGCACCACGCCGCTGGTTTTCTACTGCTCGAACCCGCTGTGCCGCAAGGCGCCGAACGCGGCGCGGCGCGTGGAAAAGCTCGGCTATACCGATGTGCGGGTCATGTCGGCGGGAATCACCGGATGGATGAGCGCGGGACTGGCAACCGACAGCGGCAGCTGACCCACGGGGCAAGAGGACAGGGAACTTTGAATTCGGTGCGCCGTGGATGGTAGGATTTGCCACCCTCAAACGCAATCCGGAGTTAAAAGTTGGTAAACGTCCTGCCGCCCTGTGTCGAAGAAGTCCAGGCCATCCGTGCCGTACCCGATATCCTGCAAACCCTGGCCGACCTGACCGGGCTCGGATTCATCTGTGTTGCCCACGTCACCGCCACCGAGTGGACCGCCTGCGCCGTACTGGACCGCCTCGACTTCGGCCTGAAGCCGGGCGATCCCCTCGACCTGACGACGACGCTGTGCGAAGACGTGCGCGATACGGGCCAGGCGATTGTCATCGATTGCGTCGACGACAGCGCGCAATACAAGAACCACCCCACGCCGCTCATGTATGGATTCCAGAGCTATTTCTCGCTACCGCTGTTTCGTCCTGGAGGCGCCTATTTCGGTACGCTCTGCGGGATCGATCCGGCGCCTGCGGCATTGAGCAACAAGACCACGACCACCACCATGCGCCTGTTTGCCGAGCTGATTTCGAAGCAGCTCGACCCGCACGGGCCGGCCGTGGACTGAGCGAGGCAGGCGCGGCATGCGCATGCCGGAATCGCCGGGCTTCCGCTGGGAAGGCCGCGCAGCCGTTACAATCGATGCACCCGTCCCACTTCGAAGAACAACATGCATCGACACCTTTTCTCTCGCCGGCACTGCCGCGGCCCGCTGACGCATATTGGCGAAGGGCAGCGCTGATGGACCCGCTCCTGATCCTGGCCCTGCTGGCAATGGGCGCCTTTGGCGGCTTTGCCGCCGGCCTGCTCGGCATCGGCGGCGGCATGATCCTGGTGCCCTTCATTACCATGATCCTGACGGCGCGCGGCGTGCCCGAGGCGCTGGTGGTGCACATGGCGATCGCCACCTCGCTCGCCACCATCATGTTCACCTCGCTGTCCTCGGTGCGCGCGCACCACAAGCATGGCGCCGTGGTCTGGCGCATCGTGGCATTGCTGGCGCCGGGCATCGTGGTCGGCTCGACCATCGGGCCCTGGATCGGCAAGCAAATGAATGCATCGACGCTGGCCTGGTTCTTCGGCGCCTTCGTCGCCTTTTCGGCCACGCAAATGCTGGTCAACAAGAAGCCGGCCGCGGCACGCGACCTGCCAGGCAGCGGCGGCATGTTCGCCGCCGGCGGTGTGATCGGCGTGCTGGCCGGGCTGGTGGGGGCGGGTGGCGGCTTCGTTTCCGTGCCCTTCATGACCTGGTGCGGCGTGCGCATCCACAACGCCGTCGCCACCAGCGCCGCGCTCGGCTTCCCGATCGCGCTGGCGGGCACGCTGGCGAATGTGTTCTATGGCTGGGGTGAATTGGGACTGCCGGACTATTCGCTCGGCTTCATCTACCTGCCGGCGCTGTTGATCATCGTGCTGGCGAGCGTGGTGACGGCCCCGCTCGGCGCGCGCACCGCGCACCGGATGCCGGTGCGGCAATTGCAGAAGGTGTTTGCGGTGATTCTGTATGCGCTGGCGGCGTACATGTTCTGGAAGGCGATGTAGGGTGGTCGGCTCCACCCGCCCGGGTGATTGACACGCAGCCTGGACGCCGCCCACGCGTAACGCCTGAGCGGCCTGCGGCCCTGCAGGCACCATGCATGCGTTACGCGTGGGCGGCGTTCAAGCCGCGTATCGATCACGCGTCAGGGTGGAGCCGACCACCCTACGCCGAGGCCATCGTCCACGGCATGGGGTTTTTACGCCCGCACCGGCGATTTGCCATCCCTCGAATATGCCCACCCCAGCATGATCAGCGCCGCGACGATCATCGGCAGCGACAGCACCTGGCCCGAGGTGATCGGCATGCCGGCAACCGTGGTTTCCCAATCCGGTACGCGGAAGTATTCGGTGAAGAAGCGGGCGCAGCCATACAGCAGGGTGAACATCGCGCCTACCGCCAGGCGCGGACGTGCCTTGCGCGCGAACGGCCACAGGATGAGGAACACCAGGATGCCGTCGATCAGCATCTGGTACAGCGGCGACGGATGGCGCGGGGCGTCGAGGAAGCCGACGCCGTTCGGGTTGGGCCAGAGCATGGCCCAGGGCAGGCTCGGGTCGGCCAGGCGGCCCGGCAGTTCGTGGTTGATGAAGTTGCCGAGGCGGCCGGCGGCGTAGCCAAGCGGGACCATCGGGGCGATGAAGTCGTACACGTCGAGCAGGTTGCGCCCGGCCTTCCGCGCCCATAGCGCCATCGCGACCAGCACGCCAATAAAACCGCCGTGGAAGGACATGCCGCCCTGCCAGACCTTGAAAATGTCGAGCGGATTGGCGAGGAAGTGGGCTGGCTGGTAGAACAGCACTTCGCCCAGGCGGCCGCCGATCACCACCCCCAGCATGCCGTAGAACAGCATGTCGTCCAGGTCTTCGGCCTTCCAGCCCTGGGCGGCGATGTGCGGCTGGCGGATGCGCACGCGTCCCAGCAGCAGGAACAGGCCGAACGCGACCACGTACATCAGGCCATACCAGTGGATGGCCACCGGGCCGATCGAAAAGGCGATCGGGTCCGGATTCGGGTGTACCAGCATAATTATTCTTTCCTTAGTAATTCCAAAAAGCCCCGCAGCACCGGCGAGGCATTGTCGCGGCGCCAGGCCAGGCCGAGTTCAACTAACGGCGCCAGCGGCGTCGGGCCGGCAAGCGCCCGGTATTCTACGCCGGGGCGCATCAGGTTCGAGACGGATTGTGGCACAAGTGCCAAGCCCATGCCCGCCGAGACGAGGCTGACGATGGTCTGCATCTGGATCGCTTCCTGGCCGATCTCGGGCGACAGGCCCGCCTCGTGGAAGCAGCTGAGGATGGCGTCGTGCAGGGCGGGCGCACTTTTGCGCGGGAAAATGATCAGCGGCAGAGTGCGCAGCGTGCGCAGGTCGACTGGCCCGCTGCCGGCAGGCAGGACGCCGGTGGGTGCGCACAGCACCAGCGGCTCTTCCAGCACTTTCATGTAGTCGAGCTGCGCTCCCGCCTTGTCCGACAGCGGCGGGATCACCAGGCCGGCGTCGATGCGTTCGTGCAGCAGATCGTCGATTTGCACGTCGGTCGTCGCTTCCTGCAAGACCAGCTGGACGTTCGGATAGGCCGCGCTGTAGTCGCGCAGCAGCGGCGGCAGCACGCTGTAGTCGGCCGGGGTGACGAAGGAAAGCGCGAGGCGTCCGGACTCGCCGGCGGCGGCGCGGCGCACCAGGTCGGGCAAGCCGGCGGCGCTGTCGAGCAGGCGCCGTGCCTCCGGCAGCAGGGCGGCGCCGGCATCCGTCAAGACGACTTGCCGCCGGTTGCGCAGGAACAGCGGCGCGCCCAGCGTATCCTCGAGCGTGGCGATCGCCTGCGACAGCGGCGGCTGGGTCATGTGCAGGCGCGCGGCGGCGCGGCCGAAGTGCAATTCTTCGGCGACGGTGACGAAATAGCGCAGCTGCCGTAGTTGGAGACTTATTCGTTCGAGATTCATTCGATATGCATTGCCATGGATATGAGTAGGACTGATACATTTTACATATCAATCTTGTATTTGACGCTCCCAGGCATGCGAGGCATCCTCACAAGATCAATTCCTCGGGAGTCCATCATGGCTGAACAGCCGCGCTACAACCGCCGCTCGCGCAACGTCACCGAAGGCGTCGCCCGCAGTCCGAACCGCTCGATGTATTACGCGATGGGCTACCGGCAGGAAGATTTCGACAAGCCGATGATCGGCATCGCCAACGCCCATTCGACCATCACGCCCTGCAACTCCGGCCTGCAAAAGCTGGCCGACATCGCGGTGGCGACGGTCAAGGAAAACGGGGCCAATCCGCAGGTATTCGGCACCCCGACCATTTCGGACGGCATGTCGATGGGCACCGAGGGCATGAAATTCTCGCTGATTTCGCGCGAGGTGATCGCCGACTGCATCGAAACCTGCGTGAATGGCCAGTGGATGGATGGCGTGGTCGTGATCGGCGGCTGCGACAAGAACATGCCGGGCGGGATGATCGCACTGGCGCGCGCCAACGTGCCCGGCATCTACGTGTATGGCGGCACGATCAAGCCGGGTCACTGGAAAGGCAAGGATCTCACCATCGTCTCGAGCTTCGAGGCGGTGGGCGAATTCACCGCCGGGCGCATGAGCCAGGAAGATTTCGACGGCATCGAAAGGAACGCCTGCCCATCGTCCGGTTCCTGCGGCGGCATGTACACGGCCAACACGATGTCGTCCTCGTTCGAGGCGCTCGGCATGTCGCTGCTGTATTCGTCGACCATGGCCAACCCGGACGCCGAAAAAGTGGACTCGTGCGCCGCATCGGCGCGGGTACTGGTGGAGGCGGTGAAACGCGACCTGAAGCCGCGCGACATCATCACGCGCGCATCGATCGAAAACGCGGTATCGCTGATCATGGCGACGGGAGGCTCGACCAACGCCGTGCTGCACTATCTCGCGATTGCCCACGCGGCCGAGGTCGAATGGACGCTGGACGACTTCGAGCGCATCCGGCGCCAGGTGCCGGTCATCTGCAACCTGAAACCCTCGGGCCAGTACGTCGCCACCGACCTGCACCGGGCGGGCGGCGTGCCGCAGGTGATGAAGCTGCTGCTCGACGCCGGCCTGCTGCACGGCGACTGCATCACGATCACCGGACGCACGCTGGCCGAGGAACTGGCCGACGTGCCGTCCACACCCGCGGCCGGGCAGGACGTGATCCGTTCGCTCGACAATGCGCTGTACGCCCAGGGCCACCTAGCGGTGCTGAAAGGGAACCTGTCGCCGGAAGGCTGCGTCGCCAAGATCACGGGCCTGAAAAACCCGGCGATCACCGGCCCGGCGCGCGTGTTCGACGACGAGTATTCGGCGATGGAGGCGATCATGGCCAAGCGCATCAACCCCGGCGACGTGCTGGTGCTGCGCTACCTGGGTCCGAAGGGCGGCCCCGGCATGCCGGAAATGCTGGCGCCGACCGGCGCGCTGATCGGCCAGGGCCTGGGCGAATCGGTCGGGTTGATCACCGACGGGCGCTTCTCGGGCGGCACCTGGGGCATGGTGGTCGGCCACGTAGCGCCGGAAGCCTTCGAGGGCGGCACCATCGCGCTGGTCGAGGAGGGCGATTCGGTGACGATCGACGCCAACGCCTTGCTGATCCAGCTGAACGTGGACGAGGAAGAAATCGCCCGCCGCCGCGCGGCATGGACCCGGCCCGCGCCGCGCTATACGCGTGGGGTGCTGGCCAAGTTTGCGGCGCTGGCGTCGAGTGCGAGCAAGGGGGCGGTGACGGGGTGATTGTTGACGGTGGCGCACCATAGGGTACGCCACTTTCTCAGTCGAGATCGCGCACTACTTACGCTTGTCGAACGAATTCTTCACGCGCGCGCGGCGCCGCTTGTCGTCCTCGTCATGCGCCTTCTTCTTGTCCCAGCCGAGCAGTTTTTCCACGTACTCGAACCAGACGAAGGCAAACACCATCAGCGCGACGATCCACCAGTACGACAGCTGGGCAAACTTCCAGATTTCAAAAAAGCGCAGCAGCAGCAGCGCGACAATCAACAGGATCAGGGGCATGGGATTCTCCGGGAGAGCGGCCATCTTACAAACAAATTAGTGCTCTGTGGAAAAATATGCCGCGGACGTGGAAACCGTGCAACCTCAAAAGGTAAGGGAGGTTACAGAGTGTGACCGCGAGCAGCTACTAGCGGGAAACGCGGTAGAATGCAGGCATTATTTTTGGAGAGTCAGATGAAACGTTCTTTGGTGTTGTGCGGTCTGTTGTCGGTACTGGCATCGTCGAGCGCGTTCGCGCAAGCCGACCTGGCGAAAGCCAAGAACTGCATGTCGTGCCATGCAACCCAAACCAAGATCGTCGGTCCTGCTTACAAGGACATCGCCGAGAAGTACGCTGGCCGCAAAGGGGTCGAGGACAAGCTGGTGCAAAAAGTCATGATGGGTAGCCAGGGGGTCTGGGGCCCGGTGGCGATGCCGGCCAACATGCAGGTGAATGAAGCGGAAGCGCGCACCCTGGTGAAATGGGTGTTGGCGACCAAGTAATTGCCTGATACAGGCTGCCGCTAGGCAGCGACATAAAAAAGCGCGCCGCTGTGAAGGGCGCGCTTTTTTGCTTTTTGTTCAGGCCAGGCACATGTCCCGGCCGTATCCAGTGAGCCGCGCTCAGCGGATCACATCCATCTTGCTGCGCTTGCCGCCCTTGAAGGTGTACAGGGTCAGGGCGCCGTTGTTGATGTCGCCCGACGCATCGAAGGCGATGGTGCCGGTCACGCCCTTGTAATTGATTTTCTTGAGTTCCGGCAGGTATTTCGCAGGCTCGACCGAATTGGCTTTTTGCATGGCCGCCGCCATCACCATCACCGCATCGTAGACATAAGGGGCGTACAACTGCACCTCGGCGCCGGTCTTCTGCTTGAAACGGGCACGGAAGTCGGTCATCGCTTTTTCCTGGTCGCCGGTCACGCCGCCCGCTTCGGCGCAAATCACTTTACCTTCGCCGACGGCGTCGCCCGCCAGGCGGCCGAGCGCCTCGGTACAGATGCCGTCGCCGCCCATGAAGCGCGCATTGATGCCGAGCGCCTTCATTTGCTTGAGCATCGGCCCGCCCACCGAATCCATGCCGCCGAAGAAAACCAGGTCCGGCTTCTTGGCGCGGATCGAGGTCAGGATGGCGGTGTAGTCGGTAGCGGTGGCGCTGGTGAATTCCTTGCCGACGATGCGCACGCCCGGACCCTTGGCGCCCTTCACGAATTCGGTAGCAACACCCTGGCCGTAGGTGGTGCGGTCGTCGATGACGGCGATGTTTTTCACCTTGAGCGTGTCGACCGCATACTTGCCCAGCGTGCCGCCGAGCTTGGCGTCATTGGCGACCACGCGGAAGGCGCCCGGAAAGCGTTGCTTGGTGTACTGGGTGGCGGTGGTGGCCGGCGAAATCTGCGGGATGCCGGCATCGTTGTAGATTTTGGACGCCGGCACGCTGGTGCCCGAGTTCAGGTGGCCGATGACGCCCTTGACCTTGGCGTCGACCAGCTTCTGCGCCACCGCCGTGCCTTGCTTCGGATCGGACGCGTCGTCCTCGGCCACGAGTTGCAGCGTGACCGTCTGGCCATTGACGATAAAACCTTTTGCATTGAGCTCGTCGATCGCCATGCGAGCGGCGTTCTCGTTGTCCTTGCCGAGGTGCGAGTTGGGGCCGGAGACCGGGCCGACGTGGCCGATCTTGACGACCTGCTGGGCGCTGGCGTTGGCAGCGAACAGCATCGCGATGGCAAGGGGAATGAGCTTCGTGGTCATACGTTCTCCAAAGTGGGGGATGACGAGCGCCCCGATACACCGCCGGCAGGCGCCTGTTTCGTAATGCAGAGCAAAAGGTACAACAATTCAGAGGGTGTGGAAAGTGGTATTGCGCGGGGTGGTCATGCGTGGTGCGCAGAGGAAGAAATGCGCACGGTTTGGAGGCGAAAGGGAAGGGGCATGCACCGTTTTAAGGTGTTGTAGGGTGGGCATGCCCACCGTCAGGCATGTGCGCAATCGAAACGCATGCGATGTTGTGCACAATTGCGTCCTGCGCGGCCCGGCCTACTCTACTGGCCGAATTGAATGGATGCGACTTGCTGCGCCACCACCTGCTCGACCGCCTGGCGCAGCCCGATGTGGATCTGGTCGCCGGCCGAGGCCAGCGCGTTGCGCACGATGGCATCGATCTGCGGCTGCAACTGTGCCAGCACGCGCTCGGCAATGCGGCGCTCGAGTTCTTCCCAATCAGGCGCGGGCAGGGGCAGCGCTTGCAGCGCAGCCTGCGTCTCGACCGCCGCCGGCGCCGGTGCGGCGGCTTCCTCGGCCTGGGCCGGCTCCGGTACCGGCTCCGCCGCCAGCGCATCCTCCGCCTCGGCCTGCCCGGCCGGCGCCGGCGGCGCAGGCGATACAAGCGCCGGCTCCAGCACGACTTCAGTCAACACGGGAATGCTGCTATCGAAGACGGGGTTCTGGCTCATGATTGTCCTGCGACGAAGTGGGTCAGCGGATAGGACTGCTTCTTGTAGGCGACATAGCGCTGGCGCCCGGCGGCGGCATCCTGCTCGTCGATGGAAATGATCTCGAACACGCGCGCGAACTGGGCGAAGGTGCTCGGGGTGCGGCGCGTGAGATTCACCAGCATCTCGTGGTGCGGCAACTCCGCTTCTTCGCTGTCGGTGATGATGATCGGGGTTTCGGGCGCGAGCGGGTCGTCGGCCATCACGTGCGGCAGGAAATCGGTGTTCGAGAGCGTCCACAGCGCTTCGTTCAGCGCCGCGGCCTGGGCGGCGTCTTCGGCCAGCAGGACGATTTTTGCCTTCGCCGAATAGGCCTTGCGCGCCAGGCGGCAGGCGTAGGCGAGCTTGTCGGGGATGTTGGTGTGAAAGTCGATCCGTGTCATGGATCAGATTGTAATCCGGCGCGTCGAACGGCGGTTGGTTTGCATCGCTGCGCGCCGGCGAACTTTCCGCCGGCGCGCAGGTCATTCAACAATCAGGCGCTCATGCCGCTATGACGGAGAAGGGCGTCAATCGACGGCTCCCGTCCACGGAAGGCCGTAAACGATTCCAGCGCCGGACGCGAACCGCCCACCGCCAGCACCTCGCGCTGGAAGCGGCGTCCGGTTTCGGCCAGCAACTCGCCGCCGCCGGCCTCCAGGGCTTCCTCGAAGGCGGCATAGGCGTCCGCCGACAGCACTTCGGCCCACTTGTAGCTGTAGTAGCCGGCCGCGTAACCGCCGGCAAAGATGTGGCCGAACGAATGCTGGAAGCGGTTGAACGCGGGCGGGATCATGATCGAGAACTTGCGGCGCACGCTGTCGATCAATTCCTGCACGATCTGCTGGCTGCTTGGATCGAAATCGTAGTGCAGGTGCATGTCGATCAGCGAGAACTCGACCTGGCGCAGGGTCTGCATGCCCGACTGGAAGTTTTTCGCTGCCAGCATCTTGTCGTACAGCGCGCGCGGCAACGGTTCGCCCGTTTTCACGTGGGCGGTCATGCCTTGCAACACGTCCCACTCCCAGCAGAAGTTTTCCATGAACTGAGACGGCAGCTCGACCGCATCCCACTCGACACCCGAGATGCCCGACACCGACAGTTCCTCGACTTCGGTCAGCATGTGGTGCAGGCCGTGGCCGAATTCGTGGAACAGGGTCGTCACTTCATCGTGCGTGAGCAGCGATGGCTGCAGCTTGCCGTCCCTGGTGGCCGGCGGCGTGAAGTTGCAGGTGAGGTAGGCGACCGGCGTCTGCACGATGCCGCCGGTGGCCAGGCGGCGTCCGCGCGCGTCGTCCATCCACGCACCCTGGCCCTTGCCGGCGCGCGCGTACAGGTCGAAGTAGAACTGGCCGACCAGCTGGCCGTCGCGTTCGATGCGGTAGAAGCGCACGTCCGGATGCCAGACCGGGGCGGTGTCCGGCGTGATCTGCACCGAGAACAGTGTTTGCACGACCTTGAACAGGCCTTCGATGACCTTCGGTTCAGGGAAGTAATTTTTCACTTCCTGCGCCGAGAAGGCATAGCGCTGCTCGCGCAGTTTTTCCGAGGCGTAGGCCACGTCCCAGGCCTGCAAGTCTTCGATGCCGAGCTCGTCCTTGGCGAAAGCGCGCAGTTCGGTCAGGTCTTTCTCGGCGAACGGACGCGCGCGGACCGCCAGGTCTTCCAGGAAGCTGATCACGTGTTCCGGGCTCTCGGCCATCTTCGGCACCAGCGACACCTCCGCGAAGTTGCGGTAGCCGAGCAGCTGCGCTTCTTCGTGGCGCAGCTTCAGGAGCTGGGCGATGTTCTGCGTGTTGTCCCATTTTTCCGCTTCGCTGAAGACGGTGCCCATGTCCGACGCTTTCGTGGCGCTGGCGCGATAAATCGTCTCGCGCAGCTGGCGGTTGTCAGCGAACTGCAGGATCGGGAAGTAGGACGGGAAGTGCAGCGAGAACTGGTAGCCGGTCTTGCCGGCCGCTTCGGCGGCGGCGCGGGCCGCGTCCCTGGCGTCGTCGGGGATGCCCGCCAGTTCCGCTTCGTCTTCGATGAGGAGCTTGTAATCGTTGGTCGCGTCGAGCACGTTTTCGGAAAAGCGCGTCGAGATCGCCGCGTGCTGTTCCTGGATGGCGCCGAAGCGTTCCTTCTTGTCGGCCGGCAGTTCGGCGCCGCCCAGGCGGAAATCGCGCAAGGCGTTCTCGACGATGCGCTTGCGGGCCGGGCTCAGGCTGTCGTAGTCGGCGCCGGCGCGGATCGCCTTGTATTTGTCGAACAGCGCTTCGTTCTGGCCCAGCGAGGTCCAGAACTCGGTCACTTTCGGCTGGTTTTCGTTGTAGACGGCGCGCAGTTCGGGGGTGTCGGCCACGTGGTTGATGTGGTTGACGATGCCCCAGGCGCGGCCGAGGCGCTCGGTGGCTTCCTCGAGCGGCACGACGAAGTTGTCCCAGGTGACGTTGTCGGATGGCGCCTCGAGCTGCGCTACCACGGCGGCGGCTTCCTCGATCAGCTGCTCGATGGCCGGCGTGACGTGTTCCGGACGGAACGCATCGAAACGCGGCAGGCCCGAGAAATCGAGGAGGGGATTGCTGGCGTTTGTTTCCATTCTATGATTTCCTTCCAAAGTTCATGCGGTGCCAGGACGCGGGTCCATGCCCGCAGGCTGACCCAGCTGTTCCTGGCGCTTGCCGAGCACGCGTTCCGCGGACTCGACCGTATTCATCAACAGCATCGTGATCGTCATCGGCCCCACGCCACCCGGCACCGGGGTGATGTGCGAAGCGACTTCCTTGACGCCGGCGAAATCGACGTCGCCGCACAGTTTGCCGGCATCGTCGCGGTTCATGCCGACGTCGATCACGATCGCGCCCGGTTTCACCATGTCGGCGGTGAGCGTGTTGCGGCGGCCGACGGCGGCCACGACCACGTCGGCCTGGCGCGTGTACACACCCAGGTTCGGCGTGGCGCTATGGCATATGGTCACGGTAGCGTTGGCTTGCAAGAGGAGCAGCGCCATCGGTTTGCCGACCGTGTTCGAGCGGCCGATGACCACCGCATGCTTGCCGCGCAGGTCATAGCCGGTGGACTCGATCAGCTTCATGCAGCCGTAGGGCGTGCAGGGGCGGAAGCCCGGCAGGTTGGCAACCAGTTCGCCGGCCGACAGCACCGAATAGCCGTCGACGTCCTTGGCGGTGGCGATCGCCTCGATCACACGGCTTGGATTGATGTGGCGCGGCAGCGGCATCTGCACCAGGATGCCGTGGATGGCCGAGTCGTTGTTGAGGGCGTCGATGCGGGCGAGCAGGGCAGCTTCGCTCAGGTCGGCATCGTATTTTTCCAGCACCGAATGAAAGCCGACGTCGCCGCAGGCCTTGACCTTGTTGCGCACGTAGACCTGGCTGGCCGGGTCTTCGCCGACCAGGATCACGGCCAGGCCCGGCTGCTGGCCGGCGGCGGCCAGTTTCGCGGCACGCCCGGCGATCTCGGCACGCAGTTGTTGGGAAAGTTGGACTCCGTCGATCAGTTGCGCTGGCATGTTGGGGCTCATCACTGGACAAAAATGAAATTATACGGCGCTTGCGCGCGAAGGCGCGGTATCGCGCGCCGCGCGGCGTGGTTCGTTGTCATATTTATAGGGGTACTATGGATGGGGTGATGCATGTGGCCGATCTATTCGTAAGGCATACCGAAGGGACGTAGGGTGGGCGGGTTTCCCGCCCACCCTACCGGTATGCCAGACACATCCCGTCCGCATGGGGTAATTCCATATTATGAAACGATATATCGTAATTTGAAAAAGAGATGGGGCACTGGTAGAATCTGGTCGATTAATTCAGGTTAGATGTTCATCAATCCGCCGGCGGGCGATCAGGGAGATCGACGTGGGCCACCAAAACCAAGGAGACGCACCAATGTCAGCTCAACTCGATCAGTTGACGGCCCAGGCCGCCAACGACCCAGATACGCTCGAAACCAAGGAATGGCTCGACGCGCTTGAAGCGGTCATCGAAAACGAAGGTACCGAACGCGCGCACTACCTGATGGAGCGCCTGGTCGACCTGGCGCGCCGCCGTGGCGCCCACGTCCCGTTCTCCAGCAACACCGCCTACGTCAACACCATTCCCGCGCACCTGAACGTCAACAGCCCGGGCAACCTCGAATACGAAGAGCGCCTGCGCTCGTGGATGCGCTGGAATGCGATGGCGATGGTCGTCAAGGCCAACCGCGCCGACGGCGACCTCGGTGGCCACATCTCGTCGTTCGCCTCGCTGGCCAACATGCTCGGCATCGGCTTCAACCACTTCTGGCACGCCCCGACCGACACCCACGGCGGCGACCTGCTGTACATCCAGGGCCACTCGTCGCCTGGCATCTATGCGCGCGCCTTCCTCGAAGGCCGCATCAGCGAAGAGCAGCTGCTGAACTTCCGCCGCGAAGTCGACGGTAAGGGCCTGTCCTCGTATCCGCACCCGAAACTGATGCCGGACTTCTGGCAGTTCCCGACCGTCTCGATGGGTCTCGGCCCGCTGATGGCGATCTACCAGGCGCGCTTCCTGAAGTACCTGCACGCGCGCGGCATCGCCGATACCGAAGCCCGTAAAGTCTGGGTCTTCTGCGGCGACGGCGAGATGGACGAGCCGGAATCGATGGGCGCGATCGGCATGGCCGCACGCGAACGCCTCGACAACCTGGTCATGGTCGTCAACTGCAACCTGCAGCGCCTGGACGGTCCGGTGCGCGGCAACGGCAAGATCATCCAGGAGCTGGAAGCGGACTTCCGCGGCGCCGGCTGGAACGTCGTCAAAGTCATCTGGGGCCCGGGCTGGGACAACCTGCTGGCCAAGGACAAGGACGGCATCCTGCAGCGCGTGATGATGGAAACCGTCGACGGCGAATACCAGAACTACAAGGCCAAGGATGGCGCCTACGTGCGCAAGCACTTCTTCGGCAAGCATCCGGAGCTGCTGAAGATGGTCGCTAACATGAGCGACGACGACATCTGGCGCCTGACCCGCGGCGGCCACGATCCTCATAAAATCTACGCCGCTTTCAAGAACGCGCAAGAGAACAAGGGCACCCCGACCGTCCTGCTGGTCAAGACCGTCAAGGGCTTCGGCATGGGCAAGTCGGGCGAGGCGCGCAACACCGCCCACCAGACCAAGAAGCTCGACGACGAGGCGATCCGCGAAATGCGCGACCGTTTCAACATCCCGATCCCCGACGACAAGCTGGCCGAGATCCCGTTCTTCAAGCCATCCGACGATTCGCCTGAAATGAAGTACCTGCACGAGCGCCGCGCGGCTTTAGGGGGCTACCTGCCGCAGCGCCGCCAGAAGGCCGATGAAGCCCTGGTCGTGCCGCCGCTGGAGACCTTCAAGGCCGTGCTCGACCCGACCGCGCCTGGCCGCGAGATCTCGACCACGCAAGCCTATGTGCGTACCCTGACCGCGCTGCTGAAAGACGCGAGCCTGGGCCAGCGCATCGTGCCGATCCTGGTCGACGAATCGCGTACCTTCGGCATGGAAGGCCTGTTCCGCCAGATCGGTATCTTCAACCAGCAGGGCCAGTTGTACGAGCCGGTCGATAAAGACCAGGTCATGTACTACCGCGAAGACAAGGCCGGCCAGATCCTGCAAGAGGGGATCAACGAAGCGGGCGGCATGAGCTCGTGGATTGCGGCTGCGACGTCGTACTCGTCGAACAACCGCACGATGATCCCGTTCTACACGTTCTACTCGATGTTCGGCATGCAGCGCGTGGGCGACCTGGTCTGGCTGGCGGGCGACATCCGTGCCCGTGGCTTCCTGATGGGCGGCACCGCCGGCCGCACGACGCTGAACGGCGAAGGCCTGCAGCACGAAGACGGCCATAGCCACATCATCGCCGCGACCGTGCCGAACTGCCTGCCGTACGACCCGACCTTCGGTCACGAAGTGGCGGTGATCATCCGTGACGGCCTGCGCCGCATGGTGGAAGAACAGGAAGACGTGTTCTACTACATCACCATCATGAACGAGAACTACGAGCAGCCGGGCCTCACCGCCGGCACCGAAGAAGGCATCCTGAAGGGCATGTACCTGCTCAAGAAGGGTGGCGAGACGCAGAACCGCGTCCAGCTGATCGGCTGCGGCACCATCCTGCGCGAATCGATCTTCGCCGCCGAACTGCTGCTGTCCGACTGGAACGTGGCGGCCGACGTCTGGTCCGCACCGTCGCTGACGCTCTTGGCGCGCGACGGCCAGGATTGCGACCGCTGGAACATGGTCAACCCGGATGCCGAGCAGCGCGTGCCCTACGTGACCTCGCTGATGCAGGACACGACCGGCCCGATCGTCGCGACCACCGACTACATGCGCATGTTCGCCGAGCAGATCCGCGCCTACATGCCGAAGGATCGCACCTACAAGGTGCTCGGTACCGATGGTTTCGGCCGCTCGGACAGCCGCGTGAAACTGCGCGAGTTCTTCGAAGTGAACCGTTACTACATCACGGTTGCCGCCCTGCGCGCACTGGCCGACGAAGGCAAGATCGACAAGGCGATTGTCGGCCAGGCGATCGCCAAGTACGGCATCGATGCGAACAAGCCGAATCCTGTGACCCAATAATTGCTCGTGATCCGCGCCTGCCTTCGTGGTGGGCGCGCTTCTGTGCACGCATACAAATAAAAACGGAGCTAATACGATGAGCATTGTGGAAGTCAAAGTCCCGGACATCGGCGACTTCAAGGAAGTCGAAGTCATCGAACTGATGGTCAAGCCAGGCGACACGATCAAGGTCGACCAGTCGCTTGTCACCGTCGAATCGGACAAGGCGAGCATGGAGATCCCATCCAGCCACGCCGGCGTCGTCAAGGAAATCAAGGTCAAGGTCGGCGACAAGGTCGCCGAAGGGTCGCTCGTGCTGATGCTCGAGGAAGCCGAGGGTGGCGCTGCCGCGCCGGCGCCGGCTGCCGAAGCTGCACCGGCCGCTGCGCCTGCTGCCGCGCCGGCGCCTGCTGCCGCACCGGCTCCAGCGCCAGCTGCCGCCCCTGCGCCGGCACCGGCTGCTGCACCGGCACCTGCCGCTGCCCCAGCCGGCGACGCATCCAAAGCCCACGCCTCACCATCGATCCGCAAGTTCGCGCGCGAACTCGGCGTCGACCTGTCGCGCGTGCCGGGCACCGGTCCGAAGAACCGCATCACGCAAATCGACGTGCAGAACTTCGTCAAGGGCGTGATGGCTGCTCCAGCCGCTGCTGCCCCGGCCAAGGGCGGCTCCGGCGTCGGCCTCGACCTGCTGCCATGGCCATCGCTCGACTTCTCGAAGTTCGGCCCGACCGAACTGCTGCCGCTGTCGCGCATCAAGAAGATCAGCGGTCCGAACCTGCACCGCAACTGGGTCATGATCCCGCACGTCACGACCTTCGACGAAGCCGACGTCACCGACCTGGAACAGTTCCGCGTCGATTCGAACGCGGCATTGGCCAAGCAGAAGTCGGCTGTGAAACTAACCATGCTGGCATTCGTGATCAAGGCATCGGTCGCCGCACTGAAGAAATTCCCGCAATTTAATGCCTCGCTCAGCGAAGACGGCGCCAACCTGATCCTCAAGCAGTACTACAACATCGGCTTCGCGGCCGACACCCCGAACGGCCTGGTGGTCCCGGTCGTGAAGGATGCGGACAAGAAGACCGTGTCGCAGATCGCCACCGAGATGGGCGAACTGTCGGCGCAGGCGCGCGAAGGCAAATTGAGCCCGGCGAACATGCAGGGCGCGACCTTCACCATTTCGTCGCTGGGCGGCATTGGCGGTACGGCCTTCACGCCGATCATCAATGCGCCGGAATTGGCGATCCTCGGCCTGTCGAAATCGGCCATGAAGCCGGTGTGGGACGGTTCGACCTTCCAGCCGCGCCTGATGCTGCCGCTGTCGCTGTCCTACGACCACCGCGTGATCGATGGCGCCGGTGCCGCCCGCTTCGCCGCCTACCTGGCCGAAGTGCTGGCCGACCTGCGCAAGACCCTTCTGTAAGGAGCGCCGAGAATGAGCACTGTTGAAGTAAAAGTCCCGAACATCGGCGATTTCAAGGACGTCGAAATCATCGAACTGATGGTCAAGCCCGGCGACACGATCAAGGTCGACCAGTCGCTGGTCACCGTGGAATCGGACAAGGCGTCGATGGAGATTCCATCGACCCACGCCGGCGTGGTGCAGGAATTGAAAGTGAAGGTCGGCGACAAGGTGAACGAAGGTTCGCTGCTGCTGATGATCGAGGAAAGCGGCGCGGGTGCTCCTGCGTCTGCTCCGGCCGCTGCTGCCCCGGCGGCTGTCGAGTCGTCGAAGCCTGCTGCCCAGATCGGCGCGCAAGCCGTGGCGCCGACGGCTGCCGCCGGCCCGACCGATTCCTACGCACCGGCCCATAAAGCCGATGCGGCCACGCCTGGCGCCGTGCCTGCGCCTGCTGCCTCGAGCTACAGCGGCCAGGTCGACGTCGAATGCGAGATGATGGTGCTGGGCGCCGGTCCCGGCGGCTATTCGGCCGCCTTCCGTTCAGCCGACCTCGGCATGAACACGGTGCTGGTCGAAAAGTACGCCACCCTGGGCGGCGTCTGCCTGAACGTGGGCTGCATTCCGTCCAAAGCCTTGCTGCACGTGGCGCACATCATCGACGAGACCGCGCACATGGCCGACCTCGGCGTGAGCTTCGCGAAACCGGACGTCGACATCGACAAGCTGCGTGCCTACAAGGATGGCGTCATCAAGAAGATGACGGGCGGCCTGGCCGGCATGTCCAAGGCGCGCAAGGTGACGGTGGTCCAGGGCGTGGGCCAGTTCCTCAGCTCGAACCACATCGAAGTCACCGGTCCGGACGGCGCGAAAAAAGTGGTGAAGTTCGCGAAAGCGATCATCGCCGCTGGCTCCTCGGTCGTGAAGCTCCCATTCGTGCCGGAAGACCCGCGCATCGTCGATTCGACCGGCGCGCTGGAGCTGCGCCAGGTGCCGAAGAAGATGCTGGTCATCGGCGGCGGCATCATCGGCCTGGAGATGGCGACCGTGTACAGCACGCTGGGCGCACGCATCGACGTCGTCGAAATGATGGATGGCCTGATGCAGGGCGCGGACCGCGATGCGGTCAAGGTCTGGCAGAAGTACAACGAAGCGCGCTTCGACAAGATCATGTTGAAGACCAAGACCGTCGGCGTGGAAGCGCTGCCGGAAGGGATCAAGGTCACGTTCGAGTCGGCCGAAGCCGGCGTCGCCGCGCCTGAACCGCAGCTGTACGACATGGTGCTGGTGGCCGTCGGCCGCAGCCCGAACGGCAAGAAGATCGCGGCCGACAAGGCCGGCGTGGCAGTGACCGACCGCGGCTTCATCGGCGTGGACGGCCAGATGCGCACCAACGTGCCGCACATCTTCGCCATCGGCGACCTGGTCGGCCAGCCGATGCTGGCGCACAAGGCGGTGCACGAAGCGCACGTCGCGGCGGAAGCGGCGCACGGCGAAAAGGCCTACTTCGATGCGAAAGTCATTCCATCGGTGGCCTACACCGATCCGGAAGTGGCATGGGCCGGCATCACCGAAGACGAAGCCAAGCAGAAGGGCGTCAAGGTCGAGAAGGGCCACTTCCCGTGGGCTGCCTCGGGCCGCGCCGTCGCCAACGGCCGCGACGAAGGCTTCACCAAGCTGCTGTTCGACGCCGAGACCGGCCGCATCATCGGCGGCGCCATCGTCGGCACGAATGCCGGCGACATGATCGGCGAGATCGCGCTCGCCATCGAGATGGGCGCCGACGGCGTCGACATCGGCAAGACGATCCACCCGCACCCGACGCTGGGTGAGTCGATCGGCATGGCCGCCGAAGTCTACAAGGGCGTCTGCACCGATTTGCCGCCGCCGCGCAAGCGCTGATCGTCAGCTAGTTGCAGCAACACCGAAACGGGACCGAAAGGTCCCGTTTTTTATGCCGTTGTGTCCGCTTGTAGGGTGGGCGCCCTGTGCCCACGCGAAAGCATGCACCTTGTTGGCCCCTTTTTGATGGCGTGTCCGCGCATCGTTCCGCGTGGGCACGGGGCGCCCACCCTACTGGTCCGCACATCTGTTCAACCTGTCGGCGCACAAGCAATTTTCCAGTTGCGCCATGCTCCAGCCGCGCTATGATGAACGTGCGCAGCGGCGAGCCGAAGCGACGCCGAACGCAGATGCGTGTCACAGGAGACTGACATGGAAGAGCACGGTACTGAATACGTCGGGACGCTGTTCGTCCTGCCCGCCTCGCGAGCTTTCGAGCTGCATACGACGCTGCACGGCTTGCCTGTCACGCTGACCGGGACGATCGCGCAGCACCTGGCGGCGCAATTCGCGGGGACCGATGCGGTCGGCGGGCACATCGATGCGCGCCAGCTGAGCGCGCAGCCGCGGCGCGTCGAGATCCTCACCCGCGATCACCACGAGCGCCACCATGCCTCGCGCAAGGTGCATTTCTTGATGCGGGTGTTCGATGCGGGTGTGCAGGCGGCGGCGCAGGAAACGACCACCAGCGTTTGAATACCGTAGGGTGAGCACTTGTGCTCACGCGGTCGTACGGTCGCAATGCCTGAACACTTGTAAGGCCCGTACGTTTTGTGCACTACGGCCGGGTTTCGGGTTTCGAACCGCATACGCCGCACCGCATGGGCACGGAGTGCCCGGTGAACCCGTCATTGATGCCATTGGCATCAATGACGCCGTACATTACGCGGACGCTGCGGATCCCGAACCCCTTCAGCGCAGGCGCACCGCGGCCGTCGCCGGCGCGTCGCCGATCTCGATCGCCGCGTCCTCGAAGTCCGGCGGGCCGAACTTGCTGCGCGCGTCGCGGCTGAAGCCGTAGGGTTCCTTCGGGATGCCGAGCAGGTTGGTGTCGAGTTTGCCGTTGGCGTTCTCGTCCTGGTAGGCGACCACGGCCCAGGTACCCGGCGGCACGTCCTTGACCGCGACCAGCGTTTCGCCGGCCTGGGCCGGGACCGAGGCGCTGTAGGCGCACTGCTTGAGGAAGCGTTCCTTGTCGCAGACGGCGACGTTGACTTTGCCCTTGGCCGTGACGCCGGCGACGCGGACCTCGACCGTGGCGGCCGCAGCAGTGGCAGCGCACAGCAGCAAGACGCTGGACAGAGTGATGCGAACTAGCTGTTTCATTGAATTTTCCTTGTTGATGTTGTCGGTGCAAGGCCGGGACATTCCTTCATCTCCAGCCGTGCACCGGGGCGCCTTATGGTAGGCTGCTTTCATGCTGCTCAATACGCTCATCGTCATCGCCACCGTCGTCTTCATGGAAATTTTTTCCATCGTGGCGCACAAGTACATCATGCACGGCTTCGGCTGGGGCTGGCATCGCTCGCACCACGAACCCCGCACGGGATGGTTCGAGAAAAACGATTTATATGCCGTCGTCTTCGCCGGCATCGCCATCACCCTGATCTGGTTCGGCACCGAAGGCGCCTGGCCGCTGCAATGGATCGGCGCCGGAATGACCGCGTATGGCGTGCTGTATTTCGTCGCCCACGACGGCCTGGTGCACCGGCGCTGGCCCTTCCAGTACACGCCGCGCAGCGGCTACGCCAAGCGGCTGTACCAGGCGCATCGCATGCACCATGCGGTCGAGGGCAAGGATGGCGCGGTCTCGTTTGGCTTCCTGTATGCGCCTTCCGTCACGACCCTGAAACGCCAGTTGCAGGCGCTGCATGGCGGGGGACCGGTTCGTAAGGGACGTCCACCGCGGGACGCTGCCACAAGCCGGCAGGACGCGGCCTAGCACGGCGCAGGCGCGACAGCAGCGCCTCGACGCCGCCTTTTACCAACAGCAGCAGCTTGGTCGCCTTCGAGGTGCCGACGCGCTCGTCCCAGGCGGCCGGTCCGCGCGCTTTCACTTCGATGCCGATCTGGCGGTAGACGTTGCGCGCGGTGGCGATCGCCCAGGCCGAGCGCAGCGGCAGGGCACCGATGCCGTCTATGGCCGACGCATAATAGGGTTCGGCATGGTCGACCAGGCGCGCCGCCACCTTGGCCAGCGCCACGCGGTGCCGCGGCAGCGCGATTTCAGTTTCCGGAATCCCGGCTTCGCGCAGCCACTGTGCGGGCAGGTAGCAGCGTCCGATGCGGGCGTCGTCGACGATGTCGCGTGCGATGTTCGTCAGCTGGAAGGCCAGGCCCAGGTCGCAGGCGTGATCCAGCACCCTGGCATCTTTCGCGCCCATGATCTGCGCCATCATCAGGCCGACCACGCCGGCCACGTGATAGCAGTAGCGCAGCGTGTCCTCGATCGTCTCGTATTTCACCGCGTCGACGTCCATGCCGAAGCCGGCCAGGTGATCGAAGGCGTAGCGCGGCGCGATGCCCTGGCCGAGCGCGACTTCCTGGAAGGCGGCAAAGGCGGGGTCCGTCATCGCTTCGCCGGCATAGGCGCGGCGTGTCTGCTCGTACAATCGCGCCAGTTCGGCGTGCGGGTCGTGGCTGGCGGCGGGCGCCACGCCAAAGCCCAGTTCCTGGCCGTCGACGACGTCGTCGCAGTGGCGGCACCATGCGTAGAGCATCAGCACACTGCGCCGGGTGGCGGGGTCGAACAGTCTGGCCGCGGCCGCGAAACTCTTCGAGCCGACCTTGATGGTTTCGGTCGCATGCTCGAGCAGGGCTGCATCGACGGGCGCGTTCATGCCAGCGCCTCCGCCAGCATCAGCCCTGCGGTCGCCTTGGCCGAGCCGATCACGCCCGGCACGCCCGCGCCCGGATGGGTGCCGGCGCCAACCAGGTACAGGTTGTGCAGGTCGCGGTCGCGGTTGTGCGGGCGGAACCAGGCGCTTTGGGTCAGCACCGGTTCCAGCGAGAAGGCCGAGCCGACGTGGGCATTCAACTGGTCGCGGAAATCGAAGGGGGTAAAGATGCGGCTGGTGACGAGCTGGCTGCGCAGGCCCGGCATGTAGCGTTCTTCGAGGTACTGGAAAATCTTGTCGCGGTAGCGCGGTCCCTCCACGTCCCAGTCGATGTCGGCATTGCCCAGGTGCGGCACCGGCGCCAGCACGTAATGGCTGCCGCAGCCGGGCGGCGCCAGCGACGGATCGGTGACGCAGGGCGCGTGCAAATAAAGCGAAAAATCGTCGGCCAGCGCCTTGCCCTTGAAGATTTCGTCGATCAGGCCGCGGTAGCGCGGGCCGAAGCAGACGGTGTGGTGCTGCAGCTGGCTATGGTGGTGATTCAATCCAAAATAGATCACGAACAGCGAATTGCTGAAGCGCTTCTTCTGCAGGCTGGCGCCTTCTTCCGCGCCGCGCCGGTGTCCGTTCAGCAGCGCCGTGTAGGTGTGCACCACGTCGGCATTCGAGGCCACCGCATCGGCCGGGAACAGGCGGCCGTCTTCCAGGCGCACGCCGCTGGCGCGCTCGCCCCGGGTTTCGATTTGGGCCACGGCGGCATTGAGTTCGATGCGCCCGCCGATGTCCTCGAACAGGCGCACCAGCCCCCTGACCAGTGCCCCGGTGCCGCCGCGCGGGAACCAGACGCCCCAGCGCCGCTCGAGCGCGTGGATCAGCGTGTAGATCGAGGAGGTGGCGAAGGGATTGCCGCCGACCAGCAGCGAGTGGAAGGAAAATGCCTGGCGCAGGTGTTCGTTTTCGACGAACTTCGACACCATGCCGTAGACGCTGCGCCAGGCCTGCAGCTTGGCCAGCTGCGGGCCGGCCGCGATCATGTCGCGGAAGGTCAGGAAGGGCACGGTGCCGAGCTTGATGTAACCCTCTTCGAACACCGCCTTCGAGTACGCCAGGAAGCGCTGGTAACCGGCCACGTCGGCCGGATTGATGGCGTGGATCTGGCGGTCGAGCACTTCCTGGTCGTTGGCGTAATCGAAATGGCTGCCGTCTTCCCAGCACAGGCGGTAGAAGGGAGACACCGGCAGCATCTCGACGTAATCCTCGATGCGCTTGCCGGCCAGCGTAAACAGCTCTTCGATGCAGGACGGGTCGGTGATGACGGTCGGACCGGCGTCGAAGACAAAGCCCTGGTCTTCGTAGACATAGGCGCGCCCGCCCGGTTTGTCGCGCTTTTCGAGCAGCGTCGTTTGCGTGCCGCCGGCCTGCAGGCGGATCGCCAGGGCCAGGCCGCCGAAGCCGGCGCCGACCACGACCGCGGTTTTTGGATGTGCTGCGTTCATTCGAAGTTCCTGATCTGACGGGGGTGAAGCCTGCGCGCGGCGTCGAAGGCCGCGCGCACGGGGACGGGAGGTTTGCCGCTGAGGATGCGCAGCTTGTCGAACAGGTGCAGGCGCGCGGCATAGAAGCGTTCGATCAGCGGCGCCGGCAGGCGATAAAAGCGCGCCATGACGCGCCAGCGGTTGTCCGGGCTGCCGGCCAGGAACAGCATGCGATTGAGCAGCCGGAAAAAAGCTTGATCCTTCCAGGCGCTGCGGGCCTCTGCCCGGATCGCGGCGAACAGGCTTGGGGCGCTCAGGTCGGCGAGGCCGGCGATGCGCTCGGCCAGGCGCACCGCGTGCGGCAGCGAATAGCCGGTGGTGGCGTGGAACAGGCCGGCGCGCAGGCCGGAAGCGGGCTGGCCATCGAGGTCGGACCAGAAACCGTCGATGTCGCCGGCCAGCACGATCGGCAGCGAGCCGTGTTCTTCGCGCAGGACTTCGGCGACCGTCCAGCCGCGCGTGCGGGCATAGGCGGCGATGTTGGCGCGCAGGCGCTCGGGTTCCCAGACGCCGGTGTCGACGTAATGGGTGTCCTCGATCAGCACGCGGTCGGGGCCGAACGGGAGCAGGTAGACGAAGCGGTAGCCGCCTTGCTGGGCGACGCTGGCGTCCATGATCACGGGGGCAGTCAAACCATGTGGGACGGTCAGTCTCACTTCCTGGCCGAGAAAGGTCTGGTAGCCGAGCGCCAGGCGCGTGCCCCGCTGCGCGCCGCGGCCGTCGATGACGGCGCCGGCCACAAGCTGCTCGCCGCCGGCCAGGCGCACCGTGGTCGGGGTGATCGCTTCCACGCGCGCGTCGGTGCGCAGCGCGGGCCCGAGCGCGTCTCCAATCACGCGCGCGAAATCGTCGGACAGGATGCTGGCATAGCCGCTCTCCAGGGTGCGCGCATAGCCGGGGAAGACCACCTCGTACTTCGGCCAGCGGCAACCGACCAGCGGCGCCAGCCAGACGCGCTGGTTCAGGTCGAGGTCGCCGTCGTGGAAGGACCAGGTGTGGTTGCCGCCGATCGCGTCGTCCGCTTCGAGCAGCAGGATCTTCAGTTCGGGGCGCTCGCTGCGCAGGCGCCAGGCGATCAAGCCATTCGCCAGTCCGCCGCCGACCAGGATCAGGTCGTACCTTGGCGCAGGAGCCGGAGCGCCCGGCGTGGGCACGGCATGCAGCTTATCCACGATGCACCCGGCTCCCTGTGACCGCATTCGCGTCCAGTCCCAGCGCCGCTTCGACGATATCGGCGGCACGTTCGCTGCCGCCGGCTTCGCGCACGCTGGCGGCCAGCGGTGCGCAGCGCTGCTTGAAACCCGGTTCGTCGAGCAGGCGGCGCAGGCGCCGTGCGAGTTCGGTGGCGCCCGTAAAACGCGGCGACGCCGACAGGCCGATGCCGGCATGGCGGATACGCGCTGCCACGCCCGGCTGGTCGAAGGCGATCGGCAGCGCCAGGATCGGAGTGTCGTGCGCGACCGCATCCATCACCGTGTTCAGGCCGGCGTGCGAGACGATGGCGTCGGCGCGCGCGATCGCCGCTTCCTGCGGCGCAAAGGCGCAGACCCAGGTGGCGCCATGCCGCTCGAGCGCCTGTGCCTGGCGCGCATCGAGCCCGCCGCAATGCGCGATCAACAGTTGCGCGTCGAGCTGGCGGCACGCCCTGGCGATGCGTTTGAAAAGGTCGAAACGGTGGCCCTGCAAGGTACCGAGCGAAGCGAAGATGAAGGGACGGCCGGGCTGGACGGCGGGCAGGGCGTCGATGCGCGCCGGCGCCTGGTGCGTGGGCGCGCGCAGCGGGCCGACGTGCTGGAAACCGACGGGCAAACCCTGGCGCGGGAAATCGAAGGCAGCCACGGTCTGGCTGATCTGGGCGAAGGGCGACAGGCATTCGTGCAGGGCGCCACGCACGCGGATGCCGAGCCCACGGCAGGCGTCTTCGATGGCGCGCCGGTGCGGCGTCATCATCCAGTCGTAGACGTGGGTACTGCCTTCGAACATGTGCAATGCGCGTTCGCCCGTGCTCCAGTCGAAGGGCATCACGGGCAATGGAATGCCCGGTTCGCGGTTGACCGGCAGCGCGCAGGCGACGGAAATGAAGGGCATGCCGAGCGCTTCGGCTACCAGGGCGCCGGCTGGCTCCATCTGGTCGGCCAGCACGGCGTCGATGTCCAGCTCCTCAAATGCGCGCGGCAGTTCGCCGCACAGCATGGCGCTGCCGGCGGCCATGTCGAGGATGACGCGGCGCAGCCCGAGCGGGCTGCCGGGATTGGCCGCGCGCCGCAGCGACTGCGCCAGCGAGCCGGGCGGATGGCTGGCGGCGCCGACCGCGTGGAAATGGAGGCGGGGGTCGTTCAGGTAGGCGGCCGCATCCGGCCGCTGGAAGAAGGTGACACGGTGGCCGCGCGCGACCAGCGCCAGGGCGAGCGCCGACAGCGCGCTCGCATGGCTGTAGAAGGCAGGGGCGACCACGCCGAAATGTGCCATCGGTCGGTCCCGGCTAGATGCGCTGCAGCGTGAACGGCGGCTGCGCGCTCAATGGCGCACCTGGTGCTGCGCCGCGCTGGCGCCAGCGTTGGCCCCCCAGCGGAAACCCGCGCCCTGGCCGAACAGCGTGCCGACGAAACGGCGCGTGTGCTGCCGGGCGCCGATGGCGTCGGCCAGGTGGCGGTCGGCGTCGTCGAGGTAACCGGCCAGGCGTTTGCGCGCTTCCTCGAAGCCGAGCACGTTGGTGAGCGTGGCCTTACCGAGGTCCTTGCCGGTGTCCTTGCCGCTTTCGTTGCCAGCGAGGCTGCTGCCAACGACCGGGTCGTCGAGGAAATCGTCGCGGATCTGGAAGGCGTGGCCGGCCGCCAGCGCAAAGGCGCGCAGCGACTGGGCGACGCACTCGTCGGTTTCGGCCAGGATGGCGGCCATGTCGACCGAGACGCCGAGCAGCACGCCGGTTTTCAGTTCGTTGGTGGTGGCGATGTCCTGTTCCGAGCGCTGGCCGCCGGCGCGCAGGTCTTCGAACTGGCCGCGCACCAGGCCTTGGGTGCCGACCGTCTCGGCCAGCTTCGCCACCAGGCGCGCGCGCACGGCCGGGGCGACGCCGGGCGCGGTGGCGAGCACGCCGAAGGCGCGGCTGAGCAGGGCGACGGACGCGAGGATGGCGACGTCTTCGCCATACTGCACGTGAACCGTCGGCTGGCCGCGGCGCAGCATGGCGTTGTCCATGCACGGCATGTCGTCGAGGATCAGCGAGGCGGCGTGCACCATCTCGACCGCGCAGGCGATATCGGTCAGCGCGGGGGAGGCGCAGCCGAGGTCGCGCGCGACCAGCATCAGCAACAGCGGACGCATGCGCTTGCCGGCGCCGAGCGTGCCCGCGCGCATGGCTGCCGCCAGGGCATCGTTGCCGTTGGCGCTGTCGGGCAGCAGTTGGGCAATCCGTTCCTCGAACTCGTGCCGGATCGCGGCCAGTTCGGTCAGCCACGGATCGCCCCGCTTGTCGAGATCGAGCCCCTTGATACGTCCAGTCATCGTCGTCATGCGCGATCCTCGTGCGGAAGAGATTAAGTGCGGGATTGGGTGTGAAACTCAGTGCGACGGTGTAAATGACGAATATTGTTGAATTCGTAACGTATCATACCGGATTCGACCTCACGGAATCGTCAATTGTTCAACGGTGCGGGCGGGTGGTCGACTGATCCTCGTCAAATTTACCGTTTAATAAGGCGTGAAGGAGGGGGTGTCCCGGCCTTGTCCCGCCAAGCTGAGAGACCGTTCGCGACGGCACATGAAAAATGCCGCCAAGCGCAAGCCGGGCGGCATTTTCATGGTGGCGCCAAGATGGCGCCGAATCGGCAATCAGCCGTAGCTGGTCCAGCTTTGCGGGATCTCGATATGCCCCGATTTGGCGGCATCGGCATAGGCGCGCATTTCGGCAAGCACTGCTTCAAGTTGCTCGTTGCCCGGGTTTTGCAAGAAACCCTTCATGCGCTCATGCAGCGACGCCTGCTGGTCGCGCCATTCGTAACGGGAAGTCTTGCTCATGCTACCCCCTTGCAGCGTTCTGCTGTGATGTTCTTGTTGAGATCCATGACATCCTCCTTGATAAGGGGTTCAGGTTCTCATGGCACCCGGATCGGGTCGGTGCGATGACGCACATTCGTTATCTCAGCACGGCGCGGTAGAACAGTTCCAGGCGCTGTTCCAGCAGGCGATGCGCTTCGTCGTGCGAGGGCTGATCGTGCGGAAAGACGAAGCGCTGCATGGCATCGCCCGAGATCCAGCTGGTGATCAAGGCGGGCAATTCCTCGAAGGGCAGGTCGGCGCGCAATTGCGCACGGATATCGGGGCGGACGAAGAAGCGCTCGAGCATCTCGCGCGTCAGGCGCGGGCCGGTGTCGTAGAAGGTACGGGCCAGTTCCGGGTTGTCGCCGGCTTCCGCGATCACCACGCGCTGCATCGCAATCAATTGATCCTGGCAGAGCAGGTCATAGAACTGGTGCGCGAAATCGTCGACCACCTCGCGGAATGGCCGCAGGTCGTGTTCCATGTCGCGGATGCGGAAGAACGTGTCGCGGCGCGACATCAGCACCGCCTCGAGCAGGCCGGCCTTGCCGCCGAATTTGACGTAGATGGTGCGCACGGCAACGCGCGCGGCGCGGGCAATGGACTCCAGGCTGGTGCGCGTGTAGCCGTTGGCCAGGAACAACTGCGCCGCGACGTCGATCAGGTCTTGCATGCGCGCCTCGACGTCGCTCGCCTTGGGGCGGCCGGCGCTGCGCAGGCAGGGTGCGCTGCTCTCTTGCGATGATTTGCTCATGGCGTCACTGTAATTCACGCACTAATGAAATGCAACCGTTTCATTTCTTGACGAACGGGAGCGCTTGTCGAATAATGGAGGACTGCCTCATTTACTCGGTCTCGTTTTTTAGTCTCTTCTCGGAGTCGCACCATGTCCCAAACGCAGCCTTCAAGCGAGCACAAGCCGCTTGGCAATGTTCCCTCAGCGGCAGCACCGGCAGCCGCGGGCAAGACCCCGCCCAACAAGCGCGTGCTGGCCGTGGTCGGCCTGATCGCGGTCGCCGCGCTGTTTGCCGGCGGCCGCATGTGGTACCGCAGCCATAACTTCGTCGATACCGAAAACGCCTACGTGGCCGGCCACGTGCACCCGGTGTCGGCGCGCATCGCCGGCGTCGTCACGCGCGTGCTGGTGGAAGACAACCAGCACGTGAAGGCGGGCGATGTCATCGCCGAACTCGATCCGGCCGACCAGCACGTGCGTGTCGAGCAGATCGAGGCGCAAATCGCCAGCGCGAAGCAGCAAGTCATCCAGGCCGACGCGCAAGTCGAGCAGGTGCGGGCCCAGGCCCAGGCGGCGCAGGCGCAGGTTGGCCAGTCGCAGGCGCTGGCCCTGCGCGCGCGCCAGGATGCCGAGCGTTTCAGCCAGCTGTACACCAAGCAGATGAAGGCCGTCTCGAAAGCCGAAGTCGACGCCGCCAACGCCGCCCGCACCGCCGCCGCCGCCGACGTCAACGCACGCCGCGACAACGCCAGCGCCGCCCAGGCCCAGATCACGGCCGCGTCGTCCGCGCGCGATGTTTTTAAAGCCCAGATCAAGGTGCTGCAGGCGCAGCTGAAGGATGCGAAGCAGCAGGTTGGCTACAGCCGCATCGTCGCGCCTGTCGATGGCCGCATCGGCCGCCGCAGCGTGGAGGTCGGCGCGCGCGTGCAGCCGGGCCAGCAACTCGTGGCCGTGGTCGAAGATAAAGTCTGGGTCACCGCCAACTTCAAGGAAACCCAGCTGGCCGGCCTCAAACCGGGCCAGGAAGTCGAGCTGCAAATCGACGCGCTGCCGGACGAACACCTGGTCGGCCGCGTCGACAGCTTCTCGCCGGCCTCGGGCAACCAGTTCGCGCTGCTGCCGGCCGATAATGCGACCGGCAACTTCACCAAGATCGTGCAGCGCGTGCCTGTCAAGATCACGCTGGCCCCGGCCGACGTGCAGCGCCTTACCGGCCGCCTGGTGCCGGGCATGTCGGTGGTGGCCGAAGTCGACCTGCGCAAGGAAGTCGAGCAAACCCGGGTCGAGCCGAAGACCACGGCGGCGAAGACGACCGCAGCGGTCAACTAAGGACGCTCCATGACGAGTACCACCAAGGCGGCGCCCGCCGCCTTTCCCGGCGCGCCCGCCGCCAGCGCGGCCATCGGGCTGCGCACCTGGATCGCGGTCGCCGCCGGCATGCTCGGCGCCTTCATGGCGGTGCTCGACATCCAGATCACCAATTCGTCGCTGCGCGACATCCTGGGCACGCTCTCGGCGACCCAGGAAGAGGGCTCCTGGATCTCGACCGCCTACCTGTGCGCCGAGATCGTCGTCATTCCGATGACGGCGCTGTTCGCGCGCGCCTTTGGCGTACGCGCCTACATGATCGGCACCACGTCCCTGTTCCTGGTGTTCTCGACCCTGTGCGGCGCCGCCTGGAATCTGGAGAGCATGATCGTGTTCCGCATGCTGCAGGGCTTTACCGGCGGCGCCCTGATCCCAATGGCGATGACGCTGGTGATGACGCGCCTGCCCGCGTCCAAGCGCGCGGTCGGCATGGCCATTTTCGGCCTCACCGCGACGCTGGCGCCGGCCATGGGTCCGACCCTGGGCGGCTACCTGTCGGAGCTGTACGGCTGGCCCTCGATCTTCTATATCAACTGGGTGCCGGGCGTGCTGCTCATCGCCGGCATCATGTGGGGCCTGGACCGCGAGCCGATCCAGATCAAGCAGCTGGTCAACGCCGACTGGCTCGGCATCGGCCTGATGGCGATGGGCCTCGGCTGCCTGACGATCTTCCTGGAAGAGGGCAATTCGAAGGACTGGTTCGATTCGCAGTTCATCATCACCTTCGCCTCGCTGTCGCTGGTCGGCATCCTGGGTTGGATCGCCACCGCCTTTACGCGCCAGCAGTCGTTCGTGAACCTGCGCCTGTACGGGCAGCGCAACTTCCTGATCGCTACCGTACTGTCGGCCGTGACCGGCATGGGCCTGTATGGCTCGTCTTACCTGCTGCCGCTGTACCTGGGCCAGATCGCCGGCTACACGCCGATGCAGATCGGCGAAGTCATCGCCTGGGTCGGTTTGCCGCAGCTGTTCGTGATGCCGTTCGCCGCGGCGCTGTCGTCGAAAGTCGACAACCGCATCATGTGCAGCTTCGGTCTGCTGCTGTTCGGCGGCTCCTGCCTGATGAACGCTTTCATGGATGCGAACACCGGTTACGACCAGCTGATGTGGACGCAAGTGGTGCGCGCCATCGGCCAGCCGTTCGTGATGCTGACGCTGTCGAATTTTGCGATGCAGGGCATCGCGCCGAAGGACATGCCGTCGGCATCGAGCCTGTTCAACATGACGCGCAACCTGGGCGGCTCGATCGGCATCGCCATGCTGGCCACCTCGCTCACCAACCGCGAGCATTTCCACTCGGCGCGCATCGGCGAATCGGTGTCGAGCTATGCCGCGCCGACCCAGGAACGCATCGAGCAGATGACGCAAGCCTTCATGGCCAGCGGCATCGACCCGGCCACCGCCGCCAACCAGGCCCTGGCCGCGCTCGACCGCATCGTGCGGCGCGAAGCCTATGTGATGGCCTATAACGACGGCTTCTTTATCGTCGGGATCATCCTGGTGGGCTGCATCGCCATGGTCTGGCTGGCCGACAAGGTCAAGTCCCCCGGCGGCGCCGGCGGTGGTGGTCATTGAACCAATTTGAAGAGATGAGAAAAACGATGTTCGATTCCTTTATGCGGATGTTCCCGCAACGTGCTTCCGTCATGAGTGTGGCGGCCGCGCTGGCCCTGAGTGGCTGCTCCACCATCGGCCCGAATTTCGTCGCCCCGGAAGCGGTCGAGACGCCGGCCTACCGTCATGTCGAGGCCGCACCGGCTGCGCCGAGCGACACTGCGCGCCTGCCGGCCACCTGGTGGACCGTGTTCGACGACGCCACCCTGAGCGGCCTGGAAGAGCGCGCCCTGCGCAACAACCCGGGCGCGAAAGCGGCGGCCGAGCGCCTGCTGCAGGCGCAGGCGCAGCTGGGCGTGCTGCGCGCCGGCCAGGCGCCGAACGTGTCGGTGAACGCGGGCGTGTCGAATTCGCGCACCTCGGCCGAGACCTCGCAGGCGCTGGCGCTGGGCGGGCGTTCGATCGAAGGCAACAACTTCAGCATCGGCGCCGCGCTCTCGTATGAGCTGGACCTGTGGGGCCGCGTGCGCCGCATCGTCGAAGCGGCCGACGCCCAGGCGCTGGCTGCCCAGGACGACCGCGACGGCGTGCTGCTGATGCTGTCGAGCCAGGTGGCGCAAAACTACTGGCAGCTGCGCGGCCTGGATGCCGAACAGGCGATCCTGGCGAATGCGCTGGCCGCCCGGCGCGAAGCGCAGGAACTGGTCGAGGCACGCTTCAACGCCGGCCTGTCGAACGAGCTGGACGTCTCTCGCGCGCGCGTCGAACGCGCGAATGCCGAAGCCGACCTGCACGAAGTGCAGCGCCAGCGCAACCTGGTCGAACACGCCTTGTCGGTGCTGGTTGGCACCTCGCCGAGCACGCCGCTGCTGAGCGCCGAAGCGAAGCCGGCGCTGCCGCTGCCGCCAAGCATTCCGGTCGGCCTGCCGGCCAGCCTGCTGGCGCAGCGTCCCGACCTGGCCGCGAGCGTGGCGGGCCTGCGCGCCGCGAATGCGCAGGTCGGCGTGGCCGAAGGCATGTTCTATCCGTCGCTGACCCTGACCAGCAATTTCGGCTACGCCTCGCAATCGCTGCGCGACCTGGCCGGCGGCAGCGCGCGCCAGTTCTCGGTCGGCCCGCTGGCGCTGTCTCTGCCGGTCTTCGACGGCGGCCGCAACGGGGCCAATCTCGCCTTGTACAAGGCGCGCTACGAGGAAGCGGTGGCGAATCACGAGAACCGCCTGCTGACCGCGTTGCGCGAAGTCGAAGACGCGTTGTCGGACGTGCAGCAGCGCCAGAAGCAGGGCGACGTGCAGGCCGAGGCGCAAGCCGCGTCGGCGCGCGCGCTGCTGGTGGCGCAGGCCCGCTACGAGCGCGGCCTGTCGACCTACCTCGACGTCATCGACGCCCAGCGCAGCACGCTCGCCGCCGACCGCGCCGCCGCCCAGATCCGCACCCAGCGTTTGCTGGCCTCGGTCGCCGTCGCCCGCGCGCTCGGTGGCGGCTGGTCCGAGGGAGCGCCGCTGGCGACGGTACGCTGATTCTCCTCGCAGGCATGGGCCGGCAGTGTAATATCGGCAATCATCATCTTTCGACGCCGCTGCCCATGTCCGTTCGCTCCCTCCTGATTGCCTCCCTGCTGTGCGCAGGCTCCGCCTCCGCGCAGACTTCCCCATCCTGGCACGCCGAGACCAGCGGCACCACTGCGGAGCTGCGCGGCCTGTCCGTCGTCAGCGACAAGGTGGCCTGGGCCAGCGGTGCCGAAGGCACCGTGTTGCGCACGGTCGACGGCGTCCACTGGCAGGCACTGCAGGTGCCGGATGCCGGCGCCATCGACCTGCGCGACATTCATGCCTTCGACGCCCGCTCCGCCATCGTGATGGGCGCCGGACCGGGCGCGGCGTCGCGCCTGTATGCGACCGCCGATGGCGGCGCGAGCTGGCGGCTGCTGGCCACCAACACCCATGCGGACGGCTTCTGGGACGCGATGGCATTCTGGGACAAGGACAACGGCATCCTGTTCGGCGATCCGGTGGACGGCCGCTTCCAGGTCTACGTGACGAGCGACGGCGGCGCGAGCTGGCGGGCAGTCGAGGCCAGCGGGCTGGAGGCCATGCCGAACGAGGGCGCGTTCGCGGCCAGCGGCACCTGCCTCACCGTGGCCGGTACGAACGACGCCTGGATCGCGACCGGCGGCGCCGCCAACTCGCGCGTCTTCCACTCAAGCGACCGTGGACGCAGCTGGCGCGCGGCAGCGACGCCGATCCCGGCCGGCGCCCCGGCAAAGGGCGTATTCTCGGTCGCATTCGCGAACGTGAAGGAGGGCGTGGCGGTGGGCGGCGATTACAAGGAACGCCTGCTGGCCGGCGTCAACGGCGCGCTGACCGCGGACGGCGGGGCCACCTGGACGCCGGCACAGGTCGCGCCGGCCGGCTACATGTCGGTGGTGGTGCCGGTCCCCGGCGCCGCGCGCACGTTCGTCGCCGCCGGCCTGGCCGGCTCCGGCGTCTCGCGCGACGGCGGCAAGCGCTGGACCGTGCTGGCCGACACGCCGGTGAATACGGTCGGCTTCGCGAATCCCTCGACCGGCTGGGCAGTGGGGCCGAAGGGGCTGTTGATGAAATATACGGGTCCGGCGCTGAATTAGGGTGTCGTAGGGCGGGCATGCCCGCGTTACGTGCGCACGCCCACCCCACCGCTTAATCCAAATCGCGCGTCCGCGCATCCACCGTCCCACCCCAATCCTGCGCATACACCCCATCGCGCACATACCGGTGAAACGTCGAATGCTCCCACTCGCCGACGTTCAACACGAACCCGTGCTTCACCGGATTGAAATGCACGTAATCCATATGCCGTTCGAAATCGGTCTCGTTGCGAATCTGATGCTCCCAGAACCGCCGCTGCCAGATCGTCGATTCATTCTTCTTCTTCGCTGAGCGCGTCAACAATGCAGGATCATGCAGCGTTTCGCGGCACAAGTGCGACACGTAGCGCTTGATCTCGCCCCAACGCCTTCCATAATCGAAGTCCCGTTCCGGCAAGGTCCAGATGCAGTGCATGTGAGTCGGCATCAGCACCCAGGCGTCGATCGTGAACGGACGTGATGCGCGCACGGAGGTGATCGATTGCCGCAGGGCGGCGCGAAAATGCGGGTCGCAAAAGATCGGGCGGCGCTGGTAAGCGACGACGGTGAAGAAATAGGTAGGGCCAGAGTGGAGGCGGCGGTAGTAGGCATGGTGCGGCATCGTAGCCGGGCGAGCCGATTGCCCGAATGCGTCAGCGCAAAGGTGTCACGCATGCGGTGGCGATATGCATACGAAAGGCCGCGGGCATGCCCGCCCTACGGTGCACCGACGTCCCGGTTAAAACACGTGGGACCATCCGTTCACCGTATTACAATCCCCCCGATTGCATTCCAATTCAAACAGGGGACACATGAAACACCTACTCGCACCTCTCGTGCTGGCCATCGCGGCCGGCGCCGTCTGCGCAGCCGAAGCGCCAGCCGTCAAACCCCAGGCCGCGACGGTCGCCGAACTGAACGCGATGGCGAAGCGCTTCGCGCCGGTCGAGCTGCGCGCCGATACGGCGGCGCTGTCGCAAGGCGACCGTGCGGCGATCGGCAAACTGATCGAGGCGGCGAAGATCATCGACACCCTGCAGCTGCGCCAGCGCTGGTCCGGCAACGAGGCGCTGTGGGCGGCGCTGCAAAGGGACACGACGCCGCTGGGCAAGGCGCGCCAGCATTACTTTTGGCTGAACAAGGGGCCATGGTCGATCATCGACGGCAATGCCTCCTTCATGCCGCCGGAAGTCGCGGGCATCCGCATCCCGGCGCGCAAACCCGACGGTGCGAATTTCTATCCGGCCGGCGCCAGCAAGGAGGCGCTGGAAGCCTGGATGAACGGCCTGTCCGCGAAAGACAAGGAAGCGGCGCAATGGTATTTCACCGTGATCCGCACGGGGCAGGACGGCAAATTCCGCAGCGTGAACTATTCGGAAGAGTACAAGCCGGAACTGGAAAAACTGGCCAAGCTGCTGCGCGACGCCGCCGCCAGTACCGACAACGCCTCGCTCAAAAAATTCCTGCTGCTGCGCGCCGATGCCTTCCTGTCGAACGATTACCTGGCGTCCGACTTCGCCTGGATGGACCTCGACTCGCCCGTCGATATCACGATCGGGCCGTATGAAACCTATAACGACGAGCTGTTCGGCTACAAGGCCGCCTTCGAGGCCTACGTCAGCGTGCGCGATGCGAAAGAGACGCAAAAGCTGAACTTCTTCGGCAAGCACATGCAGGAGCTGGAAGACAACCTGCCGCTCGATAAACAGTACCGCAACCCGAAGGTCGGGGCGATGGCGCCGATGGTGGTGGTGAACCAGGTGTATGGCGCGGGCGACGGCAACATGGGCGTGCAGACGGCCGCCTATAACTTGCCGAACGACGAGCGCATCATCCGCGAGCGCGGCTCGAAGCGCGTGATGTTGAAGAATATCCAGGAAGCGAAGTTCGAGTCGACCCTGAAGCCGATCACGAAGCTGGTACTGCGGCCGCAAGACCAGAAAGACCTCGATTTCGATTCCTTCTTCACCCATATCCTGGCGCACGAAATCACGCACGGCCTGGGACCGCACCACACGAAAGTGAACGGCAAGGAATCGACCCCGCGCCAGGACCTGAAAGAAACCTACTCGACCATCGAGGAAGCGAAAGCCGACGTCACCGGCCTCTGGGCGCTGGCCTACATGATGGACAAGGGCCAACTGAAGGACACGCTGGGGCAGGGCGCGGCCGCCGAGCGCAAGCTGTACAACACCTTCCTCGCCTCATGCTTCCGCACGCTGCACTTCGGCCTGACCGACTCGCACGCGCGCGGCATGGCGATCCAGGTGAACTACCTGCTCGACAAAGGCGCCTTTGTCTCGCACGGCGACGGCACCTTCTCGGTCGATTTCAAGAAGATCAAACAGGCCGTGATCGAGCTCGACCGCGAATTCCTGACGATCGAGGCGACTGGCGACTATGCCCGCGCCAAGGCGATGATGGCGAAGTACGTCGTCATCCGTCCGGACGTGCAGAAGGCGCTCGACAAGATGAAGGCGGTGCCGAACGACATTCGCCCGGCCTTTGTCACGGCGACTGCCTTGACCGGCGGCGACAAGCGCTAAAGGATGCAGGGCAGGCCTGTTCATCCTGTGCAGCCTGCCCGCGAACTGTTGTTTGCACGCCGCACAGGCGCGCCCGCGCATTGTCGCTTTGAACAGGAGCAAAAATATTTCTGAATGGGAAGATATTCTGGGTCATAGAATTGCTCGAAGGCATTTCATCGAACCCGGAAATCTCCCATGTTCAAATCTTCGCTTTACCTTGCGCTGCTGGTCCCCCTCCTTGCCGGCGCCAGCGCCCAGGCCGTTGAATTGACCGCGCTCGAACAGCGCTGGCTGCAGGCGGCGGCGCCAGTCCTCGTCTATTCCCAGCAACTGAAACTGCCGATCGACATCACCGTCCAGCCGCAGGCGCGCGTCAACGACGTGCCGCTGGCGATGGGCTACGATCGCGGCCGCTGCAAGCTGGTGATGTCCTTGCGCGGCAATCCGCAGGCGGAAGCCGTGTTTGCCAACGTGCCGGTCGAGCAACAAGGCGAGCTGATCGAGGCGATGGCGGCGCACGAGATCGCCCATTGCTGGCGCCATGCGAAAGGCGCGTGGAATGCGCTGCCGGCCGGTTTTACGGAGGCGGGCGAGGAAACCGCCAGCGACGCGTCGCTGCTGGCTGTGTCGCGCGCGCTGCGCGAGTCGCGCCGTGAGGAAGCCTTTGCCGACATGGCGGCGCTGGCCTGGACCCGCCACCGCAATCCGCAGGCTTACGCACGCGTGCATGGCTGGCTCGCCACGGTGCGCGCCGGGCAGACGCCGCGCGGCGGCCATGACACCCGCGCCTGGGTCGCGCTGGCGGGCGATGGGCAGCGTTTCGACAGCGCCGGCGCCCCGTTCGAGGCTGCCGAGCCGCTGTGGCGCGAAGGGCTGCTACAGGATTGACGGGGCAGGCCGACCTGGGCGCAGTTCGTTTATGGTTTTTTGGGCAAGCGTACGTTGTCGCACAGATTGTGCGGGGTGGCCGGCGTTTAATGGCGCTATCACAACAACTGACCCAAGGAACCCGCCATGAAATCCTTGCTCGCTACCCTGCTGGCCACCGCAGTCGGCGCCACCTTCGCTACCGCGCCGGCCGCCGCCCAAACCCACGATGCAGCGACCCAACGCAGCGCAACCCAGAAGGCCGAAGCCGACTACAAGGCCGCCACGGCCAAGTGCGACGCGAAACGCGACGCCGACAAGGACAGCTGCATGAACAACGCCAAGTCGGTGCGCACCGCGGCACTGGCCGACGCCAAGGCTGGCCGCGACGGCAAATCGGGCAGTAAATCGGACGGCGGCCTGATCGCCAGCACCGACACCAAGGATCCGGTCAAGGCAGCCGCCGTCGCCAAGTGCGAGCAGGCCGCCGGCAGTGCCAATACCGGCTGCCTGGTCGACAGCAAGGGCAACGTGACGACGATGGCCGGCCGCGCCGAGAACGCCACCGAGCGCGCCGCCGACAATACCAGGGCCGCCGCCGCCACCGCCGTCGACAAGACCAAGGCGGTTGCTTCGACCGTGGCCGAAAAGACCAAGGACGTCGCTTCGACCGTTGTCGACAAGACCAAGGCAGTTGCCTCGACCGTGGCGCAAAAGACCGGGAACGCGGCCGAGAACGTCGGCGACAAGACCCGCGAAGTTGCCGCCGATGCCAGGGAAAACACCAGGGACGCGGCATCGACCGCCGCCGTGAAGACCGATAACGCCACCGACCGCGTCGCCGATAAAACCCGTGACGCCGGCCGTACCACCGCCGTCGCCGCCTCCGACACCGCGCTCACCACCAAGGTGAAAGCGAGCCTGCTGGCGCAGCCGGAACTGAAATCGCTGGGCATCCACGTCGAGACCGAGAAGGGCGTCGTCATGCTGAGCGGCTTCGTCGAATCGAAGGCCGAAGCCGACCAGGCACTCAAGGCCGCCAAGGCGGTCGACGGCGTCACCACCGTGAAGAGCGCGATCAAGGTCAAGTAAGGTCAAAATAAGCGAGTAGTACGCAGCGCGCGCGGCCGTTTCGGCGTCTGCGCGCGCTTTTGCGTCCGCAGTAGCCGGCCCATCCGTGGCGGTCGTGTAAACACGCGGCCCGGCGGGCGCGGTTATAATTTTCGGGTGAACAAACTCGAAGCCTTCGGATACATCGTGGCGCAAGCCGCGCGCGGTGATATCACACTCCCCACCAGTGTCAATGCCGTGCTGCGCCTGCAGCAAGCGCTCGACGATCCCGATTGTCCGCTCGACGAGGCCATCCGGCTCGTGCTGGCCGAGCCGCTGCTGGCCGCGCGCACCGTCGCGCTGGCGAACTCGGCCGCCTTCAGCGGCGGCGGCCCGCCACTGACCAATGTGCGCGCGGCGGTGACGCGCATGGGTTACCGGCGCCTGCAGTCGCTCGTCGCCAGCCTGGTGGTGCGCCAGTTCGGCAGCCGCATCAAGGACCCCGGCCTGCGCGCCAAGGCCGAACAGCTGTGGCAGCACACCACCCACGTGGCGGCGCTGGCCTGGTCGCTGGCGCGCCACGTCACCGGCGCCAATCCGGATACGGCGCTGTTCGCCGGCATCATCCACGAGGTCGGCGGCTTTTATCTGCTCTCGCGTGCCGACGAATTCCCCGGGCTGCTGGACGACGATCCCGAGCAATGGGGCGAGCTGTGCGAGGACGTGGTGGGCCTCGAGGTGCTCAAGAAACTGTCGGTGCCCGCGCCGGTGCTGGACGCCATCGGCCAGTTGCGCCGCGCCTGGGTCAACATGCCGCCGTCGACCCTGCTCGACACCTTGCTGCTGGCGAACCAGTACGCACCGGTCGCGTCGCCGCTCGGCGCGCCGCCGCCGCCCTGGCCGGACCACGCCGACAGCGCGCTCGATTTCGTCCTCGACGAGGAACTGCTGGAGGATATCCGGCATGAGGCGGCCGAGACTTGCCGGGCGATGGGCGGACCGCTGTTGGTTTGATTCTTTACCTGCCGCAAACGACGGCCGGGAACCAAGGACGAGGCCAGCCGTTCTAACCGTGGTGAGCTACTACTGCGGGAGAGTAAGTGGATCGTCATGTGGCGGGCTGGCCGTCCAAGATTGTGTACTTGCTGTGCCTGGCTTGGCTGCTCGGGCTACCGGGCGCCCCGGCCGTGTTCGCACAGCCGCGTCCAGCCAATGCCGTGACCCTGCTTACCGTCGACGGTCCGATCGGCCCGGCCTATGCCGATTATGTCGAGCGCGGCATCGCTGCGGCAGCCGCAAGAGGGCACCGGCTCGTCGTCCTCCAGATCGACACGCCGGGCGGGCTCGATACCGCCATGCGCGTGACCGTGCGCGCCATCCTTGCCGCGCCGATCCCCGTTGCCTGTTTCGTGGCGCCAGGCGGCGCCCGCGCCGCCAGCGCCGGCACCTACATCTTGTACGCCTGCCATGTCGCGGCGATGGCGCCAGGGACGAACCTGGGCGCGGCCACACCGGTGCAGGTCGGCGCCGGGCCCGATCCTCCCGCAGTCAAGCCGGGAGACGACAAGCCGCGCCAGCCGTCGACGCTGGAAAGCAAGGCCGTCAACGATGCCGCCGCCTATTTGCGCGGCCTGGCGCAGCTACGCGGCCGCAATGCGGTCTGGGCCGAGGCAGCGGTGCGCCAGTCGGTGAGCCTGTCGGCCGAAGATGCGCTCGCGGCCAAGGTCGTCGATCATGTTGCGCGCGACGTTCCCGGCTTGCTGGCACAGGCGAACGGGCGCAGCGTCAGCGTGCGCGGCCAGCCCTGGCGCATCGACAGCGCGGGCGTCGCCATCGTCGACACGCCGCCGGACTGGCGCACGCGCCTGCTGGCGGCCATCACCAATCCCAGCGTCGCCCTGATCCTGCTGTCGGTCGGCGTGTACGGCCTGCTGTTCGAATTCATGAGTCCGGGCGCGGTGCTGCCGGGCGTGGTGGGGGCAATCTGCCTGCTGCTCGGTCTGTACGGTTTACAGCTATTGCCGATCAATTATTCGGGGCTGGCGCTGATCTTCTTCGGGCTGGCCTGCATGGTGGCCGAAGCCTTCCTGCCCAGTTTCGGGGTGATCGGTTTCGGTGGCGTGGTCGCCTTTGTCATCGGCGCCTTGCTCCTGTTCGACAGCGAGGCGCCGGGTTTCGGATTGCCGCTGGGGCTGGTGGGCGGCGTCGCCGTCGTGGCCGCGCTGCTGGTGGGCGCCACGGCCCATGTCGCCATGCGCACGCGGCGCCGGCCGCGCGTTGGCGCGCTGGCTTCGATCGAAGGCAGCATTGGCGAAGTACTGGGCAACGGGGCCGGCGAAGGGGATGGGAATCCCACGAGCGGGATATGGGCGAATGTCGGCGGCGAGACCTGGCAGGTGACGGCCGACACGCCGCTGGTACGCGGCGAGCGGGTGCGCGTGCTGGGACGGCGCGGGCGCGTGCTGCTGGTGGCGCCGCTGGGGCAGGGGCCGCCCGCCGGTAAGGAGCCGTCTACCGATGGATACTCGTAGTTCAGAACGAGGAGCGCAACATGCTGTTCAACCTGAGTTTCGGCTTGTCCCTGCTGATCGTGGTGGCGCTGGTGCTGCTGGCGATGTCGGTGCGCGTGCTGCGCGAGTACGAGCGCGGCGTCGTGTTCCAGCTCGGGCGCTTCTGGGCGGTGAAGGGGCCGGGCCTGATCATCCTGATCCCGGTGCTGCAGCAAATGGTGCGGGTCGACCTGCGCACCATCGTCCTCGACGTGCCGAAGCAGGACGTGATTTCGCGCGACAACGTGTCGGTGAAGGTGAATGCGGTGCTGTACTTCCGCGTGGTCGATCCGGAGCGCGCCATCATCCAGGTGGCGAATTTCATGGAAGCGACCAGCCAGCTGGCCCAGACGACGCTGCGCTCGGTGCTCGGCAAGCACGAACTCGACGACATGCTGGCCGAGCGCGAACGCCTGAACATCGACATCCAGCAGGTGCTCGACGCCCAGACCGATGCCTGGGGCATCAAGGTCGCCAATGTCGAGATCAAGCACGTCGACCTCGACGAATCGATGGTGCGCGCAATCGCCCGCCAGGCCGAAGCCGAACGCGAGCGCCGCGCCAAGGTCATCCACGCCGAAGGAGAATTGCAGGCATCCGAAAAGCTGATGCAGGCCGCCGAAGTGCTCGCCCGCCAGCAGGGCGCGATGCAGCTGCGCTACCTGCAAACCCTGTCCACGCTGGCCAGCGACAAGACCACCACGATTGTCTTCCCAATGCCAGTGGAAATGCTGTCAAACCTGATGGGAGGCCGGGAACGTTAAGTTTTCTGTTTTTTGTTAGCGCTACCCGTAGGATGGGCACTCGTGCCCATGCGGATCATGAATGCCACAAGCGCATCACGCAACAGCGCCACGTCCCGTCGCGTTCACTCTTCCCGCAACGTCAACGATGCGCGCGGCCCCGACTGCATCGACAGCATCCCCAACGACAAGGCCACTCCCGTCAGCGCCAGCCCCGCCGCCACCCACTGCGGCGCCGCATACGAATAACCCAGGGTCAGCGGAATCCCGCCCAGGAACGCCCCGGTCGCATTCCCGATATTGAACCCGGACTGCCCCAGCGACGAGCCGAGCATCTCCGCTTCGCGCGAATGCTCCATCAGCAACATCTGGATCGGCGGCCCCATCGCCAGCGCATTCGCACCGGTGGCAAACGCCAGCGCCAGCATCGCCGGTTGCGAAGTTGCGAACAGGCCGTTCATCAAGAGCAGGGCGGTCATCGTTGTCAACAGGATGACGATCGCGTGGATCGGTGCGAAGCGGTCGGCCAGCCGTCCGCCCAGCGTCACGCCAACCGTCATGCCGACGCCGACGACGGTCATGATCATCGGGATCTGGCCGGGTGCGAAGCGCGACAGGTCGGTCAGCAACGGCGCGATGTAGCTGAACCAGGCGAAGAAGCCGCCGGTGCCGATCGAGGTGATCGCCAGCGCCATCCACAGTCGCGGTTTGCGGAAAATGGCGAGGTCCTTCCTGAACCCTGCGCTCGGACGCGGCGCGATCACGGGCACCCATTGCTTCAGGCTCAATGCGGTCAACAAGCCGATGGCGGCCACGATCACGAACACCAGGCGCCAGCTGACGTTGTGGCCGAGCCAGGTGCCGAGCGGTACGCCGATCACATTCGCCAGTGTCAGGCCGGTGAACATGGTCGCCATTGCGGCGGCGACTTTACCCTCGTCGGCAAGGCGGCTGGCGACGACCGCGCCGACACCGAAGAAGGCGCCATGCGGCAAACCGGCCAGGAAGCGCGAGACCAGCATCAGCCCGAAATTCGGCGCCAGCGCCGACAGCGCGTTAAAGACCGCGAACATCAGCATAAACCAGATCAGCACGCTGCGCGGCGGACGCTTGGCCAGCAGGCTGACCAGGGTCGGCGCACCGACCACGACGCCGAGCGCGTAGGCCGTAATCAGGTAACCGGCTTGCGGAATGGAGATGGCGAGGCCGGACGCGATGTCCGGCAGGATGCCCATCATGACGAATTCGGTCATGCCAATGCCGAAGCCGCCAAGGGCCAGCGGAAGCAGGCTTTTCTTGATCAAAATAGGGTGTCTTTCGAAGTGACACCGGCCGGGCGCCATGCCGGGCCGAGTGGAACCGATCACTATAGCCCGCACGGTTGAAGCCGTCCGCTTTCGGTTTGTGATGGCAGGTATTCGGCTGCCTGATATTGAGAGAATTTACTCGTCGCCCAGCCAGCCGATGCGGCCATGGCCAGCCTCGTTTAGGCGCGCCACAAACGCGGACGCATCGGCCTCGGCCAGGCTGAGGGCAAACACGACCGCGTCGCCATGGCTGACTTCGAGCAGGGTCGCTCCCGCGGCATCAAGCTCGCGCCGGATCATGCCCTCCTGCGCATACGGCGCCGTGCAACGCAAGGTCGTGTGGCGAACGATGGCGACCTTCTCGGCCTGCAGCAGCGCTTGCGCCACGCTGTCGGTATAGGCGCGCACCAGGCCGCCGGCGCCGAGCTTGATGCCGCCGAAGTAGCGCACCACGGTGGCAAGTACCCCTTCCAGGTCCTGGTGGCGCAGCACGTCGAGCATCGGGCGCCCGGCCGTGCCGCTCGGTTCGCCATCGTCGACCGCCGCCGATTGTCCGCCCGCCAGCAACGCCCAGCACACGTGGGCCGCCTGCGGATGCTGGCCGCGAAGGGCGGCCACTACCGCCTGCGCGCTGGCGCGGTCCGTCATCGGCTGCACACAGGCGATGAAGCGGCTCTTCTTGATGAGCAGTTCGTGATGGACGGGGGCGGTGAGGGTCTGGGGCATGAGACTGCTTTGGACGCGGAAACAAAAACGCCAACCGTGAAGGTTGGCGTTTTCGCTGAATCTTTGGTAGGCCGTGCGGGATTCGAACCTGCGACCAACGGATTAAAAGTCCGCTGCTCTACCAGCTGAGCTAACGACCCGAAGAAGGCAAGATTATAGCCGGACTCTTGCGAATGTCCAAGAACTTCCTGCGCGAATTGTGCATGGGGGACGACGACAGCATGCAAACTCAGGTTTCAACGTGCTCGTCTTCCTTCTGAGCTTCTTCCATCGCCTCCGGCTCGAGCTTTTCCGCTTCGACGTTCATGCGCACGAATACCCCCCACGCCGCCAGCAGGAAAGCTGCGGCGACGCCAATCGATGCGACATGGGGCAGCAATTCGGGCTTGGTGTGCACGAACTGGAACACCCCGATAAGGCACTCGACCCCGAGCGATACCACCACCACCAGCAGGAAACGCGACAGGAAACGGCGCAGGCGGGTCGGCGAACTGACGTGCACTGCACGCTGGACTTCTTCTTCCAGCACCGTCTGGCCGAGTTCGAGGGCGGCGACGGCGATCGTCAACAAGCCCACGCACTCGAGAATGAGCCGAAAGCGGTCTTGCGCCGACTGTTCGTCGCTGGGACTCAAGGCCGACCAGATCTCCATGGCGCCGAGCACGATCAGCCCGAAACCGCAAACAAAGAAAAGCAGCGCGATCGCTACGAAACCGATGGAACCGATTTTTTGCAGGTATTTCACAGAGAAACCTCATTGTTAGTTTTGTCAAAACTTTAACACCATTGCTCGCCGCGTTCTGTTCGGCAGGACACCGCGTGCCATACACAGGTGTTGCCATTTCATCTCGTCCCTGGAGCGACATGACGCGGCGCAAATGTGCCTATGAACCGTCCTTGTATCTTGGCAACGCCCGGCCGGTAAATGCCCTATTGCGGGCTTCCTTGTTATTGCTCATGCATGAGGAGTGCGTTTATCCATGACTATTGCGCTGGTTCGACAGTTGACCGATGCGTTGGCGGAGTTTTCCAGCAGGAGCAGGTTGTATGAGCTGACGATCGGCGAGGGGAATAGCGGCCCGGCGGCCGGCACGCTGCTGGTGGAAGCCTTTGCCGCCAGCGATGCGGTACAGGAAGTCGGCTACCGCGACGTGATCGTGCTGTCGACCAGCAGCAGGCTCGATGCCGCCGCGCTGCTGGGCCAGCCGGCGCTGCTTGCCATCAGCCTGGCCGACGGTAGCCGCAGCCGCTTCGGCGGCGAGATCAGCGACGTCGCCATGCTCGGCAGCGATGGCGGCCTGGCGCGTTACCGGCTGCGGCTGTCGCCCTGGATCTGGCGCCTCGGCCAGGTGCGCAACAGCCGGGTCTGGCAAGACCGGAGCGTCATCGAGATCGTCGACGCCGTCTTCCAGGCCTATCAACCGCTGGCGCGCTGGCGCTGGAGCGATGACGCCCGGCCCTTCATGGCCCAGGCAATGTCGCGCAGTTATTGCTGCCAGTACCGCGAGACCGACCTCGCTTTCGTGCAACGCCTGCTGGTGGAAGAGGGGCTGGGCTGGCGCTGCGAACACGATGCCGATGGACCCGCTGTCGTCTTGTTTGCCGATACGACCCAGCCGAGCGCGGTACCGGAAGACTCCAGCAGCGAGAGCAGCCCGGTGCGTTACCACGGCGCCCGCTCGGTCGAAGCCAGCGATACGGTGCAATCTCTGATGGCCCGGCGCCGCCTGCATGCCTCGCTGACCACCGTGCTCAGCTACGATTACAAGGCGAAACAGGCGGTTGCCGCCAACTCCCCCAGTCGCATCCAGCAGGGTAGCGAGTTGCCCATCCTCGAATCCTATGACGTACCCGGCCAGTACGCCTACGCCACCCGCGCACAGGCACGGCGCCATGCGGATTTGCGCATGGAAGCGCAGGAAGCGCGCTACGCCCTGTGGCGCGGCCGTTCCACGCTGCGGACCTTAAGCGCGGGCACCCGATTGACGATCGGCGACGTACCGCTTGCCCGCCAGCGTGACGCCGCGTTCACGGTGCTACGGGTGGTCAGCGTCGGCGTCAACAACATGCCACCGTCGGCCCAGCACGCGCTGGCCGAACTGTTCGGGCCGATCCCGGAACTGCTCGAGGAAATCGCGCAGGTCGATGTTCCCGAAGACTTCGGACTCGCCATTGCGCAGGCGCGCGCGACGGGATACGCCAACTGTTTCGACGCCATTCCGTCTGACGTACCCTGGCGCCCGCCGGCAGCGGACGACGCCGGCCGCCCGCTGCCGCGGCCGACGGCGCACGGCGCCCAAAGCGCCATCGTCATCGGGCCGGACGGCGGCGACTGGCCGAATGGCGCCGACGAGCTCCATTGCGACCGCCTGGGCCGCGTGCGCATCCGCTTTCACTGGCAGGAGCGGGGCGACGCCAGCTGCTGGATACGCGTCGCCCAGCGCTCCGCCGGCGGCAGCATGGGCTGCCAATTCCTGCCGCGCATCGGCCAGGAAGTACTGGTCCAGTTCCTCGACAACGACATCGACCGCCCCATCATCGTCGGCGCCCTCTACAACGGCCAGGGCGAAGGCGGCATTCCACCGACCCCCGGCGGCGTGCGCGTGGCCGCGCCGGAAACCTCACCATTTGGACGCGCCCACGACCACGCGCCTTCCGCACAAGGCAACCTGGCCGGCGGCAACAGCCCGGTCTGGCACGGCGCCTCCGCCGACAGCGCCGGCCACCGCAACGGCGCCGCCCAATGGGGCATCCGCAGCAAGGAATTCGGCGGCGCCGGCTACAGCCAGCTGCTGTTCGACGACACCGATGCCCAGGGCCGCGTCCAGCTGCGCTGCACCCACGCCGCCACCGAACTCAACCTCGGCCACCTGATCCACTCCGCCGACAACTACCGCGGCAGCTTCCGCGGCCTCGGCGCCGAACTGCGCACCGACGCCTACGGCGCGCTGCGCGCCGGCGCGGGCCTGCTGATCACCAGCTACAAGGTCAACCACAGCGCCGCCCAGCGCGATCCGGCCGGCGAAAACGCGGGCGGCATCGCCATGCTCACCAGTGCCAGCAAGCTTGCGGACGCCCTCAGCAGCGCCGCCGTCACCCATCAAACGGTTGGCCTGGCCGTGCACATGGGCGCCGCCAAAGCGAACGCCAGCGCGCTCGACGACAAGGCAGCGCCGATGAAAGCGTTGCTGACCTCGGTGTCCGGCGCGCTGGCATCGGCTTCGCTCGACGCGGCGCGGGCCGATGCCGGCGCCAAGAACACCGCCGCCGGCAAGGACAAAACGCCGCACGCGACCGACCCCATCATCGCCATCGCCGCCCAGGCAGGCTTCGGCGCGGTCGCCGGCCAGAGCGTGCAATTGGCCAACGGCGAAGGCGTGGCGCTGATCAGCGGGCAGGACACGCAATTCGTCAGCGGCGGCCAGATGCGGGTGCACACCGGGCAGGCGATTGGCGTGCTCGGCGGCGCGGTCAAGGCGGGGGAGGGCGGGCTCGGCTTGCAGCTCATCGCCGCCAAGGACGCAATCGATATTCAGGCGCAGGCCGATGAACTGAAAGTGCAGGCGCGGGACGAGGTGAACGTCATCAGCGCGAATGCGCATATCGACTGGGCGGCGGCGAAGAAGATCAGCTTGTCGACGGCGGGTGGCGCGAATATCACGATCGAAGGCGGAAATATTACGGTGCAATGTCCGGGGAAGATCAAGGTGCATGCGGGGAAGAAGAGTTTTACCGGACCCGCAAGAATCGATCGCAGCCTTCCAGCGCTACCCCGCAGTATTTGCTTGGCATGTTTGAAAAAATCGCTGGAAGCTGGTCCGGCATTCACTATGGTGGAGTGACATGCTGATCGACGCCTTCCAAGAAGATTTTATCGATGCATTGGATATGCGTGCGGCGCAGTCCTCGGCTTCGAACGGGCTTTATCTGCTGATTGACAGTGTCTTCGTGCCGGGGTTGCACAAAGCGTTGGCTACCAATGATAAAGCGCTGCTGTTCGCATCGCTTCCGGGCTGTAGCAATGAGGTTGCCGATGCTTCGCCATTCCTGACGCCTTATATCCCTCGTGACAAGCGGATGCGTTCGCTATTACGACGATGCCGAGGGTGGCCGATGTTGAGCCTGGTCGAAACGTCCGAACCGCTTTCGGAACTCGCTGCCCGTTTGTCTGCATGGTGCATCGTCGAATCAGATGCTCAGCGGTTTAATTTCCGTTTCCCGGATACCCGGCGTCTTCCGGCCATTTTTCGGACACTCGATCCAATGCAACGGGCGCAGTTCACTGGCCCTACGACCCGCTGGTCGTACATCAACCGAGAAGCTTGTTGGGATGAGCTCGAAGTAACAGGTGCCAACGTGGAGCATGTTGCTAATCCTGTATTGGACGGTCAGCAGTTTGCAGCGCTTGTCGACGATAGCCATGCCGACGAAGTGCTGGTGCTGCTCGGCGACCGTGGGCATGCGGTCAGCACGCATCCTTCGATAAGTCATGCGCGCGTGACCGCCGCGCTTCATGTCGCTGCGTTAAAGCAGCTCGCGAAGGACGACGTACTCGATTGGTGCGAATGGTTGTGGCGGTGTGCCGAGGCAGGCACCAACCTTTCTGCGGCAGCGGTATTTGAGGCATGGCGAAATACTTTTTCCATGGAGAAATGACAATGACCCGATCGCTTTTAATTTTAGCGTGCCTAATTTGCGTGTCGTCGCTGTGCGGCTGCGAGAAGCGGACGGTTGCCGTTAACGTCCATGGCGTGAATTACACCGATAACGCATTTACCTACGTGGTCGTCGATCCAGAAAACCCTGCGGGAAGTGCGGGCGACGGACTGATCGATCCATTCGCGGCCGGCGGGACAACATGCTGCGCCAAGCTCCCACGCAAATGGCAGCCAGGAATCAAGCTGCAGGTTCGCACAACGCACTACCTACAACAACGACCTGCCGAAACGGTAGTCGAGTCTAGAAAGCTGCACATCGTCGAAGTGCCCAAGTATATCGATGGCACGCCAGGCGAGCTTTGGGTGTTGATGAACGCGGATGGAAGCGTCAGTGTCGTATCAAGCGATTTGCAGCCAGATCATGCGCAATGGCCTGGGAAGATTAAAGGATGGCCAGCTCCTTCGATCGAGTATCAGCGGGAGAGATGGGAGCTATATCGCAAGCATGAGGAGGGGGGAGTTAACCTCTATCTTTCTTTGCTGGAAGAGTTAAAAAAAGAACCTGGCAAACACTTAAAAGAATCTTGGGATCATACGAAAAAACGTTATCCATCAGATTTGGTTGATTTTTCAGGGCCGAATGATCCCAGATATGTTGCTTTCTTAAAAAAGGAATATGACGAGGGACTTGATCGCAGCCGAAGACTACTGAAGAATGTTATGGAAGCAAAGCCATGAGTGTTCAGTTGTCACCTCAGATGAATAACGAGCTTACTGATGCCACTAATTTTGAGAAATTTTTTGGAAATAAAGATGCGAACGACATCCGCAAAAAATTAGAGGTGCGTGAGCAACCGATACTTGGTGTGCCCGGGAAATCGTGTGAAACGAACCTATTCTTTGGATTCTTCTTCGACGGCACAACAAATAATTATGTTCAGGCAGAACCTGTAAAAAATCACTCAAACGTCGCCCGCCTTTACGATTGCTATCCTGGCTTAAGTGTTCCTGGCGTCCTCCCGGCATCGACGGATTGGCAGCAGAAGCCTGAGCGATACACGCACTTCTTCAAAGTATATGCTCCTGGTGTGGGCTCGCCATTCGCGCAAGTGGGGGATCCGGGAGATCTTACAGCCGGTGGCGCTTCCGGTGCACTCGGCGAGCGCCGGATTATCTGGGCGTTGATACAAGCCATTAACAACGTCCATCGGTACTTTTTGAAGAAACCGTTGGTGACACAAGCTGAGGTGGATTTACTGGTACGCCGTATTGTGCTTAACAAGTTTTCCCGTGCGATGATGACAAATCCCGGCACAGCTTACAGCGCGGCCTTGAATTTTCAGGTCACTATTCGTGCGCGGCAGGAATTCAGAAAGATTTTGCTGAGGCTAAAAACTGCCATTGCCCAGCATCGGCCAGATCCGAAAACAGGAAAGCCGCAAAAAATTGATCCTGCGATCGTCAAGACAATTTATGTGTCGACATTCGGATTTTCACGAGGCGCGACGCAGTCGCGCGCTTTTGTGAATTGGTTGCAGTCGCTGTGCAGGCTGGATGCGCAGATTCATGAAGCAGGTGCCTCGATGTCGCTGGGCGGATTTAACGTGGTTTTTGATTTTCTGGGCATATTTGATACCGTGGCATCGGTGGGTTTGGGTAATACTTTTGGCAATAACTTCGCGATGCAACTACTTGATGGTCACGCGGCATGGGCCGATGCCGAAGACAGCTTGAGAATCCCGCCAGGAGTCAAATGTTTGCATTTGGTCGCTGCACATGACCTGCGACGCAGCTTTCCTGTCGATTCGATCTCAGTCAGAGGAAATCTTCCCGATGGCTGTGAGGAGGTGGTCGTGCCTGGAGTGCACTCAGATATCGGATGCGGCTACAGTCCGCGTGAACAGGGAAAAGGGACTGACCCGAACGGCGACGACATGCTTTCCCGAATTCCATTGTTGATGATGTACAAAGCGGCACGTGTGAACGGTGTTCCTTTAAAGCTTGAGATGGCGAGTGTTACTGCAAAGAGCAGATTTGCAATTAAGCCAGCGACGATCGATGCCTTTAATGCTTACATTGCCACATGCAAGGAAACGCAAGGACCGATCCATCTGATCATGCGTGAGCAAGCGCGCAAGCAAATGGAATGGCGCTTAATGCGTCGTGTAACGCGTCAGGCACCTCTGCAGAAAACGGCAAGCTTTTTGCGGGCGACGACTTCTGAGCAAATTGATCTCCGTGGGGCGGCAGAAGAATTTGAGGAGGAAATTGCCGAGTTCACTAAATGGAGAAAAAAGAAGGGTGCTAATTTTCGCTCGGTGCAGCAAAAGCCTGGATTCAATAATGAGCATTTTCCTGAGTGGGAAGAAATTGCTGGATGGTGGCAGGAATTACCTCGGCCACCGGATGCGGTTATAACGCTTTTCGATAATTATGTTCACGATTCGCGAGCGGCATTCAAAATTGCAGGATATCGAGAACCTTTTCTCGGTGGGAAAGCTGGCTATTTGAGGTTTCGTAAAATTTACGGAGGAGAAGATTCGGTCCTGCTGTCATCTCTTTCCGCGCAAGATCCGACTGCCAATGCCTACAACGACAACGATACCGCTATGGGATAAATGTTGAGATTTGAAAAACAAAAAAGGCGCCATGATCACTCATGACGCCTTCATTGCTGCTACAAATTCATGGTAGGCCGTGCGGGATTCGAACCTGCGACCAACGGATTAAAAGTCCGCTGCTCTACCAGCTGAGCTAACGACCCGAAAGAGGCAGCATTATAGCCGGTGAATCTCGATTGCGCTAGTGCCGGCGAACGCAATCAGGAAGAAGACAGCACCGCCGTCACTTTCAGCACTTCCTCGGCCGTCGTCGCGCCCTCGATGATCTTCAGCGCGCCGGCGATGCGTAGCGGCTTCATGCCATCCAATACACTCTGCTGACGCAGGCCGGCCAGGTCGGCGGCATCCCCGATGCGGCGCGTGAATTCTTCCGACACCGTCAGCAATTCGTACAGGCCCGTGCGGCCGCGGTAGCCGGTCTGGCGGCATTCGGGGCAACCAATTGGACGGTAGACCGTCGCTGGCTTGGACAAGTTCCACGATCCGCCCAGGCTTGCCCACACGTCGTCGCTCAGCTCGCCATCCGGCGCCTTGCAGTCCGGGCACAGGGTGCGTACGAGGCGCTGGGCCATGACGCCGATCAGGGTCGCCTCTAACAGGTAGTCGGGCACGCCCAGTTCCAGCAGGCGCATCACGGCCGAGGGGGCGTCGTTGGTGTGCAGCGTCGACAGCACCAGGTGGCCGGTCAGCGCCGCCTGGATCGCCATCTCGGCAGTGGCGAGGTCGCGGATCTCGCCGACCATGATGATGTCCGGATCTTGCCGCATCAGGGCGCGCACGCCGTCTGCGAATGAGAGGTCGATGCCGGGCTGGACCTGCATCTGGTTGAACGATGCTTCCACCATTTCGATCGGGTCTTCGACCGTGCACACATTCACTTCGTTCGTCGCCAGCGCCTTCAGGGTGGTGTACAGCGTCGTCGTCTTGCCCGAGCCGGTGGGGCCGGTGACAAGGATGATGCCGTGCGGGCGATTGGTCAGTGCATCCCAGCGCTGGGCATCGTCCGGCGGGAAGCCGAGTTCGGGCAGGGTCTTGACCACGACGTCCGGATCGAAAATCCGCATCACCAGTTTTTCGCCAAAGGCGGTCGGCATGGTCGACAGGCGCAGTTCGACTTCCTGGCCGCTCGCCATGCGGGTCTTGATGCGGCCATCCTGCGGGCGGCGTTTTTCGATGACGTCCATACGGCCCAGCAGCTTGATGCGCGCCGTCATTGCCAGCATCACGACGGCCGGCACTTGATACACCTGGTGCAGCACGCCGTCGATGCGGAAACGGATGACGGCGATGTCGCGCTTCGGTTCCAGGTGGATGTCCGAGGCGCGCTGTTCGAAGGCGTAGCCCCACAGCCAGTCGACGATGTTGACGATGTGCTGGTCGTTGGCGTCGAACTGTTTGTTTGACTTGCCGAGTTCGACCAGTTGCTCGAAATTGCTGCGCAGCGCGAGGTCTTGCGCATTCGATTTGTTGGCGTCGCGGATCGATTTCGCCAAGCTGAAGAACTGGGAAATGTATTGCGAGATATCGAGCGGATTGGCCAGCACCAGTTCGATGCGCCGGCGCGACACTTTCGCTATCTCGGCTTCCCACTCGGTGGCAAACGGGTCGGCGGTCGCCACCGTCAAGGCCGTTGCGCTGATGTCGACCGGCAGGATATTGAAACGTGCCGCATAGCTGGCCGACATCACGTCCGCCACCTTCGTAAAATCGATTTTCAAGGGATCGATGCGGATGAAGGGGATGCCGACCTTGGCAGCGCACCATTCGCTGAGGATGTCGAGGGTCAGCAGGCGGTGTGGCGGCTGCTGCGAGGCCAGTTTGCACTGCGCCACGGCGCTCAAGGGGTGCATCGAGCCGGCCGCGTTTTTCAGGATGCCCTGCGCCTGGGTGAACTGGGCCTTGACGCTGTCCTTGTCGACGATACCGTCGGCCAGCAGCCACGAAAAAATGGCTTGCAGGTCGAGTTTGCGCGGGCGCGTCGGCGTGCGGGGGAGGGGTTGGGATGCGGTGGCGTTCATGTTCCCCTTTCAACAAGACTAGCGTGCCGCCTCGATACCCTTGACCCAGGATTTCGCCGGCAGCTTGGTAGCAGCGACGATCGCAGCCGCGCGTTCAGCCAGCGCCGCACTGTCGAGCGCGGGCCGGGTCTTGAAGCAGAGGGCGACAACGTTACCGTCGTGCACTTCCGGCAGGCAGATCACATGTTCGAAGGCGAATTTCATGGCCTTGATGTTCTTGTTGTAGCTCGGGTGGTCGCCGAACAGGTTGACCGTCATGATGCCGCGTTCGGTCAGGCAATCGTTGCAGGCGGCGTAGAACTCGGGCGTGTCGAGCACGGGGCCGCGCGCGGTGGCGTCGTAGAGATCGCACTGCAGCACGTCGAACATGACGTGGTGGGCCGGGTCTTCGACGAAGTCGAGCGCGTCCATTTCGAGGATCTGCAGGCGCTCGTCACGCGGCGGCAGCTTGAACATGGTGTCGCAAATCGCAATGACCGACGGGTTCAGCTCGACGGCGGTGACCTGCGCCTCGGGAAACTGGCGGAAGCAGTATTTGGTGAGCGTGGCCGAACCGAGGCCGAGCTGGGCGATGTGGCGCGGGGCGTCGATGAACAGCATCCAGGCCATCATCTGCTGCGCGTATTCGAGTTCCGGCCAGTCCGGCTTGCGGATGCGCATGGCGCCTTGCACCCATTCGGTGCCGAAGTGGAGATAGCGTACGCCGTCCTGTTCGGACAGCGTGACCGGCGCGAATTTCGGTTTGCGCGCGGGACGACGCGAGGATTCGGCTTGTTCGATGGATTTGCGTTTGATGAGCATAGGGCGACCTGATGGAATCGCCCTATTATCGGGGGAGGTGTTCCCGCCGCGCAAGCGTAACGGAAAGAGGGCGGTGCGGAGGAGGGAATAGTCCTCCGCGCCGAGACAATCAATATTGCTCAGGCTCGACCGACACGCGCAGGCGAATACGGTTGCCCGGGTCGCGCTGCATGAAGGCGGTGTGGTTCTGGCCGCGGTATTCGTAGGTCACGTCGTAGCCGCTGGTACGCGATTCGACCGCCTCGACGGTGCGGCACTGGCGCACGGCCTGTTCCTGCACGCCGTACTCCTGGCGGCCATTGTTTTCGACGCGGTCGCCGACCACGGCGCCGGCGATCGCACCGGCGGCGGTGGCGGCGACCCTGCCGCTGCCACTGCCGACCTGGTTACCGAGCAGGGCGCCGGCGATGCCGCCGACGATCGAGCCACCCGCGCCACGCTGCTGCTGGACCGGCACTTGCTGGTAGTCGGTGCGGCATTCCTGGCGCGGGGTGCGGATCTGTTCGACACGCGGCTGCACGCGCACCACGCGTCCGAAGTCTTCGAAATCGGCAGCCTGGGCGAGCGGCAAGGCGCACAGTCCCAGGGCAGACATCATCAGTTTGGCTTGCATGTTCATGAGAACCTCGCGGTAGGTGCTACTAGTTAAGTAAAAAGTAAGTCCACCCATGTATGTTAATCCTGTCGCGCGCATCAGAACGATCTGCGTGGCAACAAAATGTAACAGCGATGCATATGCGTGCCAGTCCCACCCAGAATAGCAAAACACGCCAAACAGGCTTGAATATGCACAAAAAACGGCGTTTTTTCCTGATTCAGGCCTGAAAAGCACATTCGGGTTGCTTCGGCTACCACAAAACGTTACCCTTATGAGCTAAGGGTTATTGGCGCTTGGAAACGATTTAGGAGAACGACGTTGCCGTCCGGGTACGCATGGTGAGCGGCCCTGGCGATTCAAATCACACCGGTCGACTTGAGGGAAAAATGAGTATGTTGATGAGAGTGCCGTCCAATCTTGTGCAGTCCATTCGCGCCTACCGTGTGCCGGAACTGCAGGAGGAGGCGGTGCGACTGGGCCACCATTTCCTGTACGCGCATTGCGCGAATACGCTGACCAAGCAACAGGTGTGCGCCCGCATCGGCGAAAACTTTTATTTCCCTAAACCCTGCAGCAAGAATTTCGACGCCCTGCGCAACTGCCTGACCAATACGGTGGCCGAGGCCGGTCCCCAGCCCGGTTTTCTTGTCGTGCTCGAGCAATTGCCAAGCGCGCAAAAATTCGATAAGGAAGCGCGCGAAACCCTGCTCGACGTGTTCCGCGACGCGGCCGAATTCTGGGCCGACAAGAAAGTCCCGTTCCGCGTTTTCTATTCGTTCGAAGTCGACGTTACGGCGCCGCGCCAGGGGTGATCGCCCCTCCCGGGGCGTTCGTCGCCAACGGGCCTTGCGGTACAATGCGCGCCATGAAAAACATCGTCATCCTCATCTCTGGCCGCGGCAGCAACATGGAAGCGATCGTCCGTGCGGCGCGCGCGGAAGGGTGGCCGGCGCGGATCGCGGCAGTGATCAGCAACCGGCCGGATGCCACCGGTCTCGCTTTCGCGCAGGCGCATGGCATCGCCACCGCCGTGGTGCCGAGCAAGGAATTCAGCAGCCGCGCCGCCTTCGACGCGGTCCTGCAGCAGGAAATCGACCGGTTCAGCCCCGACCTCGTGGTGCTGGCCGGTTTCATGCGCATTTTGACGGCTCCGTTCGTGGAACATTACGCGGGGCGCATGCTGAACATCCACCCGTCGCTGCTGCCCGCATTCCCGGGGCTGGCAACGCATCGCCAGGCGCTCGAGGCCGGCGTGGCGCAACACGGCGCGACCGTGCATTTTGTTACCGCCGAGCTCGACCATGGTCCGGTCGTGGCGGCGGCGAAAGTCGACGTGCTCCCCGGCGACACCGAAGACACCCTGTCGGCGCGGGTGCTGGTCGAGGAACACAAGCTCTACCCCTATGCCGTGCGCCTGTTCGTCGAGGACAGGCTCAGTATCGAACATGGCCTGGTGCGCATCGATGACGCGCGCCCGGCCGCCATCACACCTGTTTTACAGTAAATAAATTCAAGGATTTTCATGAGATTGCCTCCAGCAATTCTCGGCAGTACCGAAGAGGTATTGCGCGAGATTTTGCGCTTTACGGCCCCGGCCGACGTTACCCTGTCGCGTTATTTCAAGGACCACCAGCGTCTCGGTTCGCGCGAGCGCGGCGTCGTTGCCGAAGCGGTGTATGCCGTCCTGCGCAATAAAACCTTCTTCACCGATTTCGGTGGCAGCGGCGGCACGCCGTCGATGCGCCGCCTGGCCTTGATGGGCCTGGCGGAAACGGCCGGGATCGAGTCGCTCAGCGGTCTGCATGAGGACGAAACCGAATTCCTGACCCGCATCAAGGAAATCGACCGCAGCCTGCTGCCGCCGCTGGCGCAGGCGAACATGCCGCAGTGGCTGTTCGACAAGCTGGTCGCCCAGTTCGGCGAAACCGAGGCGAAGGAACTGGCGGCCGTGCTGAACACGCCGGCGCCGCTCGACCTGCGCGTCAATTCGATCAAGGCCAACCGCGACGAGGTCATCGCCAAGCTGGCCGAGGCGCCGATCGTCGCCGAGCCGACCCCGTATTCGCCGCTCGGCCTGCGCGTGAAGAAAAAGCCGACGCTGCAAAACTTGCCGCTGTTCAAGGAAGGCGCGATCGAGGTGCAGGACGAGGGCAGCCAGGTGCTGGCCCAGATCCTGGCCGCGCGCCGCGGCGAGATGGTGGTCGATTTCTGCGCCGGCGCCGGCGGCAAGACCCTGGCCCTGGGCGCGACGATGCGCAATACCGGCCGCCTGTACGCCTTCGACGTCTCGGAAAAGCGCTTGTCGAAGCTGAAGCCGCGCCTGGCGCGCAGCGGCCTGTCGAACGTGCATCCGGTCCTGATCGCGCACGAGCGCGATGCCAAGATCAAGCGCCTGGCCGGCAAGATCGACCGCGTGCTGGTCGACGCGCCGTGTTCCGGCCTCGGTACCCTGCGCCGCAACCCGGACGTCAAATGGCGCCAGCCGGAGTCGGCCGTGGCCGAGATGCAGGACAAGCAGGCGTCGATCCTGGACGGCGCCGCGCGCCTGTTGAAAGGCGGCGGCCGCCTGGTGTACGCCACCTGCTCGCTGCTGAACGAAGAAAACGATTTTATCGTCGAACAATTCCTGGCCTCGCATCCGGATTTCGAGCTGGTGCCAATGAGCAAGGTATTGGCCGAGCAAAAGATCGATCTGGAGATGGACAAGTACCTGAAGCTGCTGCCGCACAAGCACCAGACCGACGGTTTCTTCGCCGCCGTGCTGGAACGTAAGCCGATGCCGGCCAAAAAGCCGAAAGCCGAAGCAGCTGAACCTGCCGACGCGGACGACGCCAGCGCAGAGTAATGAATAGAGGAGCTGCACCCGGATGCCATTGACCGACCTGCTACAGGATTTACTGGAAGACATCAGCAATCCACGCATCCTGTGGCAGGCGCTGGCCATCGTCGGCGCGGTCGCCATCGGCCTGCTGCTGGCGCGTTTCATCCGGCGCAGCTGGCTGCACGAAAACGAGACGCAGAACGCCATCCGCCGCCTCAGCGTGGAGGGCTTCGGGCGCGTATTGGCGCCGCTCCTGATCGCGGCGCTGGTCTGGGGCGCCAAACTCGGCCTGCAACAACACCAGAGCGTGCACCTGCTGCGCGTGGCGCTGCCCTTGTTCACGTCGATGGCGCTGATCCGCCTGGTGTTCTACATGCTGCGGCGCGTGTTCGCGCGCCATGGGCAAATCGGCACGGCCCTGCAGACCTTCGAAAAAATCCTGGCGCTGGTGGTCTGGCTCGGTGTCGCGCTGTACCTGATGGGCCTGTGGCCGGACATCATTACGTTCCTCGATAACAATGAAATCAGGATAGGCAAGAACCGTCCCTCGCTGCTCGATATCCTGCAGGGGGCGGTGTCGGTCGTCGTGCTCATGATGCTGGCCCTGTGGGCCGGCGCGGCGCTGGAAGAGCGCCTGATGGGGCTGGAAGGTTTGCATACCTCCTCGCGCGTGGTGCTGGCGCGCGTGAGCCGGGCGGCGCTGATCCTGGTCTCGGTGCTGGTCAGCCTGCGCCTGGTCGGGCTCGATCTCACCGTCTTGTCCGTCTTCGGCGGCGCGCTCGGCGTCGGCCTCGGTCTCGGCATGCAGCGCATTGCCAGTAATTATGTGTCCGGCTTCATTATCCTGCTGGAACGCAGCCTGTCGATCGGCGACCCGATCACGGTCGACAAGTATTCGGGCCGGGTGGCGCGCATCAATACGCGCACCACCGTCCTGCAGGCCCTCGACGGCACGCAAACCCTGCTGCCGAACGAAATGCTGATTACCGGGGTCGTCCTCAACCAGGCCGGCACCAACAAGGCCGTGCGCCTGAATACGCGCATCACGGTCGCCTACGACAGCGACCTCAATGAGGTGATGACGCTGCTGCTGCGCCAGGCCGACGACGTCGAGCGCGTGGTCGCGGAACCGGCGCCGGCGGTCCAACTGAATGCCTTCGGGCCGACTGGCTACGAGCTGGAACTGGGCTTCTCGATCATCGATCCGGAGAAGGGCAGCGGCAATGTCATCTCCGCGGTCAACAAGAATATCTATGCGCTGGTGCACTCCGGCGCCATCCGCCTGGGCTTGCCGCCGCAAATTCCCCAAGGTTGATGCACATCTGGCATGAATGTGTCGCACATTTCGCGTTATGGCGCACGTTGTGTCTCAATTCCTGTGTCTATCGTGCCGTGCGTCACCAGATGTGCGTAAAATGCAGGGTTGGCGGACAGGTCCCTGACCTGCCGTTCGTGACTTTCTCGCAGAAAAGACAGCACACCCAGACAGCACTCACCTTGGAGCCTTAATGAGCTTTAGCAACACCCTGCATTCGGTACTGGAATTCATGAATACCGGCTTGGTCGGCCTTTCCGGCTGGGAAGTCGTACTCTATACCCTGATCGTTACCCACATCACCATTGCCAGCGTCACGATCTACCTGCACCGTCACCAGGCGCACCGGGCGCTGGAACTACATGCGATCCCGAGCCATTTCTTCCGCTTCTGGCTGTGGCTGACCACGGCGCAGATCACCAAGGAATGGGCGGCGATCCACCGCAAGCACCATGCCAAGTGCGATACCGAGGAGGATCCGCACAGCCCAGTGACGCGCGGCATCAAGAAGGTGCTGCTCGAAGGCGCCGAACTGTACCGCGTCGAGAGCAAGAACGCCGAAACCCTGGCCAAGTACGGCCACGGCACGCCGGACGACTGGCTCGAGCGTAACGTTTACAGCAAGCACAGCCTGCTGGGCGTGTCGGCGCTGCTGGTGATTAATTTCGCGCTGTTCGGCGTGATCGGCATCACGATCTGGGCAATCCAGATGATGTGGATCCCGATCACCGCAGCCGGCATCATCAATGGCCTGGGCCACTACTGGGGCTACCGCAACTACGATTGCGCCGACGCGGCCACCAACATCTTCCCGTTCGGCATCCTGATCGGTGGCGAGGAACTGCACAACAATCACCACACCCATGCCACCTCGGCCAAGCTGTCGAGCAAGTGGTACGAGATCGACATGGGCTGGGGCTATATTCGCGCCCTCGAGATGATGGGCCTGGCGAAAGTGAAGAAAGTGGCGCCGGAGCCAAAGTTCGCCAAGGACAAGACCGTGGCCGACCACGACACGCTGCAATCGGTCATTACCAACCGCTACGACGTGATGGCGAAGTATGCCAAGTCGGTGAAGATCGCTTTCCGTGAGGAACTGGAACATCTGAAGGACAAGGCCGAGCTGGAAAAGCGCTTCCTGAAATCGTCGCGCAAGCTGCTGCAGCGCGAGCCGGCCAAGCTGGAACTGTCGCAGAAAGAACAGCTGATCGAACTCTTCAAGCACAGCAAGGCGCTGGAAACGATGCACCAGATGCGCGTGGAACTGGGCGCGATCTGGGAACGTTCGCACTCGACCCGCGACCAGCTGCTGCAGCAGTTGCAGGATTGGTGCGCACGCGCTGAAGCCTCGGGCATCAAGTCGCTGCAGGAGTTTTCGCTGCGCCTGCGCAGCTATGCATAACGCACAGTAACGGCTCCAATCAAAACGGCTCCCATGGGAGCCGTTTTTTTATTCAGATGCGCTTTAACTGTGCAATCCGCTGGCGTGTTAGTGCTGCCTGCACCGAGGTGAAATCGGTGCGCAAGCCGGCCGCGGCAATGAAGGGCGCCCAGGCATCGCGGTAGGCGAGCCAGGCCCGTTCGCTGCTGCGCACGGCCTCGCGTTCGACCGTCGAGTAGCGGATACGCTGCGGATGGTTGGCCTGTGCGGAGGGGGCCGTCATCACTTGCCGGTATTCCACGTTCAGCTGGCGGTCGAGCTGCGCCAGTTCGCGCGCGCCGGCTCGCGCCAGCTTGCCGCCCGCCGCCTCCAGCAGCGTTTCCAGGAATTCCTGCTCGCGCCGGCCCATGTGCCGCAGCGCGAACGCGGCACCGCCGCTACCGCTCCGGTCGACCTCGCCGGCCGATGTGCGCGCAAATGCGGCGGCAGCCTGGCGCAGGCGTGCGAACGATGGCCGTGCCTTGACGGGCAGGTCCGCGGCGAAGCGCTCCAGACGGGCGTTGCGGAGGCGCGCGTCGCGTCCTTCGCCAATCGCGGCGCACTCCGCACCCATGCGGCCGCTGGTGACGTGGTCGCACAGGTCGAAGGGCTGGCCGTCGGCGGCGGGCAGCACGGCCAGATAGGTGACGCGCCCCTCCATCTCGGCCTTGGCCGTGGTGAGCCGGCAGGCATGGTAAATGGCGCGGTCGGGATCACGCGCGCTGCCGTAGCCGTTTGCATGCAGCATCATCAACACGGCATCGTCGCCACTGGCTTCGGCACATGCCCGCACCTGGCGCCATTCGGCGGCGGAGGTGGAGGCCTGGTCGCGTTTCTGGTAATACAGGTCGGTGGCATTGCAGCGCATCTTGCCAGCGACGACCGGTGGGCGCGGCGGAAGGAGGCGTTCCACGCGCGCGCAATGACGGTACCAGTCCTCGCTCTTCTCGAACGGCACGCCGAAACCTTCCGTGTTCGGATAAGGGATGGTGTCCGGCTGGGCCGCGTCCGCATGCCATGCCCACAGAAGCAACATGGTGAATAGGGCAGGGCGCAGGACAGGAAGACGGCGCGGCATGGAGAAGTGAATTGTCGGGTTCGAGAACCCTTCACTATACGCACCGCTGCTTGCCAAAGAGTCACCGATTGTCACAAACGCCAGATAAAACAAAAAAGCCGCGCACTTGCGTGGGCGGCTTTTCTTGTACAGCACCAGGATCGATTACTTGATCTTGGTTTCCTTGTACGCAACGTGCTTACGTGCTTTTGGGTCGAACTTGATGATTTCCATCTTCGCCGGCATCGTACGCTTGTTCTTGGTGGTGGTGTAGAAGTGACCGGTACCTGCGGTCGATTCCAGCTTGATTTTGTCGCGGCCAGTTTTTGCCATGATAGCTCCCTAATTAGACTTTTTCGCCACGAGCGCGCATGTCGGCCAGAACGGCGTCGATGCCCAGCTTGTCGATGACGCGCAGGCCGGCGTTCGACAAACGCAGCGAGACCCAACGGTTTTCGGATTCGACGTAGATGCGACGGTTCTGCAGGTTAGGCAGGAAACGGCGTTTCGTTTTGTTGTTTGCGTGGGAGACGTTGTTGCCAACCATCACTCCCTTGCCAGTAACTTGGCAGACACGTGCCATAGCGCACTCCTTAAAGATAAACTTCCGAATTCGGAAAAACGAGAGTATAGCGTGAAAACCGTCGCTGAATCAATCACTTGCGAAAAACAATTGTGTCTTTATGTCTTACATATATTTAACAATTGTAAATTCATCGTTAGCACCTTGTTTTGTCTCAGTTAATTGAACAGCCGGCTCACAACTGGCCGTGCTCGGCAAACGAATGCACCTGTGTCCCCGCCACCACAAAATGGTCGAGCACGCGCACGTCGATCAGGGCCAGCGCCTGGCTCAGATTGCGCGTGAGCTTGATGTCGGCGTCGCTCGGCTCGGGCATGCCCGACGGGTGGTTATGCGCCAGCATGACGCCCGACGCATTGCGGCGCAGGGCCGCCATCACCACTTCGCGCGGGTAGACGCTGGTGTGAGTGAGCGTGCCCCTGAACATTTCCTGGGCATCGATCAGGCGGTTCTTCACGTCGACGAACAGGACGACGAAGGATTCGTAGGCTTGCAGGCCGAATTTGCCGCGCAAATAGGTTTTCACGACGTCGGGCGAACACAGCGCGTGACGGAAAAACTGTTCCGAAATCGCCCGGCGCGACAATTCCATCACGGCCTGCAATTGCGCATACTTGGCCAGGCCGAGGCCGTGTACTTGCGAGAATTCCTGCGGCGTCGCGTGCAGCAGTGCCTGCAGTGAACCGAAATGCTCGAGCATGTGGCTGCCGAGCTGGACCGCACTGCGTCCGCGTACGCCGACGCGCAGGAAAATCGCCAGCAATTCGGCGTTCGACAAGGCGGCCGAACCTTCGCGCGCCAGCCGTTCGCGCGGCCGGTCCTGTTCCGGCCAATCATTGATGCCCATTGACGCTCCACGGTAGTAAAAGGGGAGGGCCGATTATGGGGATGTCGACAAGTGCGGTTCTGATCTGGCGCGCAGGTGCGCCATGCGGCGCGCTTTTACGGTTCGGTGGCGGCGGATGCGAAACGGACGGGCTCGTTCCTGTTTTTGCGGCGGATGACGACGGTGCCCGCCAGCTTGTCGTGCCAGCCCTGCTTTTTCGGGTCGATGCCGACCCACAGCAGGCCGAGGCCAAGCGGGATGGTGGAGACGTAATACCCGAGATAGCGGCCGATCGACTGGCCGGTGGAGGGCTTGGCGCCGGTACGGGCGTCGACTACCTGGGCGGAAATGGCCATCTTGCCCGGCGTTGCACCACGTGCCACCCAGAAGGCGATGACCGCGACGGCCGGCAGGACATACGAGATCAGGAAGTCGGCAGGACCCTGGAGCAGGCGTTCGCTGGCCCAGTAATCGCCGCCGTACACCATCAACAATAGCGGTATCGTGATGAAGGCAAGCAGGATCGTATCGATCAGGGCGGCGCCGACGCGGACCCAGAAGCCAGCATATTCGTATTGCGTTTCGTCGATCACTACCAGACTCCCGGGAACGCGGCCGGAGCGGCCGCGAGCCACGGTAGCATCATGCGCCGCCGCGCGCAATGTTCAGGAAGCATGCGTGGGAATCACGCCTGCATCGCCAGGGCGGCGCTGCTCACCTCGGCGGCGGTGCGGCGCGCATCGGCAACGCCGATCACGATGCGTTTCCATTTTTCGTCCGCCAGTTCGATCACGACCGGCTGGGTCTTACGGGCGATGAAGATGAACTGACGGTCGCCGTTCTTGTAGAAGGTGCCGGCATGCAGGACGCCCGGCAGTCCGGTTCCCGGCGCACGCAAGCCGAGTTCGCGCCCGCGGTAACCGTCGTCCGCGGTGGCGCCGCGCACGTGCGCCAGCGGGACGCGGATGCTGCGGTGCAGGGAGAGTACCGATTCCCATGCACGCAGGTGCACGACCAATTCGTTCTTCGTCAGTTCGAGTACGGGCATGGCTTTCCTTTCTCAGCTCAGGTTAATTCAAGTGATCGAGTAATCGTGCGCCCAGCAACTGCGCCGTGTCGGGTCCGGCAGCGTCGACCGCCCGCCGGCACAGTCCGGCAATCGGTGGGTCGTCCTGGGCCAGCTCCTTCAGCGCCACGATCAACAGGTCGATCGACGCGGGCCTGGCCGGCCAGCCGGGCGCGAGCGCACCCGCCAGCACCTTTTCGAACAGGTTGCGTTTCGAGCCGAAAGCCTTGTACAGGCTGCCGCGCTGCAAGCCGGTGGCGGTCAGCAGGTCGTCGACCGAGGCGGCGTTGTAGCCCAGCCGGGCAAATACGTCGGCGGCCTGGGCCAGGACGGCGTCTTCGGCAAAATTCCTGGGGCGTGCCATGCGATCGTTCCAGTGGTTGTGTCGACAGGTTCATTCTGCCGATTAGGGAACGAACGGTCAACAATTAATTGTGGAACGACTGGTAAATAACTGGCGAGGGATGCTGCGAGGAAGGGCGGACGCTGAAAACCGGTCCGCCCGAATTCATCTTCAAACCAGCAGCTTCAAGCCATCGGCTTGTTCAGCGATTGTTCGAAACGCACCTGCTCGGTCGCGCCGGTCTTGCGCCGCACGACGACGGTACCTGCGAGCTTGTCGTGCCAGGCCTGCTTGCGGCTGTCGAACACGACCCACAGGTAGCCGAGGAACAGTGGCAGGGTGGACAGGATGTACCCGAAGTAGCGGATCACGAACTGTTTCGTGCTCGGCTGTCCGCCGGTGCGTGCGTCGACGATTTTGGCGCCGATCGCCATCTTGCCCGGCGTGGCCGCTTTCTTGATCCAGAAGGCCAGGGTCAGCGCAATCGGCAAGCCATACGTGATCAAGCCGTCGGCAACCCCCCAGTTGGCGCGCGGGTCTTCCAGGTACACGGTGCCGTACACGCTCAGCAAGAGCGCGAACATGACCAGGTAAATCAAGATGGAGTCGATCACGGCGGCGCCGAAGCGGCGCCAGAAGCCTGCATAGACCAGATCGGATTCGGTGGGGTGCATCGTTCTCTCCTGAGCTGCTTGATTGAATGGTGAATAGTGAATAGTGAATAAGTGCGTGATTGCTTTTTGGCAACGCAAACGACCTTAGCATTGCATTGTCCTTTCTGCAATCGCATACGCATGTATTTGCGCGTTCGCCGGCATGCCGATGCGCAGGCGCGACAGTAGCGACGACGACGGCTTTCCACCGCAGGCCCGGCTGCCGAAAAAAGCGGCGCTCGAAGGCGGGAATGGCGGGGGTGGCTTACAATAGCGGTTTGCCCGCCACAACCATTGCCATGTCCAACGCTTCCCCTGCCGTCGTCACCGAAACGGCTTACCTGACCCTGCATTACCGGCTTGCCGGCGCCGACGGCACCGACATCGTCACCACCTTCGGCACCAACCCGGCCACGCTGATGCTGGGCCAGGGCCAGCTCGCGCCTTTCCTGGAGGAGCGCCTGCTCGGCATGGTGGAAGGCGAACACAAGACGTTTACGTTGAGCGCGGCCGAGGGCTTCGGCGAGCGCAATCCGGAACTGATCCAGTGGGTCTCGAAGCAGACGCTGATCGAGAACTCGGTGCCCGACGCCGACTACAAGGCGGGCGACCTGGTCGACTTCGCGGCGCCGGGCGGCGGGCGCTTTGCCGGCATGCTGCGCGAGATGCGCGACGATGCCGCGCTGTTCGACTTCAACCATCCGCTGGCCGGCCAGGACCTGCGGTTCGAAGTGAAACTGATTTCGGTCCTGTAACAGGAAAAACCATGGAAAACACCCTTCAGGTAGAAAACCTCGCCGACCTGCCCAACGAGATCCTGCTCGCCCAGCCGCGCGGCTTTTGCGCCGGCGTCGACCGCGCCATCGAGATCGTCGAACGCGCCCTGCAGCAGTTCGGCGCGCCGATCTACGTGCGCCACGAGATCGTCCACAACAAGTACGTGGTCGAAGACCTGCGCAACAAGGGCGCGATCTTCATCGAGAACCTCGATGATGTCCCGGCCGGTAACACGCTGGTATTCTCGGCCCACGGCGTCTCGAAGGCAGTGCGTGCCGAAGCCGAGTCGCGCGGCCTGAAGATTTTCGATGCGACTTGCCCGCTTGTCACCAAGGTGCACGTGGAAGTGTCGAAAATGCGCAAGGGCGGCGCCGAGATCGTCATGATCGGCCACGACGGCCACCCGGAAGTCGAAGGCACCATGGGCCAGGCCGAAGAGGGCATGCACCTGGTCGAGACGGTCGAGGACGTGGCGACCCTGCAGGTGGCCAACCCGGACAACCTCGCCTACGTGTCGCAGACCACGCTGTCGGTGGACGACACTGCCGAGATCATCGCCGCCTTGAAAGCGCGCTTCCCGAACATCATGGAGCCGAAGAAGGGCGACATCTGCTACGCCACCACCAACCGCCAGGAAGCCGTGAAGTTCATGGCGCCACAGGTGGAAGTCGTGATCGTGGTCGGCAGCCCGAACAGCTCGAACTCGAACCGCCTGCGCGAACTGGCCGACAAGCTGGGCACGCCCGCCTACATGATCGACCAGGCCGACATGATCGACCCGCAATGGATCGCCGGCAAAAAGCGCATCGGCCTAACCGCCGGCGCCTCCGCGCCCGAGGTGCTGGTGCAAGCAGTGATCGACCGCCTCAAGTCGCTCGGCGCGGCCAGCGTGCGCGCGCTCGAAGGTGTGGAAGAGAACGTTACCTTCCCATTGCCGAAAGGGCTGGACGGCATCAAGCTGGCATAAGTTTTGCATCTATTTCGATAGCATAGGACGCCACACCAACTTTCCTTGTTAGTTTTTTAAAAAGCTCGCTATGATGGCGACGCTCGGAATTTTTGTCGTGGTAACTGTTTTGCTGACTGAAGCGGTCAGGCCAATGAGCGGCACTTCGGGTTTCCCGGGGTGCCGTTTTTGTTATCGAAATCAAAGGGTGCGGAAACGATGGAGACTTTTGTCCAGCAGATACTCAACGGGCTGGTGCTAGGCAGCATGTATGCACTGGTCGCGCTTGGGTACACGATGGTGTATGGGGTGCTGAACCTCATCAATTTCGCCCATGGCGACGTCCTGATGATCGGGGCGATGGTCGGCCTGTCGATCCTGCAACTACTTGAAGCGTATTTCCCCGGCTTGCCCGGCTTCGTCCAGCTGGCGGTCGCCATCCTCGGGGCGATTCCGGTGGCGATGGCGGTGAACGTCCTGATCGAGCGCATCGCCTACCGCCGCCTGCGCAATGCGCCGCGCCTGGCGCCGCTGATCACCGCGATCGGCGTCTCGATCCTGCTGCAGACCTTCGTCATGGCGATGCCGTGGTGGGGCCGCAGCCCACTGCCGTTCCCGCAACTGCTGTCCTCCGAGCCGATCGTGATCGCGGGCGCCATGATTTCGCAGACCCAGGTGCTGCTGCTGGTGCTCGCCGCGCTGGCCATGGTGGGGCTCGTGCTGCTGGTCGAACGCACCAAAATGGGGCGTGCGATGCGCGCCGTGGCCGAAAACCCGCGTGTGGCCGGGCTGATGGGCGTCGATTCGAACAGCGTGATCGTCGCTACCTTCGCCATCGGCGCTGCGCTGGCGGCCGTGGCCGGCGTGATGTGGGGCGCCAACTACGCCTCGATCACGTTCACGATGGGCGTGCTGCCCGGCCTGAAAGCCTTTTGCGCCGCGGTGCTGGGCGGGATCGGGAATATCTACGGCGCCATGATCGGCGGCCTGTTGCTCGGCATCATCGAGGCGCTCGGCGCCGGCTACATCGGCGACCTGACCGGGGGCTTCCTCGGCAGCCATTACCAGGACATCTTCGCCTTCGTGGTGCTGATCCTGGTGCTCACCCTGCGTCCGTCCGGCATCATGGGCGAGCGCGTGGCCGACCGCGCATAAGGGAGACGCCATGGCCTTCCTGACTTTCGACGTCCACCACAACAAGCGCCAGGCCTATCTCAACATGGGCCTGCTGCTGGCCCTGATGCTGGCTTTCCCCTTCTTCGCCGCCCAGTACGGCAATTCGTGGGTGCGCATCATCGACATCGCGCTCCTGTACATCATGCTGGCGCTGGGCCTGAACATCGTGGTCGGCTTCGCCGGCCTGCTCGACCTCGGCTATATCGCCTTCTTTGCCGTCGGCGCCTACCTGGTCGGCCTGTTCTCCTCGCCGCAATTTGCCAGCCTGCTCGAGTCGGTGGTGAACTACCATCCGGCGATTGGCGAGTCGCTGGTTGCCTTGTTCGGCCCCGACATCGCGCAGAACGGCATCCACCTGTCGGTGTGGGCGATCGTGCCGCTGGCCGGTCTCGTCGCCGGCTTCTTCGGCGCGCTGCTGGGGGCGCCGACGCTGAAATTGCGCGGCGACTACCTCGCCATCGTGACGCTCGGCTTCGGCGAGATCATCCGCATCTTCATGAACAACCTGAACGACCCGATCAATGTCACCAACGGGCCGCAGGGCATCAACATGATCGATCCGATCCGCGTCTTCGGCGTGTCGCTGGCGGGGGAGGCGGGGTCGCAATCGACCGTGTACATCGGCGGCTACGGCATGCCGTCGGTGAACGCGTATTACTTCCTGTTCCTGTTCCTGTGCATCGCCACCATTTTCGTCACCAGCCGCCTGCAGCATTCGCGCCTGGGCCGCGCCTGGGTGGCGATCCGCGAAGACGAGATCGCGGCGAAAGCGATGGGCATCAACACGCGTAACGTGAAACTGCTGGCGTTTTCGATGGGCGCCTCCTTCGGCGGCGTGGCCGGCGCCATGTTCGGCGCCTTCCAGGGGTTTGTTTCTCCGGAATCGTTCTCGCTGACCGAATCGATCGCGGTGCTGGCGATGGTGGTGCTGGGCGGGATCGGCCACATCCCGGGCGTGGTGCTGGGCGGGGTGCTGCTGGCGGCCTTGCCGGAGGTGCTGCGCCACGTAGTCGAGCCGGCGCAGATGGCGCTGTTCGGCAAGGTGATCATCGAAGCCGAAGTGCTGCGCCAGTTGCTGTACGGCCTGGCGCTGGTGACCATCATGCTGGTGCGCCCGGCCGGCATCTGGCCGTCGCCGAACAAGGAAGACCGCCCCAACGCCGCGCTGGCCCTCGAGGATGAAAAGGAGGCGGCGGCCGTCTGAGGCGCCGAGCCCCATGAGCAACTATTTATTGAACATCTCGGGCGTGAACAAACGCTTTGGCGGCCTGCAGGCGCTGACCGACGTCGCCATCCAGATCCGCCCCGGCCAGATCGTCGGCCTGATCGGCCCGAACGGCGCCGGCAAGACCACCTTCTTCAACGTCATCACCGGCCTGTACCAGCCCGACAGCGGCAGCTTCGAGCTGGCCGGCAAGCCGTATTCGCCCTCGGCCCCGCATGCGGTGGCGAAAGCCGGCATTGCACGCACCTTCCAGAACATCCGTTTATTTGGCGAGATGACGGCGCTGGAAAACGTCATGGTCGGACGTCACGTGCGCACGAAGCAGGGCGTGTTCGGGGCGATCTTCCGCCACAAGGCGGCGCGCGAGGAGGAAGCGGCGATCCGCGTCCGCGCGCAGGAGTTATTGGACTTCGTCGGGATCGGCCAGTTCGCCAACCGCACGGCGAAGTACCTGTCGTATGGCGACCAGCGCCGCCTGGAAATCGCGCGCGCGCTCGCCACCGATCCGCAACTGCTGGCGCTGGACGAACCGGCGGCCGGCATGAACGCCACCGAAAAGCTGGCGCTGCGCGAGCTGCTCGTCAAAATCAAGGGTGAGGGCAAGACCGTACTGCTGATCGAACACGACGTGAAACTGATGATGGGCCTGTGCGACCGCATTACCGTGCTCGAATACGGCAAGCGCATCGCCGAAGGGGCACCAAACGAAATCCAGAAGGATCCGGCGGTCATCGCAGCCTATTTGGGAGGTGCCCAGTGATGGGTGAACATGTTCTGAAAATCGCCGGCCTGAAGGTGGCCTACGGCGGCATCAAGGCGGTCAAGGGCATCGACCTGGAAGTGAACAAGGGAGAATTGGTGACCCTGATCGGCGCCAACGGCGCCGGCAAGACCACCACCCTGAAAGCGATCACCGGCACCCTGCCGGCGTGCAAGGTCGAGGGCACCATGTCCTACCTCGGCCAGCCGCTGACGGGAACGCAATCGTTCCGCCTGGTGCAGCAAAAGCTGGCCATGGTGCCGGAAGGGCGGGGCGTGTTCACGCGCATGACAATCCACGAAAACCTGTTGATGGGCGCCTATACGCGCAATGACAAGGCGGCGATCGAGGCGGACATCGAGAAGTGGTTCGGCGTCTTCCCGCGCCTGAAGGAACGGTCAAGCCAGCTGGCCGGCACGCTGTCGGGCGGCGAGCAGCAGATGCTGGCGATGGCGCGCGCGCTGATGTGCCATCCGACCCTGCTGCTGCTGGACGAACCGTCGATGGGGCTGGCGCCGATCATGGTCGAGAAGATTTTCGAAGTCATTCGCGATGTGTCGCGGCAGGGCATCACCATCTTGCTGGTCGAGCAGAACGCGAAGCTGGCGCTGCAGGCGGCGCACCGCGGGTATGTGATGGATTCGGGGGCGATCATCATGACCGGGGATGCGAAGGCGATGCTCAATGATCCGCGGGTGCAGGCGGCGTATTTGGGGGAGTGAGCGCGGATACATGCGGTGAAAAGCGGCGGGCATGCCCGCCCTACGTTACGCATCTGTCAATGGTAACGGTCGTGCACCGTAGGGCGGGCATGCCCGCGTACACCCGCCGAATCGCGGCGACCATCTTCATGGGAAAAAATGTAAAAAGGCCGCCTGAGCGATCAGGCGGCCTTTTTTATCACCCGCACGAGGCGGGCATGTTTACTTAAGCAGCAGCGGTAGCAGCGTTGGCAGCGGCAGCCGGCGCCTTGGCGGCAGCTTGCGAGAACTGCGACACGGCGGCGTTGACGTTGCTTTCGATGGCTTCGACAGCTTGCTTGGTGGTCTTGCTGAACTGCTCGTAGCCGGCGTTGGCGTTGCTGATCGCGGTCTTGACGGCGGCAACGAAGGTCTCCGAACCGGCAGGGGCGTTCTTGCTCACTTCGTCGACCAGGGCGATGACCTTGCGGTTCGCTTCGACGATCTGGCCTTCAGCGGCTTTCGAGAACTCGGCGCCGTTGGCGGTGGCGATGGCGGCCAGCTGACGGTTGTAGGCGACGGCTTTCTCGGCGGCAGGCTGAGCCTGGGCGGCGGACAGCTGGAAGAACTCTTGCGGGTCCTTGGCCGACAGCAGCTGGCGGGCGGTAGCCGAGTTGCTGGCCATGGCGGCGCGTGCGGTGCTGATGTTCAGCTCGACCAGCTTTTCGACGCTTTCGAAGGTCTTCGCGGTCAGCGACGAGAACAGGGCAAATTGGGTTTCGAAGTTGGCTTTGGTGGCATTCGAGAACTGCTCTGGGATTGCGAACATGTGTATCTCCAAACAAACGTTATAGGGAAGGTATGCTGCTACAAACCGGTGCTGATCTGAATGGTGCACCGCAACAGAGCGAAGTTTTGCCCATTTCGGCGAGCACGTCAAGCGATTTTGGTGCGATGCACCACGCATGCTCCGTTTGTTGGTTTCTTGCATCGGAAGAAATACTAAGCGACAACTAATATCGTGCGCAGGCATCATTTTTGAAGACACTTGGGTGTCTCCGTAAACGTTGCGCCGCCCATGTTAGACTTGCAACTGCGCCATTCGCCCTCCTGGCGACGTGTCACACAACGCTTGCGCTCAATCACACGACCATGGCCGACAGCACCGCAGTTCCAGGCGTCTCCAACGCGCAGCCCCGCTGGCTGGTGCCATCCTTTTTCGTCTTCCTCTGGAGTACCGGCTTCATCGTGGCCAAGTTCGGCCTGCCGTATGCGCCGCCGCTCACCTTCCTGCTGCTGCGCTGCCTGGGCGTGCTGCTGGTGCTGGTGCCCATCGTCCTGCTCTGGCGCGCGCCCTGGCCGCGCGGACGCATGGGACACGTGGCGGTGGCGGGCTTGCTGCTGCAGGCTGGCTACCTGGGCGGCGTCTGGTGCGCGATCAAGATCGGCATGCCGGCCGGCCTGTCGGCGCTGATCGTCGGCATGCAGCCGATCCTGACTGCCGTCGCCGCGCCGCTGATCGGCGAGCGCGTGCGGCCGCGTCAGTGGATCGGCCTGCTGCTGGGCCTGGGCGGCGTGGCGCTGGTGGTGGTAGCAAAGATCAACCTGACCGGATTGTCGACGCGCGCCATCCTGTATTGCCTGTTCGCGCTGCTGTCGATCACGGCCGGCACCATGTACCAGCGCCGCTACTGCCCCAGTTTCGACCTGCGCACCGGCACCGTGATCCAGTTCGCGGCGACCGTGGCCGCATTGCTGCCGTGCGCCATTCTTTTTGAACAGTTGGACCCGGCATTGTCTAAAGTAATGTGGACAACCAACTTCGTGTTCGCGCTGCTGTGGTCGGTGTTCGCGCTGTCGATCGGCGCGATTTTCCTGCTCTTTAAACTCATCCGCCGCAGCAATGCCACCGAAGTGACCAGCCTGCTATACCTGACCCCGCCCACCACCGCCGTCATGGCCTGGCTGCTGTTCGGCGAGTCGCTCAGCGCGCTCGGGCTGGTAGGCATGGTGGTGGCCGTGACCGGTGTCGCATTCGTCGTCAAGAAAAAGGACTGATTCCATGAGCTCAAGTAATCAACAAGAAGCGGTCGATGCCGCCATCACCTCGCGCCGCTCGATCCGCGCCTTCCTCGACAAACCCGTCGAGCAACACGACATTGAACGCATCCTCGAAGTGGCAGCGCGCGCGCCGTCGGGCACGAATACCCAGCCCTGGAAAGTGTATGTGCTGACCGGGCAGGCGCGCACGGCGCTGTCCGAGGCCATCCTGGCTGTTCATTCCGATCCCGAGCAGTCGCGCCAGCACACCGAGGAATACGCCTACTATCCGCGCGAATGGGTCTCGCCCTTCATCGACCGCCGCCGCAAGGTCGGCTGGGACCTGTACGGCCTGCTTGGCCTCTCGCGCGAAGACAAGGCTGGCATGGCCGCCCAGCACGCGCGCAATTTCCGCTTTTTCGACGCACCTGTCGGGCTGATCTTTACCATCGACCGCGTGATGGAGCAGGGCTCCTGGCTCGACTACGGTATGTTCTTGCAGAACATCATGGTAGCGGCGCGCGGACGCGGGCTGGACACCTGCCCGCAGGCAGCCTTCATCCAATATCACCGCATCATTGCCGAGCAACTCCGGCTGCCGGCCAATGAAACCGTGGTATGCGGCATGGCGCTCGGCTGGGCCGATCCGTCAAAGATCGAAAATTCGCTGGTGACGGAACGCGCGCCGCTGTCGGCGTTTGTCCATTTTGTAAATTAGGTGTTGCGCTCGTTACACAATTGTTGAAGATCGGCGCATACGGGAGCATGCGCCGCGCCTCAATCCGTTGTTGTGCGGCAAAATAGGCAGAGCAATGTTTAAATTCGCTTGCAGTTGAGTTGCGGGCGCATACACTTCAGTTAGTGCCTGAACCGATTCGCGTAAAAGGAAGTAGAAATGTTGAAGCTCCTGTTGTCTGTCCTGGTATCGCTGTTCCTGGTCGTCGAACCGGTGTCGGCCGCGGGGGCGGGTGCCGGTGCACAGGCTTCTTCCAGCAAGCAGAAGCGCCAGGCCGTCAAGAAGAAGCCGGTCAAGAAAAAGGTGGCGAAGGCCACGCGCAAGGGCAAGCGCGAGAAGGCCGTGGTGGCCAGCGACAAGCGCCAGCGCATGGTACGCCGCGTCGAAACCGTGCGCGGCAAGCGTCGCGTCACCTATGTCCTGGCACGCCGCGCCGCGCCGGCCGTGCTGGCCATTCCGGCGGCGCGTACCGCCGGCGACCTGGCCGGCCTGAACCAGACGCGCGACCCGCTGTCGCTGCGCTCCAGCGTCGCCCTCGTGCTCGACCAGAATACGTCCGAAGTGCTGTTCGAAAAGAATTCCAATGTCGCCTTGCCGATCGCCTCGATCACCAAGCTGATGACGGGCCTGGTCGTGGTCGAAGCCCACCTCGACCTGAACCAGACGCTGACGGTGACGGATGACGACGTCGACCGCCACAAGTACAGCAGCTCGCGCCTGCCGGTCGGTGCCCGCATGACCCGCGGCAACCTGCTGCACATCGCCCTGATGAGTTCGGAGAACCGCGCCGCCTCGGCGCTGGGCCGCAACTATCCAGGCGGGACCGGTGCGTTTGTCGCGGCGATGAACGCCAAGGCGCGCGAACTGGGCATGAACGACACGCGTTACGTCGACGCCAGCGGCCTGTCGAGCCAGAACGTGTCGAGCGCGCGCGACCTGGCCAGGCTGGTGGCCTACGCGCACCAGAAACCGCTGCTGCGCCAGTATTCGACCGATCCGAACTGGGTGGTCGAGGCCAGCGGCCGTCCGATGCGTTACAACAATACGAACTACCTGGTGGCGCTGCCGGACTGGAACATCGGCCTGCAGAAGACCGGCTTCATCAACGAAGCGGGGCGTTGCCTGGTGATGCAGGCGATGATCCAGGGCCGCAACGTGATCATGGTCTTCCTCGATTCGAAGGGCAAGATGTCGCGCACCGCCGACGCCGGCCGCATGCGCCGCTGGCTCGAAGCGCTGACGCCGGACACCGTGCTGCCGTCGGCGGCGGCCACGACGGCCGCCGGCGCGGCAAGCACCGCGGCGCATGCGTTTACGACGGTGGCGGCGCCGAGCGTGCGCTGAAATAAACGTGCAGTGAAACGAACGGCGCCCGAGGGCGCCGTTGTTGTTTGTGCCGGATGCACCGGTTCAGGCTACCGACATCGGCCGGAAACCGAGCGTCGCCGAAATCTGTCCGGCGGTCTGCACCAGGTCGTCGAGCCAGTCGTCCTGCAAACGGTCGGCCGGGGCCGAGATCGACAGGCCGGCGACGAGCTTGCCGCTGTCATCGAAAATGCCGGCGGCCATGCAGCGCACGCCCAGTTCCAGCTCTTCGTTGTCGCGCGCATAGCCGCGTGCGCGCACCAGGCCCAGTTCGCGTTCGAGCTTGGAGAGGTCGGTGATCGAATTCTTGTTGTGGCCGGCCAGGCCGGTGCGCGTGGCATACGCGCGAATCGCCTTGGCTTCGTCCACCGACAGGAACAGCTTGCCGGTCGAGGTCAGGTGCAGCGGACCGCGCCCGCCGATCGCGCGCACCACCTGCATGCCCGAGCGCTCGGAAAAGGCGCGGTCGATGTAGACGATCTCGTCGCCCTGGCGCACCGACAAATTCACCGTCTGCTGGGTCTTCTTGTGCAGGGCGCGCATGAAGTCGAGTGCCGCCTCGCGCACCGACAGCCGGCTTTTCACCACATTGCCCAGTTCCAGCAGACGCATGCCGAGCCGGTAGGTGCCGGGCTCGACGCGGTCGACGAAACGGGTGACGACCATATCGTTGAGGATACGGTGGGCGGTGGACGGATGCAGGCCCGAGACTTTCGACAATTCCTTCAGGCTGACCGGGTCCGGATAGGTCGCCAGCGCATCGAGCAGGGCGACCATGCGTTCAATCACCTGGATCGATGTCTTGGGCGGTTCAAGGGTTTCGATTTTCATGATGTGGTTGGTGCAGTGCAGTATCGTCCCTACTTTATACCATAATGCGGAAAGCAGGGCGCTTTCGGCTAGTGCTATCCGTCTAACAGCGGGGCATGAGAATTACGCCGGAACAGGCATAATGGCAGCTCTTCATGTCTTTTTGGAAATACGATGGAACATCCGACCAGCGAGTTCAAGAGCAAGGGCGGCTTCAAGCGCATCCTGGCCGCGTCGAGTTATACCGTGCAGGGTCTGGCGACGGCCTGGCGCATCGAACACGCCTTCCGCCAGGAGGTGCTGGTCTTCGCGCTCGGCATCATTTTCGCCTTCGTGCTGCCGATCTCCGGCTACCAGCGGCTGGCGCTGATCGGCGTGCTGCTGCTGGTGCTCGTCGTCGAGCTCATCAATTCTGCCATCGAAGCGATCGTCGACCGCATTTCGCTCGAGCGCCATCCACTGTCGAAAAACGCCAAGGATTTCGGCAGCGCCGCGGTCGGGCTGACGGTGCTGCTGGCCGCCGCTACCTGGGTCACGGTGCTCTACAACCGCTTCATGTGAGAAAACCGTATAAGGATATGCATTGACAGCGCAGCAAGCTTGTCGAAAATGCCGCAGAATAGGCGGATGGCCTGCGGCGCCACCTGCCGCTGCGCCTGTCCCGACTAACCCTGGAGATGACCATGACCTTACGCCTTGGCGATACCGCCCCCGACTTCGAGCAGGATTCCACCATCGGCACGATCCGCTTCCACGAGTGGGCCGGCGATTCGTGGGTGGTGCTGTTCTCGCACCCGGCCGACTTTACCCCGGTGTGCACGACCGAACTCGGCCTGACCGCCAAACTGAAACCTGAATTCGACAAGCGCAACGTGAAAGCGATCGCGCTCTCGGTCGACCCGGCCGAGCAGCACAAGGGCTGGATCAAGGATATCGAAGAGACCCAGCAAACCGTGGTGGGCTTCCCGATCATCGCCGACGCCGACAAATCCGTGTCCACCCTGTACGACATGATCCACCCGGAAATGTCAGCCACGGCCACCGTGCGCTCGCTGTTCGTGATCGACCCGAAGAAAAAGATCCGCCTGACCATCACTTACCCGATGAGCACCGGCCGCAACTTCGACGAAGTGCTGCGCGTGATCGACGCGCTGCAGCTGACCGACGCGCATACGGTGGCGACGCCGGGCAACTGGAAAGATGGCGACGACGTCATCATTCCGCTGACCGTGCAGGATCCGGCGGTCATTGCTGAGAAATATCCGAAGGGGTTTACGGCGCCGCGGCCATACCTGCGCCTGACGCCGCAGCCGAACAAGTAAGCTTTACCGGTACGATGCAAGCGGCCTTCGACCTTGCTCGAACGGCCGCGCACCGTAGAGGGTGTGAAAAAATTGTCAGGGCAAGGCGCATCGTCGAAGACAGTACGGGGGTACGGCAAGACGATGCAACGCCGCCATGGCGATTTTTTCACACCCTCGTAGGGTGGACTCCCGAGTCCACGCGTGCAACGGTTAACCATTTTCGGCTTCAACCAGAAAGCGATGAGCGTGCCATGAAGAGCATTTCGACACGCGACAGTTCGACCGCGTGGACTCAGGAGTCCACCCTACGGTACACCACCTCCTGTAGCTGAATTTCGCATATTGACTCTGCGCAGCATTCTTGCCATTCCCGCGCAACGCATAAGCAAATAGAAAAACCGTCGTTTGTCCCACGGCTGACCCGGCTTACCCTTGGGCCATGCTGATGACATACATTACCGCCGGCTTCGGGGTCGGCCTGCTGGTCGGGATGACCGGCGTCGGCGGCGGCTCGCTGATGACGCCGCTCCTGACCCTGCTGTTCGGCGTCTCGCCGACCGTTGCCGTCGGCACCGACCTGGCGTTCGCCTCGATCACCAAGGGCGCCGGCACCATTACCCACCGTTTCAACGGCACCGTCAACTGGACCATCGTGCGGCGCCTGTGCCTGGGCGCGCTGCCGGCCGCGCTGGTCGCCACGCTCGGCCTGCGCCACTTCGGCGCGCTCAACGCCGAGATCGGCCAGCTCATCCGTTATTCGATCGCCGGCTCGGTCATGCTGACCGTCGTCGCGCTGCTGTTCCGCAAGCGCATGCTGGCCTGGATCCACGCCAAACCCGGGCGCCAGCTGCAAGGCAATGCACTGGTGACGGCCACCATCGTCTCGGGCGCCATCCTCGGCGTGCTGGTCACCATCTCCTCGATCGGCGCCGGCGCCATTGGCGCCACCCTGCTGGTGATGCTGTACCCGAAGCTGACTCCGGCCGAAGTGGCCGGTACCGACATCGCCTACGCCGTGCCGCTGACCGCGATCGCCGCCATCGGCCACTGGTGGCTGGGTTCGATCGACTGGATGCTGTTGCTGACCCTGCTCATCGGTTCGCTGCCGGGCATTACCCTTGGTTCGATGCTCGCTCGCAAGGTACCTGAACGCTTCCTGCGCGCATTGCTGGCGCTGACGCTGACGACTGTGGCGGCCAAATTAATCTACTGAGGCGTGCTAATAGCGTAATTCGTCTATGCAAATGAGGATTGGTTCGTTTGGTTTATGAGCCGCAAGTGAGATTATTACGATCCATTAGAAGAAATTGTAATAAGGACGCCATGCACACTCCCAAACCGCGCGCACCAGGACGGGTCATCCCCGGCTTCGGGCTGTCGCTCGGGTTCACGATCTTTTATCTGGCGCTGATCGTGCTGATCCCGCTGTCGGCCGTCTTCCTGAAAACCTTCACCATGACCTGGGAAGCGTTCTGGACGGCGGTGTCCTCCGAGCGCGTGGTCGCCTCCTATAAACTCAGCTTCGGCGCCTCGCTGATCGCCGCCGCCCTGAACGTCGTCTTCGGTGGCATCGTTGCCTGGGTGCTGGTGCGTTATAAATTTCCCGGTAAGCGCTTCGTCGACGCGCTGGTCGACCTGCCGTTCGCGCTGCCCACCGCCGTGGCCGGCATCACGCTGACCGCGCTGTATTCGAACAATGGCTGGATCGGCAAATACCTCGAACAGTTCGGCATCAAGGTCGCCTTTACGCCGCTGGGCGTGGTCGTGGCGCTGACCTTCATCGGGCTGCCGTTCGTCGTGCGTACCGTGCAGCCGGTGCTGGAAGAAGCCGAGCGCGAACTCGAAGAAGCGGCGGCCAGCCTGGGCGCCAGCCCGCTGCAAACCTTTTTCCGCGTGATCCTGCCGTCGATCGTGCCGGCGCTGCTGACCGGCTTTGCGCTGGCCTTTGCGCGCGCCACCGGCGAATACGGCTCGGTGATTTTCATCGCCGGCAACCTGCCGATGGTGTCCGAGATCACGCCGCTGTTCATCATCACCAAACTCGAGCAGTACGATTACGCCGGCGCCACCGCGATCGCGGTCGTGATGCTGATCTTCTCCTTCATCCTGCTGCTGACGATTAACCTGTTGCAGGCCTGGACCCGCAGAAGGGCAGGCAAGAAATGAGTGCAGTCTTGAATAAACCCCTTGCCGCCACGCCGCGTGCCGCACGTCCCGTGAAAACCAATGCCTTCGAGCCGAACTGGGTGCGCTGGACGCTGATCGGCGTCGCCCTCGCGTTCCTGACCCTGTTCCTGTTCGTGCCGCTGGTGGCCGTCTTTGCCGAGGCGCTGAAGAAGGGCTGGGATACCTATGTCGAGTCGATCACCGACCCCGACGCCATCTCGGCGATTAAACTCACGCTGATCGCGGCCGGCATTTCGGTGCCGTTGAACCTGGTCTTCGGCGTCGCCGCGGCCTGGTGCATCGCCAAGTTCGACTTCAAGGGCAAGAGCGTGCTGCTGACCCTGATCGACCTGCCGTTCTCGGTGTCGCCGGTGATCGCCGGCCTGATCTACGTGCTGCTGTTCGGCGCCCAGGGCTGGTTCGGCGAGTGGCTGATGGAACACGACATCAAGATCCTGTTCGCGGTGCCGGGCATCGTGCTGGCGACCGTGTTCATCACCTTCCCCTTCGTCGCACGCGAGCTGATTCCGCTGATGCAGCAGCAGGGCACCGAGGAAGAAGAAGCGGCGCTGGTGCTGGGCGCCTCCGGCTGGCAAACCTTCTGGCGCGTGACGCTTCCGAACATCAAATGGGGCCTGCTGTACGGCGTCATCCTGTGCAATGCGCGGGCGATGGGCGAGTTCGGCGCGGTGTCGGTGGTGTCGGGCCATATCCGCGGCGAGACCAACACCATGCCGCTGCACGTCGAAATCCTCTACAACGAATACAACTTCACGGCCGCGTTTGCGATCGCATCCTTGCTGGCGCTGCTCGCGCTGGTAACGCTGGCCGTCAAATCCCTTATCGAATGGCGCCTGCATCAATCCCGCAGCGCGGACGCCGGCACCACGGAGCGCACAGAATGACGATCGAAGTCCAACACATCCGCAAGCAGTTCGGCCAGTTCAAGGCGCTCGACGACGTCTCGCTGCAATTCCCCGACGGCCAGCTGACCGCCTTGCTGGGACCCTCCGGCTGCGGCAAGACCACGCTGCTGCGCATCATCGCCGGCCTCGAACACCCGGATACCGGCTCGGTCCTGCTCGACGGCCAGGATGCCTCGCGCAGCCACGTGCGCGAGCGCCAGGTCGGCTTCGTGTTCCAGCATTACGCGCTCTTCAAACACATGACGGTGTTCGAGAACGTCGCCTTTGGCCTGCGCGTACGGCCACGCAAGGAGCGTCCGTCCGAACAGCAGATCCGCGACAAGGTCAAGCAGCTGCTCGAACTGGTGCAATTGGACTGGATCGCCGACCGCTACCCGCCGCAACTCTCGGGCGGCCAGCGCCAGCGCATCGCGCTTGCCCGTGCCCTTGCCGTGGAGCCGCGCGTTCTGCTGCTCGACGAACCCTTCGGCGCCCTGGATGCCAAGGTGCGCAAGGAATTGCGCCGCTGGCTGCGCCGCCTGCACGACGACCTGCACGTGACCTCGATCTTCGTCACCCACGACCAGGAAGAAGCGCTCGAAGTGGCGGACCAGGTGGTGGTCATGAACAAGGGCCGCGTCGAGCAGCTCGGCACGCCCGAAAGCGTGTACAACGCCCCGGCCTCGCCCTTCGTCTACAGCTTCCTCGGCAACGTCAACCTGTTCCACGGCCGCGTGCACGACGGCGTGCTGGCCAGCGGCGACGCGATTTTCGACGCGCCCGGCCACAGCGCCGTGCAGAACGCCGACGGCATCGGCTACGTGCGTCCGCACGACCTCGACGTCGAGCGCTACGCCGCGGGCCAGCCAGGCATCGTGGTGAAACTACGCCGCGCGCATGCGATCGGCCCGCTGGCCCAGCTCGACCTCGAGCGCGCCGACAATGCGCAGCTGATCGAAGCGGTGATTCCGAACGAGCGCTTCGCCCGCCTCGAACTGAAAGAAGGCGAGACCCTGCTCGTGCGTCCGCGCCAGATCCAGGTGTTCGTCGACGAAGGAGGGGGTATATGAACTTCCAGCAGCTGCGTTCGGTGCGCGAAGCGGCGCGCCGCAATTTCAACCTCACCGACGTGGCCGCGGCACTGTTCACCTCGCAGCCGGGCGTGTCGCGCCAGATCCGCGAACTCGAGGACGAACTCGGCGTCGTCATCTTCGAACGCAACGGCAAGCGCCTGACCGGTCTGACCGCACCCGGCAAGGGCATCCTGAAAATCGTCGAGCGCCTGCTGGTGGAAGCGGAAAACCTGGCGCAGGCCAGCCAGGAATATTCGGCCCAGGACAGCGGCACGCTGACGATTGCCGTCACCCACACCCAGGCGCGCTATGCGCTGCCGCAGGTGGTGCAATCGTTCCGCAACGCCTTCCCGAACGTGCGCATCGCCCTGCAGCAAAGTGCGCCGGAACACATCGCCGAATACGTGCTGTCCGGCCGCGCCGACATCGGCATCGCCACCGAAGGTCTGTCCACCTTTCCCGACCTGGTCTCGTTCCCGTGCTACCGCTGGAGCCACGTGGTGGTGGCGCCGGACGGACACCCGCTGCTCAGTAAAACCCCGCTGCGGCTGGAAGACCTGGCCGAGTACCCGCTCATCACCTACGACGTCGGCTACACCGGCCGCAGCCACATCGACAATGCCTTCGCCAAGGCCGGGCTGGCGCCGGACATGGTGCTCACCGCCATGGATTCGGACGTCATCAAGCAGTACGTGTCGCTGGGGATGGGGGTCGGCATCATCGCCTCGATGGCTTTTGACCACGGACGCGACAAAGGCTTGCGGGCGATCGAGTCGTCGCACCTGTTTGCGCCGAATGTGACGCGCCTTGCCGTGCGGCGCGGGGCATATTTAAGGGCGTATGCGTATCACTTCATCGAGCGGTTTGCACCGGGGTTTACGCGGGCGGATATCGAGCGCTCGCTGGAGGCGGATGAGGCAGTGGCGATTTAATATCGGTGCGTGTGCGAGTACGCGCGCGATAACGATCGACGCGTGGACGGCAAAGCCGTTCACCCTACGGTCGCCAACTGTAGGGTGGACGGGTCTCCCGTCCACGCGTTCAACGCACGTTTGAATTACGCGCGACCTTACTGCCCCGGATTCGTAATTCGCGCGTGAATCCCATCGATCGCCTTCACCACCTCATCCGGCAACATGATCTCCGCCGCATCGATGTTCTCCTCCAGCTGCGCCAAGGTCGTCGCCCCAATAATGGTCGACCCCACGAACCAGCGCGAATAACACCAGGCCAGCGCCATCTGCGCCGGGCTTAATCCATGCGCACGCGCCAGCGCCGCATATTCGGCAACCGCCGCCAGCACCTCGGGCCGCACATAGCGCGGACTCCAGTTCGGCGGGAAAATCGTCAGCCGCCCGTGCGCCTTCGGATCGTCGAGGTATTTGCTTGTGAGCTGCCCGAACGCCAGCGGACTGTAGGCCAGCAGGCTGACCTCGGTGCGGAAGCAGGTCTCGTCGAGCAGCGTCGTCTCGAACGCGCGCGCCGTCAGGTTGTACAGGTTCTGGATCGTGGCGATGCGCGGCAAACCGCGCGTCTCGGCCAGCTTCACGTATTCGCACACGCCCCACGAACTCTCGTTCGAGACGCCGATCGCGCGGATCTTGCCGGCCTTGACCAGTTCGCCCAGCGCGCCCAGCGTTTCTTCGATCGGCACGCTCGAACGCTCGCGCTTCGGATTAAAACTGTTGGCGCCGAAGATCGGCAGGTTGCGGCTTGGCCAGTGGATCTGGTACAGGTCGATGTAATCGATCTGCAGGCGCTGCAAGCTGGCTTCGACCGCGGCGCGCACGTTGGCCGCGTCGAGGTCATGCGATGGACCGCGAATCCAGCCCATGTTCGCATTCGGGCCGGCGATTTTCGAGGCGATGACGAGGTCGTCGCGCCGACCGCGCCGATGCAGCCAGCTGCCGATGAAGCGTTCGGTCGAACCCTGCGTTTCGGCGCGGCCCATTACCGGGTACATCTCGGCGGTGTCGATGAAATTGATGCCGCGCTCGACCGCGTAGTCGAGCTGGCGGTGGGCATCAAGCTCCGTATTCTGTTCGCCGAAGGTCATGGTCCCGAGGCAGACCTTCGATACCTGTAATTCGCTGCGTCCGAGTCGTGTGCGTTCCATGGGTTCTTCAGGCTTTCAATGCGTCCGCGCACTCGCGCACCAGCGACGGGCCGCGGTAGATCAGGCCGCTGTAGAGCTGCACCAGCCGGGCGCCGGAGGCGATCTTTTCCTGCGCATCCTGGCCCGACAGGATGCCGCCGACGCCGATGATCGGGATGGCGTCGCCGAGTTCCTTTTTCATCGCGCGGATCACGATGTTCGACAGGTCGAACACGGGCGCGCCCGAGACGCCGCCGGTTTCCATGCCGTGGCGGTAGCGTTCGACGTCGCGCCGGTTCAGCGTCGTATTCGTCGCGATGACGCCGTCGATCTTGTGACGCAAAAGGGCGCCGGCGATGTCGCGGATCTGTTCGGCGTCGATGTCCGGTGCGATCTTCAGCGCCAGCGGCACGTAGCGGCCATGCTGGTCGGCCAGCTTCGTTTGCTCCAGTTTGAGCTGGGCGAGCAGGGCGTCGAGTTCGGAAGCGCCTTGCAGCTGGCGCAGGTTCTTGGTGTTGGGCGACGAGATGTTGACCGTGACGTAGCTCGCGTACGGATACACCTTGCGCAGGCAGATCAGGTAATCGTCGGCGGCGCGTTCGATCGGGGTGTCGGCGTTCTTGCCGATGTTCAGGCCGAGCACGCCTTCCTTGTTCTGGTAGAAGCGCGAGGCCTGGACGTTGGCGACAAAGGCGTCGACGCCGCCATTGTTAAAACCCATGCGGTTGATGATGCCGCGCGCGGCCGGGACGCGGAACATGCGCGGCTTCGGATTGCCCGCCTGCGCGCGCGGGGTCACGGTGCCGATCTCGATCGAGCCGAAGCCCAGCGCCGCCAGGCCGTCGATGTAGGCGCCGTCCTTGTCCAGGCCCGCGGCCAGGCCGACCGGGTTCGGGAAGGTGATGCCCATCACGGTGCGCGGGTCCGGCGCCGGCTTCTTGAACATGCCGGTGGCGCCGCGCTGGGCGGCGCTGTGCAGGGCGGGCAGGGTCAGGTTGTGGGCGGTTTCCGCAGGCAGCGTGAACAGCAGGGGACGGGCGAGGGTGTACAGGAGTTTGTCGGACATGGCGCGCTCGGAAATGGGGTCGCGCTCATTGTACCGTGCGCGAGTGGCGCCTTTAGAGCACTCTAGCGGTCGAGGATGCCCCAAGTCCCGGCGATGCGCGCCTCCAGCGGGCGGAAATTGATTTTATACGCCATCTTTGGGCTCTGCTCGATCCAGTAGCCGAGGTAGACGAAGGGCAGGCCGAGTTCGCGCGCCTGCGCCACTTGCCACATCACGTTGTAGGTACCAAAGGAGGCGCCGGGCACGTCGGGGTCGAAGAAGGTGTAGACCGAAGACAGGCCATCCGACAGCACGTCGATGATCGACACCATGCGCAGCAAGCCGTCGGGTTCGCGAAATTCCACCAGGCGCGTGTTGACCCGGCTTTGCAGCAGGAACTGGGCGTACTGGTCGCGGCTGTCCTGGTCCATGCCGCCGCCGACGTGGCGCGTGGTCTGGTAGCGCAGGTAGAGCGCGTAGTGTTCGTCCGAAAAGGCGAGATTGGCCACCACGGCCGACAGGTCGCCATGGCGCTTCCAGGCGCGGCGCTGGGTGCGGTTGGGTGCGAACTCGTTGCAGCGCACGCGCACCGGGATGCAGGCCTGGCAGCCGTCGCAATACGGGCGATACGTAAAAATGCCGCTGCGGCGAAAGCCGTTCTTCACGAGCTCGGAATACACGTCCGCGTTGATCAGGTGCGACGGCGTGGCCACTTGCGAGCGGGCCTGGCGTGCGTCGAGGTAGCTGCACGGATACGGGGCAGTCGTGTAGAACTGCAGCGTGGAGAAGGGCAGGTCGTTAAGGTGCGTCATGCAGAGCTCTCGGGAGTGATGGCCCTATTCTAACGAAAGCGGAGCTGCGCACAATTAGACGAACGGTGCGACTGGTTGCCACGGCCCGATCGCCGGCTCCCTGATCGCCGCGCGCAGGTGTTGCAGGAACACTGCCCGCGAGATCGGCGCGGCGCCCAGCGAGGCCAGGTGGCCGGTTTCCTGCTGGCAGTCGACCATGCGCACGCCGTGCGCGCGCAGGAAGGCGACCAGGTAGGCCAGCGCCACCTTGGAGGCGTCGGACACGCGCGCGAACATCGATTCGCCGTAGAACATGCGCCCGATGCACACGCCATAGGCGCCGCCGACCAGTTCGCCGTCCAGCCAGACTTCGGCCGAGTGCGCGTAGCCGAGCGCGTGCAGGCCGGTGTAGCCATCGATGATGTCTTCGGAAATCCAGGTGCCCGGACCATCCTTGCGCGGAGCCGCGCAGGCGCGCATTACCGCTTCGAAATCGCTGTCGAAGCGCACTTGCCAGCGTCCACCTTCGCTCCGGCTGCGCTCGACGCGGCGCAAGGTTTTTTTCAGGCTGTCGCTGATCTTGAAGTCATCGGTGTATAGGACCATGCGCGGGTCGGTGCTCCACCAGAGGATCGGCTGGCCTTCCGAAAACCACGGGAAGATGCCGTTCTGGTAGGCGAGCAGCAGGCGCCGCGGCGACAGGTCGGCGCCGGCCGCAAGCAGGCCGGGCGCGTCCATCGTCAGTGCCTCGGATACGTCGGGGAACGGCGTATGCGCATCAAGCCAGGGAATCATGCGGTGCTCGCTGGTCAGTCGGGTTCGCGTGGCGCGATCATCGGGCGCCGGATGTCCAGGCTGTGCACGCCATACGCATTGGCGGCGCCCTCGCGCATTTTGACGCGATCGGCAAAGAAGAGTTCCAGCGTCGTGCGGATCGTCGGAAAGGCGAGGTCGTCCCAAGGGATATCGCGCTCGGCGAACAGTTGCACTTCCAGGCTCTCGATGCCCGGCGCGAAGTCGAGGTCGAGCAGGCGCGCCAGGTAGAACATGTGCACCTGGTGTACGTGGGCGACATTGAGCAAGGAAAACAGTGGGCCGATCTCGATGTTGGCGCCGGCTTCCTCTTCGGTCTCGCGCACGGCGGCTTCAGACGTGGTCTCCTCGTTTTCCATGAAGCCGGCCGGCAAGGTCCAGTAGCCATGGCGCGGCTCGATCGCGCGCCGGCACAGCAGCACCTGCAGCGTGCCGTCTTGTTCCCAGACAGGGATGGAGCCAATCACCATCTTCGGGTTCTGGTAGTGGATCGTGCCGCACTGGGGGCAGACATGGCGCGGCCGGTTGTCGCCTTCGGGAATGCTTAGCGCGACCGCATGGCCGCACTCGGAACAAAAGTTCATAGGGGGTAGAAAGAATGAATATACCCTCACTTTACACCTGATTGCTCCGGCTGTGCCGTCGTGCCGGCTCGGCAGTATTCTTGCCTGAGTGCCATGCAAGACATCAATCGTCATCGGCGGTGGCATTGGGATTGCCTAAACAGCCGGATCCGTATATAATTCGTTTCACAGACGCGGGGTGGAGCAGTCTGGCAGCTCGTCGGGCTCATAACCCGAAGGTCACAGGTTCAAATCCTGTCCCCGCAACCAGATTCAGGTAAAAAGCCGGTACTTCCTACAAGGAATGCCGGCTTTTTTCATGGTCGTCTGCCGGACTCGACTTAAGTCAAGGAGGGGGCAGGTTGACGGCACTTGCCGAACCTGGCGCTGTCGAACCAATCAATCGCATTGACGGGTTCGACCATGATTACTGTTGAAGACATCAACGACGCCTGGGGCTGGATGGGCTTGCGGGCTGTGGAAATACTCGGTGCCAACGCCTTCGGCAACCTGATCCTGCGCGACGCCGACGGCAGCTACTGGCGCCTGCGTCCGCAAGACCTGTGCTGCGAACCGGTAGCCGACAACCGCGCCGCCCTCGACGCGCTCTCGTACAACCAGGATTTTCTCAACGACTGGTACATGCCCGACGTCGTCGACCTGGCCGAATCCACGCTCGGCCCGCTGACCGACGACCGCACCTACTGCCTGAAAATTCCCAGCGCCCTCGGCGGCCATTACGGCAGCGAAAACCTGGCGACCGTGCCGTTGTCCGAGCTGATCCGGTTTTCGGGGGAGGGAGCGCAACAGCTGGAGGGCCTGCCGCGCTGGAACTAAACGCTGTGCGACGTAGGGTGGGCATGCCCACGCGGAACTGCGCGCGATGTTACCGCTATTCTTGCGGAACCCCCGCGCCGCGCCGACACATCCGAACGAGTGCCTATGCCGCTGGCTGGCTCAGACTCGCCCACAAATACGCCGCCGCCATCGTCCGATGCGGCGCGTACCGCGCCAGCCACGCCTGCGTGCGCGCCAGGTCCGGCTTGCCCGCTTCGCCCAGCAGCCGCCCCAGCGCGCTGCGCACCGCCACGTCGCCTTCGAGCGAGCAATCCGCATAGCCATACCCGCGCAGCAGCGTGTAATTCACGGTCCACGGCCCGATCCCCTTGATCGCCAGCAGCTGCGGCGCGATGCGCGCCGGATCATCGTCGGGCGCCAGTGGCAATGTACCGTTGGCCGCCATGCGCGCCACGCGCAGCAGCGTCTCAGCCTTGGCGCGCGAGAACTTGCGGCTGGTAAGCGCCTCGAGGTCGAGCCGCGCCACGTCCGGCGCTTCCGGGTAGCACCACAGCCCGCTGCTATGCGCGCGTCCGGCCTGCTGGATAAACGTGCGGCGCAGGCTGATCGCGAACGGCAGGTTGATCTGCTGGCCGATGATGGCCCAGGTCAGCGCCTCGAAGATGCTGGCCGACTGCACGATGCGCAGTCCCGACTCGCGCGCCACCAGCGGCCCGAACAGCGGGTCGTCCTGCACAAAGGCGGCGAACGGCGCCGGATCGATGCGCAGCGCCAGCATGCTGCGCAGGGCTTCCTGTGCCAGCGCCAGCGTGAACGCACCAGGTGCGCCATCAACGTCGATGCGGCACTGTGCCGTTGTCGGCGTCAATGTCACGTCCAGCAGCACCGGCACGCCATCGAGCAGCACCGCCTTGCGAATGCGTTCGCCGCTGACCTGTTCCGCCAGGCCTTCGGCATCGCGCCCGTGAAAGGCGAGGACGTCCGCGCTGCGATAATCTGCGGGCAGCGCGATCGACAGCGTGTCCACCATCATGGCTTGCCGGCAGCCGCCACCGGCCGCCCGAAGCGCGGCACGAAGCCGGTCACCAGCGCGGTACCGACCAGCACGATCGCCGCGCCGGCCAGCGTATGCCAGCCGATCGCTTCACCCAGGAACAGCGCGCCCCACAGGATGCCGAAGACGGGATTGAGGAAGGTGACCGTCAGGGCCGAGGTCGGTCCGACTTCGGCGATCAGGCGGAAATAGATCAGGTAAGCGATGCCGCTGCAGACGACGCCGAGCGCCAGCACGGCCGCCCACACGCCCGGCGTTGGCGTGGCAGGAGCAGGGAAGAAGGGCAGCGCCGGCAGCACGAACAAGGTCGCCGCCCACATCGTGCCGTGCGCGTTGGCGAACGGTTCCACGGACTTGGCCGACTTTGCATACAGGCTGGCGATGCTGTAGCAGACGGCCGCAGCCAGCGCCGCGGCGATCGCCAGGCCGGCGCCGGGCAGGCGTGCGACGTCGTCGAAGCCGACCAGCAAGGCCACGCCCAGCGTACCCAGCACCAGGCCGATGCCGCTCCTTGCCGTAATCGGCTGGCGCGTCCACACCGCGCCGAGCAGGGCGCCCCACATCGGCGCAGTCGCGTTCAGCACCGACAGCACCGAGGCCGTCAGCGTGCGCGCGCCATAGGCGAACAGCAGGAAGGGCAGGGCGGAGTTGAAAAAGCCCAGCATCAGGTAATGCTTCCAGTGCGCGCGTACGTCGAGGCGCTTGCGCAGCACCAGCGCCACCGCCGCCAGGAACAGCGCCGCGAACAGCACCCGGTATTCGATCAGCACGGCAGGCCCGAGCACCGGCGCACCGATGCGCATGAAGAGGAAGGAGCCGCCCCAGATGGCGGCGAGCAGCAAGAGACGAAGAAAATTGGCGGTATTCATGATCGATTCAGAAAGCGGAAGCGCATGGTGGCGCATGCCGCGCGGATGCGCAACCCGCTTTTTGCTCGCGATCTCGCTCGCAAATCAGGCCGCGCATACCTCGGCGCTGGCCGGCTGCGGCGCGGCGGCGTGCGGCACCAGCATCGCCGGCGGCACGCCGTTTTTAATCGCCGTCATTTCGGCCAGGATGGCGATGCCGATTTCGGACGGCGTCTTGCTGCCGATGTAGAGGCCGATCGGGCCATGCAGCCGGTCGAGTTCGGCGTCGGTCAGGTCGAACAGTTTCAGCCGCTCGCGCCGGCGCGCATTGTTCAGGCGCGAACCAATCGCGCCGACATAGAAGGCGTCCGATTTCAGGGCTTCCATCAGGGCGAGGTCGTCGAGCTTGGGGTCGTGCGTTAACGCCACCACGGCGCTGCGCGCATCGAGCTTGGCCTCGAGGACGAGGTCGTCGGGCATCGCGTGCACCAGGTCGATGCCCGGCACGTTCCAGTCGGCCCGGTACTCCTCACGCGGGTCGCAGACGATGACGCGGTAATCCATCGCGCTCGCCACCTGCGCCAGGAAGCGCGACAGGGGACCGGCGCCGATGATGAACAGGCGCCAGCGCGGGCCGTGCACGGTGTACAAGGCTTCGTTTTCGACCCGCAGCACGGCGCCGGCCTCGGCACGCGCCAGGGTGACGGCGCCGCTGCCGAGGTCGAGCCGGCGTTCGAGCAGTTCGCCCCCTTCGAGGCGCTGCAGCAGGTCGCGCAGGCCGCTGGCGGGGCCGAGCGGTTCGATCGCCAGTTCGATGGTGCCGCCGCAGGGCAGGCCGAAGCGGTGCGCATCGTCGGCGCTGATGCCATAGCTGACGATGTGCGGCCGCGCGTCGGGTGCAATCCCCTTGGCGCGCACGTTCTCGATCAGGTCGTCCTCGATGCAGCCGCCGGAGACGGAGCCGATCACGCGGCCATCGTCGCGCACCGCCAGCGTCGCCCCGATCGGGCGCGGGCTCGACCCCCAGGTCTTGATGACCGTGACCAGTTCACAGCGGTGTCCGGCATCGAGCCAGGCGGCTGCGGTCTTGAGTACGTCGAGGTCGAGGCTGTCCATGGTGTGCGCGGGCGCTGCTGGTGAGGGATGTCAATGATACAAAAAATGCGGCCGAGATGTCGGCGGGGAGGAATGCGGCTTTGTAGGGTGGGCGCCCCGAGCCCACGCGGTACGGACGTATCCTTGCACCGATGACCGGAAATACTGTTTGAACGCGTCGGCAGGGCACCCGCCCACCTTACGGGTGTGCCAGAGCCTTTGCAGGCGATCCTCGGGAGTCGCAGGTGTAAGGATGCGCACATACCGCGTGGGCACGGGGCACCCACCCTACAACGGCGGTACCAGTAAAGCAGATGTTACGGCACCAGCGGCTTCTTCGACCCCTTCTTCGCCTTGACGTCTTCGATCGCCAGCTCCATCGCCGTCAGCCGCGCCGCGGTCGAGGGATGGTTGGCGGTGAAGCCGTTGGCCACGCTGGCCGGGTAGGCCGAGGCGAAGCGCTTCCAGAACGCCGGGGCGGCGTCGATGTTGTAGTCGGCGCGCGCCAGCAGGAAGATGGCGAGGCGGTCGGCGGCGGCGTCCAGGTTCGAGGGCATGGCCTTGATGCCGGCGCTGCCGTTGATCATGGCCAGGTCGGGGCTCATGCGCGTCAGGTTGTCGATCACGCTGGCCAGCGTGGCCTGGTTGCGCTGAGTGCGCGGGTGGTCGAGCATGTTGTGCGCCATCGTGCGCGCCAGCACGTAGGCGAGTTCGTCGTCGCTGCGCGCCACGCCCAGCATGCCGCGCGTGACCATGATGCGCGAACCGTCGGCGTAGGCGTTCACGTTGTCGCCGTTGCCCAGCTCGATGCCGTAGCCGCAGGCGCGCGTGACGGGAATGCTGAGGTCGCGCGGCTCGCCGTCGCGTTCGATCGACAGCGGCAGCTTTGCCTGCGAGGCGACGATCGGGGCGAACACGGCGCCGGCGCCGGACAGGGCGTTGGGGCCGGTCGGCAGCGGCTTGCCGCCGGCGGCGAGCAAGGCGTCCCCCAGGCGCAGACCGGCCTTGGCGGCGCCGCTGCCGGCCAGCACGCCGGTCACCTGCAGGCGTTCGTCCATGCCGAAGGCGAGGTGCGCCGCTTCGTTGTAGAGGCCCGGGTAGGCGTAGCGGTTCTTGGCGGTGAAGCCGAGCAGGTTGCGCGCGTGCTTCGTGCACAGCTGGGCATTGTCGATCAGCAGCGGCGCCGCCACCCGGTACAGACGGTCTTGCAGCGCGGCCATCCTGGTCAGCGTATCGGCCGCGGCCGCCATCTCCGGCGTCATCTGCGTGCCCTGCGGGACTTCAGTGACGGGGCCGGGCAGGCCGGGCTGGCGGATCGGGGATGGGGTGCCGCAGGCTGCCAGCAGGGCGGCGGTGGCGACGGCAAGCGCGGCCGGGCGCAGACGATCAATGCGAATCATGCTCTTCCTCGTTATTGTTTTCCGGTGCTGCCGAACCCTCCGGCGCCCCGTTCGCTCGATGCGAATTCATCGACGACATTGAAGCCCACCTGCAAGACGGGCACGATCACCAATTGCGCCAGGCGGTCCAGCGGCTGCAGCGTAAACGTCTGGTTGCCGCGGTTCCAGGTCGAGACCATCAGCTGGCCCTGGTAATCGGAGTCGATCAAGCCTACCAGATTGCCGAGCACGATGCCGTTCTTATGGCCGAGCCCACTGCGGGGCAGGATCATCGCCGCATAGCCCGGATCGGCCACATGGATGGCGAGACCGGTCGGCACCAGCACGGTCTGGCCCGGCTCGAGGATGAGCGGTGCGTCGATGCAGGCGCGCAGGTCGAGGCCGGCGCTGCCCGGGGTCGCGTAGGCCGGCAGCAGTTCCTTCATGCGCGGGTCGAGGATTTTTACGTCGATGGTCTTCATGCGTCTATAAATCATTAATCAGGTTAGCAGCGAGCGCTGTTCGAGGCGCTTGCCGATTTCGGACACCAGCTGGCGCGCCAGCGTCAGCTTGTCGGCGCGCGGCAGCACGGTGTGGCCGTGTTCGTCGAACAGGACGATCGAATTCTCATCCTGCCCGAAGGTATGGTGGCCGATATTACCAACCAGCAAGGGGATGCCCTTGCGTTCGCGCTTGGCGGCGCCGTATTCCACCAGGTTTTCCGATTCCGCGGCAAAACCGACACAATACGGCCAGCCCGAGAGCGAGGTGGTCGCGGCCACCGCGGCCAGGATGTCGGCGTTCTGCACGAACTGCAGCTCCGGCGCGCCGCCGCCTTCCTGTTTTTTCAGCTTCTGTTCGCTGGCATTCGCCACGCGCCAGTCGGCCACCGCCGCCACGCCGACGAAAATGTGCTGGCCTTCGACGCCCGCCATCACGGCGTCGTGCATCTGCTGGGCCGAGAGCACGTCGATGCGGCGCACGCCGTGCGGCGTCGGCAGTGCCGTAGGGCCGGACACCAGCGTTACCTCGGCGCCGGCCTCGCGCGCGGCGCGGGCGATGGCGTAACCCATCTTGCCCGACGAGAGATTGGTGATGCCGCGCACCGGATCGATCGCCTCGAAGGTAGGACCGGCAGTGATCAGCACGCGCTTGCCGGCCAGGATCTTGTGCTGGAAGGAGGCGATCACTTCCTCGAGCAGCTGCTCGGGTTCGAGCATGCGTCCCAGCCCGGTCTCGCCGCAAGCCTGCTCGCCGGCGCCTGGGCCAAGGATGCAGATGCCGTCGCCGCGCAGGGTGGCGACGTTGCGCTGCGTGGCCGGGTTCTGCCACATCTCGACGTTCATCGCCGGCGCTACCAAGAGCGGCACGCCGTGCGGGCGCGCCAGGCACAGCGTCGAGAGCAGGTCGTCGCAGGCGCCGTGGGCGAGCTTGCGGATGAAGTCGGCCGAGCAGGGCGCGACCAGCACGGCGTGGGCGCCACGCGTGAGGTCGATGTGCGCCATGTTGTTGGGCATGCGCGCATCCCACTGATCCAGCCAGACCGGATTGCCCGAGAGCGCCTGCATGGTCACGGCGCCGATGAAGTGGGTCGCGGCCTCGGTCATGACGACGTGGACCTGCGCGCCCTGTTTGATGAGCGCGCGGCACAGTTCCGCCGCCTTGTAGCAGGCGACGCCGCCGGACAGGCCTAGGACGATTTTCTTGCCTTGCAGGTCCATATGCGTCTCCTTGTCAGTTCTTGCTCAGTTTTTATTCACGCGCCGCAGTTCATCGACGATGAACAGGAAGGCGCCAACCGAGATGCCGATGTCGGCGACATTAAAGGCCGGGAAGTGGCCCCAACCACGCCAGTAAAAGTCGAGGAAGTCGATTACGTGGCCATAGGCGACGCGGTCGATCACGTTGCCGATGGCGCCGCCCAGGATCAGGGCCAGGGCCCAGCAGAACAGGCGCTGTTCCGAATTACGCTTCAGGAGATAAAGAATGAAACCGATGGCGCCCACTGCGATCGCCGTGAAGAACCAGCGCTGCCAGCCGCCCTGGTCGCCCAGGAAGGAAAACGCGGCGCCGGGGTTATACACCAGCACCAGGTTGAAGAAGCTCGTGACCGGCAGCGTTTCGCCGTAGGTGAACAGCTTCGAGACCGTGATCTTGGTCAGCTGGTCGACCAATACGATGATGAAGGCGATCCCCAGCCATGGGGTCATGCCGGCGCTGCTGCCGGCTTTTTTGTGGACGCTCGTGATGCTCGGTTTTTTCTTGGTTGCCATGGGAGTCGGGGTCAGATGTGGAAACCGCCATGCCGCGTTCAGACGGCATGGCGGCTGGCGTAAAACCGCTTACGCGAAACGGCGTGCTTCGCCGGCGCCGAACAGGTTGCTCACGCAGCGGTCGCACAGGCCTGGGTGCTCGTGGTCGTGGCCGACCGCAGGGCGGTAATGCCAGCAGCGCTCGCACTTCGGCGCTTCGGATGCCGTCACCTGCACCGCTTCTTCCGCTTCGTTGGCGGCCTGCTCGACCTTGGCCTGCGAGGTGATGAAGACGAATTTCAAATCGTCGTCCAGGCTCGCCAGCAGATCGTGCCTGGCGCCGGCGGCCTTGATCGTCAGCTCGGCCTGCAGCGAGGAGCCGATCGCACCCGAGGCGCGCACTTCTTCCAGCTGCTTGGTCACGTCGGCGCGTACTTCACGCAAGGCCGTGTACTTGGCCAGCAGGGCTTCGGCATCCGGCAGTTCCGGGAAAGTCCACAGCGTCTGCGTGAAGATGGTCTCGTCCGAATCCGCATAGGCTTGCTGGCCCGCGAACACGGCCCAGGCTTCCTCGGCGGTGAACGACAGCACAGGCGCCATCACGCGCAGCAGCGCATTGGCGATCTGCCACAGCGCGGTCTGCGCCGAACGGCGCGCGACCGAGTCGACGCCGGTCGTGTACAGGCGGTCTTTCAGGATGTCGAGGTAGAAGCCGCCCAGGTCTTCCGAGCAGTAGTTCAGCAGGCGCGAGACGACCGGGTGGAATTCGTAGCGGTCGAAGTGCGCGCTGATGTCCTGCTGCAGCGCGGCCATCGAGGCGATCGCATAGCGGTCGATCTCGAACAGCTCGGCGGTCGGCACGGTGTGCTGTGCCGGATCGAAGTCCGAGGTGTTCGCCAGCAGGAAGCGCAGCGTGTTGCGGATGCGGCGGTACGATTCCGTGACGCGTTTCAGGATCTCTTCGCTGATCGACAGTTCGCCGGTGTAGTCGGTCGAAGCTACCCACAGGCGCAGGATGTCGGCGCCGAGGGTGTCCGAGATCTTCTGCGGCGCCATCGTGTTGCCGAGCGACTTGCTCATCTTCTTGCCGTGTTCGTCGACCGTGAAGCCGTGGGTCAGCAGCGCTTTATAGGGTGGCGTCCCGTTCAGCATCGACGAGGTCAGCAGCGACGAGTGGAACCAGCCGCGGTGCTGGTCCGAGCCTTCCAGGTAGAGGTCGGCCGGGAAGGTTGACTGCGCCGCGTGCGAACCGCGCAGCACGGTCTGGTGGGTGGCGCCGGAATCGAACCAGACGTCGAGCGTGTCCTTGTTCTTTTCGTAGATATCGGCGTCGTCGCCCAGCAGTTCGCGCGGGTCGAGCGCTTGCCAGGCGTCGATGCCATTCGCTTCGATCAGCTTGGCCACCTGCTCGAGCAGTTCCGGGGTGCGCGGATGCAGCGCGCCGGTTTCCTTGTGGATGAAGAAGGCCATCGGCACGCCCCACTGGCGCTGGCGCGACAGGGTCCAGTCCGGACGGTTCTCGATCATGCCGTGCAGGCGCGCCTGGCCCCAGTCCGGGAAGAACTGGGTCTTGTCGATGCCGGCGAGGGCCGTTTCGCGCAGGGTCGGGCCGCCATCTTTCGGCGTGATGTCCATGCCGGCGAACCACTGCGACGTCGCCCGGTAGACGATCGGGGTCTTGTGGCGCCAGCAGTGCATGTAGCTGTGGTCGAACATTTTGAGTTCGAACAGCGCGCCGGCGGCGGTCAGCGCGGCGCAGATCGGTTTACTCGCTTCCCAGATCGTCAGGCCGCCGAACAACGGCAGCGAGCTGGCGAAACGGCCGTCGCCCATCACCGGTTTGAGGATCTCGTCGTCCTTCATGCCGTGCGCTTTGCACGAGATAAAGTCTTCCAGGCCATAGGCCGGCGCCGAGTGGACCACGCCGGTGCCGCTCTCGGTGGTGACGTAGTCGGCCAGGTAGACCGGCGAGGTGCGGTCGTAGAACGGATCGGCGGCGAACAGCGGGTGCTTGAAGCGCATGCCTTCGAGCTTGTCGCCCGTGGTGGTGGCGATGACCTGGCCTTCGAATTTGTAGCGCGCCAGGCAGGATTCGACCAGGTCTTGCGCCAGGATCAGCAGCAGCGGCTGGCCATCGCGCTCGGTCTGTACCAGCGCGTAGGTCACTTCCGGATTGACGTTCAGCGCCTGGTTCGACGGGATCGTCCACGGCGTCGTGGTCCAGATCACGATGAAACCGTTCATCGTCGGCAGCGACGGCAAGCCGAATGCGGCCGCCAGTTTTTCTTCTTCCGCGAACGGGAAGCCGACGTCGATCGCCGGGTCGCGCTTGTCCTGGTATTCGACTTCCGCTTCGGCCAGGGCCGAGCCGCAATCGAAGCACCAGTTGACGGGCTTGAGGCCGCGGTAGACATAGCCTTTATCGAGCAGCTTGCCCAGCGCGCGCAGCTCGTCGGCCTCGTTACCGTAGGCCATGGTCATGTACGGGTTTTCCCATTCGCCGAGCACGCCCAGGCGGATGAAACCGGCGCGCTGGCGGTCGATCTGTTCGAGCGCGTAGGCGCGTGCTTTTTGCAGCACTTCGGCGGTCGGCAGGTTCTTGCCGTACAGCTTTTCGATCTGGATCTCGATCGGCATGCCGTGGCAATCCCAGCCCGGCACATACGGGGCGTCGAAGCCGGCCATGGTGCGCGACTTCACCACCATGTCTTTCAGGATCTTGTTCACGGCGTGGCCGAGGTGGATGTCGCCGTTCGCATACGGCGGACCATCGTGCAGTACGAAGCTCGGACGGCCCTTGGCCGCCTTGCGGATGCGGTGATAGATCTGCTTGTCCTGCCATTGCTTGACCCAGCCCGGCTCGCGCTTGGCGAGGTCGCCGCGCATCGGGAATGGGGTGTCGGTCATGTTGACCGCGTATTTACTCACAGGCTTGCTAACAGGCTTGCCTTCAGGTTTTTTGCCGGCCTTCTGGGCGGGCGCATTCTGGACTGGTTTGTTTTCGGACATAAATTTCTTCGGTAAGGGAATGCGGAATTGGCTGTGCGGTCTTTACCGCCAGCCACGCGGACGTGGCGTCGCGCGTCAAATTCGGTCGGTGGCGGTCAGGGCGCCGGCGCGGGCGGCGCTGCGCAGGTCGTGGCGCAGCCTGTGGTCGCTGAACCAGGCGCGCGCCTGGTGCGCGTCCTGGTGGATCGCGGCGGTGAGGGTGTCGAGGTCGACATACTTTTCCTCGTCGCGCAGTTTTTGCAGGAACTCGACGCGCACCAGCTTGCCGTAGCAAGGACGGTCGTAGTCGAAGATGTGCACTTCCAGCAGCATGCGGCCGGCGTCCTCGATAGTGGGGCGCACGCCCAGGCTCGCCACCGCCGGCAAGGGCCGGTCGGCCAGGCCATGCACCTGCACGACGAAGATGCCTTGCAGGGCAGGGCGGTGCATGACGCGCAGATTCAGGGTCGGGAAACCGAGGGTGCGGCCGAGCTTGGCGCCGTGGATCACGTGGCCGGACATGGCGTACGGATGGCCGAGCAGGGCGCAGGTGGCCTGCAAGTCGCCGGCGGCCAGCGCGGCGCGCACGGCCGAGGACGAAATGCGCTGCTCGCCTTCGCGCACGGTCGGCAGGGTTTCGACCTGGAAGCCGTGGCGGCGCCCGGCTTCCTTGAGCATCTCGACGTTGCCGGCGCGTTTGGCGCCGTAGCAGAAATCGTCGCCGACCATCAGCCACTTGACGTGCAGGCCGTCGACCAGCACGCGCTGGGTAAAGTCTTCCGGAGAGATGGAGGCGAACTGTTCGTTGAAGTGTTCGACAATGACGCGGTCGATGCCGGCGGCGGAGAGGTCTTCCAGCTTGTCGCGCAGGTTGGCGATGCGCGCCGGGGCGCGGCTGAGGTCGCCGCTGCGGCGGGCAAAGTATTCGCGCGGGTGCGGCTCGAAGGTCATGACCGCCGCTTCCAGTCCCAGCGCCGCGCTGGCGGCACGCACGCGCGCCAGCAAGGCCTGGTGGCCGCGATGGACGCCGTCGAAATTGCCGATCGTGAGCGCGCACGGTGCACGCGCCACGTCGTTGGGAAGTCCGCGAAATACCTTCATTGGTGGTTCCAGAATGCCCGGCAAGCCTGCCACGCATGTCGTGGTCAGCCATGCCGCGGGGCGAAAACCTTGATTATACGGTATAGACTTGCCGCTGTTGGCGCCTCGTGCCGACGCGAAACTTTGCAATGCGTTGGCGGCGTTATCGGTCAGGCAGGTAGGGTGGTCGGCTATACCCCGGGCGGTGGTGTAGCCGCAGCCATGACGCCGCCCACGCGTGACGGCCGCGTCACGACTGCCCGGTTGTTTGATGGCCGGCGGCTTCGCGGCATTCGACGCATGGTCTTGATAAGGGCAGGCTAAATGCTGGCGTTACGCGTGGGCGGCGGACACGCTGCAGACAGATCATAGGTACGGGTGGAGCCGGCCACCCTACGGCAGGCGTTATCCTGGGCAATCAACGGACGAAAAAAAACGCCGCCTGCGAACAGGCGGCGTTTTGCCGATCGACGAGCGATCGAGAGGCGCTTAACTAGCCAATGGCTTGTTGATTGCCATGATCCAGTAACGTGCCAGTTCGGCGGTGCCTTCCTTGCCGCCGACGCCGCGCAGGGTGCTGATCGCCTGCTGCTTCTTGCCGGCTGCGGCATAGGCTTCGCCCAGGCGCAGCTTGGCTTCGTCGGGGTAGCGCAGGCCGCCGGCCTTGATCGCTTCTTCCATCATCTTCAGACCCTTGTCGGTCTGACCGGCCTGGACCAGGCTATAGCCGAGACCGACCAGGCTGTCGTTGTCCTTGGCTGCACGGTATTCAGCTTCCGTGGCGGCGGCATCCTTGGCACGATCGGCCAGGCTCTTCTGCGCCAGGTCTTTCAGGCGCTGATGACGGGCGGCATCCGGACCGGTGCCCAGGGCGCCGGCCTTGTAGCCTTTGTCGATGACCTTGAGCGCTTCAGCCGGCGCTCTCGCCTGCAGTACGAGCTGGGCCATTTCCATGAATTCACTCGGCTTTTTCAGCAGGCCGTTGGCCAGCTTCAGGCGGTACAGGTCCACCGACAGGCGGCCCGAAAAGCCAGGCTTGCCCTGCACGCGGTTGAGCAGGTCGTTCCAGTACTGGGCTTTCGGATAGTTGGCCGCCAGCTTTTCGATGGTGTTGACGTAGCCGACCTTGTCGTTTTTCTTGAGCTGGATGTTGGCCAGCATACCGAGCATGTCTTCCGATATGCGGCCCGACTTTTCAGCCGTGCGCAGTTCGGCTTCCAAGGCAGCAGTGTTGCCCTGCTTGTAGTAGTTCTGCAGCAAGTAGGCGCGCAGCTTCGGATCGTCGCCGTTCTTCAGCTGACGCTGGATGGCTTCGTTTGCCTTGTTCAGGTCGCCGCCGCGCATGTAGATGCCGATCAGGCCTTCCGAAAACTGGCTGCGTTCGGCAGCCGACAGCTTGCCCGAGGCGATCAGGGTTTCGAATGCCTTGGCGGCGGTGCCGTAATCGCCAGCCGACGAAGCTGCCGAGGCGCGCACGCGCTCAATCAGGTAGCTTTCGTGCGCCGATTTGCCGGAGACAGCGTCCGCTTCGCGCAGTTTTGCCAGGGCGTCCTTGTGCTTACCCTGTTTCATCAATGCCTGGGCTGCCTGCAAGTGCTTGCCAACCTGGGCGCTCACGGCTTGCGCATGGGCAGGGGCCAGGCCAACGATCGGAGCTGCTGCGGTGAAGCCAAGGGCGGCCATTGCGAGGCCGAGGTGTGCGAGTCGGAATTTGATCATCGTGGAAAATCCTCTTTGAAAATGGACACGGCAGGGAAACCCTGCCGTGTTGGTCAAGCTTGATGCGATTACTGGAACTGCTCGTTACCGACCATGCCGATCTTCGTGACGCCGAGACGTTGGGCCGTTGCCATGACACCGGCAACCACCTTGTACTCGACCAGCTTGTTCGGACGCAGATGCACTTCCGGCTGGTTCGGCTGGGCAGCCACTTCATTCATCCTGGCTTCCAGCGTCGGGCGATCTGGGATGGTCTGACCATCCCAAAGGATGGTGCCATCGAAGTCGACGTCGATGGTGACAACGCGCGGCTCTTCGGTCTTTGGCGGTGGGGTGCCCACCGGCATGTTCAGATTGACCGAGTGGTTTTGCTTCGGAATCGTGATAATCAACATGATGATCAAGACCAACAGGACGTCGATCAAGGGGGTCATGTTCATTTCCATCATCGGTTCCGGATCGGCTCCCTTGGCGGAGCCTGAACCTACGTTCATACCCATGGTGTTTCCTTTTCAAATAACTGGGTGCAAGGTGCGGCGCCGAAGTTTCCTTCGGCACCGCAGCTGACATTACATCTTGTCAGGTGGTTCGATCACGAACCCGACCTTTTGCACACCAGCACGTTGTGCCGTGTAGATCACCCGACCGATTGCTTCGTAGCGGGTAGCTTGGTCGCCACGCACTTTCACTGCAGGCTGCGGCACTTTCACCGACTGCTCCGCGAAGAACTTGAACAACTCGTCCGTGTTCGCGATGCGGGTCTGGTTCCAGAACATTTCGCCGTCTTTGTTGACGGTGATGTTGATGTCTTCCGGCGCGGTCTTGGTGACCTGGTTCGTTTCCGCCGGCAGAGCAACCCTTTGCAACTGCAGGACCACCGGGCTGGTGATCAGGAAGATGATCAGGAGAACCAACATGATGTCGACAAGCGGCGTCGTGTTGATCTCTGACATCACGGCATCATCATCTCCGCTCTCGGAGCCGACACTCATTGACATGATTTATCCAATCTTTTTAGCGCCGGCAGCAGCACGTGCAGCTTCCGAGGTCGACATGGCGCCCGATACCAGGACCGAGTGAACGTCGGCGCTGAACGAACGGACATCTTCCATTGCTGCCTTGTTGCGGCGGACCAGCCAGTTGTAACCCAGGACGGCAGGAACTGCGACGAACAGACCGAAGGCGGTCATGATCAGTGCTTCACCCACTGGACCTGCGACCTTGTCGATCGAAGCGTTACCCGACATGCCGATGGCGGTCAGTGCGTTGTAGATGCCCCAGACGGTACCGAACAGACCGATGAACGGCGAGGTCGAACCGACGGTTGCCAGGAACGACAGGCCATCTTGCAGGCGCGACTGGACGCGGTCAACGGCGCGCTGGACTTGCATCGTCACCCAGGTCGACAGGTCGATCTGCTCGAGCAGGGCGCCATCGTGGTGCTGGGTTGCCTTGGTGCCGGTTTCAGCGATGAAGCGGAATGGCGAACCTTCTTTCAGCGAAGCCGAACCGGCAGCGATCGAGTTGGCTTTCCAGAACTTCTGGGAAACTTCCTTCGACTGGCGCATGATCTTCGACTGGTCGATCAGCTTGGTGATGATGATGTACCACGAACCCATCGACATCAGCGACAGGATGATGATGGTGCCCTTGTTGACGAAGTCGCCTTCTTCCCACATGGCCGAGAAGCCGTACGGGTTGTGGACTTCTTCCTTGCTTTCGCCGGCGGCGGCAGCAGGAGCTGCGCCTTCGGCTGCAGGTGCTGCGGCGGCTGCGTCAGCGGCCGGAGCTGCTGCTGCGTCTGCCGGTGCCGCGGCGGCCGGAGCGGCTGCTGCCGGTGCGTCAGCGAAGGCTGGTGCCGAGACCAGGGCCGATGCTGCCGTAACCGAGAACAGGACTGCCGCCAGTACAGCGGACAAACGGGTATTCTTAAACATGCTTCCTCCAGAAATATAAAAATAGACAGTTCGCTGATTTAAATGCAACGAAAATCATAGTTGTGAGACGCTGCTCTGTCTCGGTTATTGTTCCAGCGACCAGACGTACTGTACTGGGACCCATGCCTGTTCAGGCTGACCATTGACCATTGCCGGTTTGAAGCGGCACTTGCCGATCGCAGACTGCGCTGCACGGTCAAGATCACGCGATCCACTCGATTTCGTGATCTTGGAATCAACCATCCGACCATCGACGCCGATCAGGAACGAGATCGTCGTCGTGCCTTCTTCTTCGTTACGTGCCGAGGCCTTCGGGTATTCCGGTTTTGCGCAGGTGCTGAAGTCAGCCACTGCAGCGGTACGGCTAGGACCAGCAGGCGCTGCCGGCGCAGCGGCCGGTGGAGCCGGTGGTGCCGGAGGAGCCAGGCTGGTCGTCGGAGGCGGCGTGCTCGTTGCTGCCTGGATGACGTTCTGTGGTGGAGGAGGCTGCTGCACCTGAACCTCGACCGGCGGAATGAATGGAGGCGGCGGGGCCTTCATTTCCGGCGGCGGCGGCGGTGGGGGAGTCTCCGGTGGCGGTGGCGGTTTCACCTCTTCGATCAGCTTCGTTTCCACTGCTTCCTGCACCTTCGTGATCACCTTTGTACCGAGACCATTGATGATCCCCCAGCCGACCAGGACGTGCAACAGGACCACGACGGTGATACCAGTGAGATTCTTCCCCGGTTCCTTTTCATGTGTAAAATTCATGCCTGCTTTCTCCAATACCAACTCTTTTTTGTTGCTACTAAACCCTCAAAACACGACGAAAAGACAAGGCCGCATCCGGGACATCGGCGAATTATACCTACGAATTCTTTTTTGCACAGGTATTTTTGAGGCATCAAAATGGGCGTAAATGCCTGTATAAACAGGCGATCCTGCTCATCCGGATTGCTTCTCGTTGTGCAAAAACTCGCAGGCGTTCCGTATATAAAATTACAACATTGCAGCTTATTACTTGCGCACTGTAGAAGATCTGGAAAGAAGTGGCTGTTCACCAAATATTGAACGTTGAATTTGCCTAATGGCAAATATCATATAGTGCAATGCTCAGCTTTTCGCAAACTATAGCCAGTTTCGGCAAAGCGTAGCGTTCGCCAGCTAACACAAATGGCGTTGGGACGGGGCGTCGCGTATGACTGGAAGTGATGGCATGCCGCCGAGTCGCTATATCTTGACATGCATCAGTGGGAGAGTTGCCTTCAGGCATGATCCAGAGTGGAGCATACCTGAAGGCGGGGTACTGCGGATGGACTGCTAGCGGTGGCGCTTCTCGCGCCGGCAATCGAGGAAGCTGACGACGTGGCCACTCGTATCGACCGTTTCCAGGCGCACGTCGAAACCCCACAGCCGGGCCACATGCTTGAGCACTTCCTGGGCCTGGGCATTGAGCGGGCGGCGCTGGAACTGGGTATGGCGCAGGGTCAGCGCGCGGTCGTCGCGTGTGTTGACCTGCCAGACCTGGATGTTCGGTTCGCGGTTGCCGATGTTGTACTGCTCGGCCAGTTGCTGGCGCACGTAGCGGTAGCCGGCTTCGTCGTGGATCGCCGAGATGGTCAGCTTGTCGCTGCGGTCGTCGTCGAGCACGGCGAAGAAGTGGAACTCGCGGATCAGCTTGGGCGACAGGTACTGGGCGATGAAGCTCTCGTCCTTGAAATTGCGCATCGCAAAGTCGAGCGTCTTGACCCAGTCGCTGCCAGCGATGTCGGGGAACCAGGCGCGGTCTTCGTCGGTGGGGTTTTCGCAGATACGGCGGATGTCGGTCATCATCGCGAAGCCGAGTGCGTACGGATTGATGCCGCTGTAGTAGGGGCTGGTCGCCGCCGGCTGGTAGACGACGTTGGTATGGCTTTGCAGGAACTCGAGCATGAAGCCGTCGCCGACGATGCCCTCTTTATATAGTTCCTGCAAAATCGTGTAGTGCCAGAAGGTGGCCCAGCCCTCGTTCATGACCTGGGTCTGGCGTTGCGGATAAAAGTATTGCGAGATCTTGCGCGTGATACGCACCAGTTCACGCTGCCAGGGTTCGAGCAGCGGCGCGTACTTCTCGATGAAGTACAGCAGGTTTTCCTCGGGTTCGAGCGGGAAGCGCGGCGGCGGGGCATTGCGTTCTTCTTCCTCGCGCCGCGGCACCGTGCGCCACAGGGCGTTCACCTGCGACTGCGCGTATTCCTCGCGTTCCTTCTGGCGTGCCGCTTCCTGCGCCACCGACAGCTTGGCCGGCCGTTTATAGCGGTCGACGCCGTAGTTCTGGATCGCGTGGCAGGAGTCGAGCAAGTCCTCGACCGCATCGATGCCGTAGCGCTGCTCGCATTCGGCAATGTAATTCTTGGCGAACACCATGTAGTCGACGATCGCTTCGGCGTCGGTCCAGGTGCGGAACAGGTAATTGCCCTTGAAGAAGGAGTTATGGCCATAGGCGGCGTGGGCGATCACCAGCGCCTGCATCGTCAGGCTGTTCTCCTCCATTAAATAGGCAATGCAGGGATTGGAGTTGATGACGATTTCGTAGGCCAGGCCCATCTGGCCGCGCTTGTAGCTCTTTTCGGTCGACAGGAAGTGCTTGCCGAAGGACCAGTGGTTGTAAGACACCGGCATGCCGACCGAGGTGTAGGCATCCATCATCTGCTCGGCGGTGATGATTTCGAGCTGGTTGGGGTAGGTGTCGAGGCCGAATTTCCTGGCCACGCGGCGGATTTCCTCGTGCGCCTGCTCGATCAGGTCGAAGGTCCACTCCGACTGTTCGGGCAGGGCGCGCGGATTGGTGCGGTCGTCTGGCATATGCGTGCCTATCGAGATATGTCGGCTTACTTGGGCTGTTTCTTGAACAGCTCGCGGAAGACCGGATAAATGTCGGCCGGCGTCACGATCTTTTGCATCGCGAAATTGGCATGGTGCGCGGCGACTTCGGTGTATTGCTCCCACAGGTTCTGCGGTGGTCCGTCGGTGATTTCGACATAGGTGTAGTACTGCACTTTCGGCATGATGCCGTTGTCGAGCAGCTGTTTGCACAGCACCGAATCGTTGTCCCAGTTGTCGCCGTCAGAGGCTTGCGCGACATAGGCGTTCCAGTCCGAACTCGAATAGCGCTCGCCGATCACCTTTTGCAGCAGGTGCAGGGCGGACGAAACGACGGTGCCGCCGGATTCGCGCGAGTGGAAGAATTCGTCCTCGTCGACTTCGGCCGCGGCGGTATGGTGGCGGATGAAGACGACGTCGATGCGCTCGTAGACGCGCTTGAGGAATAGATACAGCAGGATGAAGAAGCGTTTCGCCGTGTCCTTGCGGGTTTCGTCCATCGAGCCGGACACGTCCATGATGCAGAACATCACGGCCTGGGTGCTCGGTTTCGGCACCTTGATGCGGTTGCTGTAGCGCAGGTCGAACGGGTCGATGAAGGGAATCGCGTTGATGCGCGTATGCAGGTGGTGGATTTTCTTGCGCAGTTCGACCACGCGCGGATCGTCTTCCGGCACCTCGGCATCGAACAGTTCCTGCAGTTCCTGCTGCGCCTCGCCCGCTGCACGCCGGCTCGGGCCGCCCACGGCGATGCGCCGTCCGAGCGCCCCGCGCAGCGAGCGCAGCACGTGGATGTTGGAGGGCGTGCCGGAGACGTTGTAGCCGGCGCGCTGGGTTTTGAAGTCGATCGTCTGCGTGAGCTGGGTTTTCACCATGTTCGGCAGCTCGAGGTCTTCGAAGAAATAGTTCATGAATTCTTCGCGCGAGAGCTCGAAGATGAAGTCGTCCTCGCTGGTCTGCTCGCTGTTGCCGGCGCGCCCGCGCCCGGACCCGCCGCCGCCGCTGCGCGGACGGTTGAACTGGTCGCCTTTCTGGTATTCGGTATTGCCGGGGTTGACCGTTTCCCACACGCCGCCATGGGCATGGCCGAAGTGCGGTTCGTTGACGTCCTTGACGGGGATCGAGACTTTCTCGCCATTCTCGATATCGGTGATCGAGCGGCCCTTGATTGCGCGGCCAACCGCGTCCTTGATTTGCGCCTTGTAGCGGCGCAGGAAGCGTTCGCGGTTCACCGCGGACTTGTTCTTGCCCTGCAAGCGTCGGTCGATGAGGTAAGTCAAAACATGCCTCCTGTTAAAACCGCTGCGGACCCGCTGCGGAAAACGCGCCGCGCGGTCCTCCCTATCTTAATACGCAGCGTGCATAAGCGGGGGGCGCACGGCTGGCAGGGTGGTCAAAATGGCGCGAAACGACGGTTGGCGGTCCGGGTGCCGACGCATTCGATGCGCACAAGCCACCCGGATGAAACCGGCCGGGGCAGCGCGCACGCCATGCATGCGCCGCCCGTGCCGTCTGCTCAGGACGACTTCCTGACGCGCAGATACCATTCGCACAGGAGCCGCACCTGCTTGGCCGTATAACCCTTCTCGACCATGCGGTTGACGAAGTCGGCGTGTTTGGTCGCATCCTCCGCACTCGCCTTGGCGTTGAACGAAATAACCGGCAAAAGTTCCTCAGTATTCGAGAACATTTTCTTCTCGATGACGGTGCGGAACTTCTCGTAGCTGGTCCAGGCCGGATTCTTGCCGCCGTTGGTCGCGCGCGCGCGCAGGCCGAAGTTCACGATCTCGTTGCGGAAATCCTTCGGGTTCGAAATCCCGGCCGGCTTCTCGATCTTTTCCAGCTCGGCGTTGAGCGACTCGCGGTCGAAACTCTCGCCCGTGTCCGGATCGCGGAATTCCTGGTCCTGGATCCAGAAGTCGGCAAAGGTCACGTAACGATCAAAAATGTTCTGGCCGTATTCCGAATAGCTCTCCAGGTAGGCGGTCTGGATTTCCTTGCCGATGAAATCGACATAGCGTTGCGCCAGGTGCTCCTTGATATACGAGTGGTAGCGCTGCTCCTGCTCGGGCGGGAATTGCTCGCGCTCGATCTGCTGTTCCAGCACGTACAGCAGGTGCACCGGATTGGCGGCGACTTCGGTGTTATCGAAATTAAAGACTTTCGACAGGATCTTGAAGGCGAACCGCGTCGACAGCCCGTTCATGCCTTCGTCCACGCCGGCATAATCGACGTATTCGTGCAAGGATTTGGCTTTGGGATCGGTGTCCTTCAGATTTTCGCCGTCGTAGACCAGCATCTTCGAATAGATACTGGAGTTTTCCGGATCCTTCAGGCGCGACAGGATCGCGAACTGCGCCATCATGCGCAGCGTCCCCGGCGCGCAGGGTGCCTTTTCCAGCGACGAATTGCGCACCAGTTTGTCGTAAATTTTGATCTCGTCGGAGATGCGCAGGCAATACGGCACCTTGACGATATAGATCCGGTCGAGGAAAGCCTCGTTGTTGCGGTTATTCCGGAAAGTTTTCCATTCCGATTCGTTCGAGTGCGCCAGGATAATGCCTTCGAACGGAATCGCGCCGAAACCTTCGGTACCCTTGTAATTGCCTTCCTGGGTGGCCGTCAGCAGTGGATGCAGCACCTTGATCGGCGCCTTGAACATCTCGACGAATTCCATCAGGCCCTGGTTTGCCAGGCACAGGCCGCCGGAATAGCTATAGGCGTCCGGATCGTCCTGCGAATATTCCTCGAGCTTGCGGATGTCGACCTTGCCCACCAGCGAAGAAATATCCTGGTTGTTTTCGTCGCCCGGTTCGGTTTTCGAAATGGCGACCTGTTTCAGGATCGACGGATAGCGCTTCACCACGCGGAACTTGTTGATGTCGCCACCGAATTCATGCAGGCGTTTCACCGCCCACGGGCTCGGAATCGAACGCAGGTAGCGGCGCGGAATACCGTAGTCTTCTTCCAGGATGACGCCGTCTTCGTCTTCGTTGAACAAGCCCAGCGGCGATTCGTTCACCGGCGACCCTTTAATTGCATAGAAGGGGACTTGTTCCATCAGGTGCTTGAGCTTTTCGGCAATCGATGATTTACCGCCGCCGACCGGTCCCAGCAGATACAGGATTTGCTTGCGCTCTTCCAATCCTTGCGCCGCGTGGCGGAAATACGAGACGACCTGCTCGATGACTTCTTCCATGCCATAAAACTCGCGGAAGGCGGGATAGACCTTGATGACCTTGTTGGCAAAGATGCGCGACATGCGCGGATCGAGCCGGGTATCGACCAGCTGCGGCTCGCCGATGGCGGCGAGCATGCGCTCCGGCGCGCTGGCATAGGTCAGCGGGTCCTTCTTGCACAAGGCAAGATATTCGGACAGGGAATATTCCTCTTCACGGGTGCGCTCGTAACGGGCTGCGTAGTTGTCAAAAATGGTCATGTGCATGTCCTTTAGTTTGCTAACAACGATCACTGTCACGACAGGCGGCATAAAGCCGACTGCCAAGCCCCAAGTGTTTTTGGCTTTTTACGGATACCTCGGCGACCTGTCGCGGACGCAATAACAGCCAATTTGTTTGGCATTCATCTGCGCGCGACGGTTTCGCGAAGTTCCACCCGTTAGGCGGGTCGTCCTGGTAGCGACGCGACGTGCGCGGCGGCTCAGGCGGATTGTTCTTTTTGAGCCGGCTTGTGGCCGGTTGTCCCGTGAATGAAGGGGCTCTTTTGTTTCTGAAATTTATTATGTCCCTATTGGTTCTCGAAGTCAAAGCAGGATAGCGCATTCGCGCGTAGGACGATAAGCCTTTGATTATTAACGAAAACCAATATATTTCCAGGTCTACTTTGGTGTGCTCAGCAGTCTGACCAGAAGAAAATATTTATGCATGCTGTATGGCTATTTCCACAAGCCTTTACTGTTGGGTTGACAAAAGGAAGGGATCGATCGTGCACGATCCGGCATGCCGGCGGCGCACGCGAAACCGGTCGTTTTTCGACCGCCTGTCCAATGAAAACTGAGCCATGGCTGCATGCGGTACACTTGCCGGTCCTGCACCTGAAAACCGCATTTGACGGAGAACATCCATGCTGAACGAGCAGCTGCGCCAGACCATCGAACAGATGCCGAAGGCCGAATTGCACATCCATATCGAGGGCTCGCTCGAGCCGGAACTGATCTTTGCGCTGGCGCAAAGGAACGGCGTATCGCTGCCTTACCCATCGGTCGAAGCGTTGCGCCAGGCCTACGCTTTTTCCGATTTACAGTCTTTCCTCGACATCTATTACGCCGGCGCCAGCGTCCTGCTGGTCGAGCAGGATTTCTACGACATGACCGCCGCCTACCTGGCGCGCGCCGCGCGCGACAACGTGCGCCATGCCGAGATCTTCTTCGATCCGCAGACGCACACCGCGCGTGGCGTGCCCTTCGAGACCGTCATCAACGGCATCTGGCGCGCCTGCCAGGAAGGCCCGATCAGCGCCTCGCTGATCATGTGCTTCTTGCGCCATCTGTCGGAAGAGGAAGCGCTGGCCACGCTCGACGAAGCGCTGCCGCACCGCGACAAATTCATCGGCGTCGGCCTCGACTCGTCCGAAGTGGGCCACCCGCCGGAAAAATTCGCGCGTGTGTTCGAACGCGCACGCCAGCTCGGCCTGCGCCTGGTCGCGCATGCAGGCGAGGAGGGGCCGCCCGCGTACATCGAAAGCGCGCTCGACGTGCTGCAGGTCGAGCGCATCGACCACGGCGTGCGTTGCCTGGAAAGCCCGGAACTGGTCGAGCGCCTGGTGCGCGAACAGATGGCGCTGACCGTCTGCCCGCTGTCGAACATCAAGCTGCGCGTGTTCGACGTGATGGGCAGCCATAACCTGCGCACCTTGCTCGACAAGGGCCTGGCGGCGACCGTCAATTCCGACGATCCGGCCTATTTTGGCGGCTACATGAACGACAATTTCATCGCCGCCTTCGAGGCGCTGCCGCTGGACGCATCGCACGCGCGCCAGCTCGCGCGCAACAGTTTCAGCGCCGCCTTCCTCGGGCCCGAGCAACAGCGCGGCTTCCTGGCGGAAGTCGACGCCTTCTTCGCCAACCGATAGGAAAACAGCCGATGTTGATGCAGTCCCTCCGCATGACCGCGCGCGACTGGCGCGCGGGCGAACTGCGTTTCCTGCTGGTCGCGCTGATCGTGGCGGTGTCGGCGCTGTCCTCGGTCGGCTTCTTCATCGACCGCATGCGCGCCGGCCTGGCGCGCGACGCCAACCAGCTGCTCGCCGCCGACCTGCTGGTCAACGCCGACAATCCGATCCTGCCCGCCTGGCGCCAGGAAGCGCAGCGGCGCGGCCTGCTGCTGGCCGATACCGTCACCTTCCCCAGCATGGCGCAAGGCGGAGAGGGCGAGAATTCGCAAGCCCAGCTGGCCTCGATCAAGGCCGTCTCGACGGGCTATCCGCTGCGCGGCACGCTGCGCATCACGACCGATCCGGACCAGGCCAGCGCCGCGCGCGGAACGGCTGCGAATGCGATCCCGGCGCCGGGCACCGTCTGGGTCGACGCCAACCTGCTGCCGGCCCTGAACGTGAAAGTCGGCGATGCGCTGCAGGTGGGCGATCGTAAATTCACCATCACCCAGCTGGTAGCGGCCGAACCGGATCGCGGCGCCTCGTTCGCCAACTTCGCGCCGCGCGTGATGCTGTCGCTTGACGACCTGAAGTCCACCGGCCTGGTCGACGATTTTGCGCGCGTGACCTACAAGCTGTTGGTGGCGGCGCCCTCGAACAACGACCTGGCGCGCGTGCGTGATTTCGATACCTGGCTGCGCGCGCGCATCGCCCAGGACAACGTCAAGGGCGTGCGCATCGAGTCGATCGAGAACGGCCGTCCCGAGATGCAGGCCACGTTAGAGCGCGCCGACCGTTTCCTGTCGCTGGTCGGCCTGTTGTCGGCGATGCTGGCGGCGGTCGCCGTCGCCATGGCCGCGCGCCGTTTCATGCAGCGCCACCTGGACGCCTGCGCCATGCTGCGCTGCCTCGGCATGACCCAGAACGGCGTCGGCGCCATGTACCTGATCGAGTTCGCGCTGGTCGGCCTGGCCGGCAGCGTCATCGGCGTGCTGGTCGGCTTCGGCGCGCACTTCGTGCTCCTCCAATTGATCGGCACGCTGCTGCCGCCGGACCTGCCGCCGGTGTCGCTGCTGCCGGCGTTGCAGGGCATCGCCACCGGCATGCTGCTGCTGGTCGGCTTCGCACTGCCGCCCGTCCTTCAACTGCGCAACGTGCCGCACAACCGCGTGATCCGGCGCGAGCAAAGCGCGCCACAACCCATGGCGCTGGCCACCTATGGCCTCGGCATCGGCGTGTTCCTGGCGCTGCTGCTGTGGCAGGCGGGCGACCCGAAGCTGGCGCTATTGACGGCCGGCGGCTTCCTCGGCGGCTTCGCGGTGTTTGCGCTGGTGGCCTGGCTGGGATTGAAATTGCTGCGCCGCCTGCGCGGGATCTCGGCCCACCAGGGCTGGCGCTTCGCCGTCACCTCGCTGCAGCGCCGCCCCGGCGCGACCATCGTGCAGGTGGTGTCGCTCGCACTCGGCCTGATGGCGCTGCTGCTGCTGACCGTGGTGCGCGGCGACCTGGTCGCGGCCTGGCAGCGCGCCACGCCGGAGAATGCACCGAACCGCTTCATCATCAACGTGCTGCCCGAACAACGGGACGACGTGGCGCGCCGCATCACCGCCGCCGGCGTCGACAAACCTGTGCTGTACCCGATGATCCGCGGCCGCCTGACCGCGGTGAACGGCAAAGCCATCACGCGCGACACCTACGCCAGCGACGACGCGCGCCGCCTGGCCAATCGCGAATTCAACCTGTCGACGACTGCCGATGCCCCGGAGGGCAACGACATCGTCGCCGGCAAGTGGTACGCGGACGCGCCTGGCGTGTCCGAAGCCTCGGTGGAGCAGGGCATCGCCAAGACGCTGGGCCTGAAACTGGGCGACGTCATGCGCTTCGACATGGCCGGCATCGTGGTCGATGCCAAGGTGACGAGCCTGCGCAAGCTGGAATGGGGCTCGATGCGCGCCAACTTCTTCGTCATCATCAACCCGCAAGCGATGGCGAATGCCCCGGCGACCTACATGACGGCCTTCCACCTGCCGCAGCAGGGCGCGGGCCTGGCCAACACGCTGGCGCGCACCTACCCGAACCTGACCGTGATCGACGTCAGCGGCATCATCCGCCAGGTGCAGGACGTGGTCGACCAGGTGGTTGTCGCCGTCGAATTCCTATTCCTGTTCACGCTCGCTTCCGGCGTGCTGGTGCTGTACGCGGCGTTGATGGGATCGCAGTCGGAACGCACGCGCGAAGCCGGCCTGCTGCGCGCCCTGGGGGCGACGCGCAAGCAGCTGGCGCAGGCGCAGCGCATCGAGTTCGTGCTGGTCGGCGGCCTGGCCGGTTTGCTGGCCGCGAGCGGCGCGGCGGCGCTGGGCTGGGCGCTGGCGACGTTCCAGTTCAAGTTCCCGTGGACCTTCGAGCCGGGCGTGTGGCTGGCGGGGATCGTGGTCGGCGCCGTGTGCGCGCTGGTGGGCGGCTGGCTGGGGCTGCGCAGCGTGTTGCGGCAACCGCCGTTGCAGACGCTGCGGGAGTCGGGCTAACGATATTCGGCGTTCACGCGTGGGCACGGGGCGCCCACCCTACGGTATGATGCTGCCATGTCCGAGAACCAAACCCTGTACGAAATCATCGGCGGCGAAGCGCGCCTGCGCGAACTGGTCGACCGCTTTTATGACCTGATGGAGCTGGAGCCCGAATTCGCCGGCATCCACGCCCTGCACCCCAAGCCGAACGACAGTTCGCGTGAAAAACTCTTCATGTTCCTGTCCGGCTGGATGGGCGGACCCGACCTGTTCGTCGAGCGTCACGGCCACCCGCGCCTGCGCGCGCGCCACCTGCCGTTCGGTATCGGTACCAGTGAGCGCGACCAGTGGCTGCGCGCCATGGCCTGGGCGATGGAAGACATCGGCATGGACGACGACTTGCGCATGCGCCTGATGCAGTCCTTCTACCAGACCGCCGACTGGATGCGCAACAAGGCCGATTGATGTCCACTTTTCAATTTGCGCTATTGGTTGCGGGCGTCCTGGCCGTGATCGCCTTGCAGGTATTGTTGCTCTTGCGCGGCCGTAGTGACGGCAGTGCGCTCGCCTTTGAACGCCTCGAACGCGAACTGCGCCAGGAGCTGCAGCACAGCGCCCAGGCCACGCGCCAGGAACTGGCCGGGCACATGGGACAGCACCAGGGCGCGACGGTCCAGCAGCTGGAGAGCATGCGTCAGCAGATGCAGCTGCATGCGGCCGGCGGACGTGAAGAGCAGGCGCGCGCATTGAAACGCTTTGCCGACACGCTGCAGCAGACCCTCGGCAACCTGACCGAATCGAACGCCCAGCGCATGCAGGAAGTGCGCGCCACGCTCGAACACAAGATCCGCGACCTGCAAACGGATAACGCCAAGCGCCTGGAAGAGATGCGCCAGACGGTCGACGAAAAGCTTCACAACACGCTGGAAACGAGATTGACCGAATCCTTCCGCCAGGTCTCCGAACGGCTGGAAAAGGTGCACCAGGGCCTCGGCGAAATGCAGCAGCTGGCGATCGGCGTCGGCGATCTGAAGCGTGTGCTCACCAACGTCAAGACCCGCGGCACCTGGGGCGAAGTCCAGCTCGAAATGCTGCTCGAGCAGGTGCTGACGGTCGACCAGTACGCCAAGAACGTCGAGACGGTGCGCGGGACCAATGCGCGCGTCGAATTCGCGATCAAGCTGCCCGGCGTGACCGACGGCGGCGCGCCGCTATGGCTGCCGATCGACGCCAAATTCCCGAAAGAGCAGTACGAACGCCTGCTCGAATCGCAGGACCGCGCCGACGCCGAAGGCGTGGCGAAGTATGGCGGCGAACTCGAACGCGCCGTGCGCAACGAAGCGAAGACGATCTGCGAAAAATACGTCTCGCCGCCGCAGACGACCGATTTCGCGATCCTGTTCCTGCCGACCGAGGGGCTATATGCCGAAGTCATGCGCCGCCCCGGCCTGGCCGACGACCTGCAGCGCACGCTGCGCGTGACCATCGCCGGCCCCTCGACCCTGTCGGCGCTGCTCAACAGCCTGCAGATGGGCTTCCGCACCCTGGCGCTGGAAAAGCGCTCGTCCGAAGTGTGGCAGGTGCTGGGCGCGGTGAAGACCGAGTTCGGCAAATTCGGCGACGTGCTGGCCGCGACCAAGCTGACGCTGGAAAAGGCGGCGAAAAACATCGAGAGTGCCGAGGTGCGCAGCAGGCAGATGGCAAGAAAGCTGAAGTCGGTGGAGGCGTTGCCGAGCGAGGCGGCGCAGTTGATGCTGGGACGAGAAACGGAGATGGACCCGTAGGGTGGGCGCCCCGTGCCCACGCGGAACTCTGCACTGACGCGCCGCTTGCTGGATTGATGACGATGCGTCTCTTTGACGTGTCTCATTGATCGTTCACGACCCGTACTGAACGGCCGTGTGCGCACCCTACAATGCGCGCGACTATGACCCGTTACCGCCGCGCCCGCACTGGTACTACCTACTTCTTCACCTTGGTGTCGTTCCGCCGCCAGCCGATCCTGTGCCTTCCGCCGATTCGGGCCGAATTGCGCCGCGCACTGCAAAACGTTCGCATTACCCGACCGTTTGAAATCGACGCCCTGGTCCTGATGCCTGATCATTTGCACTGCATCTGGACTTTACCAGCCGGCGACGTCGACTATTCGACGCGCTGGTCGCTCATCAAAAATGCGGTTTCGCGCTTTGCCGGCGTGCCGACGATTTCCGCGGATACCACATCACGCATCAAACACCGTGATGCGGCGATATGGCAGCGCCGCTTCCATGAGCATGCAATTCGCGATGAACAAGATTTCGAGCGGCATATGGATTACATCCATTTCAATCCAGTGCGTCATGGACATGCCGCCAGCGCGGCAGCGTGGCCGTATTCGACGTTTCATCGGTATGTGCGGGAAGGTTTATATGCACCGGATTGGGGTGGGACGCAACAGGCGCAGTCGATGTGGGTGGAGTAGGGCCGCGTAATCCGGAGATGTCCGTACGCGTGGGCACGGGGCGCCCACCCTACATCAAACCAAGCCCTCGAACATCAGCACGTCGACCATGTCTCCCGCAGTCACATTCCCCTGCCCATCATGCAACACCACCATGCAATTCGCCTCCGACATCGAGCGCAGGATACCCGAGCCTTGCGAACCGGTGATGCGTACCTGCGGCATGCCGTCCTCGCCTTGCGTCAGCACGCCGCGCTGGTATTCGGTGCGGCCGGGTTTCTTGCGGATGGCCCCAAGCGAGCGCGCGCGCAGCAGGGGCAGGGGGGCGTCGGCGCCCATCATGCGCAGCAGCGCGTCGCGGGCGAAGAAGTAGAACGAGACCATCACCGCCACCGGGTTGCCGGGCAGGCCGAAGAGGAAGGCGCCGTGGCCGTTCGATTGGACGCGTCCAAACGCGAGCGGGCGGCCGGGACGCATGCCGATCTTCCAGAAGGTGACGTCGCCCAGGCGCGCCATGATCTGCCGGGTGTAGTCGGCGGCGCCGACCGAGACGCCGCCCGAGGTGATGATGGCGTCGGCATTCTCGCAGGCGCTGCGCAGCGCTTCCTCGAGCGCGGCCGGATCGTCGCGCACGATGCCCATGTCGATGATGTCGCAGCCGAGGCGCTGCAGCATGCCGTAGATCGTGTAACGGTTGCTGTCGTAGACGCTGCCTTCGTCGAGCGGCTGGCCGATCGAGCGCAGTTCGTCGCCGGTCGAGAAAAAGGCGACGCGAAGGCGGCGCCGCACCGGCACTTCGGCGATGCCGAGCGAAGCGACCAGGCCCAGGTCGGCAGGACGGATCACCTTGCCGGCTTTCAGGGCCGCGCTGCCTGCCTTGAGATCTTCGCCGGCGAAGCGCCGGTTGTCGCCCGGTTTCAACGTACCCGCCGCGATGACGATCGACGCCTTGCCTTCCTCGGCCACGAATTCCTGCGGGATCACGCTGTCGCAGCCGTCCGGCATGACGCCGCCCGTCATGATGCGCACGCATTCGCCCGGGGCCGGCGCCAGGCCGGTCGGCTTGCCCGCATACACGGTGCCGATCACGCTCAGGCGCACCTGGCCGTCGGCGGGGAGGTCGCCGCCGCGCAGCGCATAGCCATCCATCGCTGAGTTGTCGTGCGCCGGCACGTTGATCGGCGAGACGATGTCGCGCGCCAGCACGCGTCCCAAGGCGGCGCGCAGCGCGACCTGCTCGACGGCCTGCACCGGCTGCACGAACGCGCGGATGATGCGCTGCGCATCCTCCACCGGCAGCGCGTCCGGATCGTAGGCGGAGAGGCAGCTGGTCACGTCGGCCAGGCGCGGCGCGCGCGTGGTATCCAGGCTGTGCAACTCATCGAGCGTATTGATGTTGCGGAAGGCGTCGGCATCGTCGAACGGCACCTCGGCCGCCTTGAGGTCCTTGTACCAGCCGTCCATGCGCCGTCCGCCTTCGCGCAGATACGCCGACAGGATCGGCAGCAGCGACGCCTTCACGAGGCAGAACACCGGATGCGGCTGCGGACGCTGGCCGGGTTCCTGGGTCACGGCAAAGGCGAGATCCGCATCCTGCGCGCGCAGCGCTCCCAACAGCCGCTCAGCCAGGTCCGGCGGCAGGAACGGGGAGTCGCAGGGTGCGGTCAGCAGGAGCTCGGTCTGGCAGCGGCGCATGCCGGTTTCCATGCCGGCCAGCGGCCCGGCGAAGCCCGGTAAATCGTCCGGCCACACCGGCACGCCGAGCGCGGCGTAGGTGTCCAGGTTCTGGTTGGCGTTGATCGCCACGTCGGCCACTTGCGGCGCGAGGCGTTCCAGTACGTGGGCGGCCATGGTCTTGCCGCGAAACGGCTGCAGGCCCTTGTCGACCTGCCCCATGCGCGTACCGCGCCCGCCGGCGAGGATCAGTCCACTGATCGATGCTTGTTGTGTCATTGTTATTGTGTGATTAACTAACCGCCTCGCATTATCCACCGATATAGGACATTTCGACCTTGCGCGCCCCTTGCACGCTGCCCTGCGTCTCCACGGTGCGCGTTTCCGAATAGCGGTCCGTGCGCCCGCGCCACAATTGCGCGATCGCGCCGCTGAGCGCCAGGTCGTCGTGGCCGGCGCGCAGCAGCGCGCGCAAGTCGTGGCCGCGGGTGGCGAACAGGCAGGTGTACAGCTTGCCCTCGGTCGACAGGCGCATGCGGCTGCAATCCTTGCAAAAGGCGCCGGTGACGCTCGAGATGACGCCGACCTCGCCGCCGCCGTCGAGATAGCGCCAGCGCGCCGCGGTTTCGCCCGTATAGTTGGCAGCGGCCGGCACCAGCGGCAGCTCGGCGCCGATGCGGCGCACCACCTCGCCCGAGGGCACGACTTCGTCCATGTTCCAGCCGTTGGAGGCGCCGACGTCCATGTATTCGATGAAGCGCAGGATCGTCGGCGAGCCTTTGAAGTGGCGCGCCATCGGCACGATCTGGTCGTCGTTGGTGCCGCGCTTGACCACCATGTTGACTTTCACCGGCCCCAGGCCCACGGCGTGGGCGGCGTCGATCCCGGCCAGCACGTCGGCGACCGCAAAATCGACGTCGTTCATGCGCTTGAAGACGGCGTCGTCGAGCGCGTCGAGCGAGACCGTGACGCGGTCCAGGCCGGCATCCTTGAGCACGCGCGCTTTTCTCGCCAGCAGCGAGCCGTTGGTGGTCAGCGTCAGGTCGAGCGGGCGGCCGGACACCGTCGGCAGGGCGCGCAGCATTGCCACCAGGTGTTCCAGGTTCTTGCGCAGCAGCGGTTCGCCCCCCGTCAGGCGGATCTTCTCGACGCCGTGGGCGATGAACAGCCGCGCCACGCGCGTGATTTCCTCGAACGAGAGCAGGTCGCCGTGCGGCAGATAAGGGTAATCCTTGCCGAAGACTTCCTTCGGCATGCAGTACACGCAGCGGAAATTGCAGCGGTCGGTCACCGAGATGCGCAGGTCGTGCAGGGGCCGCGCCAATGCGTCGCTGAGAATCCCGACGGGCGCCGCCGGCACGGCCAGCATGGGCGCGCGCAGGTCGTGGAGCATGATGATTTTTTCAGACATGCCAATACGATAGCACGAGGGGCGCGCACGCACAGGCGCGGTGGTATCCGAAGGCGTAGGGTGGCCGGCTCCACCCGGCCATTTGATCGGCTCGCGGCCTTGGTGCCGCCCACCTTACGGGTCTACAAAAAAAAGGGAAGCACATGGCTTCCCTTTTTACCGGACTAACCCGCCAGGATTACTGGCGCGTATCGACCTGGATCAGCGGCTCGTCGACCACCTTCGGCGCCGGCTTGCGGGCACGGCCGACGCGGACCGGGGCGGCTGCCTGGGCGGCCGCTTCCTGGGCTGCGCGCAGCTTTTCCGGATCGGTGGCGGCCAGCGTCAGGCCGGCGGCGCCGAGCACCTCGCTCAGGTCGGCCGCGGGCTGTGGCGCTGGCGCTGCCGCGACTGGCGCAGCGGCCTGTGGCGCAGGGGCCGCTGCTTCAGTAGCAGGAGCAGGCGCAGCGGCCGGCGCTTCGGCAACAGGCGCCTTGGCTACTGGAGCAGGCGTGGCCACTGGAGCAAGTGCAGGAGCCGCCGCTTCGACGACAGGCGCCTCGGCAACCGGCGCAACTGCGGCCGGTGCTGCGGCAACAGAAACCTCGGTAACCGGAACCGGTGCGGCCGGCACCGGCTGGGCGGCCGGTTTGGGCTGCGCAGCAGCGATCGAGGCGGCGGTCGGGAAGAACCAGGTTTGCGCGGTCGCTGCCGGCACGCCGAACGACGGCGTCGCTGCCGGGGCAGGCTTTGCCGCCGGCGCTGCAGGAGCGGCAGCCTTGGCTTGTGCCGCTGCAACCGAAGCTGCGGTCGGGAACGGCCATGGCGCCTGCTTGGCGGCTTGCTGGCGTCCTTCGCCACGGCCACGGCCACGGTTCGACTTCTCGGCGGCAGCAACTTTCGCGGCTTCTTCGTCGGCCACCGGCATGAATGCCGGCGTACCGTCGTTGTCGCCCATCTCGCCCGACTCGACTTCGTTACCGTCGCGGTCGCGGCGATTGCGGTTGCGGCCACCACGGCGGCGGCGGCGGCGCGGCTCGTCGCCGCCTTCGCCTTCGATTTCCTCGCCCTGCGGACCGGTGCCGGTCACAGCCTTGACGGCGTGCTCGAGCTGGTCGCCGTGCGGGGTCGTGGTCGACAGTTCCGATTCAGGCATCGGCACGGCGGCTGGAATATTCAGCTCTTCCAGCTTGGCCTCGACCGCCTGCTGGCGCTCGGTGCGTTCGCGCGGCTGGCGCGGTGCGCGTTCCGGACGTTCGCCACGCTCGGCACGTGGCGCCTGGACGGCGGCCTCGGCGCCTTCGCGCGCTTCACGTGGTGGGCGCGGCTCGCGTGGCGGACGCGGTGGACGCGCCGGCTTGCCCTCGAACTCGCCCGCTTTCACCGTCTCGTCGACGCCGTTCCTGGCAGTCGTCGTGTCGCGTTCTTCGCGGTTGCGCTCCGGCTTGCCGCCGCGGCCTTCGTTACGGCCCTCGTTGCGGCCCTCATTTCTTCCGTTCCGGGCGCGCGGACCACGGCCATTGCGCTCGCCGCGCTCGCCTTGCGCCGGTGCCGCCGGCTTGACCGGCTCGGCCGCCACTGGCGCTGGCGCCACCGGTTCCGGTGCGCCGAAGAAGAAGCTCTTCAGTTTGGCGAAGAAACCGACCGGCTCCACCACGATCGGCTGGACCGGCGCGGCTGGCGCTTCCACCGCTTTCACCGGCTTGGCCGCTTCGCTGCGGTCGACCACCGGCGCTGGCTGGGCAGGGGTGATGGTTTTGACCATGGCTTCCTGGCGCGGCTTGGCTTCTTCCTTCTGGCGCTTGCTGTAGGCCATGTCGGTTTCGGCGGTCTCGGCCAGCGTATAGCTGGACGGCGCTTCTTCCAGGCGCGGATCGTCGTGCTTGATGCGCTCGAGCTTGTAGTGCGGGGTGTCGAGGTGTTTATTTGGCACCAGGATCACGCTGATGCGGTGGCGGTTCTCGATTTTGAGGACTTCGCCGCGCTTCTCGTTCAGCAGGAAGGCGGCGACGTCGACCGGCACCTGCACGTGGATCGTGGCCGAGTTTTCCTTCATCGCCTCTTCCTGGATGATGCGCAGGACTTGCAGGGCCGACGATTCGGTGTCGCGGATGTGGCCGGTGCCCGAGCAGCGCGGGCAGGTCACGTGCGAACCTTCGGACAGCGACGGACGCAGGCGCTGGCGCGACAGTTCCATCAGGCCGAAGCGCGAAATTTTACCCATCTGCACGCGGGCACGGTCGTGGTGCAGGGCGTCCTTCAGGCGGGTTTCGACTTCGCGCTGGTTCTTCGCCACTTCCATGTCGATGAAGTCGATGACGATCAGGCCGCCCAGGTCGCGCAGGCGCAGCTGGCGCGCCACTTCGTCGGCGGCTTCGCAGTTGGTGTTGAAGGCGGTGGTCTCGATATCCGAGCCGCGCGTGGCGCGTGCCGAGTTGACGTCGATGGAAACCAGCGCTTCGGTGTGGTCGATGACGATCGCGCCGCCCGATGGCAGCGGCACGGTGCGCGCGTAGGCGGTTTCGATCTGGTGTTCGATCTGGAAACGCGAGAACAGCGGCACGTCGTCGCTGTAGCGTTTTACGCGGTGCGCCATGTCGGGCATCACGTGGCTCATGAACTGCTGGGCCTGCTCATAGATCTCGTCGGTGTCGATCAGGACTTCGCCGATGTCCGGCTGGAAGTAGTCGCGGATCGCGCGGATGACCAGCGAGCTTTCCTGGTAGATCAGGAAGGCGCCCGAGGCCGACTTGCCGGCGCCTTCGATCGCGCGCCAGAGTTGCATCAGGTAATTCAAGTCCCATTGCAGTTCTTCGACGTTGCGGCCGATGCCGGCGGTACGGGCAATCACCGACATGCCTTGCGGCAGGTCCAGCTTGTCCATCGTCTCGCGCAGTTCCTGGCGTTCTTCGCCTTCGACGCGGCGCGACACGCCGCCGCCGCGCGGGTTGTTCGGCATCAGCACCAGGTAGCGGCCGGCCAGCGAAATGAACGAGGTCAGGGCCGCGCCCTTGTTGCCGCGCTCTTCTTTCTCGACCTGCACCATGATTTCCTGGCCTTCGCGCAGCGCTTCCTTGATGGAGCAATTGCGCACGTCGACGCCGTCACGGAAATACGTGCGGGCAACTTCTTTGAAGGGGAGGAAGCCGTGGCGGTCTTCGCCGTAGCTGACGAAGCAAGCTTCGAGAGAGGGTTCGATGCGGGTGATGACACCCTTGTAGATATTCGACTTGCGCTGTTCGCGTCCAGCCGTTTCGATATCGATGTCGATCAGTTTTTGACCGTCGACGATCGCTACGCGCAACTCTTCTTGCTGCGTAGCGTTAAACAACATACGTTTCATTTTTTACTCCGCGACCCGTGGGCCGTTCCAGGCCGCCTTGCCAGGGCGGCGAAAGTACAGGGACGTACGCGGGAGGGGAGAGCTGGAGGGGGTATGCCCGGACGTGCGGCAAGGCGAGGCCAGGGGCTCGCCGCCGCAACAGGGCGCATGGGATCGATCGTCATGCCGAGGGCACGCCGCACCCAGGGCCGCTCATCCCGAGCGGCGCAACATGGTGCAGGCGGTGCGCGCAAAACCAGCCTGACCGTTTACAGCGAACACATTCCAGGACTTCGATGACAGGCGATTTATCAGCCTTGTCTCTCAAGCCTTGTGATGAGGCTTGCAACGGGTCGGGCGAAACGACAAGCGTTATCGACACCATCAACCGGCGAGCCCGCAAGAAGCAGGCTTGCCGGTACTTATCCTTATAGTTCCAATCAATCCAATCCGGCACTCCTGCACGCGATCCGATTACAACTGCGGTGCAACCTTGAACTGCGCAGGAATGTGCGTACACGTTTTTTCCATCGAATTTGCATGCCTGCGGGGCCGATGGAGCGCGCCCCTGTGTAAAATATCGTTTTAATTCTTACACCTGCAGAGGTTTGACCGCCGCCTGTCGATTATATATTCAAAATGAAGGACTTAGAGAGAATTTCTGGGAAGACAATCCAAATGAAGATGCAAAGCGATGTTGTTCCCCCTTCATCACAGGCGTTAGCAGCAACTTTCGTCACGATCACCGAAGAAGAAGCCGGACAGCGCATCGATAACTACCTGCTGCGCGTCTGCAAGGGCGTACCGAAAAGCCACATTTACCGCATCCTGCGTTCCGGCGAAGTCCGCGTCAACAAGGGCCGTATCGACCAGTTGTACCGCCTGGTGGAAGGCGACCTGGTGCGTATTCCGCCGATCCGCCTCGCCGAAAAAACGCATACCGCGCCGGTGCCGGGCGCCGAATTCAGAATCGTCCATGAAGACACCCATTTGCTGGTGATCGACAAGCCGGCCGGCGTGGCCGTGCATGGCGGCTCGGGCGTGTCGTATGGCGTGATCGAGCAATTGCGCGCGGCGCGGCCGGACGCCAAGTTCCTGGAACTGGTGCACCGCCTCGACCGCGAAACCTCGGGGCTGCTGCTGCTCGCCAAAAAGCGTTCGGCGCTGACCAACCTGCACGAGCAGATGCGCGACGGCCATACGGATAAACGCTACCTGGCGGCGGTCGCCGGCGACTGGATCAACAAGCGCCAGCACGTCAAATTGCCGCTGCATAAATTCTCGACCCCGGATGGCGAGCGGCGCGTGGTGGTGCAGGCGGGTGGCATGGAATCGCACACGATTTTCAATTTGCTGCGCAAATGGGAGCATTTCGCCTTGCTGGAAGCGGAACTGAAAACCGGCCGCACCCACCAGATTCGCGTTCATCTGGCTTCATCGGGCTTTCCTATTCTCGGTGACGAGAAATACGGCGATTTCGCCATGAACAAGCAGCTGCAAAAGGCCGATGCGACGCGCGGGGCCTTGCGCCGAATGTTCCTGCACGCCTATAAAATCACGTTCACGCATCCGGAAACAGGCAAACCGATGACCTTGCAGGCACCCTTGCCCGCCGAGTGCGACCGTTTCTTGCTAAGCTTGGGGCAGGCAGTGAATTAATGCACACGCGGATTGGCGCACTGGTGACCTTGCAGGGTGGACGGGTTCCCCGTCCACGCGTTCAGCTATCGGGTGAACATTCGTACGCCAGCACATGTGGCGTTACGCAGCAGCCAACAATCGACGCGTGGACGGCATAGCCGTCCACCCTACGGACAAGCGGGCGGTGAATCGTCCGCCGCGATGAAACAAAAGAGGAGCTGGCTTCAGGCCGGAAGAAATGCCAAGAAAGCAATTTGATCTGATCGTGTTCGACTGGGACGGCACGCTGATGGACAGCACGGTCGCCATCGTCAAGTGCATCCAGGCGGCCGCGCGCGACGTCGGCTTGCCGGTGCCGAGCGACGAGGCCGCCGCCCACGTCATCGGCCTGGCGCTGCCCGAAGCGATGCAGGTGGCGGTGCCCGACATGCCGGCGGCGCTGTATCCGCGCATGGTCGAGCGTTACCGTTACCACTTCCTGACGAAAGACCACGAACTGGTGCTGTTCAAGGGCGTTCGCGAGATGTTGAATGAACTTTCGCAGCAGGGATACTTTTTGGCGGTAGCCACCGGCAAGAGCCGGGTCGGGCTGAACCGGGCGTTGAACGCCTGCGGGCTGCTGTCGCTGTTCGATGCTACGCGTTGTGCCGACGAAACGTTTTCCAAGCCGCACCCGGCCATGCTGCAGGAACTGACGCGCGAACTGGGCCAGGACATGCGCCGCACCGTCATGATCGGCGACACCACCCACGATCTGTTGATGGCAAAAAATGCCGGCGCCGCGGCGATCGCCGTCGAATATGGCGCGCACCCGGTCGACCAGCTGCAAGCCTGCCGTCCGCTGTACTCGGCGAAAACCGCGGTCGAACTGCACGCCTGGCTGGCGGAGTTTGCATAAGCCGATGACTGACGCGCCTCCAGTGCTGATCTGCGATTCCGAGCTGCTCGTCGACGGCGGGGAGGGCGTGCGCTTTCCGGTCGCCGTCTTCGGCGAGGCGGCGACCGGCTTCGTGGTGCGGTATCGAGGCACCGCCTATGCCTACCTGAACCGCTGCGCCCATGTGCCGATGGAACTCGACTGGGTGCAGGGACAGTTTTTCGAGTCGAGCGGCGAATTCCTGATGTGCGCGACCCATGGCGCCGTTTACCGGCCCGAGAGCGGCGTGTGCGCGGGCGGACCCTGCCGCGGCGGCAAGCTGCGTCCGATCGCAGTGCGCGAGGTCGAAGGCAAGGTGTACTGGCAACCGGACGAGCGGGTCGGCGTGGCGGCGGGTAGTGGTGGGTAAATAAAGAAGCATTCCTTTCATTCACGGAGCATCGAGAAAGCGTAATGAGCGACAACATCAAGCACGACGGCGATGGCCACTTTGTCGACAACCCGACGGCCGGCAACTGGGAACGCGAGACGCTCGAAAAGCTCGTGTTCGCCACGATCAAGGAGCGGCGCGCGGCGCGGCGTTGGAGCATTTTCTTCCGGCTCGCCTTCCTCACCGTCATCGTGGTCGGCCTCTGGACCTATTTCGACCTGAGCTTCGGCAGCGACGACGAAAACCTCGGCCGCCACACCGCATTAATCGAAATTAACGGCGAGATCGAAGCAGAAGGCAGCGGCGCCGCCGACAACGTCATCCCCTCGCTGAACAAGGCCTTCGCCGACGCGGGCTCGGCGGCGGTGGTGCTGCGCATCGACAGCCCCGGCGGCAGTCCGGTGCAGGCAGGCATCATCGTCGACGAAATCCGGCGTTTGAAGCGTGGCTATCCGGACAAGCCGCTGTACGTCGTCGTCGACGAAATCTGCGCCTCGGGCGGCTACTACATCGCCGCCGCGGCCGACCGCATTTATGTCAATAAAGCCAGCATCGTCGGCTCGGTGGGGGTGCTGATGGATAGCTTCGGCTTTACTGGCACCATGGAAAAGCTCGGCGTCGAGCGGCGCCTGCTGACGGCCGGCGCCAACAAGGGTTTTCTTGATCCGTTCAGCCCGCAGTCCGACAAGCACCGCGCGCACGCCCAGGAAATGCTCAACGAGATCCACCAGCAATTCATCACCGTCGTGCGCGCCGGACGCGGCACGCGCCTGAAGGAAACGCCCGACATGTTCTCGGGGCTGTACTGGACCGGCGCGAAAGCGGTCGACATGGGCCTGGCCGACGGCTTCGGCACCGTCGACACGGTGGCGCGCGACATCGTCAAGGCCGAAGACATCGTCGACTACACGGCGCACGAGGGCTTGCCGGAACGGGTGCTCAAGAAGTTTGGCGCTTCGGTAGGCGAGGGGGCATTGAAGGCAATGTCGCACACGACACTGCCTAAACTGAATTAACTGAGCTGAATTAACTGAGCTGAACTGATTTTGCTCAATATGTCCTTGAATGTTCCGCAAGATGGTCTATATTGGTTCTTGTAGTTCTTCCAGGAGGGGCAATCAATAACACGTGCCAACCTGTTCGCAGTCGTAAAAAATCTGGTGACACTACCTTCTCCGCATACGTGCGGTTTTCGAGAGAATTAAATTCCTCATAGTAATAACCCTTCCCGGGAACGAAAACGACGGCGCAAGCCGTCGTTTTCATTTGGGGCCAGTGCAGGCGATCCTCGGGACGTCCCATACTCCCTGTCCATATGCTGTGCTGCCAGCTAGGTAGACCTCCGGCAGCCACACTCTTGCTAATTTCCATTTTTCCTTGGAAAGTCCGTTGCCATATAATGACGGGCTGCCGGACCTTGCGGTCGTCGGGAAGATACCCGACATGCGCCCCCAGGATCCTGAACGATCGTCAGCGATCCAATCAATACAGAATCTATCAATCGTCCAGTACCCCTATCAAGAAAGCCAAGGCATGAAAATTTACCCAGTAATTCTCTCCGGCGGCGCCGGCACCCGTTTGTGGCCGCTCTCGCGCGCCGTGCTGCCGAAGCAATTGCTGCCGCTCGTCGCCGACAAGACCATGCTGCAGGACACCGCGCTGCGCGTGGCCGGCCTGCCGGGGCTGCAGGCGCCGCTCGTCGTGTGCGGCAACGACCACCGTTTCATGGTGGCCGAACAGCTGCGCGCGGCCGGCATCACGCCGCTGGGTATCCTGCTCGAACCGGCCGGGCGCAATACCGCGCCGGCGGTGGCCGCGGCGGCGCACTACCTGAAGGCGATCGATCCCGAGGCGGTCATGCTGGTGCTGCCGGCCGACCACGTGATCGAAAACACGGGCGCCTTCAAGGAAGCCGTCGCCCGCGCCGCCGGCCTGGTGGCAGGCGGCGGCCTGGCCACCTTCGGCATCGTGCCGCAGGCGCCGGAAACCGGTTACGGCTACATCCGCCGCGGCGCGGCGCTGCCCGGCTGCGATGATTGCTACCAGGTGGAGCGCTTCGTCGAGAAGCCGGACCTGGCCACCGCCGAAGGCTTTGTCGCCGATGGCGGCTATTACTGGAACAGCGGCATGTTCATGTTCGCCGCCGATCAGTACCTGGCCGAGCTGGCCCGTTTCGCTCCGGCCATTGCCGAGGCCGCCGAAAAAGCGGTCGCCACAGGCTACCGCGACCTCGACTTCTGCCGCCTCGACGAAGCCGCGTTCTCGAGCTGCCCGTCGGACTCGATCGACTACGCGGTCATGGAGCGCACCGCCAACGCGGTCGTGGTGCCGGCCGACATCGGCTGGAGCGACGTCGGCTCCTGGTCGGCGCTGTGGGAAGTGCAGCAGCACGACGAAAACG
>NZ_JACYUY010000003.1 GCF_014842025.1 Massilia sp. CFBP 13721
GGTCATGTAAACTCCTTCGAAGGTGAATTATCCACCTATCGAGGTGTCCGGGGGCATTAGACCACTACATCAACATCTAATGAACGAAATTCGAACTGCCATTTGCCATGAATAGATGAGTTGTTTTCAGAAAAGATCCATAGTACAGCGCTCAAGGTGGCGGACGAGAGCTCGATTCCCTCCGCCTCTGCCGACTAGCCTTTAAAAAACAGCTACTTAGAAATAAGTGGCTGTTTCCTTTTGGAGCTGAATGGGGCTTAATGACAACCTCGACACGCTTCAGCCAGCTACATCACGTGCCGTACATGTTGTCAAGACGACACGGTAAGAGTTGAGATTTTGTAGGATTTGTCTTACATTCAGATCCTACTCATCTTTTGCTCATCTATGCAACTCAATTCCCTAACCTCTCTTCGATTTGTTGCGGCACTCATGGTCGTGCTAAGCCACCTAGAGTTTCTCGACGAGAACAAGATTAGCCTTATATCCTGGCTTGCCCGGAGCATTTTTCGCGAGGGGTACGTCGGCGTCACCTTCTTCTTCGTGCTTTCTGGCTTTATCCTCTCCCATTCATATTCGGACAAAATGCGCACGGGCAGAGGTGGAACTCAACAGTTTGTCCATGCAAGAATTGCCCGGATTTTTCCCATCCATCTATTAACCGCCTTCATAGCGTTGCCTTTGTCGTTAATATGGAGGCAAGAATCTGGTTCTACGTTAGTGGGGTCGCTTGCGGTCAACTTGGCGCTTCTGCAGGCCTGGGTGCCTCGATCTACCTGGTATTTCTCGTTTAATACTCCAGCATGGAGCCTATCGGTAGAGCTCTTTTTCTACCTTGCTTTCCCTCTACTAATCACTCTCCGGTCGCGGACTCTACTATGGACAGCAACGGCTCTGCTATGTCTGAAGGCAGGGATTTCTATCGATGCGGACTCGCAGAATAAATTTTTGCTGTACATCTTCCCTCCCCTCCGCCTTGCCGATTTCATTGCTGGCATATTGCTTCACCGGCTTTTTTCTTCAGTCGGCCCGATAAGTAATCGTACTGCCACGGCGGCTCAGGTATTGTCACTTAGCGCCCTGGCTATCGCTGCGTTGCTTTCGCATTCTATTTCCCAAGGTAGCCGTTTCGACCTGTATTACCTGGCACCGATGGGGTTTGTGATTCTTTCCTTCGCATGGCAAAACGGGCTGGCCTCTCGGATAATTTCTGGCAAGGCTTTGGTCCTTCTCGGAGAAGCAAGCTTCTCGCTATATATGATTCACCGGATTGTGATCATGTATGGTCAGAAGATATTCGAGACCTCGGGTGGTGGTATCGACGTCATACGCGCTGCTGCCTATGTCCTTGGCAGCATTCTTCTCAGCATCGCGATATTTAAACTATTTGAGTTGCCTGCAAAGAAATGGATGCTGCAGTTCTTGTCCGCTAGTTTTCTGGAACGTACACAGGGGAACGCTGGCCTTGGAGCCGGCCGGCATGCTGCTGAGGAGTTTCAGATGACCAGACACCCGATGGCAGCCGAGCAAACTCCGTCACACGCAGTTCATTCTTGACGAAGAAGAGTCAGCGCGGCGGCTTGGACCGCTGCGCTTGCGGGAGCGGTACTGCGGCAGCAGGGGGCGGTGCTTGTCGGTGAGACCTGGAATGAGCTTGCAAGACCCGTCGACTGCCACGCTGTAGACAAGCTCGCAAGCGCTCTTCGGCAAGAACGCGTGCAAGGGACAATGCTGCCCGATTGCATTGCCACTCCCCTTCCATCTAGAATGGCGGCAGCAACGCATCCCGGCCATACCGTTGTGCGAACCGATGGCAGTTCGCACCACTCCCCCCACTTCAACATTATCTCCAACACTATGAGCATCGTAATCATCAACTGGCGCGGGGGAGAGAACGATCCCTTTACTTATTTCAGCGAATGCGCGAAGCGGGCCTTCGAACAGATGGGGCGTCCGACGCACATCGTGAATCTGGATGATTCGCTGATGAACGCGCTGGCTGACATCAACAACAAGGGCATCGATTTTGTCATTTTGTGGCAGGGCGTGGGCTCGCAGATCGGCGCTACCGACACCGACGCCACCACCTTGTGGGACCAGCTGAAGGTGCCGGTACTCTGCTATCACGGCGACCATCCATGCCACATGCCTGGCAATCACAAGGCCATGTCGCCATGGGTGCAGCATATCTACAGCGTGGCTTCGTTCGCCATGTTCGCGAACATGCACTATCCACGCGAGACTACTGCAACTTTCTACCAGACGCCGGTCTGGTTCGAGGACGGTGTGCAGGGCCGGTTCGAGGGAGATTTTTTCGTTTTGCCCAAGAATCTCGACGATCTCGACACGACCCTGGACGGCTGGCGCGGGGCGACGGAGCGCCGGGTGGCAAGCTTCCTGCTCAACGCCGCGGACGCGATCATCGGTGAATTCAGGAATGGCAATCGCACGAATCATCACGACATCATCGACGGCATGCTCGATCCGGAGATGATGGCGGCGCTGCGCGAGGACTTGCAGAGCACCGAGCTGGCGGTACGCGTGCACATCCATATGCTGCTCGACAAGATTTATCGCAACATGGTCGCCGAGCACATCGTCAACGACCTGGCCGATGTGCCGCTCAAGATCTATGGCCGGGGGTGGGAGCGTTTCCGGCTCAGGCAGAATCGCCATCACGAGTTTCTCGCGTTCGACGCCATGTCGGACAACGCTTTCCAGTTTGCGTCCCGGTACGGCATCATCGACGCGGCGCCGATCGGCGATGCGTTGCACGACCGTACCCTGCGGGCGATGGGCAACCGGTCGGGCTTCCTGATGGGGTCGAATTGGGCGTACGAGACCTTCCTCGGCGGCGACTACGGCGAGCTGTTCTTCGACGGTGCGCCTGGCGGCTTACGGGCCCGGGCAGAGCGTGTCATGCAGTCGCCCGATGCCCACCGCGCGCGCTGCCGCGAATTCGCACGCGACTATCAGCAGCAGTTCCCGCTCTTCGCTTTCGTCAAGTACCTCGAGGGGATGAGCGACATGGTCAAGGCGCGCGCGCGCAGGTAATCCTGCCCGTCAGGGCAGCCCGGCGAACAGGCCGGGCGCGTGGTTTGCCTCGGCGACGGCCGTGGCGCCGCTGGCCGGCCTTAGCCGAACTGCGCAGCGAGATCGGCCGCAATGCGCGCCACCACCGGTGTCCAGTCCCCTGCCGTTTCCTGGCGATACAGGCGGGCGCTGCCATACCAGGGGCTGTCTGTGCGCGTGCACAGCCAGCGCCAGTCGGCCAGGGTGCCGCCCGGCAGCAGGATCCAGACCGGCTTGCCCATGGCGCCGGCCAGGTGGGCAACGCTGGTGTCGACCGTGATGACCAGGTCCATCTGCGCCACCAGTGCGGCCGTGTCGGCGAAATCGTTCAGGCGTTCGCCGGCATGGCGCACGTTGCGCTTCATCTGCAGCACGATCTTGTCGAGTGGGCGCAGTTCTTTCTGCAGCGAGACGAACTCGTATTTATCCGATACCAGGCCGGCGATCACCGAAAACGGCAGGCTGCGGTAGCGGTCGAGGCGGTGGTGCGGATTGCCGCTCCATACCAGGCCGACGCGCGGGCGTGTCTTTTCGCCCAGTAATGCCGCCCATTCGGCCAGCTTGGCCGCACTCGGCGCCAGGTAGGCGCCCGGATCGGGAATGGCGTCGTGCCGGGTGCCGCAGGCCAGCGGCAAGCTCAGCAGGGGGCAATGCAAGTCGAACGGCGGCAACGGATCGCCCTTGGCCACCAGTTGGTGCACGCCCGGCAGGCTGCGCAGCAGGTCGACCAGCGCCGGCTGCACTTCCAGGATGACGCGGGCGCCGCGCTGCGCGACCAGGGGTGCATAGCGGCAGAACTGCAGCGTGTCGCCCAGGCCCTGTTCGGCGTGCAGCAGGATGGTCTTGCCCTCCAGCGGCTCGGCGCCAAGCCACAGCGGCACGTCGAAGTCGCGCTTTTCATGGAACACGCCGAGCGCTTCGACGTTCCAGCGCGCTTCGTAATCCTGCCAGCCCCCGGTGAAGTCGCCGAGTAGCAGGTTCAGCAGCGCGCGGTTCCAGCGCGCCAGCGCGAAGCCGGGATCGCGTGCCAGCGCCTGGTCGTAGGCGGCGCCGGCTTCCTCGAAGCGGCCGAGGTCGGCCAGCACGATGCCGCAATCGGTGTGGCTCGCCGCGGCCTCCGGGCGCTGCGCGCGCGTCTCTTCGAAACAGGCCAGGGCTTCCGGGTAGCGCAGCATGGAACGCAGCAGCGTGCCGCGCGTGAGCAGGTATTCGTAGCGGTTCGGCTCGGCTGCCAGCGCGCGGTCGATGCTGGCCAGCGCGGCGTCGAGCTGGCCGAGTTCGCGCAGGGTCTGGGCGCGCAGGTGCAGGGTCTTCGGATCGTCGGAACGCCGGGCGCTCAGCTGGTCGAGGCTGCCCAGGGCGGCGTCATGCTGGTGCAGCTGCGCCAGCAAGCGGCTGCGGTGGCGCAGGATTTCCGGGTTGTCCGGCTGCAGCGCCAGGGCGCGCTCGCAACTGGCCAGCGCTTCGGGACGGCGCTTGAGCACTTGCAGGGCCAGCGCGCGGTTGTGCCAGGCGGCGGCCGAGTTGGGGTGCAGCTGCAGCATGTTGTCGTAGCTGCCCAGCGCATCCTCCGGACGGCCAAGCACCTGCAGGATGATGCCGCGGTTGTACCAGGCGTCGGCGAACTCGCGGCTGGCGAGCAGGGCCGACTCGTAACTGATCAGTGCTTCCTCGAAGCGGCCGAGGTCTTTCAGGACGTTGCCGCGGTTGTTGGCGGCATGGGCAAACAGCGGGTTCAGCGCCAGGGCGCGGTCCAGGCTGGCGAGCGCTTCGTCGTTGCGACCCAGCTCGTGCAGGACCACGGCCTGGTTGTTGAGCGCGTCGACGTCGTTCGGATTGAGCGCGAGGGCGCGCGCGAAGCTGGCCAGCGCCTCGTCGTAGCGGGCCAGGGTCTGGAGTGCGGTGCCGCGGTTATACAGCGTGTCGGCGTCGCCCGGCTGCAGCGCCAGCGCGCGTTCGTAGCTGGCCAGCGCTTCGTCGTAGCGGCCGAGCTCCTTCAGGGCATTGCCGAGGTTGGCATGCGCGGCCGGCATGTTGGGGCTGAGCGCAATGGCGGAGCCGATGAAGCGCGACGCGTCCTGGTAATGCCCGCCCTGGAAAGCGAGGATGCCGGTATGGTGCAAGGCCTCGACATGTTTCGGCACCAGGCGCAGCACCTGTTCGTACGCGGCCATGGCGCGCCCGAGCTGGCCGTTCTGGTGCAGCGTCACGCCTTCCGTAAACAGTGCCGCCGCACGTGCCGCGGCTGGATTGGCAGGCGTGAAACGCGCGCCTTTGCTGGGTTTTCCCATGATGACGAACCTTTGCTGATGAGGGGGCGGGACGCGGATGTTGCGTCGTGCAGGATGGCGGGCGAAGACGGTATTCCTGCCTTCCATTATAGAGGGAGGTGTTTACGTGCGGCAAGATTAGCGGCGATCTGGAGGGTGGGATGTCGGCGATCTTGCTACACCTTTGCCACACCGTTCGCTCAAGACCACCCGGAAAAATAAATTAAAAAAATTTCCGTACGGCATTTAATGAACCGCTGCGGACGGTCGTCCTGTACTTGTGAGAGCAGATGAGCTGCTCCTTGAACCCCACTAACCGGAGCCAACCATGCTGAGCCTTCACACCAACGCCGCCTCGCTGTCGGCACAAAATTCCCTGTCGTCGACCCAGAACAAGCTGTCGACCTCGATGACCCGCCTGTCGACCGGTTTCCGTATCAACTCGGCCAGCGACGACGCCGCCGGCCTGCAGATCGCCACCCGCCTGAAGTCGCAGACCAGCGGCATGGCCGTCGCCATGCGCAACACCCAAAACTCGGTGTCGATGCTGCAAACCGCCGAAGGCGCCCTGAACGAAACCGGCAACATCCTGGTGCGCATGAAAGACCTGGCGACCCAGGCCGCCGACGGTTCGTCGTCGAAGGATGACCGCACCGCGATGCAAGCCGAGTACGACTCGCTGGCTGACGAACTGGGCAACATCATGAAGAACACCAAGTTCGGCGGCACTGCCCTGCTGCACAAGGAAAACGGCAAGCTGGCCGCATCGGTCACCTTCCAGATCGGCGCCGACAAGGCCGAAACCATGGCCGGCGACTTCACGACCGAACTGACCGCCGTGCACACCAAGATCGGCGCCACCAGCGCGCGCTTCTCGGGCGGCACCGCAGCCGGCGCCACCACCGTCGGTACCGACATCAGCGGCACCACCGACGCCCTCGGCGTGACCAACGCCAACACCACGATCGACGAGCTGTCGCAGGCGATCGACTCGGTCAGCACGCTGCGCTCGAAGATCGGCGCGACCTCGAACCGCCTCGATCACGTCTACAACAACCTGTCGAACATCAGCACCAACACGCAAGCCGCCGCCGGCCGCATCATGGACGTCGACTTCGCCACCGAAAGCGCGAAGATGACCTCGAACCAGATGCTGATGCAGGCGGGCACCGCGATGCTGAAGCAGACCAACCAGATGTCGTCGATGGTCATGTCGCTGCTGCAGTAATCGCAAGCGCTTCCGGCCTGCCTGGTCGGATACAGCAAAAGCCAGCCGCTCCTCGGCTGGCTTTTTTTTGCGTAGAAGGCGGGTAGGAAAAATACTTCAAATTATTTCCATGTGGAATTTAATGAACGCATGAGAACGGTCGTCTTGTACTTGTGAGAGCAGCTGAACTGCTCATTGACCAACCAAAGATACAGAGCCAACCATGCTGAGCCTTCACACCAACGCCGCCTCGCTGTCCGCACAAAATTCCCTGTCGTCGACCCAGAACAAGCTGTCGACCACGATGACCCGCCTGTCGACCGGCTTCCGCATCAACTCGGCCAGCGACGACGCCGCCGGCCTGCAGATCGCCACCCGCCTGAAGTCGCAGACCAGCGGCATGGCCGTCGCCATGCGCAACACCCAAAACTCGGTGTCGATGCTGCAAACCGCCGAAGGCGCCCTGAACGAAACCGGCAACATCCTGGTGCGCATGAAAGACCTGGCGACCCAGGCCGCCGACGGTTCGTCGTCGAAGGATGACCGCACCGCGATGCAAGCCGAGTACGACTCGCTGGCTGACGAACTCGGCAACATCATGAAGAACACCAAGTTCGGCGGCACCGCGCTGCTGCACAAGGACGACGGCAAGCTCGCGACCTCGCTGACCTTCCAGATCGGCGCCGACAAGGCCGAAACCATGACCGGCAACTTCACGACCGAACTGACGGACGTGCACACCAAGCTGACCGCCACCAGCACCCGCTTCTCGGGCGGCACCACCGCCGCTGCCGGCGCCTCGACCGTCGGCACCGACATCAGCGGCACCACCGACGCCCTCGGCGTGAGCAATGCCAACACCACCATCGACGAGCTGTCGCAGGCGATCGACTCGGTCAGCACGCTGCGCTCGAAGATCGGCGCGACCTCGAACCGCCTCGATCACGTCTACAACAACCTGTCGAACATCAGCACCAACACGCAAGCCGCCGCCGGCCGCATCATGGACGTCGACTTCGCCACCGAAAGCGCGAAGATGACCTCGAGCCAGATGCTGATGCAGGCGGGTACCGCGATGCTCAAGCAGACCAACCAGATGTCGTCGATGGTGATGTCGCTGCTGCAGTAATCAGGGCTAGCGCCGGCTGAACTTAGCCGGACGTATCATGGGCCAGCCGCGTCAAGGCTGGCCTTTTTTTACCTGGATCGCGCCATGAACCCACTCTCGCTCTCCGCTCCCCTGCTGCCTCCGGTCACGCCGCCGTTACAGGCCAACGCCATTGCCGCGATCGCGCCGGTCGCCTTTGCCGCCGCCCAGGCCGAGCTGCCGCTGCCGCAAGCGCAGCCGCTGGCCCCTCCGCAAGCCGCCGCCGGCGCCGAGCATGCGGATGGCCTGGCGATGCGGCCCGACCAGGTGTTCATGACGCGCCAGATGGTCTTCTCGCAGGCCGATGGCCGCACGCTGGCCGGCAACTGGCGTGCGATGGTCGGCACCTATGGCGCGACCCTGGCCGAACGCGAATGGCGGACGCGCGCCGGCGCCCTGCCCCCATTGCTGCTGCTCGCCGGCCAGGAGGGACGCGCGCCAGCTCGCCCGGTCGACGGCCAGTTGCCGGCCGATGCCTGGCGCTTCACGGTGCATGCGGGCAGCGCCCAGGCGCAGCATCTGCAGGTGGTGCGCAAGGGCGCCGATGGCGGTGGCGGGCGCCGGCGCCGTCCGCGGGCGGCGCTGCGGCTGGAACTGGCGCTGGCCGACGGCACCCACGTCGCACTGCAGGTCGAGCCGGCGCCGGGCGGCGTGGCGATCGAACTGGCGGTGCCGGATGCGTATGCCCTGGCGCGCCTGCGCGCGCTGCAGCCGGCGCTCGATGCGGCGGTGGCGCGTGCGGGCCTGGTCGTGGTGCGCTGGAGTTTCAAGGCGGGGATTGCGCCGGCGGGGTCGGCGCATGCGCTGCTGGCGGCGGAGGATGCGGCGCAGGTGTTGACCTTGCCGGTGTTTCAGGCGGTGGCGGAGCTGGCGTTGATGTTGCCGGCGCAGGGGTGAAATTTTATTTCATCGAAGTGGGTTTAGTGAAAGAATATTTCATCCGGGCGTGACGGTGATGGTAGGCACATGTAACCCCCGTGGAGTCGGGACTCCACCCTACGATCATTGGTATTCGTAGAGGGTGTGAAAAAAACGTCAGGGCAAGGCGCCGAGTCGAAGAGTACGAGGGTACGGCGAGACGAGGCAACGCAGCCATGGCGATTTTTTCACATCCTCGTAGGGTGGACTCTCGAGTCCACGCGTTACACCGCATGCTTACCCCACCGTCCCCACGATCGATACTTCCCGGTTCTCGGGAATCTCGTTATACGACAACACATTCAACCCAGGCGCGAACAGCTTGGCGTAACGCGCCAGCAGTGGCCGTACCTGTGGCAGCACCAGCAGCAGCGGCGGCGTGTGCTGCCCTTTCATCTGTTCGCGCGCAACCGGCATGTTGATCTGCAGTTGCGACAGCAGTTGCGGGTCGATCGGGTAGTTATCCAGCGCGACCTTGCCGCCGCCGCTCTGGCGCGCCTGGTTCAGGGAACCGAGCAGCATGTTCTCGAGTTCGGCCGACAAATTAAAGGCCGGCATGTCCTTCTTCTTGCCGAACATGGTCGACACGATCTGGCGGCGCAGCGCGCAACGCACTTCGGCCGCCAGCAGGATCGGATCCTTGGTGGTCTCGGAAGCATCGAGCAGCGTGGTGCCGATGACGACGATGTCCTTGAGCGACACGCCTTCCGCCAATAACACGCGCAACACGCGCAGCAGCTGGGTATGGTTCAGCGCCTTCTCCAGCGCCCCCGCCAGCTTCGGCGACAAGGCGGTCAGGCGCTCCATCAAGGCAGGCACGTCTTCGTGGCGGAACAGTTCGTGCAGGTGGTCGCGGATCACCTTCGAGCAGTGGGTCGCGATCACGCTCGGTACTTCGACCACCTGGTAGCCGAGACCCAACGCATGGCCCTTCTGGTCGGGCGTGATCCAGGTCACGGCCATGCCGAAGGCGGGTTCCAGGCCGGGGATGCCATCGAGTTCGCCATACACGTTCGGCGACGGGATCGCCATCAGGTGCTCGGGATGCACTTCGCCTTCGGCCACCACCACGCCCGACAGGCTGACCGAATACTGCGACGGACGCAAGGCGAGGTCGTCGCGCACGCCGATCGCGGGCAGCAGCACGCCCATCGATTCGGACAGGCTCTGGCGGATGCCCTTGATGCGCCTGGTGAGCTGCTCGCCCTGCGCCTTGTCGACCATGTTCACCAGCTTGTAACCGACGGCGACCGAGATCGGCTGCACCACCGGCAGCTGTTCCCAGTCGAGTTCCGGCGCGCGGTCGTCGCGCAGCGCCGCTTCGATGGCGGCCACGCCACTCGTATCGGCCGGCTGCACGCGCGTGTGCAGGCGGTAGCCGGCATAGCCCAGCGCCGCCGCGAACACGGCGAAGGTGAAGAAGGGCATGCCCGGGATCAGGGCCAGGATGACCATCACGCCAGCAGCGGCGAACAGCGTCGGCGGCTGCGCCAGCAGCTGGCTGCCGACCTGCTTGTCGAGGTCCCCGGCTTCGCCGATGCGCGTGACCAGGATCGCGGCGGCGCTTGATAACAGCAGCGCCGGGATCTGCGCGACCAGGCCGTCGCCGATGGTCAAGAGCGCATACACGCGGAAGGCGTCGCCCAGCGGCAGGTCGTACATCAGCGCGCCGATGGCGATACCGCCGATCAGGTTGATGATCAGGATCAGGATCGACGCGACGGCGTCGCCGCGCACGAACTTGGAGGCGCCGTCCATCGCGCCATAAAAGTCGGCTTCGGCGGCGACGTCTTTCCTGCGCTGGGTCGCTTTTTCCTGGTTGATCAGGCCCGCGTTCAGGTCGGCGTCGATCGCCATCTGCTTGCCGGGCAGCGCATCCAGCGTAAAGCGCGCCGACACTTCCGAGATCCGCTCGGAACCCTTGGTGACGACGACGAAGTTGATGATCATCAGGATGATGAACACCACCAGGCCGACCACGAAATTACCGCCGATGACGACGTTGCCGAAGGATTCGATGACGTTACCGGCCGCGTGCGTGCCCTCGTGGCCATGCAGCAGGACCACGCGCGTGGAGGCGACGTTCAAGGCCAGGCGCATCAGCGTGGTGCCGAGGATCACGGTTGGGAACACCGAGAAGTCGAGCGGACGCTTCGCACTCACCGCGACCAGGATCACGATCAGCGACAGCACGATGTTGAAAGTGAACAGGACGTCGAGCAGGACCGGCGGCAGCGGCAGCATGATCATCCCGAGCAGCATCAGGATGAAGACCGGGGCGGCGTACTTCTGGCGCCGCAGTTCGGCGACAAAGGCGTTCAACGAATTCATGAAGCGGAAACCTCGCTCAAATGGTGTGGCACGGCCACGTCAGTCGGGATCCGGGGCGGCGCCTGGCGCCGGCCGTCGCGGAAAGCATTCAATTGCAGCACATAGTTCAGCACCTGCGAGACGGCCTGGTAAAGCTGGGCCGGAATCTGCTGCTGCACCTGGCTGGTGTTGTAGATCGCGCGCGCCAGCGGCGGCAGCGTCACGGTCTCGATCTTGTGTTTGGCGGCGACGCTCTTGATGTACAAGGCCATCTCGTCGACGCCCTTGGCCACCACGAACGGCGCCTCGGCGCGGTCGGTGTCGTACTTCAGCGCCACCGCATAGTGCTCGGGGTTGACGATCACCACGTCCGCCGTCGGCACCGTCTTGTTCACGTTGCGCTGGGCCAGCTGGCGCTGCAGCTGGCGGATGCGCCCTTTCACTTCCGGCCGGCCTTCGCTGGTCTTGTGCTCGTCCTTCTGGTCCTGCTTGCTCATGCGCTGGTTTTTCGCGAACTGGAAAGCCTGGATCGGCACGTCGAGCACGGCGAAGATCACGAACACCGCCACCAGCGCGAACAGGGCGTCGAACATCATGGTCCCGCCGCGCACGATGGCGTCGCCCAGCGGCATGCGCTGCAGGTCGACATAGGCCGAGACGCTCGAGCGCGTCACGTGGGTCAGCACGAAGCCCAGCACGGTCGCCTTGGCCACCGAAGTCGCAAAGCCGATCAGGTGCTTCTGGCTGACCAGGTTGCCCAGGTTTTTCATCGGGCTCAAACGCTCCGCCTTGGGCACCATGTTTTTACCGGACATGATCCAGCCGCCCGGCACCAGGCCGCCGATGACGATCGCCAGCGGCACCACCGCGAGCGGCAGCACCATCTTCACGAACAGCATGGCGGCGGCCATGAAGACCACCGACATCGCATTCTCGATGGCCCCGGTTTCGCCGAGCGGCACGTAGACCAGCCGGAACAGCGAGCGGAACGACTCCAGGTAATCCGGCAGCATCATCGAAAACACCTTCAGGCTGACCAGGATGCCGATCGCGGTCGACAAGTCCTTGGAGCGGACGACCTGCCCTTCCTCGCGCGCCTTTTTCAGCTTCTGGGCTGAAGCCTTTTCGGTCTTGTCGCCGTTGTCAGCCACGGGCTGCCCTCATCTGTTGCTGCAGCATTTCGAGTACCGCGTTCGTAATCTGGATGTAGTGTTCCGGGATGAAGCGCACCAGCTGCACCAGCATCATCAAACCGAACAGGGTCACCAGCGAAAAGCCCAGCGAAAACAGGTTCAGCGAGGGCGCCACGCGGTTCAGGAAGCCGAAGCCGATCTGCACCACCATCGTCGAGAACACGATCGGCAGCGCCAGCAGCATGGCTGCGGCGAACACCCAGCCCAGGTTCAGCGCCACCGCCTGCAGCGTCATCGCCGACAAGCCCTGCCCCACCGGCCAGGCATGAAAACTCTGGCCCAGGATGGTGGCCAGCAGCAGGTGGCCGTCGATGGCGAAGAAGACAAAAATCGCCACCAGCGACATCAGGCTCGAGATCACGTCGGACTGCTGGCCGTTGACCGGGTCGTTCATCTGCGCCATCGAAAAGCCGATCTGGCTGGACGCCAGGAAGCCCAGCATCGAGATGGCCGAGGTGGCGAACTGCAGCGCGAAGCCCAGCACGCCGCCGATCACCGCCTGCTCGAACATGGCGACCACGCCGGCGAGCGAAAACGGGTCGGGCATCGCCATGTTCTTCGTCAGCGGCAGCATTAAAAAGGCGAGCACCAGCGACAGCAGCGCGCGCACCGGGATCGGCACCATGCCGTCGCCGATGGCCGGCGCCGAGGACAGCAGCGCCATGATGCGGCAGAACGGCCACCACAGCGCGCCGATCAGCGGCAGCAGATAGCTGACGAAGTCCATCTAGCCTGCAATGGTGGCGGCGCGCTGGAACACCGACACGCAATAATCCATCAGGTAGCCGGTCATCCAGTGGCCGGCCAGGATCAGCACCGCCAGCGTCACCAGGAGGCGCGGCAGGAAGCTCAGGGTTTGTTCGTTGATCTGGGTGGCTGCCTGCACCAGCGCCACCACCAGGCCGATCAACAGGCCCGGCACCACCAGCACCAGCACCAGCAGCATCACCACGCGCAGCGCTTCGGCGACCAGGTCGACCGCAATGTCGGGACTCATTCAGGAACTCCGTTAGTAGCCGTGGATACTGCCCACAAGCGTGTTGACGGTCAGCGTCCAGCCATCCACCAGCACGAACAGCAGCAGCTTGAAGGGCAGCGAAATGACCAGCGGCGAGAGCATCATCATGCCCATCGCCATCAGCACCGAGGACACCACCAGGTCGATGATCAGGAAGGGAATGAACAGCATGGCGCCGATCTGGAATGCGGTCTTCAGTTCCGACAGGACGAATGCGGCCAGCTTGACGGTGAAGGCGCGGTCCTGCGGCTTCAGGTTCGGCGCTTCGCCAGCCAGGTGCGCAACCTGCGCCAGCGCGCTCTTGCTGGTTTGCGCCAGCATGAAGCGCGACAGCGGCACTTCGGCTGTCCGTAAAGCCTGCTCGAGGCCAATCTTGTTCTGGTCGTACGGGAGAAAGGCTTCGTTCCAGACCTGCACCCCGATCGGGCGCATCACCAGCAAGGTCAGGATCAGCGCGATGCCGGTGACGACGCGGCTTGGTAAACCCTGCTGCAGGCCGAGGGCCTGGCGCAGCAGGGAGAGCACGATCACGAAGCGCGTGAAGCTGGTGGTCATCATGACCAGCACGGGCAGCAGCCCGAGCAGCGTCATCAGGACCAGGATCTGCGACTTGACGCTCATCCCGGTATTCGCGCCGGGTATGACCCCGGCCATCAGGTCCTGGGCGCTGGCCGGTGTGCAGATAACGAGAGCGGCGCCCGCCAGCAATACAGCTGGAGCACCGCGACGCAGTGCGCCGCTCTTCAATACACTCATGCCGTGATGACGTCCAGGTTCAGGCCGTCGAGATCGATCACTTTCAGGCCGTACTGCTCGCCCGCGACCACCACTTCGGCGCGCCCGATCGGGGCGCCGTTGACCTTGATGACCAGCGGCTCGCCGGCCACCGCGTCCAGCGGCAGCACGCTCGCCGGGCCCAGGTCCATCAGGTCCTGCAGCGAGATGCGGGCCGAGCCCACTTCCAGCGTCAGGGTCACCGGGATACGGCGCATCATCTGCGGCAGGCGTGGCTTATTTGCAAAACCTTGGGGAGGAGCGCCCACTTCCACGTTGTCGTCGATGAGAAGGTCGTCGGCCAGTTGATCGTTGAGGTTCATGTCCATTTATTCAGCGTCTTCAAAAGAGGTTAAACACAGCTTGCCTTTGTGCTCGGCGACCGCCGCCGTAAACAGGCGGGCGTCGTCGAGCAGGACGTCGGCGCGGCCGACGGAAACCGGGATCACGTCGCCCACCTTCAGTCCGAACAAGGCTTCGAGCGTGATTTCGTGCGTCACCAGGCGGCCGTCGAGCTTGACCTTCAGGCTGGTGCCGATCGATTCGCCGGGACGCGCCGCACGCTGTGGACGTTCCGGCTGCAGCGCCTGCAGGATCAGCCCCATCATGCGGGCGTCCGGCGCCATGTAACAACGCGCCGTGCCGCCACCCTGCGGCTCGCGCAGCGTAATGGCCAGCACCCAGGCGTTCCTGGCAGGCGCCGCGGCCGGCATCACGGCCGTGGCGGCGGACGCCGCGGCACGGCGCTCGACTTCCACGCCGGCGGCGCTGGCGGCGACGCGCACGCGCATCGCCAGTACTTCGAACAACTGCTGCGTCAGCGTGAGCGCAAGGCGCTCCTCGGTGGCCGTCACGCGCTCCCCTGCCGGATCGCGCAGCGGCCTGGCGGGACCCTTGCCGCCGTAGCGCGCCTCGAGCAGGCCCACCAGCAGGGCGCGTTCGAAGGCGACGGCGGCGACGCCATGCGCGCCGCCCATGCCGAGCCAGCGCAAGGCACTGCTGTCGGGCGCCCGCTCGAACGCGACTTGCGCCAGTTCGAAGCTGCTCCAGTAACGGCGCCAGCCCGGTGCGGACAACATGGCTGTCATGTCCTCGGCAAAGGCAGCCGCAAAGGTCGGCAATAAATGCACGGGCCGGCCCAACAGGGTCGGATCGAGCACTTGATGCGGACGCTCTTGAACAGTTGAATTGTTAAGTGGCATAAATGCGCGGCATATATACGGATTTGATGAGGCGAATTGATGAGATTGAAACGCATGTTTCTATTTCATTCTCGAAGGCAACAATTATACCCCCTTAGGTGTTTCGGCTCACTCCATATTCCGCTTTGAATTCCCCGTTGCCCTACGGTAAGATCGTATCTTCATTTGCGCCGCTCCCCAAGTAACCAAGCCCTTCCACGAGGGAAAAGCGTGAAATCTGCCGGATGTTGAATCGCCATTCGATGCAGGTTTTACATGCGCAGGATTTAACATTTGCCGTGAAGAAGATTAATTTTGATCGTCAAATGTCGCAAAAAAACTACTCAGCCTGTTACCCATAGGCCACATCGAAGCCCACATCGAACGCATAGGATTTAACAAATGGGAATTGAATTAGCCGGCCAGATCAAAGCCGACCTTGCTGCACTGACAAACGAAGCGCAGCGCCTGGCGATTGCACCATCTGTCGAACTGGCAACGCCTGCAACGCATACCGACTTCTCTTTCGCCCAAACAATGAAGAATGCGATTCAGGGTGTCGATGCCCAGGACCAGGCCGCCGCCGTGAAGATGGCCGACGTCGACAGCGGCAAAAGCGACGACCTGGTCGGCGCGATGCTCGCCAGCCAGGAAGCCAGCCTGTCCTTTTCGATGCTGATGCAGGTACGTAACAAGGTGATGGGCGCAATGGATGAACTGATCAAGCTGCCGGTTTGATTCGACCATTCCTGTAACGCTCAACGGAAAATCCCAACGTGATTGCAAAACTCAAGAATGCCTTCGGCGGCGCCAGGTTCGGTGCGATGTCCCCTGCGCTGCGCAACAACCTGACCCCGCTGCTGGTGCTGGCCGTCGTCATCACCGCCGCCGTCATGATGTTCATGTGGCAGGACCAGGCCAACTACAAACCGGTCTTCGGCGCCCGCGAAAAAGTCGCGGCCAGCGACATGATGACCGTGCTCGAGGCCGAGCAGATCCCCTACCGCATCCATCCGGACAGCGGCCAGGTGATGGTGCCGTCCGGCCAGCTGGGCAAGGTGCGCATGCTGCTCGCCGCCAAGGGCGTGACCGCGCAGCTGCCGGCCGGCCTGGAGCTGATGGACAAGAACGATCCGCTGGGCGTGTCGCAATTCGTGCAGGACGTGCGCTTCCGCCGCGGCCTGGAGGGCGAACTGGCGCAAAGCATCCTGACGCTCGACGCGATCGCGTCGGCGCGCGTGCACCTGGCCATTGCGAAATCGAATTCCTTCGTTGCCGGCGCCTCGGACCAGAGCTCGGCCTCGGTCGTGATCGCGACGAAACCGGGCAAGACGCTCGGCAACGAGCAGATCGCCGCGATCGTCAACATGGTGTCGGGCAGCGTGGCCAGCCTGTCGCCCGCACGCGTGTCGCTGGTCGACCAGGCCGGTAATTACCTGTCTTCGCGCGTGGACCTGAGCGAAGGTTTCGACGGCGCGTCGCAAGGCGATGCCGCCGCGCTGCGCGTGTCGAACGAAGTGCGCGCCAACGTCAACGAGCTGCTCGGCCCCGTGCTCGGCGCGAACAATTTCAAGGTCAGCGTCACCGCCGACATCGACAACGACAAGATCGAGGAAACCCAGGAAAAATACGGCGAAGCGCCAAAGGTCACCAGCGAAGCGATGCGCGAAGAGCTGGAAAAGAGCCGCCTGGCGATGGGTGTGCCGGGCACGCTGTCGAACCGTCCGCCGGTGCCTGCCGATCCGGCCGCTCCTGCCGCGCCGGCCGCCGATGGCGCCGCTGCTGCCGCCGACAAAGCCAACGACAACAACAACTCGCGCAAGAACGCGACCACCCGCCAGTACGCCTACGACCGCGCGATCACCCAGATCAAGCGTTCGCGCGGCCGTCTGCGCAAGCTGTCCGTCGCCGTGGTGCTGAACAACGCCAGCGCGGCGAATGCCAAGGCCGGCTACACGCCTGCCGAGCTTGCGAACATCGACAAGATCCTGCGCGGCGGCCTCGGCATCGACCAGGCGCGCGGCGACGTGCTGGCCGTATCGAGCCTGACCTTCCCGGCCCTGGCCCCGATTGAACCGTGGTACCAGGAGCGCGACACCATCGTCGACGCCGTCCGCTACGGCCTCTGGATCGTCGGCGCCCTGCTCGCCTACCTGCTGCTGGCGCGTCCGATGCTGCGCACGGTCACGGCGCGGATGACGCCGGCGCTGCCTGCACCGGGTGCTCAAGGTAACGGCACGCCAGCCGCAGCGCTGCCGAATGCCGCTGCTGCCGCTCCGCTCATGACTGCCGCGGCGCTGCCTGCTGCCGCAGTGGGCACCAACAGCACAGGCGCCGCCGCCGTCGTGCCGCTGCTCGAAAACTACGATCTGCCTCCTGCCGGCTCCGCCGTCGATGTGATGGTCGATCACCTCAAAGTGCTGGCCGGTAAAGAGCCGGAGCGCGTTGCCGAAGTCGTCAAACAATGGGTGCAGAAAAAACATGGCCGAACTGAACAATAACGCCGAGGGCGCGGTCCTGACCCCCGTCGAGCAAGCTGCGATCGTCCTGCTGTCGATCGGCGAAGAGCCGGCCGCCGCGGTGCTGCGCTGCCTCGAGCGCGACGAACTGATCGAACTGACCCAGGTAATGTCGCGCATGAGCGGCATCAAGGTCGATTCGGTCAAGTACGCGGTCCAGAACTTCTTCGACGACTACCGCGAGCAGAGTGGCCTGCACGGCGCCTCGCGCACCTACCTGAAGCGCTCGCTCGACCTGGCGCTGGGCAGCGACATCGCCAACAGCGTCCTGAACACGATCTACGGCGACGCGATCCGCCCGATGATGGCGCGCCTGCAGTACGCTTCTCCGAAGTGGCTGGCCGAATTCATCTCGCACGAACACGTGCAGATGCAGGCCGTGTTCCTCGCTTTCCTGTCGCCTGCACTGGCCGGCCAGATCATCGAGGGGCTGCCCGAAAACAGCCGCGACCTGGTGCTGCTGAACCTGGCGCGCCTGGACGAGATCGACCGCGACCTGCTGCAGGAACTCGAAGAACTGGTCACGCGCTGCCTGTCCGCGCTCGACACGCAAAGTGCCAGCGTCGAAGGCGTGCGCCAGGTCGCCGAGATCCTGAACCGCCTGCCGAACAACCGCGCCGGCATGGTCGAACTGCTGCGCGCCCACGATCCGGACGTCGTGTCCCAGATCGAGATGTCGATGTACGACTTCTTCATCCTGTCGCGCCAGACCGAACAGGTCATCACGCGCCTGCTCGACGACATTCCGCTCGAGCAGTGGGCAATCGCGCTGAAAGGCGCCGAGCCGGCCCTGCGCGACGCGATCCTGATGGCGATGCCGAAGCGCCAGGCGCAATCGTTCGAAGACCTGATGCGCCGTTCGGGCCCGGTGCCGATGTCGCGCATCGAGCAGACGCGCAAGGACATCATGGTGGCCGTCAAGGCGCTGGCCGACGCCGGCGAGATCGACGTGCAGTTGTTCGCCGAGGCCACCGCCGAATGAAGCAGTTCCGGCCCTATCACTTTCCGCCGCTGCACCAGGTGCGCGCCGCCAACGGCACCATGCCCGCCGGCGGCAATGGCACGCTTATTGGTACACCTTCACAGGAAGACTGGGACAGCGCACTGGCCGCCGGCTACCGCCAGGGCCAGCAGGATGGCTACGACGCCGGCTATGAAGCGGCGCGCGCCGAAGGTTTTGCACGCGGCCAGGCCGAGGGCATCGAGCGCGGCCTGGATGAAGGCCGCGCCCAGGCGCTGGCCCATCTCGACCAGATCGGCAAACCGGTCGACGCCGCCCTGCGCGCCCTGAAAAAACTGAAAAGCGATTTCAAGACTGCCCAGCGCAAGGAAGTCGTCGACCTGGTCGGCAAGATCGCGCGCCAGGTGATCCGCGCCGAACTGGCGCTGCAGCCGACCCAGCTGCTGGCCCTGGTCGACGAAGCCCTGGCCGCGATGCCGCCGGCGCGCGACACGGTTGAAGTCCTGATGAACCCCGAGGAACTCAAACGCGTGACCGAGCTCGATCCGAAGCGTGCCAGGAAGTGGAACCTGCTCGCCGACCCGTCGCTGGTGGCGGGCGAAATCCGCGTCAAGGCGGGCGACCATGAAGTCGACGCCGGCTGCCAGGGCCGCCTGGCCGCCTGCATGGACCAAGTCCGCGACGCCGTCGCCGCCAGCGCAGGAGACGCGGCATGACGGCCCTGTTCGAGACCCTGCGTTCGCTCGACATCGACGCGGTACCGGTCGCCACCCCCACCGGCCGCCTGGTCGGCGCGCAGGGCTTGCTGCTGGAATCGGTCGGCTGCAAGCTGCACACCGGCCAGCGTTGCCGCGTCGAACTCGAGGACGGCGGCTGGCTCGATGCGCAGGTCGTGGGCTTTCGCGACAAGGTGTCCTACCTGATGCCGTTCAAGAAGGCGAATGGCCTGGCCACCGGCGCGCGCGTGCTGCCCGAAAAAACCGCAGCCAGTCTGATGATCGGCCCGTCGTGGCTGGGCCGCATGGTCAATGGCCTCGGCGAAGAGATCGACGGCCTGGGCCGCCTCGGCGGCGACCAGCCGCTGAACTTTACCCCGCCGAAGGTCAACCCGCTGCGCAAGACCCCGGTCGACGAGCCGCTCGACGTCGGCGTGCGCGCGATCAATTCGATGCTGACCCTGGGTAAAGGCCAGCGTGTCGGCCTGATGGCCGGTTCCGGCGTCGGCAAATCGGTGCTGCTCGGCCTGATCACGCGCCAGACCGTGGCCGACGTGGTGGTGGTCGGCCTGATCGGCGAGCGTAACCGCGAGGTGCGCGAATTCGTCGAGAAGTCGCTCGGACCGGAAGGCTTGAAACGCGCGGTGCTGGTGGTGGCGCCGGCCGACGAATCGCCGATGATGCGCGTGATGGCGACCGAACTGTGCCACTCGATCGCGGCGCACTTCCGCGACCGCGGCCAGAACGTGCTGCTGCTGGTCGATTCGCTGACCCGCTACGCGATGGCGCTGCGCGAAGTGGCGCTGTCGCTGGGCGAGCCGCCGGCCACGCGCGGCTATCCGCCATCGGTGTTCTCGAACCTGCCGCAGCTGGTCGAATCGGCCGGCAATGGCGAGCACGCCGAGGGCAGCATGAGCGCGATCTATACCGTGCTGGCCGAAGGCGACGACCAGCAGGATCCGGTGGTCGACACGGCGCGCGCGATTTTGGACGGCCACATCGTGCTCACGCGCGAACTGGCCGAGCGCGGCCACTATCCGGCGATCGACGTCGCCCAGTCGATCAGCCGCTGCATGGCGCAAGTGGTCACGCCCGAGCATTCGAACGCGGCGCGCAAGCTGAAGGCGTCGCTGGCGCGCCATGCGCGCGTGCGCGACCTGATTCCGCTGGGCGCCTACACGCCGGGCGCCGATCCGGAAACCGACCGCGCGGTGCGCCTGCAGCCGCACATCGAAGCCTTCCTGTGCCAGGGCACGCGCGAAGGCGCGCCGCTCGACGCCTGCGTACCGCAGTTGCAGGGAATGATGCAATGAGGTTGGAACTATGAACCGTCGCGACCAGATCCACAGCCTGGGCACGCTGGTGCAGCTGCGCAGTACCGAGGTCGACAAGCTGCAGACCGAACTCGCCCGCCAGGAAGCGACGCGTGCGCGCTATGCGGCCAACCTCGAGCGCCTGCACGCGCTGGCCGAAGGCAGTGGCGCCTCTGGCAAGCTTGCCCCCGCCCTGGCGCTGAACTGCGGCCAGTACAAGCAGGCCGTGTTCGCGCTGGCCGACACCCACCGCACCGACCTGCAACTGCACGAGGCGAACATGGCGGTTTCGCAGCGCAACCTGGCGCAGGCATGGACCCGCCGCGAACTGCTCGGCAAGGTGCTCGAGCAGCAGCAGGACGCATTGGCGCGCGAGCAGGATCGTGCCGCGCGCAAGCGCGAAGACGAGATCGCCACCCAGTCGTGGCTGGCGGGCCGGGCGTAGGTCCCGAATTTCAAGGAGAACAACAATATGGCAGGCATTTCCACCAACTACGATCCGGCGACGACCGCCCAGGCCCTGGCCGAATCCTTCACGGCCGGACGCCAGGCGATCCTGACGCGCCAGGGCGCGCAGGCGACCGCTACCGAAAAAGGCTTGTCCACGCTCGGCTCGGCCCTGAGCGCCTTCCAGAGCAGCCTTGCCGCGCTGACGGGCCTGAACAAGACGATTTCGGCCAGCAGCGCGGTCTTCAGCGACACCGCCATCGCCAGCGCCAGCGCGACGGCGAACGCAGCGCCGGGCAGCTACAGCTTTTTTGTCGAGCAGGTCGCCAGCGCGCACAAGGTCTCGTACGGCGGCATGACCGATTTCGCCGGCGGCGGTTCGCTGACCCTGGGAGTGGGCGCGAGTTCGTTTTCGGTCGACCTCGGCACCAAGGCCAACTGGACCGTGCGCGAGCTGGCGGCGGCGATCAACGGCGCGGCCGATAACACCAGCATGTCGGCGGCGGTCGTGACCACCGGGACCACCTCGGAACTGGTGCTGACCTCGAAGACGACGGGCGCGGCGAACACCATTTCGGTCGGCAGCACGGGCACCGATGCCGGTCTTGCGGCCAGGCTGGGCGGGACGCGCAACGAACTGGCGCCGGCACTCGACGCCGTGGTGCGCGTCGGCTCCGCCGGCGGTACCGAAATCCGCCAGGCGAGCAATACGCTGTCCGTGATCGATGGCGTCACCATGACGCTGACGAAGGCGCAGGCCGCGGGCAGCGCGCCGGTGACGCTGACGGTGGCGTCGGACGCGACCAGGACGGCGGCGAACGCCCAGGCCTTCGTCGACGCCTACAACAAGCTGAAAACGGCCATCGACGGCCTGGTCAGCCCGGGCGACCCGAAAGGCGGCGGCGAAGCCGGCGCCTTTGCCGGCGACAGCGGCGTGCGCGCCCTGCGCGACCGCATGGTCAACGCCTTGCGCAGCACGGGCGCCAGCAGTCTTGCGAATTTCGGCATCACCGCCAACCGCCAGGGCACGCTGACGCTGGACAGCACCCGCCTGAACAAGGCGCTGGCGTTGAATCCGACCGGCCTCGATACGCTGATCGGCAGCAGTTCCACGACGGGCGCCAGCGGCATTGCGGGCCAGCTCGACGGCTACCTGAAGCTCTGGACCAGCAGCGCGAATGGCCAGATCGGCAGCCGCAAGGATGCCATCAGCAAGCTGCAAGGCAACCTGGCGGAACGGCAAACCACGCTCGACAAACAGTACGACAGCGCCTATGCGCGCTACCTGGCGCAGTTCACCCAACTGCAATCCGTTCAAAGCAATATGTCCTATAACACCTCGCTGTTCGACAGTTTGTTCAGCAGCGCCAAAGACTAAACTTCAAGCCTAACTCATCGCCATGTCCTATCAAGAAGCCTACGGTAATTACCATGCGGTCAATCTCGACTCGCAAACCTCGCGCGCGACTCCGGTCGAACTCGTCCTGCTGCTGACCGACGGCCTGCTCGACGAACTGGCGCGCGTGCGCGCCCACATCGTCGGCAAGCGCTATGAACAGAAAGCGGCCGGCATCGACAAATGCTGCGAGATCATCAACGGCTTGTCGAGCTCGCTCGACTTCGACAGCGGCGGCGACACCGTCGTCAACCTGGCCAACCTGTATGACTTCTGCTCGTCGCGCCTGCAAGGCGCCGGCATCAAGATGGACCCGGCCATGGTCGACGACGTGGTCGGCGTGTTGACGACGATCCGCCAGGGCTGGCAAGGCGTACAGGCCCGCAATGCCTAGGAGCGCTGCGATCGGCAGGCTCGCCGTGGGTTTCAAGGAAGCCGGCGCAACGGGCGACTGGGAGCGCCTGGGCGCCCTCGCCGCCGCGCTGGCGCCGCAACTGGCGGCGCTCGCCGCCCGCGGCGCCTGGAACCGCACCGAACTGGCCGCGCTGGCGCAGCTGCGCGCGGCCCATGACGGCGCCGCCGCCGCCTGCACCGACGCGCTCGATGCGCTCGGCGCCCGGCTTGCCGGGATGCGCGACAACAAGGATGGCTGGATGGCGTACGCGCTCGCCGGCGACATGGAAACGGCTGGACACCAAGAATGAACCTGACACTGACTAACCTGAACGGGCCGGCGCCTGCCCCCAAGGGGGCGAACGATGCGGCTGCGTCGGCTCCATTTGACGCGGCCGCCGCAATGCCTGGTACTGTGGACGCCGTCCAACCGGCGCCCGCCCAACCGGCGCTCGCTTTCGCGCAATGGCTCGGCCTGGACCAGTTGGCGCCGGCTGACGTTGACGCAACTACCGCTGTCGCTGCAACCGATGGCGCGCCGGCGGCGGACGACATCCCTGTCGAAGAACAGCAGGCAACCGATACGCCCCTGCTGGGCGCGATGGCGATGCCGATGCCGCTGATGCCGCTCATTTCCACTCCCCAGGCGACGCTGGCGGCGGTCGTTGCCGCCTTGCCTGGCGCTTCGGCCCTGCCGGCCGCTAAAGAATCGGCGCCGGCTGCCGATACCGAGGTTTCGCCGTCGCCGGGCAGTGCTGCATCCGGCCGCGAAGGCCGCGCCGAACTGGCTGCCCTGCCGGCTGCCGCCCTGCCTGCCTCCGCCCCTGCCCTGCCGCTGGTGGAAACGCCAGTCCAGGCAGCGGTCGCGAAGACGGCACCGGCCGCGCTTGCCGCCGACACATCGGCAGCAAACGGCGACACGCCGCAAGACCAGGCCGCACCGGTCACCGAGCGTGGCGCCGCCAACATCGCCGGCATGGCGAGCACAAGCGCACCGGCCGCCGGCACGGCGCCACGCACGGCCGATACCGTCACGCTGGCGGGTCCGCCGACCGCCTGGCGCCAGACCTTGCAGGAAGCGCTTGGCGAACGCCTGCAACTCCAGGTCGGCAACAAGGCCGAGCAGGCCGTGATCCGCCTCGAACCGCCGATGCTGGGCCGCGTGGAAATCGCGATCCGCCACAGCGCCGGTTCGCTCGAGGTGCAGATCTCGGCAACCCATGGCGAAGTGCTGCGCCAGTTGCAAACGGTCAGCGAAAGCCTGCGCAGCGACCTGGCCCAGCGCCAGTTCAGCGACGTGTCGGTCAACATTGTCCCGACGCCGCGCGCCGCCAACGGCGCGCCGATGTTCGCCGGCGGCGAAGGCCGCGGGCGCCAGCAGGATGGGCGTCAGCAGGAGCAAAACCCAGGCAACGCCCTGGCCGAAGCAAACAGCGGATTTTCGTCGTTCTCGCTGGACGGTCTCTCACTGAGCGGTCGCGCCCAGGGCCGCAGTTAATCAATCAAGAATAACCCAGACAAGATCAATGAACAGCAAGCTCAAGATGATGATCGGCGTCGTCGCCGTCGTGCTGGTGGCCGCGGGTGCGGCCGGTGGCGCCATGTGGTGGATGAAGTCGCAGGAACCGGCGCATGGCGCTGAAGCCGCCGCCAAGGCCGCGCCGAAAAAGGAAAAGTCGGACGCGCCGCCCAAGTACGTCACGCTCGACAAGGTCATCGTGATGCTGCGCCGCGCCCCGAACGAGGCGAGCACGCACTACCTGTCGGCCGACCTGGTGCTGGCCACCGACGCCAAGGGCGAGAAGCCGACCAAGGAACACCTGCCGCTGCTGCGCGCGATCGCCGTGCGCTCGCTGTCGAGCTTCACGATGGCGCAGGCCTCGACCATGACCGTCGAACAGGTCGCCGCACAGTTGAACAAGACTTTCGACGCCAACTATGCCAGCGAGGAACGGGAAAAGCCGTTCGGCGAAGTCATGATCGGCAAGCTGATCGTCGAATGACGGCCGGGGACCACGTGGCCTTTTCAGACAATTACGGTGACTACGCCGATGCTGCCTGCGCCGGCGGATACCAGCAGGCCTGCGCCGGCATGAGCGCACGCGAAGAGCAGCAGCACCTGGTGGCCTACGCGCCGCTGGTCAAGCGCATCGTGCGCCAGTTGAACTCGCAGGTGTCGGGCGTCATGTCGCGCGAGGACATGGAGCAGATCGGCTTGATGGGCCTGCTGGAAGCGCTGCGCCGCTATGGCGCGCCCGACACCGGCTTCGGCAGCTTCGCGTCGCTGCGCATCCGCGGCGCCATCCTGGATGAGCTGCGCCGCCAGGACTGGCGCCCACGCGCCGTGCGCCAGGATGCGCACCGCGTGCGCGATGGCCTGCGTGCGCTTACCCGTTCGCTCGGCCGCGAGCCGACCGCGCAGGAAGCCGCCGATGCGCTCGGCATTACCCAGGAAGCCTACCACCAGCACCTGCTGGACGACGGCGCCGAAGAGATGATGAGCTTCGACGAAGTACTGCAGGAAGCGCTCGATCCGGCCAACAGCACGCCCGGCCCGGAAGAAGCCTTCCTGGTGCGCCGTAGCCTGGAGCAGGCACTGGGCGCGCTGTCCGAGCGCGAGCAGCGCGTGATCCAGATGATCTACGAGTTCGAGCTCAGCTACAAGGAAATCGCCGCCGTGCTCGACCTGTCCGACGCCCGCGTCTGCCAGCTCAACAAGAGCGCGCTGGCCAAGATGAAAGCGGCCCTCGGGGCGCGTTAAGAATAATTCAACAATAAATATGACCCTCCTCCAGAAAGGCCTGTCATGCAGCAATTCCTAGGTATTTTCATCGTGCTCGGCTGCGTGTTCGGCGGCTTCGCACTGATGGGCGGCACGGTCACTGCGATCTGGCACCCGATTGAAATCCTGATCATCGTCGGCGCCGCCTTTGGCGCCCTCGTGATCGGCAACGAAAAGCACGTGCTGACCGAAATGGCGCACCAGCTGAAAAAAATCGCCTCGCGTAAAAAGCACGACTCGGAATTCCAGCGCCAGCTGCTGTTGCTGATGTACGAACTGCTGCAACTGGCCGCCGGCGGCCTGAAAGCCCTTGATGCCCACGTCGAGGCGCCGAAGGACAGCGCGATCTTCCAGCGCTATCCGCGCATCCTGGACGAGCCGAAGCTGCTGGCATTCATCGTCGATAACTTCCGCCTGATGGCGATGGGTAAGATCAACGCCCACGAACTCGAAGGCGTGCTCGAACAGGAACTCGGCGCCATCCACGAAGAACTCATGCAGCCGTCGAAGTCGCTCCATAAAATCGCCGAAGGCATGCCCGGTTTCGGCATCCTGGCCGCCGTCCTCGGCATCGTGATGGCCATGTACTCGGTGGCCGAAGGCGCCGACTCGGGCGCGATCGCCGAAAAGGTCGGCGCGGCGATGGTCGGTACCTTCATCGGCATCTTCTTCTGCTACGGCTTGCTCGACCCGCTGTCGAACATGATGAAGCAGCTGGTCAACGGCGAAGCCTCGACCATGGAAACCGTCAAGGTGGTGCTGTGCACCCACGTGGCCGGCAAGCCCGCCCTGCTGGCGATCGACGCCGGCCGGCGCCTGATCCAGCTGAACACGAAGCCGAGCTTCGCCCAGCTCGAGCAGTGGATCAATGCCATGGGCGGCGAAGACGAATCGCAGAACAAGCGGCGCCGCACGGGCGACCGCATGACGGGGTAAGCAGTGTCCAAGCCGAACGACAAGCAGCACGAACAGACCATCATCAAGCGTGGCGGCGGCAAGCACGACCACGACGAGCACGGCGGCGCCTGGAAAGTCGCGTTCGCCGACTTTTGCCTGGCCTTGCTGTCGCTGTTCCTGGTGCTGTGGCTGATGGCCGCGCGCGAAAAGGAAGCGGTGCAGAACATGATGAAGGATGCCGCCGCCGGCCAGCTCGAAGGCCCGGGCGACCGGCCGTCGATCGCAACCGAGCCGCGCGGCAGCCTGATCGAACGCTTCCCGACGCTGCATGACGGTACTGGACCCGGCCCTGCCGCGGGTACCGGCGCAGCGGCGGCCGAGGCGCGCGTCACCTACGATTCGCCGGCCGACCTCGACGTGCTGTCGAAAAAGCTGGAAAAGATGAGCGAAGACGCCGGCCTGGCGGCCAACCTGCAAGCGGAAATCACGCCTTACGGATTGCGCGTCATGTTGCACGATACCGACCGCCAGGGCATGTTCATGCGCGGCAGCGCGCTGCCGACCGGGCGTTTCGCGCGCCTGCTGCAAAAGATGGCGCCGCTGTTCGCGCAGATGGAAAACCAGATGCTGATCGTCGGCCATACCGACTCGGTACAATACACCTTCGCCGAAAAAACCGGCATGTCGAACTGGTCGCTGTCCTCGAACCGTGCGATGGCCGCGCGCGCCCAGCTCCTGCAAGGGGGCATGCGCGGCGACAGCGTGTTGCAGGTGGTCGGCATGGCCGACCGCGCGCCGCTCGACGCCAAACGTACCGATGCCGGCATCAACCGCCGCATCGAACTGATGATCCTGACGCGCGCCCAATCGCGCTCGGTGGCGGCGATGTTCGGCGCGCCGGGCGCCACCGAAACCCTGCTCGAAGGCGTGTCGGTCAGCGCACCCGGCAAGGCAGCGATGCCAGCAAAGGCGGCTGACGACACCGCGTCGCTGCGCGGCCAACTGGCGAAGTAAGCATGACGATTCAATCGAAAACCCGAGGACCCCGCATGAAAATCACTGGAACCGGCGCACCCAACGTCACCCCGGCCATGACGCCTGCGATCGGCGGCGCAGCGCCGGCGGCAGCATCTGCGGCAGCACCGGCGGCGGCAAGCAACGCTCCCCTGCAATCGGAAGTGCTGCAGCCGGCCGCCAAGGCGTTGGCCGCCCTGCCCGACTTCGACGCCGCGCGCGTGGCCGAACTGCGCGACGCGCTGGCCAAGGGCGAGCTGCCGTTCGACCCGGCGCGCCTCGCCGGCCTGATCCAGCGTTTTCATGGAGGACGCGGATGAGCCCGCAGTTGCCTCGGATGACTCGGCAGCAAGCGGTGGCCGCCCTGGCCGATGGCGTCACGCAGGATCTCGATGCCGCGCAGAGTATCCACGCCCTGCTCGAACGCCAGTTCCAGGCCGCGCTACGCCACCAGGGCGCCGAACTCGGTGCCCTGGCCGCCGAACTGACGCCTGCCCTGGATGCAATGGAGGCACGCCGCAAGCAGCGCGTGGCGCTGGTGCGCGCCCTGCACGGCGCTGACGGCACGATGGCCGGCTTCATCGCGGCCCAGCCGGAACCCGGCCGCGCCAGGCTGGCGAACGCATGGACCGAACTGGAACGCCTGGTCGTCGCCTGCAAGGGCGCCACCACCCGTAACGGCAACCTGCTGGCCGAACAATTCACGGTGATGCAGCGCGTGCTGCATGATTCGGATGGTACCTATGCGCCACGCTGATTTTTCGACAAGCGCCATTTCGGCCACACTGCCGACCGCCCCGACCCGGCCAACGGGCGCCATCGGCGGCGGCAGCGGTTTCGGGCGCGCCTTTGCCGACGTCCAGGGTGAAGTCGCCAACTTCATCCAGAACGGCGGCGGCGCGTCCACGCCCGCGCTGACGCCGGAAGGCAGCCTGTGGCATGCGCGCAGCGCCGCCGCGGTGCTGGCCGCGCCGGACGCCGACGCGGGTTCGAACAGCGACGACCAGCAAGCCTTCCTCGACAACATCGCGCCATGGGCGCGCGAAGCCGCGGACAAACTCGGCGTCGCCCCGGAACTGGTGCAGGCACACGCCGCACTCGAATCGGGCTGGGGCCAGCGCCCGATCCGCAACGCGGGCGGCGACAGCAGCCATAACCTGTTCGGCATCAAGGCGGGCGGCAAGTGGGATGGCGCAGTGGCCGAATCGACCACCACCGAATACGTCGGCGGCGCCGCCATCAAAACGAAGGAGCGCTTCCGTGCCTATCCGGACGGCGCCGCCGCTTTCCGCGACTACGCGCAAATGCTGCTCGATAACCCGCGCTACAAAGGCGCGATCGGCGCCGGCAGCGATGCCCATGCCTTTGCCCAGGGCTTGGCCAAAGGGGGCTATGCCACCGACCCGGCCTACGCCGCCAAGCTGGCGCGCCTGGCCGGCAAGCTGCAGGGATCTAACGGCTGACGCGCACGCTGTCGACCGGCTCGACCGTACCGGGCGCAACCACGCGCATGCGCAGCGTCTGCCCGCTGCTGCTGTTCTTCACCCGGATCGTTGCGCCTTTCGCACCGGCGTCCAGCGCCTCGCCGGCCGTGCTGACTTCGATCCCTTCGATCCGCGCAATCATCACCACCGCATCTCCGCGTTTGACCACGACCGGCGCCGTTAACGAACTGTTACGCAGAACGTCGCCCGCGCGCAACATTCTGCGGCTGGATTGCCCTACTGCATCGCTTGGGACCGTCACGGGGTCCGCAATCCTGGTAATGTCACGTTGCCCTACGGTAAGATGAGCGTCGGCAATCATCTCGTTGGCGGCAACTGGCGTCGCCAGGACCACCACCGATGCCGAGATGCGGGCCCGGACGATGTATTCGAGCCGGGCGGCGCCAGGGCCGGGACAGCGCACCGCAAAGCGCATGCGCGTCGCCTGGCGGGTATCGACCGTATCGACCTGGACCGGCCCCTGGCAGGCAGGCGCCACGCGCGGCGGCACGACCGTGAGGTCGAACTGGGCGTCGGTCAGTCCCGACGCGGCGGCCTGTGCTTCCAGCTGGGCGCGGGCAGCCTCCTCGACCTGGCTGGTGATGGAAAGGACGGCGGGCGCGGCGGCTGCCTGCAGCGCAGCCAGCAGCATCGGCAAGACCATAGGCAGGACCATAAAACGAGCGGCACGAACAATCATTGCGACAAACCCCGACATCAAAGAGTGCCCCATTCTAACGAAACACACTGCAGTTCACGACGGAGATCGACCATGACGATTAATTTTAAGGACGCACTGGGAGTCCACGCCGAAGCGCTGAACGTGCGCGCCGAGCGTACCCGTGTGCTGGCCGCGAACATCGCCAACGAAAGCACGCCAGGCTACACGGCGCGCGACCTCGACTTCGCTGCGGTGATGCAGGAACGTGCCGCGGACGAAAATGGCGAACTGTCGCTGGGCGACGGCGAAGCCCTGTACCGCGTGCCCTTCCACCCCAGCGCCGACGGCAATACCGTCGAAATCGGCGTCGAGCAGGCCGCGTTCTCGCAAAACGCTTCCGACTTCCAGACCAGCCTCACCTTCATCAACATGAAGCTGCGCGGCCTGCAAAAAGCCATCAGCGGTCAATAAAGGCGGGGCAATAACAAATATGAGTTTCAAGGATATCTCCACCATCGCCGGTTCGGCCATGACGGCGCAGTCGGTGCGCCTCAACACCATCGCCTCGAACCTGGCCAACGCCGACACCGCCGCGCCGTCGGAAGCCGAAGCCTACCGCGCCCGTAAGCCAGTCTTTGCCGCCGTGATGGAAAACGACGCCGGCGGGCGCGTACAGGTGCTCGACGTCGTGCAAAGCGCCGACCCGGTGCGCAAGGTCTACGAGCCGGGCAACCCGCTGGCCAACGCCGAAGGCATGGTCGTCTACTCGAACGTGAATTCCGTGGCCGAAATGGCCGACATGATGTCCGCCTCGCGCGCCTTCGAGACCAATGTCGAGGTGCTGGGCCGGATCAAATCGATGCAGCAGTCGCTGCTGAAACTGGGCGAAGGCTGACCGCATGCTAACCAATAATTCCCTCGCAAGCCCGAACAATACCGCCACCAGGGCCGATGCCGTCTCGACCAGTGCCGACGTCTCCGCCAACAAGGACATGTTCACCAAGCTGCTCGTGGCCCAGATCCGCAACCAGGATCCGCTGGCGCCGTCGGACCCGAGCCAGTTCGTCAACCAGCTGTCGCAGCTGTCGCAAACCGAAGCCTTGCAAAGCCTCTCCAAAACCACCAGCGCCAGCGCCAGCGTGCTGCAAAGCCTGCAAGTGCTGGCGATGGGCGGCCAGGTGGGATCGACTGTGACCGTCGCCGCCGACCGCGTGCGCTTGGACGGCGCGCCGGTAGCGGGCAGCGTCCGGCTGCCGTCGGCCAGCAGCGCCACCAGCCTGGTGCTGACTGGCGCCGATGGCCAGGCACATACCCTGTCGCTGCCGTTCCACACGGCTGGCGCACAACCATTCACCATCGACCCGGCCGCCCTCGGCCTGGCCCCGGGCAGCTACGCGATCGCGGCCCGGAGCGCCGACGGTGCCGCGGTCCCGGTCGAACTCGCCGGCCGTGTCGACAGCGTGCGCCTGTCGGGCACCGGCGCCGTCGTATTGCAGGTGGCTGGCGTCGGCGACGTCGACCCGTCCGCCATCACTGGTTTCAACGGCAAGGCCGCCACGGTCGCCGCCAACTAATTCAAGGAACGTGACATGAGCTTCAACATCGCCCTCTCCGGTATCCAGGCCATCAACGAGCAGCTGGAAGCCGTCTCGAACAATATCGCCAACTCGAGCACCTACGGCTTCAAGAGCAGCCGCGCCAACTTCTCCGCCATGTACGCCGGCGAGCAGGCGAACGGCGTCTCGGTCGGTTCGCTGACCCAGAATATCGGCACCAACGGTTCGGTCGAATCGACCGGCCGCTCGCTCGACGCCGCCATCGAAGGCCGCGGCTTCTTCGTCAGCCGCGACAGCCAGGGCACGATGTCGTACAGCCGCGTCGGCATTTTCGCAGCCGACAACAACGGCAACCTGATCGACGCCGTCGGCCGCAAGGTGCAGGGCTATGGCCCGTCCGTGAACGGCACGCTCGGCACCATGGGCGACATCAAGATCCCGACCGGCCAGATCGCCGCCAAGGCCTCGACCGGCGTGAATTTCGTCGGCAACCTGTCGGCCGACTGGGCGCCGCCCACCAACGCGGCCTTCGACGCCAGCAAGCCTGACAGCTACAACATGGTCAAGCAATCGGTCCTGTACGATTCGCTCGGCACCCAGCACACCGTGTCGCAGTACTTCGTCAAGGGCGCCAGCAACAGCGTCACCGTGCACTACGGCTTCGACGGCGCGGCGCCGGCCGCCACGAAAACGCTGAACTTCGACGCCCTCGGCCAGCTGCCGGCGGCGACGGGCAGCGGCGCGCTGACCCTGACCCCGACCAACGGCGCGGCGCCGATCAACTTCTCGATCGACTACACCGGCACCACCCAGTTCGCCGGCGAAGCGACCAGCACCACCAACAGCACCGACGGCTATGCCTCGGGCACCTACGTCGGCGTCGAGCTGGCGGCGGACGGCTCCGTCGTGGCGCGCTACAGCAACGAGCAGAAGCAGACCGTCGGCACCATCGCCCTGGCCACCTTCGGCAACGAAGGCGCCCTCACCGCCACCAGCGACACCAGCTGGCAGGCGAATGCCGCCTCGGGCCTGGCCCTGTTCAGCACCCCGGGCGCGGGCCTGGCCGGCAAGCTCAATACCGGCTCGCTCGAAGGCTCGAACGTCGACATCACCTCGGAACTGGTCGGCCTGATGACCTCGCAGCGTAACTACCAGGCCAACTCGAAGGTCATCACGACCGAGAACCAGATGATGCAAACCCTGATGCAGGCCCTCGGTTAAGCGCTGACGCACCATGGATAAACTGATCTTCACCGCCGTCTCCGGCGCCGAGCACACGCTGCGTGCCCAGCAGGTCCACGCCAACAACCTGGCCAACATGGACACGCCGGGCTTTCGCGCCAACCTCGAACTGGTGACGACCAACTCGCTCGGCGGCTACGGCTACGACGACGTGCACATGGCCAAGACCCAGGCCGACGCCATCTCGACCAAACCCGGCAGCGTGCGCGAAACCGGCCGTCCGCTCGACGTGGCGATCACCGGCAGCGGCTATTTCGCGGTCGAATTCGGCGGCCAGGAGGCCTATACCCGCGCCGGGTCGATCGACATCGACGCCAACGGTGCGCTGTCGGTGGCCGGCCGCCCGCTGCTGGGCGAAGGCGGCCCGATCGTGCTGCCGCCGCACTCGGCGGTCGAAGTCGGGACCGACGGCACGATCTCGGTGCTGGCCGAAGGCGCAACCACGATGCAGACCATCGACAAGCTGCGCCTGGTGAATGCCGAAGGCCCCGAATTGACCAAGAACGAAGCCGGCCTGATCGTCGCCCGCAACGGCAACCCGCTGGAAGCGGATGCCAACGTCACCGTGCGCGGCCGCTCGCTCGAAGGCAGCAACGTCTCGGCCGTCGAAGAGATGGTCGCGACCATGGCCCTGAACCGCAGTTTCGAATTGCAGATGAAGCTGTTCCAGGCCGGCGACAAGATGAATGAAGCGGGCAACCGTTTATTGGGCGCGTAAGCACGCCCGCTGACAGGAGAATTTCATGAATCCAGCAATGTGGATCAGCAAGACCGGCGTGCAGGCGCAAGACGCCAAGCTGCAAGCCATCGCCAACAACCTCGCCAACGTCAACACCGTCGGCTTCAAGCGCGACCGCGTCGTGTTCGAAGACCTGCATTACCAAGTCGATGCCCAGCCGGGTGCGCAGAGTGCCGACAACACCGTCTCCAACGGCGTCCAGCTCGGTAACGGCACGCGCCTGGTCGGCACCCAGAAAGTGTTTACCAACGGTTCGCTGCAAACCACCAGCCAGCAGCTCGACGTCGCCATCTCCGGCAACGGCTTCCTGCAGGTGCGCCGTCCGAACGGCGACGCCGCCTTCACCCGCGCCGGCCAGCTGCAGATCGATGCCAACGGCACCCTGGTGAATGCCTCGGGCTTGCCGCTGGTGCCGCAAATTACCGTGCCGAACAACGCCACCGCGATCACCATCGCCGAAAACGGCACCGTCTCGGCCACCATTCCCGGCCAGGCGGCGCCCACCGAAATCGGCGCGCTGACGCTGACCGGCTTCGTCAATCCGGCCGGCCTGCTGGCGCTGGGCGAGAACCTGTTCTCGGAAACGGCCGCCAGCGGCGCGCCAACCGAAGGCCGTCCGGGCGACGGCGCGCTCGGCAAACTGAAGCAAGGCGCGCTCGAAGGCTCGAACGTGCAGGTCGTCGAAGAAATGGTCGACATGATCGCCGCACAACGCACGTATGAGATGAATACCAAAGTGTTGTCGGCGGCTGACAATATGCTGCAATACCTGGCGCAGGCGGCGCGATAATGATCCGTTCCAGCCTAGCGGCATTGAGCATGACGGGGTTGCTCGCGCTTTTGCTGGCCGGTTGCGCCACGCGCGCGCCGATCGCGGCGGCGCCTGAAGAGGATGCGGTGCCGGTGGCGCGCACGGTCCAGCGCGGCGTGTCCGGCGGCGTGTTCAGCAGCGATGCGCTGTCGCTGACCTCGGACGCGCGCGCCTACCGCGTCGGCGACGTGGTGACCGTGATCCTGCAGGAGACCACCCAGGCCAGCAAGCGCGCCGGCACCAGTTTCAGCAAGGGTTCGACGGTGGGCGTGACCCCGCTGGGCGTGCTCGGTAAAACCTTCGGCAAGACCGGCGTCGACATTTCCGCCGACCGCAGCTTCGCCGGCGACGCGACCAGCACCCAGCAGAACGCCTTGTCCGGCGCGCTGACTGTGATCGTGCAGGAAGTGCTGCCGAACGGGTTGCTGCGGGTGGCAGGCGAAAAGAACATGACCTTGAACCAGGGCGAAGAATTCGTCCGCCTGAAAGGTTATGTGCGCGCCGCCGACGTCGATGCCGACAACCAGGTGTCGTCGCTGCGCGTGGCCAATGCCCGCATCGCCTATTCGGCCAAGGGCGTGCTGGCCGATGCCAACTCGGCCGGCTGGCTGACCCGCTTCTTCACCGGCCCCTTGATGCCGTTTTAACGCGCTTGACAAAGGCCCCATGGCGGCGTTGCAGCGTCTCGCCGTACTAACGTACTGTCTTCGACGCTGCGCCTTGCCCTGAGGCCTTTGTCAAACGCTCTTTTGAAGAAAAACATGATTCAATTTCGTAGCACTACCTTCGTTTTCCGTATCGTATTCGCGGCCGTACTCGGCCTGGCCGCAGCCGTGCCCGCGCAGGCCGCCCAGGCGCTGCGCAATCTGGTCAGCATCGAGGGCGTGCGCGAAAATCCACTGGTCGGCTACGGCCTGGTCGTCGGCCTGAACGGTTCCGGCGACTCGACGCAAGTAAAATTCGCCAGCCAGTCGGTCCTGAACATGCTCAAGCAATTCGGCGTCAAGCTGCCCGAGGGCCAGGATGCCAAGAACAAGAACGTCGCCGCCGTCATGATCTCGGCCGTCTTCCCGCCCGGCTACCGCCGCGGCCAGGCGATCGACGTCACCGTCTCGTCGCTGGGCGATGCGAAAAGCCTGCGCGGCGGCACGCTCCTGATGACGCAGATGCGCGCGGCCGACAATGAAGTCTATGCGCTGGCCCAGGGCAACCTGGTGGTCGGCGGGCTGTCGGCGTCCGGCAGCAGCGGCTCGTCGGTGACGGTGAATACGCCGACCACCGGCCGCATTCCGAACGGCGCCATGATCGAGCGCGAAATCGCCACCGATTTCGCCACCCGCCCGCAAGTGCTGCTGCGCCTGCGCCACCCGCATTTCGAGACCGCGACCAACGTGGTCGAGGCGATCAACCGCCGCTTCGGCCAGGTCGCCACCACCGCCGACGGCACCAGCGTCGAAGTCGTCGCTCCGATGAATCCGACCGAGCGCGTGGCCTTTGTCGCCAAGCTGTCGGCGCTGTCGGTCGAAGCGGGCACCGACGTGCCGAAAGTCGTGTTCAATTCGCGCACCGGCACCGTGGTGATCGCTGACGGCCTGCGCGTGAAATCGGCCGCCGTCACGCACGGCGCGCTGAAGGTCGTGATTTCGGAAAGTTCCAACGTGAGCCAGCCGGGTCCCCTGTCGCGCGGCCAGACCGCCGTCACGCCGCAATCGCAAGTGTCGGTCGACCAGGGCGGCGGGCGCCAGATGTTCAAGTGGCCGGCAGGCGCCAAGCTGCAGACGATCATCGACGTCGTCAACAGCCTGGGCGCCACGCCCGACGACATCATGGCGATCCTGCAGGCGCTCGACCAGGCCGGCGCCATCGAAGGCGAACTGGTGGTGATCTGATGGACCGCACCACGCCCCTGAATCCGCTGCTGCCGCGCGCCGGCGTCGTCAAGCCTGACGCCGTCACGCCGGCCGCGGAAAACGAAGCGCACGTCGCCCAAGCTACCAAGGCCGCCGTCGAATTCGAAAGCTTCTTCATCTCGCAAATGCTGAAGGACATGCGCTCGACCACGCGCGAGATGGCCGACGAGGACAGCGTCTTCAAGGACAAGGTCAACCGGGACATGCAGGACATGGCCGACGGCATCCTCTCCAAGCAGATGGCCGGCCAGCGCGCTTTCGGCGTGGCCGACGCCATCCTGCGCCAGCTGCTGCCCGCCAAAAATACGCCCGGCAGCACTTAATATTTTCACGCCGCCGGTCGCCTGTCCAAGGTAGGCCCCAGTTTCTCGAGAAAGACCTCCATGACCATCATGACCAACGCGCTGTCGGGCGCGCTCGCTTCGCAGCTGGCGCTGTCGGCAACCAGCCAGAACATCGCCAACCTGCAAACCAAGGGCTACACCCGCCAGGCCGCCCTGCTGTCGGCCGTTGGCGCCGACGCCAGCGGCAAGGCCGTCGGCAATGGCGTGCAGGTCAGCTCGCTGCTGCGTTTTTCGGATGGTTACAAAAGCCAGCAGATGTGGCGCGCGGCCAGCGAGACCGGCCAGTACGCGCAGACGCAGCCCTACCTGACCCAGCTCGAGCGCGTGATGGGCGACGACAGCGCCAGCCTCTCGAGCGCGGTCGACCAGTTCTTCTCCTCGCTCAACGCGGTCGCCGGCGACAACGCCACCTCGACCCCGCTGCGCCAGCAAGTGCTGACCGCCGCCGGCCTGCTGGCCCAGCGCTTCAATAGCCTGAACAACGTCTACAACGCCCAGCAGCAATCGGTCAGCCAGCAGAGAAGCGCCATCGTCGACTCGGCCAACGCCAACGTCAACAAGATCGCCGCCCTCAACGCGCGCATCACGGCGGCGAACGCAGTCGGTGCGCCGGCGTCCTCGCTGATCGACGCGCGCGACCTGGCCATCGACGAACTGGCCGGCCAGATGGCGCTGGAAGTGTCGGACCAGCCGGGCGGCGTACGCGACGTCTCGCTGAAAACCGGCCAGGCCCTCGTGATCGGCAACGTCGCCGCCGAACTCAAGACGGTCGGCGGCGTCGGCGCCCAGGGTTTCACGCTCACCTTTGCCTCGACCACCTTCGGCCTGGATGCGGCCAAACTCGGCGGCCAGCTCGGCGGACTGAGCGTCTACGAACAGGACATGCTGCGCCCGATGCAGAAAGGCACCGAGGACATCGCCCGCCAGCTGGCCGACAAGGTCAACAGCCAGCTCACGGCCGGCTATGCCATGGACGGCAGCGCCGGCAAGCCGCTGTTCAACTTTACCGCGGGCGCCAACAACATGCTGGGCGTGGCCGCCGGCTTCGAGGCGACCGACCTCGCCTTCTCCAGCGACGGCACGCAGGGCGACACCGGCAACCTGTTGAAACTGGTCGGCATCAACAGCCAGACCGTGAACGTCACCGGCCTGGGCACCGTGCTGCTGTCGGATGCCGACACCCAGCTGGTCGGCAAGCTCGGCGTCATCAGCCAGCAGAACGGGGCCGCGCTGGCCACCGCCCAGACCATGCGTACCCACGCGGTCGACGACTGGCAATCCACCAGCGGCGTCAACCAGGACGAGGAAGCCGTCAATCTCGTCGAATACCAGAACATGTACCAGGCCAACATGAAAGTCATGTCGGTCGCTAACGCCCTGTTCGACGCCACGCTGGCGATGATGGGTTAAGGAAGCATCATGCGCATCGCCACCGCCCAGTACCAGTCGAACATGAACCAGTCGCTCACGCTGAACCAGGAGCGCCTCAGCAAGCTGACCCAGCAGATGGCCAGCGGCAAGCGCATCGGGGTGCCGTCGGACGATCCGGTCGACAGCGTGCGCGTCTCGCGCCTGCAGCGCGAGGAAGCGGCCATTGGCCAGTACCGCAACAACATCGCCTCGATCAAGATCCGCCTGTCGAAGAACGAAGGCTACCTGGGCAGCATGGTGAACGACATCGCCGCCGGCCGCGACCAGCTGGTCTGGGCGCTCGACGGCAGCAACACGACGGCCGACCTGCAAGCCATGGTCAGCCCGCTCGAAGCGCTGCGCGACAGCCTGCTGTTCAGCGCCAACAGCGTCGACCAGGAAGGCCGCTACGTATTCTCGGGCACGAACACGGCGACCGCCCCGATGGCCTACGATGCCGCGGCCCCTGCCGGCGCGCGCTATAGCTATGCCGGCAACGTCAACGAACAGCGCGTGGTGGTCGGCAATGGCCTGACCCAGGTCGCCAACGACAACGTCAAGGGCATGGAGCAGCTGCTCAACCGCCTGGACGCGACCATCGCCGCGCTCGGCAGCGCAAGCCTGAACGTCAACGCCCCGGCCACACGCGCCGTGCTGGAAGCGAACCTGGCCGGCTTCGACGATGCGCTCGAACTGGTCTCCAGCAAGATCGCCGTCATCGGCGGCAAGCAGAACATCCTCGATACGCTCGACGCGAACCATGGCAACGTCAGCCTGTCGAACCAGATGGCCATCACCGACATCGGCCAGCTCGACATGGGCCTCGCTGCGACCGAACTGAATGGCTATTCCACGGCCCTGCAAGCCACCTACAAGGCGTATGGCCGGATCGGCACGCTGTCCCTGTTCTCCGCACTGTAATCGATGGACAACACGCTCCGCCCCGCTTCGCCGTCACTGCAAGTCAGCACCAATGCGAACCTCAACACCGGCGCCGCCACCGGCGCGCCGGCGCTCGTGCGTTCCCAGCCTGTACCAGAGAAAGCGCCTGAAGCGCGTGCGGTCGTGCGCCCCGCCGTGCAGGCGCCGGCGCGCCGCCCGCACGCCTTCGATGCGCGTTTGCAGGGCGACGTCGCCAGCGCCCAGCAGGCACGCGATTATCTCGAGCGCGTCGCCGCCCAGCTCGAATCGGTGAAAGCCGCCCTCTCCGCGAAACTCGCCGGCATGAAGAGCGGCGCGCGCGACCTGGAAAGCAAGGCGCGCCAGCTGGGCGCGACGCTTGCCGCGCGCGGCGCCCAGGCCGGCGGTTCGGTCGATGCGCAACTCGCCTTTTCCGACGGCGCCCCGGCGCAGCAGCGCTTTCGCATCACCGGTCTCGACGCCGCCACGCTGCAGGCAGCCGCGCCCGTGTCGCTGTCGTTCTCGGTCGGCGGCGCCGGCGGTCCGCAACTGGCCGCCGCGTTCGAGCCCGAGATGACGGCGGAGCAGATCGCCGCCCGTCTCGACCGCACGCTGGCGCCGGTCAAGGTGCGCGCCGGTCTCGACAGCCAGCGCCGCATCGAATTCAGGACGGCCGAATCCGACTGGCCGCAGGTGCGCGACAGCATCGCCATCTCCGGCCGCGGCCGCGTGGCCACCGAAGCCATCGCGCCCGACCTCAAAATCGAGAACCTCGGCAGCGACAACGCCGAAGCCCTGCGCCAGAACCTGCGCGACGTCGTGCAGGCGCTGGAGCGCGTGCGCCGCTCGCAGGAAGCCACCAGCGCGGCGCTGACCGCCGCCGGCGCGCGCGCCGCTCAATCGGAACTGAGCGCCGAGGATCTCGCCATCACGGCGCAGGATTTCGCCTCGACGGCGGCGAGCCATGACTACGAATCGCTGCTGGCGATCACCTCGGCGCTGGTCGGCGTCAGCCGCGAGCGGGTGCTTGCCTTATTGGGGCTGCGTTGACGGTTTCTTAGGAACGGCGTCGCCGCTGATTATGCGGTGATACCGCGTGGGCGGAGCCCATCCTACATGATCGCCGCAGCCGGCGACAGCACCGTCATCCACGAACCGTAGGGTGGGCTCCGCCCATGCGGTACACCACCCGCACCTCGAAAACCATGACCTCGCCGTTCACACGGTAATACAGACAAAACCGCCGAAGCCGCGACAGCACCGTCATCCACGAACCGTAGGGTGGGCTCCGCCCACGCGGTACCCCACCCGCACCTCGAAACGCCACTCCCGGCCACTCACATCGCCGCATCGCTGGCCACCGGCACCGGCCGCTCCCCAATCTGCTGCCGCCACATCGCGTAATACAAGCCGCGCACCTCGAGCAGCTGCGCATGCGTCCCGCTCTCGACCACCTGCCCCTTCTCCAGCACGAAGATGGTATCGGCATGCATCACCGTCGACAGCCGGTGCGCGATCAAAATGGTCATCTGCGCCGCGCGCGCCGAAATCTCGCGCACGGTATTCGTGATCTGCTCCTCGGTGATCGAATCGAGCGCCGACGTCGCCTCGTCGAAGATCAGCAGCGCCGGCTGGCGCACCAGCGCGCGCGCAATCGAGAGGCGCTGCTTCTCGCCGCCCGACAGCTTCATGCCGCGCTCGCCGATGACGGTATCGAGGCCCTCGGGTGAGCGCTCCAGCAAATACGCACACGAGGCCGCGCGCATTGCCGCGACGATTTCTTCGTCCGTCGCATCGCTCTTCACGAAGCGGATATTGTCGCGGATCGTCCCCGCGAACAGATAGGTCTCCTGCGTCACGAAGCCGATCTGGCGGCGCACGCGGTTGTAACGCAGGTCGGTCGTGCGCACGCCGTTGTACGAGACCTCGCCGGCATGCGGCGTGTACAGGCCCACCAGCAGTTTGACCAGCGTCGACTTGCCCGAGCCCGACGGCCCCACGAACGCGACGGTCTGCCCCAGCGTGGCCGAGAACGACACGCCGCCCAGCGCATCCTCGGGCGCGCCCTTGTGGCGGAAACGGACGTCGCTGAAACGCAGCTCGGTGAGTGGCCCGACCTCGACCGGATCGGGCGGGCGCCGCTCGACCGGCTTGTCCATCAGCGTCTTGAAGTTCAGCAGCGAGGCCTCCGCTTCGCGGTGCGCCAGGATGACGTTGCCCAGCTCCTGCAGCGGCGCGAAGATCGACACCGAGATGAACTGCATCGCGATCAGTTCGCCCGTACTCAGCACGTCGCGGAAGATCAGCCACAGCAGCGCGAACAGGATCGCCAGTTTCAACAGGCTCAGCGTCGAACCCTGCAGGAAGGAGAGCAGCCGGATGCGTTTGACCTTTTCCATCTCCAGCGCAAAGATGGCGTCGGTCTGGCTGCGCAGGCGGCGAATCTCGGGAAAGGTCAACCCCAGGCTTTTGATGAGTTCAATGTTGCGCAGCGACTCGGTGATGAAGCCGGAGTTGCGGTTGGTCTCGCGCGTGATCGAACGCTGCTGGGTCTTGATCTCGCGCGACAGCAGCCCCGTGAGCCCGCCCAGCACCAGCACCCCGACGAAAAACACCGGCACCAGCAGCCAGTGCTTGGTCACCGCATACCAGGCCAGGAAGCTGACGCCGACCAGCGCCGCAAAGGCCGTGTTGATGAAGGTGTTGATCAGGCGCTCGCTGTCCGCGCGCACCTTCTGCAGCAAGGACAGCATCTCGCCGCTGCGCAAATCCTCGAACTCCTGGAATTTCAGCCGCAGCAGGTGGCGCAAGCCGTCATTGAAAATCGCCACGCCCAGCTTTTGCACCACCAGCCGCGTCACGTATTCCTGCAGGGCTTTGGCCAGGCGCGACAGCACGGCGACCAGCACCGCCAGGCCGAGCAGGCGCATCACGTAGGGCATGGGGTCGGCGTCGCCCGCGCTTTGGCCCACCCCGCGTTGGGTGACGTGGTCGATGATGCGGCCGAAGATGATCGGATCGACCAGGGCCAGCACCTGCGAGATGGCGGCGAAAACCAGGGCGAGCAGGCCGAGGCGCCAGTGGGGTTTCAGGTAAATCCAGAGGATGCGCATGCGGACATCTTAGCAATCCAGCACGAATGTCCGCGCACCGATGAGCCCGCCCTAACGGAAGGCAATCGCCATTATTGGCCCAAAGAATCAATTACTGCCATACTCGCAAAACCGTATAGACATCACAGGAAACAGCATGGATCTCGGCGAATTTCGACCCATCCTCAGCGGCCTCATTGGCGGGCTGGTAGCACTGGGGCTCACCAAACTGTGGGCACGCTGGATTCCGACCGCATCGGGCGACAAGCCTGCGGCCTGGCTGCTCGCCAGTTATCGCGGCACGCTCCGGATCGCGAACCTCGTGCTTGCTGCCGGGTTGATCGGAGCGGGCGCCTCGTACCGGATCGCCGGCTTCGCCAACAACGACTGGCGTCCGCTCGCCCTGGGCGTCGGCGGTGGGTGCACGGTTGCGCTGCTCGTCCTGGCGCTGCATCCGCGACTGCGGCATGGCAATGCGCGCGATGCGTTCGTTGCGTTTGCGATCTCGTCGCGTACGCCTGCATCCTTGCTGTACGGCGTTATGGGCTGCCTAACGGCGCTGCTGCCGCTCGCTCTCTTCTATTTCGTGACCTGAACGAAAAAACCGCTGCCCGCATTCACATGCGGTACAGCGGTTTTATCATCCACGCACGGGACGAGGTCCCGTTTGCAAATTACGCCTCGCGGCTTGCCTTCTTGCGCTCGTGTTCCTTGAGGTAGCGCTTGCGCAGGCGGATCGACTTCGGCGTGATCTCGACCAGCTCGTCGTCCTCGATGAACTCGACTGCGTACTCGAGCGACATCTGGATCGGCGGCACCAGGCGCACGGCTTCGTCGGTACCCGACGAACGCACGTTGGTCAGCTGCTTGCCCTTGATCGGGTTGACGACCAGGTCGTTGTCGCGCGAGTGGATGCCGATGATCATGCCTTCGTACACCGGATCGTTGTGCGACACGAACATGCGGCCGCGGTCCTGCAGTTTCCAGATCGCGTAGGCAACAGCGGCGCCGTCGTCCTGCGAGATCAGCACGCCGTTACGACGGCCGGCCATTTCGCCACGGCTGTTGTCGACCGGAGCGTACTCGTGGAACACGTGGCTCATCAGGCCGGTGCCGCGGGTCAGGGTCATGAATTCGCCCTGGAAGCCGATCAGGCCACGCGCAGGGATCAGGTACTCGAGACGCACGCGGCCCTTGCCATCCGATTCCATGTTCTGCAGGTCGCCACGGCGGCGGCCCAGTTCTTCCATGACGCCGCCCTGGTTGACTTCTTCGACGTCGACCGACAGGTTCTCGAACGGTTCCTGGCGCACGCCATCGACCATCTTGAAGACCACGCGTGGACGCGACACGGCCAGCTCGAAGCCTTCGCGACGCATGTTTTCGATCAAGATCGTCAGGTGCAGTTCGCCGCGGCCCGAAACTTCGAAGATCGTGTCGTCGTCGGTCGGCGCCACGCGCAGGGCGACGTTGGCTTTCAGTTCGCGGTCGAGGCGGTCACGCAGCTGGCGGCTGGTGACGAACTTGCCTTCGCGGCCGGCCAGCGGCGAGTTGTTGACCATGAAGTTCATGGTCAGGGTCGGCTCGTCGACGGTCAGCATCGGCAGCGCTTCCGGGGTGTCCGGTGCGCACACGGTCGAACCGATGCCGATTTCTTCGATACCGTTGATCAGGCAGATGTCGCCGGCGACAGCCGAGTCGACCAGCACGCGTTCCAGGCCCTTGAAGTTCAGCACCTGGTTGATGCGGCCCTTGATCGGGGTGCCGTCCGGGCCGTTCATGACGATGACGTCCTGGCCGGTCTTGACGGTACCGCGGTTGACGCGGCCAATGCCGATCTTGCCGACGTACGACGAGTAGTCGAGCGAGGTGATCTGCATCTGCAGCGGGCCTTCCGGATTGTCGTCACGGACCGGCACGTGTTGCAGGATGGCATCGAACAGCGGCTTCATGTCGCCTTCGCGCACGCTTTCGTCCAGGCCGGCATAGCCGTTCAGGCCCGACGCGTAGACGATCGGGAAATCGAGCTGTTCGTCGTTCGCGCCCAGCTTGTCGAACAGTTCGAAGGTCTGGTTGATGGCCCAGTCGGCGCGCGCGCCCGGACGGTCGACCTTGTTGACGACGACGATCGGCTTGAGGCCCAGGGCCAGTGCCTTGCGGGTCACGAAGCGCGTCTGCGGCATCGGGCCTTCCTGGGCATCGACCAGCAGCAGCACGGAGTCGACCATCGACAGCACGCGCTCGACCTCGCCGCCGAAGTCGGCGTGGCCCGGGGTGTCGACGATGTTGATGTGGGTGCCTTCGTACTCGACCGCGCAGTTCTTCGACAGAATCGTAATGCCGCGTTCTTTTTCGAGATCGTTCGAGTCCATCACGCGGGTGTCCACCGCCTGGTTTTCACGGAAGGTGCCGGACTGACGGAGCAGCTGGTCGACCAGGGTGGTCTTGCCGTGGTCAACGTGGGCGATGATTGCAATATTACGAATTGCGCGTTTGGTATTTGACATGTATTTTCAGCGTGATGTGCGTGATGTTGCGGATGGACTCGCGGATGTGTTCCGATGCTGCCGATTTCGGAAACCGCGTAGTATAGCAGGTTTCATGTGACGGCTTCATGAAAAGGCCCGCAATTTCAATGAGTTGCTGGGTTTTCAATCCGTTTGCCGAAGTTCCTGCGTGTTTTTAGGCATTGCCGGCTGACTGTCTTCGTAGGGTGGGCGCCCGTGCCCACGCGGAATGGTGCGTCATGATGCCTGTCCCCTGCTCACTAGAACACGAGGGCGTTCGCGCGAAAAGCGCGTGACCGGTGGCCCAAAACACCGCTAACACAGCGCTGCTGTCCGCGTGGGCACGGGGCGCCCACCCTACCGCTTATTGCGCCGCCGCGATCAAGCGCTCGGGCGCCAGCACCGCGTATTCCTGCAAATTCGCGGTCCCAAGCAATTTGCCCTCGCAGTACACGCGCACCCTGCCCGGCTCGGCCGGCACCATCACCGACTCCTTGCCCAGCGCCAGGCGCTGGCCGTTGAGGAAGCGCTTCGCCAGTTCCGGCGTGAGTTCCACTGACGGGAAAGTCGACAGCAAGGCATCGACCGGCGCCAGCAGCGACAGCGGTTCGGCATGCGCCTGCAAGTCCTCCAGCGTGATCATGCTCTCCGCCGTCAGCGCGCCGACCTGGATGCGGCGCAGCGCGTTCAGGTGGGCGCCGCAGCCGAGCGCGGCGCCGATGTCTTCGCCCAGCACGCGCACGTAGGTGCCCTTGCTGCAGGTGACGCGGATCTTGAGCATCGGCGCCTCGTAGCCGATCAGTTCGAGGCCGTGGATCGTCACCGGCCGCGCCTCGCGTTCGAGCGTGATGCCTTCGCGCGCGTATTCGTAGTAGGCCCTGCCGTCGCGCTTCAGGGCCGAATACATCGGCGGCACTTGCAGGATCGGCCCGCGGAAACGCGCCAGCGCCGCCTCGATCTGGGCGAGCGTGACGTCGACCGGCAGCGTTTCGATCGCTTCGCCTTCGGTGTCGCCGGTATTCGTCATGATGCCGAGGTGGACCGTCGCCTCGTAGGTCTTGTCCGCTTCCAGCAGATCTTGCGAGAACTTGGTCGCCTCGCCGAAGCACAACGGCAGCAAGCCGGTGGCGAACGGGTCGAGGGTGCCGGTGTGGCCGGCCTTTTTCGCGTTCATCACGCGCTTGGCCTTGATGAGCGCGTCGTTCGACGAGAGGCCGACCGGTTTGTCCAGCAGCAAGACGCCGTCGACGAGGTCGCGCGGTTTTTTTGGCGGACGGGTGTTCACTTGGTGTCTTCAGCTGCGGACGCGGAACCGTCGTCGAAGTCGGCGGCGCGCACGGCGTTCGCCTGGTCGATCAGCGCCGACATCTGCAGGCCGCGCGAGGTCGAGGTGTCGTGCACGAAGTGCAGTTGCGGCAGCGTGTGGATGTGCAGGCGCTTCCCTAACATGTTGCGCAGGTAGCCGGCCGCCTTGCTCAGGCCCTCGAGCGTCTGCTTGACTTCTTCCTTGCTGTCTTTGAGCAGGGTGAAGTAGATCTTGGCGTGGGCATAGTCGGGCGTGAGCTGGACTTCGGTCAGGGTGATCATGCCGACGCGCGGGTCCTTCAGCTCGAAGGCGATCAGTTCCGACAGGTCTTTCTGGATCTGGTCGGCGACGCGCAGGCCGCGCTGGGGAATGGTTTTGCTGTGTTTTGCCATGGTGATTGCTTTATGTTTTTTTGATGATGGTACATCGAATGGGGTGTGCGGGGCGTACGGACTTGCGCGCGCGGTTCGACAGGCAGAGGTGCGTACGCGTGGGCACGAGTGCCCACCCTACGGTGCACCACCAACGCGGATAGAAAATAAGCCGTCGGGAAGTCATAAAAAAACGCCATCGGCTGGGCACGGGGCCCGGCGGATGGCGCTTTCGAGGCCGCGCTGAGAAATTACAGCGTACGGGCCACTTCGGTCACTTCGAACACTTCCAGCACGTCGCCGACCTGGATCTCGTTGTTGTTCTTCAGCGAGAGGCCGCACTCGAGACCGGCGCGGACTTCTTTCGCGTCGTCCTTGAAGCGCTTGAGCGAGTCGATCTCGCCGGTCCAGATGACGATGTTATTGCGCAGCAGGCGGACCGACGAGGTACGCTTGACCACGCCATCGGTGACCAGACAGCCCGCGATCGCGCCGACTTTCGAGACCAGGATGACCTGGCGAATCTCGACCTGGCCGGTGATGGTCTCGCGCTTTTCCGGCGCCAGCATGCCCGACAGTGCGGTGCGGATTTCGTCGATCGCATCGTAAATGATGCTGTAGTAACGAATGTCCACGCCATTGGCTTCGGCCACCTTGCGCGCCTGGGCGTCGGCACGGGCGTTGAAGCCGATGATGACTGCCTTCGATGCGACCGCCAGGTTGACGTCCGACTCGGTGATGCCGCCGACCGCCGCATGGACGACCTGCACGCGCACTTCCGAAGTCGACAGCTTCTGCAGCGAACCGACCAGTGCTTCCTGCGAACCCTGCACGTCCGTCTTGATGATCAGCGGCAGGTTCTTGACCTCGCCCTCGCCCATCTGGTCGAACATGTTTTCCAGCTTCGCCGCCTGCTGCTTGGCCAGCTTCACGTCGCGGAACTTACCTTGACGGAACAGACCGATTTCACGCGCCTTGCGCTCGTCGGCCATGACCATGACTTCTTCGCCGGCAGCCGGCACTTCGGTCAGGCCCTGGATCTCGACCGGGATCGATGGACCGGCGGTGGTGATCGCCTTGCCGTTTTCGTCCAGCATCGCACGGACACGGCCATACGCCGAACCGGCCAGCACCACGTCGCCGCGGCGCAGGGTACCCGATTGCACCAGGATCGTCGCGACCGGGCCGCGGCCCTTGTCGAGGCGCGATTCGACCACCAGGCCACGGGCCGGCGCACCGACCGGCGCCTTCAGTTCCAGCACTTCGGCCTGCAGCAGTACTTGCTCGAGCAGGTCGTCGATACCGGTACCGACTTTGGCCGACACCGGCACGAATGGCGAATCGCCACCGTATTCTTCCGGCACCACGCCTTCGGCCACCAGTTCCTGCGTGACGCGGTCGGTGTTCGCACCCGGCTTGTCGATCTTGTTGATCGCCACGACCAGCGGCACACCGGCGGCTTTTGCGTGGGCAATCGCCTCTTTGGTCTGCGGCATCACGCCGTCGTCCGCCGCCACCACCAGGATGACGATGTCGGTCGCCTTGGCGCCACGGGCACGCATCGCGGTGAACGCTTCGTGACCCGGGGTATCCAGGAAGGTGATCATGCCGCGTGGGGTATCCACGTGGTACGCACCGATGTGCTGGGTAATGCCGCCGGCTTCGCCAGCAGCTACTTTCGCACGGCGGATGTAATCCAGCAGCGAGGTTTTACCGTGGTCGACGTGACCCATGACGGTCACCACCGGCGCACGCGCCGTCGATTCGAACTCGGCGTGTTCGCCCTGGTCGGCCAGCAGCGCTTCAGGATCGTCCTCGGCGGCAGCGAAGGCCTTGTGGCCCATCTCTTCCACCACGATCATCGCGGTTTCCTGGTCCAGCACCTGGTTGATGGTGCACATCTGGCCCAGCTTCATCAGCTGCTTGATGACTTCCGACGCCTTCACCGACATCTTGTGGGCGAGTTCGGCCACGGTGATCGTCTCGGGAACGTGGACGTCCTTGACGATCGCCTCGGTCGGCGCCTGGAAGTTGGTTTCGCGGTCGTCGCCGTGCGAACGGCGGCCACCACTACGGCCACCCGAACGCCAGCCGTCGCGGCCGCTCGGCGCGCTCGGGGCGCCACGGCCCTTGGCACCGCTCGGCGCGCCACGCTTCTTGGCGTCGTCCGACCAGGTCGAGGAGACGTTCGCCGACTTGATCGACTTCTTGTCGCCCGGCTTCTTGTCGCCCGGCTTGGCGGCGGTACCGTCGGCCGGCTTCTTGTCGGCAGGCTTGTGCAGCGTGCCGGCAGGTGCGGCCGGCTTGGCCACGACCGGCGGCGGCACCGGTTCCGGCGCCTTGATGACGCGGCGCGGCTGCGCCATCATCAGCTTGATCTGGGCGACTTCGTCGGCCACGGCCTTGCGTGCACGCTCGGTGGCGGCAGCGCGTTCGGCGGCTTCCTTGGCGGCGGCTTCCGTCTTGCGCTTGGCTTCGTCGGCGGCAGCCTGCTTGGCTTGCTCGCTGGCTGCCGAATTCGCGGCAGCGGCAGCGGCGGCATCGCGCTTGGAAGCTTCGGCGGCGTCGCGCTTGGCCTGCTCTTCGTCGGCCTTGGCCTGTTCGGCGCGTTCCGCTTCGAGCTTGGCCAGGCGTTCCTGCTTTTCGCGCAGGTCGGCTTCCTGGCGGGCGACGAGCTCGGCGTGACGGCGCGACTCTTCCTCGCGGCGTGCGATTTCGGCTTCGTCGACGACCGGTGCGGCCGGGGCTGCGGCGGCCGGCGCCTGGGCAGGGTCGTCACGCTGGACGAAGGTGCGCTTCTTGCGCACTTCGACCTGGATCGTGCGCGACTTGCCCGATGCGTCCGCCTGCTTGATCTCGCTCGTTTCCTTGCGGGTGACCGTGATTTTCTTCTTCTCGGTCGCATCCGCCGCGCCGTGGGTACGGCGCAGGTGGTTCAGCAGCTTGTCCTTATCATCCTTTGACAAGGGATCTGACGTCGAGCTTTTATCGACGCCGGCGGAACGCAGCTGCGTCAGCAGCAAATCTGCAGGCATCTTCAGTTCGGTGGCAAATTGGGCTACGTTGTTACTCGCCATTCAGTCCTCTTTTCTATGTGTCGCGGAGATGATAAAGATTTGCAAATTATGCCTTGGCCGTTTCTGCAAGGCTCCAGGCTTTCGCCTGCAGCGCTTTGACACGGTCATCATATTTACTGTCGACCAGCTTCATCTCATCGTCGGTCACATCATTAAATTCATTCTTGATCAGTTCACGGGCGCGGTCCGACGACAGGGCCAGGATGGCGCCGAATTCGTCGTAGGCCAGGCCAGCGAAGGCTTCCACCGACTTGATGCCTGCAAGACCGAGCTTGCCGGCAGTCGTGCGGTCCATGCCTTCGAGGTTGACCAGTTGCTCTTCCATGCCTTCCAGGCCCTCTTCCGAAGCGATCGCCTCGGTCACCAGGGCGTCACGGGCACGGGTACGCAGCTCGTTCACGGTTTCTTCGTCGAAGGATTCGATTTCCAGCATTTCCGAAATCGGCACGTAGGCGATTTCTTCCAGGCTCGAGAAACCTTCCTCGACGAGGATGTCGGCCACTTCCTGGTCGACGTCCAGTTTTTCCATGAACAGGGTGCGGATCGATGCCGTTTCCTGCGCCACCTTGTTGGCCGATTCCTCGGCCGTCATGATGTTGATCTTCCAGCCGGTCAGTTCCGAGGCCAGGCGCACGTTCTGGCCGGAGCGGCCGATCGCAATCGCCAGGTTCTCTTCGTCGACCACGACGTCCATCGCGTGCTTTTCTTCGTCGACCATGATCGACGACACGTTCGCTGGCGCCAGGGCGCCGATGACGAACTGGGCCGGATCGTCCGACCACAGCACGATGTCGACGCGCTCGCCGCCGAGTTCACCGGTCACGGCCTGCACGCGCGAACCGCGCATGCCGACGCAGGTACCGATCGGGTCGATGCGCTTGTCGCTGGTAAAGACCGCGATCTTGGCGCGCACGCCGGCGTCACGGGCAGCCGATTTGATTTCCAGCAGGCCCTGCTCGATTTCCGGCACTTCCAGTTCGAACAGCTTCATGATGAATTCCGGCGCGGTGCGCGACAGGATCACCTGCGGGCCGCGCATGTTGCGGTCCACGCGCAGGATGTAGGCACGGACGCGGTCGCCGATACGCAGATTCTCTTTCGGGATCATCTGGTCGCGCGGCAGGCGCGCTTCGATCTTGCCCGATTCCACGATCGCGTCGCCGCGTTCCATGCGCTTGATCGTGCCGGTCACCAGCGAATCGCCGCGCTCGAGGAAGTCTTGCAGGATCTGTTCGCGCTCGGCATCACGCACGCGCTGCAGGACGACTTGCTTGGTGTCCTGGGCGAAGCGGCGGCCGAAGTCGACCGATTCCACCGGCTCTTCGATGTACTCGTCGACTTCGATGTCGGCGATCTGTTCTTTTGCTTCGAAATGCAGGATTTCCTGGTCCGGCAGTTGCAGGCCGGCCTCATCGGGCACGACGTGCCAGCGGCGGAAAGTTTCGAACTCGCCGTTGTCGCGATCGATGCTCACGCGAATGTCGACCTCGCCTTCATAGCGTTTTTTGGTGGCCTGGGCCAGGGCGAACTCGAGCGCCCCGAACACCACTTCCTTATCGACGTTTTTTTCGCGCGCAAGCGCATCAACCAATAACAAAATTTCGCGACTCATGCTTTGCGACTCCTAAAATCCACCTGCGGCACCAACCGTGCCTTGTCCAATTCGGCCAGCGTAAATTCCAACAACGCGGGCCCATCCTTACCTTCAAATTCCAGACCGATCTTGTCGCCTTCCGGCGCGACCAGGATGCCCGTATAGGTCTTCCGGTTCGCGGTGCCCGGCATGGCGAGACGCAGCTTCACCGTGCATTCATGGCCGGCGAAGCGCTCGAAATCGGCCAGGGTGCGCACCGGGCGGTCCAGCCCGGGCGACGAAATCTCGAGACGTTCGTAATCGACGTTCTCCACCGTCAGCACGTGCGACAACTGGTGACTCACCTTTGCGCAGTCCTCGACGGTAATCAAGCCCTTCTCTTCCGCGACGGCAGCCGGGAAATCGATAAACACACGCAGCACACCGCGCTCGCCGCGTTCAACATCAACGAGGTCATAGCCGAGGCCACCGACTGTCTTGGCGATCAAATCAAACTGCTGCACGACACTTCTCCAAGGGCGTTAAAACGTTTTACCAAAAAAAAAATGGGCATCTGCCCATCTTTTGTATTTACAACCCAACCAGATGAAAGCACTTGCACCAATTTAATACTGGGAAAGGACTTCGATTAGGCTGCAAATTATAACGTATTCGAGGGCACGCTGCAATCGACATACCATTTTATGGGCTAGCCAACAACGGCTGCGCACGATATTAAAGCGGATATCGAACAGGCCCGAGACTTCACCGTTAACCGTCGCGCACCGTAGGGTGGGCTCTCGAGCCCACGCGTTCGCACCGCATGTAAAACGTTACCGTTGAACCCGGTCACCCCACATGAGGACACGGCGTCATAATTCAAGCGGTGATCCGCATGGGCACAAGTGCCCATGCTACGGTGCACCTGGCTTTTCGACTATTTAGCCCCTGCGGCCGCGACGCGGCAAACCCGGCTCGGCGCCGCGCGAACCATGGCCACCGCCGCGGCGCGCACCGCCGGCGTTGCCGAAGCCGAAGGTCGTCTGCAGCGGATCCGGCTGGCGTGGACGGCTGCTGCCGCCACCACTGCCCGGACGACCCGATGCACCGCCGCCGAAGCCGCCGGCATTGCCGCCGCGGCCCTTGCCGCCGCCGGCACCTGCGCCACGACCGGTTGGCATCTGGCCCTGGCCGCCGCGCGGCGGCACGCCGACGCGCGCCACCGGCGGACCGAATGGGTCGACGTTGCGATTCGCGTCGGCACGGTCGATGCGGTTGCCGTCGGAACGGCGCGGATCGGCCTGCTGCCCGCCCTTGCCTTTCCCCTTGCCATCGCCGGCGGCGCCCTTTTTCTCGATCCCGAACGCGGACATGAAGCTGCGCACGTCGTTTTCTTCCAGCTCTTCCCAACGGCCGCGCTTTAGGCCCGAGGGCAGCGTCATCGCGCCGTAACGGGTACGGATCAGGCGCGAGACGGTGAGTCCCACCGCCTCGAACATGCGGCGCACTTCGCGGTTGCGGCCTTCGCCGATCACCACGCGGTACCACTTGTTGATGCCTTCGCCGCCGCCGTCGGCGATTTTCGTGAAGTTGGCCAGGCCGTCTTCGAGCTCGACGCCGGCCAGCAGCTTCTGGCGCATGCCTTCTTCGAGCTCGCCCAGCGTGCGCACGGCGTATTCGCGGTCGATGTTGTAGCGCGGGTGCATCAGGCGGTTCGCCAGGTCACCCGAAGTCGTGAACAGCAGCAGGCCTTCGGTATTGAAGTCGAGGCGGCCGACGGCCAGCCACTTGCCGGTCTTCATGGTCGGCAGGCGGTCGAACACCGATGGACGGCCTTCCGGATCGTCGTGACTGACGATTTCGCCGGCCGGCTTGTGGTACACCAGCACACGCGGCGGCTTGCTGCTGTTGACACGGCGCTGGATGAGTTTGCCGTTGATGCGCACGGCGTCGGTCGGCAGGATGCGCTGGCCGATGTGGGCAGGCTCACCGTTCACCGATACGCGGCCGGCAACGATCAGGTCTTCCATGTCGCGGCGCGAACCGAGGCCGGCTTCGGCCAGCACCTTGTGCAGCTTCGGCGCGTCGTCGTCCGAGGTCAGGTCGCGGCGCACCGCCTTCGACTGCTGGCCACGGCCGCCGTCGTTGGCATCGAACGCGTCCGAAGTGACGAACGAGAACACGGCGTCGGCGTCATTTGGTTTGCCGCCCGGCTTGCCTTTGCCTCCCTGCTTGCCGCCCTGGCCGCGGCCGCCCTGCTGGGCGCCTGCCTGGGTATTCGGCTGGCCGTTTGGCTGGGCATTGCGTGGCGTGCCCTTGTTGTTCTTGCCTTTGCCCTTGCCTTGGCGCGGTTCGCGGCGCACTTCCGCGTTGGCGGCGCCCTGCTCGGTCGCCGCTGGCTGCGCGTCGGCTGCCTGCGCCTCGGGCGCGGTAGCCAGCACGGCGGCCGGCGCCGGCTGGCGCGCTTCGCGCACGGCGCGCTGTTCGCGCATCTGGCGCGGACCGCGCGGCTTGCGCTGGCCGTCGGCCTTGGTTGGCTCCGGGCGCGACGCATCGGCGGCGGCCATGTTGTCGGTCGTTGGCGCCGCTGCAGGCGTTGCGGCCGGCTGCGGCCAGGTGTCCATTGCCTGGGCCGGCGCTTCGGCTGGCTTGGCCTTCGGTGCGCGCGGTTTGCGCACCGAAACGCGTGCCGGGGCAACGTCGGCAACAGGTGCAGCAACAGGCGCAGGCGCGGCCGCTACAGCAGGCACGGCGGCAGCGTTCGCCGCCGCCTCGGCGGCGATGGCCGCCTTGGTGCGGCGCTTCGGCTTCGCGGCCGGCGCAGTGTCGGCAGCGGCTGCAACAGGAGCGTCAGCGGCAGGCGCAGCGGCGGCAGCCTTGGTGCGGCGTTTCGGTTTGGCCGCCTCGTCCTTGCCCGGTTCGCCAGGCATGGTATCGGTGTCAGTTGGATTCATCGTTCGTATCAATGTTGTTGACCCTGTCCACGCCGAAGGCCGGTTGCGGGTCGTGTATCGGGACTTCAACGGGTGAAGTAACTTGTTCGTCGACGTCCGCAGGCGCGTCCGTCTTATTAAAATTCTGTTGCAGCGCCGCTTCCAGCGCCTCCAGGCTGCGCCCATCCTGGGCGTCGGCAATACTGTCTAACGGAGGCAATTGCCCCAGCGATGCCAGACCCAAGTCGTCGAGAAATTGCTTCGTCGTACCCAGCAGGGCCGGCCGTCCCACCACCTCGCGGTGGCCGACGACGTCGATCCAGCCGCGGTCTTCCAGCATCTTGATCGTCTGCGAGTTCACCGCGACGCCGCGGATTTCCTCGATGTCGCCGCGCGTCACCGGCTGGCGGTAGGCGATGATCGCCAGCGTCTCGAGCGTGGCGCGCGAATACTTCGGCGGCTTTTCCGGCGTGATACGGTCGAGATATGGCTTCATCTCGGGGCGGCTCTGGAAGCGCCAGCCGGAGGCCAGGCTGACGATCTCGATGCCGCGGTCTTGCCAGTCGTGGCGCAATTCTTCGAGCAGCAACTTGATGGTGTCGGTGCCGACGCCAATACCGAGCACGCGCCCGTTGGCGTCGACGTCGGCAAACAGCTTCTTCATGCCGTGCAGCGACATCGGCTCGCGCGCACACAGCAAGGCGGTCTCGAGGACCCGCTTGGCCTCATCAGTCTTCATTCTCGACGTTATTCAGGCTCGCGCCAGGAAACTATCAAACAAATAAGCGTCCAGCGGTGGACGGCTGGCCGGAATGGGCGCAGCGCAGGCCAGTCGCCGACGCGGTTCGCAATGCTGTTCGCGCAGTGCTGCTAACGCATTGCTGCTTAATTAAACAGGAATCAAGGGCCCGCGCTTGGACGCGGCGGGCGGAATAACGGTGGCGGGACAGGACCCACGCACAGGGCTGCACGCGTGCAAGGCGGGCGGCCTACAGATGATTTCCGACGAAACTGATTCGACGAAACGCGGATGTTACACGCGGCCTTGAGATAGGCGCGCCGTGATGGCGATCGACATCGTTTCTTTCAACTGCGGGCCATTGTAACCGATAAAACACAGGAACGGCCATTTGCGCAAGGGCTGCGTGGCCGCTTTGGCTTCAAGCCGACAGTTTTTCCGCCAAAACGGCGGACACCCCAAGGAAAGCCGGATATTCGGCAGTGATCACGTAGGTAGGCACCTGGGCCAGGTAAGAAGCGAACCGGCCCTTCTGTTCGAAGCGCTGGCGGAACGGGGACGCGGCGAAGCGTTCGCCCAGGCGCGGCACGATGCCGCCGCCGATGTACACGCCGCCCTGTGCACCCAGGGTCACGGCCAGGTTGCCGGCGGCGCAGCCGAGCATGCCGCAGAAGACATCGACGACCTGATCCGACAAGGCGCATTCCCCCGCCAGCGCGCGCCGCGAGATTTCCGGCGCGGACAGGTTTTCCGACACCTTGCCCTGCACGTGGGCCAGCGCGCGGTAGATCAGTTCGACGCCCGCGCCCGACAGGAAGCGCTCGGCCGAGACGTGCTCGAACTCGCGCCAGGCGTATTGCAGGATCGCGACTTCGAGTTCGTTTGCCGGGGCAAAGGTAACGTGCCCGCCTTCGCTGTTGAGTGCGGTCCAGTTGCCGCCCGCCGGAATCAGGCCGGAGACGCCCAGGCCGGTACCGGCGCCAAGCAAACCGAGCGGTGCGCCGGCACGGGCGGCGACGCCGCCGACCTGCACCTTGCCGGATTCAGGCAGGTGCGGCAGCGACCGCGCCAGGGCGTAGAAATCGTTGACCACCAACAGCGTCTCCAGGCCAATCTCAAGGCGCACCGCCTCGATCGAGAATTGCCAGTGGTGGTTCGTCATGCGGATCTGGTCGCCATCGACCGGATTGGCGATCGCCACCGCCGCATGGCGCACCGGGCCGGCGGCCTGCACCGCGGGCGAGGCCAGGTAGGTGCGCATGGCGTCGGCAAAGCTCGCATGGTCGCCGCAGGCGAGCACCTGCACCGCCTCGCAGCGCCCCGGCGCCCGCTCGAGCGCAAAGCGCGCATTGGTGCCGCCGACGTCGGCCAGCAGGCGCGCGCTATCGAACGGGCTGGCGTGGGGGGCGAGGTGTGCGGGCAAGGAAGCAGTCATTGCAGAGAATCAGGCTGGGGGAGACCCAAGCTTACTGGATTTCTTTGCGGACTGACAAGCAGATTTTGTAGTTTAGGTACAAGGAAATTGTTGGCCGTCGTGCACCGCAGGTGGGCTCTCCAAGCCCACGCGGTACGACGCGTCCGCAATCCGCGTGTAATTGACTGCCGGGGACCATGCACGGAGGCGAATAGAATGGCGTTTGCGTTACGCAACCGGCGAACCGCGTGGGCTCGGAGAGCCTACCCTACGTGATACAACAGCCGCGCCAAAGACGAAAGTAGTCCTACTACGTCAAGCAGGCCCGGGCGCTACCTGCGGGTCACCTGCAATCCCATGATGCGCATGCCAGGCATCCAGCCCGCCATGCAGCGGCCGTGCCCGGTGAAACCCGTTGGCCAGGAATTGCTTCGCCACCTGCGCCGCCGTGACGTCGTTGGGGCAGCTGCAATACACGACGATGTGCCGGTCCTTGTCCAGCCCGGCCATCAACTGGCCCGGTTCGCAAGTATTGAACAGCAGCGCACCGGGAATGGCGGACTCGAGCGCCTGGGCCGTCACGCTGCGCGCGTCGATGATCAGCGGATCGTGCCCGCCGTCCATCAGCGCCTCCAGTTCGGCGATCGCGATGCGCGGCACCGCCAGGGTGGCGCGGTGGCGGCGCCGTTCGACATATTTATAGACGACGAACAGCGCCAGCACGCTGGCCAGCACCATCAGCGCGGCGCTGCCCATGGTTTCCAGGGCGCCGAGCACACGGTCGACGCTGTCGTGGAAGATCGCGCCAACCGCGATCCCGGTACCGCCCCAGAGCAGCGCGCCGGTGACGGAAAAACCGAGGAAGCTGCGGGTATCGGTGCCGAGCGCGCCGGACATCGGCGCGGCGATGGTGTTAAAGCCGGGAACGAATTTCGAGACCAGCAGCGACTTCGGGCCGTAGCGGCGGAAGCGGTCTTCGGTCTGGTTGACGCAGGAATCGGGCGACAGCGAAATGCGGCACAGCAGGCGCAGCACGCGCTTGCCGTAGAAGCGCCCGGCGCGGAACCAGAAATAGTCGCACACCATGCAGGCGAGCACCACCGCCAGCAGGCACAGCTGCCAGCTGGCGCCGCCCTCGAACGCCATCGCGCCGGCCAGCACCAGCACGGGAAAGGCGGGAATCGGCAGGCCGAACTGCTCCAGCAACACGGTGCCGAAGACGAGGAAGACGCCGTAGTTCTGGATCAGGACAGTGAGCTGGGACATCCCTTCATGGTAGCGGAATTCCGCATCTCCGGCTGGCGGCGCCGATTCCTGTAAGCGCTTCTGTAATTTTTATGCAACGCGTGGAATGGCAGCGAGCAGCGACTGCGTATAAGGGTGCTGCGGATTGCAGTAGAGCGCGTCCGAATCCGCCATCTCGACCACGCTGCCGTGGTGCATCACCATCACCCGGTCGGCGATGTAACGCACCACCGACAAGTCGTGCGAAATGAAAATGTAGCTCAGCTTGTACTCGTCCTGCAGGTCCTGCAGCAGGTTCAACACTTGCGCCTGCACGGAGACGTCGAGCGCCGACACCGATTCGTCGCAGACCAGGATTTCCGGCTTCATCGTCAGGCAGCGCGCAATCGCGATGCGCTGGCGCTGGCCGCCGGAAAACTCGTGCGGATAGCGGCCGAACGCCTGCGCCGGCAAGCCGACCCGTTCCAGCAAGGCATGCACCGATTTGGTGCGTTCGCGGTCGTCACTTCCAATGCCATGGATGCGCATCGGTTCCAGCAGGATCTGTCCGACCGTGAAGCGCGGATTGAGCGAGGCATATGGATTCTGGAAAATGATCTGGATGCGCCGTTTATAGGCCGCGTATTCCCGGTCCGACATGGCGAACAAATCGCGTCCGTCGAAATGCGCGCTGCCGCCGCTGGCGCGGTGCAGGCGTAGCAGGGTCAGGCCGACCGTGGTCTTGCCGGACCCAGATTCGCCGACCACGCCCAAGGTTTTCCCGCGCGGCAGCGTGAACGACACGTCCTTTACCGCGTGAAACGCGCGTTTGCGGAACAAGCCGTCGCGCAGGGTAAAACTCTTGGCCAGGTTATTCACAACCAGCACGTTCTCGTCGTCGGGCGCATAGCCGCGCGTACGCTGCGGCAGCGACGCAAGCGGATCGCTGCGGCCGCTTAAAAAATCGTCGATCACCGGCAGCCGCACCGGGCGGCTATCCAGGGTCGGGCGGCAATGCAAGAGCGCGCGGGTATAGGCGTCGCGCGGCGCGCCGAACACCTGGCCGGCGCTGCCCTCCTCGCGCACTTCGCCATGGCGCATCACGATCACGCGGTCGGCAATCTCTCCCACCAGCCCGAGGTCGTGGGTAATGAACAGCACCGACATGCGGTGCTTCCTTTGCAGGGCCGCGATCAGTTCCATGATCTGCTTCTGGATCGTCACGTCGAGCGCGGTGGTCGGCTCGTCGGCGATCAGCAATTTCGGTTCGCAGGCGATCGCCATCGCGATCATCACGCGCTGCTGCTGGCCGCCGGACATCTGGCTCGGGTAGGCGTCGATCTTGTTGGCCGGATCGGGAATGCCGACCTCTTCCAGCAATGCCAGCGTGCGCGCACGCGCCTGCTTCTTGCCCATGCCCATGTGCAGGCGCAGTACTTCACCGATCTGGAAGCCGACCGTGAACACCGGATTCAGCGACGACATCGGCTCCTGGAAAATCATCGCGATGTCCTTGCCGCACAGCTGGCGGCGCTCGGCCACGGACAGCTGCAACAGCTCGCGCCCGTTAAACAGCACGCTCGAACCCGGATCGACGATGGTCGTCTCCGCCGGCAGCAGCCCCATCACGGCCAGCGAACTGACCGACTTGCCGCTGCCCGATTCCCCCACCAGCGCCACGGTGGCGTTGCGCGGCACGTCGAAGGAAATGCCCTTGATCGCTTCGACCGTATTCTTCTTGTCGACGCGAAAGGCAATGCGCAGGTCGCGTACCTGCAGCAGCATCGTCGGTTCCATACTCATCGCTGGCTCACTTTAATTTCGGGTCGAGCGCATCGCGCAGCGCATCGGTGAACAGCGAGAACGCCGTCACCAGCAGCGCCATCGCGCCGGCCGCGGCCGCCAGCTGCCACCATTTACCGAGAATCAGCTCGTTCTGCGCCTCGTTCAGCATGCTGCCCCAGGACACGGTCCCCACCGGCACCCCGAAGCCGAGGAAGGACAAAATGACTTCGGCCTTGATGAAGCCGACGACCAGGATCGACAGCTGCACCAGCGCCACGTGCGAGACGTTCGGGAAAATGTGCGAGAACATCTTGCGCCAGCTGGAGGCGCCAATCGCATCGGCCGCCATCACGTATTCGCGCGCCTTGTGCTTGATGTATTCGGCGCGGATCAGGCGGTAGGGGCCGGTCCAGCCGGTCAGGCCGAGGATCAGCACGATCGTCGTCACGCCCTTTTGCTGGAGCACGGCGGCAACCGTCAAGATCATCAGGATCGATGGAATTGAGGTAAAAATGCTGTAGAACCAGTTGAACAGGTCGTCGACGACGCCGCCGAAAAAGCCGGAGACGGCGCCGAACAAGGTGCCGAGCGCAACCGCGACGAAGGCCGCGACCAGCCCCACCACGATCGAGGTCTCGCCGCCCTTGATGGTTTTACTGAGCACGTCATGCCCCCATTTATCGGCGCCGAAGGGCAGCGTCAGCGCTTTCGCGCGCGGCGGATGGGTGGCTTGCACCTCAGCCTTCAACTGCGCGAGTTCCTCCGCCAGCGGGTCGAAGGCATTCGGCGGCGGCGGCGCCTGCGGGCGCGCCAGTGCATCCGTGGCGGCGTCAGGCCCGACAAAACCCGGCGGCGCGTAATTCACCGCCACCTCCTCTTCCCAGTCGCTGGCGACCAGCCCGGCGCCCGACAACACCAGCATCAGCAGGAAAGCGCCGACCACGGCCAGCGCCGCCATCGCGACGCGGTCGGCGCGCAGGCGGCGCCAGGCGAGCGTCCACAGGCCGGGCGAGACGGCGTGTTCCATCACGGCCGCCCTCATTTGAGTTGCACGCGCGGATCGACCGCGCCATACAGCAGGTCGGCCAACAGGTTGAAGACCATGGTCGCGGCCGCGACATACACGGTGATCGCTTTGATCACCGGAAAATCGCTGCGCTCCACCGCCAGGATGACTTCGCGTCCGATACCGGGAATCCCGAAAAAGCGCTCCAGCAAGAACGCGCCGATCAGCAGCGCCGGCAGGTTCGCCATCACGTGGGTGATGATCGGGATCGCGGCATTCCGCAGCACGTGTACCCAGACGATGCGGCGTTCGCTCAAGCCCTTGGCGCGCGCGGTGCGCACGTAATCCTGGTGCACTTCGTCGAGCACGAAACTGCGGTACAGGCGCAGCGTCGGCGCGATCGAGACCGCCAGGCCGATGATGATCGGCAGCAGCGCATAACGCAGCAGGTTGTCGCCGAGGCTGTTGCCCCAGCCCTGCACCGGAAACAGGCCCAGCTTGTAGGCGAAAAAGTACTGGAACACGATGATGTAGACCAGGATCGAGATCGACATGCCGACCGTGCAGGCCACCATCACGGCGCGGTCGGTGAGCGAGCCGCGCACGAAGGCGATGCCGAGGGCCAGCGCGATGCCGAACAAGGTTTCGAGGATGGTCAGGGGCACCAGCACCGTCAGCGAGGGTCCGAGCCGGCTGGCGATGATGTGCGACACCGGTTCGCCCGTGCTCCAGGCGTTGCCGAAGTCAAACGTGAGGATCTGCTGGACGAAGATCCACAGCTGCACGTGATACGGCTGGTCGATGCCGAGCTGGGCGCGGATGTTGGCGATCGCCGCCTCGTCCGCCATCTTGCCGGCCAGCAGATAGGACGGGTCGCCGCCGACCCAGTTGAACAGCACGAAGACGAGCAAGATGACGCCCGCCATGGTTGGCAGCATCTGCCAGAGTCGGCGCAATATGTAAGCCAGCATACTTTTACCAAACGCGCCCTGCGCACCCGGCCGTATCCAAAAGGCGTAACCATACCCTGAATCGGTCGCCCCCGGCGACTTCGATCTGCTGCACCGCAGCAACGCCTGCGCATGCCCGATACCGCTGAGCTGTCAATCGCCACACGTTTCAAATGTCAAAGTGTTGTTTCCATGTCATGCATATCCACGTTACCTTGACGTTGCTTTCGCTACATGTTTTTATAAATACGCCGAAATGAACCGACTACATTTCGACTCAGGACAAACGATATCGCATATGCACAGCGCATCCATGGAAAGTCTGAACCAGATTTTTCCGAAAAATAACATGCATATGTTCTATAAAAATTTCCCTTTGGCTATTTCTGGAGTAGAGATGCATAAAAGAACAATGATGTCGCAAGCCGTTTCCATGGCGCTGGCCAGCGCCTTCGCCCTGCCCGCCTTCGCCCAGGTGAGCGGGACGGCGGACGCGCCGATCGCCCGTGTCGAAGTGACCGGCTCGAGTATCAAGCGCGCCAGCGCCGAAACCGCCTCGCCGGTCCAGGTCGTCACCCGCGAAGACCTCGTCAAGTCGGGCAAGAGCACCGTCTCCGAATACCTGCAAACCCTGACCGCCGACGGCGCCGGCTCGCTGCCGACCGGCTTCGGCAACGGCTTCGCGGCAGGCTCCACCGCCATCTCGCTGCGCGGCCTCGGCGCCACCTCGACCCTGGTGCTGCTCAACGGCCGCCGCATGGCGCCGTTCGCGCGCGCCGACGATGGCCAGAAGAGCTTTACCGACCTTTCCACCGTGCCGATGGAAGCGGTCGAGCGCATCGAAATCCTCAAGGACGGCGCCTCCTCGACCTATGGCGCCGACGCCATCGCCGGCGTCGTCAACATCATCCTGCGCCGCGATTTCACCGGCCTGGTGCTCAAGGGCGAAGTCGGCCAGTCGCGCTACCACGACGGCGAAATGGCCAAGGGATCGATCACCTGGGGCGTGGGCACGCTCGACCAGGAAGGCTACAATGTCCTGCTCAACATCGAGTCGTATTCGAACCGCGAGCTGATGAACAAGGACCGCGCCGGACGCGACTGGATCGGCGCCGGCGACATCCGCCCATGGGGCTATCCGCAGAACACCCAGTTCGCCGCCGGCTTCATCACCCCAGGCGCCTCGAGCGCGACCCCGACCGGCGCGCTGCGCAATCCGGTGACGGGCAACTACGTCTCGCTGCCGGGCTGCTCGGCACTGTCGACCACGACCGCGCAAGACCCGGCCGGCGGCTGCCTCTGGTACGCCGACCAGTTCCGCTCGATGCAGCCCGAGATCAGCGGCATCAACCTCTACACCCGCTTCGGCAAGCGCCTCGGCGGCGGCCACGAACTGTATGCCGAAGCCGGCTACTCGCGCCGCGACACCGAGTTCACGCTGATCCCGCCATCGGTCTCGCCGACGGTCGCCTTCCCGCCGAACGCCCAGTTCCCGACCGGCGTCATCAACTACGGCTCTGGCGCCAACGCCATCGTGCTGGCCGCCAACCACCCGCAAAACCCCTACGGCGTGCCGGTCAACCTGCGCTATTCGGCCTTCGACGTCGGCCCCTCGACCCGTTCGGCCGACAATGCCTTCATGCGCGCCGTGGTCGGCGTCAAGGGACAGATGTATGGCTGGGATTACGACACGGCCTACGTGCACTCGCGCTCGACGCTCGACCTCGACTACAGCAACATGCTGGTCATGCCGGCCCTGGCCGCTGCGCTCGGCAACCCGGCCAGCCCGCTGTTCCCCTACTACATCGGCAACCAGGCCGGCCGCAATCCGGCTTCGCTGTACGCGGCGATCGCGCGCAGCGCCACCTCGCACTCGACCACGCGCCTGGACATCCTCGACTTCAAGGCCTCGCGCGAACTGATGCAGCTGCCGGGCGGCGCCCTGGGCGTGGCCTTCGGCGCCGAATACCGCCGCGAGAAACTCGACAATCCTTCCCTGTCGGGCACCGAGAACGGTTCGATCAACGCCTCCTACGTGGCGGCGCAGGGCGACCAGGACATCAAGGCGGTGTTCGTCGAAGTCGCTGCGCCCGTTTTGAAAGGGGTCGAAGTCAATGGCGCGCTGCGCTATGACCGCTACGAGAACTTCTCGTCGACCACGCCGAAGGTCGGCGTGAAATGGACCCCGGTCCAGAGCTTCGCGCTGCGTGGCACCTATTCGGAAGGCTTCCGCGCACCGGGACCGGCCGAATCGGGCCCGGCCAGCCAGAGCACCGGCACCGCCAACGCGCGCGACCCGATCCGCTGCCCGGGTGGCACCCCGGCCCCCGGCGGCGCCACCCTGGCCGATTGCGCGGTTGCGGTCGGCGCTGTGAAAGTCGGCAATCCCGCGCTGCAGCCGGAAACCTCGAAAGGCGTGACCCTGGGCGTGGTCTGGGATCCGCTGCCGGGCACCAGCATCGCGCTCGACGGCTGGCGCATCAAGCGCAGCAACGAGATCAACCCGATGCCGTACAACGAAGCGGCGGCGCTGCCGGACGCGATCCGCGCCGACAACAACCTGGTCGTGAACGGCGTCGTGCAGCCCAATACGGGCAGCCTGCTGCTGTCGAAAGCGCCCTACCGCAATTCCAGCTTCACCGAGGTCAAGGGTGTCGACCTGGACTTGCGCCAGCGCATCCGCCTGGGCGACTACGGCCGCGCCACGCTCGGCCTGACCTGGACCCACATCTCCTCCTGGGAACGGGCCGAATCCGCCACCGTGCGCTACCAGTACGCCGGCACCCACGGCAACTGCGACACCTCGAACTGCGCGGGTACGCCGAAGAACAAGATCAGCGCGGTCGCCTCGTGGGACCGCGACGCCCTGAGCTTGAGCGCGACGGCCAACTGGCGTAGCGAGATGAAAAACGTCGCCTTTGACGGCGACCTGTGCGCCTCGCGCTTCGCCAACGGCGCCGACGCCCCGAACGGCTGCCGCCTCGGCTCGTTCGCCACGCTCGACCTGTCGGCGCGCTACAACGTGACCAGCCACCTGCAACTGTTCGCGTCGATCAACAACGTGCTCGACAAGGTGGCGCCGCTCGACCCGCTGACCTACGGCGGCCTCAGCTACAACCCGATGGACGCCAGCGGCGCCATCGGCCGCTACTTCAAGGTGGGGGCACGGTATCAGTACTAAGCAGTACTAAGCGGTAACCTGAACCCGGCTTCGGCCGGGTTTTTTATTGGGTTCGCCCCAAACGCACGCGCATCCTGCCGTTCTCAGGCGCTGCGGTACGCGACGGTACGACCGTGTGGGCTCAGAGCGGTTCGCCGCCCGGCCCACCCTACGTTACACAGCAGCCAACGATACAGTGATGACAGTAGCGCACCGTAGGGTGGGCTCTCCGAGCCCACGCGGTCCGGCATATGCCGGTTGAAACGCCGGACAAAGTCCATGCCGGTTTTTATTCCTCGCGCAACCGGCGCTGGCGCACCGCCGCTGCCAGGCCCTCGAGCACGCCGACGCTGGTTTCCCAGTCGATGCAGCCATCGGTCACCGACTGCCCATACGCCAGTTCCTTGCCCGGCACCAGGTCCTGGCGCCCGGCCAGCAAATGCGATTCGACCATCACGCCGACGATGCGCTCGTCGCCGCCGGCAATCTGGCGCGCGATGTCGGCGCACACCGGCACCTGGTTTTCCGGCTTTTTCGAACTGTTGGCATGCGAGGCGTCGATCATCAGGCGCGAGGCCAGGCCGAGGCCGGCGACCTGCTTGCAGGCCTCGTCGACGCTGGCGGCATCGTAGTTCGGCGCCTTGCCGCCGCGCAGGATGACATGGCAATCCTCGTTGCCGGCGGTCGAGACGATCGCCGAGTGGCCGCCCTTGGTCACCGACAGGAAATGGTGCGGCTGCGAAGCGGCCTTGATCGCTTCCACTGCGATCTTGATGTTGCCGTCGGTGCCGTTCTTGAAGCCGACCGGACAGGACAGGCCGGAAGCCAGTTCGCGGTGCACCTGCGATTCGGTAGTCCGGGCCCCGATCGCGCCCCAGCTGATCAGGTCGGCGATGTACTGCGGGCTGATCACGTCGAGGAATTCCGTGCCGGCCGGCAGCCCCATCTCATTGACGTCGCGCAGCAGCTCGCGCGCCATGCGTAGGCCGTCGTTGATGCGGAAGCTGTTGTCCATGTAGGGATCGTTGATCATGCCCTTCCAGCCGACGGTGGTGCGCGGCTTTTCGAAATACACGCGCATCACGATCTCGAGTTCGCCGGCAAAGCGGCGCCGCTGTTCGACCAGGCGCCGCGCGTATTCCATCGCCGCCTTCGGGTCGTGGATCGAACACGGTCCGATCACCACCATCAGGCGGTCGTCCTGGCCATGCAGGATGCGGTGCAGGGCCACGCGCGCGGCGGATGCGGTTTCCTCGGCCGCCGGCGTCACCGGAAACTCGCGGATCAGGTGCGAGGGCGGCGTCAGTTCCTTCATTTCGCGGATGCGTAAATCGTCGGTGCGAGGCATGCGGTTACTCCGTTCGTTTGTCTGGTCTGCAAATGAAAAAACCGCCATCGCTGGCGGTTTCGTGTGTTCGGTCTGGTCGCTTGTCGCGTGTCCCTGCCGCTACTCCACCGCCTGAAGGCTGGAATGGCTAAACCAAAAATAAAAGGTAAAGAAGGCAGCGTGGCGCATGGAGGTTCCCAGAAAGGTTGAAATGACTATAACCCCTGGCTATGAATATTGGCAAGGAATTTGTCGCAGTGCGTCATTGGCGGCTTGCACCTGCGATTGCAGACAAGTGGTTGCGTGAAACCGACAGCTTTTTGCACACTCCGATCACCATTGAGAGATATCAGACAAGGTGTTGCCGTCAATGCAAAAGTCACCTCAAGCCCCCGTCCGGCCAGCACGTTTCCTTGCATTGGATCAGTTTCTCCAGAGCTGATGCTTGAGGAAAGGCCATGCAAGGCCAACCACGGCCACGCGGACCGGGATCTCCATCTCTCTGGGAGTTCGGAAATGAACGAAACCTTGTTATCCCGATCCGTGCGGCGCCTGTTCGCGGGCGGCGGCGCGATCGGCCTGGTCTTGCTGGCGCCGCCGCCGGCGGCTGCCCAGGAGGCGGCCGAGCGGCCGGTGGCGCGCGTGGTCGTCACCGGCAGTAACATCCGCCGTGCCGAAGCCGAAACCGCTTCGTCGGTGCTGACCGTCAACCGCGCCGACATCGAGCGCTCCGGCAAGAACACCGTCTCCGAACTGCTGCAAACGCTGGCGGTGGACAACCAGGGCTCGGTGCCGACCAGCTTCGGCAACGGCTTCGCCGCCGGCGCCTCGGGCATCTCGCTGCGCGGGCTCGGCACCGCCTCGACCCTGGTGCTGCTCAACGGCCGGCGCATGGCTTCCTATGGCCTGGCCGACGACGGCCAGAAAGTGTTTGCCGACCTGAACGTGATCCCGACCGACGCGGTCGAACGCGTCGAGATCCTGAAGGACGGCGCCTCCGCCATTTATGGTTCCGACGCGATCGCCGGCGTGGTCAACATCATCCTGCGGCGCGACTTCAAGGGCACCACCGTGCGCGGGCTGCTCGGCATCAGCAAGGAATGGGATGGCGAGGAGCAGAACTTCGCCATCACCCACGGCATTGGCGACCTCGAGACCGACGGCTACAACGCGCTGTTCAATTTCGAGTTCAAGCGCAGCAACGACATCTGGCTGCGCGACCGCGCCGACCGCCGCTACATCGGCCGCATCGACCTGCGCAACTGGGGCTACTCGGCGCAGGAGGCGCTGGGCGGCACCGGGGCGATTACCGGCAACAACGCCGCCGGTAGCGCCATCAACGGCAACGTGCGCAACCCGGTCACGAACGACTATTTCAACCGCGGCAGCCTCAACCCGGCGAGCGGCTTCACCCAGACCTTTCCCGGCGCGGCCTGTTCCAACTTCACCAGCCACCCGCAGGGCGACCCCGGCGGCGGCTGCCTGATCGACTCGACCCTGGTCTACAACCAGATGCAGCCCGAGCAGGAGAACTACAGCCTGTTCGGACGCGGCACCTGGAAGCTCCCGGCGGAGATGGAAGCCTACACGGAGTGGAACCTGTATTCGAGCAAGACGTCCACATCGACCACGCCGAATACCGTCAGCGCCAACGTCGGCTTTCCCGGCGGCCCGGTCAGCAACGCCGGCGTCCAGCTCGGCGCGGCCCACCCCGACAACCCGTATTTCGGCACGCCCGCGCGCCTGCGCTACCTGGCCGGCGACGTCGGTCCGCGCCAGTCGAACATCGATTCCTTCTTCATCCGCGCCCTGGCCGGCGTACGCGGCACCGTGGCGGGCTGGGAATTCGACACCTCGTTGCTGTTCTCGCGCAGCAACGTGACCAACGAACGCTACGGCTACCTGCAGCGCGACGTCACCTTCGCCATGCTCGACCCGACAGCGGCCAACATCGCGGCGGCGCTGGCCACCAGTCCCGCCTATGCGGCGCTGCCGCCCGGCACCGTCTGGCGCATCGGCGAGAACGCCGGCCTCAACAGTCCAGGGGTGTACGCGGCGATCGCACCGAAGATCGGCAGCGATGCCCATACCAAGATCGTCCAGGGCGACGTCAAGGCCACCCGCGAATTCGGCAAACTGGCCGGCGGCGCCATCGGGGTCGCGGTCGGCGCCGAATGGCGGCGCGAGGAGACCGAGCTGAACCCCACCACCGGCACCGAACGCGGCAACGTGATCGGCCTCGGCTATTCGGCCTACAGCGGCGCGCGCAACGTGTTCGCGCTGTATGGCGAAGCGCTGGCGCCGGTGTTGCCCGGCCTCGAGGTCACCGGCGCGCTGCGCTGGGACCATTTCACCGACGTGGGCGATTCGTACACGCCCAAAGTCGGCGTCAAGTGGCAGCCCTCGCGCCAATTGGCCCTGCGCGGCACCTTCGCCAGGGGTTTCCGCGCGCCCAGCGCGGCCGAAAACGGCGTCGGCGGCCTGGCGGCCTTCTCCACCGCCGAGGACCCGCTGCGCTGCGCCCTGGGTGTACAAATCGCCTGCGACCCCGGCCCGATCGCGGTCATCACTTCGCCCAATCCGGGGCTGTCGCCGGAACGCTCGAAGAGCTACAACTTCGGCATCATCTGGGATCCGCTGCCGCGCACCAGCATCTCGATCGACTTCTGGCAAATCAAGCGCAAGAACGAGATCAACCAGGAACTGACCGACGTCGCCATTGCCAACGGCCAGGTGGCGCGCGACCCGAGCACGGCGCAGGTGGGCGTCCCCGGCGACCCGGGCGCGATCACCGCGGTGGTGGCGAACTACGTCAACTCGGCCTCGACAAAGGTACGCGGCATCGACGTCGACGCGCGCTATACGCTGCGCCTGCCCGAGGGCTACGGCAACCTGCTGCTCGACGGTAAATGGACCTACCTCGACAAGTGGCTGCGTACCGAGCGCGACGGCAGCGAACGCGACTTCGCCGGCACCCACGGCAATTGCGACGTCACCAACTGCATTGGCACCCCGGACCACCGCGTCAACCTGCGCGCTTCCTGGGACCGCGGCGACTGGCGCGTGTCGCTCAACGCCAACTACCGTGGCCCGATCGACAACGTGCTGTTCAAGGGCGACCCGGATGGCTGCGCCAGCCACTTCGCCAACGGGCAGGATGCGCCAAGCGGTTGCGAACTGGCCTCGTTCACGACCTTCGACCTGGTGGCGCGCTGGAAGCCGCGCCCCAACTGGGAAGTGTTCGGCACGATCGATAACCTGTTCGACAAGGTGGCCCCGCTCGATCCGTTGACCTACGGCGCCCAGGCCTATAACCCGCTCGACTATGCGGGCGCGGTCGGACGCACCTTCAGCCTGGGGGCGCGCTACACGTTCTGACGCAGGAACGGCCACGTCCGGCGCCGCATGGCCGGACGTGGCTTGCCGCTTTTCCGCGCAGCGCATGCGCGCCTGACGACGCCATCGCTTCGACTACTTCACCGCCTCGCGCCTGCGCGCCCGGGCAAGAACATACAACCCGATTTCAGGAGCCGACATGAACGAAACCATCTTGTCCCGTACGGTGCGCCGGCTGTTCGGCGGCCTTGCCGCAGGGCTGGGCCTGCTGGCCTGCCAGCTCGCCGCCGCACAGGACACCCCCGCGCAGGACACGGGCGGCCAGCCGATCCAGCGCGTCGAAGTGACGGGCTCCTCGATCAAGCGCATCGCGTCGGAAGCCTCGCTGCCGATCACCACCATCCGCGCCGCCGACTTCGCCAAGCAGGGCTTGACCACGGCCCAGGATGTGCTCAACACGATCCCGATGAACCAGACCCAGACGGTCAGCTCGTCCGCAGTCGGCTCCGGCACCGGCGGGCGCTCGAGCGCCGACCTGCGCGGCCTGGGCGGCGACAAGACGCTGGTGCTGCTCAACGGCCGGCGCCTGGCGAACCACCCGTATTTCGCCGACACGGTCGACCTGAACATCATTCCGATCGCCGCCCTCGAACGGGTGGAGGTGCTGCGCGACGGCGCCTCGGCCATCTACGGCACCGACGCCATCGGCGGCGTCATCAACTTCATCACCCGCCGTTCGGTGAAGGGCAATGCCCTCACCGTCGAAGGCTACGAGCCGCTGCGGCGCGGCGGCGGCAGCGAGCAGCGCATCAACATCTCGGGCGGCCTGGGCGACCTCGGCACGGACGGCTACAGCATGTTCGGCGTGCTCGACTACCACCAGCAAAGCACCCTGCGCGCGACCGACCGAGGCTTCTCGCGCACCGGCGTGCGTCCCGAGCGCGGCATGAACGAGATCAGCCGCACCACCTTCCCGGCCAACTTCTTTTCCGATCTCGGCATCGCCGGCAATCCGTATTTCGCCAGCGGCTGCAGCGCAACGGGAACGTCGCCCGATACCGCCCCGGCCAGCGACGACCCGGTCTGCGAATTCGACTACACCCAGTACGTCGACAACATCCCGAAAACACGCCAGTACAGCGCGATGGGCAAGTTCAACCGCCAGCTCACCCCCGAGCACCTGGCCAGCATCGAATTCGTGTTCGGCCGCAACACCACCGAATCGCGCGTCGCGCCGCCGCCGCTGTCGAACATCGGCGTGACCATGACCGGCGCCAGCCCCTACTACCCGGGCGCGGGCATTGTCCCCGCCTTCCCCGGCCTCACCGGCGAAAACCTCGACATCAGCTGGCGCCCCACCGAAACCGGCGGACGCATCAACATGGACAGCAGCAGCACGGTGCGCGTGCTGGCCAGCCTCGAAGGCACGCTGGCCGGCTGGGACTACAACGCCGGGATCTCGCATTCGCTCGGGCGCGCACGCAGCATCTTCGATGCCGGCTACGTCATCGACCAGCGCGTCATCGACGGCGTCGGCGCCGGGATCCTGAATCCCTTCGGCCCGCAAAGCCCGGCCGGCGCCGCCTACCTGCAGGATTCCCTGCTGCTGGGCGAGTACCTGCATGCGCGCATCAACAGCAGCGCCATCGATGCGCGCGCCAGCCGCGAGCTGATGACGCTGCCGGCCGGCCCGCTCGGCTTCGCCATCGGCGCAGAATTCCGGCGCGACCGCGCCAAGTACTTCGTCAACCGCGCGCTGGCCTCGCAGGCATCGAGCTCGGGCTCGGCCGACGCCCAGGACCAGTCGGGCCAGCGCAGCATCGGCGCCGTGTTCAGCGAACTCAACGTGCCGGTCATCAAGGACCTGGAACTGAACTTCGCGGCGCGCTACGACCACTACAGCGACGTCGGCGGCAGCTTCAACCCGAAAGTCTCGCTGCGCTACCAGCCGGCTCGCGAACTGCTGGTGCGCGGTTCGTTCAACAAGGGCTTCCGCGCGCCGACGCTGTTCGACCTGTTCGGCCCGCAAACCACGACCAACAGTTCCGACACCTACAACGACCCGGTGCTGTGCCCGGGCGGCACGGCGATCCCGGGCGCCAACCCGAACATCGTCTGCGAACAGCAGCAGAACATCCGCGGCGGCGGCAACCCCAACCTCGAGCCGGAGCGCTCGCGTACCTGGAGCGCCGGCATCGTGCTCGAGCCGCTGCCTTCGCTGACGGTGTCGGCCGACTGGTGGGACATCAAGCTGAAAGACCAGATCTCCGCCCTGGCCGAGCAGACCATCTTCGCCAACTTCGAGCGCTACCGCGACCTGTTCGTCTACAACGCCGCCGGCAACCGCCTGGACTACGTGCTCGACATCACCAGCAACCTGGGCGAAGTGCGCACCCGCGGTCTTGACCTGTCGCTGCTGTACCGCCTGCCGCGCAATCCCTTCGGCAACCTCAGCCTCTCGCTCGACGGCACCTACGTCAACAAGTACGACTACCAGAACGAACGCGGCGGCGCCTTTACCCAGAACGCCGGCCGCTATGCCGACGCCACCCCGGTGTTCCGCTGGCGCCACAACCTGCTGCTGACCCTGGTGAAAGGCGACTACACCTTCAACCTGTCGAACCGTTACATGTCGCACTACGTCGACCAGAACACCTCGGTCGCCCCCGAGTTCGCCAACAACGTCGATCACTACTCGACCTGGGCGCTGTCCACCACATTTACGGGCAACAAGATGTTCGAACTGACGGCCGGCATCAAGAACCTGTTCGACGAAGAGCCGCCCTTCACCAACCAGGTCACCAACTTCCAGCTGGGCTACGATGCGCGCTACGCCGATCCGCTCGGCAGGACGGTGTATGCAAGGCTGACCTACAAGTTCTAATCGAAGGGATGTAGGGTGGACAGCTCTGCCGTCCACGCGTTCAACGCACGTATGAATCCGCGAATTCGGTAGGGTGGGCCGGGCCGCGTAGGACCCCCGGGCCCACGCGGACGCATGCGTCACGCCAATGTAACGCGTGGGCACAGGGGCGCCCACCCTACGTCAAGCACATACGTATCAATGGACCAAAAAAATGCCCGGCAGCGCCGGGCATTCGTTCATTGCAGCAGCACGCTTTACGCCGTGCCGCCTACGGTCACGCCATCGATACGCAGCGTCGGCTGTCCCACACCGACCGGCACGCTCTGCCCTTCCTTGCCGCACACGCCCACGCCCGAATCGAGCGCCATGTCGTTGCCGATCATCGAGATGCGGTTCATGACTTCCGGGCCGTTGCCGATCAGGGTCGCACCCTTTACCGGATAGGTGATCTTGCCGTCTTCGATCATGTAGGCTTCGCTGGCCGAGAACACGAACTTGCCGTTGGTGATGTCGACCTGGCCGCCGCCGAAGTTGACCGCGTACAGGCCGTTCTTGACCGAGGCCAGGATCTCGGCCGGGTCCTTGTCGCCGGCCAGCATGTAGGTATTCGTCATGCGCGGCATCGGCAGGTGGGCGAACGACTCGCGCCGGGCATTGCCGGTGATCGGCATCTTCATCAGGCGCGCGTTCATCGTGTCCTGGATATAGCCGCGCAGGATGCCGTCCTCGATCAGCGTCGTGCACTGGGTCGGATTGCCCTCGTCGTCCATGTTCAGCGAACCGCGGCGGTCCTGCAGCGTGCCGTCGTCGACCACGGTGACACCCTTGGCCGCGACGCGCTGGCCGATCATGCCGGCATACGAGGACGAGCCCTTGCGGTTGAAGTCGCCTTCCAGGCCGTGACCGACCGCTTCGTGCAGCAGCACGCCGGGCCAGCCTGGTCCGAGCACGATCGTCATCGGGCCGGCCGGGGCCGGACGCGCTTCCAGGTTCACCAGCGCCGATTTCACCGCTTCGTCGGCGTAGCGCTCGAGGATCTCGTCGTCGAAATAGCCGTAGTCGAAACGCCCGCCGCCGCCCGAGGAACCGGTTTCGCGGCGGCCGTTCTGTTCGGCGATGACGGTGACCGACACGCGCACCAGCGGGCGGATATCGGCGGCCAGCACGCCATCGCTGCGCACCACCAGCACCACGTCGTATTCGCCGGCCAGGCCCGCCATCACCTGCACCACGCGCGGGTCCTTGGCGCGCGCCATCTTTTCGACGCGTTCGAGCAAACGCACCTTGGCGGTGGCGTCGAGCGAAGCGAGCGGGTCGCGCGGCAGATAGAGCGAGCGCCCGCCGGTCGGCGTCGTCACGCCCGCGACTTTCACGCGGCCGGCGCCGGCGCGTGCGATCGTGCGCGTCGCGGCGGCGGCATCCAGCAGCGCGGATTCGGAAATTTCGTCGGAATAGGCAAAGGCCGTCTTCTCACCCGAGATGGCGCGCACACCCACGCCCTGGTCGATCGAGAAGCTGCCGGTCTTGACGATGCCCTCTTCCAGGCTCCAGCCCTCGCTCTTGGTGAACTGGAAGTACAGGTCGGCATAGTCGACCTTGTGGGTGAACATCGTGCCCAGCGTGCGCAGCAACTTGCCTTCGTCCAGGCCAAACGGCGTCAGTAGCACGTCGCGCGCGACGGCCAGGGAGGAGAGGTTCGGTTCGAATGGGGTCATTTTGCGTGTGGGTCTCGTGTGGATGCGGGCATTGTGCCATATCTATACGGATCGTACCGGTGCGAACGCGGGTGTTGGCGCAAGGTGGTATGAATGTGCACGCTATGCGAATCCGATCGCGCCGGAGGCAGTCGCGTACCGTAGGGTGGGCACTCGTGCCCACGCGTACGTGCGGATGCATGCCGCAACATTTGCGAAGAGTGATGACCACGGTGTGCGAGCCGGTTCGCTTCCGATCACCGTGCGGTATGCCGGGACACGAACGCGTGGGCTCGGGAGCCCACCCTACGTTACCTCAGCGCTCCGGGCTTCTTTATAATTTCCGGTGCTTTAGCGCCGGCAGGCTTTCCCTTACCGACGCCAGGAAACCCGGATCGAGCTCACCCGACACCACGCCCTCCCCTTCGCGCAACACGTCTTTCACTTCACCCCACGGATCGACCAGCATGCTGTGCCCGAAGGTACGCCGCCCGTTCGCATGGGTCCCGCCCTGGGCCGAGGCCAGCACGTAGCACTGGTTCTCGATCGCGCGCGCCCGCAACAGCACTTCCCAGTGCGCGCTGCCGGTGGTGTGGGTAAAGGCCGCAGGCACCACGATCAGCGCGCATTCGCCCATCGCCCGGTAGAGCTCGGGAAAGCGCAGGTCGTAGCAGACCGACAGGCCGACGCGCCCGAACGGGGCCTGGAAGCTGCCCACCGCTTCGCCCGGCACGATGGTGCGCGCCTCGTCGTAGGATTCGCTGCCCTTGTTGAAGCCGAACAAGTGGATCTTGTCGTAGCGCCCGACCGCGGCGCCTTGTGGGTCGTAGACCAGGGTGGTGTTGAGCACCTTGCCCGATTCGTGCGAACGCAGCGGCAGCGTGCCGCCGATCAGCCAGATGGCGTGCAGTCGAGCGAGTTCGGCCATGCAATCCTGGATCGGGCCGGCGCCTTCCGGCTCGGCCTGGCGTACCTTGTCGGTGTCGCTCATGCCCATGATCGGCCAGTATTCGGGCAGGGCCACGAGGGTGGCGCCGGTGGCGGCGGCTTCGGCCACCAGGCGGCGCGCGCTGGCGAGATTCTGGTCGACGTCGGGGGTGGACACCATCTGGACTGCGGCGACGCGGGTCATGGGCTTATTCCTTCGCTTTGGCGGCCGCGCGCGGCGGCGGGTTGTCGAGTTTGGTAATGGTAGGCGATTTCCACGGCCCCGTGATGCGCATCTGGTACGTCAGCGCCTTCATCACCGGCGCACGCAGGAACAGTTGCGCGAGGAAGGAACCGAGGCCGATGACGGGATTCACCGCCAGCCCATACACCAGCGGCCCGGTGCCGAGGTTGAATTCCGGGATCACGACCACGCGCAGGTCGGTCGACTCGTTGGCGATGTCGGCGGTGCCGTCCATCAGCACGGTGGCGGCCACGCCGTGCATCTTGAGGTTGTCGGTCTTGACGACGCCGCGCGTGATCATGGCGTTGGCGCTGATGCCATCAAAAGCCAGGCCCTCCGAGAACACGTCGTGGAAGTCGAGCTTCAACAGGCGCGGCAGCGCTTGCAGGCTGAGCACGCCGAGCAGCTTGGCCGCGCCCGGGTCCTGCTTGAGGAACTGGCCGCCGCCCACGTTCAGCTCGATCTGTCCCGACAGCGTCGGAATGTCGAGCGCATACGGCAAGCCGTTCCAAGACAGATCACCCGAGAGCTTGCCTTTGCCGCGGCGCAGCGTTTCCGGGAAGCCGAGGCGGTCGAGCAGGCGTCCGGCGTCGAGGATGTCGAGCGTGAAATTCATGCCGGTATTGCTCTTGCCATCCTTGGTCAGCCAGCGCCCGGTCGCTTTCAGGTGGCCGTCGGGATTGGTCAGCGACAGGCGGTCGATGCGCCATTCCCTGCCCGCCAGGGCTTGCACGTTGCTCGCCTGCAGGTCGAGGCGCCCGAACTGCTTGTTGAACAGTTCGAAACGCTCGGCCACGATATCGAGTGCCGGGATGGTGGCGCTGGCGCCGCGGTTCGATTCGAGCAGTTCCTTCACTTCGGCCGCCTGCGATTCCGGGATCACGAGCGAGGCCAGGCGCGCCGTGACCTTGCCCAGGCCCTGGCCCTGCCCTTCGCTCCAGGTGAGGTAGCCGGTGGCCTGGCGCGAATGGATGTTGGCTTGCCAGGCGCTGCCGCGGTGCGAGGCGCCGACCACGACGTCGGCCATGCGGCGCTCGTTGATGAACAATTCCGAGGCGCGCGCCGCGATCGTGGTCGGCAGCACATATTGGGCGAAATTCGGCCCGCCCGCCGCGGACGGTGCACCGCTTGTACTACCCACTTCGCCTTCACCGGCGATCGCGCGTCCCGCCGCCAGCCAGGCGTCGACATTCAGCGACTTCATGTCGACGTTGATCATCATGCCCTCGTCCGGTTCCGGCGCCGGCAGGTTGACGCCGATGCCGCCCCGTTCGACCGTCCAGGCACCGTGCGGCGCGCGGCTGCGCACGTAGCGCGCGGCCACCGCGCTGCCCAGCGACAGGCGCAGTTCGTCGCGCCCGACACCCTCGGGCGTGGCGGGCGCGCCATTGAGCACAAAGCGCAGCGGCAATTCGGCTGCCTCGGGTTTGTTCAGCGGCGCCGGGAATTCGAGGCCGAGGCCGCTCAGGTTGGAATCGACCGTGACCATCAACTGGTGGTCGCGCACGGTGATCGCGCCGCCATAGCGCGTGCTGCCGGACAGGCGGCCGGCCAGGCGCGCCATTGCCGGCACCGGCGCGGTGCGGCGCATGCCCTCGGCCGACAGGGTGCCGGCCAGGCGAATCGCGATCGAGCCGTCGCGCTGGGTGCCGCCGACCAGCGCCAGCGGCCCGCCGAGGAAGTTGGCGCCGATCCCGTTCAGGTTCACGCCGCGCTCGCTGAACTCGACCTTGCCGACCGCGCCCTGCAGCGGCGGCAGGTCGGGGAACAGTTGCACGGTGTTGTCCTGCAGTTGCAGGGCGCCCTGCACCTTCGTCTCGTGCAGGTTCGCCAGGGGCATCTGCAGCTTCAGGTCCAGGCGCGCGTTGCCGGTTCCCTGGGTGTCGTCGGTGAAGTGGCCGATCCAGCCGGGCACCGGGCTGGCCGCCACGTAACGCAGGAAGTCCTGCAGCGCGCCGGCGGCCGTGCCGTCGATATCGAGCAGCATCTCGTGCGAACCGAGGTTGGGGATGACGGCCCTGACGTTGGCCAGGTCCAGGCCCAGCGTGCGCAAGGTCTCGCCATGGATTTCCATGCGCGCGCGGTCGAACACGATGCTGCCGTTGATGCTTTCGGCCAGCGGCCAGGCCGGCTTGTTCTCCGGCGTGCGGTGGCCCGGCGCGTATTCGAGCACGGCATTGTTCAAGCGCCCGGCCACGCGGAATTCGCCGCGCGCGCGCGCGGACGCGCTATCGGCGCGGAACGGGAACTCGGCCAGGTCGCCGCGCAGGCGCAGGCGCACGTCGTTGAGCATGCCGCCCTGCAGCGCCGAACTCAGCCAGTCGCGCAGGTGCGGGGGCGTGGTCAGCGGCAGGAAGCGCCCGACCTGGGCGATCTGGAAGCCGTCGAGCGTGCCCGTGATGTCGGCCACGCCGGGACCATGGTGAGGGCCCAGGGGCAGCAGGTGGCGCCCGGACAGGTTGCCGCGCAGGCTGCCCTGCGCGAATTCGAGCTTGTCGACTTCGACCAGCAATTGTTGCTGCGGCTGGTAGGTCCAGCGCGCGCCCAGCGCCAGCCGGTCGAGGGACATGGACGGCTCCGCGAACCAGGCCGGCATGTGCAGCGCCAGCGCCTTGGCGTCGATGCTGATGCTGCCGCCCTTGTCGGTGGCGTCGATGCTGCCCGACAGGTTGTCGAAACCAGGCAGCGCCGGCATGGCCGCTTGCACCACGGCGGTCGCGGTCGCGGGCTTGTCGGTCGCAACCAGCACGCGCGCCGCCTGCGGCTGCAGGCTGAGCCCGGCTACCTGCCCCTTGACCCGGTAGCCGGCGAGCGTCGGGTACTGGCCATCCCAGGACGCCGAGAAATCGAGCAGCCGTCCGCGCGGCGCGAAGTCGGCCAGCGCCTGGCGCTGCAGGTTTGACAAGGGCAATTGCGCGGCCAGCTCGGCCAGGGCCGCCAGGTCGACCTCGCGCGCCTGGATCGACACCCGCTGCGGTTTTCCCGCACGCGCCGGCGTAAAGGTTTCGGTCAGCGTGGCCGGCGGCAGCACGCGGCCATCGCCCGTCGCCACCGTGAAATTTTCCAGGCTCACGGTGTGGCCGTTGGCGCCGAAGGTCGGCTTGCCGTCCTCTTTCCCCGGCAACAGGGTTTCCTGGGCCGACAGGCGGCCCGAGACGCGCGCCAGCTGCAGCGGCGGCAAGTCGGGTTTCACGCGCGCCGCCACGCCGGCCAGGGCCAGGTCGGCGGTGAAGCCGGCCAGGCGTGCCTGGTCGAGCGTCATCCAGGCGCGCAGCGAACCGCGGCCCTGGGTCAGCGCAAACGGATAGTCGACATAGCGGCGCCAGCCGGCCAGGTCCGCTTCGCGCAGGTCGGCATACAGCTCGCCGCGCCAGAGCGCGACGTCGGAGGCCCGCCCGCCAAAGCGCGGATGGGTGAAGCTGGCGCGCACGTCGAGCGGCTGGGCCAGTTCGGCGGGCGGCGTGGCTTTCAGGGCGAACTTGTGCCTGGTCCAGTGGTTCTGCAGCACCACGCCGACCTCGCGCAGGCGCAAGGGCGGCGCGCCGCGCTGGGCGTCGGTCCAGTCGACGCGGCCTTCGCGGATGACGATCTCGCGCTGGCGAAACACCCAGTCGCCGCCGGGACCGCCCTTGTCTCCCTTCGGATCGATGCGCATGCCGGCCACCTGGATCACGCCATCGCGCCCGCGGCGCACGTCCAGCTGCGGCCGGATCAGTTCGAGCGTCTCGAAGCGCGGCTCGGCGGCGAACACGCTCCACCAGGAAAAGGTGGCCGCCACCGAGGGCAGCGCCAGCAGCCGGCGCCCGGCCCCATCTGTCAGCGTGACGTCGCCCAGCAGCAGCGACGGGTTCAGGCCGCTCCAGCTGGCATCGATGCGGGCGATGGCGACCTGGCTGCCGAGCGCGCGGCTGGCGGCGCGCTCGATGTCGCCCTTGTACAGGTCGATGTTGGGAAGGATCGCGTAGCGCAGCGCCAGGAACAGGATGCCGAGCCCGAAATAGACCAGCAGCGTCAGCTTGACGACGAAGCCGAGCACATGATGCGAAGCCAGGTTGCAAACCCGATAGGCGGCACGCAACCGCCGCCAGCGCTCTGCCAGCGGCACGGGCGCCGCGGGCGCCTGCGGTTCCGGATGTTGCATCAAGGTGCTAATAAAAAAGGCTCGCCGTAAGCATGTTGAACAAATTTGTCGAAAGAAGAGCGCATGCTAGGATTGCGGCGTCTACCTTAACCATCCTGCTGACCGGGGCAGCACGGCGGGCAATTCTACCGCATGCTGCCTGCCGGAACGCTTTTCCACCCGTGCAGGACTACCCGATGACCCCAGCCGCTTCCACTTGTGCCCCTCCGTCTGCTTCTCCCTGTGTCTCGCGCTTCTACCAACGCTGGATCGCCGCCGCCCCCGGCCGTGAAGAACGCGTCGCCCAGTTGGCGCAATTATCGCTGGCTTGCCCGGATTTCGGCGCGTTATTGGCGCACGAGCTAAGCGCCGGGATTCCCTTGCCGCGCGCCATGCGGCGCCTGCGCAACCTGCTGCTGGCGGCCCTGATCCGGCGCGAGCTGACGGGCCTGTCAGATCTGGATGAAGTCGTCAGCGCCATGACCGGCCTGGCCGACTTCGCCATCCGCACCCACCTGGCCGACCTGATGGCCGAGCTGGTCGCGGCGCACGGCATGCCGACCGGCGCCGAATCGGGGCGCGCCCAGGAAATGATGGTGCTGGCAATGGGCAAGCAGGGCGGCGGCGAACTCAACGTCTCGTCCGACATCGACCTGATCTTCGTCTACCCCGAAGACGGCGAAACGGCCGCCGGCGCCGGCCAGCGCGAGTTGTCGAACCACGAGTTTTTCGTGCGCCTCGGGCGGCGCCTGATCGGCGCCCTGTCGGAAGTCATCGAAGACGGTTTTACCTTCCGGGTCGACATGGCGCTGCGCCCGAACGGCAATTCCGGGCCGCTCGCGGCCAGCCTGAACATGGTCGAGGAATACCTGATCGTGCAGGGGCGCGAATGGGAGCGCTATGCCTGGGTCAAGGCGCGCGCCGTGACCGGGACCGGGGACGATATCGCCGCGCTGGACGCGATCGTGCGCCCCTTCGTGTTCCGCCGCTACCTGGACTTCGGCATCATCGACGCCATCCGCAACCTGCACGCCCAGATCCGCGCCGAAGTAAAACGCCAGGAGCGCCTGCATCCGGACCGCAGCAACAACGTCAAGCTCGGGCGCGGCGGCATCCGCGAGATCGAGTTCCTGGCCCAGGTATTCCAGCTGATCCGCGGCGGGCGCGACCCGGCCCTGCGCGAACGCTCGACCCGCGCCACCCTGCGCCTGCTGGCGGAGCGCGAGCTGATGACGCCGGACACGGTCGAGCGCCTGCTGGAGGCCTACACCTTCTTGCGCAACCTGGAGCACCGCCTGCAATACCTGGACGACGCCCAGACCCATACCCTGCCCCCGAACGACGCCGACCGCCTGCTCGTGGCGCAGATGATGGGTTTACCGGACGTCGCCACCCTGCTCGCCCGCCTCGACGAGCAGCGCGCCTTCGTGGCCGCGCAATTCGACGACATGTTCGCCGACAGGAGCGCGCCGCCGAACGACGAGCGCGCCGAGCTCGACGCCATCGCCGCCGACCCCGAGGCGGTCGCCGCCGTCACGGCCCACCTGGCGACCCTCGGCTTCGACGATCCCGCCGACGGCGCGCGCCGCCTGGCCACGACCTGGGCCGCGCCGCGCATGCAGAGCCTGCCCGACGCCAGCCGCGCGCGCCTGCTGGCCCTGGTCAACCTGGCGCTGCCGCTGGTGGCCACCGTGGTGGCCGAAGCAGGCGTGGGCAGCCATGGCGCCACGCTTGGACGCCTGCTCGATTTCCTGGAGGCGATCGCGCGCCGCTCGGCCTACCTGTCGCTGCTGTCCGAATATCCGCACACCCTGGAGCGCGTGATCCGCATGATGCATGCCAGCGGCTGGGCGGCCACCTTCCTCGCCCTGCACCCGATCCTGCTCGACGAGCTGCTCGACGACCGCGGCGGCATCGACGAGCCGGCCCAGCTCGCGGCCATCCTCGACGCCACACTGGAAGAGGCGCTGGGCGACACCGAACGCCAGCTCGACATCCTGCGCGAAACCCACCACGCCCAGCTGTTCCGGCTGCTGGCGCTGGACCTGGCCGGCGAACTGTCGGTCGAGCGCCTGGCCGACCACCTGTCGGCGCTGGCCGACGTCGTGGTCGACGCCACGGTACGCTGGGCCTGGAAGACGATCGCCACGCGCCACGTCGAGGAGCCGCGCTTCGCCGTCATCGCCTACGGCAAGCTCGGCGGCAAGGAACTCGGCTACGTGTCCGACCTCGACGTCATCTTCCTGTTCGACGACGAGGACGACATGGCGCCCTCGAATTACGCCAAACTCGGCCAGCGCTTCATCACCTGGATGACCGCGCACACCCCGGCCGGCATCCTGTTCGACATCGACACGGCGCTGCGTCCGGACGGCGCCAGCGGCATGCTGGTCAGCTCGCTCGGGGCCTTCGAGCGCTACCAGCAGAATGCGGCCTGGGTCTGGGAGCACCAGGCGCTCACGCGCGCGCGTTTCTGCGCCGGCGACGCGGCGATCGGCGCGCGCTTCGAAGCGATCCGCGAAGACGTGCTGCGGCGCGACCGCAGCGCGCAAGCCGATCAGCTGAAGGCCGAGGTGCTCAACATGCGCAAGCGCATGCACGATGCGATGCCGAACCGGACACAATTGTTCGATTTGAAGCAGGACGCTGGCGGGATGATCGACCTCGAATTCATCGTCCAGTACCTGGTGCTGCGTTACGCCGCGGCGTACCCGCAAATGACTTTAAATACAGGCAATATCAACCTGCTGCACCGTTTCGCCGAAGCGGGCCTGATCGATGCGACGCTGGCCGCCGGCGCCGCCGACGCCTACCGGGCGATGCGCAAGCTGCAGCACCAGCGCCGGCTGCAGGGACAGGAAGCACGGGTCGAGAGCGCCCTGGTGGCGCGTCACGTCGAACAGGTGCGCCGCTTGTGGGATGCCTGCTTTTCGTGAACGAAGTCCTCAATAGAAATAACTCGTAGCAAGTGCACCGTCAAGGTGCACACAATTGAAGGCTTTTTTATTTATGCAATTTTGCAACATTTCCAAAGTTGAATGTCGGTCCAATTGACAAGCTTATAGCTGGAATGATTCTATTGCCCGGTTGCGTTTTGCACAAAACCATTGTGCAAAGAATACGGGTGGGGTCGGTATAGAAATATGGCCGGTGGCTTGCTCACAGATTTGACTGATTTTTTACTGAGGAGTGTTGCAAAATGATGGAAACAATTTTGTCCCGGTCGATCCGTGTGATCTGCCTGAGCGGCCTGGCTGTCGGCATGAGCACCGCGTACGCGCAAGAGATGCAGACGCAGGGAGGCCAGAACCAGAGCGGCGCTGCGCAGCAACAGGCCGCCGCGGCGGCCGAGGGGCAAACACCCATGCAGCGCATCGAGGTGACCGGTTCGCGCATCGCCTCGCCGAATGCCGATTCGCCATCGCCGCTGCAGGTGCTGTCGGCAGCCGACATCGCCGCTTCGGGCGCAGCCAACCTGCAGCAGGTGCTGCTGGACAACCCGACCATGGGCTCGCCGGCAATCAGCCGCACCAACTCGGCTTTCCAGACCGCCAGCGTGGGCGTGGCCACCGTCGACCTGCGTAACCTGGGCACCTCGCGTACCCTCGTGCTGGTCAACGGCCGCCGTTTCGTGTCGGGCATCCCGGGCGAATCCGCAGTCGACCTCAACTCCATCCCGACCGACTTCATCGAGCGCGTCGAACTCCTGACCGGCGGCTCCTCGGCAGCCTACGGCTCCGACGCGGTGGCCGGCGTGGTCAACATCATCACCAAGCGCAGCTTCAACGGCATCATGCTCGATGCCCAACTGGGCGAAAGCACCAAGAACGACGACAAGAAGCGCAAGTTCTCGGCCACCTTCGGCACCAGCAACGACGACGGCTTCCTGATGGGCCACCTGGGCTACTCGCGCGAAGGCCAGGTGTGGTCGCGCGACCGCGAGCGCTCCGCTGTCGACCAGAACGCCAGCTACTCCAAGTCCCTCGGCGGCTTCACGGTTGCCCGTCCTTTCTACTCCAGCTATGCTCCCCAGGGTACGTTCTATCCTGACAGCGGCAGCTTCACCTACGACAGGGCCGGCAATGTCATTCCGGTGAACACCAACGGCGCCAACGGCGGCGTGGCCACCGGCTTCAACCGTAACGAGTTCCGTTCGATCGCCGTGCCGGTCGAGCGCTACCTGTTCGCCACCAACGGCGAACTGAAGATCAACGAGAAGACCCGTGCCTTCATGGAAGGCACCTATGCCTCGTCCCACGTGTCCACCACCATCGAACCGTTCGCCCTGGGCGCGGAAGACATCTTCCCGTCGACTGGCGGCCAGGTGCCGGCTGGCTCGCTGGTCAACGGCACCCTGGTCCGGAACCCGCTGGTGCCGCAATACCTGTACGACCGCATCAGCGACAACGATGGCGACGGCATCCCTGATTATTACTTCACCCGCCGCCTGTCGGAAGTGGGTACCCGCGGCAGCACCGCGGAGCGCGACACCTTCCGCTTCGTCACCGGCGTCAAGGGCGAATTCGACGCCTGGAAGACCTGGAACTATGAAGTCTACGGCGGCTATGGCCAGACCAAGGAAGCCCAGCAAGGGACCGGCCAGGTCAATGTCCTGAACTTCGCCCAGGCGCTGCAGGCGATTCCGGGTGAGAACGGCGGTGCGCCAGTCTGCGCCAGCGCCGATGCGCGCACACAGGGTTGCGTGCCGATCAACGTCTTCGGCTTCAACACGATTTCTCCGGAAGCGCTGCGATACGTGACCGCGCCGGGCTCGCTGCTGACCCGCACCACCCAGAAAATGGCGGGCGGCCAGATCAACGGCGAAGTCTGGGATCTGCCGGCCGGCCCGCTGGGTGTGGCGGCTGGCGTCGAATGGCGCAAGGAATTCTCGAGCGCCGTGCCGGACGCGCTGACCCAGGCCGGCCTGAACGCCGGCAACGCGACGCCGCCGACTGCAGGCGAATTCAGCGTCCGCGAAATCTTCCTCGAAACCCGTGTGCCGCTGCTGAAGGACATGCCGTTCGTCAAGGAACTGAACTTCCTGGGCGCCTTCCGCCATGGCGATTACTCGTCGGTCGGCAGCACCAACAGCTGGAACGCCGGCGCCGAGTGGACGGTCGTGAACGACGTCAAGCTGCGCGGCACCCGTTCGCTGTCGACCCGTGCGCCGAACATCAACGAGCTGTACCAGGCGCCGAGCCAGGACTTCCCGTCTGGCCTGATCGACCCTTGCGTTGGCGTGACCGCGACCTCGAGCGGCCAGTACGACGCACTGTGCCGTGCCGCCCCGGGCGTGGGGGCGAACATCGCCGCCAACGGCGCGTTCACCCTGACCCAGCCCGACGAACAGGGCGTCAGCGGCTACAACCGCGGCAACCAGAATCTGCAGGCCGAAAAAGGCCGTTCGACCACCTTCGGCGTGGTCTGGACCCCGCGTTCGATCGAACTGCTCAAGCGTGTCACCTTCACGGCTGACTACTTCAACATCAAGATCGCCGACGCCATCCTGAGCACCCCACGCCAGTACGCGCTGGAAAGCTGCTACAGCGGCTCGAACCCGGCATTGTGCTCGTTCATCACCCGCCGTCCTGCGGCCACCGGCAACAACAGCGCCGGTTCGCTGGACCTGGTCGACACCGCCGTGTCGAACACCGGTGGTTTCACGACCGAAGGTATCGACCTGACCGCCGCCTGGAACGATCGCGTCGGCCCGGGCCGCCTGTCGACCAAGCTGGCCTATACCTACGTGAAGCAAGGCTATGTCGTCCCGCTGCCGGGTGCCGACCGCGATCCGTTCGCGGGTGAAATCGGCGCGCCGAAGAACAAGGCGCTGTTCGACATCGGCTACAAGTGGAACGACGTCAGCGTCAGCGCGACCGCGACCTACATCGGCCGTTCGGCACTCGACGACCAGTACCTGACCGGTATTGGCCTGACGCCAGGCTCGTTCAAGTTCGGTTCGCGTACCTATACCGACCTGCAGGCGTCCTACCAGCTCGTAAAAGGTACCGAGCTGTACTTCGGTCTGAACAACGCGTTTGACACCAAGCCGCCGGCAATCGTCTCGGGCATGCCGGGTAGCGACACCGGTGCCGAAACCGATGCCGGTACCTACGATCCGATCGGCCGCCGTTGGTACGCAGGTATCCGCGTCAAGCTCTGATCCTCCCCTTCCGGGAACTAAAAACGCCGGCTCGCCCGGCGTTTTTTTATTCCCGGTTATCATAGGAGACAAGCTGGCGTCCCCGTCCAGCGATTACATTCTTATTTATGGCAATCAAACTCAAGAACGACAAGGACATCGCGAAGATGCGCGTGGCCGGCCGCCTGGCAGCCGAGGTCCTGGAAATGATCACGGAATACGTCGTCCCCGGCGTCTCCACCGAAGAACTCGACCGCCGCTGCCACGAGTACATCCGCAAGGTGCAAAAGGCAACGCCGGCCAACGTCGGTTACCACGGCTTCCCGAAGACGCTGTGTACCTCGGTCAACGGCGTGGTTTGCCACGGCATCCCGAGCGAAAAGGAAATCCTGGAGGATGGCGACATCGTCAACATCGACGTCACCGTCATCAAGGATGGCTGGCACGGCGACACCAGCCGCATGTACTACGCCGGCACCCCGAGCCCGGAAGCGAAACGCCTGGTCGACACCACCTTCGAATGCATGATGGCGGGCATCCGCACCGTGCGCCCGGGTTCGCGCCTGGGCGACGTCGGCCATGCGATCCAGAAGATCGCCGAAGCCGCCGGCTATTCGGTGGTGCGCGACTATTGTGGCCACGGCATCGGCCGCGTCTACCACGAAGACCCGCAGGTGCTGCACTACGGCCGCCCGAACACCGGCCTGCTGCTCAAGGAAGGCATGACCTTCACCGTCGAGCCGATGATCAATGCCGGCGACGACGAAGTGGCCCAGCTCGACGACGGCTGGACCGTGGTCACGCGCGACGGGTCGCTGTCGGCGCAGTGGGAACACATGATCGCCGTGACGAGCAACGGCTTCGAGATCCTGACGCCCTGGCCGAAGGCGTAAGCACCCGCACATGAAAAAACCCGCCGGATGGCGGGTTTATTGTTGATGCAAGCTTGCAGATGACTGCGTGCCGATTACTTCGCGTTCATCAGCGCGACGGTGGTGTCGAGCATGCGGTTGCTGAAGCCCCACTCGTTGTCGTACCACGACGACACCTTCACCAGGCGGCCCGAGACCTTGGTTAGGGTCGAATCGAAGTTCGACGATGCCGGGTTGTGGTTGAAGTCGATCGAGACCAGCGGTTCGGTCTGGTACGTGAGGATGCCTTTCAGGGCGCCTTCCGACGCGGTCTTCAGGATCTGGTTGACTTCGTCGACGGTGGTGTCGCGCTTGGCGATGAACGACAGGTCAACCAGCGAGACGTTGATGGTCGGCACGCGGATCGCGAAGCCGTCCAGCTTGCCGTTCAGCTCAGGCAGCACCAGGCCGACCGCGGCGGCGGCGCCGGTCTTGGTCGGGATCATCGACTGGGTGGCCGAACGGGCGCGGCGCAGGTCTTCGTGCATCACGTCCGACAGCACCTGGTCGTTGGTATAGGCGTGGACGGTGGTCATCAGGCCGGTTTCCAGGCCGATGGCGTCGTTCAGCGGCTTGACCAGCGGGGCCAGGCAGTTGGTGGTGCAGGATGCGTTCGAGATGACGGTGTCGGTCGACTTCAGCACGTCCTGGTTGACGCCGAAGACGATGGTCGCGTCGACGTCCTTGCCGCCCGGTGCCGAGATGATGACCTTCTTGGCGCCGCCCTTCAGGTGGGCCGAGGCCTTTTCCTTGGTGGTGAAGAAGCCGGTGCATTCCAGCACGACGTCGACGCCCAGCTCGCCCCATGGGATTTCCGCAGGATTGCGCTGTGCGAACACGCGGATCGGATCGCCGTTGACGATCATAGTGTCGCCTTCGACCGTCACGGTGCCCGGGAACTTGCCGTGGGCGGTGTCGTAGCGGGTCAGGTGGGCGTTCGACTCGGCATTGCCGAGGTCGTTGATCGCAACGATCTGGATATCCTGCTTTTTACCGCCTTCGTAGAAAGCGCGCAGGATGTTGCGGCCGATACGGCCGTAGCCGTTGATGGCAACCTTGATGGTCATACTTTTTGCTCCTGATTAAAAAAAACCGTTAGCAGGCAGGGTGCGCTCAACAGCACGCGGCATCTCGATGCGTACCTGGGTTGAACGCGTGGGCGGGAAGACCCGCCCACCTTACGACGCCCTGCGACCTTTTATCTCTTAGCCGGCGATGACGGCCTTTGCTTTTGCCACGACGTTCTCGACCGTGAAGCCGAAGTGCTTGAACAGCACCGGCGCCGGGGCCGACTCGCCGAAGGTGTCGATACCGACGACCGCGCCTTCCAGGCCGACGTACTTGTACCAGAAGTCGGTGACACCAGCCTCGATGGCAACACGTGGCGTGCCGCGTGTCAACACACTTGCCTTGTAGCTGGCATCCTGGCGGTCGAAGACGTCGGTCGACGGCATCGACACGACACGTGCGGCGATGCCCTCGGCCGCCAGCGCATCGGCAGCCTTCACCGCCAGCTCGACTTCCGAACCGGTGGCGATCAGGATCACTTTCGCATCGGCCGCGTCGCGCAGCACGTAGCCGCCGCGCGCGATGTCGGCCACTTGCGCCGCTTCGCGTTCCATGTACGGCAGGTTCTGGCGCGAGAAGATCAGGGTCGACGGACCGTCGCGGCGCTGCACTGCCGCGCCCCAGGCCACTTGCGATTCGACCGTGTCGCACGGACGCCAGTTGTCCAGGCCCGGGATCAGGCGCAGCGACGAGACGTGCTCGATCGACTGGTGGGTCGGACCGTCTTCGCCCAGGCCGATCGAGTCGTGGGTGAACACGAACAGCGAGCGGATCTTCATCAGCGACGCCATGCGCAGCGCATTGCGGCTGTAGTCCGAGAAGGTCAGGAAGGTCGCGCCGAACGGGATGAAACCGCCGTGCAGGGAAACGCCGTTCTGGATCGCGGCCATGCCGAATTCGCGCACGCCGTAGTTGATGTGGTTGCCCGGGATGCCCGAACGCACGGCCACGATCTCTTTCCAGTTGGTCAGGTTCGAGCCGGTCAGGTCGGCCGAACCGCCCAGGAATTCCGGCAGCACCGGCGCCAGCGCCTGGATCGCGTTTTGCGAGGCCTTGCGGGTGGCGATGGTTTCCTTTTTGTCGATGCAGGTGGCGATGGCCGCGTCCAGGGTTGCCTGGAAATTGCCCGGCAGCTCACCTTGCATACGGCGCTCGAGTTCGGCGGCCAGTTCCGGGTGCTGGGCGCGGTAGTCGGCGAAGTTCGCGTTCCACGCGGCTTCGAGTTCGGCGCCGCGCGCCTTGGCGTCCCATGCCTGGTAGATTTCGCCGGGAATGTCGAACGGGATCGGGTCCCACACCAGGTGCTGGCGCACGGCCGCGATTTCCTTGTCGCCCAGCGGGGCGCCGTGGACCTTGTCGCCGCCTTCCAGGTTCGGGGCGCCCTTGCCGATGATGGTCTTGCAGCAGATCAGGGTCGGACGGTCCGACTGCTTCGCCTGCTCGATCGCGGCGGACACGGCGGCGACGTTGTGGCCGTCGACCTTCGGGATCACGTTCCAGCCGTAGGCGGCGAAGCGCGCCGGCGTGTCGTCGGTAAACCAGCCTTCCACTTTACCGTCGATGGAGATGCCGTTGTCGTCGTACAGCCAGATCAGCTTGTTCAGGCGCAGCGTACCGGCCAGCGAGGCGACTTCGTGCGAGATGCCTTCCATCAGGCAGCCGTCGCCCAGGAATGCGTAGGTGTAGTGGTCGACGACGTCGAAGCCGGGACGGTTGAATTCGTACGACAGCAGCCATTCGGCCAGCGCCATGCCCACCGAGTTGGCGACGCCCTGGCCCAGCGGGCCAGTGGTCGTTTCCACGCCCGGGGTGATGCCCACTTCCGGGTGGCCCGGGGTCTTCGAATGCAGCTGGCGGAAGTCCTTCAGGTCGTCCATCGACAGGTCGTAGCCGGCCAGGTGCAGCAGCGCGTAGTGCAGCATCGAACCGTGGCCGTTCGAGAGCAGGAAGCGGTCGCGGTTCATCCAGCCTGGATTGGCCGGGTTGTGGCGGTAATGCTTGTCCCACAGGGCGACGGCGATTTCCGCCATGCCCATTGGCATGCCCGGGTGGCCGGAGTTGGCTTTCTGGACAGCGTCCATTGCCAGCGCGCGGATCGCGTTGGCCATCAGGGTGGTGGTTTGCATAGATGTCATGAGGTCGTAAGTCTGGAATGGAAGGCGGCGGGGCCCAGTCAGGCCGTAGCCCGATATTCTACCAGAGCCGTGCCTCACTGCCTTCTCAGAACCTGACCGACGCCCCCAGCGTCACGTAACGGCCCACCGCGTCATAGCTTTGTGGAAAGGTGTTGCCGCTGTTGAAAGAGGTGCCGCCGATCGTGCCGCCGACGATCGGCGGCTTCTTGTTGGCGGCATTCGTGACCGCCAGGTTCACGCGCACGTGCTTGTTGATGTTCCAGCTCGCATTCAGGTCGATGGTATGGAAGGACGGGATGCGGGCGAATGCCGGCAGGAACTCCTGGCCGCCCGGCTCCTCGATCACGCCGCTGACATGGCGCCAGTTGTAGCCGAGCGAAAAGGCGCCCACCGTCCAGTTGGTCCGCTGGTTGAATTTGCGCTTGTAGACCGGCGCCGACACGACGTTGTTGCAGGCTACGCTGTAGTAACCGAGGCAATCGCGCTCGACCGAGGACGGGGTCGCCTGGAAGGTGTAGCGGTTGACCTGGTTGGCGCCCAGGCTGATGTCGAGGTTGCCGTAGCGCGCGTCCAGGCCGAGGCGGCTGGCGGGCAGGCGGTAGGCCAGGTTCAGGTCGACGCCGCTGGTGCGTTGACTACCGAGGTTCGACAGGGGCGTGAACACGCCGCGTGCCTCGTTGCCGTTGAAGGTGCCGTTGATCGTATTGCGGCCGATCATGCCGCAGAACGCGTTCACGGTAAAACCCGGATTCTGGGCCGCGCTGTAGCAGCGTTCCAGGATATCGGTGGTCGACGGCGACGAGACGGCGTCGGTAATGTCGATCTCGTAGTAATCGACCGAGATTGCCAGCCGCGGCAAGGGCTCGATCACGACGCCGACGGTGCGGGTCTTGGCCGATTCCGGTCCCAGCGCCGTGTTGCCGCCGGCAAGGTTGTTGATCTGGCCCGACGATGGCGCCGGCAGGCTGCCCACTTCGGACAGCGGCACGCCGGTCTGCACGCACAGGTTCGACAGCGTGCCGGCGCGCGCCGCGTCCGCCCGGTTGATGTTGGCCAGCTGGCAGGGATCGATGGCCAGGTTCGACAGGCCGGTGACGGCCGGCGCGAACAGTTCGTTCACGTTCGGCGCGCGCGTCGCCTTTTGCACCATGGCGCGCACGCGCAGCGTCGACAGCGGCGCCCATTCGCCGCCCGCCTTCCAGCTGCCGTAGTCGTTCTTGCTGCCGGCGGTGGAGAATTCCGTGTGGCGATAGCCCAGTTCCATGTTCAGGCTGCGCACGAGCGGCAGCTCCTTTGCCAGCGGCACCAGCATCTCGACGGCGTACTCCCTCAGCGAGAAACGGCCCGACCGGTCCGGCAGGGGCGCGCCGGTGCCCAGCACTTCGCCCTGCAGCTGCGATGCCGCGTCCGACTGCGTGCCGGCCGTGACCTTGCGGTGCTCGGCCAGCAGCGACATGCTGACCGGATCCTGCGCGAACGGACTGCGCAGGATGTCGCCCAGGTTGCCGGCCAGCGTGACGGCGGCAACGTCCTGCTCGACGCGCTGGTTCAGCAAGGCGCTGTTGTTGATGAAGGCGGCCTGCGCCGGGGTAATGGAACCTTCGGCGCCGAACACGTTCAGCGGCACGCAGCCGTTGGTGTTGACCACGCAAGTAGTCGTATTCAGTGCGTTCAGCGCCTGGCCGACCTTGGCCAGCGAACCCCAGTTGCGGCGCTGCTGCGACTGGTCGCTGTTGCCGCGGCTCCAGTAGGCGTCGTAGGTCCAGTCCCAGGCAATGTCTCCCTTCAGGCCGACCGTGTACTGCAGTGTCCGGGCATCGAAGTCGCTGTAGCGCGGACCGAGTTCGGTGAAACGGCGGTTCACCAGCAGCGGCACGACCGTGGCGTTGCCGGGCACGCAGTTGACGGCCGGGATGCCGCGCCGCGCGCACAGCTGCTCGCGCGCCGCCTGCGGGATATAAGGGTTGCCGATCGGGACATTGAAGGTGTTGCCGAAGGTGCCGGTCGCGGCCAGGGACGCGGCGACCTCGCTATTGGTGGCGAACACCTCGGCATAGGCCTCGGCGTGATCGTTGATCTTGTAGCTGGCCAGCGCCGTCGCCTGGGTACGGTCCAGCCTGGTCACGTAATAGTTCGCCGGATTGGTGTTGTACAGCTGCACCGGCTGCACCAGGCGGCCGCTGGCCGGATCGATCTGCCAGGCGCCGGACAGGACGTTCGGATTGCCGGCCGTGCCCGCGCTGGTGGAGAACGCCGCCGGGACGGTCGTGGCCGAGCCGTTCGGGGCGCCGGTCACGGAATTGAGGTTGTTGATGCCATAGGCGCGCTCGGCCTGGGTCAGCGGGTCGGCCCGGGTCTTGCCGATGCTCAGCACGACGTTGCCGCGCCCGCCATCGAGGCTGGCGCCCATGGTGACGTCGGTGCGGCGGCGCTTGGCGTCGTGCTGGTCGCCGGTCATGCCATAGGAGGTAGTGACGTCGACGCCGGTGAAGTTGCGGCGCAGGTTGAAGTTGGCCACGCCGGCCACCGCGTCGGCGCCGTACACGACGGAAGCGCCGCCGGTGAGGATGTCGACCCGGCCGAGCAGGGCCAGCGGAATTGCGTTGGTGTCGACGATGCCGTTGAGGCTGAACGGCACGAGGCGGCGGCCATTGACCAGCACCAGGGTGCGGTTGGTGCCGAGGCCGCGCAGGTCGATCGTCGCGGCGCCGGTGGTGCCGTTATTGGTCGACGGGCCGATGGCCGGTACCGCGGCCGGCAGCGCCTTGAAGAATTCCTCGACCGCCACCGGCTGCGTGGCGCGGATTTCTTCGGCCGTGATCGACGCTATCGGACTGTTCGAATTGAAGCCGGGCGCCGTCATGCGCGTACCCGTGACTTCGACGACGGCGGTGTTCTGTTGCTGGGCCAGGGCGCCGCTGCCGATGCCGAAGCCGGCCAGCAAGGCGCTGGAAAACATCAGGCGTACGGAGCGCGGCAACACTTTTTCTCTCGTCATGATGATCCTCTTCCTCGACAAAACACAGGCCCGTTACGGCGAGCGCATGACAATTTTGCTAAGGAGATATGATCATTTTGACTTGATCAGTGTCAATCCACAGTGCATGACCTTAGTAAATACAACAGATCGACCTGTGCAGTTCCTGCATGGCCGACCTGCGCCCGAGGATTGGTGACAGCTTGCCCACGCTTTACAATGCGCCCTCCCCTCCTTTACCTGCAGGAATCCCATGCCCCGTTTTTACTGCCCCCCGCCGCTCGCCGCCGGCGCGCTCGTCGACCTGCCGGAAGCGGTCGCCCACCATCTGCACGTGGTGCGCATGCAGCCCGGCGACGCCCTGACGCTGTTCGACGGCCGCGGCGGGCAATACCGGGCGACCCTGCACGAGGCCGGTAAAAAACGGGCCAGCGCCCGGGTCGAGGAGCACCAGGCGTTCGAGGCGGAACTGCCCTATTCCATTACGCTCGCCCAAGGCTTGCCGGAAGGCTCGAAAATGGACTGGATCATCGAAAAGGCGGTGGAACTCGGCGTGGCGGCCATCCAGCCGCTGGCGGCGCGGCGCAGCGTCGTGCGCCTGTCCGGCGAACGCGCCGAGAAACGCCATGGGCATTGGCAAGGCGTGATCGTGGCGGCCTCCGAGCAGTGCGGGCGCAACCGGCTGGCGCAGCTGGCGCCGCTGCAGGAGTTCGGGCGCTGGATCGGCAGCGCAGCGGAGCCGGCGCAACGCATCCTGCTGTCGCCGCGCGCCGGCCAGTCGCTCGCCGCCTGGGCGCGCGCTGCGCAGCCGCAGACGGTGACGCTGATGATCGGACCGGAAGGCGGATGGAGCGAGGAAGAAGAGCATGCGGCGCTGGCCGCGGGCGCGCTGCCCATGTCGATCGGGCCGCGCGTGCTGCGCACCGAAACGGCCGGGCTGGCGGCGCTGGCCGTGCTGGCGGCAGCCTGGGGCGGCATCTGAGCGCCGGTTACGCCGGCGCCGGCGCCGGCACGCCACGGGCCGCACCATAAAAAAAGCCCCCGGCCGAAACCGGGGGCTTTGTTCGTATTGCCGCCGCGCGCGCGGCGACAATCCGGCTACCGTGTTTACTTGAAGCGGTAGTTGTACTCGACGGTGAACTTCGCCGAACGTGGTGCGGTGAAGTACGACGGCATTTCGTACGTGGCGACACGTGCATAGTCGTCGTTGTACGCCTCGTAGACCTTCTGGATCGACTGGTCGTTGAGGACGTTGTAGACGTCCATGCGCAGCGACAGGCCCTTGGCGAAGACTGGGCGGTAGACCAGGTTCAGGTCCAGGGTCTTTTCCCACGGCAGACGGCCAATGGTGCCACGCGGCGACAGGGTGTTCTCTTCGCCAGTTGCGCCGAAGCAGTAGTGCGCTGCCGAGTTGTAGTGGTAGCCCGAATCGATGGCGGTCGGATCGGCGCCCGAGCACGAACGTGGACGGCCCGACGCCAGCAGCAGGTTCGCGCCTGCGGTGATTTCAGGCGTCACGTCGTAGAAACCGAACGCCTTGATCTGGTGCTTGCGGTCGTTCGGCAGCAGGCCGTATGCACCGACCATCAGCTCCGGGAAGTCCCAGGTTTGGGTTGCCGAGACATCGCCCTGGGCGCTGGTGGTATCCGACAGGGTCTGGCCTTCGGTGTTACCGCGGCTGCGCGACAGCGTGTAGTTGATGCGGCCATACCAGCCGTTGCGGTATGGATGTTCAGCGAACACGTCGAGTGCAGCGTAGGTACGCTTCGGCTTGTCGAAGCCCAGCTCTTCGGCGCTCAGGTTGACCTTGGTGTAGGTCTGGTTGCCTGCGTAGTCGACCAGGAACTCGTTGCCGCGGCCCGGGTTGAACGTGGCGCAACCGAAACCGCCATAGTTCGAGGTGTCGATGTTGTTACGCTCGGCGTAAGCGTCGAACGGACGTGGATCGCACAGGTCGTCGATCGTCGACTTCAGCTTGCGGTAGGTGACCTTGGCGCCGAAGTTCAGGTTCGGGCTGAATGCACGCTCCATGCCGATCGTGAACTCGTCCTGGTAGGCCGGTTTCATGTTCTGCGCAGCGACGGTCTTCGGATCCTTGGCCTGGCCGTATTCGTTGTTGTTCGAAACCGGTTCGGTCAGCTGGGTCGTGCCGGTCGGCAGGCCGTTGGCATCGGTACCGTTGTAGGTGTAGTACTGGAAGGTGTACGTCGAGCCGTTGGCGCCACGCAGCGCGACCATGGTCGGGATCTGGATGGTGTAGCGGCCCAGGCTACCGAAGACCTTGAACGAGGCGTCGCCATTCACGTCCCACGACGCATTCACGCGTGGGGCGTACTGGTTCTTCATCTCGATGTACTTGGTGTTGTCCTGGTTGGCGTTGTAGAAGCCTTCACGACGCAGACCGGCGGTCAGCAGGACGTCTTTCGTGACTTGCCAGCGGTCTTCCAGGTACTGTGCATCCTGGCCGGCATAGGCGTTCGAAATGGTCGAGTAGATGATGTTGCGGACGTAGTAACCCTGGGCTGCCAGGCCGCCGAACTGGGCCAGCGCCGGCAGGCTGCCGCCCGACACGTTGATCGGCTGGTTCGGGGTCGTGGTGCGCTGGTACTGGATCAGGCTGCCACCGGCGTAGGCTTCGCCGGCGCCGGTCGAGACCGCCTTGTTGTTGTCCAGGCCCGCACGCAGGGTGTGGTTGCCCAGCTTGTATTCCAGGTCCAGGCGCTTCGAGGTGACGTCGTCCTTCGAGCCGCTCAGTGGAATCGTGCTCGTGACGCGCTGGCCGGCGACATAGCTCAGGCCCGGCGCGCGGTTGGCCGCGGCAGCCGACACTTGCGGCAGGTTCGGGTTGTAACCGACCGGCTCGTAGATGTGACGCGACTGGGTCTTGCCGTACAGCGCGTTGATCGTCAGGTTATCGGTGAGGTTGCCGATATAGCGCAGGCTCTGCAGCTCGCCGCCGTTGGCGTTGGCCGGGCCGAATTCCTGGTGGATCGACGAAGTGACGGTCGAGCCGACTGCGCGCGTGGCGTAGTCGTACGAACGGTAGTCGTAATCGGTCTTCGGCAAGTCGCCGATGGCCGTGAATTCCAGACGGTGGTTGTCGTTGATGTTCCAGTCCAGCTTGCCGTAGTAGCGCTTGGTCGTGGTTTCCGCATTGCGGAAGCCACTATTGTTCAGCGTGGTGGAAGTCGTGCTGCCGACGACCTGGTCCGACTCGGACTTGGTCTGTTCCAGGGCCACGAAACCGAACAGGGTGTCGGGGATCAGCGGACCGCCAACCCAGGCCGAAGTCTGGGTCTGCTGCAGTTTGTTGTCCTGGCGGCGCAGGTACAGGGTGCCGTCGGTATCAAAGGCGCCGGTGTTCGCGTAGTACTGATCGCGGTAGCTGGCGCGGGTCGAGCGCGGGGTGATCGACGCCATGGCGCCGGCTTCCCAGGTGTTGGTGCCCGACTTGGTGGTGATGTTCACCACACCGCCGGTCGAGCGGCCGAATTCGACGCCGAAGCCGCCGGTCAGGATCTGTGCCTGGGCGATCGCGCCGAACGGCAGTTCCATCGCGCCCAGCTGGGTCAGCGCATTGGTGGCGACCATGCCGTTGATGTAGTACGCGTTTTCCGATGCGCCGCCGCCGCCGAAGCTGGCGCCTGCCGGGTAGCTCGGGTCGCCGCGGGTGGTGTTCGGTGCCAGCTGGACGATCGATTCGACGTTGCGGCCGATCGGCAGGCGTTCGAGTTCGCGCGCGGTGAAGGTCGCGCCGTTGTTCGAGCTCGACACGTCGATGCGGTTGCGGCGGCCGGTCACGCGGACCGATTGCACGCCTGCGGTGCCGGCGACAGCGGCTGGCGCATCGAAGCTCGCTTCGACGCCCTGGCCAGCCAGGACTTCCAGCTGGGTGGTGCCGACGGTGGCGCCGCCCTTGGTCAGGGTGACGGTGTAAGTGCCGATTGGCAGACTGGTGACGCGGAAGTTACCGGTTGCGTCAAGCGTGGCCGAGCGCGTTGCGTTGGTGTCGTTGCTCTTCAGAACAACGGTATCGCCCGAACCGGCGGCGACCTTGCCGAATACCGTACCCGAGGCGTTCGATTGCGCCATGGCGGTCGGCATTACGGCTACGGTAATAGCACTGGTTGCGAAGGCAACCTGTAACGCGCGAACCAAAACTTTGTTTCTCAACATGTCTATTCCTATTTGATTATCAGCCTGTCGGCTGTTCTGTCTCCACAAAGAGACCTGTGCATCGGCCCAGCTTCTCCCCCTCACCGTCACGTTGACCTGGTCAACGTTCACCTGTGGCGAATGAATGTTACTGAACTTACAAATAAAAACATGTCGTGTGCATATGTGTCAACGGGAAGCGTTACATTTGTGCAAATCTGCAACAGAAAAATACTACACAACCCTAAAAACCAGTATGTACATACTTGGTATGAGTCCTTTGTAGTCGTTTTATGTACATACAGACGAACAATTGTTACAGCAAATTTTCCGTAAATATAGACAGATCATGGGCACCGCTGATTCAACTATGTAGTTCTACTACAAAGGGTGTTTATTCAGCCACCTGCAGGCATTGCAGCCATGCACCGGCGATCCCGGCAATGCGCAGGCGATGAGAAAAGGCAGGTGCGGTCGAAGAAGAAACCGGTGGCGGCGAGCGGGGACTAGCGTGCGCGCGGCCGAGGGCGGCGCAAAAAAAAACCGCCGGTTCGCACCGGCGGTTTCAGCATCCACGATGCGGGAGCGTTGCTCCCGCGCGTTCTTCGATTAGAACTTGTAGTTGTACTCTGCGGTCAGTTTCACCGAGCGTGGCGCGGTGTAGCTGATGACGTTGCCGTACAGCGGATTGACGCCGGCGCCGCTGTTATACGACTCGGTCATGTTCTGCGCACCCTGGCGATTCAGGATGTTGAACACGTCGACCTTCAGGGCCAGGCCCTTCAGGAAGGCTGGGCTGTAGGCGGCGTTCATGTCGATACGGAAGTCCCAAGGCTGGCGGCCGAGGGTACCGCGTGGGGTTGCCACGCCGTTGCAGAAGAAGAACTCCGAACCGTAATCCGTTGCCGGGTTGTGGGCGTCGTAGTAAGCATCAGGCAGGTTGCCGATACAGTTCTTCGGACGGCCCGAGGCGACCAGCAGGTTACCGCCGATGCTGATTTCATCGGTGAACTGGTAGAAGCCGTAGGCCTTCAACTGATGCTTGCGGTCGTTCGGCAGCAGGCCGTCGGCGTTCAGCGTCAGTTCCGGCATGTCGAACACGGCGGTGGTCGACACGTCAGCCTGGCCCGAATCCGAACGGGTCTGGCCTTCGGTGTTGCCCTTGTTGCGCGACAGCGTGTAGTTGATCTTGCCGTACCAGCCGTTACGCAGCGGGTGTTCCGCGAACAGGTCCAGCGCCGCATACGTACGCTTGACCTTCGGATAGCCCAGTTCCTCGGCCGTCAGGTGGACCGGGGTCAGCTGGCCGCTGCCGTAGTCGACCTGGAAGTCGTTGTCTTCGCCTGGATTGAACAGGAAGCACGACGACGAGAAGTCTGCGGCGCCGGCGATGCCGTTGGCGATGCCGTAACGCTGGAATGGACGCGAATCGCAGAAGTCATCGATGCCCGAGCGCAGCTTACGGTAGGTGAATTTCGCGCCGAAGTTCAGGTCAGGCGAGAAAGCACGTTCGAAACCGAGGATCAGCTCGTCCTGGTACAGCGACTTCATGTTTTGAGCAGCAACGGTGCGCGGGTCTTTCGACTGGCCGAATTCGTTGTTGGTCGAGGTCACACCCGACAGTTCCTGCAGGCCGGTCGGCGCGCCGGTGGTCTGGTCGATGCCGGTGTAGGTGTAGTACTGCTGGGTGAACAGCGAAGCACCGGCTGCACGCACGGCCACGTTGGTCGGCATCTGCAGGTGGTAGCGGCCCAGGTTACCGAAGACTTTCAGGGAGTTGTCGCCCATCACGTCCCAGGTCACGCCCAGGCGTGGCGCCAGCTGGTGACGCATCGACACGTATGCCTGGCGATCGCCGTTGTAGTTGGTGAACTGCTCGTTACGCAGGCCGGCCTTGATCAGGACGTCCTTCGTGACTTGCCACGAATCTTCGATGTACTGCGCCTGCTGGTTGACCGTCGGGGTCGACACGCCGGACACGATGATCTTGTTGACGTAGTAACCCTGGGCGCCAAAGCCGCCATTGCTGGCTGGTGCACGTACCTGCGAACCCAGTGGCAGGTTCGGGTTGGTTGCACGCAGGTACGACCAGGTACCGCCGCCGGCGCGGCTGGTGCCGGCCTTGGATTCGATCTCGTTCTTGTCCATACCGACACGGATCGTGTGGTCGCCGACCTTGTACTGCAGGTTGAACGACATGACGTCCTGCTTGTCGAAGGCGCCGTCGGTCAGCAGGTTGCCGCTGACTGGCTGACCGGTCACGTAGTTCAGGCCAGGAATGCGCGTGGTCGGGGTCGACGAGGTCTGGAACACGCCAGGACGGAAGTTGAACGGCACATACACGTGCTCGGTCATGCTCGAGCCGATCATCGCGGTCAGGGTGACGTCGTCCGACAGGTTACCCGTGTAGTTCAGGACCTTGATCTCGGCGCCGACGCGTGCCGCCACCGGGGTTGGGCCGTAGCTTTCGTAGTACGCGCCGCCGTTCTTGGTCTGGCCGCGACCCAGCGGCTCGATGCCGTTGACGGCCGCGGTACCGTAGTTGAAGCCGTAGTGCGAACGATCCGACTTCGGATCGTCATGGATGTACGTACCTTCCAGGCGGTGGTTGTCGTTGATGTTCCAGTCGAGTTTCACCAGGGCGCGGTTGGTCGTGTCCTTGCGCTCTTCCCAGCCGGTGTTGATGGCGGCGGTGCTGTCGCTCGACAGGCGGGTGTTTTCGAAGTCGGTCTGGGTACGCTCGACGTTCGCGAACAGGAACAGCTTGTCCTTGATGATCGGGCCGCCGACGAAGACGCTGGCGATGTGCTGCGAACGCTCGTTGTCCTTGTTGTACAGGTAGAGCTTGCCGTCGCTGACCGTGCCGTTGTTCGGATAGTAGATGCTCTTCGGGCTCGCGCGCAGCGCGTTCGGCTCGGTGCTGACGCTGCCGCCGACTTCCCAGTTGTTGGTACCGCTCTTGGTCTGGATGTTGATGACGCCACCAGTCGAGCGGCCGAATTCGGCGCCGAAGCCGCCGGTCAGCACTTGCGCCTGGGCGATCGAACCGAACGGCAGTTCGGAAGCGCCGACCTGGAACAGCACGTTGGTGACAGGGAAACCGTTGATGTAGAACGCGTTTTCGGATGCAGCCGAACCACCGAAGCTTGGCGCATTGCCGTCGCCGTAGCGCGAGTCGCCGCGGGTCGTGTTTGGCGCCAGCTGGATGATCGAAGCAACCGTTGGCGTGATTGGCAGCTTGGCCAGTTCGCGCGCGGTGAAGGTAGCACCACTGTTGGTATTCGAAACGTCGATCCGCGAACGGCGGCCGGTCACTCTAACGGCCTGGACGGTTGCAGCGGTGAACGATGCATTCGTACCCTGGCCGACGTTGACGTCCACTTCCAGCGTGTTGACGACCGCGCCACCGCGCGTGACTTCGACGATGTAGCGGCCGACTGGCAGCGCGCTGACCTGGTAGCGGCCGTTCGCCTCCGGCGTCGCGGTGCGGCGCAGGCCCGTTTCAGGATTACGGACGACGACCGTCGTACCGGCGGCAGTCTCGACCTGGCCGTAGATGTTACCGGAGGCATTGGACTGTGCCATGACTGGATTCGTCACCGCCATCGCGACTGCCGAAGCGCCAAGCGCGACTTGCAGTGCACGGACCAGAACTGTTTTCTTCAACATGTGTGTGATTTCCTAATTTTATAGCGTCTCTATTGATCGGCTTTGTTTTACAGTTTTTTAAACCACTTCCATACTGCGCTATCTCACTACATCCTCATTATTTTTGGCCGAGAGATTAATCGGCCTCAAATTTCGATTGAATTGCGTCCAAACGTTATCTGATCGAAACATAAAACCATAGCAAAAGTACTAGTGTCAACGAACAACTGTTTCCGACGTGCATATAAACAACAGAGTTATAAAATTGAGCTAAGAGCAACGAAACATTCTTCCCAAACTGATGCAGTGCAGCGTAAATATGCACCATGACATACATATTTCGCACCATAAGAGTGCGCAATTTAAATGTCGTTATTTCACATGATCGTGATCTACTGAAATGAGATCGGGAGTCGATTTATATTGCATTGCAATAAAATCGATGAAAATTCACACGCTGCGCCAGCCGGTGGCGTCGATCATGCTGTGGCGCCAGGCCGCTGTCGGGTTAAAATACGCGTTTGCCAGCTGCTGTCATCGTCGTCTGCGGCACAGTGGCCGCCCTATCCGGAATTCCCATGCTGCGAATCAACGAACTCAAACTTCCCCTCGACCACCCCGACCACGCGCTGCGCGATGCGGTCCTCCAGCGTCTCGGCATCGATGCCATCGACCTGATCGACTTCAACGTCTTCAAGCGCAGCTACGACGCGCGCAAGAAAGCCGCCATCGTCCTGATCTATGCCATCGACGTCGAAGTGAAGAACGAGGCCGCGGTGCTGGCGCGCCTGCAGAAGGACCCTACCATCCTCCGTTCGCCCGACACCGGCTACAAGTTCGTCGATGCCGCCCGTCCGCCGGCCGGCACGCCGCGCCCGGTCGTGGTCGGCACCGGCCCCTGCGGCCTGTTCGTGGCGCTGATCCTGGCGCAGATGGGTCTCAATCCGCTGGTGCTCGAGCGCGGCAAGGTGGTGCGCGAACGTACCGTCGACACCTTCGGCTTCTGGCGCAAGCGCAAGCTCAATACCGAGTCGAACGTCCAGTTCGGCGAAGGCGGCGCCGGCACCTTCTCGGACGGCAAGCTCTACAGCCAGGTCAAGGACCCGAAGCACTACGGCCGCAAGGTGCTGACCGAATTCGTGAAGTCCGGCGCGCCGGAAGAGATCATGTACGTCAGCAAGCCGCACATCGGCACCTTCCGCCTGGTCAAGATGGTGGAACAGATGCGCGCCGAGATCCTGGCGCTGGGCGGCGAGATCCGTTTTGAAACCCGCGTGGACGACATCGTGGTCAGCGACACCGGTGGCGTGCGCCAGGTGCGCGGCGTGGTGCTGGCCAATGGCGAGCACATTCCGACCAACCACCTGGTGATGGCGGTCGGCCACAGTGCGCGCGACACCTTCGAGATGCTCTACAACCGCGGCGTGTACGTGGAAGCCAAGCCCTTTTCCATCGGCTTTCGCGTCGAGCACCCGCAATCGCTGATCGACGTCTGCCGCTTCGGTCCGAACGCCGGCAACAAGATCCTCGGCGCGGCCGACTATAAAATCGTGCACCACGCCTCGAATGGCCGTTCGGTGTACAGCTTCTGCATGTGCCCGGGCGGCACCGTGGTTGCCGCTTCCTCCGAAGAAGGCCGCGTCGTCACCAACGGCATGAGCCAGTATTCGCGCAACGAACGCAATGCCAACAGCGCCATCGTGGTCGGCATCACGCCCGAAGACTATCCGGGCCACCCGCTGGCCGGCATCGCCTTCCAGCGCGAACTCGAGTCGCGCGCGTTCCTGTTAGGGGGAAGTACCTATGACGCGCCGGGCCAGTTGATGGGCGATTTCGTGCGCGGCGTGGCCTCGAAAGAATTCGGCTCGGTGATCCCCTCCTTCAAGCCGGCCGTGCACCTGACCGACCTCGCCCCTTCCCTGCCCGAATATGCGATCGTCGCCATGCGCGAAGCCTTCGTCGCCTTCGATAAGCAGATCAAAGGCTACTACAAGGAAGACGCGGTGCTGACCGGCGTCGAAACGCGCACCTCGTCGCCGATCCGCATCAAGCGCCGCGACGACGACCTGCAAAGCCTGAACACGCGCGGCCTGTTCCCGGCCGGCGAAGGCGCGGGCTACGCCGGCGGCATCATGTCGGCGGCGATCGACGGCATCCGCGTGGCCGAAGCGGTGGCCCTCGCCATGGGCGTGCCGGTGCCTGCGCTGCAGGACTGATCGCTTGAGCGCCCAGGCCCCTGCTCCCGTGACCGGTGCCGGCGTGCTGGCGCCCTTCTTCGCCATCGTCGGCTCGCTCATCTCGGTGAACGTCGGCGCGGCCTATGCCAAGGGCCTGTTCCCGCTGGTGGGCAGCGCCGGCATCACGGCCACGCGCGTGGGCCTGGCCAGCATCCTGCTGCTGGCCTTCTGGCGTCCCTGGCGCGCACGCCTGGCGCGCGCGGACGCCATCAACGTCGCCATCTACGGCGTCATGCTCGGCATGATGAACCTGCTGATCTACGCCGCCTTTGCGCGCATCCCGATCGGGGTGGCCATCGCCATCGAAGTCATCGGTCCGCTGGCGGTGGTGGTGCTGTCCTCGCGCCACGCACGCGACTTCGTCTGGGTCGGCTGCGCCGCCTTCGGCCTGTGGCTGCTCGCGCCGAGCGCGGGATCGGCTCCGCTCGATCCGCTCGGCGTGGCCGCGGCGCTCGGCGCCGGCTTTTGCTGGGCCATGTACATCGTCTTCGGCAAGCGCGTCTCGACCCTGCGCGGCGGCCACGTGGTCGCCTGGGGCATGCTGGCGGCCGCGCTGTGCACGGTGCCGGTCGGGATCGCCCAGGCCGGCGCCGCGCTGTTCGCGCCGCAGGTGCTGGTCGGCGGCCTGGTGGTGGCCCTGCTGTCGTCGATCCTGCCCTATTCGCTGGAAATGATGGCGCTGTCGCGCCTGCCGCGGCGCGTGTTCGGCATCCTGGTCAGCGCCGGGCCCGCGGTGGGCGCGCTGGCGGGTTTTTTCGTGCTCGGCGAAATCCTGAGCACGACGCAGTGGCTGGCGATCGGGATGATCGTGGTCGCCACGGCGGGCAGCGCGGCGACGGCGGGGCGCAGTTAAGCTATAACCAGCCCGATTTCTTGAATCGATAATATAAATAGCCGCAGACGGCGCACATGATGAATACCGCCGTCGGATAGCCATACTTCCATTTCAGCTCCGGCATGAATTCGAAATTCATGCCCCAGACGCCGGCAAACGCGGTGAATACCGCAAAGATCGCGGCATAGGCGGCGAGCTTTTTATTGATGTCGTTTTCCTCGATGGTGACCATCGACAGCGTTACCTGGATCGCGGTGGCGATGGTGTCGCGGATGGTATCGAGGCGGCCCGCAATGCGCAGCAAATGGTCGTGGATATCGCGGAAATACGCTTGCGTATGCTCGGCCAGGGCGGGCACGCGCCCGCCATGCAGGCGCCCGACCGCATCCATCAGCGGAATGACCGCGTGGCGCAGCACCAGCGTATTGCTTTTCAAATCGTAGAGGCGCTCGATGTTGTCGCGCTGGGCGCCCTGGCCGCCGAAGATGCGGTCCTCGATCGACTCGAGATCGGATTCGAGTTTATCGACCACCGGGAAATAGCGGTCGACGACGGCGTCCATCAGCGCATACAGCACGAAGCCGGACCCCATTTTCAGCAAGCGCGGCTCGCGCTCGGCGCGCGCGCGCACGCCCAGGAAACCCTGGGCCGAATCGCGCCGCACCGACAGCACGTAGTTCGGGCCGGCGAAGATCGCCACTTCGCCCGAGCACAGCTCGTCGCCGCTCAGGTTGACGGTATGGACGACGGTGAACAGCGAGTCGCCGTCGTATTCCTCGAGCTTGGGGCGCTGGTGGCCGCGCGAGGCATCTTCGATCGCCAGTTCGTGCAGGCCGAATTCCTCCTGCATCTTGAGCAGTTCGGCCGCATCCGGATCGCGCAGCGCGACCCAGACGAAGCAGTCGGGTTGTTTCAGGTACTCGCTGATATCCTCGACCGGGATATCGGACAGTTTCTTGCCTTCCTGGTAGGCGACGCAGTTGATCAGCATGGGTGCAATGGATGGGACAACGATACCAGAGCTTACACCATGTGGCTCCTGCCCTACTCTTCGCGGGCGCCGTCGATCCCCAACTCGACGATCTTGCGCGTGATCGTATTCCTGCCGATCCCCAGCCGCATGGCCGCATCGTTCTTGCGCCCGTGCGTGTGCTTCAGCGCCGTCTTGATCAGCGCCGACTCGAACTGTTTGCCGAGCGTGTCCATCACCTCGAACTGGCCGGCGCTGAGCATGCTGGCGGCCTGCAGTTCCAGGAGGCCGATCCAGCCGTCCGGCGTCGGCGGCAGCGTCAAGGGGGCCGAAGCCGGGACGCCGCCTTCGGCCGGCGCGGCCACGAAGGAGGATGCGCCCGCCGGCGCCTGGGTCAGGTCGCGCGGCAAGTCCTTGATCTCGACCGTCTGGCCGGGGGCCATCACGGTGATCCAGTTGCACAGGTTTTCCAGCTGGCGCACGTTGCCGGGCAGTTCCAGGCTGGAGAGGAAGCGCATGGCGCTGTCGCTCATGCGCTTCGGTTCGACGCCCAATTGGTGTGCGCTCTGCACCAGAAAGTGGCGCGCCAGCAGCGGGATGTCCTCGCTGCGTTCGCGCAGGCTGGGCAGGCGCAGGCGGATCACGTTCAGGCGGTGATACAAATCTTCGCGGAACAGGCCGTCGCGCACGCGCTGTTCCAGGTTCTGGTGCGTCGCCGCGATGACACGCACGTTGGCTTTCACGGGCTGGTGGCCGCCGACGCGATAGAAGTGGCCGTCGGAGAGCACGCGCAGAAGGCGCGTCTGCAAATCGAAGGGCATGTCGCCGATCTCGTCGAGGAACAGCGTGCCGCCCTCGGCCTGCTCGAAGCGGCCGCGCCGCATCGCCTGGGCGCCGGTAAATGCACCGCGTTCGTGGCCGAACAGTTCCGACTCCAGCAGATCTTTCGGGATCGCCGCCGTGTTCAGCGCGATGAACGGTTGCTGCACACGCGGGCTGTGCTTGTGCAGGGCGCTGGCGACGAGCTCCTTGCCGGTGCCGGATTCGCCGGTGATCAGGACCGTCACGTTCGACTGCGACAGGCGGCCGATGGCGCGGAACACTTCCTGCATCGCCGGCGCCAGGCCGAGGATCTCGGGCGTCTCGGCGGGCGCCGCTTCGACGCTGGCTTCGCGCAGGCTCTCTTCCAGGGCGCGGCGGATCAGCGAGACGGCCTTGTCGATGTCGAAGGGCTTGGCGAGGTAATCGAAGGCGCCGCCCTGGAACGAGGCGACGGCCGAGTCGAGGTCGGAAAAGGCGGTGATGATGATGACCGGCAGGCCGGGATGCTTCGCCTTGACGGCTTGCAGCAGGTCGATGCCGGATTCGCCCGGCATGCGGATGTCCGATACCAGCACCTGCGGCGTGTCGGTTTCGAAGGCGGCCAAGGCGTCGCGCGCGTTGGCGAAGCTGCGCGTTTCAAGATTCTCGCGCGCCAGGGCTTTTTCGAGCACCCAGCGGATCGATGCGTCGTCGTCGACAATCCAGATTGGTTTCATGTAGGTCGTGCTTTCCGCAGTAGATTCGTCTTGGACCCGGCGGCGGAAACACGGCCGCTTCTTATGGAAGCGGCAGCAGGATCCGGAAATCCGTCAGTCCAGGCCGGCTTTCGCACTCGATCATGCCCAGGTGCTGCTGCACGAAGGTTTGCGCCAGCGTCAGCCCCAGGCCGCTGCCGCCATCCCTGCCCGACACCAGCGGGTAGAAGATACGGTCGCGGATCTCCGGTGCGATGCCCGGTCCATTGTCGATGATATGCAAGTCTAATGCCAGCCCGTAACGGACCTTCGCCAGCGTGACCTGGCGCGCCACGCGGGTGCGCAAGACGATCTCGGCGTCGCCCGCCGCAATGCGGCTGGACAGCGCCTGGGCGGCATTGTGGACGATGTTCAGGACCGTCTGGATCAGCTGTTCCTTGTCGCCCCTGAACTCGGGAATCGAGGCATCGTAGTCGCGCCGGATGCTCAGGCCGTTGGGGAATTCGGCCAGCACCAGCGAACGCACGCGCTCGCACACTTCGTGGATGTTGACGTCGCCGACGATATGCGGTTTGCGGTGCGGCGCCAGCAGGCGGTCGACCAGGGTTTGCAGGCGGTCGGCTTCCTTGATGATGACCTGCGTGTACTCTTTCAGCTCGCCGAGGTGCAGCGGCGGCAGTTCGAGCTCCAGCAGTTGCGCCGCGCCGCGGATGCCGCCCAGCGGGTTCTTGATCTCGTGCGCGAGATTCCTGATCAGTTCCTTGTTGGCCTGGCTCTGGTCGAGGAAGCGCTCCTCGCGGTCGAGCTTCAGTTGCTGGACGTTTTCGCGCAGCTCCATCAGGACTTCGCCGTTGTCGAGCGCGCTGGCGATCGAGTGCACGTGCAGGACTTCGCGGCCGGGCCGCTCCAATGCCAGGTCCTGGCGCAGGTCGGCGTACTGGTGGGCGCGGGTCTGTTCGCACAGGGCGGCCAGTTCGTCGCCGTTGGAAAACAGCGCGGCCAGGGTCTGGCGCGACAGCGATTTGAGGGAGGCGTCGAGCATGTTCTCGGCCGCCGGATTGGCATAGCGCACGCGGTCGTGCGCGTCGACCAGCAGCACGCTGGAAGCCAGCAGTTCCAGGCCGGCGAAGCGGCCCGGCTGCGGTGGATGCTCGGGCGGGTTCATCGTACTCATTTTATATTGGCGATCTCGCGCCGCAGCGCTTCGATATTGCGTTCGGTGCGGCTGATGTCGTCGCGCATGCCGGCCACGCGTTCCTGGTACTTGGCGTAGTTGCGCTCATTGCCCTGGCGTTCCGGCTCGCCGTTGTTGAAGCTCTGGCGCAGGCCGGCCAGTTTGGCTTCTTCGGCGCGCAACTCTTCGTTCAGGATGCCGCGGCGGTCGTCGTCGCGGACGCGCTGCTGCGAGGTGTCCACGCGCGGGAAATTCGAGGGACTCGGCGTGCTCGCCGCAGGTGCCGCTGCCTGATTACTCGCACGCGGCGCGACCGGCGCCGGGCCACGGCGTTCCGGCGGCGCCGGGATATAGCCGGGCAGGTCGAGCGCCTTGCAGCCCTTCTTGCCGGTATCGGTGAACTCGACGCGCCCTTGCGCATCGACGCATTTGTAGACGGTGGTCTGGGCCTCGGCCGCGCCGCTGAACAGCACGCCGGCAGCCAAGGCAAAACGGGTCACACTGGTAGTCATTCGCATCGGTAGCAGCGGCACGGCGGGCGTGCAGTATAAAGGTGAGCCGAATATACCGCATCCATAAAAAAACGCGGGGAAAGCCACCGGCCTTCCCCGCGTTTGTTACCTGCGCTTACAGCTTTTGATGCCGTGGCGCAACGGATTTACAAAGGATTACGACGAGTAGTACATGTCGAATTCGAGCGGGTGCGGGGTCATGCGCATGCGCTGGACTTCGCCCATTTTCAGTTCCAGGTAGGCGTCGATCATGGCGTCGCTGAACACACCGCCGCGGGTCAGGAACTCGCGGTCCTTGTCCAGCGCTTCCAGGGCTTCCTCGAGCGAAGCGCAGACGGTCGGGATCAGCTTGTCTTCTTCCGGCGGCAGGTGGTACAGGTCCTTCGAGGCCGCTTCGCCCGGATGGATCTTGTTCTGGATGCCGTCCAGGCCGGCCATCAGCAGCGCCGAGAAGCACAGGTAGACGTTGGCCAGCGGGTCCGGGAAGCGCACTTCGATGCGGCGGCCCTTCGGATTGGCGACGTGCGGGATGCGGATCGAAGCCGAACGGTTCTTGGCCGAATACGCCAGTTTCACCGGTGCTTCGTAGCCAGGCACCAGGCGCTTGTACGAGTTGGTGCCCGGGTTGGTGATCGCGTTCAGTGCCTTGGCGTGCTTGATGATGCCGCCGATGTAGAACAGCGCCGTTTCCGACAGGCCGGCATAGCCGTCGCCCGCGAACAGGTTCTTGCCGTCTTTCCAGATCGACTGGTGCACGTGCATGCCCGAGCCGTTGTCGCCGTTGATCGGCTTCGGCATGAAGGTGGCGGTCTTGCCGTAGCTGTGGGCGACGTTCCAGACCACGTATTTCAGGTTCTGGGTCCAGTCGGCGCGCTCGACCAGGGTCGAGAAGCGGGTACCGATTTCGTTCTGGCCGGCGCCGGCCACTTCGTGGTGATGCACTTCGACCGGGATGCCGAGCGATTCGAGGATCAGGCACATTTCCGAGCGCATGTCCTGGAAGCTGTCGACCGGCGGCACAGGGAAGTAGCCGCCCTTGACGGTCGGACGGTGGCCGCTGTTGCCTCCTTCGGTTTTCGCGTCGGTCGACCACGAAGCTTCGTCCGAATCGATTTTCACGAAGCAGCCCGACATGTCGACTTTCCAGCGGATCGAATCGAAGATGAAGAATTCAGGCTCCGGACCGAAGAAGGCGGTGTCGCCCAGGCCGGTCGACTTCAGGTACGCCTCGGCGCGCTTGGCGATCGAGCGCGGATCGCGGTCGTAGCCCTTGCCGTCCGACGGTTCGATCACGTCGCACTGCATGAAGATCGTCGTTTCTTCCATAAACGGATCGATGTTGGCGGTGGACGGGTCCGGCATCAGGAGCATGTCCGATGCTTCGATACCCTTCCAGCCGGCGATCGACGAGCCGTCGAACGCGTGGCCCGACTCGAATTTGTCGAGGTCGAAGTGCGACACAGGAACGGTGACGTGCTGCTCTTTACCGCGGGTATCCGCGAAGCGGAAATCCACGAACTTGACTTCGTTGTCCTTCACCATCTGCATCACATCTGCGGCGGTCTTTGCCATGCGGTTTCTCCTGAATGAAATTGGGGTGTCGCCAGACGGGCGAGGTCCTTATGGACCGGTCAGCCTGCCTGCAACATGCTCGCAGGAATATATGCAGGAACCATGCCAGCGTTTCCAGCATGAAGAAATGCATAATCCTTCTATGGAACGCGGGGAGTTTAACCATAAAATCAGGAGCAAGCCGGAAATATCCAACCGTGCAGCCCTGCTCATCATTTGCACCATTGTGGTGCAAAGCAGTATGAGCGCACCATTTTGATGCACCGTGCACCGTTTCGGCAAGCGTGCGCCGGTACGGTGCAGAACTCACAAGGACAGCGATGAAGACAAGCAAGGAGATCCTCGACGCCGCACGCGAGCGCGCCCCCGGCCAGCCCTATGCCGGTGCGGTCACGCCCGACGAAGCCTACATGCTGCTGCAGGCGGCGCCCAACGTGAAACTGGTCGACGTGCGCACCAATGCCGAGCGCGACTGGGTCGGCCGCGTGATGGTGCCGGAAGGCCAGCACCTGGCGGTCGAATGGGCGACTTACCCGGGCGGTCAGCCGAATCCTCAATTCGGTGCGCAACTCGAAGGCGCGGCCGGCAAGGACGAGATCCTGCTGTTCCTGTGCCGCTCGGGCGTGCGTTCGCGCCACAGCGCGCGCGTCGCGACCGAGCTCGGCTATGCCAATGCTTACGACATCCTGGAAGGGTTCGAAGGCGACAAGGATGGCGAAGGCCACCGCAAGACGATCGGCGGCTGGTGCAAGGCGGGCTTGCCCTGGGTCGGGGCATGATGAACGGGCCCGCGCTCCTGATGGACGCACAGCGCCTGATGTTCCGGCGCCGTTACGCCGAAGCATTCGCGCTTGTCAGCCGGCTCTACGCGCACGCGCAGGAACCCGCGGATTCCCCCGGCCGTTCGGCGCTGGACCGCGCGTTGTACTTATGGGGAGAACTAGCCGGGCACCACGCACCGGCGCACGCCGCGCTGGCCCGGGTGCGCGACGATCTTGCCGCCATCCTGCGCACCGGCCCGCCGGACCGGACGCTGCTCCGGCGGGTCGCCACGCTGGACGCCAGCCTGGGCGAGGCGGCGCATACGCGCACGCTGTTCCTGGAATTGACCGAGCACGACACGGCCCTGGCAGCGATGTATGCGCATGCGGTGTTGCCGGCCCTGATCGCCGTCGGCGACTTCGCACTGGCGGAACGCTTGTTGTCCGATCCCGAGCAGGTGGTGCACGACGAGAGCGCGTTCCTGAACCGGGAATTCGCCAGTCGCCGCATGCGCGCTTACACCAGGGCGCCCCGGATCGCGGCGAGCATCCATAACTATGCCGCCGAAATCAGGAAAGTCCTGCGCGTGCTCGAAGGCCGCGGCCGCATCGACGATGCGCGCCGCCTCCATACGATGGCCATCGACGCGATCCCGGCAACCACGCTCCGGCGCGCGGTGCGCACTGCCCTGCAGCCCGGCGCCCAACCCTGGTATGCACGCGGCCGGCCAGAGCTGCACAAGAAGCGAACGAAGGAGCGGCTGCGGCATCGCCGGCTACTGGCGAAAGGGGCGCGCGGGCTGGCGCCGGCGGTAGTATGAAGATCAGACCCGTAGGGTGGGCGGCTATACCCTGAATGCTGTACAACCGCTGCCTTGACGCCGCCCACGCCGACGATGTTCACCCGGTGCTGTGGAGCCGACCACCCTACCTCCTTGTACCGGTCGACGGTAGGGTGGGCGCCCTGTGCCCACGCGAAAGCATGCGCGGTGTTGGCTCCGTTGTGATGGAACGTCTACGCATCGTTCCGCGTGGGCACAGGGCGCCCACCCTACAGCGTCATCAATTCGCCGGCAGCACCATCACCTGCACGCCCGAGGCCGACGCTGGCGCGCGGTAGACGCGCTGGGTCGCTTTCTTGAAATCCTCGGGCTTCGCCTGCGGGATCGACATGAACGTTTGCGGGTTCAGGTCGACCAGCGGGAACCACGAGCTCTGCACCTGCACCATGATGCGGTGGCCGCGGCGGAAGGTGTGGTTGACGTCGCCGATGGCGAAGCTGAGCGCTTCGACCTTGCCCGGCACGAAGGGCTCGGGCTGCTCGAAGCTGTGGCGGAACTTGCCGCGCAGCGGATTGCCGCGCACCAGTTGCTGGTAGCCGCCCATCTCCACTGTGGGAGCGGCGACCTCGCCGCCCTTGTGCTCAACAGGCGTTTGCGGATACGCGGACGGATACACGTCGATCAGTTTCACCACCCAGTCGGCGTCCGTCCCCGTGGTCGAGACGAACAGCTTGGGCGTCACCGGGCCGGCGATCGTCACGTCTTCTTCCAGCACCTCGCTTTGATACACCAGCACGTCGGGCCGCGTCGCGGCGAAGCGCTGGTCGGAGACCATGTATTCCTTTGGCATGCCGGTAGCGGCATAGCCGATGAAGGGGACCGGCTTGAGCGGGTCGGCCACGTATTCGTCGTAGGCTGGCATCACAGCAACCCCGGCGGCGGCCGGCTGCGTCCATGCCAGCTTGCCGCCGGCGCCGAAGTACAGCGTGCGCGATTTGGCCTGCTGCGGCGGCCAGGCGTTGTAGCGGCGCCAGACGTTGCTGCCGGTTTCGAACGCCGTGACTTCGGCAATCGGCGCCGCCGGCTTGACGCCTTTCAGGTGCTGTTCGAAGAACGGGAATTGCAGCTTCTTGCGAAACCAGGCCGCGGTCGCGCTGTCGAAGTTCACATGGCCGAGCCGTGCGCCCTCGCCGCGCGCCCAGCCGCCATGCACCCACGGCCCGATCACCAGGCTGTTGACGATGCCGGGATTCTGTTTTTCGATGGCGCCATAGGTGGTGAACGGACCCTGCGGGTCTTCCGCGTCGAACCAGCCGCCCACCGTCAGCACGGCCGCCTTGATGTTCTTCAGGTGCGGCGCGATCGCGCGCGATTGCCAGAAGCTGTCGTAGGTGTCGTGCTCGATGTTCGGCATGAACAGCGCGCGCTGCTCGCGGCTCATGCTGGCGGCGATGTTCGACAGGGTCAGGTGCCCCAGGAAGAAGTCGTAGCCGCTGGTGGTGCCGTAGTCGAATCCGGCCCAGGTCTTGGGCAGCGGGGTCGGGTTCTGCGCTTCGGTGAAGGCGGCGTAGAAACCGAAGTTCGCGGCCAGCATGAAGGCGCCGCCGTGATAGGAATCGTCGCCCATGTACAGGTCGGTCACCGGCGCCTGCGGCGAGGCCGCCTTGATCGCCGGGTGCGAATCGATGATGCTGGCCGCCGTATAAAAGCCCGGATAACTGATGCCGTGGATGCCGACTTTGCCGTTGTTGTTGGGGACGTTCTTCAACAGCCAGGCCACGCTGTCGTGCATGTCCTGGCTTTCGATGCCTTCGCCGGCGGCGCGCTTGGCCTGGCCGTGCGGCGTCATTTCCTGCCACTTCCCTTCCGACATGTAGCGCCCGCGCACGTCCTGCTCGACGAAGATGTAGCCGGCATCCTCGAATTCGCGCGACGGCCCGATGTGCTCCGGGAACCAGTCGACGCCGTAGCGCAGTTCGCCCTGGGCCTCGACGCCGGCGCTGTAGGGCGTGCGCGTCATCAGGAAGGGATAGGGGCGGCTGGCGTCCTTGGGCACGTACACGACCGTGAAGAGTTTGACGCCGTCGCGCATCGGGATGCGGTATTCGTACTTGGTATAGCTGGCACGCAGGTTGTGCCTGGCGACTGGCGCATCAGCCTCGGCGGCCTGGGCGGCCAGGCTGGCGCCGGGGCCAAAGGCAAGCGCCAGGCTCAGCGCAAGAAGGGACAGCGGACGACGCATGGCGGATTCTTTCTGGACGAATACACGGGGCCGCCAGTGTAATCTGTTTCAGAAAGGAATTGTCATGCGGTCAAGTTGAATAGACGGCGCGCCGGCAGGACCGGCGCGCCCTGCTTGCATTCAGCGTACACACTGGCGCTGCGCACCCACGCTGCCCTGCGGCGGTTCGATCATCGGCATCAGGCTTGGCGCCAGCGTCACCAGCAGCTGCACCGGCAAGGCGCTGGTGAAGTCGTAGTTTTCCGACTGCGGACCGTGCACGTACGCGGTCATCGACCCGAAGAAGCGCTCGCCGATGTTGAAGACAAAGGTCGCCGACCGGTTCACGTAACGCGACTCGATCAGGCGCCCGCCGCGGGCATACACGTCGAAGCGCTGGTCGCCGGTGCCGGTCTTGCCGCCGACGGCAATCACGTTGCCGTCCGCCGTGGCAAACGCCGTCTTGACGCGCTTGGCGGTGCCTTCCGAGACCACGCCGCGGATCGCATTGGCCACCGCACGCGCGACTTCCGGCGCCAGCACGACTTCCTGCTCGACTTTCGGCGCGCGCTTCACCAGCGTCTCGTATGGCGTGTCCTTGGCGAAGTGCAGCGAATCGATGCGCTCCACGGGTTTCCTCACGCCGCCGTTGATGATGATGCCCATCAGTTCGGCCAGCGCGGCTGGCCGGTCGGCCGACGCGCCCAGCGTGGTCGCATACGACGGCACCAGCGAGTCGAACGGATAGCCCATCTTCTTCCACTGGGCGTGGATCTTGAGGAAGGATTCGACTTCCAGCAGGCCGGCGATGCGCTTGTCCTGGGCGTTCTTGCGGTTGGTCTTGAACAGCCAGGAATACACCTCCTGGCGTTCCTTGACACTGGCTTTCACCGCTTCGCTCCAGCCGGCTTTGGCATGGGTGCGCAGGTAGCCGACCAGCCACAGTTCCAGCGGGTGGGTCGAGGCGACGTAGCCGCGGTCGGCGAGCGACATGTTGGCCGGCGCGTACTGCTCGTACATCTTCTCGATGCGCTCCTGGTCGACTTCGTTGGTCGGCAGCGAGGCATTGATGAAGGCGCCGAATTCCTGCAGCGTCGCGTTCGGGGCGATCGTGCGGTGCACGGCGGCCAGCTTCGAGGCCGCCGGACGCACGCCGGCCAGCAGCAGCGCCTGCGCTTCCGGATAGGTCTTGCCCTTGTACTTGTTCCAGAACTTGGCCAGGAAGGTTTTACCCTCGGCGTCGGCAAAGCGCGCCAGGTATTCGGCGCGGCGCGGATCGTCGGCGTCGGCCAGCAGCGCCGCCGAGGAGCCCGGCAGCTGGAACATGTAGTAGCGCGCCACGTCGCGCATCATGCGCACGAACACCAGATTGGTCGACTGCTGCAGCGCGTGCTGCACGGTCATGATCTTGCCGTTGTCGAGCTTGCTGAAGTTGCCGAAATAATGCAAGCCGCCGCCGGTGAAGAAGCCTTCACCCGGATTGGCCGAGTATTTTCGCTCCATCGCCGCCGCCAGCATCGGCGCCAGGCCACGGTCGGCGTTCGCCGGCAAGGTCTGGAAGTATTCGACGGCCCACTGGCTGAGGCGGTCCTTCGGATCGATGCGCACTTCGCGCAGCGCCTTCGGGTCCATGTCGCCATAACGCTTGTGCAACTGGTCGACGATGTCGAGGTAAGTCACGAGCGTGCGCAGCTTGGCGGTCGAGCCGAGGTCGAGCTTGGCCTGCTCGTTGATGTCGAGCGGCTGGTCGTAGTTGTCGGTCTGGACGCGCAGGTAGTTGACGTTGGTGCCGCGCTCCATCAGCGTGAAGCTATAGACCACCTTCGACGGGTCGCCGTTGCCGAGCATGCCCTTGCCGGTCAGGCCGGCTTCCGCCGCCGCTTCCGGCGTGGTCAGGCGGCGCAGCGCGGCCGAGACGGCTTGCTGGGCTTCGGAGTCGAGCGTCGACACCACCGACATGTCGAGGCGGTCGAGGTTGTACAGGCGCGGTTCGCCCAGCAGGTAGCCGAGGTGGTTGCGCACCGCGTTCGCGGCCTTGCGCGAGACAAAGGTGTTCGCTGCCGGCGCTTCGACGCCGGAGCCGAGCGCCGGTTTCAGTTTCACGGCGAGCGCGGCGTCGCGCAGCTGCGGCGTGATCACGCCGGCTTGCGCCAGCACGCGCAGGTGGCTGTTGGTCAGCGTCTCGAGGTCGGCTTCGCCGGCGCCGAGGTAATACGCCGGGCGGCGCTGCGCGATCATCAGCGACAGCGCTTCCTTGTAGACCAGCACCGCTTCCGGCGTGTCCATGCGGCCCTTCAGCGTTTCGCTGACTTTCTTGAAGTCGCGGCCGTACCAGACCCACATGCCGTCGCCGATGCCGTTGACTTCGCCGTAGCCGGGCTTGGCCGACAGCGGCACCGTGTTCAGGTAGTCGAGCACGATCTGGCGGCGTGAATTGGTCGTGTCTTCGCCGTCGCGGTAGGCGCGCAGCGTGGCCGAGGCCATCTGGATCAGCTTGTCTTCGAGCGAGGCGGTGCGCCCTTCCGGCGAGTGGCGGTATTTTTCGATCTGCGTGGCCAGGGTCGAGCCGCCGGCCACGCGGCCGCCGCCGCTGATGCCGATGGCCGAGAGCGACTTGTCGAACACGGCTTTCGAGAAGCGGTCCCATTCGACCGCCGGGTTGCGTTTCGGGTAGGCCGGGTCGAGCAGCTCGCGGTTCTCGATGAAGAGCAGGCTTTGCACCAGCAATTGCGGCGTGTCGTCGAAGCGCTCGTAGAAACGCTCCGGGAAGCGCGTCGCGAACAGCGGCTGGCTGCGGCAATCGAGGATCTCGAGGCCGGTGCGGGTCTTTTCGCTGTAGGTCGCGAACAGGCCGCGGTCGGCCAGTTCCAGCATCTTGGGCGACATGCGCGCCTGGGCGTCGATGATGTAGTCGCGCGTCTGCAGCTTGGTGAGGAAGGCCGGCATGTGCGAATAGCCGAGACGGGCGTCGTACGGGCTCTCGGCCGGGAAGCGGATCGCGGGGCTTGCACCCTTTTCCATGCGGTAGTGCACGTCTTTCATCATGCCGGCGAAGATTTTCGCCTGCAGCGTCGAGGTGCGCGTTTCGTAGACCGCATACGCCGAGCCGGCGGCCACGACCACCAGCAACAGGCCGAACAGGACCAGCTTGCCGCGTCCCCTGCCCTTCGGCGGTTCGCCTTCGTGCTCGGGCTCGGCCGTGCTGCCGGACCCATCGCCGCCGTCGGCGGCCTCGGTGACGAGGGACAGATGGGGCAAGGGCGGCGGCAACGGCGCTTCCTGTGCTTCCTGCGCTGACGCATCGATTGCGGGCGCGGCATTGCCGTCGGCTTGTCCGCGCAAGGCGCGAAATACGTTACGTGGCCGTTTGAAACGGCGGGTGCTTTCCATGATGGCTTAACCGGTGTGAATCGTTTTTCCTGCAATCCCTAGTCAACCTGCTCGCCATCCCTGCTGCCGGTCTGTTCGAGTAATTGAAGTGGTCTTTTGTTCGTATTTGGGCACCGAAATTCATGCGGGTCTTCGCTGCCCAAGTCATCATTCCACCACATCAACAGGTTTTGCACGAAGCCCTGTTCAACAAATTTGACCTGCCCCGATTTTTTTCGCAAAAAAACAACGGCAGAGATAATGGGATGGCATTGATGCCTACAAGCATCGGTATTGTCATCCTACAAGGCGCGGATTTCTCCTTCATGACGGCGTTCGCGCAGCTCGTCCAATGCCTGCAGACAGTAGTACTGGTACCACAGGCCGGTGAACAGGAAGATCAGCACGTAGAGCCAGGCGGACAGGATCGCCAGGAAAGGAAACAGCGCCACCGCCAGCAGCGCGCCGCCCATCCAGGCAATCCCAGGCAAGGCGCCCAGCACGCCCGAGGCCATGCCGATGCCCAGCAGCGGCCAGCGGCGCGCGTGCATGATCTGCTTGCGCTCAGCCGCGCTGGCATGCGCGGCCAGCGCGTCGTAGCTCATCACGCGCGAGGCCACCCAGCCCCACAGCGCCGCCTGTACCACCACTGCCAGCGGCGGCACCGCATACAGGGGAATGGTGCACACCCACAGCAGCGCGAACACCAGCACGCTGGTAATGTTCATCCAGATGCTGCCGGCGAAGCTGCCGCCCTCCTTCTGCTCGAGCTTTGGAAACTGGTTGCGGCTGACGTATTTCTCGATCGCCGGCATGGCGAAGATGCTCATGAACAGCAACGCGGAAGCGATCATCAGCGGCAACAGCAGCAGGATCGCCACCAGCGGCACCACGACCACTTTCAGCATGCCCAGGCCAAAGGTTGACAGCCAGCTGCCGCCGCTCTGGAACCATTCGTTCTCGCGGAACACGGCGTCGAGCCAGTCGAACAGCGCCGGCCCGAAGGCCCACAGCAGGCCGCCCCAGACCAGCAGGGACAGCAGCAGCGGCACCAGCGACAGCAGCAGCATGCGCGGCGAAAAACCGGCGCGCAGGGCACGCGCCCAGGCGGTCAGGGCGCCGTTCACGCCGGGCTCCGGCACGTAGTCGGGATCGAGACAGACATGGTCGTGCGGCTCCTGATGACAAAAAATGCATTGTAGACGCGATTCCGCTGGCGGGCCGCCGATGGCGGTTTGCCGGGCCATGCACTACAATCGCCGTTCACAGATTATCGAGGGAACAACATGTCCACCACTACCACCGCTTCTGGCCTGCAATACGAAGACACCGTCGTCGGCGAAGGCGCCGAAGCGAAAGCCGGTGCCTACGTCACCGTCCACTACACCGGCTGGCTGCGCAACGACGACGGCACCCCCGGCGCCAAGTTCGATTCCAGCAAAGACCGCAACGACCCGTTCCAGTTCCCGCTGGGCGCCGGCCATGTGATCAAGGGCTGGGACGAAGGCGTGCAGGGTATGAAAGTCGGCGGCCAGCGCCGTCTGACCATCCCTGCCAGCATCGGCTACGGCGCACGCGGCGCCGGCGGCGTGATCCCGCCGAACGCGACCCTGATCTTCGACGTCGAACTGCTGAACGTCTAAGTCATTGAAGTAAAGCCTGCCCCGCGCGCCTGGCGCCGCGGGGCAGCGCCGCATTGAGCTTCCCCCCTGAGCATCCCCTCTAAAATACCCCGCGAAAACGCATCCTCTCCCGTCCCCTGCGCTAAGATGGCCGCGCGCATTGCATGAACGTCAATGCCCCATCGCACAACCAGACCACAGGAGTTTTTATGAGCTTGCAAGACCAGTTCACCCAGGCCCAGGCCGATTCGAAGAACCTGCCGGAACGCCCGGACAACATGACCTTGCTGAAGATCTACGCGCTGTTCAAGCAGGCATCGTCGGGCGACGCCACCGGCGAGCGTCCAGGTTTCACCGACATGGTCGGCCGCGCCAAGTTCGATGCATGGGATGGCCTAAAAGGCACCTCGAAAGAGGACGCCATGCAGCAGTACATCGATTTGATCGAAGAACTGAAGGGCTGATCAGCCTGCCGCTTTTGTGGGCCGGCGCGCAATGCGCCTATGCCCATGACAGTTGCACCTCGCGATCCGTAGGGTGGACTCCCGAGTCCATGCGGTGCACCTGTTGCGATTCGGCGATCTCAAACCCAAAAGGAACATTTGCGCCAGGTTTGGTATCCGCTGTTCCAGGCTGAATAAGCACTGTACCGCGTGGACTTGGGAGTCCACCCTACAATAGCGATCTTCGAACCTTATGTCCGAGTGTGGCTACCATTGCCTCACGCCGCCGCGAACACCCGGCGCATCTTGTCCGTCACCTTCGCCTCGATCGCCGGGCGAAACGCACTCATCAGCAATCCCAGCCTGATCTGCAGCGCGGCGCGTTGTTCTCCCAGGGTCAGCGCGCCCTCGACGCCACTGCGCTCGAAACGCAGCACATCGCCATCCCAGCGCCATTGCATGCCGAATTCGGCGGCCACCTTGTCGGCCACCTGTTGCGCCGCGGCGCGTGCCCGTTCCGGGCTCAGGTTATGTTCCTGGACGATCTGGATGTCGGCCATCTGATTCCTTTCTTCAACAAAATCTGCAAGACAATCCGCCATGATGCCAGTTGCATCGACGGGATGCCAGTCCGCTATGCAATTGATCCTTGTCAAAACCGCTTCCGTGGGGGGCGCGAGTATCGGCTGATGTATCTCAATCGCCGACTCAATCACCCCAGGGATCACGCCATGGAACAACAACGCGCACTGCTGCCCGACGACCCGATTCCCCTCCAACGCGACCAGCCTCCGGTCGCCTTTATCCCGACCCCGAGCGCCGCCTACCGCCAGCACCGCAAGGCGGCCCAGCTGCTCGACCAGCCCGGCGCCCCGCGCGCGGTGGAAAAGCCACCTGCATCAAGCGTGCCGCTGCCGTATGCCTTCGGTGCACGCGTGCTGATGTGGAAGCAGGACCCCTCGGTGCTCGACATGGGCACCCGCAAGGCCTTCCTGCCGGGCGTGGTGCTGGCCGGTCCGCGCGACGCCCGCATCGCCTCGGGCGACCCCGGCATCAGCCCGGTCGAGCCGAATGCCTTCGGCGACTTCGTCACCATGCCCGACACGCCGCAATTCGACGCCGTCCATACCTTTGCCGTGGTGCGCCAGACGCTGACCATGTACCAGCGTTCGCTGTCGTCGGCTGGCGCCGAGATGCCGCTGCCCTGGCAATGGAACAGCAGCATCGACACGGCGCCGCTGCAGATCTTCCCCTACGGCTTGCCGAACGTGATGAACGCCTTTTACAGCCGCACCCAGAACTGCCTGAAATTCGGCGACTTCGTGCCTTCCGGGCAAAAGGACCGGGTATTCACCTGCCGCTCCTTCGACATCGTCGCCCACGAAACCGGGCACGCCGTGCTCGATGGCTTGAAACCACACTGGCTGCTGGCCGACGCGCCGCCGCAGACGGGCGGCCTGCACGAAGCCTTTGGCGACCTGACCGCGATCTTCCTGGCGCTGTCGCAGCTCGACCAGTGCGAGGCGGTGGTGGCCCAGACCAAGGCGCGCCTGCACGACAAGACCTTCCTGGCCGACATCGCCGAACAGTTCGGCCTGGCGCTGGGCGGCACTACGGGTTTGAGGAATGCCGACAACGACCTGACCCTGTCGCAGGCCGGCACCCAGGTGCATGCGATTTCCCAGGTGTTTACGGGCGGCGTCTACGACATCCTGGCCGACATTTTTGACCTCGAACGCAATCCCGCCTTCGAGGACGATGCCGCCGTGCTGCACCGAGTCGCCGCCTGGCTGCGCGGGCTGGTGCTGCGTGCGCTGGTGGCCGCGCCCGAGATCGCCGCCACCTATGCCGACGTCGTCAACGAAATGCTGCGCCTGGCCGTGGAGGACGGCAAGCCGGCGCCCTACATCGAGGCGATCCGGCACCAGTTCACGATCCGCGAAGTCGTGGGCGCGGAGGTGGCCGAGACCACGCCCGTTCCCGCTCCCGCCCCAGTCGCGACGGCGAGTGCCACCGCACCCTGCACCTTCAAGCGCCTCAGTGCCGTCGTCTGCGACGCGCCCGGCGCCCAGCAGGACCGGCGCGCTTGCTGCGGCACCATGAACCTGGCCGAGTACTACAACATCGAACGCGTGCTCGACGCCGAAGCGCAGGCGCTGGCGCGCTGGTGCGCCGAGCGCGGGCGCAACGGCCCGGCCGGCGAGGAACTGCCGGTCGAGGCGCCGCCGTCCGGCGACCAGACCGGGGCGGCGGCGGCGATCGAGGCCGTGGCGGCAGCGTCGTGAAGATCCGCGCGAAAATGGCCGGCGGTTTCGCCGGCATCGAACGCTGCGTCGAACTCGACACGGCCTGCCGCCCCGACGGGCCGGCCCTCGAGGCGCTGGTGCGGCAAGCCGATTTCTCCGGCCCCGGCCCGAAGCACGCCGTCGGCGCCGATTTGCCGCGCTGGGAAATCACGGTCGAGGATGGCGAACGCTGTCAGTCGGTGCTGGTGATCGAGGACGGTTCTTTCGACGAGACCGGTTGGCCGGCGTTGTTGGCGCATTTGCGGGCGTTGGGTTAGACAGGCGGGCGCGGTTCCGGTTGCGTGCGCGGCCCGCGCCCCATTTGCTTATATATTTTGTGTCTAAGCCTAATTTGTCGGAAAAGGCGAATTGCCCTAAAATACAGTGCTTTGCCATGTTGGCGGCCCCACCCTGCGCTGACGGCCGCGGCACCCCACCATAGATAGGACTGTTATGACCCACGTTGTCACCGAATCGTGCATCAGCTGTCGTTATACCGACTGCGTCGATGTATGCCCGGTCGATTGTTTCCGGGAAGGCCCGAATTTCCTCGCGATTGACCCTGACGAGTGCATCGACTGCGCAGTGTGCGTGGCCGAATGCCCGGTGAACGCGATCTATGCAGAGGAAGACGTGCCGGGCGATCAGCAGCAATTCATTAAGATCAACGCCGATTTGTCGCGCAACTGGCCGTCGATCACCAAGACCAAGCCGGCCCTGCCCGAGGCGGAAGAGTGGAAAGACGTCAAGAACAAGCTGGAACAGCTGGTCCGCTAAGCCGTTCTCCCATCGCTTGCTGGCGCCGGATTTAGCGGCCGTCAGCAAGCGCGCGTCATCCATGGCACACTAGCGGCCATCGCAAGCGGGCATGCAGCAACAGCCGGCGCGCTCCATTCAAAAATCAACAGGATCATTGCGCATGACTATCAATGCCACCCACGATGCGGGCAGCATCGCCCCTAACAGTTCGTTCGCCGGCGCCATCGACGCCGATGCCGTCATCATCGGCGCAGGTCCCGTCGGCCTGTTCCAGGTCTTCGAACTCGGCCTGCTCGAGATCAAGGCCCACGTCATCGATTCGCTCGCTGCCGTCGGCGGCCAGTGCGTCGAGCTGTACCCGGACAAGCCGATCTACGACATTCCTGCCGTGCCCGTGTGCACCGGCCAGGAACTGACCGACAACCTGCTCAAGCAGATCGAGCCGTTCGAGCCGACCTTCCACCTGGGCCAGGAAGTGACCACCGTGCAGCGCCGCGAAGACGGCCGCTTCAATGTCGAAACCTCGGCCGGTACCCGCTTCATCACCAAGACCATATTCATCGCCGCCGGCGTCGGTTCGTTCCAGGCGCGCACGATCAAGGTCGACGGCATCGAGAAGTTCGAAGGCAGCCAGCTGCACTACCGCGTCAAGGACCCTTCGCTGTTCGAAGGCAAGAACCTGGTCATCTGCGGCGGCGGCGACTCCGCGCTGGACTGGGCGCTGAACTTCGTCGGCAAGGCCGAATCGGTCGTGCTGCTGCACCGCCGCGAAGACTTCCGCGCGGCCCCGGCCTCGGTGGCCAAGATGAAGGCGCTGTGCGACGAATACGAGATGCAGCTGATCACCGGCCAGGTCACCGGCTTCGACGAAACCGACGGTAAATTGACCGAAGTGAAAGTCACCGGCGCCGACGGCGTCACCCGCCGCGTCCCGCTCGACATGCTGATGGTCTTCTTCGGCCTGTCGCCGAAGCTGGGTCCGATCGCCGAGTGGGGTCTCGACATCGAGCGGCGCCAGCTGAAAGTGGTCGACACCGAAAAGTTCGAAACCAACGTGCCGGGCATCTTCGCCGTGGGCGACATCAACACCTACCCGGGCAAGAAGAAGCTGATCCTGTCGGGCTTCCACGAAGCGGCCCTGGCTGCCTTCGGCGCGGCGCCCTACATCTTCCCCGACAAGAAGATCCACATGCAGTACACGACGACCTCGCCGAAGCTGCACAAGATTCTCGGCGTCGAGACCCCGGTTTTCGACTGATGACGCATCGATAAGCACGGTCGTTCTGTTACACGGAAACCACAATGCCCCGGCTAGCCGGGGCATTTTCTTTTATGTGTGCCGCATCACCGACGGCCTATCGAAATCGGGTGTATAACCGGGTAAAGCGTGGGGCGAATATGCTTGTGACGAAATCGGATATTTCCACCAGTCAAGCAAGTTATCCTATAATTGATTGATGAATTTTCGCGCATCGGCATGGACGCCCACACGGCAACCATGACAGGCGCACGGGTCCGGACTATACGCCCGGGCAACACGCACCACACGAAGGAATTACTATGCTTTATCAACTGCATGAGATGCAACGCTCCTTCCTGACCCCGCTGATGCAATGGGCGGATGCGTCCTCGAAGCTGTTCTCCAATCCGGTGTCCCCGTTCGCCCACACCCCGTTCTCGCAGCGTATCGCCGCGGGCTACGAGCTGATGTACCGGCTCGGCAAGGATTACGAAAAGCCGGCCTTTGGCATCGACACGGTCACGATCAAGGGCGAGGCGGTCGCCATCCGCGAACACGCGTTCGTCACGAAACCGTTCTGCAAGCTGGTGCATTTCAAGAAAGACCTGTCCGACGCCGCCTTCGCCGCACTGGCGCAGCCGACCGTCCTGCTGGTCGCCCCGCTGTCGGGCCATCATTCGACGCTGCTGCGCGATACCGTGCGCGCCCTGCTGCCCGACCATGACGTCTTCATCACCGACTGGATCGACGCGCGCATGGTGCCGCTGTCCGACGGCCCGTTCCACCTGGACGATTACATCTATTACGTGCAGGATTTTATTCGCGCCCTCGGCCCGGACGTGCACGTCATTTCCGTCTGCCAGCCGACTGTGCCGGTGCTGGCCGCGATCTCGCTGATGGCCAGCGACAACGATCCGAAGCTGCCGAAAACGATGACGATGATGGGCGGCCCGATCGACCCGCGCAAGTCGCCGACCGCCGTCAACGACCTGGCCACCGAAAAGCCGTTCTCCTGGTTCGAGAACACCGTGATCTACGCGGTGCCGGGCAATTATCCGGGCTACGGACGCAAGGTGTATCCGGGCTTCCTGCAGCATGCTGGCTTCATCGCCATGAACCCGGGCCGCCACGCTCAGTCGCACCGCGAGTTCTACCAGCACCTGATGCGCGGCGACGACGAATCGGCGGAAAGCCATCGCCAGTTCTACGACGAATACAATGCCGTGCTCGACATGCCGGCCGAGTACTACCTCGACACCATCAAGACCGTGTTCCAGGAATTCCGCCTGCCCAAGGGCACCTGGGAAGTCGGCGGCAAGCTGGTGCGTCCGCAGGACATCAAGACGGTCGCCCTGCTCACCATCGAAGGCGAACTCGACGACATCTCCGGCGCCGGCCAGACCCAGGCTGCGCACGAGCTGTGCAGCAATATCCCGGACAACATGAAGCGCGACTACGTGGCGCCGAAGGCCGGCCACTACGGCATCTTTTCGGGCCGCCGCTGGCGCGAGACGATCTGTCCGAAGCTGGGCGAATTCATCCGCGAATTCAACTGACCTGTCGGTCCAAGATTCAAAAAATGCCGCAGCGAAGCGGCATTTTTTTTGCATGCGTTAGCATAAAGTCCTGACGCCAAGCAAGACGTTGTCTTTACACAACGATTAGTGTCCCGGCACCACCTCAAAATTACATATTTTTGCGTCCACGGAAATCGTATAGCGCCCGTACCTACGCTCGCTATTGAAAATGGTGCCGCACCGGGTCGGGTGTTCTGAAAACAAAACTATCCAAAAAGCACAAATTTCCCTTCGTCATTTTTAAAAACCTGTACATACTTTTCTTCGGCGCCTTGCATAGACGACCGGGTCGAGACCACCCGGAGCGCCGGAAGCTCTTCAACACAATATTGATAACGAAGGTAGAGAATGATGTTCAGAGAAAAGATGGGTGTACGTTCGGTCCGCCTCGCGCTGGGACTGCTGTCGGGCCTGGTTGCGGCGCAAGCCTTTGCGCAGGAACAGCCGATGCAGCGCGTCGAAGTCACCGGTTCGGCGATCAAGCGCATCAACGTGGAAGGCGCGCTGCCGATCCAGACCCTGTCGCAGGAAACCATCGCCAAGACCGGCGCGACCAACGTGGCCGAGCTGATCCAGACCCTGCCGGCAATGCAAGGCTTTACCATTTCGGCCATCGCCGCCGGCTCGAACTCGGGCGGCCGCGTCAGCGCCTCGATCCACGACATCGGCGAGAGCTACACTCTGGTGCTGCTGAACGGCCGCCGCCTGGCGCCGCAAGGTTCGGGCAGCTCGGTCAACCTGCAAGCGATCCCGCTGAGCGCGGTCGAACGCGTCGAGATCCTGACCGACGGCGCCTCGGCCCTGTACGGTTCGGATGCCATCGCCGGCGTCATCAACTTCGTCCTCAAGCGTAACCAGCAGGGCGCCGAGATCGAGGCCAACTACAGCACCCCGACCAGCAACCGCGCGGGCGATTCGAAATACGTGGCCGCCACCTACGGTTTCGGCGACCTCGATACCCAGGGCTTCAACGTCCTGCTGAGCTATCGCCACGACGACCAGAGCCAGGTGCGCGCGACCGACCGCGACTTCGCCAAGACCGCCTACCTGCCGTTCGAATATGGCGGCAAGAACTACATCTACGACCGCACCAGCGCCGCCACCATCCCGGCCAACGTGACCGTCACGTTCAATAACCCAGCCGTGGCCGCCGCCGCCTTCTCGCCTTACCTGCGCCAGAACGGCAATTGCCCGGAACTGAACTTCCCGAGCCTGACGAATACCGCCGCGATCCAGAACTGCTCGTTCGACTTCGTCACCCAGGTCGAGATCGTTCCTGAAAACAAGCGCGACAGCCTGTTCCTGAAGGGCACGCTGAAACTCAGCGATACCGTCAGCGTGTTCTCGGACATCGCCTACTCGCGCTTCGACCTGACCGCGCGCATCGCCTCGAACACCGCGCCGTTCACGATCTTGCCGACCTCGGCCGAGTTCGCCCAGTACGTCAATCCGTACCTGACGCCTGCCCAGCGCGCCGCCGGTATCCGCAGCGTGGCCGGCAACTACCGCACCTACGACTGGGGCACCCGCGACAGCCAGACCATCACCGAGTCGAAGCACGCCGTCGTCGGCGCCGACATCGAAGTGGCGAACTGGAATGTGAACACCGCCCTGACCTGGTCGCAGAACGCCATCGACGAGCGCTATGTCGGCGGCTACGCGAAGAACACCGAGTTCCGCGCCATGCTGGCCAACCGCTCGTTCGACCCGTTCGCACCGATCGGCGCCCAGAGCGCAGCCACCCAGCAACTGATCGAGAATTCGATCTTCCACGGCTCGATCCGCGAAGCCTCGACCACCCTGAAGGCGGCCGACCTGCGCGCCTCGCGCGAACTGTTCGCCATGGCAGGTGGCGCCGCCGCCGTCGCCGTCGGTGCCGACTACCGCGAGTACGCCTACGATCAGCAGGCGAATGCAACCGCGGCCGACATCTACAACTTCAATACCTCGCCCGCCTACGACATGAAGCGCGACAACGTCGGCGCCTTTACCGAGCTGCGTTTGCCGCTGGCAAAGCAGATCGAGCTGAATGCTGCCCTGCGCTACGACAAGATCTCGGCGATCGACGACTCGATCCAGAAGCGCAAGTTCGGCAAGGACCAGTCGAAGTCGACTTACAAGATCTCGGCACGCTACCAGCCAACCCAGCAGCTGCTGTTCCGCGGTTCCTACGGTACCGGTTTCAAGGCGCCGAGCATGCTCGACATCGCCCAGCCACTGGTCAACGCAGGCTTCACGGCAGGCAACTTCGAATGCCCGATCGCCGATGCCACCCTGTGCCGCCCTGGCCGCACGCAGTACAACGTGGTTTCGAGCGGCAACGAAAACCTGAAGCCGGAAACCTCGAAGCAGTTCACCATCGGCGCCCGCTACGAGCCGAACAACCGCCTGTCGCTGGGCCTGGACCTGTGGGACGTGAAGATGCGCGATGCGGTCTCGGCAGTCAGCGAGCAGCAGGCCTTCGCCAACCCGGTCCTGTTCCGCGACCTGTTCACGACCTATACCGAACCGTCTACCGGCAACACCTACTGGGCCTTCCGCAGCTCGTCGACGAACATCGGCCGCACTCACAACCGCGGCATCGACTGGGACGTCACGGGTCGCTACCGCTTCGGCTTCGGCAACCTGACCGCGACCCTGAACGGTACGCATACGCTGAAATCGGACTACACCCGTCCGGGTACCAGCGATGACTGGACCAACAGCATGAACTACTTCGGCATCAACAATGCCGTGACGTTCAAGAACATCGCGCGCCTGATCACGACGCTCGATACCGGCAGCCTGTCGAACAGCATCATCGTGAACTACCGTAACGGCTATACCGACGCCGCCGCGGACGTGCGCGACGTTGCCGCCAACGCGACCGTGCGTAACTTCCGCCTGGAAGTGCCATCGTTCACGACCTTCGACTGGCAGGCACGTTTCAGGTTCAACGAAGCCCTCACCCTGCGTGCCGGCATCAAGAACCTGTTCGATCGCGAGCCGCCGCTGTCGCTGCGTAACTCGTCGGGCCACCAGGTCGGCTTCGATCCGCGTTATGCGGATCCGCTGGGCCGCCAGGCTTACCTGACGGGCAACTACAAGTTCTGATGGTGCCTGCCTAGAATAGACAATGCCGTCCCGCGCAAGCCGGACGGCATTGTTTTTTGTAGCGTTCAACTCAGCGCACGCGCCTGCGGCCGCGCCTATACCGCGCGCTTAGACTGCTCGCTTAGACTGCTCGCTTAGACCGCTTCCTCGCGCCGGTCTTCGCCACGGCCGAAGTCGGGATCGGCTTCCTCGTCATGGCTGTCGCGGCGGTCGCCATGGCGGCGCTCGTCGAGACGTTCTTCGCCTGGTACCCCTTCCGGGCCCGTGCTGCGGCCCGGTGTGTGCGACACGATGCCGGTCGGATCGGGTTCAAGCAAGGGGGCAATAATCCATTCGTTCATTCTGTTCTCCTGTTGGCGGTGAGCCGCGTACCGCGGCCCGTGACCCATTAAGCCATCGCCGCCGGATCACTTCTGTTCGATATGCCACTTAACGAAAGATCAATGCCCGCTTGTTTGCGCGCGTTCAGTGACGGACTCAGTTTCCAACTCAGTTACCTACTCAGTTACCCAGGAACACGCTGGCAATCACGCCGGTGGCGATCGCCGCCAGCACGTAGTCGTTGCCGACCTGCACCCAGTGGTGGCCGCGCGGCGGTGCACTGAGGCGGTGCGAACGCCAGTTGTCGACGACGTACTGGCGGTTGTGGTAATTCGACGGCAGGCGCTGGCCGCGGTAGAGGTCGTGGCGCGGACCGGCGCCGCGGTTGCGCGCCCGGTCGTCACGGCGGTCGTCACGCATGTCGCGGCGCGCGTCGCGGCGATCGTCGCGATAGTCACGACGGTCTTCGCGGCGGTCATCGCGGCGGTCATCGCGATAGTCGCGTCTATCTTCGCGACGTTCCTGGGCGCGGTCCTGGTGGTAACCGCGGTCCTGGGCAATTGCCGGCAGGCTAGCGGCGAGCATGACGGCGATCATCGCCCGTGCAATATTCTTCTTCATGGGTTCCTCCCTCGGTGGGGCCGGCCGCGAGCCGGCAAGGCTTCCAGTAAGCCATGCGGCCGCGGCCGTTTCTGTACGTTCCCCCACGCAAGCGGCGCACCGGCGATGCATTTCGCGCAAGCCGGTCATTTATTGGATAATGATGCCTTTGATCCCCGCCTTGCCCTACCCTGCCGTGACCAAGACCCTTGCCGACCTGATCGAAGACCAGCTGCCGCAGACGCAATGCACCAAGTGCGGCTATCCGGCATGCCGGCCCTATGCCGAAGCCATCGCCAGCGGCGAGGCCGACATCAACCAGTGCCCGCCGGGTGGGCTGGAAGGCGTGCGCCGCCTGTCCGCCGTAACCGGGCGCCCCGTGATCCCGATCAATCCGGCCAACGGCCTCGAGCGCCCGCGCCCCGTCGCCTTTATCGACGAGGCGCTGTGCATCGGTTGCACCCTATGCATCCAGGCCTGCCCGGTCGACGCGATCCTGGGCGCGGCCAAGCAGATGCACACGATCCTGCCCAGCCTGTGCACCGGCTGCGACCTGTGCGTGGCGCCCTGCCCGGTCGATTGCATCAGCATGGTGCCCGTGACCGGTGAGGCCACCGGCTGGGCTGCCTGGTCGCAGGGGGCGGCCGATGCCGCCCGTGCACGGCACGACTTCCGCATGGAGCGCCTCAAGCGCGAGCGCGAAGAAAACGATGCACGCCTGGCCGCCAAGGCGGTCGAGAAGATGCGCGAAGTCACGGCCGAAGCGACCAACACGCCGGAAGAACTGGCGGAGAAGGAACGCAAGCGCGCCATCATCGCCGCCGCCATGGAACGGGCGCGCCTGCGCGCCGCCAATGTCGCCGACCCGTCGTCCAAAGATAAGCCTGTCTAATGAATCCGGCCAAACGTTTAGAAATATTTACGCGCTTTCGCGCCGCCAATCCGCATCCGACCACCGAGCTGGAATTCACGACGCCGTTCGAACTCCTGATCGCGGTGCTGCTGTCGGCGCAATCGACCGACGTCGGCGTCAACAAGGCCACGCGCCGCCTGTACCCGGTTGCCAACACGCCGCAGAAAATCCTCGGCCTCGGCGTCGACGAACTCAAGACCTATATCTCGACCATCGGCCTGTACAACAACAAGGCGAAGAACGTCATCGCCACTTGCCAGATCCTGGTGGAGCAGCACGCCGGGGAGGTGCCGCGCGCGCGCGAGGCCTTGGAGGCCCTGCCCGGCGTCGGGCGCAAGACGGCGAACGTGGTCCTGAACACCGCCTTTGGCGAACCGACGATGGCGGTCGACACCCACATCTTCCGCGTCGCGAACCGCACCAACATCGCGCCGGGCAAGAATGTCGACCAGGTCGAAATGAAGCTGCTGAAGTTCGTGCCCAAGGATTTTTTGCACGACGCGCACCACTGGCTGATCCTGCACGGCCGCTACACCTGCGTGGCGCGCCGGCCCAAGTGCTGGAACTGCATCATCAACGACCTGTGCGAGTTCCGCGACAAGACGCCGGCGCCGGATGGGCTGATTGCGCCGGCGCCGGTGGCGCCGGTGGTGCTGGCGGACGCTTGATTCGGCTGTAAAAAAGCCCGCGCGGTGGATGCCGGTGCGGGCTGCTTGGGCCTCATCTTTACGTGGAAAAGGATGCGCAGACCCGTAAGGTGGGCGGCTGCACCTCTTCAGTTTGTGGACCAGTAGTGCTGGCGCCGCCCACGCGTCCAGCCAGCGGATGATCGGTCGCGAAGTTTCAACGTGTGGCTGAACGCGTGGACGGCGCAAACGCTGCCGGTCCGCAAATCGAAGAGGTATAGACGTCCACCCTACCGGCTCACGACGCTTGCCAGCCCCCGCCGCTGCGCGCAGGCCCACCGCGCATCCCCATAATCGCCGGCAAGGCGCCCAGCGCCGCACGCTTGCGCGCAGCCGGGTCGTCGATACCGCGATCCAGATCCGCGTCGCCATCGAGCTTGAACACGCTGACCACCCCGTTCAGGCTGACCGTCTGTTCCCGCAATGCCTGGGCTGCCGCCGCCGCTTCCTCGACCAGCGCCGCGTTCTGCTGGGTGACGGTGTCCATCTCGGTCACGGCGAGGTTGATCTGCTCGATGCCAGCGCCCTGCTCGCTGCTGGCGGCGCTGATCTCGGCCATGATGTCCATCACGCGCTTCACGCTGGCGACGATATCGGTCATGGTGGCGCCGGCCTCGTTCACCAGCAGGCTGCCGGCTTCGACCCGGGCAACCGAGCCGCCGATCAGGGTCTTGATTTCCTTGGCCGCCGTGGCCGAGCGCTGCGCCAGGGTGCGCACTTCCGCCGCCACCACCGCAAAGCCGCGGCCCTGCTCGCCGGCGCGCGCCGCTTCCACCGCGGCGTTCAGGGCCAGGATATTGGTCTGGAAGGCAATGCCGTCGATGACGCCGATGATGTCGACGATCTGCTTCGACGATGCGCTGATCGCCGCCATCGTGCCCACCGCGCGCTCGACGATGGCGCCGCCCTTGAGCGCCACGTCGCAGGCGCTGATCGCCAGCACGTTGGCCTGGCGCGCATTGTCGGCGTTCTGCTTCACGGTCGAGGTCAGCTCTTCCATCGACGACGCGGTTTCTTCCAGCGCGCCGGCCTGCTGCTCGGTGCGTGCCGACAGGTCGAGGTTGCCCTGGGCGATTTCGCTCGAGGCCACCGAAATCGTCTCGGCGCCGCTGCGCACCCTGGTGACGATCCGCTGCAGGCTGCTGTTCATGTCGCGCAGCGCCGCCAGCAGCTGGCCGGTTTCGTCGTTCGAGGTGACCTCGATCCGTTCGCGCAGGTCGCCGGCGGCGACCGTCTTCGCCACTTCGACGGCGCGCCCCAGCGGACGCACGATCGAGCGCGAGACGACGATCCCGGCCACGATCGCCGCGGCCGAGCCGAGCACCATGGCCAGGAGGCTCAGGAGCGTGGCGCGACGGCTGCCTGCAGTGGCTTCGGCGACGCTGTGCGCGGTTTCCCCGACGATGACGTCGCGCGCCTGCACCAGCAATTCGGTCGGGGCGCGGTCCTTGCCCTTGACGGCCGCGTCGCCGGCGGCGGCATCGAACCCGGCCGCTTCGAACTGCGCATAGCCGTTGCGGAATTCCTGGCCCATTTGCCGGTGGGCGCGGCCGAACTGTGCGAGCAGGTCGTGTTCCTGGCCGGCCGGGACCGTGTCCAGCAGGCTGGCGACCTGCGCCGCCACCTTGCGCTCGCCGTCCTGGAAGGCTTGCCAGTACTTGGCGCGCTCCGCCTCGTCCTTGCCGCGCAGGAGGGTGTTCTTCCATTCCTGGACCTGGGTCTTGAAGGTAGACTGCAGCGCCTCGACCTGCTGCGCCCGGCTGTAGCTGGAGACCGCACCACCGTAAGTGGAGATCGAACTGTTCAGTTCATACAAGCCGAAAAAGCCGGCACCGGCCACCACGAGGGCGACGGCGGCAAAGCAGAGGGGAAGTTTACGGCTCAGTTTCATGATGGCGTCTGGTATGGGTGCGCGGGCACGCAGGATGCATGGCGGCGCGGTGCGGCCAGTCTACCGTTGCATGTATCCGTGCGGCAACTAAAAGCCTGAGGCGGAACGGTTGCGGTGAGCGAGGTGTGCGCCTGCCACAACACAGTTGTCGGAAGGGTATGGGGTTTTGGCTGTCGGGACGAGCGAAGGCCCGAATGCGAGAGGGGTGGCGCTGTTGCGTGTGACGTTATTGGTGGGTTTGATCCGCATGGGCTCGAGAGCCCATCCTACGGGATACGTTGCGTATTCGTGGTTTAGCGGTGACCGTAGGATGGGCACTTGTGCCCATGCGGATATAGAAGACCGTTACCAGAACAGGCAACAGCCCCACTACCCCATGATCATCGTGGTGACACCCGTCGCAAACGACGCCGCCTGAATCCGCCCGTCGACGACTTCGTAAATGCACAGCATCTCCACCGTCCCGCGCCCTTCGGGAAAATTGCGCGTCACGATTTCGAGATCGGTCACGACATTGCCCAGCACGGTGCGGCCGAGCAGCCGCGCGTGCAGATCGGGCTCGGCGAAGCGCGCCAGGTAACGCGGCCGGATGGCGTCATGTCCTTCGGCCAGCAGCGCGCCGTGCAGCACGAACTGGCGCGCACCAGGCGCGTAGGTGCGCATCAGCGCGTCGATGTCCTTGGCGTTGTAGGCGTCGAGCTGGGCTTGCACCACGGCGGCGGGGTCGAAAGTCATGGTAATCAGAGCAGAACGAGATTGTCGCGATGGACCAGTTCCGGCCCTTCGATATAGCCGAGGATGGCTTCGATGTCGTGCGAGGAGCGGCGCATGATGCGGCGCACTTCGCTGCTGGTATAGCTGGTCAGGCCGCGCGCGACCGGCAAGCCGGCTTCGCTGACGCAGGTGATCACCTGCCCGCGCCCGAATTCGCCCTTGACCGCGATCACGCCGATCGGCAGCAGCGACTTGCCCTCTTGCGTCAGCTTCTGGACGGCGCCGGCGTCGAGCACGACTTCGCCCGCCGTGTGCAGGTGGTCGACCATCCACTGGCGCCGTGCGGTCAGGCGCGTGGTCGGGGCGTGCAATTCGGTGCCGATCGCCTCGCCGGCGGCCAGGCGCGTGAGCACCTCCGGCTCGCGGCCCCAGGCAATCACCGTGTGGGCGCCCGAGCGCGCGGCGCGGCGGGCGGCCAGCACCTTGGTCAGCATGCCGCCACTGCCGATGTTGCTGCCGGCGCCGCCCGCCATCGCTTCCAGGCTGGCGTCGCCGGCCTGGGCGCGTTCGATCAGGCGTGCCCCCGGGTCCTTGCGCGGGTCGGCCGAATACAGGCCGCGCTGGTCGGTGAGGATCACCAGCGCGTCCGCTTCGATCAGGTTGGCGACCAGGGCGCCGAGGGTGTCGTTGTCGCCGAACTTGATCTCGTCGGTGACGACGGTATCGTTCTCGTTGATGATCGGGACCACGCCCAGGCGCAACAGCGTCGTCAGCGTGGCGCGCGCATTCAGATAGCGTTCGCGGTCGGCCAGGTCGGCGTGGGTCAAGAGAACTTGGGCGGTCTTGACGCCATATGCTTTGAAGCTCGACTCATAGATTTGCGCCAGTCCCATCTGGCCGACGGCGGCGCAGGCCTGCAGTTCGTGGATGTCGTGCGGGCGGCTGGTAAAACCGAGGCGCAGCATGCCTTCGGCGATGGCGCCGGAGCTGACCAGCACGACCTCCTTGCCGAGGGCGCGCAATGCGGAGATCTGGAAGGCCCAGCGCGCAATCGCCGCGTGGTCGAGGCCGCGGCCTTCGTTGGTGACGAGCGAAGAGCCGACCTTGACGATGATGCGGCCGGCTGGGGCGATGACGGACTGGTGTGCGGAAGTTGAAGCGGAGTTCATGGCGCGATTCTCAAGAGACGAGTCGGTTGGTCCGCGGGCGCAGCGCCAGCAGGGCCAGGCCCGCCAGCAACTCGATCCCGCTGACGACGAACAAGGACCCATTCGGCAGGCCGATCGCAAACGCGGCGACCAGGCGCCCGGCCGGCTGGGCGAGCAGGAACAATGCAACGAGATCGCCGAGGATGGGCTGGTCGCCCCGCCTTGCCGCCAGCATAGCCAGCCCCGCGGTGGCGAGGCGGACTCCGACATAGATGGCGTAGAACTGGCTGTAGCCGTTCACGCCAACGAGAAACAGGCCCATTGCGGTCGCGACCCGGTCCGGGTCGAGCATGGCAATGAGCGCCGCCAGCGAACTGGCGGTGGCTACCAGCTGCAGCAGCTGGCCGCGCGCCCAGGCACGCGTGAGCCGAAAACCCTTAGTCTTCAAGGATTTTGAAACGTGGATCGTCCGGATCGATCGAGGTGATGCCGCGCGCCTCTTCGGTCATCTGCACCGATTCGTCCACGCGCAGGTCGGTAGCGCGCTTCGTTTCCAGGTACATGTAGATCGCGTTGATCAGTTCCTGGCAGCCTTCGCGGTTCAGGGCCGAGATCTCGAAGACAGGGCCCTTCCAGGCCATCTTCTTGACGAAGTCTTTCACACGCTTCTTGCGTTCTTCTTCCGGCACGACGTCGAGCTTGTTCAGCACCAGCCAGCGCGGCTTGTTGAGCAGGTCCTCGTCGTACTTCTCGAGTTCCTTGATCAACGCTTTCGCTTCCTTGACCGGATCGACGGTGGCTTCGAACGGCGCCATGTCGACGATGTGCAGCAGCAGGCCGGTACGCGACAGGTGGCGCAGGAACTGGTGGCCCAGGCCCGCGCCTTCGGACGCGCCTTCGATCAGGCCCGGAATGTCGGCGATGACGAAGCTCTTTTCATGCGACACGCGTACCACGCCCAGGTTCGGGTGCAGGGTCGTGAACGGGTAGTCGGCGATCTTCGGCTTGGCGTTCGACACGGCCGTGATGAAGGTCGACTTGCCGGCGTTCGGCATGCCCAGCAGGCCCACGTCGGCCAGCACCTTCAGTTCCAGGCGCAGTTCGCGGCGTTCGCCTTCCTTGCCTTCGGTCTTCTGGCGCGGAGCGCGGTTGGTCGAGGTTTTAAAGTGGATGTTGCCCCAGCCGCCCTCGCCGCCCTTGGCCAGCAGTTCGGTCTGGCCATGTTCGGTCAGGTCGGCGATGATCTCGCCGTTGACGTTGTCGATGATCAGCGTGCCGACCGGCATGCGCAGATAGACATCGTCGGCGCCCTTGCCGTAGCAATCGGAGCCGCGGCCAGGTTCGCCATGGCGGCCATGGTGGGTTTTCGAATAGCGGAAGTCGACCAGCGTGTTGATATTCCGGTCCGCAACCGCCCAGATCGAGCCGCCCTTGCCGCCGTCGCCGCCGTCGGGACCGCCGAATGGGCGGAACTTCTCGCGCAGGAACGAGGCGCAACCGTTGCCGCCGTCGCCCGCAATGACTTCAATTCTTGCTTCGTCGATAAACTTCATTTTGACCGCCAAAAAACTAAAAAGGCTCTACTGTAAGCAGAGCCTTTCGATGGAAGGCTTGCGCCTTACAAGGATGCGCCGCTCAGGGCGGCGCTAACGTCATTTAGGCTGCGACTGCTTCAGCAGCTTGTGCAGCAACGACGGTCACGTACTGCTTCGAACCGACGCCTTGCTTGACGAATTTCACAGTGCCGTCGACCAGCGCGAACAGGGTGTGATCCTTGCCCAGACCAACGTTGGTGCCTGGACGCACTGGGGTGCCACGTTGACGGATGATGATGCCGCCGGCGGTGATCGCCTGGCCGCCGTACACCTTCACGCCAAGGCGCTTGCTTTCTGAATCGCGGCCGTTACGGGTAGTGCCGCCGCCTTTTTTGTGTGCCATTTAAGACTCCTTGATGACTTTGAAGAGAGGGGCAATTAGCCGTTGATCGAAACCACTTGGATTTCGGTGAAGTTCTGGCGGTGGCCCTGACGCTTCTGGTAGTGCTTACGACGGCGCATCTTGAAAATGCGGACCTTGTCGTGGCGACCATGGGAAACGACCTTCACCAGAACCGTAGCACCTTCAACCAGGGGAGCACCAAATTTGATGCTCTCGCCCGCGCCAACGGCGAGGACCTGATCGATCGTGAGTTCGGAACCAATGTCTGCCGGTATCTGTTCTACTTTAAGTTTTTCGCCAGCGACAACTTTATACTGCTTGCCACCGGTTTTTATGACCGCGTACATGATTGAAAACCTCATCAATTGTTTAATAAAAATCCCTGCGGCGGCGACCGGTCAATGACCGCGCTGCGCTTCTCTGGTGCCGGGGAACAGGGAATTATACACGGTTCGATCTCGTGCGTCAAAAGCCTCGGCCCTCATCTGGTTGACGTCGCCTCCCGGCAACGCCTCGCCGCAACCCAGGCGCGCGTCCCGCACGACTGACGCTTGGCGAAATGGCACGGTGTATGCTTGCATGTCGTATAATCGCCGCACTCACGCACATCAACATTAGAAGCAGGTTTGCCTTGTCCGCCGCTACCCCTCACGCCCAGAACACCATCACCCAATCGATCGCCACCGACATGGACGCGGTCAACACGGTGATCCGCCAGCGCCTGCATTCGGAAGTCAGCCTGGTCAACCAGATCGCTGAATACATCATCAGCGCCGGCGGCAAGCGCATCCGCCCCGTCCTGGTGCTGTTGCTGGCCAATGCCCATGGCTATAAAGGTACGGCGCACCATGAACTGGCGGCCGTCGTCGAGTTCATCCACACCGCCACCCTGCTGCATGACGACGTCGTCGACGAATCCTCGATGCGCCGCGGCCGCCAGACGGCGAACGCCCTGTTCGGCAATGCCGCCTCGGTGCTGGTGGGCGACTTCCTGTACTCGCGTTCGTTCCAGATGATGGTCGGCCTGGAAAACATGCGCGTCATGCAAATCCTGTCGGACGCCACCAACGTCATTGCCGAAGGCGAAGTACTGCAGCTGCTGAACATGCACGATCCGGACGTCAGCCACGAGCGCTATCTCACCGTGATCCGCTCGAAGACGGCGAAACTGTTCGAAGCGGCCGCCGAACTCGGCGCCCTGGTCGCCGGCGCCAGCGCCGCGCAAGTGGCCGCCGCCGGCGAATACGGCCGCTCGCTGGGCACGGCCTTCCAGCTGATCGACGACGTGCTCGATTACGCCGGCGACGCCGCCGAGATCGGCAAGAACGTCGGCGACGACCTGCGCGAAGGCAAACCGACCCTGCCGCTGATCTACCTGATGGAACACGGCACCCCGGAACAACGCGAACTGGTGCGCACCTGCATCGAGCAAGGCGACGAGCAGCATTTCGACGCCGTGCTGGCCGCCGTCACCTCAAGCGGCGCGCTCGACTACACCCGCCGCGAAGCCGAAACCGCCGCCCGCCGCGCTGCCGAAGCCATCGCCGACCTGCCCGACAGTCGCTATAAAGACAGCCTGTTGCAGCTCTGCAGCTTTGCTGTTGACAGGAACCACTGAGCAAAATTATATTAATGCTTCCTGAGGCAGGTTTGTCAGCGCCTCGAACCAGTCGGGGTGTAGCTTAGCCCGGTAGAGCGCTACGTTCGGGACGTAGAGGCCGGAGGTTCGAATCCTCTCACCCCGACCAAGCAGCTTCAGCAAGCGGATGCTCCATCCGCTATTTTTTGTCCGGCAGCCAGGCACCATCGCCAGCGCAGGCCCCTTCTTCTTCGTTGCTACAATTCCGCCAGGAATTATTTCCTTAAATCTGTATGTATTAATCATCTTGCATAATATTTCCCTGTGTTTCCTTACAGAGTGCTAGTATTTACAGGGCGCTTGGGCGCAGGGAGAAGGCAGTGGATGGACATGCCATATTGGTTATTAGCGCGGATGAAACACGTTTCCTTGCGTTCTCGAACCAGCTAAAGGATTGCTCTTCGACGAGCGCGTGTTTACAACTGATCCTTGCTGCGCATCTCGCCATCGCAAAAGCTTATATTGCCGAGAATATTGTCGACCTGATTATCCTGGACATTGCGGGAAGCGATGCCGGCGAGCAGGCCGCCCTGGCCGGCACCATCGCATCGTTGGCCCCGCATCCCGTCATGATCTGGACGACCGGTCCGCAGGCGCAGTTGTCTTCCGCCTCGCTGCCCCCAGGCGCGACCGGACACCTCCATGATGCAATGGCCGCGTCCGATGTCATGTTGCAGATTTTCGCCATCATCGCGCGCCAGGCGCAATCCCGGCTGCTCCACCAGCAAACGGACAAGGAAACCGCGGTGACGCTCGAGGCGATCGCGGACGGCGTCATCTGCACGGATAGCCGGGGCGACATCACTTTCCTGAATTCGGCCGCGCGCCGCTTGCTGAGCTTTCCCGAAGGCCAGGTGGCCGGCCGCCCGGTCACCGAGTTCATGACGCTGCAGGGGGCCGGCAATCGGGCGCCGATGACGCATGCCGTGCACCAGGTGATCGCCACGCTGCACACCGTGCGGCTCGCCGCCGGAACGGTCTTGATCCGGCACGACGGTACCGAAATCCGGATCGAAGACTGTTGCGCACCCATCGTCAGCGATGCCGGGGTGCTCCAGGGCGTCGTCATGGTCTTCCACGATACGACCGAGGCCTATGAAATGCAGGCCCGGGTCGACCACCTCGCCTGGCACGATTTCCTGACCGGTTTGCCTAACCGCTTCGCGATTCACAAGCACCTGGACGAAAGTTTTTCGCACGCGGCGACCTATCACCAGCAGATACCAGTGCTGTGCCTGGATCTGGACAAGTTCAAACTGATCAACGACACCCTGGGTCATGGCAGCGGCGACAAGCTGCTGGTCAGCGTCGCCGAACGATTACGCGCCTGTTTCCGGCTAATCGACCTGGTCGGCAGGCAGGGCGGCGACGAATTCATCGTGGTGATGGCGCCGGGATCGAGCGTGGACGATGCGGTGCTGGCCAGTACGCGCATCATCCAGGCACTCTCCAAGCCCTGCCTGATCGGCGAGGAGGAAGTGCGGATCGGATGCAGCGTCGGCATCGCGGTCTACCCCCAGCACGGCAGCACGGCCGAACTCGTGCTGCACCATGCGGACGTCGCGCTGCAAAACATCAAGGCGAACGGCAGAAATGGCTGTTGCGTGTTCACTGAAGAGCTGCATGCGCGCACCCTGGAGCGTCGGCTCATGGAGGACGGATTGCGCGCGGCCTTGACGGACGGTAGCTTGAGCCTGTTCTATCAGCCGAAGATCCGGCTTGCGGACGGCAAGGCCAACGGGTGCGAGGCCTTGCTGCGGTGGCAGCACCCCGTTTGGGGATGGGTCGCGCCGACTCGCTTCATTCCCTGCGCTGAAGCCTCGGGCCTGATCGGCCCGCTGGGCAGATGGGTCTTCGATGAAACGCTCCGGCAGGCGCAGTCCTGGATAAACGAGGACATAGGATTCGGCAGCATTGCCATCAACATATCGGCCGAAGAACTGCGTCATCCGGATTTTGTCGCCTACATCCGGAATGGGCTGGCGGCATCCGGCCTCGCCCCGGAACGACTGCAGATCGAGCTCACCGAATCCGTGCTGATGCAGAACGTCGATCATGCCGGCAAGTGCCTGCACCAGCTCAAGGAACTCGGCATGTCCCTGGCGCTCGACGATTTCGGCACCGGTTACTCGAGCCTGAGCTACCTGGCCGATTTTCCGATCGACGTGCTCAAGATCGACCGCTCGTTCATCCACAGGATCAACGCGGCTGGCACCCGTCAGCAGGCCTTGCTGCATGCGATCCTGACGCTGGCGAAGAGCATGTCGCTGGTCGTGGTCGCCGAAGGCGTCGAGACCGTCGACGAAGAAAACTTCCTGCTGCAGTCGGGTTGCCAGGTAGGCCAGGGATACTACTATAGCGAACCTCTCGACCATGCCGCCTACGAACGCTTCCTGGCATCGAGCGCATACGCCGACGGGCCGACCGTCCACGCAGGCGATACCGGCTAGCCACCTTGGCTCCCGCCCCGGCGCGAAATGCGCATGTAGCGGCAGGCAGGCGGATCGCATGCGGCACCACGCATTCATTGAATTCACGTATGCCATTCTGGTTCGAGCCCAGCACACGTTGCGGCGTTGCAGCATCAACAGGCGGGGCGAAGGGCGTCGGAGAGAGATGGCATGCAGACGATATCGGAGAAGATTGACGTATCGACCAATATGCGGCTTGCTTATCGTGGACATCACGAACTGAAAGTATATTTATTGACCCAAGGAATTTATACTGCACCGCAACATTACAGTATTTACCCTTGGAGCGACTCATGAACGCAGCAACGATTACCCAGGCACAGAACAACCGTTCGCACGGCGCATTCGAAGCCATCCGCAACTTTGCCGAACAACTGTTCGCCGCCCACGGCGGCTGGCTGGCGGCCCGCAAGGCCCGCGCGAGCCAGGCTTCGTACGCCGTTTCCGAGCGTGCCGGCCGCGCCGAGCTGTTTGCCCTGGCCGCCGACGCCGAGAAGCACTCGCCGAACCTGGCCGCGGAACTGCGCTGGCTGGCGAACCGCTAACTTGTAATTTGTAGCAGCACCCCGCAGGACCTCGCGCTTCAGTCTTCGCCGCCTCAGCGGCAGCAGGAACGCAAACCTCCCTCCCTTACCCGGGTCGCCGGCGCCCGCCGCGCCCGGGTTGCATTACCTTCCTCCTGCAGTTTCCTCGGATTTCATCAGTACCAGCAGCTTGCCGATCTCGGGCACGCACGAGCCGCAATTGCCGCCCGCCTTCAGGCAAGCCGTGACTTGCGCCGTGGTCGTGAGAGCTTGTGCGCGGATCGCCGCGCAGATCGTGTTGCGCCCCACGCCGAAGCAGGAGCAGACGGTCGGCCCCGGGTCGGGTCCCTGCTGCGGCGCGCGTCCGGCCAGCAGGGTCGCGCGATCGCGCGGCGCCAGCGTCTCCTGCGCGAACAGGCCGGCCAGCCACTGGCGCGGCGGCAGCGCGGCCCCGCGGCGCGCGACGAACACGCAGGCTTGCAGCCGCCCTTCGACCAGGTGCGCGGCGCGGTAGACGCCGGCACCGGCATCGTCGTATTCGATCCAGTCGGTCTCGCCTGACACTTTCAACACGTCGCGCGCCCAGTCGGCATGCGCCGGTCCGCGTCCGCCAAGTTCGTAGCGCACGAAGCCCTCGCCCTGCACGCGCGTCCAGTTCGCGACCCGGTCGACCGCCAGCGCCGTACGCGACAGCACGAAGGCCTGCCACTCGACCACGAAGGGTTCCACGCGCACCGGCGTGTGCTTGAATTCCGGCTCGCCCGAGACCGGGTCGACCGCCGGATTGACGATGGCGCCGACGCGCGCGTCCGACGCCGTCTGGCCGCTCCAGTGGATCGGCACGAACACGCAGCCGCGCGCGATGCCGCCGCTGTGGCTCACGCGCGCCACCATCGCGCCCCAGCGGCTGGTGACGCGCGCCAGTTCGCCTTCGCGCACGCCGCACAATAAAGCGTCGTTCGGGTGCAGGTCGATGAAGGGTTCCGGCGCGTGGTTCGCCAGGCGCGGCGACTTGCCGGTACGCGTCATCGTGTGCCACTGGTCGCGCAGGCGGCCGGTGTTCAAAGACAGCGGATAATCGTCGTCGACCGCGTGCACGGGCAGGCGCGGCGGCGTGGCGACGAAGCGTGCGCGGCCACTCGCGTGGGCGAAGCGGCCGTCGGCGAACAGGCGGCGCGTTCCCCGGTGATCGCCAGCCGGCACCGGCCACTGCACCGGTTCGAGCGCGTCGTAGGCCTGACGGCCCAGGCCCGTCATGCCCGCGATATCGAACACGCGCAGTCCGGCGCCTCCTTCCCCGTTACGCCAGCCTGACAGCTGCGCATGCTCGTCGAAGATCTCGTGCGCGCCCTCGTAATCGAAACCAGTAAAACCCATCCGGCGCGCGACTTCGCACAGCGCCCACCAGTCGGCGCGCGCTTCGCCCGGCGCCGGCAGGAAGGCGCGCTGGCGCGAGATGCAGCGTTCGGAATTGGTCACCGTGCCATCCTTTTCTCCCCAGCCCAGCGCCGGCAGCAGCACGTCGGCATACACGGTGGTGTCGGTGGCGCCGACGATGTCGCTGACGACGACCAGTTCGCATTTGTCCAGTGCGCGCCGCACCTGGTCGGCATCGGGCAGGCTGACCAGCGGGTTGGTGGCGATGATCCACACCGCTTTGACGGTCCCCTCCTCCACCGCGCGGAACAGGTCGACCGCCTTCAGGCCCGGCTTCGCGGCGATGCGCGGCGCATTCCAGAATGCCTTCACAGCGTCGCGCTGGACCGGATTGTCGAGGTCCATGTGCGCGGTCAGCATGTTGGCCAGGCCGCCGACTTCGCGTCCGCCCATGGCGTTGGGCTGGCCGGTCAGCGAGAACGGCCCCATGCCGGGCTTGCCGATGCGGCCGGTGGCCAGGTGGCAGTTGATGATGGCGTTGACCTTGTCGGTGCCGCTCGAGGACTGGTTCACGCCTTGCGAATAAGCGGTGACGACCTTGCTTGTCGCGGCAAAGGCGTCGTAAAAGGCGAGCAGTTGGCCGAGGTCGACGCGGCAGGTGCGCGCGACCTGCGCCGGGTCGCTGCAATCGACGTCGGCGGCGGCGAGCGCCTGCTCGAAGCCGTCGGTATGCGCCGCAACGAAGGCGGCATCGAGCGTCCCCTGCCGCGCCAGGTAGCTGAGCAGCCCATTGAACAGCCAGACGTCGGTGCCCGGTTTGATGGGTAAATGGATGTCGGCCAGTTCGCAGGTCGCGGTGCGGCGCGGGTCGATGGCGACGATGCGCAGGCTTGGACGCGCTTCCTTCGCGCGCAGGATGCGCTGGAACAGGGTCGGATGGCACCAGGCCGTGTTCGAGCCGACCAGCACGATCAAATCGGCCAGTTCGAAGTCCTCGTAGCAGCCCGGCACCAGGTCTTCGCCGAATGCGCGCTTGTGGCCGGCCACGCTGGACGACATGCACAGGCGCGAATTGGTGTCGATGTTCGCGCTGCCGACATAGCCCTTCATGAATTTGTTCGCGACGTAGTAATCCTCGGTCAGCAACTGGCCGGAGACGTAAAGCGCCACCGCGTCGGGGCCGTGCGCGGCGATGATGTCGGCGAAACCCTTCGCGATGCGCCCGAGCGCCTCGTCCCAGCTGGCGCGGCGCATGCCGTCATCCGTGCGCAGCGTCGGATACAGCAGGCGCCCGTCGAGGTCCAGCGTTTCGCCCAGGGCCGCGCCCTTGACGCACAGGCGGCCCTGACTGGCGCTGTGCTGCTTGTCGCCCGCGATAATGGGAATGCTGCCGGGCCGTACGGTGGCGGTGACGCCGCAGCCGACGCCGCAATATGGACAGGTGGTGCGCACGGTCTGCACGGGCAAGGTCATGTCCATGGGATTTCCTTATTTAAGTAGGCGGCGCACACAGCGCCTCGCCGAACAGCAGGCGGTCGCGGAATGTCGAAACGTCGGCGCCGCGCTGGATCAGGTCGAAATACCAGGGGCCATCGCCGACGTCGCCCACCAGCACGGCGCCGGTGACGCGCGTCCCGTCGAGCACGAGGCGCTTGTAGACGCCGGCGCTGCGGTCGCGCAGCACCAGCTCTTCGGTGTCCACCCCGCCGGCGATGTCGCCCGCCGAGAACAGGTCGATGCCCGTCACCTTCAGCTTGGTGGCGGTGGCGGCCTGCACGTAGCGGCGGTGCCCGGCGCCGGCCAGGTGGGCGGCGCAGACCCGGGCCTGTTCCCACACGGGCGCGACCAGGCCAAAGGTGGCGCGGCGGTGCTGGACGCATTCGCCGACCGCATAGATGCGCGGGTCGTAGGTTTGCAGCGTGTCGTCGACGACGATCGCGCGTTCGCAATGCAGGCCGGCGTCGCGCCCGAGCGCCACGTTGGGGCGCACGCCGGCGGCCATCACGACCAGGTCGGCCGGCAGTTCGCTGCCGTCGGCGAAGCGCACCGCTTCCACCTTGTCCGCTCCCGCAATCGCGCTGGTCTGGGCGCCGAGCAGGATGCGCAAGCCGGTGCGTTCCAGCGATTCCTTCAGCAGGCGCCCCGCTTCGCCGTCGAGCTGCTGGTTCATCAGGTTGGAGGCGACGTGGACGACGGTGACGTCCATCCCGCGCCGCATGAGCGCATGCGCCGCTTCCAGCCCGAGCAGGCCGCCGCCGACGACGACCGCGCGTCCGCCCTGGCGCGCCGCGGCGAGCATGGTATCGACGTCGTGCAGGTCGCGAAAGCCGACCACGCCCGCCAGCGTATTGCCGGGAATCGGCAGCATGAAGGGCGTCGAGCCGGTCGCCAGCAGCAGTCGGTCGTAGGGCGCCTCCAGGCCGGAACGGGCGATCACGACGCGGCGCTTGCGGTCGATGCGCACGACCGGGTCGCCCGCGTGCAGGGTGATGCCGTGCTCGGCATACCAGGCGCGCGGATGCAGCATGATCTCCTCGACCTGCTTGTCGCCGGCCAGCAGTGGCGACAGCAGCACGCGGTTGTAATTCCCGTGCGGCTCGGCGCCGAAGACGGTGATGTCGTACAAGCCGGCATCGAGTTTGAGCAGCTCCTCGACCGTGCGCATGCCGGCCATGCCGTTGCCGACGACGACCAGACGGGGCTTCATGAGGCTACCCATACCGTGCCGTTTTCGACCCGCACGGGAAAATTGCTCACCGAATGCGCCGGCGCTTCCAGGCATTCGCCGGTCTGCAGATCGAAGTGGTGCTTGTAGATTGGCGAGGCGACCACGATGCGTTCGCCCAGGCTGCCGACCAGGCCGCGCGAGAGCACGGCCGCGTTGGCATTCGGGTCGTAGTTATCGATCGCGAACAGGCGTTCCTCGCCCACGCGGAATACCGCGACCTGGCGCCCGTTCAGCAGCGCGCACACGCCCGTGTCGGGCACGATGTCGTCGAAGGCGCAGACGGCGTTCCAGTGACCCAGTTGAATATCTCTGTGCATGGCGAACTCCTTAATTGGCAAGTGCGATCGGAATGGTGCGGCGGCGTTCTTCGATCGTCGCGGGACGCACCTGGCCGCGTTCGGGCATGAAGACGACATTGTCGTCCTGCGCCGGGCTGTTGACGAAATGGCGGAAGCGCTTGCGTACTTCCGGGTCCTCGACTGCGTTCTTCCATTCGCAGGCATAGGTGTCCACCACCGCCTGCATGTCGGCTTCCAACTCGGCGCCGATGCCCAGCTTGTCCTCGACCACGACCTGTTTTAGATAATCAAGCCCGCCTTCGAGGTGCTCGCGCCAGGTGCTGGTGCGCTGCAGGCGGTCGGCGGTGCGCACGTAGAACATCAGGAAGCGGTCGACCAGCTTCACCACCGCCGCCTCGTCCAGGTTCGACGCGATCAGTTCGGCGTGGCGCGGCTTCATGCCGCCGTTGCCGCACACGTACAGGTTCCAGCCCTTGTCGGTGGCGATCAGGCCGACGTCCTTGCCCTGCGCCTCGGCGCATTCGCGGGTGCAGCCGGAGACGCCGAATTTCACCTTGTGCGGCGTGCGCAAGCCCTTGTAGCGGTTCTCGAGCGCGATGGCGAAGCCGGCGCTGTCGCCCACGCCGTAGCGGCACCAGGTCGAGCCGACGCAGGATTTCACCGTGCGCAGCGACTTGCCGTAGGCATGGCCGGATTCGAAGCCGGCCGCGATCAGCTCTTCCCAGATCGGCGGCAACTGGTCAACCCTCGCGCCGAACAGGTCGACGCGCTGGCCACCGGTGATCTTGGTGTAGAGGTTGTACTTTTTCGCGATCATGCCGACCGCGATCAGGCCGTCGGCCGTGACTTCGCCGCCCGGCATGCGCGGCACCACCGAATAGGTGCCGTCCTTCTGGATATTCCCGAGGAAGTAGTCGTTCGAATCCTGCAGGCTCGCGTGCTCGGGTTTCAAGACAAAATCGTTCCAGGTCGAGGCCAGGATGTTGGCGGCGACCGGTTTGCAGACGTCGCAGCCGAGGCCCGTGCCGTGCTTGGCGAGCAGCTCGCCGAAGCTCTTGATGCGGCCGACGCGCACCAGGTGGTGCAGTTCCTGGCGCGAGTGGTCGAAGTGCTCGCACAGCGCGCGGCTGACGGTCACGCCCTGCTTGGCCAGTTCGGAATTCAGCACCTGTGTCACCAGCGGCACGCAGCCGCCGCAGGCGGTGCCGGCAGTCGTGCATTTTTTCAGCACGCCGATGCTGGTGGCGCCATCCTGCACCGCCGCGCACAGCGCTCCTTTCGAGACGTCGTTGCAGGAGCAGATCTGGGCCGTGTCGGGCAAGGCGGCGACGCCAAGGCCCGTCTTCGGTGCGCCGCTCGCTTGCGGCAGGATCAGGCTTTCCGGCGCTTCCGGCAACTCGATGCCGTTCAGGGCCATCTGCAGCAGCGTGCCATATTCGGCGGCGTCGCCGACCAGCACCGCGCCCAGCAGGCGCTTGCCGCAATCGCTGACGACCAGCTTTTTATAGGTCTGGCGCCGCTCGTCGAGGTACTGCACGCTGCGGCTGCCTTTGGCGGCACCATGGGCGTCGCCGATGCTGGCCACGTCCACGCCCATCAGTTTCAGCTTGGTGCTGAGGTCCGCCCCGGCAAAGCCGCCCGGCGCGCCGAGCAGGTGGCGGGCAGCGGTACGCGCCATGTCGTAGCCGGGTGCGACCAGGCCGAACAGCTGGCCGCGCCAGGCCGCGCATTCGCCGACGGCGTAGATGTGCGGGTCGGAGCTCAGGCAATCGTCGTCGATGGCGACGCCGCCACGCGGCCCCAGCGCCAATTCGCAAGCGCGCGCCAGTTCGTCGCGCGGGCGGATGCCGGCCGAGAACACGATCATGTCGGTGTCGAGGTGGCTGCCATCGGCGAACTGCATGCGGTGCGTGCCGGCTTCGCCGTCGACGATCGCCAGCGTGTTCTTGCCGGTGTGGACGGTCACGCCGAGTTCCTCGATGCGGCCGCGCAGTACGCGCGCACCCGGATCATCGACCTGCACCGCCATCAGGCGCGGCGCGAATTCGACCACGTGGGCTTGCAGGCCGAGATCGCGCAAGGCTTTCGCGCATTCCAGCCCCAGCAAGCCGCCGCCGACCACGACACCGGTACTGGCGCGCGCGCCGCATTCGCGCATCGCTTCCAGGTCTTCGATGGTGCGGTAGACGAAGCAATCGGCGCGTTCGCGGCCCGGCACCGGCGGCACGAAGGGAGACGAACCGGTGGCCAGCACCAGCTTGTCGTAGGCCAGCACCTCGCCGCTTGCCAGCGTGACGCTGCGTCCTGCACGATCGATGGCGACCACTTTGGCATTCAGGCGCAGGTCGAGATTGGCGCGCTCGAAGAAGCCGGGTGCGACCAGCGACAGGTCGTCCGCCGTCTTCCCGGCAAAGAATTCGGACAGGTGCACGCGGTCGTAGGCCGGGCGCGGCTCTTCGCCGAGCACGGTGATGTGGATGTGCGGTGCTGCGGCGGCCAGCGATTCGACAAACTTGTGGCCAACCATGCCGTGGCCGATGACGATGACGTTCATGCTGTTCTCCTGATTTACTTACGCCCGCGCTGCGGCAGCGACGGTGGCGGTACTGCTGAAACGGGCGCCGAGTGCGCACAGGCTGGCGACGACGACCAGGCCGCCGAGGATCATCAGGGTCTCGCGCACGTCGCCGGTCCCCTTCATGAGGAAGCCGGCCAGCACCGCGCCGACATTGCCGCCGGCGCCGACGATGCCCGCCACGCCGCCCAGCGCGGTCGGCGCCACGAAAGGCACCAGCGCATAGGTGGCGCCGCAGGCCATGTGGGTGAACAGGCCGAAGCACAACATAGCAATTAAGGCAAACGCGACGCCGTCGGCGTTCGCGAACCACAGCAGGCCCAGGCCCTCGCCCACCATCAGCACGAACAGCACGGTGACGCGGCTGTTGAGGTCACCGCCGGCTCGTCCTGCACAGCGGTCGGACAGCCAGCCGCCCAGGGCGCGGGCGAACAGCGCCAGCAGGCCGAAGCTGGCCGCCGCCATGCCGGCGCTTTTCAGCGACAGGCCGAAATGGTCGACGTAATAGATGGCGGCGATGTTGTGGATGAAGATCTCGATGCCGAAGCAGGCGCCGTAGGTGACGAACAGCAGCCAGGCGCGGTGATTGCGGCAGGCGGCTTTAAAGCTCGCCCAGCCACCCTTGCCGCCGCCTTCGAAGGGGATGCCGGCCGCGCGCAATTCGCTGAAGTTACCGGCAGGGCAGTCCTGGGTATAGCGCCAATAGACCACCGCCATCACCAGCATCGCCACGCCCGGCACGATCAATGCGACGCGCCAGCCCAGGGTTTCGGAGACGCCCGCCATCAGCAGCGCGCCCAGCAGCAACGGCATCGCCGCCTGCGCCGCCCCGCCGCCGGCATTGCCCCAGCCGGCGGCGGCCGCGTTGGCGGTACCGACGACTTTCGGGGCGAACATCACCGAGGTGTGGTACTGGGTGATGACGAAGCTGGCGCCGACCGCGCCGATACCGAGCCGGAACAGGAGAAAACTCTCGTAGCTCTGGGCAAAGGCGACGCCGAGCACGGGAATCGCGCCCAGGGCCAGCAGACCCGTATAGGTCTTGCGCGGCCCGTAGCGGTCGCACAGCGGGCCGACGATCAGGCGCACCAAAATCGTGATGGCGACGGCGGCGATATTGATGTTGGCGATCTGCGCCACCGACAAGCCGAACTCGCCTTTGATGACCGGCATCAGCGGCGCGCAGGCGAACCAGGCGAAAAAGCAAATGAAAAACGCGACCCAGGTCAGGTGGAAGGCCCGCATCTGGGGCGTGTGGAAATCGGTGAGTCTGATGCTGCTCGCTTTGCTGGCCATGGTATCCCTCGGGTTGAAAACAAAAAGGCGTCCGCGTCCCGTGGTGGTGGTACCAGGGAGGCGGACGCCGTTGTCCGGATGCGGGTCCAGCGTTGGACCTGCGGTTATAACTGAAGGGATCGCCGTTGATCCTGTTTGGGGTAATTGCAAGAGGCGTGCCAGACCTGGTGCGGGGCGTGCATGGCGGCGGCTTGAAGGAGGATGCTCTATTGCAGTGCACAATGTGCATTAATGATGCGGAACGGCGCACTGTCGCCGTACGGTGTTCTACCGTGTTGCATGAGCTCTGACTCGTAAGGTGGGCGGGTTGCCCGCCCACGCGTTCAGTCAGTGCTAGCAGCGACGGCAAGTGTTAGTACGGGAACTTTAGATTGCGAAGATATCGCTTTCTCATCGGTTCCGAGACGCAAGCGACCGTTGAGCGCGTGGGCGGGAAATCAGTCCCCGGGACTGATTTCCCCCGCCCACCTTACCGGTCAGATCATGCAGTCACGGGTTACGCTCAGCGCTGGTGAATATCGAACGACCCCGCATACCTCACCGGATCGCTCCCATCCCACACCCGCCCATCCATCAGCCTGCTGCTGCGCATGAACGCCGCAGGCACGTCGACCCCCGCCAGCGCCGCCGCTTCGCGATACAGCCCGATCTGGTTCACCGCACACGCCACGTCCAGGTAAGCCGGGTCCTCGCGTAATAGCCCCCAGCGCCGCTGCTGGGTCAGGAACCACATGCCGTCGGACAGCCACGGGAAGGTCGCCTCGCCCCCGCCGAAGAAGCGCAGGCCGGGGAAATCGGCGCGGCGCGGCAGCAGGCAGGTGCGCAGCAGGGCGAGGTCGGCACCGACCCAGGCGGGGCTGGCCAGGACTTCGGCGGCGGCTTCGCGGTTGGTCGGGGACGCGTCGAGCCAGCGCGCCGTTTCCAGCAGGGCCGCCACCAGCGCGCGGCAGCTGTTCGGATTGCGGGCAACGAAGTCGGCGCGCGCGCCGAGCGCCTTGCCGGGGTGATCCGGCCAGACTTGGCTGCTAGGTGCGACCAGCATGCCGCTTGCCTCGATCAGCGCGCGCCGGCTCCAGGGTTCGCCGGCGCAGAAGCCGTCCATGTGGCCGGCTTCGAGGTTGGGCGCCATCTGCGCCGGCGGCACCGTGACGAGCTGCGCCTGCGTTATCGGATCGATGCCGGCCGCGGCCAGCCAGTAGCACAGCCACATGGCGTGGTTCCCGGTCGGGAAAGTGTGGCCGAAGGTATAGCGGCGCGGCTGCGCGTGCATCAGCGCGCGCAGGCCGGCGCCGTCCGTGACGCCGGCGGCGGCGATGGCGCGCGCGAGCACGATCGACTGGCCGTTCTGGTTCAGGTTCATCAGCACCGCCATGTCGCGCGCGGCGCCGCCGATCCCCATCTGCAGGCCGTACAGCAGGCCATACAAAGCGTGGGCGGCATCGAGCTCGCCGTTCGTCAAGCGGTCGCGCATGGCGGACCACGAGTGCTGCTTTTCCAGCACCAGCTTGATGCCGTATTTCTCGTCGAAGCCGAGCACCGACGCCATCACCAGCGGCGCGCAATCGGCCAGCGGCATGAAGCCGATGCGCAGCACGGCTTTCTCGGGGCGGTCCGAACCGGCGACGTGAACGTCCTTGTCAATCATGCGCTTCCTTTCGCCGGATCAGCCCAGCAAGTCCTCGACGTCCAGGATGCGCTGCGCGATCTCGGCCAGTCTCATGTTCTTGTTCATCGCCAGGCTGCGCAGGCGGCCATAGGCTTCGTCTTCGGTGAGGCTGTGGCGCGCCATCAGCACGCCCTTGGCGCGGTCGATGGTCTTGCGCTCGGCCAGCTTCTGGCGCGTGTCGGCCAGTTCGCCGAGCAGCTTCTGTTCGCGCCTGAAACGCGCCAGCGCCACGTCCAGCACCGGCCGCACGCGCTCGGCGCGCAAGCCAGCCACGATGTAGGCCGACACGCCCGCCGCCACCGCCGCCTCCATCGTCGCCGCGCTGTCGTCTTCGGTGAACAGCACGATTGGGCGGCGCGCCTCGCGCGTGGCGATCACGATGTGTTCGAGCACGTCGCGCGCGTCGGATTCGCTGTCGACGATGATCAGGTCGGGCTGCAACTGGGCGATCCGCTCGGGCAGGAAGATATCCGGTGGCAGCGAGGCAACGATGTCGTAGCCCGATTCCAGCAAGCCGACGCGCAGCGCCGTACTGCGGCAAGCCTGCGCGGCCAGGGCGGCGTCGCCGGCGCGCACCTCGCCGCAGGTGACGACGACGATGCGCAGGCTGGGCGATGGGTCGGCGCGCTTCTCTTCTCGTTTCATGGTGGCGTTCATGCAAGAAGCGCGCCAGTGTTCATATGGTTGCCGGCAGGGTCGATATTCCTGCGGTCAATATCTAAAGCGAGACGTTGGGAACAACATTCACGAAGCTGATCGCTTGCATCACAAACTGAAAGTTCATTTATAGCCTGGAGGCATTTATACTGCACCGCAACATCAATCTACTCTTCAGGAAAACCATGTCGCCAATCGAATACTTCCATGCCAGCATCGCCGCCCTTGCCGTCATCGTCCGCATCGCCCTGCTGCTGCCGCGCAAATCAGGGCAGCCTGCCTGATCCACGCCGCGCCTTGATCATCCGGCGGCCCCGTACCCCATAGGTACGGGGCCGCTTTTTATTGATCGCTCCCGGAATCCCNTTCACTCACCAGACTTCCACGATGCGAATTCCTGCACTGACCTTCCTTGCCGCGCCGCTCTGTGCGCTGATTGCGCTCCCGGCTGCCGCCGCGCCGACGTCCACCCCCACGCCGATCAGCCTCGACCAGGCCATGGCCCATCCGGACTGGATCGGCAACCCGGTCGAAGGGGCATGGTGGGGGTGGAATGGCAAGGACGTGTATTTCAAGCAGAAGCGCACCGGCTCGCAGCTGCGCGATACCTTCGTCGCGGCTGCCGGCGGCGCGCGCAAGGTGGCGGATGCCGACCTGGCCAATCTCGACAGCCCGGCGGTAGTCTACGACCGTGCACATACACGCACCATTATGGTGCGCAACGGCGACCTGTTCGAGCGTGATTTGCGAAGCGGTGCACTGGTTCAGGTCACGCGCGGCGTCAAGGCCGAAAGCCCGCAATATTCGAGCGACGAGCGCGCGCTGCAATTCCGCGTCGGCCATGACTGGTTCAGCTGGGACCGTAGCAGCCGCCTGCAGGCGCCGCTCGCTCTGCCGCGCGCGGCCAAGGACCCGGCAGTGCCGGACGCGGACGCGCTGCGCGACATGCAGCTGCGCCTGATCACGACCCTGAAACGCGCGAAGGACGACCGCGACGCCGCCCGCGCGCGTACCGAAGAAGAACGCCGCTTCGATCCGACCCGCGCCCCCGGCCAAATCTACCTGGGCGACAAGGTCACGATCGAAGGCAGCGCCCTGTCGCCGGATGGCCGCTGGCTGGTCGTGGTCACTGCTGCCAAGGGCGCCGACAAGGGCCGCGTCGGCAAGATGCCGCGCTACGTGACCGAATCGGGCTATGAAGAGATGGACGACCAGCGCACCCGCGTCGGGCGCGCCAACCCGGCCGCGCATGCCTTGAAACTGATCGACCTCAGCACCAACAAGGTGCAGGACCTCTCCTTCGACACCCTGCCCGGCATCGCGGCCGACCCTTTGGCCACGTTGCGCGCCGCCGCCAAGCTCGATCCCCTGAAGGGCAACCGCCCGCTGCGCATCGCCGACGAGGCCGAAGCCGTGCGCTGGAGCCTGGATGGCAAGCTGGCCGCCGTCATGCTGCGCGCGGTCGACAACAAGGACCGCTGGATCGCCAGGATCGACCTCGGCGCGGCCAGGCTGATCCCACAGCACCGCCTCAGCGACGAGGCCTGGGTCAACTACGACAACAGCGGCTTCGGCTGGCTGCCGGACAACCGCACGCTGTGGTACGTGTCCGAAGAAAGCGGCTACGCGCACCTGTACACCCAGCCGGTCGATGGCCGTCCGCGCGCGCTCACCAGCGGCAAATGGGAAGCCGGCGACGTGCGCTGGAACGCCGATGGCAGCGTCGCCTGGATGCTCTGCAACCGCAAGAATCCGGGCACCTATGAAGTCTGCGCCGTGAACGCCAGGGATGGCGCCACGCGCGAAGTGACGAACCTGGCAGGCGTCGAGCGTTTCAGCTTGTCGGCGGACAGCCGCACGCTGCTGGTGCACTATTCGTCGAGCTATATGCCGGCCCAGCTGGCGACGGTGCCGGCCGGCGGCGGCGCCGCAGCCAAGCTGACCGACACCCGCACGGCCGACTACAAGGCGCGCACCTGGATCGAACCGGAAATCGTGGCCGTGCCTTCGAGCGACGGCGGCGACCCGGTCTGGTCGAAACTCTACCGTCCGGCCAAGATGGAAGCGGGTAAGAAGTACCCGGTCGTGATGTTCGTGCACGGCGCCGGCTACCTGCAGAACACCCATCACCGCTTCCCGGTCTACTTCCGCGAGCAGATGTTCCACAACCTGCTGGTCGAGAAGGGCTACATTGTCCTCGACATGGATTACCGTGCCTCACAGGGTTATGGCCGCAACTGGCGTACCGCAATCTACCGCCAGATGGGCCACCCGGAACTGGTCGACTACCAGGACGGCGTGAAATACATGGTGGCGAACCACCAGGGCGATGCGGCGAACGTCGGCATCTACGGCGGCAGCTACGGCGGCTTCATGACCTTCATGGCCCTGATGCGCGCACCAGAGATGTTCAAGTCGGGCGCGGCGCTGCGCCCGGTGACCGACTGGACCACCTACAACCACGAGTACACGGCCAACATCCTGAACACGCCCGACCTCGATCCGCAGGCCTATAAGATCTCGTCGCCGATCGAGTACGCCGACAAGCTGCAGGGGAACCTGCTGATCGCGCACGGCATGGTCGACGACAACGTGTTCTACCAGGACTCGGTACGCATGGCCCAGCGCCTGATCGAACTGAAGAAGGACAACTGGGAACTGGCGAGCTACCCGCTCGAGCGCCATGCCTACACCCAGCCGGAGAGCTGGTTCGACCAGTACCGACGCATCTTCAAGTTGTTCGAGCGCACGCTCAAGCAGTAAGGCGGTGCAGGAACCGGCGACACTGGCTACGCCAGGCTGGTCGCCGGGTTCCCGTCGCGCAGGAGCAAACGATTACAACATGTAACGACAATTGCATCGGCGCCGCGATCGGCGCATCTTATGTGAACAATAACTTCCACAGGTCCCCGCCATGAGACGCCCGTCCGCCGCGCTGCCCGCGCTCGCCGTACTTTCCCTTCTCATGGCCGCCTGCGGCACGCCGGTGGACACGGCGCAGCCGATTGCGACCACCCCGGCCGCGCCGCCGGCACCGCCCGCACCGCCACCTGTACCCGCGCCAGTCGCGTCGGAACAGGTGACAGTGACCGGCTCGGCCATCAGGCAAAAGTCTTCCGCCTACGGGCGGCCCTCGCCCACCCTGATCTATGGCGGGCCCTTCATTGCGCCTGGCGCCGACAAATTCCCCGACGCGCAGGCGAACAAGGCGGTGCTGGTCGCCGAGCAGCCCGTCTCCACCTTCAGCAGCGACGTCGACACGGCCTCCTACGCCTTCGTGCGGCGCCAGCTGAACGGCGGGCGCATGCCACCGGCAGCCGCGGTACGGGTCGAGGAAATGGTGAATTACTTCCCCTACGCCTACCCGCGGCTGGCGACGCGCGCGCAGCCATTCGCACTGACCACCGAAGTGATGCCGAGCCCGTGGCAGCGCGAGAACCAGCTGCTGCACATCGCCGTGCGCGGCTTCGACCTGCAGGCAGCCGCGCGGCCGCCGCTGAACGTGGTGCTGCTGGTCGACGTCTCGGGTTCGATGGGACCGCCCGACCGCCTGCCGCTGCTGAAACAGGGCTTCCGCCTGCTGGCCGACGGCCTGCGTCCGCAAGACCGGGTCGCGATCGTCACCTACGCCAGCGGCACCGCGGTGGCGCTCGAACCCACCACCGGCCAGGACAAGCAGAAGATCATCGACGCCATCGACGCCCTCGGCGCGGGCGGCTCGACGGCCGGCAGCGAAGGCCTGCAGCGCGCCTATGCGCTGGCCGAGCGCCACTTCGACAAGGGCGCCGTCAACCGCATCCTCCTCGCCACCGACGGCGACTTCAACGTCGGCATCACCGATCCGCGCGAACTCGAAAAATTCGTGGCGGACAAGCGCAAGAGCGGCGTCTATTTATCGATCCTCGGGGTCGGCAGCGGCAACCTGAACGACGCGCTGATCCAGCGCCTGACCCAATCGGGCAACGGCAACGCGGCCTACATCGACTCGCTGCTGGAAGCGAGGAAAGCCCTGGGCGAGGAACTCGGCTCGACCATGTTCCCGATCGCGAACGACGTCAAGATGCAGGTCGAATTCAATCCGGCGCGCGTCGCCGCCTACCGCCTGATCGGCTACGAAACGCGCATGCTGTCGCGCCAGGATTTTAAAGACGACAAGGTCGACGCCGGCGACATGGGCGCCGGCCACACGGTAACCGCGATCTACGAGATCACGCCCGCCGCCGCGGCCGGCAACCTGGTCGATCCGCTGCGCTACGGCGCCGGCAAGCAGCCCGCGCCTGCGCCTGCGTTCGCGTCGAAGAGCGACGAGCTGTGTTTCGTGCGGGTGCGCTACAAGCTGCCGGGCGAGTCGAACAGCCGCCTGGTCGAGCAGCCGGTCCGCGCCGGGTCGGCGCGCAGCGCGCTGGCGGCGGCGCCGCTCGACCAGCGCTTCGCGGTGGCGGTCGCCGCCTTCGGCCAGCGCCTGCGCGGCGAGCCGCAGGTGGCGGACTACAGCTATGCCGACATCGCCGACCTCGCCAACGGCGCGCGCGGCGCCGATACGGAAGGCTACCGCGCCGAATTCGTCCGGCTGGTGCGGCTGACGGAATCGCTGGGCAAGGCGGGACAGGCGGGGCAGCCGTAACCTACCTGTAGGGTGGGCCGGGCCGCGTAGGACCCCGTGCCCACGCGGAATGGGGCACAGCATCCGCGTGGGCTCGGGACGCCCACCCTACGAGTTATCACACGTCAAGTGCAGCAGGCCGTAGGGTGGACGGCTATACCCGAACATGCGCGTCGATGCTGCGTGAACGCCGCCCACGCGTTCAACGCACGGCAGCAGTATTACAGCGCCAGCAAATCGAACAAGGTCAACGCCACCACCTTGGTCGCCCGCCGCAAATCCTCCAGCGCCAGCCGTTCGTCCGCCTTTTTCGCATTCGACTCCGGCACCGTACGCGGACCGGCGCCATACATCACCGCCGGAATGCCGCGCTCACCGTACAGGCGCGCGTCCGCATACAGCGGCGTGCCGACGGCGGGAATCGCTTCGCCGAGCACGGCCTGCGCGTTGCGCTGCAGGCTGGCCACGAGCGCGTCGGCGCCAGGCAGCGGGCGCAGCGCCTGCGACAGCAGCAGGCGCCGGATCTCGAGCCGGATGCCGGGCAGGCCGGCCACCGCATTCTCGATGAGTGCGCGCACGCCCGCCTCCACCGCGGCCGGATCTTCCTCGGGAATCATGCGCCGGTCCATCTTGAGCACCACCTTGCCCGGCACGACATTCGTGTTGGTGCCGCCGTCGATGCGCCCGACCAGCATGGTCGGCGAGTCGATGCCCGGTACGCCCGATTTAATTTTTCTTAACTCCGGCAACTGATCGTAAATTGCGTTCAGGATGCGCGTGGCCGCCTGCAGCGCATCGATCGCGGTCTCGGGCATGGCGCCATGGCCGGCCTTGCCGTGCACCGTCACTTCCAGCTGCAGGCAGGCGTTGTGGGCGGTGACGACCTGGTAGCCGAAGCCGGCCGCGATCACCAGGTCGGGCCGCGTCAGGTTCTGTTCGAGCAGCCAGCCGGGGCCGAGCAGGCCGCCGAATTCCTCGTCGTAGGTGAAATGCAGTTCGACCCCGCCTTTCAGCGGCGCGCCCAATGCCTCCAGCGCGCGCACGGCGAAGATGTAGGTGGCGAAGTCGCTCTTCGAGACGGCCGCGGCGCGCCCGTACAGGAAGCCGTCCTCGATCGCGGCGCCATAGGGCGGATGGGTCCAGCCTTCGCCCGGTGGCACCACGTCGCCGTGGGCGTTGAGGGCGATGGTCGGGCCGCCGTCGCCGTAGGGCCGGCGCACGATCAGGTTGGTGATGCTTTCCATGCCGTAGTCGCGCACCGCTTGCTGCGGCACGGCGTGGCGCTCGGCCTGCCAGCCGAACTGAGACACCATGTCCGCCACGGCTTCGGCATGCGGTGCGTTGTTGCCGGGTGGGGTATCGGTCGGGATGCGCACCACCGCTTGCAGGAAAGCGACCTGTTCGTCGAAGTGGGCGTCGATCCAGTCGATGAGCTGCTGTTTGGTGTCCATGGTCTTCCTTGTTTTCCGGCTTATTTTTCTGCTTATTTTCCAGTCTTTGCGCCGGCTTCGAACCAGGCGCCGACCTGCGCCCGTTCGGCATCGGTCATGTGGGTGAGGTTCGCCAGCGGCATTGCCTTCAGTTGCACCGTCTGCTGGTAGATGCGCGCCGCGTGCTGGGCGACCAGTTCCGGCGAATCGAGCATCACGCCGGCCGGCGCGGCGGCAAAGCCCGGCTGGGTCGGGGTGGCCGCGTGGCAGCTGACGCAGCGCTGGTCGACGATGGTTTTTACTTGCGTGAACTGGGCGGCGACGTCCACGCCCGGCTGTTGCGCCAGCGGTGCGCGTGGCGCGATCAGCACGGCGAGCACCGCCAGCAGCGCGACGCCGGCGGCCGGGTACTTCCACTCGATACGGCCCTTGTGGCGCAGGTTGAAGAAGTGGCGGATCAACACGCCCGCGGCCATGATCACGGCCAGCACCGCCCAGGCGTGTTCGTGGCGGTAGGTCATCGCATAGTGGTTGCTGATCATGAGGAACAGCACCGGCAACGTAAAATAATTGTTGTGGACCGAGCGCTGCTTGGCGCGGATGCCGTACACGGGATCGGGCTTCTGGCCGGCCATCATGGCATTCACCATCTTGCGCTGGCCGGGAATGATCACGTGGGCGACGTTCGCCACCATGATGGTGCCGATCATGGCGCCGATGTGCAGGTAGGCCGCGCGTCCACTGAGCAGGTGCGTGAGCACATAGCTGGCAGCCACCAGGAACACGAAGATGACGGCGCCGAAAGCCAGGTCATGCTTGCCCAACGGGGATTTGCAGAGCAGGTCGTAGACCAGCCAGCTCACCACCAGGCTGCCCAGGCCGATGCCGACCGCCTGCCCGCTCGACAGATCGGCCACGCTGCGGTCGACCATCATCGCCTGCGCGTTCAGGTAGTAGACGATAAACAGCAGCGCAAAGCCGGACAGCCAGGTCGAATACGCTTCCCACTTGAACCAGTGCAGTTCTTTTGGCAGTTCAGCGGGAGCGACGAGATACTTCTGCGGATTGTAGAAGCCACCGCCGTGCACGGCCCAGAGTTCGCCGGCGACGCCCTTTTGCGCCAGGTCGGAGCCGGGTGCAGGTGGCCTGATGGTGTTGTCGAGCCAGACGAAATAGAAGGAGGCGCCGATCCAGGCGATGCCGGTGATGATGTGCAGCCAGCGCACGAGCAGGTTGAGCCATTCGAGGCCATAGGGGGCCAGGTGTCCGAACACGTCCATGCGCAGTCCTTGTCAAAATTTCATTCAAGATAAACCGATTTCTTTTTGCACAACATGAAAGGTGGCGTATATTCGACATACCCGTTCAGATATACAACACGCTCATTCACATGTCCGCCCTGCCCCAGCACCTGGATATTCACCTGATCCGTATCCTCTACCTGCTGCTGGTGGAGAAAAACGTCTCGCGCGTGGCCCTGAAACTGAACCAGCCGCAGCCCTCGATCTCGGCCTCGCTGCGCAAACTGCGCGAACTCACGGGCGACCCGCTCTTGGTGCGCGGTGCGCGCGGCATGGTGCCGACCCAGCACGGCGAAAGCCTGCTGAAGCCGGCCAAGCGCATCCTCGACGAAACCGAGAGCCTGTTCGTAAAAAAATCCGCCTTCGTGCCGGAAGAAGCGGCGCGCACTTTTCACATCGCCGCGCCCGACTACCTCGACACCCAGTTCCTGCCGAACGTCGTCGCGGCGGTGCGGCGCGGCTCGCCCAACAGCCGGGTGGCGATCCACGGCATGGGCGCCGGCGCCGATTACCTGCGCATGCTGTCCGATGGCGAGATGGACCTGGTGATCGCCAACTGGGACGAGCCGCCGGCGCACCTGCACATTTCGAAACTGTTCGAAGACCCGATCGTCTGCACCATGCGCGCCGACAGCCCGTATGCGCGGCGCACGGCGGCCGACGCAATGACCATCGAAGACTACCTCAGTTTGCCGCACGTGGCGCCCTCGCAGACGCTGCCGGGCTACCACGGCGTCATCGATTCCTTCCTCGCACGCCAGGGCATGCACAGGAAAATCGCGGTCGAGTCGCCCTATTTCGGGCTGATTCCCTACATGCTGACCCAGACCGACCTGGTGCTCACCACCGGCCGCCAGTTCATGCGCTCCTACGAAAAGACGCTGCCGCTGAAGACGTTTACGATGCCGCTGAAATTCCCGCCGATGCGCTTTTATCAGCTGTGGCACCAGCGCGTGCACCAGTCGTCGGAACACAAATGGCTGCGCGACCTGGTGGGCCAGGCGGCGCGGGGGCTGGTGTCGAAGTAGCGGCGCAGTTGGCGCTATATGCGCAGCCTTATGAGCGAAGCACACGGAGGATTTATCATCGAACGCTTGACCACCCGAGGCCGACCATGACCACGCTTGCAAGCCTGAATACCCTCGACGATGCCGCCTTCGTCGCCGCGCTCAACGGCATCTACGAACACTCGCCCTGGATCGCCGCCCGCGCCGCTGACATGCGTCCGTTAGTTACATTATCTGGGTTGAAACGCGCCTTGCAGGAGGTCGTCGACGCCGCCAGCGCGGACGAACAACTGGCGCTGCTGCGCGCCCACCCGGAACTGGCGGGCAAGGCGGCGATCGCCGGCGAACTCACGCAAGAGTCCACGGGCGAACAGGCGGCCTCTGGCCTGAACCTGTGCAGCGCCGACGAATACGCGCGCCTGCATCAGCTCAACCGCGACTACAACGACAAGTTCGGTTTTCCCTTCATCCTGGCCGTCAAGGGCCCGACCGGACGCGGACTCACGCGCACCAGCATCATCGAGACCTTTGCGCGGCGCCTGAAGAACACGGGCGCCGACGAACTGGCCGAAGCGCTGCGCCAGGTGCACCGCATCGCCGAGATCCGCCTGAACGCCCTGCTCGGCGTCAAGCCCGAACTGGGCGAACGCATCATGGACTGGTGCGAAACCATCGGCGCCTGGAGCGACGCCGACACCGGCCTCACCTGCGCCTACCTGACGCCGGCGCACCGAAAAACGGCCGCGCAGCTCGCCGCCTGGATGCGCGCGGCCGGCATGGACGCGCACGTCGACGCGGTCGGCAACGTGGTCGGCCGCTACGCCTCGAACGACCCGCAGGCCAGGACGCTGATGACGGGTTCGCACTACGACACCGTGCGCAACGGCGGCAAGTACGACGGCCGCCTCGGCATCCTGCTGCCGATCGCCATCGTCGCCCACCTGCACGCGCGCGGCGAACGCCTGCCCTTCCACCTGGACGTGGTCGGCTTCGCCGAGGAAGAAGGCGTGCGCTACCGCAGCACCTTCCTCGGCAGCAGCGCGATCACCGGACAGTTCGACCCGGCGCTGCTGGATGCCATCGATGCCGAGGGCATCACCTTGCGCGACGCCATCCGCGCCGCGGGCCAGGACCCGGACGCGATCGGCGCCATCGCGCGCAAAGCCGAGGACCTGCTCGGCTTCGTCGAGGTCCACATCGAACAGGGACCGGTGCTGCTCGAGCGCGGCCTGCCGGTGGGCGTGGTGACGGCGATCGCCGGCAGCTCACGCTACCTGGTCGAACTGAGCGGCGTGGCCAGCCATGCCGGCACCACGCCGATGGGCATGCGCCGCGACGCCGCCGCGGCCGCGGCCGAAATCGTGCTGCTGGTCGAAGAACGCTGTGGCGGCACCGCGTCCCTGGTCGGCACCGTCGGCCAGCTCGAGGTGCCGGCCGGTTCGGTGAACGTGATCCCCGGCGCCTGCCGCCTGTCGCTCGACATCCGCGCAGCAAGCGACGCCGTGCGCCTGGCGGCGGTGGACGACATCCTGGCCGGCATCACCGCGATCTGTGCGCGGCGCGGCATCGAGGAAAAATTGTGGAAGATCGTCGAGGCCGATGCCGCCCCCTGCGCGCCACGACTGATGGACATGCTGGGCGCCGCAGTCGAACGCCAGGGCTTGCCGCGCTTCGACCTGCTCTCCGGCGCCGGCCACGACGCCATGCAGATGGCGCAGCTGACCGAGGTCGCGATGCTGTTCACGCGCTGCGGCAATGGCGGCATCAGCCACAATCCGCTGGAGACGATGACGGCGGACGATGCCGAAGCGGCGGCGCAGGTGCTGCTGGATTTCCTGCGCCGGTTCGGAACTTAAGGCCGGGTGGTGCCGGGCAGCTTGCCGCCTACCGTGAGGGCGATGGACAGGCCGATCGAGGCCAGCAGGAGAAACCCGCCCAGGCGCTCGCCGGCCAGGAACAGAAAGGCGAACCAGAACGCCACTGCCCACAGGACGCAGCATGCGATCAGCTTGAACGGATTGCGTGGCGCGGCGATGGCGGCGCTGGCCGCGCGCGGCGCGCCACACACCGGACAGGCCGTGCTGCCGTGCCCGGCGCCGCTGGCACAGCCCGGGCAATGGATCATTTCCATGGTGGCTCCTTCATCGGTTGAGGCGCATGCACCAGGAAAAGCGTACGTGGCCGCCGGCGCGAAGTGGTGATTGCTGTCACGCCCAGCTTAGAGACATCGATGCCAGTGTCAAGGAACACACATGATCGAATTGCGACCGGCACACACTGGTGAACTTGCCCTCCTCTGGGCACTGCGCACGCGCGCGGTGGCCGCCGCCTGCGCCGGGCATTACAGCGCAGCCGTGCTGACGGCCTGGCTGGACGCACCGGCGCCGGATTCCCTGCAGTGCTTGCTGGCGCAAGGCGGCGGCCTGGTTGCCGAGGAAGCGGGACAGGTGCTCGGCTACGCCGTGCTGGACGCCGGCGCCGAGGTGGACGCGGTGTTCGTCGAACCGGCGCAGCATGGGCGCGGGATCGGAGGGTTGCTGCTGGGCGCCGTCGAGGACGCGGCGCGTGCTGCGGGCTGTAAGCGGCTGTTTCTGTCGGCGTCGCTCAATGCGGTGCCCTTCTACCGGCGCGCCGGCTTTGTGGCCGTGCGCGAAGAGATGTATCCGCACCGGTCGGGTGTCGAGATTCCGTCGGTGTTCATGGAAAAGCTGCTCGGCTGATCTTGCTACCAACAGTGGCGCATCGTAGTACGTAGGGTGGACTCCCGAGTCCACGCGTTACGACATCTGCAAACCTGCTGCTCTTCGTGGAGCGCTACCGGTCCGAACATAACGGGTTCGCTGAATAGCCGACGCTGCAAACGCGTGGACTCGGGAGTCCACCCTACGGTACGCGACAGCCAACGGTACGCTTTATTTTGTTCGCCGCGCCAGCACCAAGGCGATGCCACCGAGGATCGCTATCGAGGCAAGCACCAGCCGCAGCGTCACCGCCTCGCCCAGTACCAGCACCGCCCCGAATGCCGTGATCACCGGCACCGACAACTGCACCGTCGCTGCCCGCATCGCCGTCAACGCACGCAGTGCGCTGTACCACAAGGCATAGCCGACGCCCGAGGTGACCGCGCCCGACACGGCTGCCAGCACGACGCCCGTACGGTCGGCATGGGCGGCGCCGGCAAACGGCAACCACAGCACCAGCGCCAGCGGCGCCGCGCGCAGGAAGTTGCCGGCGGTGGCGCGCAGCGGGTCGGCGGAGCCGCGCCCGCGCAGCGAATACACGCCCCAGGCCGCACCCGCCAATGCCATCGACGCCGCGCCCGGCAAGGGCGGCGCGCTCACGCCCGGCAGCATCAGGTAGATCAAACCGGCCGCCGCCAGCGCCAGGCCGCACCAGGCCGGCGCCGTAAAACGCTCGCCGCCGCGCAGTGCCCAGCCGAACATGGTCAACTGGACGGCGCCGAACAGGATCAGCGCGCCGGTCCCCGCCGCCAGGCCGGCGTAGGCAAAGGAAAAGAAGGCGACATAGGCGAACAGCGCTGCCGCCGAGATCCAGTCGCCGCCGGTTCCTGCGCCAGGTCCGCTGTGGCTTCCGGCATGCAGGCGCACGATCAGCGCCAGCGCCAGTGCCCCGGCGACGATGCGGATCGCGCCGAAACTGGCCGGATCGATGCCGCCGCCCGCCAGCGCCAGCCGGCACAGCAGCGAATTGGCGGCAAAGGCCAGCATCGACGCCGCCGTCAGGGCCAGCGTGGCCCAGTGCGGCGGTGCAGCGGCGCGGTCGCGCATGGCGTCTCTCCGGCAAAGTGGAGGTCCAGTGTAAACCCTGGATCAGCGCCGGCGGCGTATTACTCGACTTCGGGCGGCGGCACGCGCCTGGCACTGGTGCGGCTCTTGAGCCAGTCGCGCCCGCCCGCGTTCAGGGCGCGCGCCACCACTGCCGGCGGCAGGCTGTACACGGTGGCCCAGGTGGCGCGGCCATCGGCGCCGTTGGATGGGAAACTGGTGGTCTCGATCGGCCAGTTGTACTTGCGCTTCAGGGTGCGCACGATGGCGGCCAGCGTGACGCGGCCGCGCAGCGGTTCGGCGCCGGTCTGGTCGTCGTCGGACAGCAGCACGGCCAGCACGGCGCCACGCGCCGTCTGCGGACCGGGAAAGGTAGGGGTTTTGCTCGGCATGCGGGGATTGTAGCCGCGTTTTCACACGGCTAGTGCACGCGGGCATACCGAGCCCGCAGTCCAGGACCTCAGGCTGCCAGCCCCGCGTCCGATTCGTTCTCGGCCAATGCGGCCTGCTCCGGTATGCCGGCACGATGCAGCATCGCGTGCAACAGTACGTTGCAGCCGGCCTCCAGGTGCGCCGGTTGCGCATCCTCGATCTCGTTGTGGCTGATGCCATCCTTGCAGGGCACGAAAATCATGCCTGATGGCGCCACGCGCGCCGTATAGATCGCGTCATGGCCGGCGCCCGAGACCACGTCCATCGTCGAATAGCCGAGCTTGTCGGTGGCGGCGCGCACCGCGTCGACGCAATCGGGATGGAAGGGACATGGCGGGTAGTACGAGACGCGTTCGATCTCGATGCCGAGGCCGGTATCAAGGCGCGTCCTTGCGACGAAGGCCAGCATCTCCTCGTGCATGGTGTTCAGGAGTTCGTCGTTCACGTTGCGCAGGTCGATGCTGAATTTCACCTGGCCCGGAATCACGTTACGGCTGTTCGGGAAGACCTGCACCATGCCGACCGTGCCTCGGCCGTAAGGCGGATATCGGTTGGCGATGGCCACCACCTCCTGCATGATGGTGGTGGCCACCTGCAGCGCATCGCGGCGCAAGCCCATCGGGGTCGGGCCGGCATGCGCCTCCATGCCGGTAACAAGGCAGTCGTACCAGGACAGACCCATCACCGCCGGCACCACGCCGATGACCTTGTCGGCGTCTTCCAGCACCGGGCCCTGCTCGATGTGCGCTTCGAAATAGGCGCCGATCGGGTGCTCGCCGGGCTCTTCCTCGCCAAGGTAGCCGATGCGTTCGAGTTCCTCGCGCACCGTCTTGCCGTCGACGTCCTTCGCCGCGTAGGCGCTCTCGAGGCTGAAGGCGCCGCAGAAGACGCCGGACCCCATCATCACCGGCACGAAACGCGAACCTTCTTCGTTGGTCCAGAACGCGACTTCGATGGGCGCGTCGGTGACGATGCCGTGGTCGTTCAGCGTGCGCACCACCTCGATGCCGGCCAGTACGCCGTAGTTGCCGTCGAACTTGCCGCCGGTCGGTTGGGTGTCGACGTGGCTGCCGGTGACGATCGGCGGCAGATTGTCGTTGCGGCCGGGGCGGCGCATGAAGACGTTGCCGATCTTGTCGACCGTGACCGACATGCCGGCTTCCCTGGCCCAGCCGACGACGAGGTCGCGGCCCTGGCGGTCGAGGTCGGTCAGGGTGAGGCGCTTGACGCCGCCTTTCGGGGTGGCGCCGATTTGGGCCAGTTCCATCAGGGAGTTCCACAGGCGTTGGCCGTTGATGCGCAGGGTGTCGGGCATGGTTTCTCCAAAAAGCGGTGTTGAATCGCGGTGCGGTGTGCAGATGTTCGTTGAACGCGTGGACGGCAGAGCCGTCCACCCTACAGCGTCGTAAACGCCGGCCGGTCGATGTGGCGGCCGGCGCCCTCTTCGGCGCGCAGGTCGCCGCGTTCGAAGACGAGCTTGCCGGCGGCGACCGTGTGGGTCGGGATGCCGCGCACGGTGCGGCCCTCGAAGACGTTGAAGCCGCCTTTCGCGAACTGTGTTTTGGCCGAGATGGTCCGGCTGCCGTGCGGGTCCCAGACGACGATGTCGGCGTCGGCCCCGACCGCGATCACGCCCTTCCTCGGGTACATATTAAAAATTTGGGCGGCGTTGGTCGAGGTGACGCGCACGAATTCCGACGGTGTCAGGGTGCCGGAATTCACGCCGGCATCCCAGACCACCGCCATGCGCTCCTCGACGCCGCCGCAGCCGTTCGGGATGCGCGTGAAGTTGCCGGCGCCGGCCGCCTTTTGCTCGGCGCAGAAGGTGCAGTGGTCGGTCGCCGTCGTGTGCAGGTTGCCGCCGCGCAGGCCCTGCCACAGCGCCGCCTGGTGGTGCTTGCCGCGAAACGGCGGGCTCATCACGTGGCCACGGGCAAAGTCCTCGTCTTCGCTGGCGTACACGCTGTCGTCGATGACCAGGTGCCCGGCCAGCGCTTCGCCATACACGCGCTGGCCCTTGGCGCGGGCGCGGGTGATCGCATCGAGCGATTCGGCGCAGGACACGTGCACGATGTACACCGGGGTGCCGAGCACGTTGGCGATCGCGATCGCGCGATTCGCCGCTTCGGCCTCGACTTCGGGCGGACGCGACAGCGGGTGCGCGCGCGCGCCGGTGATGCCGCGTGCCAGCAGCTCCTGCTGCAACTGGAAGACCAGTTCGCCGTTCTCGGCGTGCACGGTCGGGATCGCACCCAGCTCCAATGCGCGCCTGAAACTTTTCACGAGCGTTTCGTCGTCGGCCATGATCGCGTTTTTATACGCCATGAAGTGCTTGAAGCTGTTGACGCCATGCTCGCGCACCAGCGTGCCCATGTCGGCATGCACCGATTCGTCCCACCAGGTCACGGCCACGTGGAAGGTATAGTCGCCGGCCGCTTTCCTCGCCCAGCCGCGCCAGTTACGCCAGGCTTCCATCAGCGGCTGCTTGGGGTCGGGAATCACGAAATCCATGATGGTCGTGGTGCCGCCGGCCAGGCCCGCCGCAGTGCCGGTAAAGAAATCGTCGGCGGTGACGGTGCCCATGAAGGGTAGCTGCATGTGGGTGTGGGTATCGATCCCGCCCGGCATCACGTACTGGCCGCCCGCGTCGATGACGGTGGCATTCGCAGGCGCGTCGATGCTCTCGCCGACGGCCACGATCTTGTCGCCGAAACAGAGCACGTCGCCGCGGAAAGCGCGGTCGGCGTTCACGATGGTACCGCCGCGGATGATCGTCGTCATGGACACTCCATTGTCAGGTTGGGGAATCAGGTTGGAGAGCGGGCCGCCGTGCGTACTGCCTGCGTCGTGCGGCCCTTCATCATCAGGCCGTACACGATGGCGGCAATGACGACGCCGACGAACCAGGCATAGGTATAGATCGTCTTGAACGCCTCGCTCACGTGCGGGAACGAGGCCGGCAAGGCCGCGTTCAGGAAGCCCGGCAGGTTGGGCAGCACGCCGGCGGCAAAGGCGACGATCGCGGCGATGTTCCAGCCGCCGCGGTAGGTGTAGGCGCCTTCGTCGCGGTACAACTGGCCGACGTCGAGTTCGGTCTTGCGAATGAAGTAATAGTCGATGATCATAATGCCGGCGATCGGTCCGAGCAGCGCCGAATAGCCGGTCAGCCAGATGAAGATGTAGTTTTGCGAGGACTCGAGGATTTTCCAGGGCATCATCGCCAGCGCGATGCCGGCCGTGATGTAGCCGCCGACACGGTAGGAGATGCGCTGCGGCGACAGCGCCGAAAAATCGTAGGCCGGCCCGACCAGGTTGGCGGCCAGGTTGACGCTGGCGGTATCGATCAGCAGGATCAATAAGGCGACCAGCACCGCCACGCCGGTCATGCGGCTGGCGACGTCGACCGGGTCCCACAAGGCTTTACCGTAGAGGACGATCGTGGCCGAGGTGACGGTCACCGCCAGCGCCGCCAGCAACGCCATCGGCAGCGGCAGGCCGAGCGACTGGCCGATGACCTGGTCGCGCTGGCTCTTGGCGAAGCGCGTGAAGTCGGGAATGTTCAGCGCCAGCGTGGCCCAGTAGCCGATCATGGCGGTCAGCGAAGGCCAGAACACGGACCAGAACAGGCCGGCTTTCGTGCCGCCTTCGACGAACTGCGAAGGCTGGTCGAGCAGCGGCCCGAAGCCGCCGACCTTGTCGTAGACCCACCACAGCAGCACGAAGCAGATCGCGATCTTCAGCGGCGCCGTATAGGTTTCCAGCTTGCGGATCGACTCCATGCCGTGCACGACGAAATACATCTGGATCGCCCAGAAGGCCAGGAAGCAGGCCAGCTGGCCGCCATTGATGCCCAGGCCCGGCAGGTTGTCGCCACCGATCGGGCTGCCCAGCAGCACGCCCAGCAGCGTATAGATCATGCTGCCGCCGAACCAGGTCTGGATGCCGTACCAGCCGCAGGCGACGATCGCTCGCATCAGCGCCGGCAGGCGCGCGCCGCGCGTGCCGAAGGAAGCACGCGCCAGCACCGCGTAGGGAATGCCGTATTTGGTGCCGGCATGGCCGATCAGGAGCATCGGCAACAGCACGATCACGTTGGCGAGGAACACGGTCATCACGGCTTGCCAGGCCGACATTCCGCCTTCGATCAGGCTCGAGGCCAGCATGTAGGCCGGAATGCTGATCACCATGCCGACCCAGAGTGCGGCGAAGTGGTACCAGCGCCAGGTGCGCTGGGCGGCGCTGGTGGGCGCCAGGTCGTGATTCCAGAGTTCGTTGCTGACGGGGTGTTGCGTCAAGGTAGACTTTTCCAAACGGGTATCTCCAAACAGGTTGCTGGTTCAACCCAGTGTAGCGCAAACATTTATGCAGGCGCGAGCGGCTAACCGCCCGCGCCCTGCCCCCCGTTCAGGCCGGCTCGATCGCCGCGACCGCTTCCGTCACGCCCGGCGCCGGCCGGATCTCCGCCCGCGGATTGCGCGGATCCTGCGTCCAGTTCATGTACGGCTTATCCGTTTCCTGCGCCACCATGGCGATGCAGGCCTCGACCGGACAAGTGATTTCGCACAGGTTGCAGCCGACGCATTCGTCGCGGATCACCTCGTAGCGGCGTGCGCCGTTTTCCAGCACCAATTGCGCGATGGCCTGGTGCGAGGTATCTTCGCAGGCGACAAAACACTTGCCGCAGCCGATGCACTTGTCCTGGTCGATGCGGGCGATCACCTGGTAATTCATGTCCAGGTATTTCCAGTCGGTGGTGTTCGGCACGGCCTTGCGCGAGAAAGCGGCGATGTTGGCATAGCCCTTCTCGTCCATCCAGCGCGACAGGCCATCCTTCATTTCCTCGACGATGCGGAAACCGTGCAGCATCGCCGCCGTGCACACCTGCACCGAACCGGCGCCCAGCGCGATGAATTCGGCTGCATCTCTCCAGTTGCCGATGCCGCCGATGCCGGAAATCGGAAGGCCGGCGGTGATCGGATCGCGCGCGATCTCGGCCACCATGTTCAGGGCGATCGGTTTCACGGCCGAACCGCAATAACCGCCGTGGGTGCTGGCGTTACCGACTTGCGGGAACGCGATCATGCGGTCGAGGTCGAGATGGGTGATCGAATTGACGGTGTTGATCAGCGAGACCGCATCGGCGCCGCCGGCCAGCGCGGCGCGTGCCGGGGCGCGCACGTCGGTGATGTTCGGCGTGAGCTTCACGATGACGGGCAGGCGCGTGTGCTTCTTGCACCAGCTTGTGACCATCTGCACGTATTCCGGCACCTGGCCCACGGCCGCGCCCATGCCGCGCTCGGGCATGCCGTGCGGGCAGCCGAAGTTCAGTTCGATGCCGTCGGCGCCGGTCGCTTCCACCAGCGGTAATATGGCCGCCCACGGCGCTTCCTCGCACGGCAGCATCAGCGAAACGACCATCGCGCGGTCGGGCCAGGCCTTTTTCACGGCGGTGATTTCGCGCAGGTTGATTTCCAGGCTGCGGTCGGTGATCAGCTCGATGTTGTTGAAGCCGATGACTTCGCGGTTCTTGCCGTAATGGGCCGAGTAGCGCGACGACACGTTGACGGCCGGCGGATCTTCGCCCAGCGTCTTCCACACCACGCCGCCCCAGCCGGCTTCGAAGGCGCGCACCACGTTATATGCCTTGTCGGTCGGCGGCGCCGAGGCCAGCCAGAATGGATTCGGGCTTTTGATACCGCAAAAATCGATGCTCAGGTCGGCCATGCTGCCCCCGCTGCGATGTCGTTGTGAATGGCCAGCGCGGCCAGTTTGCCGTGCTGGACCGCCTGCACCGTCAGGTCCTGGCCGAGCGCGACGCAGTCGCCGCCGGCGTAGATGCCAGGCACCCTGGTGCGCAGCGCGGCGTCGACGGCGATGCGCTCGCCATCGCGCCAGAGATGTTGGGCCAGCGCGTCGAGTTCCGGCGGCGGCGCCATCGCCTGGCCGATGGCCTTGAAGACGGCGTCGGCCGCGATCTCGATAAAGGTGCCGGTGCGCGCCAGCCGTCCCTCGTCCATGCGCGTTTCCTCGAAGCGCATGCCGGCCACGCGGCCGCCTTCGTCGAACAGCACTTCCAGCGGCGAAGCCCAGGTCTTGATGCGCACGAAATTGGTCTTGGCGATTTCGATCTCGTGGCCGGTCGCGCTCATGGCGTCGAAGCCGCGCCGGTAGACCAAGGTCACTTCGTCGGCGCCAAGGCGTTTCAGTTGCACCGCCATGTCGATCGCCGTATTGCCGGCGCCGATGACGATCGCTCGGCGCGGCACCGGCAGGGTCGAGAGATCGCTCGCCTGGCGCAGCGCGGCAATGTAGTCGGTGGCGGCCATCAGGCCGGGGGCGTCTTCGCCGGTGAGGCCGAGGCGGCGACTGGCGCCGAGCCCGAGGCCGAGAAAGACCGCGTCGAAGCGCGCGTGCAGGTCCTGCAGCTGCAAGTTGTCGCCCAGCGCCTGGCCATACTGGATGTCGATGCCGCCGATCGACAGCAGGAAATCGACTTCCTGCTGGGCGAATTCGCCGGGCAGCTTGTACTTGGCGATGCCGTATTCGTTCAAGCCGCCGGCTTTCGGCTTCGCTTCGAACACGACGACGTCGTGGCCGAGCATGGCGAGGCGGTGCGCGCACGACAGGCCGGCGGGGCCGGCGCCGACCACGGCGATCGTCTTGCCGGTCGCGGGTGCGCGCGCGAACGGGTGGCCGGCGAAGCTGGCATTGTCGATCGCGTGGCGCTGCAGCAGGCCGATTTTCACCGGCTCGCGTTCGGCGTAGTGGTTGCGCACGCAGGCGTCCTCGCACAGGATCTCGGTCGGGCAGACACGGGCGCAGCTGCCGCCGAAGATGTTGGCCTTGAGGATGCCGATGGCGGCGCCGTTGATGTTCTGGTCGTGGATGTTGCGGATGAAGCTGGCGACGTCGATGCCGGTGGGACAGGCACGCATGCAGGGCGCGTCGTAACAGTACAGGCAGCGGGCCGCCTCGATGGCCGCCTGGCGATCTGTCAGGGGCGGCGCCAGGTCCGTGAATTGCGCCGCGAGCGCGCCGTGCGAGTCGGCGGCCGGTGGCAGGTGCTGGAGAGTCTCGATCATGTGCATCCCTGTTTTATTGTTGGAGTGCTGGTGTTCGACTGCTTCATACGGTGTTGCTGGTGTTGCGGACGCTGCTGGAATCGATACCTTTGCTGGACTGCTATTTGATCGAAGGGCGTAGGGTGGACTCCTGAGTCCACGCGGTGATACCTGTCCTCCGATTTGTCGTGTGGCTGATCTCGCTATAACTATCACCGCGTGGGCCGTAATGCAGGCCACTGGCCTGCATTACCCCGCCCACCCTACGTCCCTATGCTCGGACGTATTGCAACGCGGACGTCCGCATGGGCACGTCATTGAGGCCACTGGCCTCAATTACCCCACCCTACGCGGTAAGGTTTATTTCATCTGCGGGAACGCGAACTCGACGCCGGCACTCGCCGTGTTCGGCCAGCGCTGCATCACCGCCTTGTGGCGCGTGTAGAAGCGCACGCCTTCGGGGCCGTAGGCGTGGTGGTCGCCGAACATGCTGCGCTTCCAGCCGCCGAAACTGTTAAAGGCCATCGGCACCGGCAGCGGCACGTTCACGCCCACCATGCCGACCTGGATCTGGCGCACGAATTCGCGCGCCACACCGCCGTCGCGGGTAAACACGGCGACGCCGTTGCCGTACTCGTTGGCATTGATCAGTTCGACCGCGCTGCCGACATCCGGCAGGCGCACCACGCACAGCACCGGGCCGAAGATCTCTTCCTGGTAGATGCTCATCTCGGGTTTGACGTGATCGAACAGGGTGCCGCCGACGAAAAAACCGTTCTCGCAGCCGGCGACCTGGTGGCCACGGCCGTCGACAACGAGCGTCGCACCCTGCTCCACGCCTTCTCCGATCAGGCGCTCGATGCGCTGGCGCGCCGCCTGCGTGACGACCGGGCCCATCTCCATGCCGGCGCCCATGCCGTCGCCAATTTTGAGGTTTTTCGTGCGTTCGGCCAGCGTGGCCACCAGCTTGTCGCCGGCGTCGCCGATGGCCACCGCCACCGAGATCGCCATGCAGCGCTCCCCGGCGGAACCGTAGGCGGCGCCGATCAGGGCGTCGACCGCCATCTCCATGTCGGCGTCGGGCATGACCACCATGTGGTTCTTGGCGCCACCCAAAGCCTGCACGCGCTTGCCGTTGGCGCTGCCGCGCGCATAGATATATTCGGCGATTGGCGTCGAACCGACGAAGCTGATGGCTTGCACGTCGCGGTTGTCGAGCAGCGCGTCGACCGCCACCTTGTCGCCCTGCACCACGTTGAAGACACCGTCCGGCAGCCCGGCTTCCTTCAGCAGGCGCGCGTGCAGCAGCGAGGGCGACGGGTCGCGTTCCGACGGTTTCAGCACGAAGGTATTGCCGCAGGCGATCGCCACCGGGAACATCCACATCGGCACCATCACCGGGAAATTAAATGGCGTGATGCCGGCCACCACGCCCAGCGGCTGGCGCATCGACCAGGCGTCGATGCCGCGCGCGATCTGGTCGGTGAATTCGCCTTTTAATAATTGCGGAATGCCGCAGGCGAATTCCACGACTTCGATCCCGCGCGCCACTTCCCCTTGCGCGTCGCTGAAGGTCTTGCCGTGTTCGCGCGTGATCATCGCGGCGAATTCGTCGGTGTGCTGCTGGCACAGCTGCAGATATTTGAACAGGATGCGCGAGCGCGCCAGCGGCGGCGTGGCGGCCCAGGCCGGGAATGCCGCCTGTGCGGCGAAGACGGCCGCGTTGACTTCATCCACACTGGCAAGCGTCACACGGGCGCAAGGTTCGCCTTGCGCCGGATTGAACACGTCGGCATAGCGCTCGCCCGCAGTGTCGACGACGTGGCCGCCAATAAAGTGGCCAATCACCTCAAGTTGATTCATGTGTTGTCTCTTCTAGTCCAGGTTCTTCAATACGGTAGCCAGCTTGCCGAACAATTCGTCGATGTGCTGTTTCTCGAGAATAAGGGGCGGCGACAGCGCGATGATGTCGCCCGTAGTGCGGATCAGGATACCGTCGGCAAAGGCCTTCTTGAAAGCCTGGAAGGCGCGCGCGCCGGGCTTGCCGGCAATCGGTTCGAGCTCGATGCCGGCGATCAGGCCGATGGTGCGCAAGTCGATCACGTGCGGCAGCCCTTTCAAGGCATGCACCGCGTCTTCCCAGTAGGCTTGCATGCCCTTGGCATGTTCCAGTATTTGCTGTTCCTTGAACACCTCGAGCGTGGCCAGGGAGGCGGCGCAGGCGACCGGGTGGCCGGAATACGTATAGCCGTGGAACAGTTCGATGCCCGCCGGCGCATCCATGAAAGCGTCGTGGATGAACTGCTTGCTGAACACCGCGCCCATCGGGATCACGCCATTAGTCAGCCCCTTTGCGGTGGTCATCATGTCCGGCTCGACCTCGAAATAGTCGGCCGCGAACGGCGTCGTCAGGCGGCCGAAGCCGGTGATGACTTCGTCGAAGATCAGCAAGATGCCGTGCTTGGTGCAGATCTCGCGCAGGCGCTTCAGGTACCCCTTCGGCGGCACCAGCACGCCGGTGGAGCCGGACACCGGCTCGATGATCACGGCGGCAATGGTCGAGGCATCGTGCAGCGCGACCAGGCGTTCGAGTTCGTCCGCCAGTTCGACACCGAAGTCCGGCTCGCCGCGCGAGAAGGCGTTTTTCAGCAGGTTGTGCGTGTGCGGCAAGTGGTCGACGCCGGGCAGCAAGGGGCCGAAATGCTTGCGGTTGGGGCCGATGCCGCCCACCGACAGGCCGCCGAAGCCGACGCCGTGATAGCCGCGCTCGCGCCCGATCAGGCGGGTACGCCCGCCCTCGCCGCGCGCCTTGTGGTAGGCCAGCGCGATCTTCAGCGCGGTATCGACCGCCTCGGAACCGGAGTTGGTGTAGAACACATGCCCGAACTTGTGCCCGGTGTAGTCCATCAACCGCTCGGCCAGGTCGAAGGCGGCCGGGTGGCCCATCTGGAAAGTAGGCGCGAAATCGAGCTGGCCGATCATCTCGCGCACCGCGCTGACGATCTTCGGCTGGGCATGGCCGCAGGGAACGCACCAGAGGCCGGCGGTGCCGTCGAGGATCTGGTTGCCGTCCACGTCCTTGTAGTACATGCCTTCGGCCGAGACCAGCAGGCGCGGATTGGCCTTAAAGTCGCGGTTGTTCGTGAATGGCATCCAGAAGGCGGACATCGATTCGGGTCTGGACTCGTTCATGCAGGCTCTCCCTTGTTTTTAGTCAAAACGATGAGGCAATCTTAACAATGCACGCCGGCGCCGCGAATGTAAAGTCCCGGGCCTGCCGATCCAGGCATGCGTCGTTGCAAAAATGCAAAACTTCCTGCCGATCCGGTAATATAAACGCGCGCCCTGATGCAGTCATATCGATTTGGATATATGCGAAGTCAACCGCGACGAAGGTGCATGCTAAATCACCCGGCGTGCAGCCAGTATGAGAATGCCAATGCCTTTGATCTAACGCAAACTCAGCCATCGCGGATAAACAAATCGTGAGGCTGATGGAGAAACGTCATGCCCGACATCCTGCCACCTGTTCTCACAACCGCGCGCCTGCGGCTGCGTCCGTTCACGCACAACGACACCGCGGCGCTGTTCCGCGTGTTTTCCGACGCCGAGGTCGTGCGATTCTGGTCGACCGGCGCCTGGACCGAGCTCGCCCAGGCCGAACAAATGATCGAGGAAGCCATGCTTGCCTACCGCGAAGGCGGACTGAGCCGGTATGCGATTGCGCTCGCCGCCACCGATGAATTGATCGGCATCTGCAACCTGCGCGGCTTCTTCGCGCAGAACCGGCGCTGCGAACTCGGCTATGCGCTGGGCAGCGCCCACTGGGGCTACGGCTATGCCTTCGAGGCACTCGATGCGCTGCTCGGCTATGCCTTTATAAACCTCGACATGAACCGCATCGAGGCCGACATCGATCCGCGCAACACGGCCTCGGCGCGCCTGCTGGAACGCCTCGGCTTTCGCTACGAGGGCACCATGCCGGAACGCTGGTTCGTCCATGGCGAGTTCGCCGATACCGCTTACTATGGCCTGCTCAGACGCTACCGGGACGAGCGTGTGCTGTCCCGTTCGTCGCCCGGCGCTACCGGTTAGCCCGCGGAACCGGCACTTCGTCGGATGGGGCTCGCCGCCCTATGCCGGCAGGGTTACAGTGCCTCCATCAACCTTCACCACGAGGAGCACACCCATGAAAACGACCACCTTCCGATCCTTCGCCGCCGAACTCGAAGACGCCGCCGCACGCTGCCTGCGCCTGCTGCGCGGCGGCCTGCGCACCTTCGCCGCCCTGCCCTGGCCCGCCCTGCTGCTGGCGGCCTTCCTGACCGCCTGCGCAATCGCCGTCATCCCGACCGCGCTGGTGCTGTTCGCCATCTTCCTGGCAATCAAATACGCGGTGCTGGCCATCAACGGCGACAAGACCACCCCGCTCGAGGACTGACCATGCAAGCAAGCCAGATCAACCGTGCCCTCGACCTCATGCGCGAAACCCTCACCGAAGTGAGCAAGCTGTGGTGGGCGTTTTTCGACTGGGTCGCGGTGGTCGACTGGCGCAAGCTGGCCGTGACCTGGCTGCTCACGCTCGTCTTGTTCGGCATGCTGAACACGCCCGAGCCGGCGCTCTGGTATTTCGTTATCTCGTTCGGTATCAAGGTCCTGGCCGGCGGCAAGCGCCGCGCCGAACTGGTGGCCAAGGACGCAACCTTGAAAGCCGAAGTCGCCACCCTCGAGCGGCGCCTGACCGAGGCGCAGATGGCGGCCCTGCAGGCCCAGGTCGAGCCGCACTTCCTGTTCAACACCCTGGCCCTGATCGGCCGCCTGATCGAGACCGATCCGCCGGAAGCGGCCAAGGTGCACGCCCACCTGATTGCCTACCTGCGCTCTAGCCTGCCACAGATGCGCTCGAACGGCGGCGCCACCCTCGGCAAGCAGCTGGAACTGTCGCGCGCCTACCTGGCGATCATGCAGGCGCGCATGAAGGAACGGCTCGCGCTGCGCTTCGAGGTGCCCGACTTCCTCGGCAGCGCCCCCTTCCCGCCGATGATGCTGCAAACCCTGATCGAGAACGCCATCAAACACGGTCTGGAACCGAAGATCGCGGGCGGCACCATCACCGTACGGGCACGGGTCGACGGCGCCATCCTGATCGTGGACGTCTGCGACGATGGCGTCGGCATCGACCTGCATGCAGACGACGGCGTGGGCCTGGCCAACATCCGCGAGCGTCTGCACCTGCTGTACGGCACCCGCGCCGAGCTGGTGATCGAAGCCCCGCCCGGCGGCGGCGCCTGCGCCTCGGTGCGCATTCCATACCAGATGATGGAGGGAGCATAATGCGAGCAATCGCCCTGATCGCCGACGACGAAGCCGCGATGCGCGAACAATTGCGTGCGCGCCTGCTCGAAGTCTGGCCAGAACTCGACGTCGTCGCGCTCGCCTCGAACGGCATCGAAGCGGTGGAAATGGCGAATAAATACCAGCCGCAGATCGCCTTCCTCGACATCCGCATGCCCGGCATGGGCGGCATCGAAGCGGCGCGCCAGCTGTACGACCGCTGCCACATCGTCTTCGCCACCGCCTACGACCAGTACGCGGTCGACGCCTTCGAGCACGGCGCGATCGACTACCTGCTCAAACCCGTCAGCGCCGAGCGCCTCGCCACCACCTGCGAACGCCTGCGCCAGCGCCTGCAGAAAACGCCGCAGGACATCGGCGCCCAGCTGGCGCAGTTGGGCAGCCTGCTGCAGCAGCAGGGGACAAAGCCGAAACCATCCTACCTGCGCTGGATCCAGGCGCAGGTGGGCGGCAGCCTGCGCATGGTGAGCACGCGCGAAATCCTGTTTTTCCAGTCCGACGAAAAATACACGCGCGTGCAAACGGCCACGGCCGAACTTCTGATCCGTAAAACGCTCAAAGAACTGGCCGACGAGCTCGACCCCGACGAGTTCTGGCGCATCCACCGCTCGACCCTGGTGCGGGTGGATGCTATCGCCGAAGTCTCGCGCGACCTGCGCGGGCGCCAGATGCTGCGCGTGCGCAATTACCCGCATGAGCTGGAGGTCAGCCGCAATCATTCGCATCTGTTCCAGCAGATGTGATTGTTGCTCGCCGGCGGGTGTAGTATCGGTTAACGTTTCGCTACCGGAGGATGCAATGGCCGCTGTCGTTCCCTGCTTGCGTTACCGCGATGCCCACAAGGCGATCGCCTGGCTGTGCGACGTGTTCGGCTTCACGCGGCACCTGGTCGTCGACGGCGAAAACGGCACCGTCGCTCACGCCGAACTGGCGCTCGATGGCGCCATGATCATGCTCGGCTCGGTGCGCGGCGGTTCCGCCTACGGCGACATGCTAGTCCAGCCCGACGAGATCGGCGGACGCCAGACCCAGACCATTTATCTGGTCGTCGCCGATGCCGACGCCGTCCACGCGCGCGCGCTGAATGCGGGCGCGGCCATCGTCATTCCACTGGTCGACGAAGACTATGGCGGACGCGGCTTCACTTGCCGCGATCTCGAAGGGCATGTCTGGAGCGTCGGCACGTATGATCCGTGGCAGGCCGACGGGTCATCCTGAGTCTTCGACGCGATACCGGAATCGTTGCCTGAAAAGGAGCCTTCATGTCACGCGCAGTGCATTTCGAAATCCACGCCAACCAGCCGCAGCTGCTGATCGATTTTTATATCAATCTGTTCGGCTGGTCGTTCACCAAATTCCCGGCGGGTGAATACTGGATGATCAACACGGGGCCGGACAGCCAGCCGGGCATCAACGGCGGCCTGCTGCCGCGCCCCGGACCGGGGCCGGGGCCGATGGCGTCGCCGAATGCGTTTGTGATCACGGTCGATGTCGATAACCTCGATGCGTCGATGGCGAAGGCGCAAGGTTGCGGAGGGATGTTGTGTGTGCCGAAGATGGCGATTGCCGGGGTTGGGTGGCTGGCGTATTTTAAGGATCCGGATGGGAATATATTTGGGATGATGGAAATGGATGCAGAGGCGACCTGATTCGATCTTAGCCCTTTTCAGTCCAGATCCAGGTAACGTCACGACCTTCGTACTGGGGGAGCTTTTCACCGGCTCGAAAGTGTTGTCGCACATCAATTTTGTGGACAAGTACCCAAACTCCCGTCCTAGATGCCAACTGATCGCTGCCTTGCTGTATAAGAGGATCGTGGTCAACAAAAATGGGGGGCGTAGCCTTCATGGGTGCTGCGAGCGGGAAGTAGCTTTGCTCTTCGACAGGTATTATGCCGTCGAGATACCGAGTATCTTCCCAGATCAGGCGCCATACTGCATGACGTACGATTAAGCCTCCGTCAGCCTCGTCCACATTGACAGCCTGCGGGGCAAAAGCGCCTTCCAACAGATAGTTCATGCAACCGTCAGGAACCTGCGGCTCATAGATTCCATAGCAAGGTACCGGATGGCCGGTATGAACAGTCACGTCCGTAACAGCCGCTGAAACGTCTGGAAGATTTTCAGGAAATGGCACAGTTCTGATAAGGCGATCCATCGCCTCCTCACTCCAGAACTCATGTGCTGGAGGTTCTGCCTGCATGGATTCTACAATGCCTGCTGTCGCTTTTACATACGACGACGCGTTGTCGATCGCTTTGGTCATTTCCTCAACATATTTCCCTTGGAAATGTACATCACCATATGGTCCGTGATTGACCAAGGCGGTCCACCAATAATTTTGAATGTTCAAGGCATCAAGAAACACGCCGCGCTCGTTATAACGCCATACGCTGCGGTCCCCAACCCGTAGCCGAGCCAAACCTTGTTCATATAAAACTTGCGCCTTTAACACCTGCATATAGAATTGATCCCAGTGAGTTGCCCATTCTGAATCTACCCCAGCTTCCACAAAAACCGGTTCTTCTTTTACCTGACGCTCGAACACCTCAGCAAAAGTATCGAATGCAGCCGCTCTGCCTTCCCAGGCTGTATAACTACTTTTGCGCTTGAGGTACCAGAACAGCTTGCGCCGGTCATTTTCACTCATGTGCTTTGCAGCCCATTTTGGTTTGAATATATTAAAGATACTCACTATATTTCCTCTATTTTGCGCGCTCATTCTTGACCGTTGCCTGCGCCGTTTGCTGGGCTATTTTGCTTTGCTTTTCGGTCACGCCGAGCCGTTCCACAGCAGAGGCAGAAGGAATAACATTTTCCCCATAACCGATGACTCCGTTGTGCCCGCTCCATCCACTGGCGCGCACCTCGACAGTTATGCCATTCGAGAGCAAAACCGTTCCACCACCGGATTTTGCCAGCTTGTTGACAGTATCAAAGTCTGCCGGGCCAAAGGTCGGCGGTTTGAAATCAATGACTGCCTGACGGCTTCCACCCTCAAGATACTGACCTGTAATGGATTTGCTATATTGCTCCGATACCGTACTGACGCATCCGGGTACTTTTACGCTTGATGGTATATGCATGATGCACAAGTATCCGTTGTGGTTCCACTCATCCAGCACAGCCGTTGGACCACGCCACTCTGCCGCGGAAGATGGGCCGGCCCTAATCCCCAAAAGGCTCCTACGGAATAGGATTCGCCTACCGTGACCCCATGAGTAATACCTGCTGGCCCGAATGAGCGGTACACGGTTGTACCGCTCAACATCTCATTCGTTATTCGCCCGGATGCAGCAGCGATTTTTGGATAATAAACTCCGTCATCTGAAATACGGTCCAGAAGATTTGGAAATCCAGGCTCATATTTGTATACTTTAGCTACTTCCTTGGCGTTGCTTACAGGCGCCAGGTTTTGCGGGTATTTTCCCGCATGTCTTACGAGCTTTGCCGTTTTACCTTCCAACAACCTCGCTTCTTCAACATACGTAATTGTTTTTTTTCCAGTTTGTGCAAGCATTACATCAGTGCTACTCGGCACCGGCTTCCCACCTGACCGAACAAGCTTTTGCAGTTGTTCAAGGTGGGAATGAAGTTCACGCAGCGCCAGCGGAATCATCTTGTCTCCGAGCATCTTCAGTTGTTCAAAACTGCGAGACAACTGTTCCATTCGCGCTACAAATCCATTAGGCAAAACAGACCGAAAACGTAGCCCATAACGAAAGGTAGTGACGATGAATACGTCGCAGAACGCACGGAACTTCGACAAAACTTCGGCTTGATACGAGAGGATATTCAAGCTCTTAAACCATGCTTCCGCGTTTTTATGCCCGATACGATTTAGGAAATGAACGATATCAGTAGCTACTTGCGCAACAAGTTTACTGTTTGCTGCGCTCTTGTTCGCCACATTCAAGGCAAGACGCCCAACCCCCTTGATCACTCCACCAATGACGGGGATGAGGGCAAAAATCAATACGACGAGGAGAACCCACTCGGCCGTTTCCTCGCGTTTTCGTGGATCGTTGGCTAATCCGCTACCAACGGCGATCAAGTCCCGGGCCGCAGTGACGTCGCCGACCAGCGGGATCATGCCGATTACAGCATCAGTAATAATTTGAGAAACGGTTTGCTTTTCGTTGAAGGCGCCCTGCACGGTTCCCCATAACCACTGCCCAACCTCAGTTGCAGCAAGTCTAAACTTTTTAGCGGATAGGGCGCCGGGTGGAGAGGAAGAGTCATTCATGCTTTACCTTTCATGTCCGGCGCGTATTTGGCAATCAAACTGTCAATATCTCGTGTGCTGGGAGCAGGCTTATGATTGGGCATAGGCGTCATATCCTTCCGTCGATACGCTCCCGGCATCGAACCGAACCATACCTCGGCAGCTCCGGATGGAACATTACTCAGGATGCTGCTCCCATCACCATCGAGGGTACCGGAACGGCTAGTTCCATCCGGGAACCGAACAAGGAACGGAGCTCCGACGAGTGGCTCATCATCGTGATACCGACGTTCGATAACCAGGGAGCTGGGTTTGATAACGCTTGAAAAAAATTTCGTTCGGGGGAAAGAACTGCTTTGAGGCCCGGCAAGCTCTTTTGCTGATGCTTTGAAATCGACTTTTCCGGGGCTATGCAGTTCGATATCTCCGCCTCGAAGCTTGATATATGCTCCCTGTGCCGTTAAGAGCACATGCTCCGCCGCAGCGATGCTTACAGTTTTAGCAATGCTGGCGACAGTGACAGTCTTGTCTGCAGTTATGCGTGTTGGCCCATCCTGGCTCTGACTACTTACCTTCCCGCTGGCAGCATGCAGCTTGAGACCAACCTCCTGGTTCGGCTTCGTCTTGTTCGATGCTTTCCCATAAGTAAACAAGCTAATCCCACCAACGACCAACGTGGATGAATTAGCTTGCGCGGCAAAGTTGATGTCCTGCCCGGCGCCGATGCTGCCGGTGGTGCCGGCCGAAAGGATGACGTCGGCAGGTGTGCTGGCGACGATGCCGGCCAGGCTCGACAGTTGAAGGTGCAGCTCGCTGTAGGCGGCGACTTTTTCTTGCTCGCCGCCATCGACCGCGTTGACGACCTCGATGCTGCGATTCATCTGCTTCAAAGCGAGAAGTTCAGCCGGTTCCGGCTCATTCTTCAGGCTGGCATTGTGCTTCTGCGCCTGGGTCGCCAGGCCGGTCTGCAGTTGCAGGCTCTCTTCGATCTGCGCCAGCGCTTCGCGCGTGTCGAGCTGGCTGCCGCTGCCGCCATTGGGCGCGTCCGACGACAGCAGCAATCCCTGCCCTGCCCGTACGGCTGCACTCTGCGCGGTCTTCAATTCGGCGCCGAATCCCGTTGGATGCAACAGAGCGTTGTCGCTCTGGTGGCGCAACTGTCCGAGGTTCAGTTCGGCCATGCCGTCGTGTGCCTTGGCATGCCGTTGCAGGGCCAGGCGTGATTTGCCGGCGGTGTCGTCGAAGACGAGCTGGCTGTAGGCGCCAGTGCCGTCCTGGCTGGTCTGCATGGCCTGCGTTTTGATTCCGGATAGCACAGCCGGGTGTGCATTGCCGGCGCTCTCGCCGGGGAACCACGGCATTGCATTGCCGGTTGCGGCGCCGCCTCCATATGCCACCTGGTTGTGCTGGGCATCGGGCTGGCCGCAGCCGTTGTACAGGCTGCCGATCACGACGGGCCGGCCGATGTCGCCGTCGAGGAAATCCATCAGTACCTCCTGGCCAACGCGCAGCACCATGTGGCTGCCCCAGTTGGCGCCGGCGAGCGGCGTGGCGACGCGCACCCAGGTGCCGGCGCTGTCAGTGCCCGGCGCACCGGTGTGCCCGTCAGGATGCGGATGCAAGGCACGGCTGTGGCTGGCGTCGCCGCGCTCCCAGTGAAATTGCACCTTGATGCGATGGTCGCGGTCGGTGTGGATGGCCGCACGCGGCGGGCCGACCACGATCGCCGTCTGCTGTCCATGCACGGTGGGACGCGGATGCAACAGGCGGCCGTGCGCGTCGGCGCCGCTGCTGCGGTATGGCTTGCTGGCCGGAATGGCGTCGATGCGGTTGCGGTACAGGGGCCGGTCTTCGCCTGATGGCCGCATCGCGCGCACGCCGGGTTCTTCCGCGGCGGCCTGTGCCACGACGCCCTTGCCCAGCAGTTTGGCCACGCTACTTAGTACGTCGGCACCCAGGTTGTTATGCATCAGGTGAACCGTGCGCACGATCGTGAACGTGCGGGCGTCGTCATGGTCCAACTCATCAAGCATGGCGTGGCCGCGGATCGTAAACGTCGTGCCGGGGGCGAAGCTGCGGACCGTGCCGGCGGCAGTGTGCACCTGTTGCGCCGCTTCCAGGGCCTCGATCTGGTTGCGCGCGATGCGTTGCGCCTGGTCGCGGTTCGGCCAGGCGTACATACCGGGCACATCGCGGCTGCTGAGCAGGGGCGCGTCGGAATTCACTGTGCCGATGTACGCCTGGCGCTGGCGTAGCGTGCGGTAGTCCCAACTGCCGAGTTCGATCGCATTGGTCGACAGGCGCGATGTGAAGCGCCAGCGATCGATGCTGTCGGCTTTCATCACCGCGCCCGGCTGCGTGAATGCGACCGTGGGCTGGGCATTCGGCTTGAAGGCGCGGTTGTGGTCGGCGATGACCAGCGTGTGGCTGCCGAGCGATGCGTTGTTGGGCGCCCCGCTGTGTTCAAAGAAGTAGAACAACCCTTCTTCGTGCATGAGACGTTCGGCAAAGGCCAGGTCGCTTTCCTGGTACTGGGTCGTCAAACTGCGTTGCGGATACACGCTGCGGTCGGCGAGTTCGAAGCGCCAGGCGGGCACGAGCGTGCCGCGGCCTGCATAGCTCTTGAAGACAACATCGAGAATGTCGGGGACCGTCATATCCTGGAAGATGCGGCTGTCGCGACCGAGCGCGAGGAAGCAGGTCCAGGGTTCGAGCGTCAGCACGTAGCGCGCGAAGCCGCCATTTGCGCCGGTCATCTCGGCTGCCGTGATGTGGCCGTGGAATGGCCGCAGCGCGTCGTGACTGGTGACGGTCAGCAATTGCAGCAGCGCAGGCTGGCCGAGCAGGCTTTTCAGGGGGATGCGGGCGTCGAGCGACAGGGCGTCGATCCTGAAGGTGTAGCCGCGGCTGATGCTCTCCTCGCCACGCACGCATTCCGCGAGCAAATCGGCGCCGGCAGGCGTGGTCAGCCTGAGCAGGCGTGTGTCTTGCGTAAATCGGTTGAACGACGCGAGCAGACCGGCGGCGTCGAATTTGTCCGGCATTGATCTCTCCCATGAATGCTGCATATGCATGGCGGCGACGCTGCGACTGCATGCGCACGCACAAATGAACCCAGCGATTACACGTCTGGATCGTGTGTTTGCAGTTGAGAAAGATCAGGCCGTTTGCCTACAGGCATTCAGTGCATCATGCGCGCCACAGCGCTGTCGGGAAGAGCGAAGTCAGCCGTTCGGAATGGTCCGATTTTCAAAATAAAAAGCGCTGCGACGGGCAATCCGTGGCAGCGCTTTTACCAACGATGAAGCCGCATGCCTGTGAAGGCATCGGCGCACCTGCAATTACTTGTTCAAATCCCACCCACCAAACGCGTTTGGCAATTGGGCCGCCGCTGTCGTCTCGAAGATGTCGCCCTTCAAGTTGGTCAGCACGACCGGCAGCTCGTTGCCGCCCAGCTCCAGCACGACCTGGCGGCAGGCGCCGCAGGGGGCGATCGGGCCGTCGGTCTGGCCGATCACGGCCAGGGCCGTGAAGTCGCCCGGCTTGTAGCCGTGGGCGATGGCACTAAAGAACGCGGTGCGTTCGGCGCAATTGCACAGGCCATAGGAGGCATTTTCGATGTTGCAGCCGCGGAAGATGCGGCCGTCCTTGCATTCGAGGGCGGCGCCGACCTGGAATTTCGAGTACGGCGTATAGGCCAGTTCGCGTGCGGCGCGCGCCTCCTCGATCAGTTTTTCGTAGCGCATGATGTTCCTTATGCCGGACGAATGGTGCGGTGGATCATCGGTGCGGCGGCTGCCTTCTCCGCGCCGAACTGGTAGGCGGCCTGCACCTGGCGCACGGCCTGCTCGGCTGCCTCGACGGTGCGGGCATGGACCATGGCCAGCGGCTGGCCGACTTCGATCTTGTCGCCCAGTTCGATCAGGCCGGTCAGGCCGACGGCGAAGTCGATCGCATCCTGCGGACGCACGCGCCCGCCACCCAGCGCGACCACGGCCAGGCCGAGGCCGCGGGTGTCGACGGCGGTAGCGTAGCCGGCGCGCAGGCTTGGCGCCGGCACGATGACCGGGGCGGTTTCGAGATAGGCGTCCGGCTTGTCCATCAGGTCGGCCGGGCCACCCAGGGCAGCGACCATGCGCGCAAAGCGTTCGGCCGCTTCGCCCGAATCGAGCGCCGCCTGCAGCTTGGCGCGGGCCTCGAGGTCGTTCGACGCCAGGCCCGAGATGACCAGCATTTCGGCGCACAGCGCCATCGTCACTTCGTGCAGGCGCGCCGGACGCGATTTACCAGTCAGGTAGTCGATGGCGACGCGCACCTCGACCGCATTGCCGGCGGCGTGGCACAGCGACTCGTCCATGCCAGTGAGGATGGCCGAGGTGCGGGTGCCGGCGCCGTTGCCGACGCTGACGATGCTCTCGGCCAGCTCCAGCGACTTTTCCGGCGTCGGCATGAAGGCGCCGCTGCCGACTTTCACGTCCATCACCAGCGCGTCGAGGCCCGCCGACAGCTTCTTCGAGAGGATCGAGCCGGTGATCATCGCCACCGATTCGACGGTCGCGGTGGTGTCGCGGATGCTGTAGAAGCGCTTGTCGGCCGGCGCCAGTTGGGCGGTCTGGCCGATGATGGCGACGCCGACGTCCTTGACGACCTTGCGGAACAGTTCCGGGTCGGGGACGGTGCTGTAGCCGGGGATCGAGTCGAACTTGTCCAGCGTGCCGCCGGTGTGGCCGAGGCCGCGGCCCGAGATCATCGGCACGAAGCCGCCGCAGGCGGCGATCATCGGTCCGAGCATCAGGGAGACGACGTCGCCGACGCCGCCGGTCGAGTGCTTGTCGACCACCGGGCCGGGCAGGTTCATCGATTTCCATTCCAGCACCTGGCCGGAATCGCGCATGGCCAGGGTAAAGGCGACGCGCTCGTCCATGCTCATGTCGTTGAAGTAGACAGCCATGGCGAGGGCGGCGATCTGGCCTTCGGTGACTTCACCGCCGGGGATGCCGCGCACGAAGAACTGGATTTCTTCGGCGCTCAGGGTGCCGCCGTCGCGTTTTTTGCGGATGATTTCTTGGGGGAGGAACATGGGGTACTCGCTTTCAAATTTGGTAGTACGTGTCGCTGGCTTCTGCGTGGGCTCGGGGCGCCCACCCTACGGTGCGCTGCCGCTAACATCTGATTAAAACGACGTAGGGTGGGCGGGTCTCCCGCCCACGCGGTGATAGTCGACGTATGCCGGACCGAGCACGAAATCGGAGCCGCTAACTATCACCGCGTGGGCGGGGAACCCGCCCACCCTACCGGTCACTTTGCTAACGTGACCGTCTTATTTATTGTCTTACACGCCGTACGGAATCCAGACGTTTTTCACCTGGCTCGCATGCTGCAGCACGACGCGGCCGCAGGCCTGCTTGGCATCGAACCAGTCGCGGCCCTTGGCGCCGCCGACCCAGGTGCGCTTCAGGGTGTCCGACGACAGGCGCTCGACTTCGGCGCAGCCCTCGGCCGAACCGTCGTGGCGCCAGACGGCATCGATGTCGCCGTGGGTGGCGAGCGTGCGTGCCAGTTCGTCAGCACTGCCGGTGACGATGTTCAGCGCGCCGCCCGGCAGGTCGGAGGTGTCCAGCACCTGGTACAAGTCCGTTGCCGACAGCGGATAGGCTTCCGATGGCACGGCGACCACGCGGTTACCCAACGCCAGTGCCGGAGCGACCAGCGAGATGAAGCCCAGCAGCGGGTTCTCGTTCGGGCAGATCACGCCGATCACGCCGACCGGCTCGTTCAGGGCGACGGTGATGCCGTGCATCGGCGGCTGGTGCGCCGCGCCGTCGTACTTGTCGCACCAGGCGGCCCAGTAGAACAGGCGCTCGATCGAGGCGGCGACTTCGCGCTGCGGATCGCGCACGCCGGTCATGGCGGTCAGGCGCGCGGCGAATTCCTCGGCGCGGATCGCCAGGTTCTCGGCGATGTAGTACAGCACTTGCGCGCGGTTGTGCGCAGTGGCTTTCGACCAGCCGGCCGCTTTGTGGGCGGCTTCGACGGCGTTGCGGATGTCCTTGCGGCTGCCTTCGCCGACGTCGGCCAGGAAGGCGCCGTTGGCGCCGTTGATGGCGCGGCTGTAGGCGCCGTCGGGGCGCGCCTGCTTGCCGCCGATGTACATCTTGGCGGTGCGGTCGACGGCGAACGGGCTGCCGCCTTCCGAGGCGCGCACTTTACCTTGTTCAGGTTTGATAGGCGCGGCTGGGCGTGCATCTTCCGCCAGCGGCGTCAGGTACTCGTACATGCCCTCTTTGCCGCCTTCGCGACCAAAACCCGATTCCTTGTAGCCGCCGAAACCGCAGGCCGCATCGAACTGGTTCGCCGTGTTGATCCATACGACGCCGGCCTTGATTTGCGGCGCAACGTCCAGCGCCAGCGAGATCGATTCCGACCACACGCAGGCGGCCAGGCCGTACACGGTGTTGTTGGCCAGCTGGACGGCTTCGCCCGGGGTGCGGAAGCTCATGGCGACCAGCACCGGTCCGAAGATTTCGGTCTGGGCCACGGCGGCCGAGGTCGAGGCGCCGGTGATCAGGGTCGGCAGGTACCACGAGCCGGCGGCAGGCGCTGCGCAGCTTGGCTGCCAGATTTCGCAGCCCTCGGCACGGGCGGCTTCCACCAGGCCGTGGATACGCTGCTGCTGGACCGGATCGACCAGCGCGCCGATGTCGTTCGACTTATCCAGCGGCGAACCGACGCGCAGGTTTTGCATGCGTACTTTGACCTTGGCGATGAAGCGGTCGTAGACCGATTCCTGCACCAGCAGGCGCGAACCGGCGCAGCAGACCTGCCCCTGGTTGAACCAGATCGAATCGACCAGGCCTTCCACCGCCGCGTCCAGGTCGGCGTCGTCGAACACGATAAACGGCGACTTGCCGCCCAATTCCAGCGACAGCTTCTTGCCGCTGCCGGCGGTGGCCTTGCGGATGATGCGGCCGACTTCGGTCGAACCGGTGAATGCCAGCTTGTCGATGCCAGGGTGGTTCACGATCGCTTCGCCCACGCGGCCGTCGCCGGTGACGATGTTGACGACGCCCGCTGGCATGCCGGCCTGCTGGCAAATTTCGGCGAACAGCAGCGCGGTCAAGGACGTGTACTCGGCCGGCTTGAACACGATGGTGTTACCGGCGGCCAGCGCCGGTGCGATTTTCCATGCCAGCATCAGCACCGGGAAGTTCCAGGGAACGATCTGGCCGACCACGCCAACGGCGCGGTAGTCGGCGAATTCCTCCGACTGCAGCTGGGCCCAGCCGGCGTGGTGGTAGAAATGCCTGCTCGCTAACGGCAGGTCGGCATCGCGCGTTTCGCGGATGGTCTTGCCGTTGTCGAGCGTTTCCAGCACCGCGAACAGGCGCGAATGCTTTTGCAGCAGGCGCGCGATCGAGTACATGATTTTCGCGCGGCCATGGCCACCCAGCGCGACCCAGCCCGGCTGCGCGCGGCGCGCGGCGTCGACGGCGCGGTCGACGTCTTGCGAGGTCGCTTGCGTTACCTGTGCCAGCTCGACGCCATCGGCCGGGTTGTTCGATGCGAAGGTGTCAAGGCCCTCGCTCCACGCGTTGTCGATAAAGAGGCCGAAACGGCGTCCATGCTGGTCCAGCCACGCCTGTGCTTCTTTGGTGCTTTCAGGTGCGGGGCCGTAATCCATAGTTTGCAAAATCTCGTTAATTGTTGGCATGACGAATCCGTTCGGTGTTTAAGGTTGCGCGTGGCGATGTGCGGCCGAGTAGGCGCCGGTCACGTAGTGCTCGAGCTGGCGCTCGATGTCCGTCATCAGGCTCGACGCGCCGATGCGGAACAGGTGCGGCTGCAGCCAGTCGTTGCCCAGCTCTTCCTTCATGACGGTCAGGTACTGCAGCGCCGACTTCGCGGTGCTCACGCCGCCTGCCGGCTTGTAGCCGACCTGGAAACCGGTCTGCTCGTAGTATTCGCGGATCGCACGCACCATCACCAGCGACACCGGGATGGTGGCGTTGACGCCTTCCTTGCCGGTCGAGGTCTTGATGAAATCGGCGCCGGCCATCATGCAGACCCACGAAGCTTTCGCCACGTTGTCCAGCGTGACCAGGTCGCCGGTGGCGAGAATCGCCTTGACGTGCGCTTCGCCGCAGGCGGCGCGGTAGGCGACCATTTCGTCGTACAGCGCCTGCCAGTTACCGGTCAGGACGTGCTGGCGCGTGATGACGATGTCGATCTCGGTGGCGCCGGCGGCGACGGAGAGCTCGATTTCGCGCAGCTTGGTCTCGAGGCTCGACAGGCCGGCCGGGAACGCGGTCGACACGGCGGCGATCGGCAAGCGGCCCTGCAGGATTTTCACGGCCGGCGTGATCATCTCGTGGTACACGCAGACGGCGCCGGTCGTGAGCGACTCCAGGCCCAGTGCCTGCATCAAATCGGCGCGCAGCGGGCGCATCGCCTTCATGCACAGGCGCTCGACGCGGCCCGGGGTGTCGTCGCCACCGAGGGTGGTGAGGTCCATGCACTGCACGGCGCGGATCAGCCAGGCGGCCTGGTATTCCTTTTTCACCGTGCGGCGGTTCGCCAGGCTGGCGGCGCGGCGGTCGGCCGCATTGCGGTTGACCTTGATACTGTTCACCCAGCCGAGGTCGAGGCCGACGGCGGTGTTACGTTTGAAGTCCAGGTTCTGGGTCATAGCAGTGCGGTTCCGTTGGAGAGAGGTTTGACGCCAAGGTGCTTGGCCAGCGTGGCGCCGATGTCGGAGAAGGTCGACGCGGTCGGCAGTTCCTGCGCCGGCACGTTCGGGCCGAAGAAGATCATCGGGATGTGTTCGCGGGTGTGGTCCGAGCCTGGTGCGGTCGGGTCGCAGCCGTGGTCTGCGGTGATCACGACCAGGTCGCCATCCTTCAGTTTGGCCATGAATTCGGGCAGGCGCGCATCCAGTTCGTGCAGCGCATTCGCATAGCCGGCGACGTCGCGGCGGTGGCCGAAGTGCATGTCGAAGTCGACGAAGTTCACGAAGCTCAGCGACTTTTCCGGCGCTTCGTCCGCCACTTCCAGCAAGCGGTCGAACAGCGCCATGTTGTCCACGCCCTTGATCAGGCGCGTCACGCCCTGGGCCGCGAAGATGTCGCTGATCTTACCCAGGGCGATGACTTCGCCGCCGTCGTTTTTCACGTGATCGAGCAGCGTCGGCGCGGTTGGCGGCACGGCGTAGTCGTGGCGGTTGCTGGTGCGCTTGTACTTGCCGTTCGCGCCCAGGAAAGGACGCGCGATTACGCGGCCGATGTTGTAGGGCTTGACCAGCTCGTAGGCCGCTTCGCAGACTGCGTACAGGCGCTCGAGGCCAAAGCTTTCTTCGTGCGCGGCGATCTGCAGCACCGAGTCGGCCGAGGTGTACAGGATCGGCTTGCCGCTGGCGACGTGCTCGTCGCCGAGTTCGTCGATGATGGTGGTGCCCGAAGCGTGGCAGTTGCCGAGCCAGCCGGGAACGCCGGTCAACTCCTGCAGTTTATCGGTCAGCTCTTGCGGGAACGACGGCACGGTCTTCGGGAAGTAACCCCAGTCGAACAGCACCGGCACGCCGGCGATTTCCCAGTGGCCGCTCTGCGTGTCCTTGCCGGTCGACTGTTCGCGCGCGACGCCCCAGGCGCCGCTGAAGCCGTCGCGCTGATCGAAGCCGGCGGCCCATTCGCCGCTCGCCTTGTGGGCAGCGGCGGCCAGGCCGAGGCGCTCGAGGTTCGGCAGCGACATCGGCTTGCCCTCCTTCGCTGCCCACGCGGCGATGTGGCCGAAGGTGTTGGCACCAAGATCGCCGTATTTGTCGGCGTCGGGCAGCGCGCCCAGGCCGAAGGAGTCAAGCAGGAGGATGAATGCGCGTGACATGGATGTCCTCGACAGTAATCAGGCTTCGGCGCGCGGGATGGTGCCCAGGCGCTCGGTGAACGAATGGATCAGGGTAACCAGGTCTTTCGCCGCGATGGCCGCGTACTTCAGGGTCTGCTCGTGCGACAGCGCGAATGGCGACAGGCCTTCGGCCAGGTTGGTGATGGCCGAGATGCCGACCACTTTCAGGCCGCAGTGGCGCGCCGAGATCACCTCCGGCACCACCGACATGCCGACCACGTCGGCGCCGAGCGTGCGGAACGCGCGGATTTCGGCGGCGGTTTCGAAGTTCGGGCCCGGCGCGGCCAGGTAGACGCCTTCGGCGATGGTGATGTCTTTCGCTGCCGCGGTTTCCTTGACCAGGTTGCGCAGGTCGGCGTCGTAGGCATTGGCCATGCTGAAGAAGCGCGGGCCGAAGCGGTCGTCGTTCGGGCCGGCCATCGGGCTGCCAGGCAGCAGGTTGATGTGGTCGGTCAGGACGACGACGCTGCCGGCATCGACTTCGGTGCGCAGCGAGCCGGCGGCGTTCGTCACCAGCAGCATTTCGCAACCGAGCAGCTTGAAGGTGCGCACGGCCGAGGTCATGACGTTCGCGCCATAGCCTTCATAGAAGTGGCCGCGGCCCTTCATGCAGACGACCGGCACGCCGGCCAGGGTGCCCAGCACCAGTTCGCCCGCGTGGCCGTGCACGGTGCTGATCGGGAAGCCCGGCAGTTCGCTATAGCTGATCGAGACTGCGTCCAGCATCTGTTCGGCGAGCACGCCGAGGCCGGAACCGAGGATCATCGCCACGCGCGGCTCAAACCCTGGTTTGCGGGCGCGAATGATCTCGGCGGCTTCGAATGGGGTATTGCTGGACATGAGGTTTCCTTGTCGTGATTCTTGAAATGAGGGAGGCTTTGTACTACGGCTTGCGGAGAAGTGGCCCGGCGCCGCAGAAGGGGCGCAGTAGTGCCAGAAATTGGTATAACTATGCATTATCGTGGATATGTATGGCAAATACCATTTCTCTTGCTCATTTATATCGCGATCGACTAAATCGTCGGGTATTCAGTCCGGGTCTCGTCGACATGTAGCGGTTGACTCGCGCCAAACATTTGTCTAGCATTGACAAACATTTGTTGAATAGCGCACCTCTCACCGTGACCGAACTCTCGAAAAAAGAACAGCTGTACGCCTTGATCCGCGCGAACCCGTTCATCGCGCAGCAAGAGATCGCCGCCGAGCTCAAGCTGTCGCGTTCGGCGGTGGCCGGCTACATCGCCAGCCTGGTGCGCGAGCGGCGCCTGCTCGGGCGCGCCTACGTGCTGCCCGACGACCGGCCGATCGTCTGCGTCGGCGCGGCCAATCTCGACCGCAAGCTGCGCGCTTTGGGTCCCTTGGCAATGGGTACCTCGAACCCGGCCAGTGCCATCGAATCGTTTGGCGGGGTGGCGCGCAACATCGCCGAGAACCTGGCGCGCCTGGGCGCGGCGGTCAGCCTGATCACGGCGGTCGGCAACGACACGGCCGGACGCGCCCTGCTCGCCCACGCCCAGGAAACCGGCATCGACACGCGCGGCGCCCTGCGCCTCGATGATGCCGGCAGCGGTACCTATACCGCCGTGCTCGATGCCGGCGGCCAGATGGCGGTCGCCCTGGCCGACATGGCGCTGTACGACCGCATCACCCCGGCCTTCCTCGCCCTGCGCCAGCAGCAGCGCGCCACCGCCTCGCTGATCGTGGCCGACCTGAACCTGACGCACGATGCCATCGAAACGCTGCAGCAGGATGCGGCGCGCGATGGCGTCGACCTGGTCATCGTCGCGGTGTCGGAGCCGAAGATGAACCGGCTGCCGGCCTCCCTGCTCGGCGTGCGCCTCCTGATCCTGAACGAAGGCGAACTGGCCGCGCGTTTGAAACGCGTTCTCCATGGCGACGCCGACCTGGCTGGCGCCTGCGCCGAACTGCGGGCGCAGGGCGTAGCCGACGTCGTCGTCACCCTCGGCGCGCGTGGCGTGCTGTTCACCACCGCCGCCGGCGTCGACCATCTGGCGGCGCCGCCGGCCGAGGTGGTCGACGTCACCGGCGCCGGCGACGCCTTTGCCGCCGCCGTTTGCCTGTCGCTGCAGGACGGCGCCAGCGACCTGGCCCTGGCCTGCCGCCGCGGCCTGCAACTGGCGAAACTGACCATCGGCTGCCGCGAGACGGTCTGCCCGCAACTGACGCCCGAAACCTTCGGCGCCCTTACCCAAGTTTGATTGGATCTACCATGCACGCATTCCTCCTGTTTTCCCCGGAAGTCGCCGCCGCCCGCAGCGCCGGCCGTCCCATCGTCGCGCTGGAGTCGACCATCATCTCGCACGGCATGCCCTACCCGCAGAACGTGCAGACCGCACGCAAGGTTGAACAAATCATCCGCGACGCCGGCGCCGTGCCGGCCACCATCGCCATCATGGATGGCAAGATCTGCATCGGCTTATCAAGCGAACAGCTCGAAACCCTCGGCACCGCATCCGACGCGATCAAAGTCAGCCGGCGCGACCTGGCCTATGTGCTGTCGCAGCGCCTGCTTGGCGCGACCACCGTCGCCGCGACCATGATCTGCGCGCAGCTGGCCGGCATCGACGTCTTCGTCACCGGCGGCATCGGTGGCGTGCACCGCGGCGCCGAGACCAGTTTTGATATTTCGGCCGACCTGCAGGAGCTGGCCCAGACCAGCGTCGCCGTGGTCTGCGCCGGCGTCAAATCGATTCTCGACATCGGGCTGACGCTCGAATACCTGGAAACGCATGGCGTGCCAGTGGTCAGCGTCGGCCAGCCCGGCTTCCCCGCCTTCTTCACGCGCGAATCCGGCTTCAATGCGGACTTCCAGCTCGACAGCGCCGAACAGCAGGCGAACTTCATCCGCACCAAGTGGCAACTCGGTTTGAACGGCGGCGTCGTGGTCAGCAATCCGGTGCCGCAGCAGTTCGCGATGCCCAAAGATGAAATCGACCGCATCACCGAACAGGCCTTGCAGGAAGCCGATCAACAGGGCGTGACGGGCAAGAAGGTCACGCCCTTCCTGCTGGCGCGCATCAAGGAGCTGACCGAAGGACGCAGCCTGGTGACCAACATCGCGCTGGTCGAACACAACGCCCTGGTTGGCGCGCGCCTGGCCGTGGCGCTGAATGCATAATTTTTATAAACCATGTCGATCGACCTGAAACAGCTGAAATACTTCCTCGCCGTGGCCGAGGAAAAAAGCTTCAGCCGCGCCGCCGAGCGCCTGCACATTTCGCAGCCACCGCTCTCGCAGCAGATCATGAAGCTCGAGTCCGAACTCGGCGTGCGCCTGTTCGCGCGCACCACGCGCAGCTTCGAGCTGACCGTGGCCGGCAAGGCGCTGATGGCGGAAGCGTCCGACCTGCTGGGGCGGATGCGCATGACGATCGACACCATCCGCCAGATCGACCGCGGCGAAGTCGGCCGCCTGCGCGTGGGCATCGTCGGCTCGGCGATGTGGGGGCCGATCCCGAGTTTATTGGAACGCTTCCAGAGCGAATTCCCGAAGGTGACCTGGACCATCCACGAACTCGGGCCGGACGAACAGTTCGAGGCGCTGCGCACCAAGCAGATCGACGTCGGCTTCTGGCGCGAGCCGCGCCTGGAAGAAGAAGCCCTCAAAAGCGCGCACCTGCACCAGGAGCTGTGCTTTCGCGAGAACGTCTGCGTGGCCGTGCACCAGGGCCACGCGCTGGCGGGACGGGAGGCGATCGACCTGGTCGACATCGCCAACGAACCGATGCTGACCCTGCACCTGAGCCAGTCGGCCGAACCGCGCTACCTGATCCAGTGCTGCATCAACGCCGGCTTCCAGCCGACCATCTTCCAGGAAGCGGCCGAACCGCAGACGCTGCTGGCGATGGTCGGCGCCGGCTTGGGCGTGGCGCTGATGCCGGAGACGACCAGCCGCATCGGCTGGCCGGGGGTGGTGTTCGTGCCGATCCGGGCGGATGCGCCGTCGGCGAATTTGTATATTACGTACACCAGCCAGGACGATGCGCCGGTGGTGCGGGCGTTTTTGAAGATAGTAAAACCTGATGGAGACGGCGGCGCACCGTAGCACGTAGGGTGGGCTCCGCCCACGCGGATCACCGGTTGATATGCGGCGCCACCAAGCGTAATCCGTGACGCGTGCGAACCGTTCGTTTCAAATGCCGCTACATATCACACGCCGTACCGCGTGGACGGAGTCCACCCTACATTAGTGGGTAGCTCCCGCTACGTCGACTACGGCATCACCACCCCGCACCGCCACCTCCATCGCCACTTTCAATCCAGTGATGATGTCGGTTAACGCCATCGACGGCGCGCCTTGGATGGATGCCGCCTGCTCCGGCAAATACGGCACGTGAATGAAGCCGCCAGTGACCTCCTTGTCCTGCAGGTGATGCATCAAGCCATAGAACACGTGGTTGCACACGAAGGTGCCCGCGGTCTGCGACACCGAGGCGCGCAGGTCGCGTTCGCGCATTGCAACGACGATCGCCTTCACCGGCAGCGTCGCGAAATACGCGGCCGGCCCATCCGGCGCAATCGGTGCGTCGACCGGCTGCTGGCCGTCGTTGTCGACGATCGGCGCGTCGTCGACATTGATCGCCACCCGCTCGACCGTTAGGTCGGCGCGCCCGCCGGCCTGGCCGACGCAGAGCACGATGTCGGGCCGGATCTCGTCGACGGCGCCGCACAAGACCCGGTTGGCCTGGCCGAAGACGCAGGGAAGTTGCAGGATTTCGACCATGTAGTCCTCGTCGATCCAGCCCTTGAACGAACGCACCGCCTCCCAGGCCGGATTGACCGTGGCGCCGTTGAAAGGTTCGAAACCGGTGAGCAGCACAATTTTTTTCATGGCCTGTTATCGATTCATCAAGAGGTAGAGGAGGACGATGTTTGCCGCCAATAAGGGCAGCGCCGTCGGGATTTGCGCCTTGATCACAGCATTTTTGTCAGGCAACTCCAACAAGGCCGCGGGGACGATATTAAAATTCGCCGCCATTGGCGTCATTAATGTGCCGCAATACGCGCTGAACATTCCGATGGCAGCCATTACAGCAGGATTGGCATTGTATTGTCCAACCAGCACGGGTATGCCGATGCCGCCGGCAATCACGGGGAAAGCGGCAAAGCCATTGCCCATGATGATGGTGAACAGCGCCATGCCGATGCAATACAAGGCCACCGCCGCGAAGCGCGAATCGACGGCGAACCAGGCGGTGGTGACTTGCGCCACCGCCTTGCCGACACCGGCTTCAGCGAACAGCAGGCCGAGCACGGCCAGCATGTGCGGCAGCGTCACCGCCCAGCTCATGGCGTCGACCAGGCGGCGCCCTTCGCGCACCCCCTGCAGCGGACTGGCGCGGGTCAGCCAGCAGGCCGCGCCCAGCGCCAGCAAGGCGCCCAGGCCGAGGCTGGCCAGGGTCAGGTGCGCCTTGTCGAACAGGGCCAGCTCGCCGATATGCAAGTCCTTCAGCAGCGTTGCGCCGAGCACCGTCACCAGCGGGATCACCAGCGCCGGCAGGAACAGGCGGTTGCCCAGGCGCGCGGCACTGGCGCGACGCGCACCCTCTTCCAGCGTACCGTGCCGGCCCGGTTTCACAAGGCCGCAGCCGGCCAGCAGCGCCATCGCGATCATGACCGCGCCGGCCAGCGCCGCCGGCATGAAGTCGCCGACCAGGTACACGGCCGCATACAGCCCCCAGAACAGCGCGGACGTGACGCGGCGCGGGTGATCGCGGTCGAGGGCGGTGAGCAGCGCGACAAAGGCCAGCAGCAGGCCGACCAGCAGATACAGCAGCGACAGGGAAAAAATCATTTGGCCGCTCCTTCGCGGCGGATGGCGGCGTCCAACCGCCGCAAATTCCAGCTATGGATGACGAAGGCGCACACCGCGGTCGGAATACCCCACAAGGCCATGTGCAGCGGATCGACCTCGATGCCTTCCGCGCGCAGGATCGTCTGCATCAGCACGATCGCGCCAAAGGCGACAAAAATGTCCTCGCCAAAGAACAGGCCGACGTTGTCGGTGGCCGCCGCCATGGCGCGGATGCGGTAGCGCAGCGCATCGGAGAGATTGCCATTGCGCGCCTCGGCCGCGCCTTCGGCCAGCGGCGCCACCAGCGGACGCACCATCGACGGTTGTCCGCCCAGGCTGGTCAGCCCGGCCGCGGCCGATACTTCGCGCAGGAACAGATAGACGATCAAGAGGCGTCCGCTTGTGGCCGAACGGATCTTCGCGATGCTCGCCATTGCGTGCTCCTTCAGCCCGAAGCGCTCCAGCAGCCCGATCGCCGCCAGCGGCAGCAGCAGCACCAGCGGCAGGTTGCGCGTTTTCAGGAAGGCCGTGCCGAGCGACTCGAGCACGTGCATGAGCGGCATCGCGGCGGCGGCCCCGGTGACACCGCAGGCGGCCACCACCACCAGCACGGGATTGGCGCGCAGCAGGAAGCCGGCGGCGATGACGGCCACGCCCAGCAGTGGCCACAGGTTGACGGCAGCTTGCATGCATTCTCCGGCTCAGGTAATTAGCCGCACGAGTGTAACCGACCCAGGTTTGCATGGACGAAACATCCTGGGATGACGCGTTCAGAAAAGATGGGCACTGTGTGGTTTCACCGCCGCAGCCCACCCGCATCGCGTTGCGCACCCGCGCACGCTTGATTAGGCTCATACGTGACGCACGTCCCGCCATTAATCTCGGGGCACGAACGGCGGGGAATCCCGCCATCCACAAGGAGACACCATGGGCCTGCCCGACGTTTTGCACGCCACTCTTCGAGCCTGTGTGCAGGCTTTCCGCCGCTGTGCCAGGCGCTTCGGTCCCATCTTCCTGTGCGGGACGCTCGCCGCCTGCGGCGGTGGGGTGGCAATCGGCTTCGGCTATTCGGACTACGATGACGACTATTACGACAGGCCGGATCGCCCCTTGCCTCCCATGGGCGAACCCGGCATCTTCCTGGTCGCCGGCGGCCTGTGTCCCACCTGCGGCGGCTCGCTCGACGGCTCCGGCTCGAACGCGCGCTTCGACGCTCCCGAGGGCATCGTCACCGCCCCCGACGGCAACCTCTACGTGGCCGAGAAGACCAGCGCCACGATCCGCCGCGTTTCGCCGCAGGGCGTCGCGACGACTTTTGCCGGCAGCGTCGGCGCCATCGGCAGCCAGGATGGCGCCGGCAGCGGCGCGCGCTTCAGTTCACCGACCCGGATCGAAGCCGATGCCGACGGCAACCTGTACGTGACCGATACCGGCAATTCGACCATCCGCCGCATCAGCGCGGCGGGCGCCGTCACCACGCTGGCCGGCGCCGCCGGCGAATGCGGCAGTCTTGACGGCGACGCGCGTACGGCGCGCTTTTGCTCGCCGCAAGGCATCGCCATCGACCGCCAGGGCATCCTGTACGTGGCCGACACGCTGAACCATACGATCCGGCGCATCGACCGCGCCAATGTGGTCACCACGATTGCCGGGGCGGCGGGCGCCTGCGGCAGCAGCGATGGGCGCGGCGGCGCGGCGCGCTTTTGCGAGCCGCAGGACATCGAGGTCGATTCCGCCGGCTATGTGTACGTCGCCGACACCGCCAATTCGACCATCCGCGAAATCTCTCCTGCGGGCGAGGTACGCACGATCGCCGGCGCCGCCGGGCAATGCGGCAGCGCCGACGGCGTGGAAAACAATGCGCGCCTGTGCCGCGCCGCCGGCCTCGCGCTCGACGGCGCCGGCAGCCTGTTCGTGGCCGATACCGGCAACGGCACGATCCGCCGGATCACCATCTCCAACGCGGTCAGCACCGTGATCGGGGTGGCGGGCAACCAGAACAATGTGCTGGGGCCGCTGCCAGGCGGCCTGAACGCGCCGCGCGGCATCGCCGTCTTCGGCGCCGGCGCGCTGGCGGTGACGGCGCAGGACCTGGTGTTGAAGACGGTGCCGCGCTGAGCGAGCGGTGTGTCTATTCCGGATGGACCGGCGTGGCAGCGATATCGCCCACGACGGTCTTCCATGGACGCACGTGAAAGGCGCGCACCAGGCCGTGGGTCACATACGGATCGATGGCGGCGAAAAGCTGGGGCGTCTCTGGCGAATCGCAGTTGAACACCAGCAGGGCGGTGTCGGCCGGCTCGTCGAGCGCACCGGCCAGCACCAGTTCTCCGCGTTCCTGCGCTTCCCAGGCCAGCTTCAGGTGGGCATTGCGAAATTCGGCGCGGCGCTCCAGGTAATCGGGCGCGAGGTCATAGGTCAGCAGGAAATGCACGGGGATTCCTTCATGATTGGATTGGCACGGGACCTGCCCATGTTACCCGATGCCGCGAGGCCTCCCCGCAACAATCGTGGCCCGTGGATGTAGGGTGGACGGCTGACTCCTGCGACCTTGTGTAGCGAAAAGCACACTTCCCCGACGACTAACATTCATGCTGCAATGCATGGCGACATGGCGCACAGAACCTTTGCTACCGACGAGGTAGACTGAATCCATGAACACTTCGAAAAAAATGGCGGCGGGAATGGCGGGGTTTGCCAGCGTGTTGTGGCTGGGGCTCACGGCTGCGGTCGCCGCGAACCAGCGCCGGCTGGTGTTCAACCCGACCATCGTTCCCGAAGTGAACAGCCCGCGCAGCAGCGGCCACCGTACCCGGCCGGTCGTCCTGCGCGCGCGAGACGGCACCCGCCTGTGCGGCTGGCTGATGACGCCGCGCACGCCCGGCATCCATCCCGGCGTACTGTATTTCGGCGGCCGCTCCGAAGAAGTGTCCTGGGTCGTGCGCGATGCCGGCAATCTGTTCCCGAACATGACGGTACTGGCGCTGAACTACCGCGGCTACGGCAATTCGCACGGCATTCCCGATGAAACCCTACTGGTCGAAGACGGCTGCACCCTGTTCGACTGGCTGGCTGCCCTCGGCCAGGTCGACACGCGCCGCATCGCCGTCATCGGGCGCAGCCTCGGTTCCGGCGTAGCGGTGCAGGTGGCGAAAGAACGCGCCGCCCACTCGGTGGTCTTGATCACGCCCTACGATTCGATCCTGGCGATCGCCAAGCGCAAGTTCCGCGCGATGCCAATCGAATACATGCTGCGCCACCGCTTCGAGTCGATCAAGCATGCGCCGGCGCTGAAGGTGCCAACTTACGTGCTACGCGCCGAGAACGACGATGTCGTGCCGCATTCGCACACCGACCAGTTATGCCAGAAGCTCGCCAACCTGATCCTCGACGACGTCGTGCCCGGCTCCGACCACATGAACATTCCCTACCTCGAAGCCACGCAAAGCCGCATCGCCGGCTTCCTCGCGGGCCGCTTCAGCCAGCCCCTGCCTGCCCCCGAGCTCATCCAAACTGTGGCGTAGTGGAAAAAAATGCCGAAAGTTGTCGGCATTTATATTTCCATCGAATAAATTGCCAAGTAAAATCGTATTTGCCTTGCATCGGCAGGCTGATGCATATTTGACAGGTTGAGCTGCGCAGATCATTTCAGGCGCTACGCGGTGCATGACCGACCTTCCCCGCTCAGTTGTTGTGACGGCGCGACATTCGCGCCTGCAGCGCTTTTGGGAAAGGTTCCGATACAAATCGTAACCCAATGAAACGTCCGGGACTGACACAATCCGCACGGCATCATGGCCGCGCCACGCATGAATCGTGATGGTGTGCCGAGCGTTGCCTCTAGGCAGTCCCTCCCAACGCAGCCGTTGCGCCGGGTACAATATCGAAATTCCAGGAGCTCATTCATGAAATTCAAGCAACTCAGCATGACGATTGCGGCGCTGTGCATCACTGCCAGCGCGAGCGCGGCCGCCCCTGCCGGCGCACCCAAGCTGGGCATCGTCTACGATGCCGGCGGCAAGTTCGACAAGTCGTTCAACCAGTCCGCTTTCGAAGGCGCCGAGCGCTTCAAGAAAGAAACGAACATCCCCTACATCGAAGTCCAGGCCAACAGCGATACCCAGGCCGAGCAGGTGATGCGCGGCCTCGCGCGCAAGAAGCTCGACATGATCGCCGCCATCGGCTTCTCGCAGACCCAGGCCGTGGCCAAGGTCGCCAAAGAATTCCCGAAAGTCAAATTTGTCCTGATCGATTCGATCGCGCCGGGCGCGAACGTGAATTCGATCATGTTCAAGGAACAGGAAGGCTCCTACCTGGTCGGCGTCGCCGCCGCCATGGCGTCCAAATCGAAGAAAATCGGTTTCGTCGGCGGCATGGACATTCCGCTGATCCGCGCCTTTGCCTGCGGCTATAGCCAGGGCGCCAAGGCCCAGCAGCCGAAGATCGAGATCATGTCGAACATGGTCGGCACTACCAGCGCAGCCTGGAATGACCCGGCCAAGGGCGGCGAGCTGGCACGCCAGCAATTCGACCGCGGCGCCGACGTCGTCTTCGCCGTTGCCGGCGGTTCGGGCATGGGCGCCCTGCAGATGGCCAAAGAGAAGGGCAAGCTGGCGATCGGCGTCGATTCGAACCAGAACTACCTGCATCCGGGTTCGATGCTGACCTCGATGGTCAAGCGCGTCGACCTGGCGATCTACGACTCGTTCATGCAGGTCAAGAACAATACCTGGAAGGGTGGCACGACCTACAAGGGCCTGAAAGAAGGCGGCGTCGACTGGGTGCTGGACAAGGACAACCGCAAGGTGGTCTCGCCCGAGATCGAAAAGCGCGTGAACGGCGTCAAGGCTGACATCGTCAATGGCAAGATCAAGGTCATCGACTACCGCGCCGGCAGCAGCTGCCCGGTCTGATTTTTTCCGTTTCAAAAGAGGCGCGCCGCACCGGGTTTCCGGTCCGGCGCGCTTTTGAATACAAGCATTTACTTTTCACTACTCATCGCTATGCAGCCAGCCGTAGAATTTCGCAACATAAGCAAGGCCTTCGGGCCGGTGCAAGCGAACGCTGACGTCAGCTTCACGATCGCCAAGGGTTCCATCCACGGCGTCATCGGTGAAAATGGCGCCGGCAAATCCACCCTGATGAGCATCCTGTACGGCTACTACCACGCTGACAGTGGCCAGCTGTTGATCGACGGCCAGGCGCGCTCGATCCGCAACAGCCAGGAAGCCATCGACCTCGGCATCGGCATGGTGCACCAGCACTTCATGCTGGTCGAGAACATGACCGTGCTCGACAACGTGATGCTCGGCGCCGAAGGCGGCTTCAAGCTCGCCACCAAGCGCGCCGAAGTCGAAGCCAGGCTGCGCGAGATCTGCAGCCGCTACCGCCTCGACGTCGATCCGCTCGCGACCATCCACGATCTGTCGGTGGGCGCCCAGCAACGCGTCGAGATCCTAAAACAGATCTACCGCAGCGCCAACATTTTGATTCTCGACGAACCCACCGCAGTCCTGACCGCCCAGGAAACGGCGTCGCTGTTCGAGATCCTGCGCCTGTTCAAGGAGCAAGGCAAGACCATCATCCTGATCACCCACAAGCTGCAGGAGATCATGGACATCACCGACCAGGTGACGGTGCTGCGCGCCGGCCGCGTGTCGGGCGCGGTGGCGACCGTCGAAACCTCGAAGGAACAGCTGGCCAACATGATGGTCGGCCGCCCGATCGAAGGCAACCTGCCGCGCAAACCGTTCAATCCGGGCGCGCCGGTGCTGAACGTGAAAAACCTGCAGCTGAAAGATGCGAATGGCGTCCAGCTGCTGGCCGACATCGACCTGAACGTGCGTGCCGGCGAGATCGTCGCCATCGCCGGCGTCTCGGGCAACGGCCAGAGCGAACTGATGGAAATCCTGGCCGGCATGCGCCTGCCGACCTCCGGCCAGATCGAACTCGAAGGCAAGGCCCTGCCCTTTGGCCGCCGCACGAATGCCGATGGCTTGCCCGCCACCTTCCGCAACCTCGGCATCGGCCACGTGCCGGAAGACCGCCTGCGCGATGGCGTGATCAAGGATTTCTCGGTGATGCAAAACACCGTGTTCGGCTACCAGGAACGCGTCAAGAACCGCTGGGGCCTGTTCGACTTCGACAAGATCGCCAAGCGCTGCGCGCACCTGCTGCAAGCCTTCGACGTGCGTCCGAATAATCCGGACCTGCGCATCGGCCTGCTCTCGGGCGGCAACCAGCAAAAGGTCGTGATCGCGCGCGAAGTGTCGGCACAGCCGAAGCTGATGCTGGTCGGCCAGCCGACCCGCGGCGTCGACATCGGCACCATCGAATCGATCCACACCCAATTGCTGCGCCTGCGCGACGAAGGCGTGGCGATCCTGCTGGTGTCGGTCGAGCTGGAAGAAGTACGCGCCCTGGCCGACCGCATCGTCGTCATGTCGGGCGGCCGCGTCACCGGCGAACTCAATATCGACGAATTCGACACCACCCGCATCGGCCTCCTGATGGGCGGGATGCACAAGTCATGAAACAGATGAAAACCACCGAACTGCCACGCTGGGCGACAGGGATCGTCCTGCCGCTGTTGAATTTGCTGTCGGCGCTGCTTGTCGCCGCGCTGGTCATCCACCTGCTCGGCGAAAGCCCGGTCGAATCGATGAAGATCCTGATCGACTCGGCCGTCATCAATCCGGAAGGCCTGGCCTACACCCTGTTCTACGCCAGCACTTTCATCTTCACGGGCCTGGCGGTATCGATCGCCATGAAGGCGGGCCTGTTCAACATCGGCGCCGAAGGCCAGATGTATTTCGGCGGCCTGGGCCTGACCCTGGCCGTGCTGAGTTTCGACGCGACGCTGTCGCCCTGGCTCCTGATTCCGCTGGCGATGCTGGGCAGCGCGCTGTTCGGCGCCCTCTGGGCCTTCCTGCCGGGCTACCTGCAGGCCAAGCGCGGCAGCCACGTGGTAGTCACGACCATCATGTTCAACTTCATCGCCGCCAGCCTGATGAACTTCATCATCGTCAAATACCTGATCCCCGAAGGCGAACAGAATCCGGCCAGCCGCGTGTTCTCGGAAGCGGCAGCCCTGCCGACGCTGAACACCTGGTTCCCGGTCTTCGGCGACACGCCGCTGAACATCGGCTTCCCGATCGCGATCGTGGCCCTGGTCATCTATGGCGTGATGGTCTCGCGCTCGAGCTGGGGTTACCAGCTGCGCGCCACCGGCTTGAACCAGCACGCGGCCCACTACGCGGGCGTGCGCATCAGCCGCATGATCATCGTCGCCATGCTGATCTCGGGCGCCCTCGCCGGCCTGGCCGCAGTGAATTCGATCATGGGTTCGACCCACTACCTGAGCCTGAACTTCCCGGCCGGCGCCGGCTTCGTGGGCATCGCGATTGCCCTGATGGGGCGCCAGCATCCGGTCGGCATCTTCCTGTCCTCGGTGCTGTTCGGCGCACTGATCCAGGGCGGTTTTGACTTGTCGCTAGAAAAACCGAACATCCCGGTCGAGACCTTTGTCTTCATCCAGGGCCTGATCATCCTGTTCTGCGGCGCGATGGAGAATTTCTACGCCCCGGCAGTCCTGAAACTGATCAACGCAACACGCAAGGGATAAACATGGAAGGCTTTGATATCGCCAATATCGTCGTCTCGACGATTCGTAACGCGCCGGTGCTGATGTTCGCCGCGCTGGCCGGCCTGTTCGCCGAACGCAGCGGCGTCGTCGACATCGGCCTCGAGGGCAAGATCCTCGCCTCGGCCTTTGTCTCGGCCGCGGTCGGCTACACGACGCAAAACCCGTGGGCCGGCATCGCCGCCGGCATCGCGGTCTCGGTGGCCCTGGCCATGGTGCAGGCATTCGTGTCGATCACCCAGAAGGGCAACCAGCTGGTGGCCGGCATCGCCATCAACATCGCCATGAGCGGCCTGACCTTCGTCGTCGCCCAGTACATCTTCCAGCAGGGCGGCCGCACGCCGGACCTGGGCGCGGCGCGCCTGTCGAACGTGGTGCTGCCGGGCGCGGAGCTGCTTTCCGGCGTGCCGGTGCTGGGCTGGATCTGGAACAGCCTGCTCGGTGGCCATTCGCCGCTGGTCTACCTCGCCTTCCTGCTGCTGCCGGTCGTGCACTGGGTGGTCTACCACAGCCGTTTTGGTTTGCGCCTGCGCGCCTGCGGCGAAAACCCGCATGCGGCCGACGCCGCCGGCGTCTCGGTCGAACGCACGCGCTACCTGGCGATGCTGGTCGCCGGCGTGCTGTGCTCGTTCTCGGGCGCCTATCTGTCGATCGTCCAGAGTGGCTTCTTCTTGCGCGACATGTCGGCCGGCGCCGGCTACCTGGCCCTGACCGCCCTCGTGTTCGGCAACTGGCGCCCTGTGCAGACCGTGCTCGGCTGCCTGATGTTCGGCTTCTTCTCGGCCGTGCAGATCCAGATCGAAGGCGTCGACCTGCCGGTCGTGGGCCGCATCCCGGGCTCGCTGATCCAGATGATTCCGTACGTCGTGACCGTGATCGTGCTGGCCGGCCTGATGGCGAAGTCGGTGGCGCCGAAGGCGGTGGGCAAGCCATTCGTGAAGTCGCGTTGATTCGCGTTCGGTGTTGATCGAGGGCGGCCTGCGGGCCGCCCTTTTTTTGGCATAGATGTAGGGTGGGCGCCCCGTGCCCACGCGTAAACGTTGCATCGTGTTGGCCTGTTTGTTCGCACCGCGATCCGGGATAACACGACGCATCGTTCCGCGTGGGCACAGGGCGCCCACCCTACCGCCTCCTGCATGCAGAGTTCATTCGCGCTGCAGCGCCGTCCCGCCGGCGTCGAGCTTTTGCAGCGCGTGCTTCTTGCCGCTCCTGGCCTGGTGCCAGGCCGGCAGCACGCGGAAGGTCAGCGCCAGGTCGTAGTCGCCGGCGACGCTGCCGGTGTCCATCGGCTCGTCGCCACGCCGGTTCTGGAACCAGCGCAGCCAGGCGGCGGAGCCGGGCGCGGGCGAATTCAGGTAAGGGGCGCCGGCATTCGGTGCGCCACCCGGCTCGGGCGGCACCAGCGGCATCAGGAACGACGCCATCCCTTTCGCCGGATTGGCGGCGTTCCACTGCGAGCTGCCATGGCAACTGAGGCAAGACGAATTCGGCGCGCGCCGCACCAGGCTGCGGCGGCCTTGCGTGAGGACCGAGATGTCGTTCACGCCGTGGTCGTTCGGTCCGGACAGGCGCCCTCCCCAGCCGAGCGTCTCGGTGGCGTACAGCGGCGCGTTCGGGTTGATCCAGGTCTCCTGCAGCGGCGCACGCGGATTGGCGGCGCTGTCCACGCGCGGGTCGTTGCCCCATTGCGCACCCAGCGGCACCATCTGGTCCCAGATGCCGCGGCTGCCCGGGCGCGTCGCGCGGTCGTAGACCAGGGTCGTGAACACCCAGCCGGTCTGCGGCGCCGATTGGGTGTCCTTGACCACGATATCGACCTGCATCAGGTACCCCCTGCCCAGCGTTGCCCGGTCGAACTGGCCGGTGGTGGCGTTGGCCGTCATCATCATTGGCCAGCTCAGGGCGCCGCGCATGGCCGGCCATTCGGCGGGGCCGGCGGTGGTAAAAGCGAGTTTGATGGTGATCGAGCCTTCGGCATACTGGGTGGCGTTTCCGCCCAGCTGCGGCGCATGCGGATCGCGCCAGATGGCGCCCAGGGTTTGCGCCCCGGTGCGGTTGTAATAGGTGATCACGTAGGTCGTGAACGGCTTGCTCAGGCCACTCTTCGGGAACATGCTGTCGTCGATGCGCTCGCCGCCGACCAGCATGCCCTTGATCGCTTCGCGCTGCGATCCCAGCCAGGGATCGTTGTACCAGCCGCGCCGGCCGGCATCCCAGTCACCGTCGCCGGCCAGCAGCGCCACCATGTCGCGCGCGACGTGGTCTTTCAGGGACTGGGTATAGGCGGCGGCGTTCGCGGTGCTGATCGGGGCATTGCCGATGGCGCTGCGCCAGAGCATGGCGGGCACGGGGAGTCCGGCCGGGTAGTCGTGGCTGAGCGTGAACAGCGGGCCAGCATGGTCGGCGCGTGCAGGAAGGCGGCCGTTGTGGTCGAGCCAGGGGTCGGAGGTGGCGGCCGCGGCGGGCAGCGCGAGCAGCACGCCGACCACGGACAGGCAGTAACAGAGATAGAGGGTGCGGAGGCGCATGATCGTTCTAGGGAAGGACGTAAGACAACCATTCTTCCGTGTGGGGATCAGTGCGGGTTGCGGCGGAACAAGATCTTGCTAAAAGTCAGTCTGTTCCGACCGAGAGAGTCTTATCGACATGCCACGGTTCGACCGCGTGGACTCAAGAGTCCACCCTACGGTGCGCCGCTGCCAACATCTTAATCGCTGGCGAGTCTCGCCGAACGCTTGAAGGTCCACGACAGGCCGAAGCCGGCGGAGACGCTGTTGTCGCGCAGGTGCAGCGGGCTGTCCTTGTTGGCGCCGGCGCCATAGTTTTCGGCGCGCAGGAAGGCATAGGCGCGCAGGTCGGGGTTGATCACGCGCGCCGCGAACACGCCGGCGCGCACCAGGATCAGGCCGGCGTCGGCGCTGTAGGCGGCGCGCGATGCGGTGGCGTACTCGGGCCGCACCTCATAGAAATAACGGTTGATCTTGGCGTCGCCGACGACTGCGGACAGTTGGCTGTCGAATACCCATTTGCCGTCGAGGCTGCGACGTTCGTAGACCAGGCGCGGCTCGAACGTATAGCCCTGGTGGCGCACGCCGCCGCGCACTTCCGTCACCGCGCGCAGCGGCAAGTCGGCGCGCAGGCCGCTTTGCGCATCGAAGCGCGCCAGGCGCAGTTTCAGGCGCGGGCCGAATTCGGCCAGTGCGCCCAGGTTGGGCATGCCGGCACGGGCGGCGACGTCGTCCGAGCGCGCCGGCAGCGAGGCGGCCAGGCCGACGTCGAGTTCGGCGGTATCGCTCTTGAACAGGCGCGCGCCGATGCCGCCCTGGTCGGCGCGGAAGATCTTGCCGCGATACATGACGGTCGGCAGCGCCAGGCCGCGCGTTTCGCGGTCGTCGGCGCCCGGATACGAAGGCGTGCTGACGACGCCGCCGGCCAGGCCGATTTCCCAGAGCGGCTGGGCAGGCGCGTTGGAGACCTGGGCGTGGGCAGTGGTCGCGGCGAGGCAAACGAGGCTTGCGCCGGCAAGAAGGTAAAGGTTCATGCGGTATCCGGAAGTGACGGCGCGGCGCGCCGAAACCGCCATTTTAGCGTTCACCGGGGCAGCCCGGCCGCACTTTATGGCGAATATGTCATCCCAGGCTGCGGAATGGCGCCAAGCGGCAAGACAGGATGAACAGACCAACGCCCGTGCAAAAAAACGGGGCCGGCAGCGATCCGCTGCGGCCCCGTTCAGGGACGGGGTGTTCCCCCGTCGGTTCGGCGCAAACCTGTTAGCCGTAAATCGCCTTCAGCACTTCAGCCAGCTTGTAACCGCCCTTGATCAATTGCTCCTTGGCGATCTGCGAGCTCGGCACCGGATAGTTGGTCGGCACTTCCAGCGCGAAGGTGTAATAGGTCTCGCCCTTCTTGCTGGTCTGCGGCGTGATCTTGCCCGGCACCACGTCGGCGTAGGCAAATTTCGACACCACCAGCGCGTCATCGGCCCACTGGTAAGGCCAGGTGGTCGGGTCGCCACTGTTGGCCTTGATGGCCGGCTTGCTGTCGATGGCAAATTGGGCGAACTGGCCCGGGGTTTTGGTTTGCACGCGGCGGAAGGCGTAGTCGACCGTGGTGCTATCCCAGTACGAGTGGAACGGTTTTGTGAGCGACTTCGGCACGCCTTCGCGGATCGGCTTCGGCTCGCCTGGCGGAATCAGGTTGGCACTCAGCTGGGTCAGCTTTTCGTCGTCCAGCAGCAGATTATTGCCGCCGCGCGAGTCGAAGATCGCCGCTTCGTCGACTTCCGCATGCGTCTTCGGCACTACGAACTTGCCGTCCTTGGAAACGAAGGCCGCGCCCACGTGCAGCGGCTGGTGGATGTCGCCGGTCATGTGGGTCAGCAGGATCAGCGCCTGGCGCTTGGTGAACTTGTGCGGGTTCAGGGCCGGATCGGTCTTACCTTGCAGCACGGCGATGGCCTGCTTCAGGGTTTGCACGATGTCGACGTCGCTGGTGCCGACGCCATGGTCATGGTAGCGCTCGAGCTGGAACGGCACGTCGGTGTAGTGGTACTCGCTGTGCTTCGGATTGGCGTTGGTGTACTCGACCATTTCCGGCGACTGCGGGCCGCAATACGTGCCCTTCACGCAGTCCGGCCAGTTGGCGATCGATTCGAGCGTCTCGCCCGGCAGCAGCAAGGCGGCGATCTGCTTTTGCGCATTCGTGCCCTTGAGCAGTTTATCGGCGATGGCGCCGACCGCGCGGTGGCCGTCGCCGCCCCAGGCCAGGGCAGCGTTCGAAGCGAAGGCGCCGGCAAGCGCGAGGACACAGGCTAATTTTTTCATGGATTCTCCGTTAGTGCAGTACTGCATGATTGCGTTATTGCGCGCGCACTTTATCGATGCGCACCGTTGGGGCCAGTCCGGCAGCTGCGCCGCCAGTGCCCGGGTTTTTAGCGATGTACTCGCTCAGCGCGTCGAGATCGATGATTTGCGTATCGACCCGGTTGGTGCCCTTGGCAAATTCCGGGAAGTTATCTCCGCCTTCGGCCAGGAAGTTATTCGCCACCACGCGATAGGTTGTAGTGTCATCGACCGGCGCGCCATTGAACTTCAGGCTGCCCGGCACCAGGCGCTGGCCGAGCGGGCGCTTCTCGTCCCAGGTGTAGGTGAGGCCCTGCGACACTTGCAGCACCGTGGCGCCGGACGCGCTCGGACGCTGCCACTGCTGCTCCAGCAGACGGCGCAGTTGCGCACCGGTCAGGTCCAGCACCACCAGCGTATTCCCGAACGGCAGCACCGCCTGGGCGTGACCAAAATTGGTGGTCAGCGCGGCATCCGACGTTTCCAGGTCCTTGCGGATGCCGCCATTATTCATGAAGCCGATCTGGGCGCCATGGGTGCGGGTGGCGGCCAGCACGGCGTCGGCGATCAGGTTGCCCAGCGGGGACTCGCCGGCATCGCTGGCCTTGCGCGCAACCGTGGCCTTGCCGAGCTTGCCGAGCGGACGCGCCAGCGCCGCGCGGCTGCGTTCCTTCACGCCGGCGAAGTAGGCGGCCACTTTTGGATCGGCCGGGAACAGGTCAGGATTCATCACGACGTTCTTCACGTCGATATCCGCGATCGCGCCGCTGGCTGGATCGACTTTCAGCGCGATACGCGACAGCAGGTGCCCGGCCGCATCGGCCTGGGTCACGACGCGGCCATCCACCGTGCACAGGTAACCCTGGTGCGAGTGGCCGGTAATGACCAGGCGGATCGCCGGATCGAGGCGCTTGACGATGTCGACCACGCCGCCGGTCAAGCCCTTGCAGCCGGGCTGGTCGGGCGACTCGTCGGTGCGGCCGCCTTCGTGGATCAGGGCGATGAAGACCTTGGCGCCATCGGCGCGCATCTGCGGCAAAGACTTGTTGATGGCGTCGGCTTCGTCGATGAAGTCGAGGCCGGCAATCGCCGAGGCGACCGCGACCGAGGCGGTGCCCTGCAGTACGGCGCCGACCACGCCCACTTTCACGCCTTTGACGTCTTCGACGCGGTAGCCGGGCATGAAGGGCTTGCCGGTGCTGCTGTCGAGCACATTCGCGGCAAGATAAGTAAATTGCGCGCCGCGGTAGTTCGGGTTCAAGCGGCAGGCTTTCGCCGGACGCGGCGAATCGCAGCCGCCGGCCTGCTGGCGCAGCAATTCCTTGCGGCCCTGGTCGAATTCGTGGTTGCCGACCGACGATAGGCGCAGGCCGAGCAGGTTCATCGCCTCGATGCTCGGCTCGTCGGCCCACATCGACGACAGCGCCGGACTGGCGCCGATCAGGTCGCCAGCGCCGATGAACAGCAAGTCTTTGTCTTCTTTACGCCAGGCCGCCAGCGCGCCGCTCAGGGCTTCGATACCGCCGGCGCGCAGGGTGTCGCTTTTACCCGTGGCGGCGCTGGTATAGGTGTATTTGCTCGGCTCGAGGTTGCCGTGGAAATCGTTGATCGCGACCAGGTTCAGGGTGACCGGGGCACGGGGCGCTGTAGTGCAGCCGGCGGCCAGCAGGGCCAGCGCCAACAGGGACAAACCGGCGCGGGCGCGCGGAAAAACGGACATGATGACCTTTACTGATTGAAGACGGGGACAGCCCCGCGTGGGCAAACGGAATTATTGCACGTAGGCCAGAGCGCGACTATCTTTACAGCCCCATCGCACCCTGCCCCGCCATAAAAAACGGCCGGTGTCGCCACCGGCCGTTCATCACCTTACAGGCATGACATCAAGTATTAGAACTCGTACTTGACGGTTGCCTGGATGGCCCACTGCGATTCGCCCTTCGACTGGCGCACGGCCAGGTCTTCCACGTTGTTACGCACTGCGTACGTGTAGCGGCCCTGTGCATCGAGGCCGACGTAGTCGACGAAGCTGCGTGCCTGCGCGCCAGCGGACTGGAAGCCCACTTCTTCGATACGGCCCCACTTCTTGTTCAGCAGGTTGCCGAAGTTCAGGATGTCGAGCGAGAAGCTGGCCTTGTGCTTTTCGGAGAAGCCCGGGATTTCCTGGGTGATCTTCACGTCGAAGCTGTTGGTCCATGGCGAGAAGTCCTTGTTACGCTCGACCACGCCACCTTTGGCATTGCTCAGGACCTTGTTGTTGTTGACCACATCCCAGAAGCGTGCTTCGGCTTCTGCGCGTGCCGCGGCGGTCGTGCCGTAGAAGGCGACTTCACCCGAACCTGGTGCCGACGGGATGTACATCAGGTCGTTACCGGCCAGGCCGTCACCGTTCAGGTCGTTGTTGACCGTCCAGCTGTATGGCTTGCCTTCACGGCCTTCATAGAACACGCCCAGACGGGTGCGGTAGTTGCCGAAGAAACGCTTTTCCCACGACAGACGCGCATTGACGCGGTCTTTCACCAGGTACGACGAGTTAGCTGCGACTTCTTCGTTCGGGTTGAAGACCGAACGGCCCGACCAGTTCGAGTTCGAGGTCGACGAGGTCAGCGGCGAGACTTCGGTCGCGTTGGTGTGGGTGTAGGCCACCGACCAGCCGAAGCCCTGGCGGGTCGGGCTGGTCAGGGACACGGTCACCAGCTGGGCGTCGCCCTTGTCGGTGCCCTTCGCCAGAAGCACGTTGCCGTAGCTCAGGTTCGAACGCGCCTTGTTGGTGTTCTGGCAGCCAGTGACGTTGTTCACCGTGTTGTTGGTGAAGGTGTAGCAGTTTGCCGACAGGCCATTCGCGTTGTAGTACAGTTCGCGGCCATCGGTACCGGTCGCGGTTGCTGCGCCAATGTTCAGGTTCTGGTAGAAGATCGCGTTCTTGTTCTGGGTCGCCAGCAGCTCGGCGCCGAACACCAGGCCGTACCATGGCAGTTCATGTTCGAACGCCAGGTTGGCTTTCCAGATCGATGGCTGCTTCAGGTCCGGCGACAGGATGTCGACGTTCGACGCAGGGGTGGCGCCGGCAACGGTACGCTGTGCATTGACGTCAGGCGTGAAGGTGCCGTCGGTGGTTGGGCAGCGGGTCGCGCTGGTGGCCGAGCAGGTGATCGTGCGGGTAGCGATGCCCGGGTTCGAGAACGGGTTCGACATCCAGACGGTTGCCGCGGCGCCCTGGAACAGGCCGGCGCCACCACGCAATTGCATTGGACGTGCCGAGTCGAACTTGTAGTTGAAGCCGACGCGTGGCTGCCACAGCTTGTCGCCATCGAAGGTCTGCTGATTGTCGAGGCCATAACCGCCGGTCTGGCGGCCAAACTGGCCGGCACCGTTGATGGTCGGCGCCGCCACGGCGGTGTTCTGCAGCGGACGGCCTTCGACGTCGGTCATGTCGACGCGCACGCCGGCATTGATGGTCAGGTTCTTGTTGACGGTCCAGCTATCCTGCAGGAAGAAACCGGTGTTCTTCATCGTGAACTGGGCAATCGCGTTGCTCAGCGAACCGCCAGTGGCTGGCAGCTGCACGGTGTACGACGATGGACGGCCACGCAGGAAGTTCTCGTAGATTGCCGCTTCGATCTGGGCCGCGGTGGTGCCTGTAGCGCCGCAATTGATCGTGCCGAAGGTGTACGTGAAGTTGTTATCGCACTGGAACGTGTAGTTACCGTAGATGTTCTGCAGGAACGCGTTATAGACCTTGTTCGAGGTGTAGTCGGTACCGAGCTTGAACTCGTGGTCGCCCCACTTGTAGTTGGCGCCGCCGTACAGGTCAATGGTCTTGGTGCCCAGCACGTTGTTGTGACGGCTGCTTTCGGTACCGGTGTTCAGGAAACGGGTGCCGGTACGGGTGCCGGCCGGCGCGTCCGACGGCAGCGGGCCGGTGAACGAGAACGACATGGTCGGCAGCTGCGCGTTGTTGATCGGCACCGAATCATAATCGCGGCGGGACGCCTTGAATTCGGTCGAGAAATTCTCGCTCCAGTCCGAGAACACCTGGGCCACCATCGTTTCGATGGTCTTGTCCTGGTTGTAGAACTGCGAGCTCAGCGCCACGCCGCTCTGCGAGAAACCCGGGAAGATCGGCTCGTTCTGCGAGGTCTTCGAGTAGCGGAAGTTGGCGCGGTGGTCGTCGTTGATGTTCCAGTCGACCTTGAAGGTCTGCTCGTCCGACTTCAGCTTGGTGCCGCTCGGCACGTCGCTGCTGCCGATGTCGAAGCCGTAGCGGCTCTGGGCGATGTCGCGGATACGCGCGATCTGGGTCGGGCTGATGCCGACGGTGGTGCCGCTGGCGGCGCCGATGGCGCTGAACTCAGGCGAGCTGCGGCTGCTTTCGTGCTTTTCAGCCAGGGCGAAGAAGAACAGCTTGTCCTGGATCAGCGGGCCGCTGACCCACGCGCCCTTGGTGTTTTCCTTGAAATCCGGAGCTTCGGTGTAGTCGCCGGTGGTCGAGTTGAAACGGTCACCGACCAGCTTGTCGTTACGAGCGATGTAGTAGGCGCCGCCGTGGTACACGTTGGTACCCGACTTGGTAACGGCGTTGACGTTGGCGCCGGTGTAGCCGCGCTGGGTCACGTCGTAGTTGGCGACGTTGACCTGCACCGACTGGATCGCTTCCATCGAGATCGGCTGGCGCGCGGTCGGGCTGCCGTTGGCTTCCAGGCCGAAGGTGTCGTTGATGGCGACGCCGTCGATGGTCATCGAGTTGTAGCGCGAGTTCTGGCCGGCCACCGACATCTCGCCGCGTTCCTTGTCGGTCTGCGATACGCGCGGGTCGAAACGCGCGAAGTCCTGCAGGTTGCGGTTGATCGAAGCCTGGGTTTCCAGGTCGGCGCGGGTCAGCGTGGTGACCGAACCCATCGCGCTGTTCGAGAAGATCTCGTTGCGCGCGCGGTTCGTGGTCACGGACACGGTCTGCATCTGCTGGCCGAGGGTCGCATCGATGGCGGCGGTTTCGGCCAGCTCGATGAACACGTTCTCGCGCTTTTCCGTGGTGCCGTTCTTGGTGATAATGATCGTGTACGGACCGCCGACACGCAGGCCGCGGGCGATGTAACGGCCTTCAGCGTCGGTGGTGACGTTGCTGACAGAACCCGACTCGGTGTGGACGATCTGCACCGCCGCACCAGCCGCCGGCGCACCATCCGCACCCGAAACCCGGCCGCCGATGGCCGAGGTGGTGTTCTGTGCGAAGGTCGGCGCTGCCGCCAACGCAATCGACAAAGCCAGCGCCAGCTTGGTTAGCCGGATCTGTTGTTGAGTGATCATTATTAAAACCCCAAAATAGACTTAATAGTTATGTGGACGCCGTGGTACGGCTTCCCTCTTTACAAGTACTGCAACCCTGGTTGCTGCGAGCCTGCAACGGCACAAACGGCCATCGGTGAGACCGGGCGGATTGTAAGGAGGAAATATGTCACCTCCGTTACCGCCCTTGAAAGAACAACAAGCATATTGATTACCTAACCGAATATGCATGAGTGCCAGGGACCGGACAAATACGTTTTTTGTTCCGTATTTATAGCGTCAGCCTCTGAATCGCCCCAAAACCGTGCTTTGTGCCGTACTGCAGGAGGATTTCCCCGCGCAAATCACAGGCGGGATTATACGGAAGGCATTCTTCACTGAAATATTTTGATAAATATTTTCGACATTCCCGATGGCGGCTGCGGGAATCTGTGGCGACCTCGCCACAGATGTTAGCTTTGCGCTAACTTTTGTCGTGTCCACGATGGTGCAGCGCAAGGTGCAATCGTGAAAAAGCCTTAACAACGGCAGCCGTGCTGCCGTTGTTAATTAACCTCATTATTTCGTCGTGCGTCGTACCGGCACAACGGTTTTTGCCAGGTTCGCGATCGTCGCTTCGAAGGCGGCGAAGCGGGCGTCGAGCTGGCGCGTCAGGCGCGTCTTGTCGGCGGTCGGCAGGAAGGCGTAGCGCACGCTGTTGTACGAAGTCTTCTTCAGTTCCGCATAGTCCGGCTTGTAGCGGCTGGCGAACAGCACGTATTCCTGCGACAGCGTGTGGCGCGTGACCCCGGCGTCGTCGGTCGAGATCACGTACGGCACGCCGTACTTGCGGTACATGGTGACCGGATGGTTTTCGCCCTTGATGCCGCTAATGAAACCGTTCGAGGTCAGGTTGATTTCGACCGGGATATCCTTCTCGCGCATGGTGCGCAGGATGGCCGGCGCATTCGCTTCGTGCGCCAGGTCGATGCCGTGGCCGATGCGGTCGGCGCCGGCCACCGTCAAGGCCTGGTCGATGTGGAATTTCAGTCCTTCCGGCGGCACTTCGCCGAGGCCAAGTTCGCCAGCGTGCATGGCCACCTTGACCTGCGGGTAGGCTTTTTTGAGGAAGCCGAACATCTTCATGTGCAGCGCATAGTCACGCATCGACACGTTGGTGCTTTCCTGGCCGACGATGTTCACGCCGACCACCTTGCCGCCGATCGAGGCGGATTTAAAGGCGGCGACCATCGAGGAAAACACCTGCGACGGGTTCAGCAAACGCAGCACGTAGGTCTGGTAGCGCATGGTGAAGCGTTCATCGTCGATGCCGGCGGCGGCCTGGTCGATCTTGGCGACGAAGTCGGCGACCGATTTGGCAAAGGCCGGATCACGATCGAAGCCTTCCATGGCTTTCTGCAGTTCTGCATTCAGGCCCGCGTCGTCGTTCACCAGCTGCCAGGCCTTGTCGTCGAACTCGGCGTTGGCGACGGCCGGCGCCATCTTGAACATGGTCTCGATATAGCTGACGTTTTCGGCGATTGCGCGCTTTTTCAGTTCCTGCAGGCCTTCCGCGAAATTCGCGTTCGAGACCGGGCCGAAGTAGCCGAAGGTCTGGAAGAACAGGCGGTCCGGCGGCGGGTTGATCACGCCGTGGTTATCGAAGTCCTTGTTCGACCAGCGCTGCACCAGCTCGCGCCAGGTGTGGTCGTCGGCATAGACTTCGGTGCTGTTCAGGCAGTTGCGTTCCTTGGGCGCCTTGGCGCGCTCGGCGGCAACCTTGGCCTTGTCGGTCTCGACGCGGTAGGTCTGCTTGTTGACGCACAGGCCCTGGCGGTCGAGGAAGTCGAGGTATTGCTCGACATAGATCGAACCGGAGTAATGGTGATGCAGGTCGCCGCCCTTGGGCATCTGCGTGAAGAACATGGTCAGCTCGGCCAGCTTCGGCTCGGCGCCGGCGATCAGCGCGGCGTAATGACGGCTGGTGGCCGCTTCGTTGGCCTGGCGCGATGCGGTCGCCGGCTCTTTCGCCATAGCGGCTGGCGCGGCGGCGACAGCCAGGGCAACGAGCAGGCTGCGGCGCAATAGGTTCTGCATGAAAGGACTTTCGTGTTGGGTTGACGTGGCCGCCGGCGCGGCTGCGCAACTGTAACGGCTTCGTTCCGGATTGGCAATGCGGTGTTCTTGTGCTGGCGGGAGGCCGTGACGATATTGGGGCGCAGAGTCTCACGCGGGCATGCCCGCCCTACGGAGCACCCCGGTCTACATCGAACATTGTTGACCGTTGCGTAACGTAGGGCGGGCATGCCCGCGCAAACACCCAAAACACCGATAACGTCTCAGGCACCCGCCCCACTGCGCTCGTGCACCTTCACACCCGCCGCATACGTCGCGCGGATTGCGCGGTCATCCCCCAGCAGCGCCAGCGCGAACAGCTGCTCTTCCAGCGAATTGCAGTGCGCACTGCGCCGCGCCAGCAGCGGCGTCGATTTCGGGTCGAGCACGATGAAATCGGCTTCCGCCCCGACCGCGAAACTGCCGATCGTGCCTTCCAGGTCCATCGCGCGCGCCGCGCCCAGGGTGGCGAGATAAAACATGCGCAGCGCCGGCAGGTAGCTGCCCTTCAGGCGCGCCACTTTATAGGCTTCGTTCATCGTCTGCAGCATCGAGAACGAGGTGCCGGCGCCGACGTCGGTGCCGAGCGTGACCAGGGCGCCGGCGCCGTCGGCCTTTTCGAAGTCGAACAGGCCGCTGCCGAGGAACAGGTTCGAGGTCGGGCACACCGAGGCCGCCGAACCGGTCGCCGCCATGCGCGCGAAGTCTTCATCGTCGAGCCAGATGCAGTGGCCGAACAGTGCGCGCGGGCGCATCAGGCCGTAGCCGTCGTACACATCAAGATAGCTGCGCGCCTGCGGATACAGTTCGCGTACCCAGTTCACCTCGTCCTGGTTTTCAGAAACGTGGGTCTGGATGAAGGTGTCCGGATAGGCTTGCGCCAGTTCGGCGATGGCACCCAACTGCGCCGGGCTGGAGGTAGGCGCGAAGCGCGGCGTGATCGCGTACAGCGAGCGCGCGTGCTTGTGCCACTTGTTGATCAGCGCTTCGCTCTCGCCGATGCTGCCGTCCAGGTCGCGCAGGAAGTCCGGGCAATTCCGGTCCATCAGCACCTTGCCGGCCACCATGCGCAGGTTGCGCGCTTCGCTGGCCTCGAAAAAGGCGTCGACCGACTCGCGGTGCACGGTGCAGTAGACCACGGCCGTGGTGGTGCCGCAGCGGGTCAGCTCGTCGAGGAAGAATTCGGCGGTGGCGCGGGCGTGCACCGGGTCGGCGAACTGGCGCTCGGTCGGAAAGGTATAGGTTTCCAGCCAGGGCAGCAGGCCCGGCGCCGGGGAGGCGATCATGTCCGTCTGCGGATAATGCAGGTGGGTGTCGATGAAGCCGGGCGTGATGATCTGGCCGCGGTAGTCGTGCGGCGCCAGGCCGGCCGGCAGCGTCGCGGCTAGCTGTGCATAGTCGCCGGCGGCCTTGACACGGCCGTCTTCGACGACCAGCAGGCCGTCTTCGTGCCAGGCATACGCGTCCTCGGTAAAAGCCGGGTCGGCGTGAAAATGCAGCAAGCTCGCACGGTAGGCTTGCACGGTGTTGGGTGCGGTGGACATCAGGTGGATTCCGAAGAAGCTTGAAGTTGGCTGGTGGCCGCGGCCTCCCAGACGGTGAGCAGTTGCGCCGCGACCGAGGCGGCAATCACGGCCGGCGCCTTGCCGGCAATGCCGGGCAGGCCGATCGGGCAGACCATGGCGTCGATGCGCGCGTCGGCGATGCCGCGCTCGCGCAGGCGGTGTTCGAACTGGCGGCGCTTGGTATCGGAGCCGATCAGGCCGAACCAGTCTCTCAGTTGCGTCATTATGGGACGCGACAGTATCGCGTTTGACAGGCGCAGGTCAAGTGCATGACTGTGTGTCATCACCAGGAAGGTGGTGCCGGGCGCGGCCTGTTCGGCCAGCGCCTCGGGGATGTCGGTCGCTTCGACCGTGACGTTGGCGGGTACTTCGGCCGGGAACAGGTCGTCGCGTTCGTCGACCCAGGTGACGCGGCACGGCAGCTCGGCCAGCGTGCGCACGATGGCTGCGCCGACGTGGCCCGCGCCGAACAGCATCAGGTGGGCGCGCGGGGCGAAGACGGCGTCGGCGAGCCAGCGGCGGCCGGTGGGGTCGGTGAAGACGTGGGTGCCCAAGGCGCGGTCGAAGGGGGGAACAGGATCGCCAGCGATGTGAACGCCATCGCCGTCAAACAAGGCCCAGGTGTCGGATGTAGGGTGGACGGGTTTCCCGTCCACGCGTTCAACGAACGTACGAACATCCGATTCCTTGACCGCACCACCGCCGGTTGAACGCGTGGACGGCGAAGCCGTCCACCCTACGATGCGCCAGGTATCAAGATGACGGCGCGCATCGAGCAAGGCCATCTGATCCCGATCCGCCACCTCGAACGCCAGGTGCGCAATCCCCCCACAGCACTGGCCCAGACTGGGACCCAGCGCAAAGCGCTCCAGCCGCGGCGCCCCGCCCTCCTGCAGCATCACGCGCGCCAGCTCGATCGCCCGGTGCTCTAGGTGCCCGCCCCCGATCGTTCCGGCAAAACCGTTCGCCGTGACCAGCATCTTCGCCCCCGGCTCGCGCGGCACGGAGCCTTCGACGATGGCGACCGTGACTAGCACGGCCGGCGCCCTGAGCGCGGCGGTGAGCCAATCGTCCATCACGCGCGCTGCTGGACTGCGGTTTCAACCGCGGCGATGGCGTCGAGGATCGCCTCGCTCGTCGCCGGCGCATTCAGGGGCGGATTGACCTGGTGGCCGCCAACCGAGGAGATCGCATCGCGAATCGCAAAGAACACCGAGAACGGCAGCAGCAGCGGCGGCTCGCCCACGGCTTTCGAGCGGTGGATGCTGTCTTCGACATTCCGGTTCTCGAACAAGCGCACCCGAAAATCCTGCGGACAGTCGGACACGCCCGGAATCTTGTAGGTCGACGGCGCGTGCGTCATGAGTTTACCGCCCGGGTTCCACCACAGTTCTTCGGTGGTCAGCCAGCCCATGCCCTGGATGAATGCGCCTTCGACCTGGCCGATGTCGATGGCAGGATTGAGCGAATTGCCGGCGTCGTACAACGCATCGGCGCGCAGCAGCTTCCATTCGCCGGTGAGCGTATCGACCACCACTTCGGCGGTCGCCGCGCCGTAGGCAAAGTAGGAGAACGGGCGGCCGTTCATGGTTTTGGCATCCCACGACAGGCCGGGCGTCGCATAGAAGCCGTCCGACCACAGCTGCACGCGCGCCAGGTAAGCCTTCTGTACCAGATGCGGGAACGGCACTTCCATTGCGTTGACGAACACGGTATCGGCCGCGAAACGCACGTCCGCCGCCTCGCCGCCGTATTCTTTCGCCGCAAACGCCGCCAGGCGTTCCTTGATCTGGCGCGCTGCATCCTGCGCCGCCTTGCCGTTCAGGTCGGCCCCGGTCGATGCGGCCGTGGCCGAGGTATTCGCGACCTTGCTGGTATTGGTGGCGGTGGCGCGCACGTGGTCCATGTCGACGCCGAGTTCGTGCGCGACGACCTGCATCACCTTGGTGTTGATGCCCTGCCCCATCTCGGTGCCGCCATGGTTCACCATGATCGAACCGTCGACGTACACGTGCACCAGCGCGCCGGCCTGGTTCAGGTGGGTGACGTTGAAGGCGATGCCGAATTTGACCGGCGTGAGCGCCAGGCCTTTTTTGAGCACGGAACTGCTGGCGTTGAACGCGTCGATGGCTTCCCGGCGCGCGCGGTATTCGCTCGAGGTCTCTAACTCGGCCACCAGTTCGTGGATGACGTTGTCGACCACGGCCTGGCCATAGGGCGTGACGTTGCGCTCGGTCTTGCCGTAGAAGTTCAGCTTGCGGATGTCGAGCGGGTCGACCTTTAAATTACGCGCGATTTCATCCAGCACGTATTCCATCGCGATCGCGCCCTGCGGGCCGCCGAAGCCGCGGAAGGCGGTGTTCGATTGGGTATTGGTCTTGCCGCAGGCCGCGCGGATGTCGACGTCGGACAAATAGTATGCGTTGTCGTAGTGGCAGACGGCGCGCGTGGCGACCGGGCCGGACAGGTCGGCCGAGAAGCCGGCGCGCGACACCATGTCGACTTTCGCGGCCAGGATGCGGCCGTCGTCATCATGGCCGACTTCGTATTCGTAATAAAAGCAGTGGCGCTTGCCGGTAACGAGCATGTCGTCGTCGCGGTCGGCGCGCAGTTTTACGGGACGCTTCAGCTTGTGCGCCGCGATCGCGGCGCCGGCGGCCCACAAGGCCGATTGCGATTCCTTGCCGCCGAAGCCGCCCCCCATGCGGCGGCACTCGACCACGACGTGGTGCGAATGCAGGCCGAGCGCATGCGCGACGACGTGCTGCATCTCGCTCGGATGCTGGGTCGAGCACTGGACCAGCATGCCGTTGTCTTCGCCGGGGATCGCGTAGGCGATCTGGCCTTCGAGGTAAAACTGCTCCTGGCCGCCGACGTACAGCTTGCCGGCGACCTTGTGCGGCGCATTCGCGAATGCGGTTGCGGCGTCGCCGCGCGCCAGGCGCATCGGCGGCACCACATACGACTGGACGGCGTGCGCTTCCTGTGGAGTGAGGATGGCCGGCAGTTCTTCGTATGTCACTTTCGCCAGGCACGCGGCGCGGCGGGCGTTGTCGTGGGTGTCGGCGATCACGATGAAGACCGGCTGGCCGACGTATTCCACCTTGCCGTCGGCGAGGATCGGGTCGTCGTGGATGATCGGGCCGCAATCGTTGGTGCCGGGGATGTCTTTGACGGTGAGCACCGACACCACGCCGCGCGCGGCGCGCACGGGCGCGAGGTCCAGCGCGACGATATTGGCGTGCGGCTTGCTCGACAAGCCAAAGGCGGCATGCAGCGTGCCCGCGACTTCGGCGATGTCGTCGGTATAGGTGGCCTGGCCGAGCACGTGCAAAGTTGCCGATTCGTGCGGGCGGGCGCGGCCGACCGCTGCCCACGCCGCCGCTTTCATTGCTGGTGCGCCTGCGTCGTTCATGATGATCTCTCCTTACGCCGTGGCAGCGAATGCGTTGACTGCGCTTGGCGGCAGCGGATTATCGAGGCGGGTTTCGAGCCAGAAGCGGCGCAGCAGGTTTTGCGCGGTCTTCATGCGATAAGCGCTCGATGCGCGCATGTCGGACAGCGGTGCGTAATCCTGGGCCAGCGCGGCCATTGCCTCTTGCAGCGCTGCTTCGTTCCACACACGGCCGTTCAACAGCGCTTCGGCACTGGCGGCGCGCTTCGGTGTTGCGGCCATGCCGCCAAAGGCGATGCGCGCCTCCGTGACGGTAGCGCCGTCGAGCGTCAATGCGAACGCTGCGCAGACGGCCGAGATGTCCTGGTCGAAGCGCTTGGCCAGTTTATAGGTCCGGAAGCGCACCTCCGTGCGCGGCAGCGGCACGCGCAATGCGGCGACGATTTCGTCGGCCTGCAAATCCTTCTGCTGGTAGCCAAGATAAAAATCTTCCAGCGCCAGTTCGCGTTCGCCGGCGCCACCGCGCAACACCAGGCGCGCGCCGAGCGCGATCAGCCAGGGCATCGAATCGCCGATCGGCGAGCCGTTGGCGACGTTGCCGCCCAGGGTGCCGGCGTTGCGGATCGGCAGCGAAGCGAAGCGCTGCCACATCTCCGCCAGTTCGGCCGGATAGTGGCGGCAGACGGCCGCGTAGGCGTCCTGCAGCGTGACGCCGGCGCCGATCTCGAGCACGCCGTCCCGCTCCGCCACCGATTTCAATTCGGCGACGTTGCCGATGTAGATGATGTCGTTCAGTTCGCGCATCTGCTTCGTGACCCACAGGCCGACGTCGGTCGAGCCGGCCAGGATCAGCGCTTGCGGGTTGGCGCTGCGCAGCGCGACGAGTTCATCCAGCGTGCGCGGTGCGTGGAAACTGCGGCCTTCGAAAGCATACGTATGCAATTCGCCACGCTGCAGCGACCGCAACGCATCCGCCACCGCGGCGCGGTCGAATTCGGCGCGCGGCAATTCCAGCATGCGCCCGGCCGCCTCGATGATCGGGCGGTAGCCGGTGCAACGGCACAGGTTGCCGGACAGCGCATCGTCGACCTGGCAGCGCGAAGGCTGTTGTCCTTCCTGTTTCAAATACATGCCCCACAGCGACATCGCGAACCCCGGCGTGCAGAAACCGCATTGCGAGCCATGGCATTCGACCAGCGCCTGCTGCACCGGGTGCAAACGGCCGTCGGGCAGCTGCAGGTCTTCGACCGTGAACAGCGCCTTGCCGTCGAGCGTGGGCGTGAACTGGATGCAGGAATTGACCGCCTTCAGTTCCAGTTGTCCATTTTCCAGCGAACCGACCACCACGGTGCAGGCGCCGCAGTCGCCTTCGGCGCAGCCTTCCTTGGTACCGGTGCAGCGCAAATCCTCCCGCAGGTGTTGCAGGATGGTTTGCGTCGGCGCCACGCCGGTCACTTCGTGGACGGCGTTGCGGAAATAAAAGCGGATCGGTTCGGCCATGCTTGCCTCGGATTGGTAGCAGCGTGCAGGATACCCTGTCCGGGCCTCGGGCAACTATATCGAATTAATGATTTTGATTATCGTCAAATCGACATATCAACCGGCGAACGGATGGGTGTTTTTCCAGTGCTCGGCGATGTCGATGCGGCGCGTGACCCATACCTGTTCGTACTGCAACACATAATCGAGGAAACGTGCCAGCGCGGCGGCGCGCGCCGGCCGCCCGGCGATGCGGCAATGCAGGCCGATCGACAGCATTTTAGGCGCGTTCAGGCCTTGCGGGTCGCCTTCCGCATATAGCACGTCGAAGGCATCTTTCAGGTAATCGAAAAACTGGGTGCCGGAATTAAAACCCTGCATCGCGGCAAAGCGCATGTCGTTGGTGTCGAGGGTATAGGGCACGACCAGATGCGGTGTGGTGCGCGCGGCGCCGTCCGGCCCCATGTGCGTCACCTGCTGCCAGAACGGCAGGTCGTCGCCATAGTAATCGGCGTCGTAGGCGAAGCCGCCATGCTCGACCACCAGGCGCCGCGTATTCGGCGAATCGCGCCCGGTGTACCAGCCGAGCGGCGCCGCGCCGGTCAGCTCGCGCAGGATGGCCACCGCCTCCGCCATATGGGCGCGCTCGGTGGCTTCGTCGACGTTCTGGTACGAAATCCAGCGCAGGCCGTGGCAGGCGATTTCGTGGCCGAGTTCGCGGAAAGCGGCCACCGCTTCCGGATTGCGCTGCAGCGCCATTGCCACACCGAACACCGTCAGCGGCAACTTTCTCTCTTCGAACATGCGCAGCAGGCGCCACAGGCCGGCGCGCGAACCGTATTCGTAGAGCGATTCCATGCTCATGTGGCGCATCGGAAAAGCTTGCGCCCCTATGATTTCGGATAAAAAAGTCTCCGAATTCGGATCCCCGTGCAAGGTCGAGTTCTCGCCGCCCTCCTCATAGTTGAGCACGAACTGCAGGGCGATGCGCGCCCGGCCCGGCCATTGCGGATGCGGTGGCGTGCGGCCGTAGCCGGTCATGTCGCGCGGATAATCTGGATGCATGGGGGAGCCGGGAATGAAAGGTATATCGTCGATCATATATTGATGGATCAGCACCGGTATATGATCGACCAGATACACAGGTTCAGCACCTACATATAGGGGAAACGATGGGCAAACTCAGCACCCATGTGCTCGATACCGCGCACGGCCGGCCGGCCGCGGGCGTCGCGATCGCGCTGTATGCCGTTGACGGCGACAGTCGCCGCCTGCTGGTGCAGGCAACGACCAATGCCGATGGGCGCTGCGATGCGCCCCTGCTGGCCGGCGAGGCCTTGCAGGCGGGACGCTACGAACTGGTGTTTGCTGCCGGCGATTATTTTGCGGCGCAAGGGGTGGATTTGCCCGAGCCGCGTTTTGTCGATCGGGTGACGATTGCGTTTGGGGTGGCCGATCCGGGGCAGAATTATCATGTGCCGCTGGTAGTGACGCCGTGGTCGTATTCGACGTATCGGGGGAGTTAAGCGGTTTGCATATCGCTGGGTGTTTGCTGGCGTATAGGCGTGCAAAAGAAGGCCGTGGAGCCATTGAAGCCAGTGGCTTCAATGGCAAATCCACCCTACATTCTTGGAATTCGAGGCACCGTGGCGAAGTTTTATTAGGTCCCTTTTCCGACAAAACATTGTTATCCTGAGCGTTCACGACAGGAGGGACCAATGGCTTTGCACATTGTTCATTTCATCGGACCGATCAACCACCAGTCGGCCTGCAGCGTGCGCAACATGTGCCTGCAGGCGTTGCAGAACGGGGCCACCGAGATCGAGCTGCACATGTCGACCGAAGGCGGCAACATGACCTCCGGCTTCGCCCTGTATTACTTCCTGAAATCGCTGCCGATCCCGCTGACCACCTTCAATATCGGCAGCGTGGAATCGGTCGGCGTCGTCATCTTCCTGGCCGGCGCGAAACGCTTTGCCTGTCCGGGCGCGCGCTTCCTGGTGCACCCGCTGCACTGGGGCTTCGGCAACCTGGTGGCGGCCGACCATTCGCGCGTGTCGGAGTGGCGCGAATGCCTCGACTTCGACGCCGAACGCTATGCCGCCATCTACGACGAAGCCACGCGCGGCGCGGCCGAAGCGCACGACATCCGCCCTCACCTGTTCGGCAATGCGCGCATCTATACGGCCGAGCAAGCCGTGCGCGCCGGGCTGATCCATGAAGCGGTGCAGGCGCGCCTGCCGGAGATGGGCGCCACTTCGCACTGGTGGAATTGATTTATATAGTTGCTAAAAATCAATAAATTAGCGTAAATACACTACTCTGCGCTTCTCCTGTTTCTACAAAACAACATCACACATTGTAACGCCGGGTTTTGCTGACTTGCGGTGGGCTTTTGCTTGTCATCACTTTTTCCGTGTGGATACAATGATTTCAGTCAAATCACGCTTTCGGGCGCTGACGCTCTCATCAAGAAGTACCTTTTATAAACTCTGCATCCGTTACAGGCCGTCTTATGAATAAGCAGTTTTTTGTGGCCGTGCTGGCCCTGCCGCTGGCACTGTCATCGGCTTTCGCGCAGGACGCGCAAGGCCCAACGGTCAAGATCAGCGGCTTCGGTACCGGCGCCCTTACCTGGACCAATACCGACCAGGCCGAATTCGGCCGTCCCAACCAGGCCGCCGGCGCCCGTAAAAGCCCGCGCACTGGCGTCGATTCGAACCTCGGCCTGCAAGCCGACATCGGCGTCAACAGCTGGCTCTCGTTCACCGCGCAAGGCCTGGTGCGCCGCGATGCCGAAGACGACTTCGGCGCCGAACTGGCCTGGGCCTTCGCCAAGGCCCGCATCAACGACCAGTTCAGCGTGCGCGTGGGCCGCATCGGCCTGCCGGCATTCATGATTTCGGACTACCGCAACGTCGGCTATGCCAACAACTTCCTGCGTCCGCCGGGCGAGATGTATTCGCAAGTGCCGTTCAACAGTCTCGACGGCATCGACGCGACGTACCAGCACAGCTTCGGCGACACCAGCGTCACCGGCCAACTGGCCTATGGCGCCACCGAAGCGAAGATCGCCGGCGGCGTCACCGGCAAGGGCAAGCACATGGCGGCCCTGAATATCGTCGCCGAACATGGGCCGTTCACCGCCCGCTTCGGCCGCGTCGATGCCGACATCTCGATCACCGGTTCGGCCACGCTGGCCACGCTGCTGGGCGGCCTGCGCGCCGCCGGCAGCGGCTACCGCTTGCCGCAACTGAACGCGATGGCCGACCAGATCGACCCGGCCGACAAGAAAGCCTCGTTCACCTCGCTGGGTCTGGGCATGGACTGGAACGACGTCGTCGTCCAGACCGAATTCGCCAAGCGCAAAACGGACAGCTACGTCAACGACACTACCTCCTGGTACGTGATGGGCGGCTACCGCATCGGCAAGGTCCTGCCCTACTTCATCCAGGGCAAAGTGACGATCGACGGCTTCCCGGCCAACGCCGTGCCGGCCGCCTGCCCGGCCGGCTATCCGGCCGCCTGCGGCCCGACCCTGGCCGCCTTGCGCGCCGGCGCCAACCGCCTGCCCTACAGCGGCATCGGCCAGGGCGAACAGAGCACGACCTCGATCGGCGTGCGCTGGGACTTCTACCCGTCGCTGGCATTCAAGGCGCAGGTCGACCGCATCAAGCCGGCCAGCGGCAGCGGCCTGCTGCTGAACGCCGCACCCGGCTTCAACCGCGACGTGACCGTCGGCGCCGTCGCCATCGACTTCGTCTTTTAAGGAGCCGCCATGCACACCCTGTTGAAAGCGGCCATCGCCGCAGCAGTCCTGGGCGCTTCGCTGCCGGCATTCGCCGAAGTCGTCGTCGTGGTCAACCCGAAGGCGGCCGAATCGACGCTGTCGAAAGAGCAGATCGCCCAGTTCTTCCTCGGTAAATCGAGCAGCATGACCCCGATCGACCAGCCGGAAGACGCGCCGGTCCGCGCCGAATTCTACAAAAAGGTGACCGACAAGGAAGCCTCGCAGGCTAAGGCCCTGTGGTCGAAGCTGGTCTTCACCGGCAAGGCCACGCTGCCGAAGGAAGCCGCCAACAGCGCCGCCGTCAAGGCTGCCGTTGCCGCCAACCCGAAGGCGATCGGCTACATCGAAAAGAGCGCCGTCGACGCCAGCGTCAAGGTGGTCTTCAGCGCGCCGTAACAGCGCGCTTTATCAAGAAGCCAGCCCTGCCCGCTCATCAGCCGGCAGGGCTTTCCGCCTGAAAGCGCAGGGAGCTTGCGCCATCCATTGTCAGCCGCACGTTGAAAGAGACGAGAACATGAGCATCAAACGCAGGATCTGGGCATTACCGGTCATTTCGACCCTGATCTTCGGCCTCGGCGTCGGCATTTCCGCGACCATCGCCAACCAGGCCCTGGAATCGATCAACTCCACCGAACGGATCGACTATCCGGTGCTCGACGCCGCGAAGGCGCTCACGCTCGAGGTGAAGGACATCACCGACGGCCTGATGGACGCGGTCAGCGAAGGCGACAAAGAACGCATCGGCGCGGTCGGCAAGCAGGCCGAGGCGGTCCGCACCCACTTGCAACAGTTCGGCCGCATCGACGGCCAGGCCGCGAACGGCGCGCGCCTGCTCAAGGAATTCAACGACTACTATGCGCCGGCGCTGTCCGCCGCGCGCATCATGCTCGAACTCGAACAGGGCGACCCGCAAGCCGTGGTGCCGGCAATGCAGACCACGCTCGCCACGCTCACCAGGGACCTGGAGCAGACCCAGGCCAGCGCGAAGGCGCAGTTCAAGGCCGGCATCGCCAGCAGCGAAGCGAACGTGCGCCGCGTGCTGTGGACCATGATCCTGACCGCGCTGGTGGTGGTCGCGTCGCTGGCGCTGGTGTCGTGGATCGTGGTGCGCGCCATCTGGCAGCAGCTCGGCGGCGAACCGGAATATGCGCGCCAGATCGCCGGCGCCGTGGCCGCGGGCGACCTGGCCATGGAGATCCACACCGGCGCGCACGACAAGACCAGCCTGCTGGCGTCGCTCAAGGACATGCGCACGCGCCTGGCGACGATGGTCGCCGAGATCAAGACCTCGGCCGAGACGATTGCGGTCGCCAGCGCCGAAATCGCCAGCGGCAACGCCGACCTGGCCGGCCGCACCGAATCGCAGGCCTCGAACCTGGAGCGCACCGCACGTGCCATGGACGAACTGACCGGCGCCGTGCGCCAGAACGCGGCCAACGCCAATGAAGCGAATGCGCTGGTGGTGTCGGCCAGCGACATCGCCAGTCGTGGCGGGCAAGTCGTGGGTGGCGTGGTCAGCACGATGGGCGACATTAACAGCTCGGCCAGGAAGATCGTCGAGATCATCGCGGTCATCGACGGCATCGCCTTCCAGACCAACATCCTGGCACTGAACGCGGCCGTGGAGGCGGCGCGCGCCGGTGAACAGGGCCGCGGCTTCGCGGTCGTGGCGGGAGAAGTACGCAACCTGGCCCAGCGCAGCGCCGCGGCGGCGAAAGAAATCAAGGAACTGATCGGCGACTCGGTCGCCAAGGTCAACGCCGGCAGCGCGCTGGTCGACCAGGCCGGTGTGACGATGGGCCAGATCGTCGACTCGGTCAGGAAGGTGCACGACATCATGGCGGAGATCACGCTCGCCGGGCAGCGCCAGAGCGAAGGCATCGAAGACATCGGCCGCGCGATCGACAGCATGGACGAGATGACGCAACAGAACTCGGCCCTGGTTGAGGAAGCGTCGGCGGCGGCCGAATCGCTGACCGAGCAGACCGGGCAATTGAATGGGGCGCTGTCGGTGTTCAAGCTGGCCGCGCAGGCGGATGCGCCGGCGCCGGGTGGGCGGACGGCGCGGCTGGCGCTGCGGTAGTAGGGTGGGGTAATTGAGGCCAGTGGCCTCAATTACGTGCCCACGCGTGAAGCCGGCATCGTATTGGCGGGGTCTTTTATAAAACAAAGCCAACACCTTGCAACGTTTACGCGTGGGCACGGGGCGCCCACCCTACATGGTTGACGTACCGCCAACACCCGTAATCTAAACGCCAACAAACTCCCGTGCGCGGGGCGTCATGGCATTTCGTCTACGTGGCGCGCACGCATCTCTCACCGTCGAAACGCTTTACAAAATTGATGCCTGTAGGCATCATCCGAGGAGTCTGCCGCCTCGAAACAGCCTCGCGCGGCTCTCTTGTCCTTCCCCCTATTCTTACGGCTCATATGGCAGCAGTCCTCCCGCACGCGACCCCAGGCACTCCGATGTCCGGACTTGCGCGCGCGCTGGTACAAGCTGGCCGCCTGAGCGCGCAGCAGGCCGACGGCTTGCAAAAGAAGGCGACGCTCGAGCGCACCGCCTTCATCGACGCCATCCTCGCCGAGCGCACCATCGACGCCGCCACGCTGGCCGCTTTCTGCGCCGAGACCTTCGGCTACCCGCTGCTCGACCTCGCCACCTTCAGCGTGGAGGCGCTGCCGGCCGGCGCCATCGATGCCAAGCTGATGGCGGCGCAGCGCGTAGTCGCCCTGGCCAAGCGCGGCAACCGGTTGTCGGTGGCGATTTCCGATCCGACCAACACGCAAGCGCTGGACCAGATCAAGTTCCAGAGCGAAGCGGCGGTCGAGCCGGTGATCGTCGCCCACGACACCCTGCTGGCGCTACTGGCAAGCCTGACCAAGAGTTCCGAGCAAAGCCTGGCCGACATGGTCGGCGACGATGCCGACATCGAGTTCGCCGAAGAAGAACAGGCAGCGGCGCCGATGGAAGCGACCAACGAGGTCGAGGACGCGCCGATCGTGCGCTTCCTGAACAAGATCCTGATGGACGCCGTGAACCTGGGGGCGTCGGACATCCACTTCGAGCCCTACGAAAAATACTACCGGATCCGCATGCGCGTCGACGGCGTGCTGCGCGACCATGCGATGCCGCCGCTGTCGATCCGCGACAAGCTGGTCTCGCGCATCAAGGTGCTCGCCAAGCTCGACATCTCGGAAAAGCGCGTGCCGCAGGACGGCCGCATGCGCCTGATCCTGTCGGCCACGCGCACCATCGACTTCCGCGTCAGCACCCTGCCGACGCTGTTCGGCGAAAAGACCGTCATGCGTATCCTGGATGCGACCCAGGCGCAGATGGGCATCGACTCGCTCGGCTACGACCCCGACCAGCGCGACCTGCTCCTGAATGCCATCAGCCGCCCCTACGGCATGGTGCTGGTGACGGGCCCGACCGGCTCCGGCAAGACGGTCTCGCTGTACAGCTGCCTGAACGTGCTGAACAAGCCCGGCATTAACATCTCGACCGCGGAAGACCCGGCCGAGATCAACTTGCCGGGCGTGAACCAGGTCAACGTCAACGACCGCGCCGGCCTCACCTTTCCGGTCGCATTAAAATCGTTCCTGCGCCAGGATCCGGACATCATCATGGTCGGCGAGATCCGCGACCTGGAGACGGCGGACATTGCGATCAAGGCCGCGCAGACCGGGCACATGGTGTTCAGTACGCTGCACACCAACGACGCGCCCTCGACGCTGACGCGCCTGATGAACATGGGCGTGGCCGGTTTTAATATCGCCTCTTCGGTGATCCTGATCACGGCCCAGCGCCTGGCGCGGCGCTTGTGCACCTGCAAGCAGCCGCTCGAGATGACGCGCGACGCCCTGCTCGCGGCCGGCTACCGCGAAGGCGACCTTCAAGATGACTGGAAACCCTATGGCCCGGTCGGCTGCGAACGGTGCCTCGGGTCCGGCTACAAGGGACGCGTCGGCATCTACCAGATCATGCCGATCAGCCCAAGCATCGAAGCGCTGATCCTGGCCAGCGGCAACTCGATGCAGATTGCCGCCCAGGCCGAGAAGGATGGCGTCAACTCGCTGCGCCGCTCGGGCCTGCTGAAAGTAAAACAGGGGCTGACCAGCCTCGAAGAAGTGCTCGGCTGCACCAACGAATAGGATTAGATGATGGCAACCTCCCTCACCACCCGCAGCCGCGGCGGCGCGCAAATCAAGGAAGCGGTCTACGCCTGGGAAGGCAAGGACAAGTCCGGCAAGACCGTGCGCGGCGAACTGCGCGCGGGCGGCGAGGCGATCGTGAATGTCACCCTGCGGCGCCAGGGCATCATGGTCACCAAGGTCAAGAAGCGCGTCTACCGCAGCGGCAAGAAGATCACGGACAAAGATTTGACCATGTTTACGCGCCAGCTGGCGACGATGATGAAGGCCGGCGTCCCGCTGCTGCAAGCCTTCGATATCGTCGGCAAGGGCCATGCGAACCCATCGATGTCCAAGCTCATCCTCGACATCCGCGGTGACATCGAGACCGGCACCAGCCTCAATAACGCCTTCCGCAAGTACCCGCGCTATTTCGATCCGCTGTTCTGCAACCTGGTCGGCGCCGGCGAACAGGCCGGTATCCTGGAAGACCTGCTGCACCGCCTTGCCGTCTACAAGGAAAAGACGCTGGCATTGAAAAGCAAGATCAAGTCCGCCCTCACCTACCCGATCGCCATCCTGGCGGTCGCCTTTATCGTGGTCGCCGTGATCATGATCTGGGTGGTCCCCGCCTTCAAATCCGTGTTCGCCAGCTTCGGCGCCGATTTGCCGGCCCCGACGATGATCGTGATGGGCATGTCGGAATTTTTTGTGGAGTGGTGGTACCTGATCTTCGGCTCGCTCTTCGGCTCGATCTATTTCTTCTTCCAGTCCTGGCGCCGCTCGCTGAAAATGCAGCAAGCCATGGACCGCCTGCTGCTGCGCCTGCCGATCTTCGGCGACGTCATCCGCAAGGCGACCATCGCACGCTGGACCCGCACCCTGGCGACTATGTTCGCCGCCGGCGTGCCCCTGGTCGAAGCGCTCGACTCGGTCGGCGGGGCGTCGGGCAACGCCGTCTACCTCGACGCCACCCGCCGCATCCAGACCGAAGTCAGCACCGGCACCAGCCTGACGGTGGCGATGCAGAACGTGAACGTGTTCCCCAGCCTGGTGACGCAAATGGTCGCCATCGGCGAAGAATCCGGCGCGCTCGACGGCATGCTGGGCAAGGTCGCGGACTTCTTCGAGGACGAGGTCGATGAAGCGGTGGCGGCGCTGTCGTCGCTGATGGAGCCGATGATCATGGTGATCCTGGGTACGCTCATTGGCGGGCTGGTGGTGGCGATGTATTTGCCGATCTTTAAGCTGGGTTCGGTGGTGTAAGGGGCCGGCTGTAGGTGTTTAGTCGCGTCCCATCTGTCGACGCTGGCGCAAGTCGTCGGGATCAGGTTCAGCACGGAATTGTTGCCGCCGGTCTTTGCTGACGAAGAAGTATGGCTGGAGTGGGAGGTCGTCGCCATCCAGGCGCATCCACGGGATGGACATTTCCTGGATCTGGCGGGCGGATGGAGGGCGTCGAGGGCAATTGCCGCGTTGGCGCCCTGGGACGGGTGCTGGCGTGGGAGTGAAGCTGGGTGCAATGGTTGCCCATGTGATATCTTTCGCCAGATCACATCAACAACCTCCCCTTTGCGCACGCCATGAGAAGAATCGCCACCGCCAGCCTCCCCCTCCTGCTGGCGGCCTGCGCCACCCAGTCGCCCCTGACCGCGTACACCACCGGTACCGGCGCCGAGCGCAGCCTTGAACAGCAAGCGCTCGACTTCGAAAAAGCCGACATCACCCTGCGCATCGAACCGGCCAGCCGCAGCATCCGCGGCGACGTGCTGCTGACCTTCGGCACGCGCGCGCCGCTGCGGCAGATCGAGCTGGACCTGGACCGCAACCTGCCGATCGACGCCATCGAGGTCGACGGCCAGCGCCTGGGTGCGGGCGACTGGCGCAATCCGGAAGGCAAGCTGACCATCAACTTGCCGAGCCCCCTCGAGCCGGGCAAGCAGGCGTCCGTGCGGGTGCGCTACCACGGCAAGCCGCACGTGGCGAAAAAGGCGCCCTGGGATGGCGGCTTCGTCTGGTCGCAGACGCCCGACGGCCAGCCCTGGGTGGCCAGCGCCGTGCAGGGCGAAGGCTGCGACCTGTTCTGGCCGTGCATCGATCATCCAACCGGCAAGGCCAAGGTGGTCGACGAGCACATCAGCGTGCCGGCGCCGCTGGTCGTCGCGGGCAATGGCGTCGCCATGGGAATGGACGAAGCCGACGGCTGGCGCACCTATCACTGGCGCACGAAGAATCCGAGCACCTACGGCATCTCGGTGAATGTCGGCCCCTACAAGGAACTGACCGGCGCGTATCGCAGCCGCTACGGCAACACGATCCCGCTGCGTCTCTGGTATCTGCCGCAGAGCGAAAAGGGGGCGAACGAACTGTTTGCCGAGTTCCCGCAGCTGCTCGACTTTTTCGAGACCGTGATCGGCCCCTACCCCTTCGGTGACGAAAAGATGGGCGTGGTCGAGACGCCGCACAAGGGCATGGAACACCAGACCGTCAACGCCTATGGCAACGGGTACGCCAAGACGCCCTATGGCTACGACGACCTGCTGCAGCACGAATTCGCCCACGAATGGTTCGGCAACCAGCTCACCAATACAAACTGGGACGACATGTGGCTGCACGAGGGTTTTGGCACCTACATGCAGCCGCTGTACGTGCAATACCTGCACGGCGAGCAGGAATATTTTGCGTCGCTGATGCAGCTGCGCTCGAGCATCCAGAACAAGGCGCCGATCGTCTCGGGCAAGCCGAAGCTGGGCGAAGAAGTGTACGACCCGAAGCGCGGCGGACCGGGCCAGGACATCTACAACAAGGGCGCGCTGCTGCTGCATACGCTGCGCGGCCTGATCGGCGACGAGGCCTTCTTCCGCTCGGTGCGCGAGATCGTCTACGGCACCGACACGCCGCGTCCGGGTAGCTTCGCGCCGCGCTACGGCACCACGGCGGAATTCATCGCCATCGCCAAGCGCGCCAGCGGCCGCGACCTCGACTGGTTCTTCCAGGCCTACCTGTACCAGGCGGCGCTGCCGGAACTGCAGGCGACGAAAAACGGCAATACCCTGCAACTGGCCTGGAAAACGGAAAAGAACACGCCGTTCCCGATGCCAGTCGAGGTGCGTATCGGCAGCCGCATCGTCACCGTCCCGATGACGGACGGGCGCGGCAGCGTCGAGCTGCCGGCGGGCGCCGCCGCGGGCGCGGACTATACGCTCGACCCGCGTTCGAAGATCCTGCGCCGCGAGCTGCGCATCGAGCGTTTCCAGCAGTACCGGGAAGAGCAACGGAAAAACAAGGCCGCCTGACGGGCGCCGCTCAGCCGAGGGCCTGGGCCAGCGCAAGGCTGGCCAGCCGGGCACTGGCCAGCAGGCGCTCCTGGCTTTGCCCCATCCTGGCCTTGGCAGACAGGCCGTTCATCACCGTGCTGACATAGGCCGACACGTCCGCCGCCTGTTCCGGGTGGCGCCTGGCGATGTAGTCGAATATCACCTGTTCGGCCGCCGCATGGGCGGCGCGCGCCGCCGTGCGCGCTTCTTCGTCGCTGCTGCCGCATCCTTCGAGGACGATGCAGCCGGTTGCCGCCGGATCGGCCGAGTAGCGGCGGGCGGCGTCCTCGAGCAATGCACGGAGGCCCTCGACGACCGGACGGTCGGCGCGCAGCAGATCGGCCAGCGGAATGGCGCCATTGGCGCCGTAGCGTTCGATGACCCGGTTGTACAGGCCAAGCTTGCTGCCGAAGGCGGAATAAAAGCTGGGCGTGTTGATGCCGAGGGCGTCGGTCACGTCCGCCACGCTCACATCGTCGTAACCGCGCGCATGGAACAAATCCTGGGCGACCGCGGTCGCATGGTCGGGATCGAATTTGCGTGGCCGGCCACGGGGCCGAGCTATTTCTTTAGTCATGACTACAAAAATTCCTTGACAAGAAAACTGGGTGGATTATTGTAGCAACTCCTAAACTAATCGTATAGAGGCGCGCAATGGGCACGTTTGACAATAAATCGGTCCTGGTCCTGGGCGGCAGCCGCGGCATCGGCGCGGCAATCGTACGGCGCTTCGTCGCCGACGGCGCCAGGGTCACTTTTACCTTTTCGGGGTCGCCGGCGGCGGCGCAGGCACTGGCCGCCGAGACCGGAAGCACGGCGGTGATCGCCGACAGCGCGGACCGCGATGCGGTCATCGAGGTGGTGCGTAGCAGCGGCAAGCTCGACGTGCTGGTCGTGAACGCCGGGATCGCCCTCTTCGGCGACGCACTCGAACTCGATCCGGATGCGGTCGACCGCCTGTTGCGGATCAACGTGCATGCGCCCTATCACGCCGCGGTGGAAGCGGCGCGCCGGATGGCGCCGGGTGGCCGCATCATCGTGATCGGTTCGGTCAATGGCGACCGCATGCCGGTACCGGGCATGGCGGCCTATGCACTGAGCAAGTCCGCGCTCCAGGGACTGGCGCGCGGCCTGGCGCGCGATTTCGGGCCGCGCGAGATCACGGTCAACGTGGTCCAGCCCGGCCCGATCGATACCGACGCCAACCCGGCCGACGGCCCGATGCGGGACCTGATGCATGGTTTCATGGCGCTCAAGCGGCATGGCCGGCCGGAAGAGGTGGCGGGCATGGTGGCCTGGCTCGCAGGTCCCGAGGCGGGCTTCGTCACCGGCGCGATGCACACCATCGACGGTGCGTTCGGCGCCTGATTTGCCGACGTGCCGGCCTCAGCCGGCCAGGCGCGCCATCAGCACGCCGAGGCGGCGGATCGCCTCGTTCAGGTTGTCGGCGCTGGCGGCATACGACAGGCGCACGTACTGGTCGGCGCCGCAGTGGCCGAAGTCCTTGCCTGGCGTGAGCGCGACGTGCACCTCGTCCAGCGCGCGCTCGCAGAACTGCCAGGACGTGAGGCCGGTCGCGCTGACGTCGAAGTACACATAGAAGGCGCCATCCGGCGGCACCGGTACCGGTAAACCAATCCCCGCAAGGCCGGCCAGCACCAGTTCGCGGCGCCGGCCAAACTCGACGCGCCGCGCTTCGCAGACGGCCAGCGACTCCGGCGTGAAGCAGGCCAGCGCCGCCTGCTGCGACAGGTTCGAGGCGCAAATATAGTAGTTCTGCGCCAGGCGCTCCATGGTCGGCACCAGTTCTTCCGGCACGACCGCCCAGCCCAGGCGCCAGCCGGTCATCCCGAAATACTTCGAAAAACTGTTGATGACGATGGCGCCGTCGTCAAAAGCCAGCACCGTTTGCGGCGGCCGGCCTTCGGCATCGCGGTCGCCCAGGTTCAGGTAAATCTCGTCGACCAGGCGCCAGGCGCCGTGCTCGCGCGCCCAGTCGCAGATGGCGCGCAGTTCGTCGGGCGGCACCGAGGTGCCGGTCGGATTCGAGGGCGTGGCGATCATCAGCCCTTTGGTAGCAGTCGTCCATTTGGCGCGCACGCTGTTCGCATCGAGCTGGAAGCGGCTGCTCGCATCGGTGCTGACCAGTTTCACCTGCGCGCCGAAGCTGCTGAGGAACTGGCGGTTGCATGGATACGATGGGTCGCCCACGATCACTTCGTCACCGGTATCGACCAGCGCCGCGGTCACCAGCAGCAGCGCGGCGGAGGCGCCGGCAGTGACGATGATGCGGCTCGGCGCGATCGCGACGCCATGCTCGTGCAGGTAAAAGGCGGCGATCGCCTCGCGCAGGGCCGCCGTGCCCAGCGCGCCGGTGTAGGGCAGCGGACCGTCGACGGCCTTGCGCGCCGCTTCCAGCACGGCCGGCGGCGGGCCGAAATCGGGTTCGCCCAGGCTGAGCTTGATGACCTGGTGCCCTTCGGATTCGAGGGCGGCGGCGCGTTTGCCGAATTCCATGGCGAAGAAGGGATCGATCGACTGGGCGCGTTGGGAGATTTTCATGGTGGTTTCGATGTGAGACTGTGCGCTGCGAATTCTACAGGTGAGGCGCTTTGCCTGCTCGGTATCGGCTTCGGCACCTGCACGGGGCAAACTGCAGATATGGCTCTCCTTTCGCAATCACCCGCGTACCTTGCGCTCACACATTGCGGACTAAAGTGACATCATATATACTCATTTTCGAACGCATAATTACTCACTCCATGCAAGCCAATTTCAAGCCTCCGTTCGCCAAATTCGTCAAGAAGCAGCACAAGCCGCTTCAGTTGGCGATCGAGGACGCGGTAGAAGAAATCTGCGAGAGCCCAGCAGTTGGAGAGGCAAAAACCGGTGATTTGCAAGGCATACGCGTTTTTAAGTTCGTACATCAAAGGCAGGAGTACTTGGTTGCCTACCGGCCGCCGACCGATGAAGAAATGGCGTGCGAGAATGTAAAAGTTGATCTGCTATTCATCGATTTTTACCAAGCAGGAACACACGAAAATTTTTATGCGGATTTAAAAAAGTACTTGAAATCATGAGAGGTCAACCATGAACCATCCAACTGCCGATGCTGTCTTCCAGGACTTTCGAAAGCTCACGAAGAAAGAACGCGCGCGTTTTTACGAGTTACTCAGCGAGAACAGCTTGAGCGACGAGGACCTCTCGCACGAACAAGTCTTTGGCCACCTGAGCGGTGCTGAATTCACCGCTGCCGAAGCTGCACAGTATCTGGACGTCTCGATGTCGACATTCCGCCGTTATGTCAGTGCCAGCAAGATTCGGGCGACATCGCAGATTGGCCGAAGCGACATGTTCGCGACGGCAGACCTGAAAGCGTTCAAGCGGTCATTACGAGAAGTTAAGGGCGTTTGACCTTACTCGCTGCCGTTCGACAGCGGTTCTTCAGCTGCGGCCCGGCACGATATCCACCCCGATCTGCTCCGCCAGCGCCAGCAATTCCCCATACGCCGCCGCATCCTCCACCAGGCTGCGCGTCGGCGCGCCCGGCTGCAGCACACCATCGGCAATACGGTCGCCGAACAGCACCAGCGCCCGCGCGCTGTCGTCCTGGCGCGACATCCAGAGCAAGCCCTGTACCTGCGGCAGGGCGGCGTGGATCGCCACCGCCCATTGGCGGGTGACCGGGTACTGGTCTTTTTCGGTATCGATCAGCTGCTTGCGTTCGACGCCGAGTTTACGCAGCGCGCGGCTGCCGAGGTCGGCCAGCAGCAGGTCCTGGACGGACGTGAATTGCGAATGGCCCTGCCCTGCGAGCTTGTTCTTGTCGTAGGTCTTGAAGCCGGCCGTGAAGGGCACGTCGTGGAACACGCTTTCCATGGCGGCGCAGGCGAAGCTGGCGCCGCCGTAGAGCGTGGGGATGCGCGTGCCGTTGGCATCGGCGATGGGACTGAAGCGGGCATTGCCCTTCAGGCCGGGATTGAACTGGACCGCGCCATAGTCGAGGTGATGGATGCGGTGGATGACGGTATCGCGCGGCCAGGTGATTGTGGTGACGTGCAGGATGGGCGGTGGCGCGATGGCCGCGCCGGGGATGGTGGATGCATCCGGCCTGGCGGCCGGCGTCTTAGCCATGCAGCACGCCTTCGCATTCGTCGGCGGCCGCGGCCAGCACGCGCTCGGGCTCGCGCGCCAGCAGGTCGCGCGGCGTCTTGCCGCCGAGGTAGCTGTTGGCGGACATGAACCAGTAGGACAAGCCCCAGCTGTCCTTGGTGTCGCCGAAGAGTTTAAGGATCTCGGCCAGCGCCTTGCGCGGCCGGTAGCCGGCCTGGGGGTCGAGGCCGTAGCTAGGGAAATAATCGATGCCGTTGTGGCGGATGGCGAAGATGGCGCCGTCGCGTTTCCACTTGTTGGGCTGGGCGCTCGGGTTGCTGGCGCTGAATCCCGCCGCCGTGGCGATTTGCGCCGCCGTCATCCAGTCGCCGCTGTCGATCACGGCGGTGCGCGCGCGCGCCAGCATGGCTGCTTCCTTGAGCTCGTTCGGCGTGGGCGGCGCCTTAGGCACCAGCGCGTCCACGATCGCTTCGAGCGATTGACGGTGATGGTTGCCGACGATGGTTTTCACCAGGTCGGCGATATTGGCAAAGGTTTCCGCCATCGCCGCCGCCTCGCGCGGTGTGGCATGGGCAATCGCCACCGCCACGACCTGTTCGGCATCCGATCCATCGAGGCCCCTGCTGACCTCTCCAGGTTTGCCCGCAAGCGTCGAAATACCGGGCACTCCGTATTCCAGTACGCGCATGTTGCCTCCTGCTGAGATTAGATTGAACGGTATGACTTCATACTAACCCATATAACCGCTTTGTGCCAGATGCGGTGCTGGCGCCGATCAAGGACCGGCAGCGTGGCTAACGCAGCAACAGACGCACGCAGCGCACAAGCTTGTTTCGCAAAATCGGCCGAAACCCCCTAAAATAGGTTGATCTACGGAACCATTCACCTCTGATTTTCCCTATCTGGAAGCCTGCATTGGAAACTTTACTCTTCGCCGCCCCGGGCTTGCTCGGTCCAACCCTGGTCGCCGGCCTGCTCGGTCTGCTCATCGGCAGTTTCCTGAACGTGGTCATCCACCGCATCCCGAAGATGATGCAGCGCGAATCCGACAATTACGTGGCCCACGAAAGCGGCAAGGAACTGCCGCACACCGATCGCTACAACCTGATGGTGCCGCGTTCCGCCTGTCCCCATTGCGGGCACCAGATCACGGCGCTGGAAAACATCCCCGTGATCAGCTGGCTTGCGCTGCGCGGCAAGTGCCGCAAGTGCAAGGCGCCGATCTCGGCGCGCTACCCTGCGGTCGAGCTGCTGACCGGCGTGCTGTCGGCCGCCCTGGTCTGGAAGTTCGGCAGCGGCGCGGCCGGCATGGCGACCCTGCTGTTTGCCTGGCTGCTGATCGCGATGACCTTCATCGACGTCGACACCCAGCTGCTGCCCGACGACCTGACCTTCCCGTTGCTGTGGGCGGGTTTGTTGATCAACCTGAACGGTACCTTCGTGCCGCTGCATGACGCCGTCATCGGCGCGGTGGCCGGCTACCTGGTGCTGTGGGCGGTCTACTGGCTGTTCAAGCTCGCCACCGGCAAGGAAGGCATGGGCTACGGTGACTTCAAGCTGCTGGCGGCGCTGGGCGCCTGGCTCGGCTGGGCGATGCTGCCGACGATTATCTTGCTGTCCTCGGTCGTGGGCGCGTTAGTGGGCATCAGCCTGATCGTGTTCGCCAAGCGCGGGCGCGACAAGCCGATTCCGTTCGGTCCCTACCTCGCCGCCGCCGGCATGATCGCCCTGTTCTACGGCGACCAGCTCGGCGGCATCTTCCAGGGCGTGTTCTCTTAAGTCCATGGAACAGCGCCAGCCACCTGCATTCTCCGTCGGCCTGACCGGCGGTATCGGCTGCGGCAAGACGACTGTCGCCGACATGTTCGGCGCGCTCGGCGCCTCGCTGGTCGATACCGACGCCATCGCCCACGCCCTCACCGCGCCCCACGGCGCCGCCATGCCGGCCATCCTCGCCGAATTCGGCGCCGGCTTCGCCACGCCGGACGGCGCCATGGACCGCGCGCGGATGCGCGAACTTGTCTTCACCGATCCCGGCGCCCGCGCGCGCCTGGAAGCGATCCTGCATCCGCGCATCCGCGAAGCGACCGCCGCCGCGGCGGCACTCGCCAGCGGCCCCTACGTGATTTTCGTAGTGCCGCTGCTGATCGAATCGGGCACCTGGCGCGAGCGTGTGACGCGCGTACTTGCGATTGATTGCAAAGAAGAGACGCAGGTTGCCCGTGTCATGGCCCGGAATAACCTGTCCGAAGCGCAGGTGCGCGCCATCATGGCCGCCCAGGTCACGCGTGCACAGCGCCTGGCCGCGGCCGACGACGTGGTCGTCAACGACGACGGCCTGGATGCCTTGCGGCCCCAGGTCGAGCGCCTGCATGCGTTTTATCTGGCGGAAAGCGCGCGCCTGGCCGCTGCTACAATGCAGGGTTTGTAATTTTGCTCCGCATGGTTCAGAATCACGGAGTTGCTCGCCAGCCCACATTCAGGGGAATGTCACTTTGATCGTCTACGAATATCCTTTCAACGAGCGCATTCGCACGTTGTTGCGGCTGGAGGACCTGTACGAGAAATTCAAGTTCTTTGTACGTCAGGAGCATCCGATGCAGCACCATGTGGCGCTCTCGACGATCTTCGACATGCTGGAAGTGGCCGGCCGCGCCGACTTGAAATCCGACCTGCTGCAGGAACTCGAGCGCCAGAAGCAAAGCCTGCTCGCCTACCGCAGCAACCCGAACGTAGCGCCGGAAGCGCTCGACGCCATCCTCGCCGAACTCGACCAGGTCAGCAGCGCCCTCGTGGCGAGCCAGGGCAAGACCGGCCAGAACGTGCGCGACAACGAGTGGCTGATGAGCATTCGCGGCCGCACCATCATTCCCGGCGGCGCCTGCGAATTCGACCTGCCCTCGTACTACGCCTGGCAGAAACGCCCATATGACCAGCGCCATGCCGACATCATGGGCTGGTTCGGCCCCTTGATGCCACTGTGCGATGCGCTCGCCCTGGTGCTGCGCCTGCTGCGCGATTCCGGCCGCCCAACCAAGATGATCGCCGCCGCCGGCAGCTACCAGCAAATGCTGCAGGGGAAGGTGTATCACATGCTGCGCCTCGGCCTGGACGAATCGCTTGGCGCGATTCCCGAAATCTCGGCCAACAAGTATATGCTGTGGGTACGCTTCACCACCCAGGGCGGCGACCTGAAACCGAAGTCGCTGGAAGAAGATGTACCATTCGAGCTCACGCTCTGTAATTTTTGAAGCCTGACACGTACCGCCATGACCGTTGTAGCCTGCCCCACCTGCGCCAGGAAAGTCGAATGGACGCCTGAAAACAAGTACCGTCCATTCTGCTCCGAGCGCTGCAAACAGATCGACCTCGGCGCCTGGGCCGAAGAGAAATACACCATTCCCGCCGCTGCGCCGAACGAGCCGCAGCACGACCCGCTGGACGACGACAAGCACTGATCTTGAAGCGGCCATCCGGATTCCTCGTCCGTATGGCCCTGGCCGCGATCCGCGGCTACCAGCGCCACCTCTCCCCGCATAAAGGTTTCAGCTGCGCCTATCGCCGTGCGACCGGGCGCGACGGGTGTTCGGGGTACGGGGTGCGGGTGATCGGGCGCTTCGGATTAATGGCCGGCCTGGCGCTGTTGCGGCGCCGGCTGCGGCTGTGCGGACAGACCCATCGCCGGCGTCCGGTCGTACCCAATCCGATCCTGTACTACCAGCGCGGCGACTGCGACGTGCCTTGTGACGCCGATTGCCTGGACTGCGCCGGCGACTGCAGCTGCAACCCGCTGGAGCGGTACCTGGACGAGAAATGGCGTAACGCAAAGTACCGCTGGCGGCGCTGGCGCGAACGGCGCCGGGAACGGTAGCGCTCCGTAGGGTGGGCTGTGCCCACGCGGTACGGCGGTTGATTATCGATTCGGCATCCCGGTGACACGTTTCGATGATCACGCGTGGTATCGCGTGGGCACCAGTGCCCACCCTACAACGACTTACGCGGTAACGCTGATCCCGCCCGGCACCAGCACCGGCTTGTTGCGGCGGCCGTAGCGGTCCATGAACAGCCCTTCCAGGCCGATCTGCGGCTGGCGGCCCGAGACCATGTCGGCCAGCACGCGGCCCGAGCCGCAAGCCATGGTCCAGCCGAGCGTGCCGTGGCCGGTATTCAGGAACAGGTTGCCATACGGGGTCGGGCCGATGACGGGCGTGCCGTCCGGCGTCATCGGACGCAGGCCGCACCAGAACTCGGCCTTGGAGACGTCGCCGCCCTGCGGGAACAGGTCGGTCACCGAGTGCTCGAGCGTGTCGCGGCGCGCCTGGTGCAGGGTCAGGTCGAAGCCGGCCAGTTCGGCCGTGCCGCCGACGCGGATGCGGTCGCCCAGGCGCGTGATCGCCACCTTGTAGGTTTCGTCCATGATGGTCGATTCCGGCGCGCCGGCGGCGTTCGTGATCGGCACCGTGATCGAATAGCCCTTCACCGGATACACCGGGATGTGGATGCCGATCTGTTTCAGCACGAAGGGCGAATAGCTGCCCAGCGCCAGCACGAAGGAATCGGCCTTCAGTTCGCCCTGCGAGGTGACCACGCCGGTCACCTTGTCGCCCTCGACCGAGAGACGCTTGATCTCGACGCCGTGGCGGAATTTCACGCCCAGTTCCTTGGCCATCTCGGCCAGCTTCTGGGTGAACTTGAAGCAGTCGCCGGTTTCGTCGTTCGGCAGCAGCAGGCCGCCGACGAACTTGCCGCGCACATTCTTCAGCGCCGGCTCGTAGGCTTCGCAGCCGGCCGGATCGAGCACTTTATAGGGCACGCCATACTGCTGCAGCACGGCGATGTCGGTGGCGGCGCCATCGAGCTGCTTCTGGGTGCGGAACAGCTGCAGGGTGCCCTGGGTGCGTTCGTCGTAGGCGATGCCGGTGTCGGCGCGCAGCTGCACCATCACGTCGCGGCTGTACTCGGCCAGGCGCACCATGCGGCCCTTGTTGATGGCGTAGCTCTTGTGATTGCAGTTGGCCAGCATCGACAGCATCCAGCGCCACTGGTTGGGGTCGAGCTTGGGACGCACCACCAGCGGGCTGTGCTGCATCATCAGCCACTTGACGGCCTTGGCCGGCACGCCGGGACCGGCCCATGGGGACGCGTAGCCGGGCGAGATTTCGCCGGCATTGCCATAACTGGTTTCCATGCCGGCAGCCGGCTGGCGGTCGATGACCGTGACGTCGTGCCCCGACTGGGCCAGGTAATACGCCGTGGTGGTGCCGATGACACCACTACCCAAGACGATGATTTTCACAAGGATCCTTCAACAGATTGGTTGACTGCTTTTTTACCCGGCATAACGCAGCTGATCGAGCCACGCCAGCAGGGGGATGGTAGCGGGCAGCAGCGGGGTAAGGCCGACTGTCCCTTGCCACGCAAAGGCCTGGCCTTCCAGGCTTTGCGGTTCGCCGCGCCAGTCGCGGCTGATATAAAAATGGAGCCGCACATGGGCGTGCTCGTAGACGTGTTCGACACAGCACCATTGCGCGGCGCTGACGATGTGCACGCCCAGTTCCTCGACGAATTCGCGCTGCAGGGCGGTGAAGATGTCTTCGTCCCGCTCGACTTTACCGCCCGGGAATTCCCAGTAGCCTGCATAGGGTTTGCCCGCCGGGCGCTGGCCGAGCAGCACGTCGCCGTTCGGGCGCATCAGGATGCCGACCGCCACATCGATCGGCCGGGTTGTCGCTTGCTGCATCGGTGGTCCGTTCGGAAAAGCCGATATTGTACGCCAGCCTGATGCTTAAAGCGTTGGCAGTGTTGCAGGGAGTGGTACAAAAATGCGGGGTGGGATAACCGGCGGGAATGGGGTGTGGTATTTGGTGTTCGTAGGGTGGACTCCGTCCACGCGGTGATACGTGCCAGCGAGATCATCGAGCACGATAACGGAGCCGTTGCGTATCACGCGTGGACGGAGCGGTTCGCCGCCCGGTCCACCCTACGTTCGTTGCGAATCGGATTCCGTGGCGAGGACATACGATGGGGGTTACCGCGGGGCCGCCGAGGCCAACGCGGTAACACGTTACAGCGGATCTGGCTCCGTGGCGAGCTTGCCGGCGTAGTCTTTCGCGAATTGCCAGGCCACGCGGCCGGAGCGCGAGCCGCGGCCCAGGGCCCATTGCAACGCCTCGCCGCGGGCGGATTCGATCTGCCCCGGCGTGCAGCCGAAACTTGTCAACCAGTGCGCGACGATCTCCAGGTAGTCGTCCTGCCGGAACGGATAGAACGACAACCACACCCCGAACCGCTCCGACAGCGAAATTTTCTCTTCGACCGCCTCGCCCGGATGCAGTTCGCCATCGTCGCCGTGTTTATATCCCGTGTTGTCCGCCATCTTTTCCGGCATCAGGTGGCGCCGGTTCGAGGTGGCGTAGATCAGGACGTTGTCCGACTGCGTCGCCACGCTGCCGTCGAGTGCTACCTTCAGCGCCTTGTAGCCGGCCTCCCCTTCTTCGAACGAGAGGTCGTCGCAAAAGATCACGAAGCGCTCGGGGCGCGCCGCCACCAGGTCGACGATGTCCGGTAAATCGGCCAGGTCGGCCTTGTCGACCTCGATCAGGCGCAGGCCCTGGTCGGCGAAACCGTTCAGGCAGGCTTTGATGAGGGATGATTTGCCGGTACCGCGCGCGCCCGTCAGCAGGACGTTGTTGGCCGGCCGGCGCGCCACGAACTGGCGCGTGTTCTGTTCGATCTGGCGCTTTTGCGCATCGACGTGCTGCAGGTCCTCGAAGCGGATCGTGGAGGCGTGCAGCACCGGCTGCAGGTAACAGCCGCCGCCACCCGCGCGGCGGCGCCAGCGAAAGGCGAACGCACGCCGGAAATCCGGCTCGCGCGGCGCCGGCGGCAGGATCGCCTCGACCCGCGCCAATAACCCTTCGGCGCGGTGCAGGAACTGTTCAAGCGGCGTCATGCGGCCCTGCTTACGAACGGTAGTCGGCGTTGATGCTGACGTAGTCGTGCGACAGGTCGCAGGTCCAGACGGTGGCGCTGGCATCGCCGCGACCGAGCGTGACGCGCACCAGGATCTCGGCCTGCTTCATCACGCGCTGGCCGTCCGCTTCCTGGTAATCCGGATTGCGCCCGCCCGCTTTCGCCACCCAGACGTCGTCCAGGTACAGGTCGAGCTTGGTCACGTCGAGGTCGTCGACGCCGGCGTAACCGACGGCGGCCAGGATGCGGCCCAGGTTCGGGTCCGAGGCGAAGAAGGCGGTTTTCACCAGCGGCGAGTGGGCGATCGCGTAGGCGATCTTGCGGCACTCTTCCAGCGAGCGGCCTTCTTCGACGGTGATGGTGATGAACTTGGTCGCGCCTTCGCCATCGCGGATGATCTGCTGCGCCAGGTTGCGCGAAATATCGGTGACGGCTTCCTTCAAGGCTTCATAGTCGGGGCCCGACGCCTCGTTGACGACCAGGCTGCCGGCGCCGGTGGCGATCAGCATGAAGGAATCGTTGGTCGAGGTGTCGCCGTCGATGGTGATGCTGTTGAAGGAGCGGTCGGCTGCGTATTTGACCAATTCGTCCAGCACCGGCTGCGCCACTTTCGCATCGAAGGCCAGGTAGCCGAGCATGGTCGCCATGTTCGGTTTGATCATGCCGGCGCCCTTGCTGATGCCGGTCATGGTGACGGTATGGCCGCCGATGGTGACGGTACGCGAGGCCGCCTTCGGCTGGGTGTCGGTGGTCATGATCGCCTCGGCGGCGTTGAACCAGTTGTCCGCGGTGAGGTTCTCGATCGCGGCCGGCAGGCCGGCGACGATTTTTGCGACAGGCAGCGGTTCGAGGATCACGCCGGTCGAGAATGGCAGCACCTGCTGGGCGTCGCAGCCGAGCAGTGTCGCCACTTCGGCGCAGGTGGCCTGGGCATTGGCCAGCCCCGCTTCGCCGGTGCCGGCGTTGGCGTTGCCGGTATTGACCACCAGCGCGCGGATCGGCTTGCCGCCGTTGGCGACCGCCGCCAGGTTCGCCTTGCTGACCTGCACCGGCGCCGCGCAGAAGCGGTTCAGGGTGAACACGCCGGCGACGGTCGCGCCATCGGCCAGGCGCATCACTAGGACGTCCTTGCGGTTGGGCTTCTTGATGCCGGCTTGGGCAAAACCGATGTCGATGCCGGCAACCGGTTTCAGGTCGGCGGCGACAGGCAGGGGGGAATTCACGGCCATGGTGGTCTCATTGGAAAGATTTCGAATCCGATATTGTACTGCGCGCGCCGTAAGGGAGCGCGCGGCGCTGCGAAGGAGCGCTTGTTCCATTTCTTGAAGGCATTCAGTCCCTTCCCTGCTCCCATCCGCGTAACGGCTGGAATGCATATTTTGTCAACTGTGTACTCCATGAGTTAACAAAATACATCAGAGCAATCGTGTGCGAGAGCAACATACCTATACTCGATCAAGCCCGGTGCAATTCCTGTTATTGCCGGGCACGCGCCCTTTTTACCAGGGCTCATATAACCAGAATCAGGAGACGGAAATGAAGTTCACCACCAAGGCAGCGCTGCTGGCTGCATTGTGCGCAGGCCTCGCCGCTGCGCCCGCCGCATTTGCCGATGGCCCGGCGCGCCAGCTGACGGCGTCCGCCAAGCTGTACAAGCACTACTTCCAGGAAGCGGCGAAGGAATTCGACGTGCCGGTCGAACTGCTCGAATCGATCGCCTACGCCGAAACCCGCTGGACCTCGCACGTACCAAAAGGCCGGCTGAAAAGGAATGGCGAGCCGGAAGTCGAGATCGACCCCGATCCGCACCACGGCATGCCGCCCAGCTACGGCATCATGGGCCTGCGCAACGACACCTATTTCGGCACCTCGCTGACCCAGGGCGCGGCCCTGATCCGCGTCTCGCCCGACGTCGTCATGACTGACGTGCGCAGCAACATCCGCGCGGCCGCTGCGCTGCTGTCCCAGCACGGCGCGCGCAAGACGAAGAACTTCCCGCTCGAGGACTGGGAAGGCGCGGTGGCGCGCTACAGCGGCATCCCGCAGCCCGAGATCGCCCAGATCTACACCTATGAAATCCTGACTGCGATCCGCCAGGGCCGCGAAGGCGCCGGCTTCAAGGTCAACCAGCGCCACGTGGAGATGGAAAAAGTCTACGGCAAGGACAAACTCAGAAAACTGTCCGCGCGCCGCATCACGGTCGAAACCGGCGTCCCGGATCCGAAGATTTCGGTACCGGACTTTGTCGACGCGCCCGCCAAGAACAAATAAGGAGACATCCATGAAGAAGAACATGCATGGCCTGCTGGCAGGCTTGATCGTGGGCGTCCTCGGCCTGCAAGCGCTGCCAGCCGCCGCCTCGCCCGACTATCCGCCCGCGATCTGGAACCCGGCTGCCAGCTGCAATTATTCGGCGCGCACGGCGGCGATCAGCCACGTGACCGTCCACACCACGCAAGGCTCGTACGCGGGATCGATCTCCTGGTTCCAGAACTGCCAGGCCGGCGTCAGCGCCCACTACGTGGTGCGCTCCTCGGACGGGCAAGTGACGCAGATGGTGCGCGAGACCGACAAGGCCTGGCACGTCGGCAACTCGAACGGCTACACGATCGGCATCGAGCACGAAGGCTACATCAACGCCCCCGCCACCTGGTACACCAGCGCCATGTACAACGCCTCGGCGGCGCTGACGCGCGACATCCTTGCGTCGCGCGGGCTGTCGCAAAAGGTCTTTGATGGCAGCGGCGGCTGGAACGCGGTGCCGTCCGATTCGGTCTACAACGTCAAGGGCCACGTCAACTTCGCCAGCCAGAGCCATACCGACCCCGGTTCGGGCTGGGACTGGCCGCGCTACAAGGCGCTGGTGGCCGGCGGCACCGGCGGCGGTGGCGGCAGCGATGCAGGACTCACCTGGCCGCTGGTCCAGTACGGCGCCACCGGCGAACGCGTGCGCACCATCCAGTACCTGCTGCAGCAATGGGGCTATTCGCTCACCGTGAACGGCAGCTTCGACACCGCCACCCAGAACGCCGTGAAAAACTTCCAGACTTCGCAAGGCCTGGGCGCGGACGGCGCCGTCGGCAACGCCACCTGGCCGGCGCTGACGGTCGTCACCCAGCAGGGCGACTCGGGCGCCAAGGTGCGTGCCGTGCAGAGCCAGCTGAACGAGAGTGGCTATGGCTTGACGGTGGATGGCATTTTTGGGGCCGGCACGAATACGGCGGTGCGCAGCTTCCAGTCGTCGAAGGGTCTCGGTGTCGACGGTATCGTCGGTGACAACACCTGGAGCAAAATGGCCTGGTGATCGGGCAACCGTCACCGTGAGCCGCCGCATCCTGCAAAGGACGTAGGGTGGGCGGCTCTACCTTTTCAGTGTGCGGACAGGCGGCATTTGCGCCGCCCACGCGTTCAACCATCGTCTGAAATTTCGCGACGTATCGTCGGCTGGTTGAACGCGTGGGCGGCGCACGTATTTCGATACCCCGGAGCCGCAGGTGTAGCCGCCCACCCTACGACCATGCGGCCCCAATCGACAATAAAAAAGGCGCCCCGCAGGGCGCCTCTCTTTTTACAGCTGCCGGCTTACGCCAGCTTGCCGTGGCAAGCCTTGAACTTCTTGCCGCTGCCGCAAGGGCATGGATCGTTGCGGCCGACTTTCACACCCATGTAGGTATTGTGGTCCTCGGCCGTTTGCGGCGTGGTGCCCGGCGTGGCGATCGGCGCCAGCAGCTCTTCCGGCGCGGCCGACGGGTTGAAGTCGGCGTGCTGGTAGTTGATGTTTTCCAGGTGCGCCTGCTGCGCAGCCATGGCCGCTTCCGCCGCCTCGACTTCTTCGCGCGACTGGATGCGCACGGTCATCACGGTGCGGATGACTTCGTTCTTGATCTGGTCGAGCATGCTGCCGAACAGCTCAAAAGCTTCGCGCTTGTATTCCTGCTTCGGGTTCTTCTGCGCATAGCCGCGCAGGTGGATGCCCTGGCGCAGGTGGTCGAGCGCCGACAGGTGTTCGCGCCAGTGCGTGTCGACGCTTTGCAGCATGACGTTGCGCTCGAAGCCGCCGAAGGATTCCTTGCCGACGATGGCGATCTTGCTGTTGTACGAAGCGTCGGCCGCGGCCAGCACCCGTTCCAGGATGTCGTCGTCGTTCAGGTTCGGCTCGTCGACCAGCATCTGCTCGAGCGGCACGTCCAGCGCCCACTCGGCCGCCAGCGTCGACTGCAGCGACTTGATGTCCCACTGCTCTTCGACCGATTCGGCCGGCACGTGGGCGCGCACGACGTCGGTGTAGGTGCCGGCGCGCAGCGAGGCGATCAGTTCCGAAATGTCGGCCGCTTCCAGCAACTCGTTCCGCTGGGTGTAGATCACCTTGCGCTGGTCGTTGGCGACGTCGTCGTATTCGAGCAGCTGCTTGCGGATGTCGAAGTTGCGCGCTTCGACCTTGCGCTGGGCGGTTTCGATCGAACGGGTGACGATGCCCGCCTCGATCGGCTCGCCTTCCGGCATCTTCAGGCGTTCCATGATCGCGCGCACGCGGTCGCCGGCGAAGATGCGCAGCAGCGTGTCGTCCAGGCACAGGTAGAAGCGCGAGGAACCCGGATCGCCCTGGCGGCCCGAACGGCCGCGCAGCTGGTTGTCGACGCGGCGCGACTCGTGGCGCTCGGTACCGATGATGTGCAGGCCGCCGGCGCCCACCACATGGTCGTGCAGCGACTGCCATTCATCGCGCAGCTGCTTGGCTTGCGCGGCTTTCTCGGCTTCCGACAGCACGTCGTTCGCTTCGATGATCTGGATCTGCTTCTCGACGTTACCGCCGAGGACGATGTCGGTACCGCGGCCGGCCATGTTGGTGGCGATGGTGATCATCTTCGGGCGGCCCGCCTGGGCGATGATTTCCGCTTCACGGGCGTGCTGCTTGGCGTTCAGGACGTTGTGCGGCAGGCCGGCCTTGGTGAGGATGCCGGACAGCAGTTCCGAGTTCTCGATCGAGGTCGTGCCGACCAGCACAGGCTGGCCACGCTCGTAGCAATCCTGGATGTCGATCAGCATCGCGTTGTACTTTTCCTGCGCCGACTTGTACACCTGGTCCTGGCGGTCCTTGCGCTGCGAAGGACGGTTCGGCGGGATGACGACGGTCTCGAGACCGTAGATTTCCTGGAACTCGTAGGCTTCGGTGTCGGCCGTACCGGTCATGCCGGACAGCTTGGTGTACATGCGGAAGTAGTTCTGGAAGGTGATCGAGGCCAGCGTCTGGTTCTCGTTCTGGATGCGCACGCCTTCCTTGGCTTCCACGGCCTGGTGCAGGCCGTCGGACCAGCGCCGGCCCGTCATCAGGCGGCCGGTGAATTCGTCGACGATGGTCACTTCGTTGTTCTGCACCACGTAGTGCTGGTCCTTGTGGTACAGGACGTGGGCGCGCAGCGCCGCATACAGGTGGTGGATCAGCGTGATGTTGGCCGCATCGTACAGCGAGGCACCTTCCGGCAGCAGGCCCATCTTGGTGAGGATGGCTTCGGCGTTCTCGTGGCCGGCCTCGGTCAGCAGCACAGTGTGCGCTTTCTCGTCCTTGATGTAGTCGCCCGGGACTTCGATCTTGCCCTTGCCGTCCGGGGTTTCTTCGCCGATTTGCTGGACCAGTTGCGGCGGCACCGCGTTCATGCTGTGGTACAGGTCGGTATGGTTCTCGGCCTGGCCGGAAATGATCAGCGGCGTGCGCGCTTCGTCGATCAGGATCGAGTCGACCTCGTCGACCACGGCGAAGTTCAGGCCGCGCTGCACGCGTTCGCGCGCCTCGTAGACCATGTTGTCGCGCAGGTAGTCGAAACCGAATTCGTTGTTGGTACCGTAGGTGATGTCGGAACCGTAGGCGGTCTGCTTGGTGCCGTGGTCCATCTGCGACAGGTTGACGCCCGTCGTCAGGCCGAGCCAGCCGTACAGGCGGCCCATCGAATCGGCATCGCGCTGCGCCAGGTAATCGTTGACGGTAATGACGTGCACGCCCTTGCCCGACAGCGCATTCAGGTAGACCGGCAGGGTTGCCATCAGGGTCTTGCCTTCACCCGTGCCCATTTCGGCGATCTTGCCTTCGTGCAGGACCATACCGCCGATCATCTGCACGTCGAAATGGCGCATCTTGAGCACGCGCTTGGCGGCTTCGCGGCAGACGGCAAAGGCTTCCGGCAGGATGGCGTCGAGCGTCTCGCCCTTGGCGACACGGTCCTTGAAATACGGGGTCTTGGCCTGGAGATCGGCGTCCGACAGCGCTTCCATCTGCGGCTCGAGCGCGTTGATCTGACGCACGGTTTTTTGATATTGCTTGAGCAGCCGCTGGTTGCGGCTACCGAAAATCTGGGTCAGTAATGACATGCTAAGTTTCTTAAAAAGACGCCGCAAAAAGAGCCAGGGATGATATCCAAAAGCGATACCTACTCAAGACCGACGGTGGCATAAAGCGAATGATTTTATCATGCGATGCGGCCACACTTGGGGATGATAGGCATGATAACAAGTGTCGTGCCTGAAAGAATGTTGCCAAATTGCCTTGCCCGGGGTGGATTACCACATCCGGCGGGTGGTTATGGTATGTTGCGGCCCTGAAGCCACCTCTTTTTTCCCACCCCCGATGCATATCTACGGCACCCGCAACCGCAAGACCTCGTTCGACGTCACGGACTTCCTGCGCTCGAACGACCGCATGGCGAGCCTGCTGCCGGCTGCGCTGCGCATGGCCGACCTGCAGCGCGACGTCGGCTTCGCGCTGCCGGCCATCGCCGGCAATTGCGACGTGCTGTCCTTCCAGGACGGCGTGCTGACCCTGGCAGTGCCAAGCTCGGCCGTCGCGGCGCGCCTGAAGCAAAACCTGCCGAAGCTGCAAAGCACCTTGTTGGCGCGCGGCTGGCAGGTGACGTCGATGCGGCTGAAAGTGCAGGTCACGCGCGCCATGCCGGCGCAGGTGGAAATGCGGGTGCTGGAATTGCCGCCGACGGCGGTGGATGCGTTCGAGGAGTTGGGGGACAGTTTGCCGGATACGCCGCAGAATGCGGCATTGGTGGCGGCGGTGAAACGGTTGGCGGCGAAGCGACGCGGCGGGTAATATTTATTGCCAACGCTGTTCAGATGGTGAACGCGTGGGCTCGGGGAGTCCACCCCTACGGTGCACCACCGCCAGTAGCAAATTCATGGGACCGTTGCGTAACGTAGGGTGGGCTCCCGAGCCCACGCGTTACGGTGCTCGAACATCGGCACCGTATCTACATCGTCACGTCTGCGCCCACTCCTGCTGCATCTGTTTTACGTACGACGCCGGCGCACCTTCGGCTCCATCGAAGGACACGATCTCGTACGCGTCCGGCCGCGCCAACAAGGCGCGCAGCAGGTCGTTGTTGAGCGCGTGGCCGGATTTATGCGCCTCGTAGGCCGCCAGCAGCGGATGCCCGACCAGGTACAAGTCGCCGATTGCATCGAGGATCTTGTGGCGCACGAATTCGTCGTCGTAGCGCAGGCCGTCCGCGTTCAGGATGCGGTACTCGTCCATCACGATCGCGTTTTCCAGCGAGCCGCCGCGCGCCAGGCCCATGCCGCGCAGGCTTTCGACGTCCTGCATGAAGCCGAAGGTACGCGCACGCGCCACGTCGTGCACATAGGACACGTGGGCGAAATCGACCGTGGCGTTCTGCATCGTGCCATCCACCGCCGGGTGATTGAATTCAATGAAGAAATCGAGCTTGAAGCCGTCGTGCGGTTTCAACCGTGCCCACTTCTCGTTGTTGCCCGTACCCTGGCGCACTTCGACTTCCTTCAGCACGCGAATGAATTTCTTCGGCGCAGCCTGGTCCTGCACGCCCGCTTGCTGCAGCAGGAACACGAAGGAAGACGCCGAGCCATCCATGATCGGGATTTCCTCGGCCGTGACCTCGATATACAGGTTGTCGATGCCGAGGCCGGCGCAGGCCGACATCAGGTGTTCGACGGTCGAGACGCGCGCGTTGTCCTTGATCAGCACCGAGGCCATGCGCGTATCGCCGACGACGTCGGCGCTGGACGGGAATTCGACGACCGGATCGAGGTCGACGCGGCGGAACACGATGCCGGTATCGACTGCCGCCGGGCGCAGCGTCAGTTCGACCTTGCGGCCCGAGTGCAGCCCGACGCCGGTCGTGCGCACGAGTTCTTTGATGGTTCGTTGTTTGAGCATGGACCGATTATATCGCTGCTGGAAAATCGCTGCCGGACTCGACCCTTGCAGCTCGGCAATATCAAGGATGCTCGCTGTCCACGTGCTCTTTTTCGTGCCGGATCAGGTAGATGCCGCTGCCGATGATGATCGCCGCGCCGATCAGCGTGTACTGGTCGGGCAGCGTTTGCCACAGCAGCCAGTCAATCGCCACGCCCCAGGCCAGCGCCGAGTATTCGAAGGGCGCGACCACCGAGGCTTCGCCGTGGCTGAAGGCTTCGGTGATCGCCAGCTGGCCGAAGAAGCCGCTGATCGCCAGGCCGAGCAATAGCCAGGCGTGGGCTGGGTCGAGCGCCACCCAGTTGGGCGCTGCCAGCGTGGTGGCGCCGATCGCCATCAGGAGCATCAGCCAGAACATCATCTGGCGCGTGCTGTCCGTGCGCGCCTGGACCCGCGCCGCGATCGCCGACACCGCGTAGCAGACGGCCGAGGCCAGGATCGCCAGCCCGCCCAAGGTCAGCATGCCCTCGCCTTCCGGGCGCAGCACGACCAGCACGCCCAGCAGGCCGACAAAGATCGCGATCCAGCGCGCCAGGTTGACGGTCTCTTTCAGGAAGAACACCGACATCGCCGTGATCAGCGCCGGCGCGATGAAGAAAATCGAATACACTTCGGCCAGGCTCAACTGCTTCAGCCCGTAGGCGAACAGCGCCAGCATGCCGATGCCGAGCGCGCCGCGCAGCAGGTGCAGGCCGGGGCGCACCTGCAGCATGGTCGCGAAGCCGCCGCGCCAGGCGACGTAGGCGCACACCAGCGGCAAGGAAGACAGCGCGCGCAGCGACGCCACCTGCATTGCCGGATAATGCGCGGCGAGCAGTTTCATGGCCGTGTCCATTAGCGAAAACATGAGGACGGCGATCAGCATCGCGTAGATGCTGCGCAGGTTGCCGCTGGCGCCCCTCATGGGTACTCCTTTCGGCTGTCAAGCTGGGATTCGGTATGCATGGAAGTACAGAAGAAAAAACGGCGCCGCAGCGCCGTTCGTTTAAAGCAGGCTGCGATCAGCCCAGTTGCGACAGCATCGTTTCGGCGCTCGAGACGTCGAATCCGCCCTGCTCCACGTTCAGCTGCGTGACGACGCCGTCTTCGACGAGCATCGAGTAGCGCTGCGAGCGCGTGCCCATGCCGTGCTTGGAGAAATCGGCGTCCAGGCCCAGCGCTTGCGAGAATGCGGCATTCCCGTCGGCCATCATGCGCACGATGCCGGTCGATTTCTGGTCGCGGCCCCAGGCGCCCATGACAAAGGCGTCGTTGACCGAGATGCACCAGATTTCGCCGATGCCCTTGGCCTTCAGGGCGTCGGCGTTCTGGACATAGCCCGGCACGTGCTTGGCCGAGCAGGTCGGCGTGAATGCGCCCGGCAGGCCGAAGATCGCGATCTTCTTGCCCTTCGCCAGTTCGCTGACCTGGAAGGTATTTGGGCCGAGCGCGCAGCCTTCGGTTTCGGTCTCGATGAATTCGGCCAGGGTGCCTTCCGGCAGGCGGTCGCCAATCTTGATGGTCATGCAGTCGTCCTCAGGTGTTGTTTTGGAAACCCCGTCAGTATGCCTGATGCGGCGCAGGCTTGCACAGGATGGACCATGTTCGCTCCAACCATCAGCCCTACCGACCGAGATGCCGCGATCGAGGTGCCGAGCGGGACACACTAGTGCGCAGACCACGAATCGTAGGGTGGGCTCCGCCCACGGCCGTACGTGTGCATGCCGCAACGCTCGCGAGTACGGTTCGATATGCGTGCGTGGCACCGCGTGGGCCGAGCCCACCCTACGGACTGATCCGGCGTATGCCTGCACAGGACGGGCGATGTTGGCCCGGACCATAAACCCGTAGGGTGGACGGGTTTCCCGTCCACGCGGTGATTGTTGGCGACGCGATCATCCGGCACGAGAGTGGAGCCGGTAGCGATCACCGCGTGGACGGCGGAGCCGTCCACCCTACGGATAGCGCCGACCCATGAAAAAAACCGGGACCGAAGCCGCAGCCCCGATCCCGGTTTTTCGCTAAACCGTATAAAACTTAGTCGGCTTGCTTGCGCAGGAACGCCGGGATGTCGTAGGTCTCGACACCGTTGCGCTGCATGGCTTGCACCTGCTCCGATGCCTGCTCGCGGCGCCAGACGGCCGGCTGCTTCATGCCGACGTCGTTGCCGGTGGTGGCGGCGTGGCCCATGTGGACGCCGGCGGGAACCGCCGCGGTGCCGGCCATCATCGGCGCGTTGTAGGTACCCGTGCGCAGCACCTGCTGCGGCTGCACCAGCTGCATCTTCTGCGCCTTGCCCAGGCCGGTCGCGACCACGGTCACGCGGATCTCGTCGCCCATCGCGTCGTCGTAGGCGATGCCTTGCGCAATCGATGCGTCGGGAGCGGCAAAAGCGCGCACGGCGGCCATGACTTCCTTGATCTCTTTACCCTTCAGGCCGCGGCTGGCGGTGACGTTGACCAGCACGCCCTTGGCGCCCGACAGGTCGATACCGTCGAGCAGCGGCGACGCGACGGCCTGTTCGGCGGCCAGGCGCGCGCGGTCCACGCCCGAGGCGGTCGCGGTGCCCATCATGGCCTTGCCCTGCTCGCTCATGATCGTCTTGACGTCGTTGAAGTCGACGTTGATGTGGCCCGGCACGTTGATGATCTCGGCGATACCGGCAACGGCGTTGTTCAGGACGTCGTCGGCGTGCTTCATCCAGTCGAGCATCGATTCGTCTTCGTAGATGTCTTCGAGCTTTTCGTTGAGGATGATGATCAGCGAGTCGACGTGCTTCGACAGCTCTTCCAAGCCGGCTTCGGCCACGTCCATGCACTTCTTGCCTTCGTACGAGAATGGCTTGGAGACCACGGCGACCGTCAGCGCCCCCATCGTCTTGGCCACTTCGGCCACGATCGGTGCGGCGCCGGTGCCGGTGCCGCCGCCCATGCCGGCGGCGATGAAGACCATGTGCGCGCCGCGCAGCGAGTCTTCGATGCGGCTACGGGTCTGCTCGGCCAGCTGGCGGCCGACTTCCGGACGCATGCCGGCGCCGAGGCCCGATTCGCCGATCTGGATGATATTGTCCGCACTCGATACCGCAAGCGCCTGGGCATCGGTGTTGGCGGCGATGAACTCGACGCCGGACACGCCTTTGTTGATCATGTGCTGCACCGCGTTGCCGCCTGCACCACCCACGCCGACGACCTTGATCACCGTTCCCAGTGCTGCGTTATCGACCATATCGAACTCCATGATGTGACTCCTAATTTTCAAATTGCACTATCCATGCACCAAACCTCACAAGGTTATCAGGCCTGGCGCTTAGATACTGCTAAGTATTTATAAAAAATTGTGTTTTGTACCGAATCAAAGACGTTTATTGAACGCGCTCGTTGCTACTCAGAAATTCCCTAAGAACCATTCCTTCATTCGCTGCCAGACTGCCTTTACCGAGCCATCCTGACGCGTCACGATATGGCCCCGCAAATACTGCTTTTTCGCTTCCATCAACAGGCCGAGCACGGTCGCGTAGCGCGGGCTGCGCACCACGTCGGCCAGCTGGCCGCGATAATCCGGCGTCCCCAACCTCGTCGGTTTCAGGAACATGTCTTCGGCCATCTCGATCATCCCCGGCATCATCGAGGTGCCGCCGGTCAGCACGATGCCCGACGACAGCACGCCTTCGTAGCCGGACTCGCGCACCACCTGGTGCACCATCGCGAACAGCTCTTCCACGCGCGGCTCGATGACGGCGGCCAGCGACTGGCGCGACAATGCGCGCGGACCGCGGTCGCCCAGGCCCGGCACTTCCAGCGTCTCGCCCGGATCGGCCAGCACTTGCTTGGCCACGCCGTAGCGCAGCTTGATTTCCTCGGCTTCGCCGGTGGGCGTGCGCAGCGCCATCGCGATGTCGCTGGTGATCTGGTCGCCGGCGATCGGGATCACCGCCGTGTGGCGGATCGCGCCGTCCGAGAACACCGCGATGTCGGTGGTGCCGCCGCCGATGTCGATGATGACGACGCCGAGTTCCTTTTCGTCGTTGGTCAGCACCGCGTCGGCCGAGGCCATCGGCTGCAGGATCAGGTCCGACACTTCGAGGCCGCAGCGGCGCACGCACTTGACGATGTTCTGCACCGCAGACACCGCGCCGGTGACGATGTGCACGCGCACTTCCAGGCGGATGCCGCTCATGCCGATCGGCTCGCGCACGTCTTCCTGGTTGTCGACGATGAACTCCTGCGGCACCGTGTGCAGCAACTGCTGGTCGGTCGGGATGTTGACCGCCTTGGCCGTCTCGATCACGCGCGCGACGTCGGTGGCGGTGACTTCCTTGTCCTTGATCGCGACCATGCCGCTCGAGTTGAAGGAGCGGATATGGCTGCCGGCGATGCCCGCATAGACATTCCGGATCTTGCAGTCGGCCATCAGCTCGGCCTCCTCGAGCGCGCGCTGGATCGACTCGACGGTGGCCTCGATGTTGACCACAACGCCCTTCTTCAATCCCTTCGACTCGTGCTGACCGAGGCCGATCACCTCGTGGCGTCCGTCGGACATCACTTCGGCCACCACCGCCACCACCTTCGAGGTGCCGATGTCGAGGCCGACGATCAGGTTTTTCGCGTCTTTTGTCATTGCTCGCCTGCTTAGATGTTCTTTGTTGTTTTGTTAGTCGGAGTTTTGGTTTTCTTCTTTGCCGCCGCCTTCACAGGCTTGGTGGCGTCCGCCGGCACACTCAAGGCCGCGGAAGACAGCGCCAGTCCGTTCGGATAGCGCATGTCGATCGTATCGATGCGGCCTTCCTGCAGCCGGGCGACCAGCTGTGGGTAGACCCCGACCAGGCGCTGCACGCGCGCCTTGACCGAATGTTTGTCGTGCTCGCGGCCGAGCTCCACGCTCATGCCGTTGTCCAGCTTGACGGTCCAGGCATAGCGCGAGGACAGCAGCAATTCCTGCGGCACCAGCTTCACCGGCGCGAACCACGAACGCAATTCCGAGAAGCGCGCCAAGACGTCCTTTTCGCTGCCGGCCGGACCGACAAAGGCCGGCAGCTCGTGGTCGTCGTCGGCCTCGGCCAGGTTGGCGGTGAAGACATCGCCCTTCACCGACAGCAGGCGTCCTTCATTCCAGGTACCGAGCGCTTCGTGCTCTTCCACTTCCACGATCAGGCCGTTGGGCCACTCGCGCCGCACCGTTGCGCGGCGCACCCAGGGCACCGCCTCGAAGGTGCTGCGCACCTGCTCCAGGTCGGTGGTGAAGAAGTTACCGCGGATCTTGCCCAATACGCTGTTCCGTACGGTCAGTTCGTTCACGTGCTTGAGGTCGATGCGGTAGATGCTCTCGATGCGCACTTCGCGCAAGGTGAACATCGGCCGCTGCGACAGCCACCACACGCCCGACGCAATACCGGCGAGCAGCGTCGCCGCCAGCAGTGTGCTGGCGGTGGCGTTGAGGGCGCGTGCGTCATGCCACATAGGTCAGCCTTGTGCCTTCACCATCTTGCAGCGCGCCGAACGCAGGATCTCGACGCACAATTCCTCGTAGCTGATGCCTTCGGCGCGCGCCGCCATCGGCACCAGCGAGTGGCTGGTCATGCCGGGCGAGGTATTCACCTCGAGCAGGAACGGGCGCATGTCGCGCTCGCGCACCAGCACGTCGACCCTTCCCCAACCTTCGCAGCCGAGCGCGCGGTAGGCGTCGACCGCGTGCTTCTGGATCGCGGCCGTCAGCTCGGCCGGCAAGTCCGCCGGGCAGTGGTACTGGGTGTCGTCCGAGAAGTATTTGTTCTGGTAGTCGTAATTGCCTTGCGGGGCCACGATCTCGACGATCGGCAGCGCGCGCGCACCCTTGCCGCTGCCGAGCACGGCGACCGTGAACTCGCGGCCGGTGACGAATTCCTCGGCCAGGATGACTTCGTCGAAACCGGCGGCCAGCGCGACGGCCGCTTCGAACTCTTCGGCCTGTTCCACCTTGGTGATGCCGATGGTCGAGCCCTCGAGCGGCGGCTTGACGATCAATGGCAGGCCGAGTTCGGCCACGATGGCGTCGAGGTCGTCGCCCGGCGTGACGGTGGCGTAGCGCGGGGTCGGGATATTTTTCGAGAGCCAGATGATCTTGGTGGTGATCTTGTCCATGCCGACCGACGAGGCCATGACGCCGCTGCCGGTGTACGGAATGCCGAGCTGCTCGAGGGCGCCCTGCAAGCTGCCGTCTTCGCCATAGCGGCCGTGCAGCGCGATGAAGACGCAATCGAATTCTTCGGCCGCCAGCTCGGCCAGCGAGCGTTCGGCCGGATCGAAGCCATGGGCGTCGATGCCGCGGCTCTGAAGGGCTTGCAGCACGCCGCTGCCGGACATGATGGAAACGTCGCGCTCGGCCGAACGGCCGCCGAACAGCACGCCGACCTTGCCGAAATTGGTAATGGTGTCGCTCACGATGCTACCTTTTGAGAAGTCTGTTGCTCAGTTAATTGACCTGGAACGCCGCTGATCGAACCGGCGCCCATGGTCAGCACGACGTCGCCGTCCTTGACTGCCTGCAGGATCGCGGCCGGCATCTCGGCGATCGTTTCCACGAAAATCGGTTCGATCTTGCCGCCGGCGCGCAGCGAACGCGCCAGTGCGCGGCCGTCGGCGGCGACGATCGGCGCTTCGCCGGCCGGATAGACTTCGGCCAGCAGCAGCACGTCGGGCGCCGCCAGCACCTTGACGAAGTCTTCGAACAGGTCGCGCGTGCGGCTGTAGCGGTGCGGCTGGAAGGCCAGCACCAGGCGCCGGCCCGGGTACGCGGCGCGCGCCGCCGCCAGCGTCACCTCGGTCTCGACCGGGTGATGGCCGAAGTCGTCGACCAGCGTAAAGCTGCCGCCGCCCGCGATCGCCACCTCGCCGTAGCGCGTGAAACGGCGGCCGACGCCGCGGAATTCCAGCAGGCCCTGGGCGGTGGCCGCGTCGTCGATGCCGATCTCGCGCGCGATCGCAATCGCCGAGCAGGCGTTCAGGACGTTGTGCATGCCGGGCTGGTTGAGCACGAACTTGGTGTCCGGGTAGCCGTCCTGGCGCACCGTGAAGTGCATGTGCACGCCGTCGGCATAGGCGTCCAGCGCGCGCACTTGCGCGTCTTCCGCGAAGCCGTAGGTGGTGACCGGCTTGGTTACCTGCGGCAGGATCGAGCGCACGTGCTTGTCGTCGATGCACAGCATCACGCGGCCGTAGAACGGCAGGCGGTGCGTGAAATTGACGAACGCCGACTTGAGCTTCTCGAAATCGTGCTCGTAGGTTTCCATGTGGTCGGCGTCGATGTTGGTGATCACCTCGATCATCGGCGTCAGGTTCAGGAACGAGGCGTCCGATTCGTCGGCTTCGGCCACGATGTAGTCGCCCGTGCCCAGCTTCGCATTCGCGCCGGCGCTGTTCAATTTGCCGCCGATGACGAAGGTCGGGTCGAGCCCGCCCTGGGCCAGCACCGACGCCACCAGGCTGGTGGTGGTGGTCTTGCCGTGGGTGCCGGCGATCGCGATGCCGCGTTTCAGGCGCATCAATTCGCCCAACATGATTGCGCGCGGCACCACCGGGATCTGCGCGCTGCGCGCGGCCATCACTTCCGGGTTCGCTTCGTTGACGGCGGTCGAGGTGACCACCGCGTCGGCGCCGAGGATGTTGTCGGCATGGTGGCCGAGATAGACGCGCGCGCCCAGGTCCTTTAACCGATGGCTGGCCGCGTTGCTGCCCAGGTCCGAACCCGAGACTTTATAGCCGAGGTTGAGCAGCACCTCGGCGATGCCGCTCATGCCGCTGCCGCCGATGCCGACGAAGTGAATATGCTTGATCTTGTGTTTCATTGCTTTTCTTTGTTCTTATTGGCTAGTTGCTCGAGTACGTCCGCAATTTCCTGGTTCGCGTTGCGCTTGCCGACGCCGCGCGCGGCCTGCGCCATCGCCAGGCAATTCGCGCGGCTGGTTCCTTGCAGCAGTTCGGCCACCCGCTGCGCCGACAAGTCGCCCTGCGCCAGGTGGATTGCCGCTTGCTGTTTGTCCATCCAGACCGCGTTGTCGCGCTGGTGGCTGGTCGTGCTGGCGACGAACGGCACCAGCACGCTGGCCACGCCGGCCGCCGTCAGCTCCGACACGGTGATCGCGCCGGCGCGGCAGATGACCAGGTCGGCCTGCGCATACGCAGCCGCCATGTCGTCGATGAAGTCGACCACGTTCGCTTCCACGCCGGCCTGTTTATAAGCCATGCGCAAGGCGTCGATGTTCTTCTTGCCCGACTGGTGGGTCACCAGCGGACGCACGTTGGCGTCGATCAGTCTAAGGGCCGCCGGTACGCTGTCGTTCAAGACTTTCGCGCCCAGGCTGCCGCCGACGACCAGCACCCGCAAGGGGCCGCTGCGGCCGGCGAAGCGCTCGGCCGGCAGCGGCAGGTCGAGGATGGCCTGGCGTACCGGATTGCCGGTGACGACCGCCTTGCCCGCGGCATTGCCGAAGTCGGCCGGGAAGCCGAACAGCACGCGGCTCGCCAGCGGGGTCAAGGTCTTGTTCGACAACAGCAGGGCCGCGTCGGCATTCACCAGCGCCAGCGGAATGCCGCGCGTACGCGCCATCATCCCGCCCGGCACGGTGACGTAGCCGCCCATGCCCAGCACGACGTCGGGCTTCCTCTTGCCGAGGTAGCGCAGGCAGGCCGCGAACGAGGCCGCCATCTTGAAGGCGCCGCTGATCGTGTGCTTGATCCCCTTGCCGCGCAGGCCGGCGAAGTCGATGGTGTCCATCTCGATGCCGTGCTTCGGCACGAACTCGCGTTCCATGCCGTGCGCGGTGCCGAGCCAGGTGACGGTCCAGCCGCGCTCGCGCATGGTCTGGGCGATCGCCACGCCGGGGAAGATGTGGCCGCCGGTGCCGGCGGCCATGATCATCAGCTGTTTTGGTGTCTTCATTTCACCCGCCCTCCACGCATCTGGATGCGGTTCTCGTAATCGATGCGCAGCAGGATCGCCAGGCCGATGCAGTTGATGACCACGCCCGAACCGCCATAGCTCATCAGCGGCAAGGTGAGGCCCTTGGTCGGCAGCAGGCCCAGGTTCACGCCCATGTTGATGAAGGTTTGCACGCCGATCCAGATGCCGATGCCCTTGGCGGCGAGGCCGGCGAAGAACTGGTCGAGCGCGATCGCCTGGCGGCCGATGTCGAAGGCGCGTTTGACCAGCCAGTAGAACAGCCCCAGCGTCACCAGCACGCCGACCAGGCCGAGCTCTTCGCCGATCACGGCCATGATGAAGTCGGTGTGGGCTTCCGGCAGGTAGTGCAGTTTTTCCACGCTGTTGCCGAGGCCGACGCCGGCGATCTCGCCACGGCCAAAGGCGATCAGCGAGTGCGTCAACTGGTACGCCTTATCGAGCGCATTGTCTTCCTGCCACGGGTCGAGGTAGGCGAACATGCGCGCGCGCCGGAACGGCGACAGTGCGATGATCGAAGTAAAAATCACGACCAGGATCGCGCCGATGCCGCCGAACCAGATCATGTTGAAGCCGCCCAGGAACAGGATGCCCATGGCGATGCAGACGATGACGCCGAATGCACCCAGGTCGGGCTCGAGCAGCAGCAGCATGCCGACCACGCCGATCGCCGCCGCCATCGGCATGAAGCCCTTGGTCAGCTTGTGCATGTACTGCTGCTTGCGCACCGTGAAGTCGGCCGCGTACAGCACCGCGACGATCTTCATCATCTCGGACGGCTGCAGGTTGAACACCTTTAAAGACAACCAGCGCCGCGCGCCGTTCACCACCACGCCGACGCCCGGAATCAGCACCAGCATCAGCAGGATCAGGGTGCCGACGAACATCAGCGGCGCCAGCTTTTGCAGCGTGGCGACGGGAACGCGGAAGGTGACGTAACCGGCCAGGATCGCGGCCCCGATAAAGGCCATCTGGCGGAACAGGAAGTATTCGTGGCGCCCTTCCAGGTAAGAGAACTTGGGCGAATCGGGCAGCGCGATCGAAGCCGAATACACCATCACCATCCCGAACAGCATCAGGATCAGCGTGACCCAGACCAGCGGCTGGTCGTAGTCCATCATCTTCGAGGGACGCGCGCGCTCGGCGACGGCGTCCTTGTCCTTGGCCGGCGAAAATTTAAAAGGGATCTGGAAGGCCATCAGAGCTCCATCCCCTTGTCGAGCGCAATCTCGCGCACGGTGTCGACGAACACCTGCGCGCGGTGCGCGTAATTGGTGAACATGTCGAGGCTGGCGCAGGCGGGAGACAGCAGCACGCTGTCGCCGGCGCGCGCCAGGCCGGCCGCGCGGCGCACGGCGCGCGGCAGGTCGTCGAGGTCGAAGCACGGCACGCCGGACGGTTCGATCGCCGCTTTCAAGGCCGGCGCATCTTTCCCGATCAGCAGCACGGCGCGCACGTAGCGCGACACCGGCTCGGCCAGCGGAGCGAAATCCTGGCCCTTGCCGTCGCCGCCGGCGATCAAGAGGATCTGCTGGTCTTCGCCCGTAAAGGCTTTGCCGAGACCGTGCAAGGCGGCCACCGTGGCGCCGACGTTCGTGCCCTTGCTGTCGTCGTAGTAATCGATGCCGTCGATGGTGGCGACCAGTTCGACGCGGTGCGGTTCGCCCGCGTATTCGCGCAAGCCGTACAGCAAGGGCGCGAGCGGCAGGCCGGCGGCGCGGCACAGGGCCAGCGCGGCCAGCGCGTTCGACGCATTGTGCAGGCCGCGGATCTTGAGCGCATCGGCCGGCATCAAGCGGTTCAAGCCGATCTCGACCGGCTCCGCGACTTCGCCTTTTTTAAGCTTTTTCTCGCTCGCTTCGCCGGCGACCGCATTCGCCAGCCACAGCACGCCGCGCTCGTTGACAAGGCCGAAGCTGCCCGCTTCCTGCGGTTCGCCGGTGCCGAAGGTGATCTGCGCGACGCCAGGCGCGGCCATGCCCATGACGATGGCGTCGTCGCGGTTCAGCACGCGCGTGGTGTTGTGGCCGAAGATGCGCGCCTTGTCCGCCGCGTAGGCCGCCATGTCGCCATGCCAGTCGAGGTGGTCCTGGGTAATGTTCAGCACCGTGGCCGCGTCGGCGTCCAGGCTGAAAGTGGTGTGCAGCTGGAAGCTGGACAGTTCCAGCACCCAGGCTTGCGGCAGCTTGTCGTCAGCGAGCGCTTCGCGCAGCACGTCGAGCGCCGCCGGGCTGATGTTGCCGGCCACGCGCGTGTCGAAACCGGCGCGGCGGCACAGCAGGCCGGTGAGACTGGTCACCGTGGTCTTGCCGTTGGTGCCGGTAATGGCGATGACTTTCGGCGCATAGCCGCGTTCCGCCTTCAGGGCAGCCAGCGCCTGCGCGAACAGTTCGATTTCGCCCCAGACGGGGATGTTCCCTGCCTGGGCGGCCGGCACGATGGCGGCCAGTTCCTTGTTCGGCGCCAGGCCGGGGCTGACGGCGACGAAGTCGACGCCATCGACCAGCGCGGCGGTGAATGCACCACCGACGAATTCGGCATCCGCCACGGCGTCGCGCAGCGCACCGAGACGCTGCGGCTCGCCGCGCGTATCGGCCACGCGCACGCGCGCGCCGCAACGGGATAACCATTGCGCCATCGCGAGCCCGGATTCGCCGAGCCCCAATACCAGGGCGAGTTTGCCTTCGTAGTTCATCAACGCAGCTTCAAAGTGGACAGACCGACCAGCACCAGCACCATCGTGATAATCCAGAAGCGGACCACGACCTTGGTCTCCTTCCAGCCCTTTTGTTCAAAATGGTGGTGCAGCGGCGCCATCAGGAAGACGCGGCGGCCGGTGCCATAGCGCTTCTTCGTATATTTGAACCAGCTGACCTGGATGATCACCGACAGGGTTTCGGCCACGAACACGCCGCCCATGATGAACAGGACGATTTCCTGCCGTACGATGACGGCGATGGTGCCGAGCGCGCCGCCGAGGGCCAGTGCGCCGACGTCGCCCATGAACATCTGTGCCGGATGCGCGTTGTACCAGAGGAAGGCCAGGCCCGCGCCCGCCATCGCGCCGCAAAAGATCAGCAGCTCGCCGGCGCCGGCGATGTGCGGGATGAACAGGTATTTCGAATAGGTCACGTTACCGGTGAGATAAGCGAACAGTCCCAGCGCGCCGCCCACCATCACGGTCGGCATGATGGCCAGGCCGTCGAGGCCGTCGGTGAAATTCACCGCGTTCGAGGTGCCGACGATCACGCAATAGGTCAACGCGATGAAACCCCAGACGCCGAGCGGATAGCTGATGGTCTTGAAGAACGGGACGATCAGGTCGGCCTTGGGCGGCAGGTCGAGCGAGAAGCCCGATTGCACCCAGGCCCAGAACAGCTGGCCGACCTGCCATGGCGTCGGCGCCGAGACCGAGAACGCCAGGTACAGCGACGCGGCGATGCCGATCAGCGACATCCAGAAGTATTTTTCGCGCGAGCGCATGCCTTCCGGGTCCTGGTAGACCACCTTGCGGTAGTCGTCGACCCAGCCGACGGCGCCGAAGCCGAGCGTGACGATCAGCACCGGCCAGATCAGGCGGTTCGACAGGTCGCACCACAAGAGCGTGGAAATCGCGATCGAAATGAGGATCAGCACGCCGCCCATGGTCGGGGTGCCGTGTTTTTTCAGGTGGGTCTGCGGACCCTGCGTGCGCACCGCCTGGCCGACCTTCATCTCGGTCAGCTTGCGGATGACGGCCGGGCCCGTGAACAGGCCGAGCGCGGTCGCGGTGATCGTGGCGAACACGGCACGGAAGGTGATGAAGTTAAAGACACGCATGGGACCGATGTAGTCCTGCAGGTATTGTGCGAGCCAGAGAAGCATTAGTGGGCGTCCTTGCCAGTGTGTGTGGATCCGATCAGGTGAGCGACGACGCGTTCCATCTTCATGAAGCGCGAGCCTTTCACCAACACAGTTGCATCAGAATTGCCGCCCAGTGCCTTGTCCAGTGCTGCCAATACATCCTCAAACTGCTCAAAATGTTCGTGTTGCTGTGAACCGCCGTGCGTCACTACGTGACGCGACAGTTCACCCGTCGCCAGCACCGTCTCGATGCCGCGGCTGTGCGCATATGCGCCAATCTCTTCGTGGAACTCGCGTCCCTGCGTGCCGACTTCGCCCATGTCGCCCACCACCAGGATGCGCGGGGCCGGGTAACTCGCCAGCACGTCGATCGCGGCGCGCATCGAATCCGGATTGGCGTTATAGGTGTCGTCGATCACCAGTGCGCCATTCGCGGCCTGCTTGCGCTGCAGGCGGCCGCCCACCGGCGCAAAGGCTTCCAGGCCGCGCACGATCACGTCATGCTCGATGCCTGCCGCCAGCGCGCAGGCAATCGCGGCCAGCGCGTTGCGCACATTGTGCTCGCCGGCCGCCGCCAGTGTCAGGTCAAATGCGCCACCGGGGACTGTCACTTTCAAATTGTTACCGAATCCGCTGCTGACGTACAACGCGTGCACGTCGCAGGCGTCGTTCAAGCCGAACGTCAGGCTGCGGCAATGCGACGCCAGCCCCTGCCACAGCGCCGTATACGTATCGTCGCCCGGATAGACGGCAACGCCGTCGGCCGGCAAGGCGGCGAACACCGAGCCGTTTTCCTGCGCCACCGCTTCCACCGTGTGCATGAATTCCTGGTGTTCGCGCTGGGCGTTGTTGACCATGGCGACCGTCGGCTGGGCGATCGCCGCCAGCCGTGCGATCTCGCCCGGATGGTTCATGCCCAGTTCGACCACGGCGGCGCGGTGCGCGGCTTCCAGGCGCATCAGCGTCAGCGGTACGCCGATCTCGTTGTTCAGGTTTCCTTGCGTGGCGAGGCGCGCCTGTTCGCCGAACGCGGCGGCCAGGATCGCCGCGATCATTTCCTTGACGGTCGTCTTGCCGTTGCTGCCGGTGACGCCGATGACGGGAATCGCATACTGCCGGCGCCACCCATTCGCGATCTGGCCCAGCGCGCTCAAGGTATTCGGCACCACGATCGCCGGCAAGGTCCAGTCCTCCGGCAGGCGCTCGGCCACCACCGCGGCGGCGCCATTGGCGGCCACCTGCGGCAGGAAGTCGTGGGCGTCGAAGGTCTCGCCGCGCAATGCGACGAACAGCGCGCCGGCATTCGCCGTACGGCTGTCGGTCGAGACCTTGTCGAAGCTGGCATCGGCAGTCATCTGCGAGCCGGGCATCGACGCGATCAATTGGGCGAGCGTACCGCGCATATCTTAATTAGTCCTCATCATGGTGAGCCGCGCGCTCAAGGCCAGCGCGGCATGGTCGGCGTCGGAAAACGGCAGCTTCTTGCCTTTGATTTCCTGGTAGGGTTCGTGGCCCTTCCCGGCCAGCAGGATCACGTCCTGCCTGTTCGCCTGCTTGACGGCGGCCAGGATCGCAGTCGCCCGGTCTTCGATCGCCTGGTGCGGCGCACCGGCCGCGTCCATGCCCGCGACGATCTGGGCGATGATCGCATTCGGTTCTTCGCTGCGCGGGTTGTCGCTGGTGACGATGACCTGGTCGGCAGCTTGTGCGATGGCGCCCATCTGCGGACGCTTGCCCGGGTCGCGGTCGCCGCCGCAGCCGAACACGCACCACAGCTGGCCGCCGCGTTCCGTCGCCACCTGGCGCAGCGCGGCCAGCGTTTTCTCGAGCGCGTCCGGCGTATGCGCGTAGTCGATCACGACCAGCGGCGCATCCTGGCCGCCGACCTGCTGCATGCGGCCCGGGGCCGGCTGCAAGGCTTCGATCGCTTCGACCGCGTTTTTCAACTCGACGCCCTTGGCCAGCAACGCGCCCAGTACCGCCAGCGCATTGCTGATGTTGAAGTGGCCCACCAGCTGGGTCTTCACCAGCAGGGAACCCTGGGGCGCTTCGAGCTGGAATTCGCTCCCTGCCGGACGGCTGCGTTTATTCGACGCGCGCAGGATGTTCACGCCGTCGATCGGCGGCTGGGTGGCGGCATCATTCAGCGTATAGCCGGTGATCGCCAGCGCGGGATTCGTCGCGCGCAGGTGCGCCACCAGGCGCTGGCCGGCCGGATCGTCGAGGTTGATGACGGCGGTCTGCAAATCCGGCCATTCGAACAGGGTGATCTTGGCCGCCTCATAGGTCGCCATGTCGCCGTGGTAGTCGAGGTGGTCGCGTGTCAGGTTCGTAAAAATCGCGACGTCGAAATGCAGGCCGGCCAGGCGCCCTTCGACCAGGCCGATCGACGACACTTCGATCGCCAGCGAACGCGCCCGCGCTTCGCGCACGGCCGCCAGGCGGCTGGCAAGCAGCACAGCGTCGGGCGTGGTGTAGCCGGTGACGTCGAATTCCGGTTCGCCGCGGCCCTTGTACATGGCCACGCCCAAGGTGCCGATGACGGCGGCGGTGTCGCCAAGGCGGGCAAAGGCCTGACCCAGCCAGACCGCGCATGAAGTCTTGCCGTTGGTGCCGGTGACGCCGAAAGTGAACATGTCGGCATCGGGCTGGCCGAGGACGGCATGCGCGATCAAACCGGCCTGCAGTTTCAGGTTCGGCACCGCCAGGTGCGGCACCGCGATGGCCTCGCCCCAGGCGAAATCGCGTTCTTCATGGACGACGGCGACGGCACCATTCGCCACCGCTTGCGCGATGAAGCGGCGCCCGTCCGCGGTTTCGCCGGGATAGGCAAAGAAGACGTCGCCCGGCGTCACCTGGCGCGAATCGGAAACGAGCCTGCCGCCCGGGGCGGCGGCAACGATCCAGCGCGCGGCGTCGCGCTGGCGGCTTTCGAGCTGGCTGAGCGCCATCACAAACTCTCCTCGAGTGGTTCTTCCGGAATGATGATGTCGGTCACCGACGAATCGGGCGCGATGTTGGCGGCGCGCAGCGCGTTGGCTGCCAGGTCCGCGGCGGTCGGCGCCGCGACGCTGCCGCCGGTGCGCAGTGCGCCGCGCGGGTTGTCGATCATGACCGCGATGATGAAGCGCGGCTTGGACATCGGCGCGATGCCGACGAAGTAGCCGATGTTGTCGGTGCGCGAATAACGGCCGTTGACGATCTTTTCGGCGGTGCCGGTCTTGCCGCCGACGCGGTAGCCGGGCACCTGGGCTTTTGATGCCGTGCCTTCCGGGCCGACCACCGATTCGAGCATGGTGCGCACTTGCGCCGCCGTCTTCGGCGAAATCACCTGCTGGCCGACCGGCTCTTCGTTCACTTTCACGAACGAGAGCGGGATGATGTCGCCGTTACGGGCGAAGATCATGTACGAGCGCGCCATCTGCAGCAGCGACACCGACAGGCCATGGCCGAAGGCCATGTTCGCGTATTCGATCGGCTTCCACGACTTCCATGGACGCACGCGGCCGGCGGTCGGGCCGGGGAAGCCGAAACGCGGCGCTTGGCCGTAACCGAGCTTGGTGTACATCTCCCACATTTCCTGCGCCGGGATCATCTGCGAGATTTTCACGACGCCGATGTTCGACGACTTCTGGATGATGCCGCCGACGGTGCGCACGCCGTAGTTGTGGGTGTCGCGGATGCGTTTGCCGGTCACCATCATGAAGCCGGGCGAGGTATCGAACACGGTGTTCGGGGTGATGCGCTTGGTTTCCAGGCCGAGCGCCACGGTCACCGGCTTGATCGTCGAGCCGGGTTCGAAGGTATCGGTGATGACGCGGTTGCGCAGCTGGGCGCCGGTGAGGTTGCGGCGGTCGTTCGGGTTGTAGCTCGGGTAGTTGGCCATGGCCAGCACTTCGCCGGTCTGCACGTCGAGCACGACGGCGCCGCCGGCCTGGGCGTTGAATTTTTCCACTGCGTTCTTGACGCTGGTGAAGGCGATGTACTGCAGCTTGGAATCCACCGACAGCGTCAGGTCCTTGCCGTCGTGCGGCTCGCGCGAATAGCCGAGGTCTTCGACGATGCGGCCCAGGCGGTCCTTGATCACGCGGCGGCTGCCGGGCGCGCCGACCAGCGACTTTTGCTGCGCCAGCTCCATGCCTTCCTGGCCGACGTCTTCGACGTTGGTGAAGCCGACCATGTGGGTCATGACTTCGCCCTGCGGATAGAAACGCTTGTATTCCTTGCGCGTGTCGAGGCCCGTGATCTTCAGTTTTTCGATCCTGGCGATGACGTCCATCTCGACCTGGCGCTTCAGGTAGACGAAGGTGCGGTCCGAGTCGAGCTTCTTGCGCAGTTCCGCTTCCGGCATCTCGAGCAGGCCGGCCAGTGCGGTCAGCTTTTCCGGCGGCGAAGCCAGCACGTCTTCGGGAATCGCCCACACGGCTTTCACCGGCAGCGAGGAGGCCAGTACCTGGCCGTTGCGGTCCATGATCTTGCCGCGCGTGGCCGGCAGTTCGAGCGTGCGCTCGTAGCGGCTCTTGCCCTGCTTTTGCAGGAACTGGGTCGACATGCCCTGCAGCCAGAGCGCGCGCAGGCCGAGCGCGGCAAAGGCCGCGAACAGCACGAACAGCATCACGCGCGAGCGCCAGTCAGGCAGGCGCACGGCCAGCACCGGGCTCTTGGAAAAAGCCATGCCCTTGGCGGCGGCGACGCGCCCGGTGGTGAACGGCTTGTCGCGCTTCATCGCACGCCCTCCGTCGTCAGGTACTGGGTGCGGGCCGGGGTCAGCGGTGTCATGTTCAGGTTGGTGCGGGCGATCTGCTCGATGCGTTCGTTCTTGCCGAGCGTGGACTGGTCCAGTTGCAGCTGGGCCCAGTCGATGTCGAGCTGGCGGCCGGTCTGCTGCAGGCGCTCGAGCTCGACGAATAAATGGCGCGCCTGGTAGCGCGCGTTAACCAGGGTCAGGCCGCAGGCGATCAGGCCGGCAGCCAGCACGATGTTGAGCTTGTTGCTCATTTAGCCGCGCCCTTCGAAGCATCCTCGATGCGCTCCGCCACGCGCAGCACCGCCGAGCGGGCGCGCGGGTTGGCGGACACTTCCTCATCCGACGGCTTGATCTTGGCGATCAGCTTCATCTGCGGCTGCGGCAGGTCGACGGCGCGGATCGGCAGGCGCCGGTCCGGCTGCGCCACCTTGGCTTTGCTGGCGAAAAACTGCTTGACCATGCGGTCTTCGAGCGAGTGGAAGCTGATTACCGACATGCGCGAGCCGGGCGCGAGCATGGCGTAGGCAGCCGTCAGCCCTGCTTCGAGGTCCTCAAGCTCTTTATTGACGAAAATCCGGATAGCTTGAAAGGTGCGGGTGGCCGGATCCTTGCCTTTTTCCCGAGTCTTGACCGCGTCTGCCACGATTGCGGCAAGCTGGCGTGTGCTTGAAATTGGCTCGACTGCCCGGCGAGCAACAATCGCCTTTGCAATCTGAAAAGCAAACCGTTCTTCCCCATAATCACGTATAACCTTTTCCAGTTGTTGTTCGGTCGCCGTGGCTACCCATTCGGCGGCCGAGAGTCCGCGTGTCGTGTCCATCCGCATGTCGAGCGGGCCATCGTTGCGGAAGCTGAAGCCGCGCGTGGCGTCGTCGACCTGGGGCGATGAAATACCGAGATCGAGCAGGATGCCGTCCACGTGCAGCACGCCCTGGGCGGCGAGTGCCGTGCCCATGGTGGCGAAGCTGTCGTGGACGATCGAAAAGCGTGGATCGGCGATCTGCTGCGCGGTGGCGATCGCCATCGGGTCCTTGTCGAAGGCGACCAGGCGGCCATTCGGACCCAGGCGCGACAGCAGCAGGCGGCTGTGGCCGCCGCGGCCGAAGGTGCCGTCGATATAGACGCCGTCGGCGCGGGCGCCGGCCAGGTCGAGCGCGTCGACCGCTTCGTCAAGCAGTACCGTGCGATGCAGCAGTTCGGGCACCGGAGTGTCAATCGTCATCCGTGCCTCAGAAAGAGAAATTGGAGAGTACATCGGGCATGCCGCCGGCAACGGCGGATGCTTCATCTTCGGCCAGCTTGGCGGCATCCCAGATCTCGAAGTGGCTGCCCATGCCGAGCATCATCACTTCTTTTTCCAGGCCGACAGCGGCACGCAGTTCGGGAGAAATCAGGACACGGCCGGCGCTGTCCATCTCGACATCGCTGGCGTTACCGAGGAAAATGCGCTGCCAGGCGCGCGCCGACATGGGCCAGGCGGCGATCTGGTCGCGGTGGGTTTCCCACACGGGACGCGGGAAAAACAACAGGCAGCCGTGCGGGTGGCGCGTGAGCGTGAGGCGGCCTTCGCATTGCAGCGCGAGGGCGTCACGGTGCTTTGCCGGAATCGACATCCGGCCTTTCGCATCGAGATTGATCGCTGACGCGCCTTGAAACACGCTTTTACCTAGCTTTGGAGAGTTATCAGTTTAGTTGTATTAGGCGCCGGGAGAATCTATTTTCTCCCACAAAACTGCACTTTTTCACACCGTTTCCCACTTTAGAGGAAGCGTTGTTACTGGTCAAGCGAATTCCAGTAGGAAAAACCCTAATTTTGCCAATGAAATGAAGGACTTAGCGCGTAACGCTGAAGTAGTCTCAAGAGAAAATCTCTCAGTAAATTAAGCACTTAGCGTAAAGAGTGAATGTCTTACCTCATCTAGACAGGTAGGTCACATTGTTGCAATTAGGAAAATTAATCCGTAAATACGCCTTGTATTTTGGCAACGGGAATCGACCTGTTCCGTATTGGAGAAAAATTGCGGATTCATGCCGGACGGGTTAGGATTTCTCATCGCCCGGCAGTTTGGTAAGACGGGCGCTGCAGTGCTGAATTTTGCGGAATGTTGCCGAATTACAAGGAGTGCTCTTGTGAGTCTGACCATCGCGCGAACCCGTACCGTCTACGACCTGCTCGACGTGCAGGATGCCCTCGACCGCAGCCGCGGACGCTCGCCCGAACTCGACGCCTTCTACGAACGCATGCTGGGCGCCGGCCCGGAGCGTTTCATCACCACCCCCTCTTCGCTCGACGCCCTGTCCCCGCTGCTCGAGGAATGCCCGAATTTCGATGCCGTGCTCGACGATCTGGCGCGTTACCTGCGCCTGGCCCACGCCGGCAACAAGGGGTTCAACGTCATGCCGATCCTGCTGCTGGGCGGGCCGGGTGTGGGTAAAACCCATTTCGCCAGGCGCCTGGCGCGCGCGATGGGCACCGACTGCGAATTGATCAGCATGAACGCGCTGTCGGCCGGCTTCGTCATCACCGGCAGCTCGGCCAGCTGGCGCGGCGCCAAGTGCGGCAAGGTCGCCGAGCGCCTGGTGCGCGGCCAGTACGCCAACCCGGTGGTCGTGCTCGACGAAGTGGAAAAGGCGAGCGGCTCCTCGCAGTCCGATCCGCTGGCGGCGCTGTACCAGTTGCTGGAACCGGAAACCGCGCAAGCCTTCCGCGACGAATTCATCGACGTCGAAATCGACGCCAGCCAGATCTTCTGGGTGCTGACAGCCAATTCCACCGACGGCATCCCGGCGCCGCTGCTGAACCGGATGGCGGTCTACGAAGTACCGGCGCCGACGCCTGAGCAATCAGCCGGCATCGCCCAGCGCATGTACACGGACCTGCTGGTCGAACTGAACCTGCCCGGCTTCGACGCCCGCCTGCCCGATGCCGTGCTCGACCGGCTGGCGCCGATCGCCCCGCGCGACTTGCGCAAGACCCTGCTCGACAGCCTGGGCTATGCGGTAGCTGATGGACGCGCCCACGTCACTGCGGACGACGTGCGCCTGCGGATCGCGCCGGGACGGGGACGCATCGGGTTCTAAACCGGCTCTCCACGAGACGGCAGGCGGCGCTAGAATGAGGTCATACCGTCAACCAGAGAGCCCCATGAGCGAATTCGCCTTTACGCCACCCGCCACGCCATCCCTTGCCGTCTTCGGCAGCAGCGCTCGCTTCCCGATCCGCCGCGTCTTCTGCGTCGGCCGCAATTACGCGACCCACGCGCGCGAAATGGGCAGCGACCCGGACCGCGAGCCGCCGTTCTTCTTCACCAAGCCGGCCGACGCGGTCGTGCCCGCCGAAGGCGCCCTGCCCTATCCGCCGGCGACGCAAGACCTGCACCACGAGATCGAGCTGGTCGTCGCCCTGCGCAGCGGCGGCGCCGACATTCCGGCCGACGAGGCATTGAGTAAAGTGTGGGGCTACGGCGTCGGCATCGACCTGACCCGGCGCGACATGCAAGCCGTGGCCAAGGATGCCGGCCGGCCGTGGGACATGGCCAAGGGCTTCGATGCGTCCGCGCCCTGCACCCCGCTGCGTCCGGTCAGCGCCTTTGGCCATCCGACCGAGGACGCCTGCATCCGCATCCTGGTGAATGGCGACGTGCGCCAGGACGGCTGCCTCAACGAGATGATCTGGCCGATCGCCGACATCATCAGCCACTTGTCGCGCCTGGTGACGCTGGCGCCGGGAGACCTGATCTTCACCGGCACGCCGGGCGGCGTCGGCGCCTTGCAGCCGGGCGACCGGGTGCATGGCGAGGTGGCGGGGGTTGATGAATTCGATCTGGAGATCGTCGAGAAGGCGTAATCCGGTGGGCGCCCTGTGCCCACGCGGATATATGCGCTAACACGATGCATGCTTCACGCGTGGGCTCGGGGCGCCCACCCTACATCCCGCGCAGCGTTGAGAGGAATTGTTCAGGCTCCTCCACGCTGATCAGCAGCGACGGCCCGCTCCGCGCCGGCAGGTACACCACCCGGCTGCGGTCGGTCAGCAACGCAAACATCGCGCCGCCGCCCTGGCGCGCAAACCGTCCAGCCACATAGCCCGGCAGCCGGATGCCGGTGCTGCGCACCCCCAATCGGGCCTCGGCCATCGATCCATACGTGCCGGCGCGCGCCCGCGCCAGGTCGAACTCGCCGATGGGGCGCGCCTCCTGGAAGAAATGCGCGGCGTGCACGATGACCTTGCCGTCCTCGATGCGCAGCGCACTGTCCGACATCGTATAGCCCAGCGCCGTCGTGAGCGGCACGATCAGCAGCGCGGCCCGGACCACGTTGCGCAGGGTACGTGCCGGGCCGTCGCGGCGCAGCACCAGCAGCGGCGTGGCGATCACGACTAACGCGATGATGAACAGCGCCCAGTACACGCGGCGATCGACCGCGGCAATCTCGAACGCCATCAATGCTCGACCCAGCCCTTGGCATGCTCGACCGCGCGCGCCCAGCGGCCGCGCAGTTCGGCGCGGCGCTCGGCCGGCATGGCGGGCTCGAAGCGGCGTTCGGCGCACCACAGGGCCTGGATTTCTTCGCGCGAGCGCCAGAAGCATTCGGCCAGGCCGGCCAGGTAGGCCGCGCCCAGCGCCGTGGTCTCGGTCACCAGCGGACGCACCACCGGCACCCCCAGTAAATCGGCCTGGAACTGCATTAATAAATCGTTGCGTGCGGCGCCGCCGTCGGCGCGCACTTCCATCACCGGGCAGGCGGCATCCTTCTGCATCGCCGCCAGCAGTTCCGCGCTCTGGTAGGCGATCGCCTCGACCGCCGCGCGCGCGATGTGCGCCCCGGTGGTGCCGCGCGTCATGCCGACGATGGTGCCGCGCGCATACGCGTCCCAGTGCGGCGCGCCGAGGCCGACAAAGGCCGGCACCAGCATCACCCCGCCGGAATCAGGCACCGAGGTCGCCAGCGCTTCGACCTCGCTTGATTCCTTGATGATGCCGAGGCCGTCGCGCAGCCACTGGACCGTGGCGCCCCCCATGAAGACGCTACCCTCGAGCATGTAGTCGGTGCGGCCGTCGACCTTCCAGCCGATGGTGGCCAGCAGGCGGTTGCGCGACACCGGCGGCACGTAACCCGCGTGCATCAGCATGAAGCAGCCGGTGCCGTAGGTGTTTTTCACCATCCCCTTGTCGTAGCAGGCTTGGCCGAAGGTGGCGGCCTGCTGGTCGCCGGCGATGCCGGACAGCGGAATCGGTGCACCGAACCATTCTTCATGCACCTTGCCGACTTGCCCCGAACTGCGCACCACTTCCGGCAGCATCGCTTCCGGCACGCCGAACAGGTCGAGCAGCGCCGGGTCCCAGCGCATCGTGTGGATGTTGTAGAGCATCGTGCGCGATGCGTTACCGACGTCGGTGACGTGGCGCCCGCACAGCTTATAGGCGAGCCAGCTGTCGACCGTGCCGAAACACAGCTCGCCGCGTTCGGCGCGCGCGCGCGCACCCGGCACGTTCGCGAGCAGCCATTGCAGCTTGGTGGCGGAAAAATAGGCGTCCAGTTCGAGACCGGTGCTGCGCGCGATCGCGCGCGCGTGGCCCGCTTCGCGCAGGCGGTCGCAGGCGCCGGCGGTACGGCGGTCTTGCCAGACGATGGCGCGTGCGATCGGTTCGCCCGTGGCGCGGTCCCAGACGATCGTGGTCTCGCGCTGGTTGGCGATGCCGACGGCGGCAATCTGCGCGGCGGAGACCCCGCTGTCCGCCAGCACCTTGCGCGCGCAGGCGAGCTGGCTGTTCCAGATGTCGAGCGCGTCGTGCTCGACCCATCCGGGCTGCGGGAAATGCTGGGGATATTCCTGCTGGGCGCAGGCGACAACCTGGCCCTGGCGGTCGAACAGGATGGCGCGGGAACTGGTCGTTCCCTGGTCGAGAGCCAGGACGTATTGCGGGATATAGTGCGGCACGCGTCCTCCGCTGTAGTCAGTGTAAAGCAGGCCGATAGGCCGGATTCTGTGTAGTGGTCTCCCTTGCGGGACGCCCCTATGACAGCCATTCCTCTAGGCGCCGAATTACTCCGGCGCTCAAGCTTCCTACCCGCACGCTCCGCGAGCAACATCAACGCGTGCCTATTTGGAATTGCTCCGAGTGGAGGTTACCGCGTTTCACCGTAACTGAATACGCTCGTCTCTGTGGCCCTATTCCTCGCCTTATACCACTGGCTTGCGCCAGCGGCTTTCGGCGGACGGCCGTTAACCGTCACCCCGCTCTGTGGAGTCCGGACCTTCCTCCCGCCGGCACCTTGCGGCACCAGCCAGCGGCTGTCTGGCCTGCTTCACGGGGTGCATTGTAACCGATGCGCATACGCGCCGCCATTTCTGAAAATCGGTGTCGCCATTTGAAAAGCCCGGCGCGCAACGATTGCATAGAATGCCACGATGCCCGGCGCGGCCGGGGAACCAAAAGGATGACGCACATGACGCACCCCTCCCGCACCGGCGGCCAGATCCTGGTCGATGCACTGCACGTCCACGGCGTCGACACCGCCTTCGGCGTGCCCGGCGAAAGCTATCTCGACGTGCTCGACGCGCTGCACGATTCCGAGATCCGCTTCGTCATCAACCGCCAGGAAGGGGGCGCCGCCTTCATGGCCGAGGCCTATGGCAAGATGACCGGCAAGCCCGGCATCTGTTTCGTCACCCGCGGTCCCGGCGCCACCAATGCCTCGATCGGCGTGCACACGGCCTACCAGGACTCGACGCCGCTGATCCTGTTTATCGGCCAGGTCGGCAACGACTTCATCGACCGCGAAGCCTTCCAGGAAATCGACTACCGCCGCATGTACGGGCAAATGGCGAAATGGGTGGCGCAGATCGACCGCGCCGACCGCATCCCCGAATACATGGCGCGCGCGTTCCAGGTCGCGACCAGCGGCCGTCCCGGTCCGGTGGTGCTGGCGCTGCCGGAAGACATGCTGGTCGAGACCGCGCAGGTGGCGGACACGCGCCGCTACCAGCCGGTGCAGGCCGCGCCCTCCTCCGCGCAAATAGACGCCCTGCGCGCCATGCTGGCGCAAGCGCAGCGTCCGATCGTGCTGCTGGGCGGCGGCACCTGGAATGCGCAAGCCTGCGCCGACCTGCAAGCCTTTGCCGAAGCGAACGCGCTGCCGGTGGCCTGCACCTTCCGCTTCCAGGACCTGCTCGACAACGCGCATCCGCACTACGTCGGCGACGTCGGCATCGGCATCAACCCGAAGCTGGCCGCGCGCGTGAAAGAAGCCGACCTGGTCATCGCCATCGGCCCGCGCCTGGGCGAGATGACGACCGGCGGCTACACCCTGCTCGCTTCGCCCGTTCCTACCCAGCGCCTGGTCCACATCCACAACGATCCCGAGGAACTGGGCAGCGTCTACCAGGCCGAGTTGATGATCGCCAGCGGCGCGCCGCAGATCACGTCGATGCTGGCGGCGATGGAACCGGTCGATGCGAGCGCCTGGCGCCACACGGTGGCCGAGGCAAAGGCCGAACTGGCCGCCTTCCAGGTGCGGCCGCCGATCTTTGCCAAAGGCGATGCGCCGCTCGATCTCTGGCAAGTGGTGCAGGACATGATGGCCGCGCTTCCGCACGATACGATCATCACGAATGGCGCCGGCAACTACGCCACCTGGGCGCACCGTTACTACCGCTACGGCGGCATGCGCACGCAGCTGGCGCCGACCAACGGCGCCATGGGCTACGCCGTGCCGGCCGGCGTGGCGGCCAAGATCATCGATCCGCGGCGCACGGTCGTCACCTTTGCCGGCGACGGCGAATTCATGATGACCGGCCAGGAACTGGCCACCGCGGTGCAGTACGGCGCCGGCGTCATCATCATCGTCTTCAACAACAGCATGTTCGGCACCATCCGCATGCACCAGGAAAAAACCTATCCAGGGCGCGTATCGGGCACCACCCTGCACAACCCGGATTTCGCGGCGCTGGCGCACGCCTATGGCGGGCATGGCGAAATCGTCGAACGGACGGCCGACTTCGCGCCGGCGCTGGCGCGGGCGCTGGAACATGCCAACGGCAAGAACTTGCCGGCGCTGATCGAGTTGCGTTACGACGGCAACCTGATCACGCCGAATATGACGCTGGAGGCGATGCGCGAGGCGGCGCAGGCGGCCAAGGCCGGTTGATCAGTCACTGCGATTGGGGATGGGGCGTATGCGACCGGGTAAGCATTCCCGGTAAAGATTGAGATACAATGTATCTCAGTCAGTCGTGACTGACGTTTCATCTACATCCACCCACAGGAGGCCATCATGGCAGCAACAGCAATGGTTCACGTTCGAGTGGATGAGCAGATCAAGATGCAGGCAACGGAAACGCTGGGCTCGATGGGTCTTACGTTGTCGGATGCGATTCGCGTTTTCCTAATGCGCGTCGTGGCAGACAAAGAGATGCCCTTCAGTATCAAAGTCCCCAATGCAGAGAGTCGTGCTGCCATCGCTGAGACTGAAGAAATCATCAATGGTCGCCGCGCTCGTTTTGCAACTGCGGATGATCTATTCGATGACCTCGAAAAAAACACCAGCGAATAAACGCGCCAGCAAGCGCACCAATCTCCCCCGCCAGTCTGACTACACGAAGTCATTCCTGAAGGACTGGGAACGACTATCGCATTCCGGCCGCTATGACATGAACCGTCTCAAAGAGGTCATGTTGTTACTCATCGCAAACGACGAGCCGCTCCCGGCAGAATGGCTGGACCATGCACTCAAGCATGATTGGGAAGGATACCGGGAGTGTCATGTTGGGGGCGATTTCTTGCTCATCTATAAGATCAACACCTCTGTCAAACCTGAGATGATCGTCTTCACGCGCGCCGGCACGCACTCGGAGTTGTTCAGTTCCTGAACAGGGCTTCACGCTGACGGGCGAGACGTTGTCATCCCGGGTTACACCCTGACCGGTTAGCGCGCGGCTACTCCACCTGCATACCCGCGCACCCCTGCTTCGATTGCCAAACGCAACTTTGCGCCAAACGGGCTATGCTGCTCGACAGCGGGCCGCATTGGGCCGCAGGCAAGCATGCGCTTCTTCGGGGGCGCGGAAGCAGAATAAAAGGAGAGAGCGCACGTGAGCAACACCCCAGAAGTGGTCTTGTGCATCCCCGGCCCATGGGACAGCAGCAGCGCCCTGGCCGACGAAATCAGCGCCAGCGGCACCGGTTACCTCCTTGAAGGAAAAGTACTGCGCGACCTTGAAACCGGTTTTACCTGCGAACTCGTGCTGCAGCGCGCCGATCCGGAACTGGCCAACGATTTCGCCAAGGCCGGCCCGCATTGGGCCAAGACCGTGGCGATGGCCGACATCGACGACCATGCATCGGTGGCCTACCTGGTCGCGCCTGGCGGCTCGCGTGAAGCGGCCGATGCCATGATGCGCGCCGGCGCGGCCATCATCGACGCCGGTGGCATGGGCGTGAAGGTGGACAGCACGGGTATTGCCCATGCGCCGGCCTACTGGATCGACATGAGCGAGCAGCTCGGGGCCTTGAGCGCGCACCGGGCGCTGGTGGTCTACGTGGCCGGCGCCGACGTGTATTCCTGCGGCATGCATAACTTCGGCCTGCCCGAAGCGATCACCAGCGCCGACAACAAGACCGAAGCGGCCGACATGCTGCGTTTCTTCACGCGCTACCTGCTCGAACATGCGCCCCAGTTCGAGGACGGCCACACGTTTTCGGTCAGCGCGGGCAAGCCGGTGTACCGGGTCGAACGGACCGAGGCGATCGACTACGGGCCGGGCTCGCTGTTCAACAACCCCTACGGCGCCTGGCGCCTGACGCCGGTGGCGGCGGAAAAGAAGGGCAACTGGTGGACGCGCAACCGGCAATGACCTTCCTGCTCACCCCGGGGGCAGCAGCGGTTCGAGTCCGGCTGGCAGCGGCAAGGGCCCATCGAACGCGCTGTGCTGCTCCGCCGTGGGATGCGTCAGAAACAGCGCGACCAGCGCAATAAAGGCCCAGGCGATGGCCTGGCGCAGCAGTTTCATGGCAACTCCTTTCTGTGTGGGCCGACGGATGTTCTACTGTAGAGCGGCGCCCGCAGGCGCGCCAGTGCGCACGCTTGCCGTGCTCCAGGCCGTTGAACGGCACGCGTGCCCGGCAGCGGAACTGTCGCGTTTGCGCACGCTGCCAGCATCCGTGCATGATCGCCGCTCCTACTCATTCGTTGCCGCTCATTGTTGCAGAATCGTCAGTACGTCCCTCTGGTAGAATACGCGCGACCCTTTTCATCGTGCCGGTGCTCGATTCCCGGCATGTGCATGCACCACCCGCCACCAATCAACCCATGTTCAGTTTCTTCAAAAGAAAAAAAGCCGCCCCTGAAACGCCGGCGCCGAGCGAGCTTGTGCCGCCGCCAGCCGCGCCCGTCATTACTCCTGCTCCCGCCCCTGCGCCGACGCCCACGCCAGCGCCCGTTCCGCAAGCCGAGGTTGAACTCTTCATCGAAGAGACCGCCGAGCGCCCGGTCAGCGAAGCGGAAAAGAAAAAATCCTGGATGTCGCGCCTGAAGGCCGGACTCTCGAAAACCTCGAGCAACCTGTCGCTGCTGTTCGTCGGCGCGCGCATCGACGAAGACCTGTACGAGGAACTCGAAGCGGCCCTGCTGATGTCCGACGCCGGCATGGACGCGACCCAGTTCCTGCTCGACAGCCTGCGCCGCAAGGTCAAGGAAGACAAGCTGCTCGACGCTGCCGCCGTGAAAGCCGCGCTGAAAATCCTGATGATCGAGATGCTGGCGCCGCTGCAAAAGCCGCTCGAACTGGGCCGCCACGAGCCGCTGGTGATGATGATCGCCGGCGTCAACGGCGCCGGCAAGACCACCACCATCGGCAAGCTCGCCAAGCACATGCAGCGCTCGGATCAGTCCGTGCTGCTGGCCGCCGGCGACACCTTCCGCGCCGCCGCGCGCGAACAGTTGATGGTCTGGGGCCAGCGCAACAACGTGACCGTCATCTCGCAAGCCTCGGGCGACCCGGCCGCGGTCGCTTTTGACGCGGTTCAGTCGGGCAAGGCGCGCGGCGTCGACGTCGTCATGGTCGATACCGCCGGCCGCCTGCCGACCCAGTTGCACCTGATGGAAGAGCTGAAGAAGATCAAGCGCGTGATCGGCAAGGGGATGGACGCCGCCCCGCATGAAATCGTGCTCGTCATCGACGGCAATACCGGCCAGAACGCGCTCGCACAAGTCAAAGCCTTCGACGACGCGCTGCAGCTGACCGGCCTGGTGATCACCAAGCTCGACGGCACGGCGAAAGGCGGCGTGCTGGCCGCGATCGCGCGCACGCGTCCGGTGCCGGTGTACTTCATCGGCGTTGGGGAAAAGCTGGACGACCTGCAGCCGTTCGATGCCGAAGAATTCGTCGAAGCGCTGCTGGGTTGAGAGATAAGCGCCGATGATCGAATTCCACTCCGTCTCGAAAAAATATTCTGTAGAGGCTACTGCCCTGCGTGAAGTTTCCCTCAACATCAACAAGGGCGAACTGGTCTACCTGGCCGGTCCGTCCGGCGCCGGCAAGTCGACGCTGATGAAGATGATCGCCGCCATCGAGCGCCCCAGCAGCGGGCGCGTGATCGTGTTCGGCCAGGACATTGGCCAGCTCACCAAGGCCGGCATCCCCTTCCTGCGCCGCAAACTGGGCCTGATCTTCCAGCACCAGCGTTTGCTCAACGACCGCAACATCCTGGCCAATACGATGCTGCCGCTCTTGGTGTCGGGAGCGCCGAAAGCCGGCGCCGAACAGCGCGCGCGCGCCGCACTGGACAAGGTCGGCCTGCTGGAGCGGGCCAAGGCGCATCCGCTCGAGCTGTCCGGCGGCGAGCAGCAGCGCGTGGCGATCGCGCGCGCCATCGTCAACCGGCCGCAGATCATCCTGGCCGACGAGCCGACGGCGAACCTGGACCGGGTGGCGGCCGACAAGGTGCTCGACGCCCTGCGCGCTTTCCACTCGGTCGGCGTGACCTGCCTGATCTCGACCCACGACGAGCAGGTGCTCGACGGCGCGGCGCGCGTGATCCGGCTCGAACATGGCCAACTGGTGCCGCATGTCGCTGCCGGTCGTGGAGGTGCGGCATGAGCCCGTGGTTCCGCGAGCACCGCTTCGCGCTCGGCTCGGCGCTGACGACCCTGCGCAAGGCGCCGGGCAGTTTCCTGTTCAACGTGCTGGTGGTGGCGGTGGCGCTGGCGCTGCCGTTCGCCGGCATCACCCTGCTCGACAACGTGCGCCCGATGTCCGAACAGCTCTCGGTCGATCCGGAAGTGAGCCTGTTCATGCGGCCGGATGCGCCGCGCGAGGAAGCGCTGGCGCTGGAGCCGCAGCTGCGCCAGATACTGCAGGGCAGCCACGCGCAGATCAGCTTCGTGCCGCGCGAACAGGCGCTCGACGATCTGAAAGAGCGCAGCGGCCTGTCCGCCGCGCTCGACACGCTGGGCGACAATCCGCTGCCGGACAGCTATGTGATGAAGCTGGACGGCTTTTCCAGCGCGCGCGACGCCGCCCGCATCGACAACATCGTCGAGCAGATGGGCGCCCTGCCCCAGGTCGACACGGTGCAGGTCGATTCGGCCTGGGTCAAGCGCCTGGCCGCCCTGCTCGGCATCCTGCGCCTGGCCCTGCTGCTGTTGGCGATCACGCTGGGCGTGGTCGTGATCGCGGTGGTGTTCAACACGATCCGCCTGCAGGTGCTGACCCAGCGCGAGGAAATCGCCGTCTCCAAGCTGCTGGGCGCAACCGATAATTTCATCCACCGCCCCTTCTATTACACGGGCGCCCTGCTCGGCCTGTGCGCCGGCGCGGTGGCCCTGGGTGCGGTGACGCTGGCGCTGAACCCGTTGAACGCGGCGATTGCCGAGTTCGCGCGGCTGTACGCGTCGGAGTTTCAATTGGCGCCGTTGGGCGTGCTGGAAGTGGCCGGCTTGCTGGCAATCAGCGCCGGCCTGGGCTTAATCGGCGCCTTGCTGTCGGTGCAACGGCACCTGGCGCGCATGCGCTGAACGGTTGTTGCATAAATTGAACGGGTGATAAGGCGCGGGCCGTATCACCCGTTTTTCATTGGTAGTACCGCGACTGTGGCGAATCCGCCCCATGTGGTGGCTACATGCAATATTGCACCCCCCACCTTGTAGGCATGCATGCCGCCATCACGCCAGACAGCGGCGCATTTACCTGCCGATCGCCTTCTTTCGTGCGCCAACTAACAGAAACGCCCTATCGCGTGCCCGTAACCTGAGCCCTGACCGATCACGCAAGCCCAGCACATCTGATCAATCTCAACAGTTTTACAAGCTTCTGCTCTACATTAAATCAGCACTTTTTCGATACTTTCGAGAAATACTTTGACGAGACTTAAACACCCGGCCGTTTTTGGCAGGTCGCTGGCACTCTCACAGGGGGAGTGCTAATATATGTTCTCAAGCGAAGGTAAACAAGGTCTGAAAACGCATTCTGTACGCGATAAGTTGTGAACGTACAGTCCGCATCCGGGATGTCCCGGTGGCGTAGACGATGCAGCAAAGATTATTTACGGGGAAAAATATGATGTCCGCACAATCCGCATTGGTTCCGACCAGCAATCGTGCCCTGAACCTCGGTTTCACTGGCAATCTCGGTAACATCGACGCGTATATTTCCGCCGTCAACCGCCTGCCGATGCTGACCCACGAGGAAGAGGTCTCGCTGGCTAAGCGGTTGCGGGATGCGAACGATCTCGACGCCGCACAAAAGCTGGTGCTGTCGCACCTGCGCCTGGTGGTGTCGATTGCGCGCGGCTACCTCGGCTACGGCCTGCCGCACGCCGACCTGATCCAGGAAGGCAATATCGGCCTGATGAAAGCCGTGAAGCGTTTCGACCCGAACCAGGGCGTGCGCCTGGTGTCGTACGCGATGCACTGGATCAAGGCCGAGATGCATGAGTACATCCTGAAGAACTGGCGCCTGGTGAAGGTCGCCACGACCAAGGCCCAGCGCAAGCTGTTCTTCAACCTGCGCAGCAACAAGGTCGGCCTGGACGCGATGACCCCGACCCAGGTCGACGACCTGGCCAAGCTGCTCGACGTCAAGCGCGAAGAAGTGATCGAGATGGAAACCCGCCTCTCGGGCCGCGACATCGCCCTGGAAGCGCCGACCGACGACGAAGACGACAAGTTCTCGCCGATCGCCTACCTGTCCTCGGACCAGCAGGAGCCGACCCGCGTGCTCGAAGCCGAGCAGGTCACGCGCCTGCAGTCCGAAGGCCTGGAAACGGCGCTGGGTAAACTCGACCCGCGTTCGCGCCGCATCGTCGAAGCGCGCTGGCTGGCGAACGACGACGGCTCCGGCGCCACGCTGCACACGCTGGCCGAAGAGTTCGGCGTGTCGGCCGAGCGGATTCGCCAGATCGAATCGGCGGCCTTGAAGAAAATGAAAGGTGCGCTGGCGGCTTACGTGTAAGCAGCCAGGCAGTTCAGCAAGACACGGCGGCCCCGCGAGGGCCGCTTTTTTATTGGCCGGCCAGGGCCCTCTGCAGCGCTTCGACCTCGTAGGGCTTGGACAGCATGACCGATCGCGCCAGGCTGGTCGTGGCGCTGCGGCCGGACGCGAAGACGACCATCAGCTCCGGCGCCAGGGCACGTGCGGCGATGGCGAGCTGCTCGCCCGACATGCCAGGCAATTCGAGGTCGGTCATCAGGACATCCGCCGTGGCCAGGGCGGGCAAGGCCAATGCCGCTTCGGCACTGCCTGCGCCGCTGACGGCGTGCCCCAGCAGTTCGAGCAGCTCCATGGTAGTCGCGCGCAGCGACTCGTCGTCTTCGACCAGCACGATGTTCAGGGCGCCTGGCTCCGTGCGCACGGGCCGGACCTGTGCGCGCGCCTGCGCCAGGTCGCGCGCCGCGCCGCTACGCTGGCTGCGGTTGGCCAGCACGTGACGGATCTTCGATGCCAGCGCCGCGCGGGTATAGGGCTTGCCCAGCAATTCGACCCCGGGATCGAGGCGGCCGCCATGCACGATCGCATTTTCGGTATAGCCCGAGGTAAACAGCACCGCCAGGTTCGGCATGGCTTCGCGTGCCTTGCGTGCCAGGTCGGGGCTGCGCAGGGTGCCCGGCATGACCACGTCGGTAAACAGCAGGTCGATTGGAATGCCGCTCGAGATGATCGCCAGCGCACTGGCGGCGTCGGACGCCTTCAGCACGCGGTAGCCCAGCTCGCCGAGCAAGTCGACCACGGTTTCGCGCACCGCGTCATCGTCCTCGGCCACGAGGATCGTTTCGGTGCCGCCGGTCGGCTCGCGCAACTCGACCGGCTCGAGTACATCTTCGGCTTCGAGCGAACGCGGCAGATACATCTTGACGGTGGTGCCGAAGCCGACTTCGCTGTAGATCTTCACGTGGCCGCCCGACTGCCTGGCAAAGCCATACACCATCGACAAGCCGAGGCCGGTGCCCTTGCCTTCGGGCTTGGTCGAGAAAAATGGTTCGAAAGCCTGTGCAATGACGTCAGGCGGCATGCCCGAACCGGTATCGCTGACGGCGATCATCACGTACTGGCCAGGCGTCACATCCGGATGCACGCTGGCGTAAATGTCGTCGAGCACGGCGTTGCCCACCTCGACAGTGAGCTTGCCGACGCCGTCCATCGCGTCGCGCGCATTGATGCACAGGTTCAGGATGGCGTTTTCGACTTGGGAAACATCGACGAAAGCGTTCCACAACCCGGCCTGCACGACCGTTTCCGTTTCGATCTCTTCGCCCAGCGTGCGGCGCAGCATGTCGTCCATCGCGGCGACATTGCGGCCAATGCGCACCACCTTCGGTTCGAGCGCCTGGCGCCGGCCGAATGCCAGCAACTGGCTGGCCAGCTTGGCGCCGCGCAGCACGCCGCCCATTGCGTTATCGACACGGCGCAAAGCGCGCGGATTGGTGGCAACATCGGTACCGAGCAGTTGCAAGTTACCCGCAATAACTTGCAACAAGTTATTGAAATCGTGCGCGACGCCGCCGGTCAGCTTGCCGATGGTTTCCATCTTCTGCGACTGCTGCAACGCCTGTTCGGTACGGCGCATGGCGGCTGCCGCTTCACGCTCGGCCGTCACATCGCGCGCGACCGCGTGGATGTGGTTCGCGTCCGGCGCGGCCGACCAGGCCAGCGTGCGGTAACTGCCGTCGCGGTGGCGATAACGGTTTTCGAAACGGAAGGTGGTCTGGCCTTCGCTCAGGCCACCGACCTCGCGCAGGGTCGCCGCCACGTCCTCTGGATGCACGAGCGCCATGAAGGGGCTGCCAACCAGTTCGGTTTCGCTCCAGCCGAGTAAGGTCGTGAATGACGGGTTGACGGCGACGATGTTTGAACTGAAATCTGCTACCAGCATCAGTTCTGTCGACAGGCGCCAGATCCGGTCGCGCTCGGCGGTACGCTGGCTGACCTGTTCGGCCAGCGTACCGTTCAGGTGCGCCAGTGCATGCGCGGCGGTCTTCTGGTCGTCGATGTCGGTATTGTTGCCGACCCAGCGCTGAATAGTGCCGGCGTCGTCGCGGATCGGCAATGCGCGGCTCAGGTGCCAGCGATAGTTGCCATCGCGGTCGCGCAGGCGGAATTCGATTTCGTAGTTGGTGCCGCTGGCCAGCGCATGGCGCCATGCCGCCGCCGCTGCGCCGAGATCGTCGGGGTGTACCATGTCGGCCCAGCGGCCGCTATCCAGTTCTCCCAACCGATGGCCGGAATAGCTGTACACACGATCGTTGTACCAGTCCAGTACGCCGTCCGGCGGCGACGACCAGACCTGGTTTGGCAGGGACTGCGCCAGGGTACGGAACATCGCTTCGCTGGCGCGCATCGCCTGCTCGGCCAGTACCCGGGCCGTTACGTCGGCGCCCTGGACAAAGATGGCGTACACCTTGCCGCTTTCGTCGCGCAACGGCTGGTAGACGAAGTCGACGAAGACTTCCCTGGCCGGCAGTGCTCCGACCGTGCCGACGGCAAACGGCGCCGCTACACCGGAATACACCTCGCCGCTCGCGTACAGGCTGTCGAGCAGCGCGCCGAATCCCTGTGCAAGCGCTTCCGGCAAGGCCTCGGCCAGGGTCTTGCCCAGCACGTCACGCCCGTTGACCAGCGCCAGGTAGGCCTGGTTCACCTGCACGAAGCGGTGCTCGGGACCGTCGAGCAGCGCCATGAAACCGGGCGCCTGGTTGAACATCGCTTCCAGTCGCGTATGTTCGCTCTTGAGGAAACGCTCGACGCGCACATCGTCGGTCGTATCTTCCACCATCGCCATTACGCCCGCCGGTACATTGCTTTCGCCAACAATGGGCGAGTAGTGCAGGTTGAACCAGATCTGCTCGTCGCGGCCGTTGCGATGCAGCGTCAGTTCCTGCTCCTCGTAATGCAGGGTTTTACCCGTCATGCACACACGCATGACGTGGTCGTTGAAATCGCGTGCCTCGGGCCATGCATCGCGTACCACAGTGCCGAGCAAGGCCGGGTGCTTGTCGCGGGCAATTTCGGCATAGCCGCTGTTATAGATCATCACTCCCTCCTCGCCCCACATGGTAACGATCGGAAATGGCGAATGCAGGATCAGCGAGACCGTGCTTTTTACGCTTTGCGGCCAGGTTTCAATCGCACCAAGGGAAGTGGCCGACCAGTCGAAGCCGGCAACGAGCGCGCCGAGTTCGCCCGTGCCATCGAGAAACGACAGTAGCGCCGGCGAAGGCATGACGCGGGGATGGTTCATGTGGGGCCAGGTCGGAGGAGAGGCCACGATTATACGTGAAAGCAACTGCCGCCCAAGTCCGCGAGACGACACGCGCCTGCGCCGGGCCGGCAAAAAAAACGGCGGCCACCAGGGCCGCCGCTTGCTGACTACATTCCTTCGTCAATCAATAAATCGCCGCGCCCGAACCGTCCTTCAGCTGCGCCTTCCACGCGCCCTGCACCAGCTTGACGACCGATGCCGGCATCGGCACGTAGTCCAGCTCGGCGGCAGCGGCGGTGCCGTTCTTGTAGGCGTAGTCGAAGAACTTCACGACTTCCTTGCCTTTGGCGGCATCGGCCTGCGCCTTGTGCATCAGGATGTACGACACGCCGGTGATCGGCCAGCTGTTCTTGCCGGCGGCGTCGGTCAGGACCACGGCGAAGCCCGGGGTCTTGGTCCACTCGGCGCTGGCGGCGGCGGCTTTGAAGTTCTCGTCGTCCGGCTGCAGGAACTGGCCATCCTTGTTCTTCAGCTGGGTGTGCGAGAGCTTGTTCTTCTTGGCGTAGGCCCACTCGACATAGCCGATCGAACCCTTGATGCGCTGGACGTTGGCGGCGACGCCTTCGTTGCCCTTGCCGCCGACACCAGTCGCCCATTTCACGGCGGTGCCGGCGCCGATCTTGCTCTGGAATTCAGGGTTGGTCTTCGACAGGTAGTCGGTGAACAGGAAGGAGGTGCCCGAGCTGTCGGCGCGGTGCACGACGGTGATCTCGTCGCCCGGCAGCTTCACGCCCGGATTCAGCGCGGCGATTTCTGGCGCGTTCCACTTGGTGATCTTGCCGAGGTAGATGTCGGCCAGGACCGGGCCGGTCAGCTTCAGCTGGCCCGGCGCCACGCCTTCGACGTTGACCACGGCGACCACGCCGCCCATGATGGCCGGGAACTGCATCAGGCCCGCTTCGTCCAGCTCGGCCGCTTTCAGGGGCATGTCCGAGGCGCCGAAGTCGACGGTCTTGGCCTTGATCTGCTTGATGCCCGCGCCCGAGCCGACCGACTGGTAGTTCATGCCGGTGCCGGTGGCTGCCTTGTACATTTCCGCCCACTTCGCATAGATCGGGTACGGGAAGGTGGCGCCCGCGCCGGTCACGTCGGCGGCAAACGAGGAGGACATCACCATCGCGGCAGCGGCACCGGCGATCATCGTTTTGAACATGTGCTTGATTTTCATTTTGTCGTAGCTCAGGGGTGGCTCAGTTGGTTGAGTGATGCACGCAGTCTAGCCAGCGAATATGACCGCTGTATGACTTGCCGATATGCGCCCCTGCTATGGCATTTTTGCTATGCTGGGCACACCCATACGACCATTTGCCCGATGCGCCACCTGCTCGCCTTGCCCGTCGCTTGCATCGCACTCGCCGCCTGCGCCGCACCAGGCGCGCCGCTTCCGGCCGGCCCGTTCACGCTTGCACCGGGCCAGTCCGCCGAGGTGGCGCCGGGCGTGACCGTCACCTTCGAGTCCTTCGAGGACAGCCGCTGCCCGCCCGGCGTACAGTGCGTCTGGGCCGGCAAGCTGAGTTACCGCTTCAGCATCCGGCGCGGCAGCGCTGCGCCCGAATCGTTCACGCTAGCGCCCGGACAGCCGGATGCGGCGCCGGCCGCACTGCACGGCAGTCGCATCATCCTCGACGAAGATGCCCTCCCCGCGCCGCCCGCACCGGATACGACGATCACCTACCGCGCCACCCTCCGCCTCGATCCACCCGACTCCACCACCTCGCCCACCACTCCATGACCCGAACCGCGACCGCCCTTCTTTCCCTCACCATCATCCTGCACGCGCCGCTTTCGCTCGCCAAGACGCCGATCGCCACCGGCACCGGTGGCGCCGTTGCCACCATCAGCGAAAAAGCGTCGGAATCCGCGCTCGCCATCCTCAACGGGGGCGGCAATGCGATCGATGCGGCGGTGGCCGCGGCGGCGACCTTGGGCGTGACCGATCCGTTCAGCTGCGGCATCGGCGGTGGCGGCTTCATGGTGATCTATCTTGCGAAGGACAAGCGCGTGATCACCATCGACCACCGCGAGACGGCGCCGGCCTCGTTCACGCCGATGACCTTCATGGACAAGGGCAAGGAGCTAGACTACGAAAAGGCGATTGCCAGCGGCGCGGCGGTCGGGGTGCCGGGCACGGTGCGCGGCTGGCACGAGGCACTCGAGCGCTACGGCAGCATGAATTTCAAACAGGTGCTGGCGCCGGCCATCGACGTCGCCAATAAAGGCTTCGTCGTCAGTGAAATTTTCTCTCATTTAACACGCGAAAATGAAAGAAAATTTCAGCAGTTCGCCCCGACCAGCGCGCTCTACCTGCGCAATGGTAAAGCGCTCACGCCCGGCACCCTGCTGCGCAATCCGGACATGGCCAAGGCCTACCAGGAAATCGCCGCCCGCGGCCAGCGCGCCTTTTACGAGGGACCGATGGCGCGCGCCATCGTCGATGCCGTCAACAGGCCGCCGGTGACCGGCGGTACGAGCGTGCGCGCCGGCAGCATGACGCTGGCCGACCTCGCCAACTACGAAGCGCGCATCCGCCAGCCGATCGTCAGCACCTACCGCGGCTACGAGATCTACGGCATGCCGCCGCCGAGCAGCGGCGGCGTGACCGTGGCCGAAGCGCTGAACATCCTCGAAGGCTACGACCTGAAATCGCTGCCGCGCGCCGACGCCGAGCACCTGTACCTGGAAGCGAGCCGTCTCGCCTTTGCCGACCGCAATGCCTATCTGGCCGATCCGGAATACGTCGATACGCCAGTGGCCGGCCTGCTCTCGAAAGAATTCGCGGCTACACGCCGCGCCCTGATCAACCCGAAGCGCGTCAGTGCGAATGTCGCCGCAGGCGATCCCTACGGCTACCAGGAAGACCAGAGCGTGCCGCTGCGTCCCGAGCCGCCGATGCTGCAACGGGAGAGCGCCCACACCACCCACTTCACCGTGTCGGACAAGGAAGGCAATATCGTCTCCTACACCTTCACCATCGAGTCCTGGGGCGGCAGCGGCATCGTGGTGCCCGGCTACGGCTTCCTGCTGAATAACGAGATGACCGATTTCGATTTCTCGGGTCCGCGCCCGAACGTGCCCGAAGCCGGCAAGCGCCCGCGCAGCAGCATGGCGCCGACCATCGCCCTGCGCAACGGCAAGCCGGCCTTCACCATCGGCAGTCCGGGCGGCGCGACCATCATCACCACGGTGCTGCAGACGATCGTGAATTATGTCGACCTCGGCATGCCCATGGATGCGGCCATCAACGCGCCGCGCCTGTCCGAGCGCAACGGCGCCGTCACTTCGGTCGAACCGGGTTTTGCCGGCAGTGCCCAGGCCAGGGCATTGGAGGCCTATGGACACAAATGGGAAACGCCACCCGAGGAGATCGGCGCGGCGAATGCGATCGTGTTCAATCCGGACGGTACCGTGACGGCGGTCAGCGAAGGCCGGCGCCACGGGGTGGGGAGCGCGCTAGTGCAGCGCAAGGGGCATTGAGGCTGGGGCCGAAGTCGAAGGCAGGCGCCCGATGCTCGCCAGTCAAGCGTACTTCGTTTCGAGAACGTTGCACAGACCCGTAAGGTGGGCGGCTACACCCGGGTGTGCGTCTTCCCGCTGCCTGAACGCCGCCCCCCCGTTCAACCACACTTCGAAACGTCGCGACGAATCACCGGATAGTTGAACGCGTGGGCGGCGCAACCGCCGCTGGTCCGCAAACTCAAGAGGTGCAGCCGCCCACCTTACAGGTCCGTGCATCGTTCCAAAAATAAGCATGGCTTAGCTGACTGGATCAGGCCAGGCGCCCCACCGGAAACGCAAACGGCGCATCCGCGCTACGCCTCCAGTGCTGCGCCATGTCCACGCACGTGATCACGATGCTCGTCAGGGCGGCACCAGGCATGACCGGCAGGCCGGTTGCCGCGTACAGGATCAGACCCGCGACCAGACTGACTGCGGCGGACGCCAGCAGGAACAGGAAGACGCTGCTGCCCAGCATGCTGCCGAGGCGCGCCTGGTCGCGCAGGTTGAGGCCCAGCAGCGGCAGCATCAGGCAACACAGGCTGAACTGGGTGACGAGGACGGATTCGGTGGCGCCGCGGACCAGGGGGCCGAGCAGGAATCCTGCTGCGAATGCCCAGCCGAGGCCGGCCAGCAAACGGCGCAGCGTGTCGCCGCCATGATGCCTGATCAGGAGCATCGCGCCGGCCATCGGCACGACAATGGCGGCCAGCGCCAGCGTCTGGCTGGTCCAGTGGTCCTTGGGGCCAAGCAGGTGGGCAAGCAGCTTGCCGGCGTTGCGCCTCGCGCAGTCGCGGCGCAAGGCGCCGACATACAGTGCGGTGGAAAGCCTGTGCCGATTGCGCTCCCCGGAATGGCCTTGCGGACCAAGCGGATCGAGTTGATGACGCTGACGCTCGCGCAGGGCGTAGTGGCGGTCGCCGCCCCCCATGAACATCGCCTTGAGCGCATACGCGCTGAAAACGACCATCAGGCCTGCACACACCACGAAATACCAGCCGCCCGCCGCCCGCTCGAGCGCCTCGCCGACCAGGTTGCTTCCGCCAAAGCCGAGGATGGCATACCCCACGAATTGCAGGTAAAAGCCGGCCCGGTGGCCGCTCAGTGCCAGGCCTTGTGTGGCAATGAAGCTGCCCGTGGCCAGGAAGACGAGCGGCGCTGGCAGGCGTGTACCGAGCGCTACCAGCGTCGCCACGGCAGTCGCGGTGACCCAAACCCCGGCGGTCAATTGCATCAGCCGCCGGCGCATGCGCGGCACCAGCTGCGCGTTGATCGGCGTGTTCAGTTTCACCGCACCCGGCAGGAAGGACATGACCGCCACCAGCGTCAGGCCGGCAAGCGCGATCCGCACGCCGACACCGACCGCCAGCAAGACATCGCGGCTCTCCAGGAACAGCAAGAAGGTCACGACGACGATCAGCGCGATGGCGCCAAGTAGCCACTTGATGCGGCGCTTGTGGCGCGTACTGCGTGCCATCCGCCACAGCAAATAAAAGTCGCGCAGCGCCTGGCTCATTGCGTCACCTCGATGAACAAGTCTTCCAGGCTCAGGCTCTCCACGCGCACGCCGGGCTGGCCACCGATCGCGCCAAGCCCTGCACCATCGTGCGTCACCACGCTGACGGAACCGTCGCGGCTGCGCTGGCGCCGCACTTCGCCTGCCAGCGTCACGCCATCGAGCAGCGCGCCCGGACCGACCACGCGGCGCGCGCCTTCCAGCAAGGCGTCGAGCTGGCCCTGCAGCGCGATCCTGCCATCCTTGAGGAAGGCGACGTCGAGCGCCACCCGCTCCAGGTCGGACAGGATGTGGGTCGAGAACACGACCGTCGTGCCCTGCTCGATGACGCCGTCGATCAGCTCGCGCAGGAAGTCGCGCCGGCCGACCGGGTCCAGTGCGGACACGGGTTCGTCGAGGATCAGCAAGTCCGGATCGGGGCCGAGCGCGCGGATGATCGACAGGCGCTGCTGCTCGCCGCCCGACAGCTTGCCGATCGCCTTGCCCTGCATGCGCTGATCGAAGCCCCAGCGTTGCAGCAGCGCGTCCACCTTGGCATCGTTCCAGCGCGGGTACAAGGCCTTGAAATAATCCAGCATCTGGCGCGGCGTCATCCACTCGAACAGGTCCGACTTCTGCGGCACGTAACCGATGCGCGCGCGCGTGGCGTCCGACAGCTGGCGCACGTCTTCGCCATGGATCGTCACCGATCCCGCGTCGGTCTCGCGCAGGCCAAGCAGGCATTCGAGCAGGGTCGACTTGCCGGCGCCATTGCGGCCCAGCAGGCCGATGACCTGGCCCGGCAGCACTTGCCAGTCGAGGCCACCCAGCACGTACGCGCCGCCGAACTGCTTGTGGATCGAGGAAAGCCGGACGATCGGGTTGTTCATGCTTGTTCCTTCAGGATGAGGGTAAACAGGGAAAGGACGGTGTCGGAATCGAGTTCGAGCTGGCGCGCCTCCAGTGCCGCGCGCTCCAGGGTCGGACGCAGCAGTTCAGCGCGGCTGGCGGTGCTGCGGGCGGCGCCGGCGCGTTCGGCGACGCGCATGCCCATGCCGCGCTGGCGCGCCAACAACCCTTCCATCTCGAGCAGGCCGTAGGCCTTGGAGACGGTCATCGGGTTCAGGGCAAGCACTTGCGCCACCTCGCGCACGGACGGCATGCCGTCGCCGGGCGCCAGCTGGCCGGCGGCGACCAGGCGCCGCACCTGCTCGACGAGCTGGCGATAGATCGGCTCGGAAGAGCCGGTGGTGATCGAAAACAGCTGGGCTGTGTGAGTGGCCATGGCATCTAGTGTATTAGTTGATTAATACAGTAGACACGTTTTAAAGTGATGTCAACAAGAAATGCAAAATGTGCTTTTGGTATCCACGCGTAGCCCATCAGGCGTATGCTGTGAAGACGATGACCTACCCCGAGAGGCCTGACATGACCCGACTGACGGCAAACGATTTCGATCCCGAAGTGTTGCAATTGTTCGATGGCTACGTCCACGGCCGCCTGTCGCGGCGCGAATTCCTGGCGCGTGCTTCGCGCCATGCCGTCGGCGGCGTGACGGCGGCGGGTTTGCTGGCGCAGCTGTCGCCCTCGTTCGCGGCGCCGCTGGTGGCCGCGTCCGACAAGCGCCTGAAGACCAGCTACGAAGAATTCCCGTCACCGCAGGGTTACGGCACCCTGCGCGGCTACATGGCCGTGCCTGCGAATGCCAAGGGCAAGCTGCCCGCGCTGCTGGTCGTCCACGAAAACCGCGGCCTGAATCCCCACATCGAAGACGTGACCCGCCGCCTGGCGCTGGAAGGTTTCATCGCGTTCGCACCCGACGCGCTGCATCCGCTGGGCGGCTATCCGGGCGACGAGGACAAGGCGCGCACGCTGTTCCAGACACTCGACCAGGCCAAATCGCGCGCCGATTTCGTTGCCGCAGCGGGTGCGCTCAAAGGACTTCCACAGGCGACGGGCAAGGTCGGCGTGGTCGGCTTCTGCTACGGCGGCGCCATCGCCAACTACCTGGCGACGACCCTGCCCGACCTGGCCGCGGCCGTGCCCTTCTACGGCAGCCAGCCGTCCGCCGCCGACGTCCCGAAAATTCGCGCGCCGCTGATGATCCACGACGCCGGCAAGGACGCGCGCATCCTGGCCGGCTGGCCGGCGTACGAGGCGGCGCTCAAGGCGAACAAGGTGGATTACCAGCACTTCGTGTATGAAGGCGCCGAGCATGGGTTCAACAACGATACGACGCCGCGTTACGACGAGGCGGCGGCGAAGCTGGCGTGGGGGCGGACGGTGGGGTTTTTCAAGGCGAAGCTGGGGTAGTTGCAGGTAATGCAGACGTTCGCCAACTGCTGGGAACGCTCGTTGAAGCGAACGCCCGGGTATGCCTACCGCCCTTTCCTCGATAGATGGCTTACCTTGACGCTTACAACGTACAACGCAGATCTGCAAAGAACACGAATGTAGGTTATGCTAACCTGTTTGAATGAGTACTTACGACGGCATTTTAATAGCGATTGACGGCATCGACGGTGCGGGTAAAACCACGCAGGTGCATTTGCTTAGGTCAGCATTTGAGCAAATTGGCGAAACCGTAGTCATTTCTAAAGAGCCAACTGATGGTAAGTGGGGGCAGAAGCTTAGAGATTCTGCTCTTAATGGTCGATTACCATTCGACGAAGAGTTGGATTTGTTTATCCGTGATAGACAGGACCATCTTAAGAATAAAATTATCCCCGCCTTAGAAGCAGGGAATATTGTAATTCTCGACCGATATTTCTATTCTACCATTGCTTATCAGGGAATTCTGGTAGAAAACCCCAAGACGATTGTGGAGCGTATCCGGGCAAATGTACTAGAACCGGATGCGGCATTTTGGCTCGACCTACCGGCTGACTTAGCCGTTAATAGAGTTACAGCACGCGACGGTAAGCCAAATCTTTTTGAGAAACAGGAAGATCTCGCCAAAGCTGGTGAAATCTTCCGATCTATTGCTGAAGTTGATAATGTACTGCAAAGATTGGATGCTACCATGGCGGTCCAATTCTCGCATCATGAGATAATTCAGAAATTAATTGCTGGCGCCGTGAAAACAAAGCGATGCAGGAAGGCCTATGGCTGCGATGAGCCGATCTCCTGCACCCCTCGATTGACCGGCTCGTGTGAATGGTGGAATACGGTGCAGAAGCTCAACTCTTTACCAATAGCTTAATTTCTGTTAATTTTATTAGCTTCTTTGGGAATAATCATATTAATGTCGGTGATAATGTTATGCTACTTGTATTTGGCTAATTATCACCAACTATTAACGGCATTTAATTAGGCTATTTGAAATATACCCTAAGGCCACCTCGAATAACCCGCTTTCGGCGTGAGCAGCGCCGTGCGCAACGTTGTTCCGCGTTCCAGCGTCGCCTCGGCAGCGTGATTTTCAAGGCGCCAGATACCTGGGCCAGGCAAGTTTGGCAGCCCCTGGCTGCCAAACTGCTGTTTAGAACGGCGCCAGTCCGCGTTCTTTCATGAAGACGAGACGCTTGAGGTTGTAACTGGCCGCCTTCAGATGCAAGACCAACGTGGTGCGCACGATTCCCAGGCAGCGCACCAGTTTGCCGCCCATCTGGGCCAGGGCGCCAAACACATGCTCGACACGGGCGCGCGGCGTAGCGATCGCGCGGTTGCGCCGTTTCTGCGTCTTGGAAATGCCTTTGGTCGCATGGCCGCGCCGCTGAATATGCACGCGCCAGCCGGCTTGCTTCAAGCGGGCTTCGCGTTCAATGCTGGGGTATCCCCGGTCGGCATAGACATCCCGGCTCGTGTTGCTCAGGTCGAGCAACTCCTCGAAGACCGTGGTGTCGGCCACGGCCGCATGCGTGATGGCGATCTTGCGGATGAGCTTGTAACGCTTGTCGACGCTGGCGTGCAGCTTGTACCCGAAATGATTCTTGCCGTGCTTTCTGGTCCACTTCGCATCGACATCCTTTTGTGCGCGCTTGTGCGGTTTCCAGCCCAGCGGCATCGTGCCTTCCTTGACCGTCTCGGCTTCCTCCCGCTTGTTGCGCTGGACCGGAGCCTGTACCAGCGAGGCGTCGACAATCTGCCCGCAGCGCGCCAATAGCCCTGCGACAGCAGCTGTTGCTGGACCTGCTCGAATACCTGATTGCCTACGCCAGCTTGTGCCAGGCGATCACGGAACAGCCAGATCGTCTTGGCGTCGGGGATGCTGCTGCTTTCCGTCAGATCCAGGAAACGCAGGAAGCTGCGGCGGTCCAGCAATTGGTACTCCAGCGCGTCGTCGGCCAGGTTGTAGAGCTGTTGCAGCACCAAAATCCTGATCATCAAGACCGTCGGGTACGGCGGACGGCCGCCCTTGGCGCGCGAAGGACGCGGCGCGGCGGCATCGATGCGCGCCGCCAGCGCCTCGAAATCCACGTGCTCGGCCAAGCCCACCAACGGATCGCCCAGCTTTGCTCGCCGGTCCTCACGCTCCTGCTCGGCAAACAGACTGATCCGGGGTTTCATCATGACGGCACTCGCTGGCTTGGTTCGATGCCAGGATTTTACTCAGCCGCAGGCATCTCGGCAGAGGTTTTTAGAGGTGGCCCTAAGGCAACATTATTATTTTCCGATAAGGTCTGTTATTTCTCGTAAGAAGATTACGTACGAGTTTTGCTAATCGAATTCTCGAATTCTCTTATTCCTGCGCTAATCCCAGGGACCTCAATAGCAATAGCAGCGCAGGTATTCAGAGCCATTGTTCTATCTTACATATCTTCTTTAAAAACTAACTTGCCCAATGCTTAAGTGGCATGCCTAATCCATTGAGTCGTAATTGCATAGATTTTTTATCAATGCAATAGCTTTTTTTCCTCGACACTTAGCAAGATTCGTTTCAATATTCCGCCTTGGGAAATCCCAAAGAAGTTACATCTTGTTTGCAATTCCAAAGGGAATGTGGACCATTGGTATGTCGCCTGCGACTGATTCCAAATGGCTGCGCTGGTCATCAAAAAACATGTGCGGTTTCAAGATGGATAGAATTCTTGATTTTTCCATCCCCCCTAGAAAAAACGACTCGTCTGCAGCAACCCCCCAATCTTTAAGCGTAGTAACTACACGTTCATGTGCAGGTGCGTTTCTTGCTGTCACTATCGAAATCCGAAGTATTTGTTTATAGCTTGGATCTTCTCGGAGACGTTTATCCTCTAATTTCTGCATAAACGAGAGCTTCCTAAAAAGGTCTGCAAGCGGGCCTGGCTGATGAGGAATTGCTCTCCTTGCGGTCTCATGAACCTGAAATTCATTTAAATCATTATTTTTCTTATAGATTGTTTCAGCCTCATCGTCTGCAATAACACCATCAAAATCGAATGCTACTCGAAGCTCGGCATCAAGCTCATCGTCAAACACTTTTGAAGGCAGGACTACACCGGCAGGGTAATTTGCATCAATAGCACGTTGAACATCACCTTCATTCGCGCTAAGAAAAAGGGATGCATTAAACGCCGGGATGTACATATGTGGAGACTTCCCAGCCATAAATGCAGCTCGTGTAATATCGAGTCCGTACTGTCGAATTGAACGAAATACGCGCATCCCCGTTTCTGGTGAGTTCCTTGAAAGCAAGACAACCTCAACAGGCGCTTGCTTCGGAAATGCTTTATTTATACCGAGAAAGCGCCGAATGAATGGGAACGCTACGCCTTTAGGAAAAGGAGTATCAAGTCTCTCCTCTTGATGAATACGATAACGGTCCACGCCTTCGTTAACATACACGTCATGCGATTCAGACAAATCAAACAAAGCGCTTGAAGCAATTCCAATAACCAATTTTCTTTCAATAGGATAAGGCATATTGAATATTATTATAGAGGTAAGTTATTAATTCCTATTACTTTTTCCCACTCAGGACAAAATAGATGTTCTTCCCTTCGCGAAAAATAGTGGCATTTATTACAAAGAACGCATCCATTTATCATATCCAATAAGAAATTAGGGTTTGCAATGAGATCGCGACAGAAACCCAAGTGCAAATTTTCACGCAAGTTATCGGCGTAATCTTTCGCCTGACCAGAAAGTATGAACATTTTGCTTGGATACTCAGCGGCTATACTAGTGGACAGATTGAAACGCCGATTTGCTAAATCTTTCGTCGATGGATATATTTTTCTTTTATCCAGATTATAAAAACCGTCTGAAAGATCTGTATAGTTCACGATTAGGTCATATAATCTTGACATTCCAGCAATATATTCACAATCGATTTCAGGCCACCCTGTCGTCATAGAAACCCTGATGGAAGTCTCAATTCCTTTCGTGTGCAACTCGTCCAACCAGCTCTGTATATAAGAACAAGTCCATTGGCTATGCGAACTAAATAATGGATGCGTAACAAGGTTAAAAAAATAGCCGTGCGCTGCGTGAAGTTGAATATGACGGAAACCATGATCAACGGCGATTCTTGTTGCATCTGATAAATCTACTATGAGAGCAGCAATCTCCCGCTGTGTAATCTGAGCACCAACCGATTGGTAAAATTTAAACGTACTGGCATAGTTATGCGCTACAAAGCGCCGCTTACCTTCAAAGCCGCTCCAAGTCGAGCTAAACTGTATACCTGGCACGGCCCCCTGCTCTGTGATCGCTTCAGCTAAATGATTCCAAGCTGGAGCATGGGAAATTCTTGCAGTTTTTTTGTTTGTGCTAAATCCGCTCGGCAATACTACATTTCCCACAATTGTACAGTAAAGCTTATGCCTACTTCTAGATGAGTAAAAATCTATACAGCGACTGTCAGGGTTTAAATTTTCGTCCACAAACCCAGTGTTCAAACCTACGAAAAATTTTTTTCCCTGCTTATCGACGGAGCTTTGCATATCGTCTTTTGTTAAGTTTGATTTTATTAATAACTTCTAACTCCAAATCCGCGTCCAACATAGCCGCGAGGCGAATAAGGTAAATGAATGTGTCTGCTAATTCCTCGCGCATTTCTTTTTGTGCAGCTAACATATCCAAATCGTACGATTCTGGTCTTTCTATTTTTATATTGATTTTCTTTACTATATTTGCCAGCTCACCTATTTCCCCCAATATACCTACAAGATCTTTTGTAATCTGCGAATATCGTTCAGCCTCGTCATCAAAACGCCATTTGAATCCGTGAACTTCATCTTGCTCCAATTGCCTAGCAATCACATCTCTTAATTCCATATATCACCCCTCCTTCTGCGCCATCCAGACGAATATTCCAGCTATTACGCTAGAAATCAAATTGCCGATAATTGAAACGATAGGATCCAAATTTTTTGTTACGGCTGCTGCAAGCAAACTAGATGCGATAAGAACATTGGCTAAAATTGCCACATTGAACCAATTCTGTCGCTTTACGAGTCGCTTGATCGTCTGCGCAGTTGCATAAGGAAGAATCGCAAGTGCCTCTTCACTTTCACTCTTTACTCTTGAGTCAGCTTCAACATCCTGATAATTTTTCTGGAATTGGTGTTTTATCGGCCAAATGCGCGTCTGAAAACCGTGCTGCCCGTTATAAGGTCGCGTCGTTATGCTAGTGAGTTTGGCAAATTCAATTTTTGCTATAGCCTCTCCAATTGGCAATAAGATATATTTATCACTTATATTCTGGGTTACGATTCCAAGATTACCGCGAAATCCAGGATCAGCATAAGTGCTGACTGGACTGAGCCCAATACTGAACAAGGAACCTTTACTTGCGACTCGAGCAATCATGTCGAATGGAATATCGAGCTTTTCATGACTGATCAACACCACCCTATGGCCTGGCTTGATAAGCACATTTCCATGAGGAGATGCATCTCTTGGATGATCGCTCTCAGTCAAGTCGTAGTAGGTGCTCCCGAGTCGTAGTTCGTAGCATGCTCCTCCAATTTGACTACTATCTGCCTCCGTTACGAGACGGTGACCGTTAATCTCATTTTCTATTTCCTGATTCGAGAGAGTCGTCATATGTATTTTTAGATAGATCTCATCAGCAGAGTAATAACGAAAATCTTCTTAAGCCGAGGTTGCACTAGTTCAGTAAATTATGCTGCGCCCTAAACAGAAAAAGACTTGTGTTAAATATTCATCAGAGTATAGCCAGATTTCCTTTACCAAAAGTGCTAAAGAAACTTGGCACATGCTTTAGAAGCAGGCACATCTTTTTTGAAGCCATTGCGGGGTTCGCTATTTGCCAAAAGCAACGCGGAACCGAACGGACACGTATTATCGGAATCGAGCATTTTGTCGATCTCTTCGCTGCTCCTTCGGCCACAGCAAATCCTATAAATGCAGTCGCTAGATATGATCGTCCTCCGGCAGTACGAGTCATGTACTACCAGGAACTAGGGGACTAAATAAGTCTGTGTTAAATCCATTATCATCTTTCCCATGATCTTATTCCTATAATTATTTATTGACACACCTCTTCTTAACCAATTCAAACGTTCAAAATCTTGGGTATTAGGCAAAGGAGTTGATGTAAAGCTTGCTATGCCTTTAGCAATAAGGCGCGCATCTTCGACAACTTTTTGGTATCGTTGCTCAAGACAAAATGTTTTCTCAGAATTAATGGCGCGCAAATCTTTTGCATCAAAGTCTAGCTTAATCGCAGCGGAATCAAATAATATATGATTGAAACGAGCTTTAAGTATATTAACATCGAGCGAAATTACTATCTTTTCGGTAGAAGTTAGCGGATTGAGGTGAGGATTAGCAAAAAAATCTTTTGTCCCTTTTAAAGATGAATTACAACTATAACAGCTTGGCACCAAATTTCCTAAACTGATTGCAAACACCGGAAAGTTCGCCTTATCAAAGAAATGATCTAACGTAGGTCTAGTTTTTGGAACATTCTTCACAAAAACTGTGTGGGCAAACGCCAAGTTGCAATAGGGGCAGGTTTCGACTAGCAAATTCCTGCAAAGTTCATAGGCACCCCACCCCTTTACATTTTTCTTTTGAAAAATTGAATAGTCATATATTCTCTGCAATTTTTTCTTAATTTTACTCTGTGTGGCCGGTGCGAGCAGAATAATGATTTTTTCTAAATTTGCTTGTATCGTTCGAAAATCAGCCTCCTGACCATCTCTAATTAAGTCATGATTGGCAACAAGAAAATTATGCACAGCTTTCGTCAATGCTCTTTTGTGTAAATTCAGCCGCGCTTTCACGTTTTTATCAAAATATATCGAATGCTGTTTCTTAGCCAAGTCCCAGCAGTCTGAGGCTGTGATAATCATTGACGTGTCTTCTTCAAAAGGAACTGCCGAACAAAATCATCATCAATTTCGTTGATAATGAGTTCGTCTGTACTATCAAGCACAGTTTTTGCCTGCAGCTTATCGATTGTCGCTTCCGCTATTGCACCAATTGCTGGAGTGCCGAAACTATAATTAACAATCTTTTGCAATGGTGCGGCAAAGCTATTAGTTTGTGTCGTGGCCTCACCTAACCTAGTTATGGACTCTCTGAGTACATCACTAGCAAGTAAAGGTGAATGCGTTGCCACAATTACTTGTATAGATTTTAACGAGAGTTTGTCACGTATAGTGCTTAGTCGTTCGTCAAGCACCGCTAGATACTGTCGTTGCCAGTTAAGATGCAACAGTAGATCTCCCTCATCAATAAAAACCACAAAATTTCTTTTCCCTCTTTTCTCAAATTGGTGAATTGCACGAGAAATGCTTGCGAGTTGATGTGTAATCGCAGCCTCACCAGAGCTGAATTTATTGAAACCTAGATCAGTCAATCCTAACTTAGCTGCTCTATTTAAAAGATCTTCAGACATTCCGCGATCAATGGCCTTGGATAGATCGAAAGTTAGCGATGCTCCCTTCTCACTCCAAGAAAATTTCCCAGCCTGCGTCTTTTCTATAGCATAAATGAAATTTTCGATCGACTCCGTCGCATGAACAAACCAATTCCGTAAATTACTATTCACCCACTGCTCGGTAATGAACTGATGTATGAAGCTAGCTTGACGCGTTCTACTTGCAGAAAAATTCCGCATAATGCAGCAGACAGCAACCCATTGGCAGGCTTGGTCATACGAGCGGGGTCCGCGAGCAGATAATATACGACTCACTCCTAATTTCCCAATTTTGAAATGAGCATCAGCTGCGCGTGCCATTTCGGAATTCATTTGTGCAACCGTCTGTTCAGCTTCTTTTAGTTGTATTAGCTGGTAAGGACCATTCTGATCGACGATTGAATGCTCCATGTTATACGCTTGGCGTCGATCCAACTCGTATTTTTGTAGGGTATCAATACTGTCTCGGAACTCGTGCGCAGTAGAGCTTAACCAATTTGGAAATGCGTCCGGCGAGTACTCGTTAAAGAGGCTATTTACGACCTTTTCGAAAAACTCTGCAAAGTCGAAATTTAGTGGCCGCTCACGGAACGAATCGAGATCCAACAAGCGTGCAATTGTTAAAAATTCCTTAGCGTCATGGGCAAAGTTTCGCACATCGAGATGAGAGGACCTTGGGGAAACATCCATAAAAGGAATCGTTGTACGCAACGCGTCCTGCATGCGACGATGGAAAGGGGCCGCTGTATAATAAATAACGGCTAAATCCTCGGTTGGTCCATCGATAGAATATTCAGCTTCTGCAGTTGGCGTACAAAGATCGCGCATAACTGATTTCATTAAGCGAGTCTTTCCAGTTCCATTGTCACCAATGATCAGGTTAACTGAATCGAGCTGATAAATTTCGCGGGATATAGGATTCTTTAACTTTATTAAAAATTTGCTATCCCGAAGAGATCTGATTTGCTCAAGCATAAATGTTTCCGTTAATTTTTTCATTAAAAAGAGACTTTTTAACATTTTTGTAGATCAAATGTTTAAAAAAGCCGCCTCTTCGGACTGGTAAAGATGATAGTTATATCTATATTTTGGCAGCGCCCCTCAACCTCCAAGCTGCTTTGGAAGTGAACCAACTGTCCCGACGCCTGAGTGTACGAGAATTGTTACTCTCGTAACAAGCAAAAAGTTCTTGCCGCTGAGGTGCAAGCGAAAAAAACAGAGACGTAGCTCTATCTTCTTCAGCCTCAATCTCCACTAACAACCGCTTGCATATACGCGGTAATCGGCAGCATCAGATCATTAAATGTGCGGCCGCTGGCGTTCTCCCGCATAAATCCTCCACTCACCGTTATAACGGCACAGCTTGGCCGAGACCTGCGTCGTGTAAGCGCCCTGCACCACCAGGACTTACCGCACAGCTTCCTTGTCATTGATGGCGTCAAGCAGTCGGCAGTAGATGTTTTGCGCCGTGAAAAGTTCTGACACGTAAAACCGCTTACCGCGACACGGGCAATGTGACATTGCCGGGTGCGTCCGAGCCGACGTTGATCGCCTCGTCATCGCGGTCGCCGGCGGCTGAACGGTTACTAGCGGTATGGGCGATGCTGGCGTCTATGCTTTTCATCTGGCGGAACAACACGGTGTTGACCGCGCGGTTTGAGTCGTTCAACATGACAACTGAGGCGTCGAGGTTGACGCTTCCAGTTCTAGTGCCATAGCCGAGGAGGCCTCTTGTCTTAATATGCTAACCAACGACGAGGGCATGGCTACCGAGGGCGACATCACGCAGACGAGCGAAGAAGACTTCGAACGCGTCATGGCAGTCAATGTCGCCGGCTACTTCCACATGGCCAAGGCGGCGATGCCCGAACTCGTGAAAACGCGCGGATCGATCGTCATGACCTCGTCCGTTTCGGGCCTGGGTGGAGACTGGAATCTGTTCGCCTACAACACGTCGAAAGGCGCCGTCAGCAACATGGTGCGCGCGATGGCGATGGATGCGGCAAAGGATGGGGTGCGGGTGAATGCGGTCAATCCAAGCTTTACCAGGACCGGGATGACCGAGGATATGGTGAACAATCCGGAACTCGTCGCCAAGTTCCAGGAGCGTATGCCGCTCGGCGCGCCCGAAGATCCGGAAGGCGTTGCGGCGGCGATGGCATTCCTGGCGAGCGAGGATGCGCGCCTCATTACCGGCGTCAACCTGCCGGTCGATGCTGGGTTGATGGCTTCGAATGGGCAGCCGCCGCAGTAAGCGTCTATACCAGTAGCTAAAAGGCGCCACGAGTACGCCTGACAAGCAGGTGCTGCGTTGCTTGTCGGCGCATTGGAAAAAATTCGTGGCCCGCCGTGCGGCCTCCTCGCGCCTTGCCCGCACTTGCCCTCCAGCGCTCGCAACTCGCCTTGTCCTACTCAGATAGGCTCCGAGCAAATTCGCCTTGCAACTCCAATACTTTACCCTATAGTGAACTAATGCAAACGGACCGGCTCGACGCCATTTACCGTGCGCTGGGCGATCCATCCAGGCGGGCTATGCTGCAACGGCTGGCGGATGCGCGCTCGCTCACGGTGAGCGAGCTGGCGGCGCCTTTGCCGCTGGCGATGCCAACCGTGCTCAAGCACCTGACCGTGCTGGAGCGCGCCGCGCTGGTGTGCCGGCACAAGACGGGCCGCACCGTTACCGTGACCTTGCAGCCGGCCGCCTTGTCCGAGGCGATGGCCTGGCTGCAGCGCACCGAGACGTTCTGGACCGGCCGCCTGGACCGGCTTGCCGTCGTCGTCGCATCCCCGCGGCCTTCCGGGCCGTCGACATCCGAGGAGGAACCGCCGTGACTAGCCTGACCATCGTCCGCGTCATCGAAGCGCCGCCCGCAGCCGTCTTCGCCGCCTTCGTCGAACCCGACAAGATCGCCTTGTGGTGGGGACCCGACGACGGGCCGGTCACGCATGCGGAGGTCGATGCCCGCCCCGGCGGCCGCTTCCTGGTGCGCTTTCGCATGCTGGACGGCAGCGAGCACGGCTGCTTCGGCATCTTCGAGGTCTTCGAGCCGCCGCACCACTTGGCCATGAGCTGGTCGTGGGAAGACGAGGACACACCGGCGTCGCGCGTGCAGGCCACCTTGAAGCCGGTCGGCGCAGGGCACACCGAACTCACCTTCGTCCATGCAAAGCTCGCGGACGACGCCACGCGCGACAGCCACGAGCAGGGCTGGAACGGCGCACTCGACAAGCTGCAGCGCAAGGCAGGACAGTTGTAACGATCACGGCGCTTGCCGCCGTCCCGCAGTCGAATCGCTCGCCCATCGCAAGGCGCAAACCGACCCGTTGGCCGAGACGCACCTGGAGGAAACCCATGATCACCGTCACCGCCATGAAATGGGCGCCACCCTTCGCCGCCGGCCAGGTCCGCGACCACCGCGTGCGCTGGATTCTCAACGAAGTGGACTGGCCCTACGAGATCCGGCTGGTCGATGCGCCCACCATGAAATCGTCCGGCTATTACGGCGAATTGCAGCCCTTCGGCCAGCTGCCGGTCCTGCAGGAGGACGGCCGCCCGCCCATCTTCGAGAGCGGCGCCATCGTGCTCGACGTCGCCATGCGTGCCGGCCGCTGCATCGGCGCCGAGGGCACGCCCGAGCGTGCCGCCGCGCTGCAATGGGTAATCGCCGGCCTGAACTCGGTCGAACCGACTCTGTTCAACGTGGCCGAGGTCGAGTACTTCATGGACGACGACGAGGCCAGGAACGCCAGGCGTCCGCTTGTGGTGCAGCAGGCGAAGGAGCGGCTGGCGATGCTCGAGGACGCGCGCGCCGGGCGCGACTGGTTCGTGGGCGACGGCTTCACGGTCGCCGACCTGATGCTCGCCTCCATCCTCAAGACTGCCGACCGGCTCAAGCTGCTCGACGAGCTGCCCACGCTGGCGGACTGGCACCGGGCCATCCTCGCGCGGCCCGCCCATGTCAAGGCCGAGCAGGACCAGAAGGCCGAGATCGCCCGCCACACGCCGACGGATATGCGCTACGACGCGGTCGCACAGGAGGCTGCGCCGTGAGTGACCAACCGAGGATCGAGATGCGGCCCGAGCGCCCCTACGTGGGAACCCGGGCGGTCATCGCCATGCGCGACTTCGAGCAGGAGATCCCCGCGATGACGGCGACGGTATCGCACTGGCTGGACGCCCGCCACGTGCGCCCGGCGGGTCCGCCCTTCCTGCGCTACCACGCCATCGACATGCCGGAGCGCATGGACGTGGAGCTCGGCATGCCGACCGATCATGCGCACGACGCGACAGGCCAGGTGGAAAGCCGCCTGCTGCCGGCTGGCCGCTATGCCGTGCTGCTGTACACAGGAGTGCGGAACGGCGTGTCGGCCAACAGGGAGCTCATCGACTGGATTGCGGCGCAGGGAGAGCACATAGCGCAGGAGGGCCAGGTCTTCCAGGCCAGGTACGAAACCTTCCTCACCGATGCCGAGGCCGAGCCGGACCAGCAACGATGGCGGATCGAAGTGGCCATCGGGGTGCGCGGCTGATCGCATGCACGCTGCGACACCCCACCATCAACCCACTGCAAAGAGAGGAGCACGACATGACGATCGAAAACGCATTGGCAAGCGTTGCCGTGAAGGACATCGACAAGTCCGCCGCCTGGTACGCCGCACTCCTGGGAGTGAAGGGCCAGCGGCCCATGCCCGAAGTCGAGGAATGGACGTTTCCGCGCGGCGGCGGGCTGCAGGTCTACCAGGGCGCCGAGCGCGCAGGAAACTGCTCGTTCACGCTGGCGGTCAGCGACATCGAGGCCGTTGCGCGCACGCTGGCCGCGATGGGCGTCGAGCCCGGCGACCGGGCCAGCAACGAGCGCGTCAAGACGCTGATGGTGAAAGACCCGGACGGCAACAGCATCGCCATTGCCGAGGCGCTCGATCCCGCGCTTGCGCGGTAAGTGGTCCGGCACCCGCAAGACGAAAAAAACCGGGGACGCATCCCCGGTTTGATCGATCACCTGCGAACGACGATTACAGGTGCGGAGTAATCGACGGCATCAGGTCGTCAAACGTACGGCCGCTGGCGTTCTCGCCGATCGCGTGCATCTTCCACTCGCCGTTGTGGCGGTACAGCTTGGCCATCACCTGCGCGGTGTGGGCACCCTGCACCGACAGGTCGTAGCGCGCCACTTCCTTGTTGCCGGAAGCGTCGAGCAGGCGGCAGTAGGCGTTTTGCACTTGCGAGAAGTTCTGGCCCGTGAAGCTGTTCACGGTGAACACGAGCGACTTGACGTTGCCCGGCACGGCGGAGAGGTCGACGTTGATCTGTTCGTCGTCGCCGTCGCCGGCGCCGGTGCGGTTGTCGCCGGTGTGGACGACGCTGCCGTCCTTGCTTTTCAGCTGGCGGAACCAGACGGTGTCGACCGGACGGTTCGATTCGTCGAACATGACGACCGAGGCGTCGAGGTCGACGCTTTCGGTTTTCGAGCCGAAGCCGAGGAAGCCCTTCGACTTGATGGCGTCCCAGCCGAGACCCATGGTCACGCGGGTGAGTGCGCCGCCGCCCTCTTTCGAGAGCGAGATTTTCTGGCCTTTTTGCAGACTGACGGTCATTGTAGTTCTCCTTGGTTTAGTGCTATCCAGCGGACTTACTTGGCGGGCGTTTGCATCCACGCCTTGAAGGCGGCGCGGTTACGCGAACACACGTAGACCTTGCCCTTGCCCGAAAAGCGCAGGACCATGCCCTCGCCGCTGGTCTGGCTGTTGATCAGGTTACCCAGGAAGCCACCGCTGGTGCCGGTCGTGATCGAGATCTCGTAGCGCAGCGTGCTGTCCCAGCAGACGACGTGCGAGTTGTCGATGATCGCGTCCTTGCCCGGCTCGACGTCCAGCATCGACATCGACCCGAAACCCGACACCACCACCTGGCCCCGGCCACCGGTCTCGGTGACGAAGAAGCCGCCGCTGTTGGCGAAGAGCGCATTGCCGATGTTCTGGGTGCGCACCTTCAGCTCCACGCCGGAGCTGGCCGCGACGAACGCGCCGTCGCTGAGGATGTAGTTGTTCGGGCCGACGTCGACGACTTGCATCGCACCCGGCAGCGTCGGCGAGAGCAGGCAGTCGCCGGCGCCGCGCGTGGCTTCGATGTGCTGCTGGAAGAAGGACTCGCCGTTGGCGAAGGTGCGCATCAGCGCGCTGCCGAGCCCGCCCCGCATCTTGCCTTTCAGGTCGAGGGTCGATTCCATCATCACCATCGCGTCGGATTCGCAATAGATGGTTTCGCCCTGGTTCATCGAGACATGCAGGAAGGGATCGACGTCCCCGGTCACGGTAAAAGTTGGCATGTTAAATGGCTTCCTTTTGAGTTACGGCCCCCGGTCGGAGGACCGCGAACCTGTTGAATTAAACGTTGACGCCGTAGTTCTTGGCCAGTGGGCCCAGGCCGCCCTGGAAGCCCTGGCCGATGGCGCGGAATTTCCAGTCGGCGCCGTTACGATACACCTCGCCGAAGATCATTGCCGCTTCGGTCGAGCCGTCTTCCGACAGGTCGTAGCGGGCGATTTCCGCATCGCCGCTGGCGTTGATGCAGCGGATGAAGGCCTTGCCGACCATGCCGAAGTTCTGGCGGCGCGTTTCGGCGTCGTGGATGGTCACGGCCAGCACGATCTTGTCGACGTCGGCCGGCACCTTGGTCAGGTCGACGTTGACGGTTTCGTCATCGCCTGCGCCTTCGCCGGTCTTGTTGTCGCCCGAGTGGACGACGGAACCGTCGGTCGACTTCAGGTTATTGTAGAAGATGAAGTCGGCGTCGGAGCGGACCTTGCCGGACGAGTTCAGCATGAACACCGCGCCGTCGAGGTCGAAGGCGGCGCCGTCGGTGGCGCGGGTGTCCCAGCCGAGGCCGACCTTCAGGTTGGTCAGGCCAGGGGCTTCTTTCGACAGGTTGACGTTACCGCCTTTTTGCAGACTGATTGCCATGATGTGGTTCTCCTAAGTGGATGGACTGCTTGTATGAACACCGGGGTACAACGCGCAGCGAACTGGTGTTCTGCCGTTCGCCGGGCGGTTCGTTTGCGGCGCTCCGCGAAATCTTGTGTTGCTACGCTTGCCGTGCACCGCGTGGGCTCAAGAGCCCACCCTACGTTACGCAATTGTTCCATGAAGTTGCAACGGACGGCTGTGCACCGTAGGGTGGGCACTTGTGCCCACGCGGTACAACGCGTCCCTTTCGAGACGGTGGCAACCATCGCCACCGTCTCCCCTACTTACGCCAGCTCTTTGGCGCCATGTGCCTCGAGCGCGGCATGCTTCTTCTTGTACTGGATCGACGACCACAGCGAGGCGATGATGAACGCCACACCCGTCAAGCCGGTGATCAGCTCAGGCACGTGGACGTGCATACTCGCCAGCATGATCACGGCCAGGATACCGATCGCATAGTGCGCGCCGTGTTCCAGGTACACGAACTCGTCCAGCGTGCCTTTCTTGACCAGGAAGACCGTCATCGAACGCACGAACATCGCGCCGATCGCCAGGCCCAGCATGATGATCACGACGTCCGAGGTGATCGCGAAGGCGCCGATCACGCCGTCGAAGGAGAACGATGCATCGAGCACTTCGAGGTACAGGAAGCCGCCGATACCGCCGGTCTTGACCATGTCGCCGACGTTGCTGTTTTCATCCGACTCGCTCTTTTCCAGCAGGCTGCTGATCATGTCGACGCCGACGTAGACCAGGATGCCGTAGATACCGGCCACCAGCACGATCATGCGCTGGGCGTCGGCCACGAAGGTCGAGGCGAACAGCAGGGCCGCCAGCGACAGCATCACCGAGATCGAGGACACCTTGCCGAGCGAACCGAGCTTCTTCTCGAAGTTGCCCAGCCAGTGGGTTTCCTTTTCATCGTCGAGCAGGAAGTTCAGGAAGACCAGCATCAGGAACATGCCGCCAAAGGCCGCCACTTCCGCATGGTGCGCCGTCAGATGGCCCGAGAACGCTTTCGGATCGTTCAGTGCCAGGTTCCAGACTTCGGTCATGCCGAGGTCGGCCGCAACTGCCACGATCACGATCGGGAATACCAGGCGCATGCCGAACACGGCGATGATCATGCCCAGGCCCAGAAACAGCTTGAGCCAGAATTCGTTCCATCCCTTCAGGACCGAGGCGTTCACCACGGCATTGTCGAACGAGAGCGAGACTTCCATCACCGACAGGATGGTCGCGATACCGACTGCCGTCAGCGCGCCGGAAACGCCGCCATGCTCGTAACCCCACCAGGCGGCCAGCGCCAGGCAGATGACGGTCACGATGAAAGACCCTCTGAAATGCTTCATGTTGATTTCCTTTCTTTATTGTTCATGTTGATGACCCCTCAATGAAAAATTGATAGGACGCAGTGTAATGCCATGCGGACCATTGAAAAAGCGAAGATAATCGAACCATTACTTCGAGAAAACGGAACAGATGAAAAACGCAGGGACGAATTTCCGCCATTTGTATTACTTCTGGGTCGTCGCCAAGGAGGGTAGCATTACCCGCGCGGCGGAACGACTCCATCTTGCCGTGCAAACCGTCAGCAGCCAGATCACCCTGCTCGAGCAGGCGCTCGGCAAATCGCTGTTCACCCAGCAGGGACGGCGCCTGGTGCTGAGCGAAGCGGGTCGCCTGGCCCTCACCTATGCCGACCAGATTTTTCTGCTGGGCGAGCAGATGCAGGACGCGCTCGACCAGACCTCGACCCTGCGCACCCGCCTGTCGGTCGGGATTTCCGATTCGCTGCCGAAGCTGACCGCCTACCGCCTGCTGGAAGCGACCACGCGCCTGGCCACGCCGGTGCGCCTGGTCTGTTCGGAAGACCAGTACGAAGCGCTGCTGGCCGACCTCGCCTTGCATAAACTCGACGTCGTCCTGACCGACCGCGCCCTGCCCTCGGGCAGCACGCTGCGCGTGTTCAGCCACATGCTGTTCGAAAGCGAGATGACGGTGGTGGGCACGGCCGACCTCGCCGCCACCTATGCCCAGGACTTCCCGCAGAGGCTGAATGGCGCGCCTTTCCTGCTGCCGACGCGGAATAATGCCTTGCGGGGCAAGATCGACGAGTGGTTCGAATTGCAGGGCGTGCATCCGGACGTGGTGGGCGAGTTCGAGGACAACGCGCTGTTGAATACCTTCGGCCGGCGCGGCCTGGGCCTGTACTTCGCGCCGGCGGCGCTGGCGGCCGACCTGGCCGAGCAGTTGCAGGCGGTGCTGGTGGGCCGCGTGCCCGAGGTGCGCGAGCAGTTTTATGCGATCTCGAACGAGCGCAAGATCGTGCATCCGGCGGTCGAGGCGATCCTGGCGTCAGTGCATCATGGAAAGTTGGGCGGGGCTTGAGGCCGGCTAGCTTGTACAATGGCCGTCAGCTGTCTTTTTAGTAACTCACTTCTTATATGGAAAATATTTTATTTGTCGTTCTGGCCCTGTTCCTGGTTGCCCTGAACGGCTTCTTCGTGGCGGCCGAATTCGGGATCGTCACGTTGCGCAAGACCCGCGTGCGCGCCATCGCCAAGACCACCGGCTTGCGCGGGCGCATCCTGGCCAAGGTCCACGGCCAGCTCGACGAATACCTGTCGGCCTGCCAGCTCGGCATCACCCTGGCCTCACTGGGCCTGGGCTGGGTCGGCGAGCCGGCCTTTGCCAGCCTGCTCGAACCGCTGTTCGCCATGGCCGGCGTCACCTCCCCCGAGATCATCCACGGCGTCTCCTTCGTGGTCGCCTTCAGCGTCATCTCCTTCCTGCACATCGTGGTCGGCGAACTGGCGCCGAAATCGCTGGCGATCCGGATTCCCGAATCGGTCGCGCTGTGGACCGCCCTGCCCCTGTACGGCTTTTATTGGGCCATGTACCCGGCGATCTGGCTGCTCAACAAAAGTGCGAACGGCGTGCTGCGCGCCGCTGGCCTGGCCGGCAGCGGCAGCCACGACACCCATTATTCGACCGACGAACTGAAACTTATCCTGCGCACCAACACCAGCACCGGCAAGGAAAAGTTCACCCACGACGAGCGCCACATCCTGGCGCAGTCGCTCGAGTTTTCGGAGATGGCCGTGTCCGACCTGATGCGTCCGATTAACGAGGTGATCGCGCTGCACGAAGACTTGCCGATCGAGGAAAACCTGGATACGGTGCGCCGCAACCGCTTTTCGCGCTACCCGTATTTCGACGAGGAAGGCGAGGAAGTGCTGGGCGTGATTCACCTGAAGGACCTGTTCTTCGCCCAGCAGGCCGGCAAGGACATCAGCGACCTGACGCAATTCCTGCGCCCGGTCGAGACGATTTCAGCACGCACGCCGGCGCAGGACATCTTCCGCCGCTTCCGCACCGGCGCCCCGCACTTCGCGCTGATCGGCGAGAAGGGCAAGCGCCCGGTCGGTTTCATCACACTCGACAATTTGCTGGGCGCGATGGTAGGCGAGATCCGCGACGAATTCCGCATGAACGAAAACGACTGGCTGCCGCAGTCGGACGGCACCTATATCGGCAAGGCCTCGCTGCCGATCTACTCGCTCGAACGCCTGCTCGGGATCGACATCGACAACGAAGAGATGGGCCTGGACGACGTCGAATCGGTCGGCGGCCTGTTGATGGCGAAGCTGGGAGATATTCCGAAACAGGGGCAACGGATCGAATTCCCGAAATTCGACGTGGTAGTGAAAAAGACGAACGGGCCGCGTATCCTGCTGGTCAAGGTGTTTCCACGCCTGGAGCGGGGCGAAGGCGACGACGACCACGGCTAAGTTCGCACGATTGGCCCCGGCGGTCCAGCTCAGCAGTTGCGTGGGTATAATGTTTCTTCGGAAACCTCTTCGTTCACACCGAGCCCTGCATGCGCATCCGACCCCGTCACAACGTCAGCGTTTCCGGCAACGGCCCCGTCACTCTGGTGTTCGCCCACGGCTTCGGCTGCGACCAGACCGTGTGGCGCTTCATGGCGCCCGCTTTCGAAGACCGCTACCGCGTGGTCGCCTACGACCTGCTCGGCAGCGGCAAGTCCGAGCTGGCGGCCTATGACCGCGCGCGCTACGTATCCTTGCACGCCCATGCCGACGACCTGCTCGCCATCGTCGACGACGTTGGCGACGGCCCGGTGGTCTACGTGGGTCATTCGGTGAGCGCCATGATCGGCCTGCTGGCCGGGATCAGGGCACCGGAACGCTTCCGTGCCCAGGTCATGATCGCCCCTTCCCCATGCTATGTCGACGACGGCGACTACCGCGGCGGCTTCAGCAGCGGCGATGTCGACAAACTGGTGGCGGCGATGGAAGCGGACTACCTCGGCTGGTCGACCAGCATGGCCCCAGTAATCATGGGTGCACCGAACCGGCCGCACCTGGGCGTCGAACTGACGAACAACTTCTGCCGCAACGATCCCGCCATCGCCCGCCATTTCGGCCGCGTGACTTTCCGCGCCGACCACCGCGCCGACCTCGCACATGCCACCGTGCCGACCCTGATCCTGCAATGCAGCGACGACCTGATCGCCCCCGTCGACGTCGGCCGCTACCTGCAGCGCCACCTGGCCGGCAGCGTGCTGCGCGAAGTGCGCAACGTCGGCCATTGTCCGCACATGAGCGCGCCTGCCGAGTGCGTGCGCCTGATGCAAGAATTTCTCGACGGCCTGGATCTGTAGGGTGGAGTCCTGACTCCACGCGGTGCGGCATCTCTGCAACCGAGACACAATACTCGGTCTGCGGCCGTCGCGATGACAACGCTTTCGCCTTAATTCGGATGGTGTACCCGCGTGGAGTCAGGACTCCACCCTACGTTACGCCACTGTCTCGACTTATCCTTGCGACGTATCCGTTTTCTGCACGACGATCGGATCGCGCGTCCCGGTCCATTCGCTCATCAACGAATACCCCACCGCCAGCAGCACCGGTCCGATGAACATCCCCACCACGCCGAAGGCGATCACCCCGCCCAGCACGCCGAGCAGCGTCAGCAGGAACGGCAGACTGGTGCCGCGGCTGATCAGCATCGGGCGCACGACGTTGTCGACGCCGCTGATCAGGAGCGTGCCCCAGATCACCATGAAGATGCCCCAGCCGGTGCTGCCCTGGCCGAACAGCCAGATCGCCGCCCCGCCCCATATCAGCGGCGGCCCGAAGGGCACCAGCGAAGTGACGAATACCAGCACCGACAGCAGCGGCACCGCCGGCACCCCGGCCATGTAGAAACCGATCGCCGCCACCAGCGCCTGGGCCAGGGCCGTGCCGAGCAGGCCGTACATGACGCCGCGCGTGGTCTGGCTGATGATGTCGGTGACCGACTGGGCGCCCTCGCCCATCACCTTGTTCATCATGCTCGAGGTGACGGCGATCAGCGAATGGCCGTCGCGGTAGACAAAGAAGCTGACAAAGGCGGCCAAACTCATCTGGACGACGCCGGTGCCGAGCATCAGCCCGCCCGCCATCAGCGTATGCCGCGCCGGCTCGACCATGCGCCGCGCCAGCGACAGCATCTGCTCGCGGCTGGCGACCAGCTGGCGCAGGTAGCTGTCGAAGGTCTCGCCGACGAAAGGCAGGTCGCGGATCCAGCCCGGCGGCAGCAGTTCGCCATGTTCGAGCGCGTAGCGCATCTGGCCGAAGGTGGAGGCGACGTCGTCGGCCAGGTTGTAGGCGACGGTGGCGAGCGGGATGATCACCAGCAGGGTCAAGGAGAGCGTCATCGTCAGCGCCGCCAGCGTGCGCCGCCCGCGCATGGCGCCGAGCAGGCGCAGGTACAGGGGCCAGGAAGAGATGACGACGGCGACCGCGAACAGGATCGCCGGCAGGAAGGGTTTGAGGACGAACAGGCAGCCCAGCGTCAGCAGGACGACCGTGGCGATGCGGGTGTAGTTGCGGCCGGCGCGTGGTTCCATGCGGTCTATGATGATTGGTATTTACATCATCATAACAGCAGGCGCAATCGTCACATGAGTTGGCGCAGGTCGTGCACGATTGGCGCCGGACCCTGCCCATGGCGCAGGAACAGGCGCACGCGCCCATCCTTGTCGAACACATAGCTGCCGGCCGTGTGATCCACCGTGTAGCTGCCCGGCGCCGATCCCGGCACCTTGGCCACGAACACCTTGAATTCCTTGGCCGTTTGCGCCGTCTGTTCGGGCGTGCCGCGCAGGCCGAGGAAGCGTTTGTCGAAGGCGGGCACGTAGGACGCCAGCACTTCCTGGGTATCGCGTTCCGGGTCGAGCGTGACGAACAGCACCTGCACGTCGTCGCTAGAGGGTCCGAGTTCCTTCATCACCGCGGACATCTCGGCCATCGTCGTCGGACACACGTCCGGGCACTGGGTATAGCCGAAGAACAGCACGACGAGCTTACCGCGAAAGTCGGCCAGGGTGCGCGCCTTGCCGGTATGGTCGGTCAGCGAAAAGCCTTTCGCGTAATCGAGGCCGGTCAGGTCGGTGTTCTGGAAGGCGGCGGGCTTGGAGGACAGCTTGTCGCAGCCCGCGCCCAATAATGCCAGCGCGAGCATGCCCACGGTGATCAGTCGTTTCATGTCGGCCCCTTAAAACTTGAAATAATGGTCGACCAGCAGCGCCGCGAACAGCAGCGACAGGTACAGGATCGAATAGGCGAACGCCTTGCGCGCATTGCCGTCGCTGTAGTGCTTGTGCACGCGCCAGGCATGGCGCAGGAACAGGATGTTCAGGACGATCGCCGCCGCCAGGTAGATCAGGCCGCTCATGCGCACCGCGAACGGCAGCATGGTGGTGGCGAACAGCGCCAGCGAATACAGCCAGACCTGCTGGCCGGTATAGGCCATGCCGTGGGTGATCGGCAGCATCGGCAGGCCCGAGCGCGCGTAGTCGTCGCGCCGGTACATGGCCAGCGCCCAGAAATGCGGCGGGGTCCAGACGAAAATGATCAATACCAGCAGCCAGGCTTCCATCGGCACGTCGTTGGCCACCGCCGCCCAGCCCAGCGCCGGCGGCATCGCGCCCGACAGGCCGCCGATGACGATGTTCTGCGGCGTCGCCGGCTTCAGGTAGATGGTGTAGACGACCGCGTAGCCGACGAAGGTGACAAAGGTCAGCCACATCGTCAGCGGATTGACCAGCGTGTACAGCACCAGCATGCCGAGGCCGCCGATGATGGCCGAGAACGTCAGCGTCTGGTTGCGCGTCAGCTCGCCGCGCGCGGTGGCGCGGCGGGCGGTGCGCGCCATGCGCGCGTCGATCTCGGCTTCGATCAGGCAGTTGACGGCAAAGGCGGCGCCGGCCAGCAGCCAGATGCCGATCGTACCGGCAATCAGCACGCGCCAGCCGGGAAAGCCGTCCGTGGCGAGGAACATGCCGATGATGGCGCAGAAGACCGCGAGCTGGGTCACCCGGGGCTTGGTCAGCGTCCAGTATTGGGAGAGTCGGCTGGTCGGTTGGAGTGCGGTCTGGGTGGTCATCGATACGAATTCGCGGGAGCATGGGCTTGCGCGGGGGTGCGCTGCGACACGTCGAGCAGGTGCTTGACCTTGTAGTTTAACATGGTCACCAGCAGGACGAGGAGCGCCGCTCCTGCGTTATGCAACACGGCAATCGCCAGCGGGAAGTCGAAATAGACCGTCGCCACGCCCGTGAACAGCTGTGCCAGCAGTACCGCGGCGATCAGGATACCCGTCCTGCGCAGCGCCGGCTGGCGCGCGGCGCGCCAGGCCGCCAGCCCAAGGACCAGCGTGACGACGAGCGCGAAGTTGCGGTGGACCCAGTGGATCGCCACCAGCGCCGAGAATTGCAGGTAATGGCCGGCCGCCGTCTTGCCCAGTTCGCGCCACAAGGTAAAGCCGTGTTCGAAGTCCATCTCGGGCACGAACCGGCCGTCGCACAGCGGGAATTCGTCGCAGGCCATGGTCGCGTAGTTGGTGCTTACCCACCCGCCGAGCGCGATCTGCACGACCAGTACCAGCGCAGCGACCAGCGCCAGCGTGCGCAGGGCGCGTACGCCATTCAGGTCGCGGCTCGGCGCCGGCGGCGCCAGCAGGAAGTCTTCGCGCCCGCCCAGCCAGACCAGCATCGCCAGCAGCCCCATACCCAGCAACAGGTGGATGGTGACGATCGCCGGTTGCAGTTTCAGTGTCACGGTCCAGGCGCCGAATGCGCCCTGCACGCAGACGAACAGGAACAGCGCCACCGGCAGCGCCGGCGCGAACGCCTGCTGATGGGTCTTCCTCCATTGGCGGATCGACTGGAACATCAGCGCCATGATCAGCACGCCAATGCCCATCGCCAGGTAGCGGTGGATCATCTCGATCCAGGCTTTGACTTTCGTAACCGGCCCGGTCGGCATCAGCGCTTCGGCCGCGGCGATCTGCTCGTGCGCGATGAAGGGATTGGCCGCGCCATAGCAGCCCGGCCAGTCGGGGCAGCCCAGGCCCGAATCGGTGAGCCGGGTAAAGCCGCCGAACACGATCAGGTCGAAGGTGAGGAAGGCCATTACCCAGACCAGCTTGCGGTACTTGTTGGCGTCGGACGACAGCCAGACCATGGTCAATGGAATACTGGCGACAAACAGGCCCATCAGGCCGAGTTGGAACAGGGTCGATGCAGACATGTTCATCCGATCGCCGACGCTTTCAGCAGCTTGGCCAGGTCTTTATGGACCTTGCGCGGGTCCGGGTCTTTCGGGAAGCGCATCATGAGGTTGCTGCGCGGGTCGATCAGGAAGATGTGGTCGTCGAGTTTGGTTCCGATCTCGACCGGCAGCCAGTGCGACAGCTGCGCGCGCGGCACGCGCAGCATGTGCATGTCGTCGTACTGGCGGATCAGCATGGTGTCGATCGGTTCGTTGTCGGTGATCAGCCAGACGCGCTCGACGCGCTCCATGTTCTTGCCCTGCATCGTGCGCAGCTGGCGCATCGCGAACAGCTGCTTGGCGCAGGCTTCGTTGCAGGCGCCGCCGCCGACCTTCACCATGATCCACTTGCCGGCATAGTTTTCCAGCGTTTCCGAGCGGCCGTCGAGCGTGGTGCTGGTCAGCTTCGGCATCGGATGCGCCTGCTGGTCGATGAAGGCGCCGTAGTTCGTGCGCCCTTCCGGCTTGATGATGTAATAGGTCACGTACGAGGCGATGATCGGCGCGGCGCACACCAAGAGCAGCACGATCAGTTTCAGGCGCCCGTGCAGGCGGGCCTTGCGTGCTCCTTCAGACAGCTTGTTTTCTTCCACTTCGAAATCCTGTAATGACGAAAAATAAGGCAGCCATCGCCGCCAATGCGTACCACTGGAAGGCGTAGCCGCGGTGCTTGTCGACGCCCAGGCTGGGCGCCGGCCACTCGCGCACCAGCCCTTCTTCCTGCCCCGCTCCCGCTTGCTGCACGAAGAACGGCTGCAATGCCAGGCCGCTCGCGCTTGCCACTGCCGCGATGTCGAGGTTCTGCACGCGCATGCCCGGCTCCAGTTTGCCGGCGCTGCCAAGCTGCATGAGGTGCCCGGCGCTGAGTGTGGCCACGCCCTCGATCGTCACCGTTCCCGGCGGCGTTTGGAAGCCCGGTACGCGCGCATAATCCTGCGCATCGCGCGGCAACCATCCGCGCAGCACCAGCACGTGCTGGCTCGAACCCGCTATTTTAAACGGCATCGCCAGAACGAACCCGGCCCGCCCGTTCAGCGGCCGGTTATCGAGAAACAGCGGCCAGCCGCTGACCCACTCCCCCGTCAGCCGCACCCGCCGATATTCAACGAATGTAGGGTGGACTCCGTCCACGCGTTCGTGTTCCTGCAAACGACCACCGCTTCCCAGCACCAGCGGCGCGAGCGCACCACGCTCGGCAAGCCGCGCCGCCACCGCCAACTTCTCCTCCGCGCGCCGCGTCTGCCAATTCCCCAACAAAATCCCCAGCACCACCAGCGCCACCGTGGCCACAAACGGTATTACCCTAAACCGGAATGCCAATCGCATTACAATGAACCCCTACTCCAACCCGCCGGCCAGAACAATGAAAATTTTCGTCGCCATCGCCTTTATCCTGATCATCGGCAGCCTCGGCTCGGCCCTGTTCTTCCTGATGAAGGACAAGGGCCGCAGCAACCGCACCGTGCAGGCGCTGGCGATGCGCGTCGGCCTGTCGATCACGCTGTTCCTGCTGCTGCTGGCATCCTACAAGATGGGCTGGATCCATCCAACCGGCATCCGCTGATGTGACAAGGGACAGCCAAGCGGCTGTCCCCTGCCATTTCCGCAGCGCTTTCGGTTACAACCAGTACACCACGACGTAGAGGCCGAGCCACACGACGTCGACGAAGTGCCAGTACCAGGCCGCGCCTTCGAAACCGAAGTGGTGATCCGCCGTGAAGTGCCCGCGCAGCACGCGGTACAGGATCACCGACAGCATGATCGCGCCCATCGTCACGTGGAAGCCGTGGAAGCCGGTCAGCATGAAGAAGGTCGAGCCGTAGATGCCCGAGGTCAGCTTCAGGTTCAGTTCCTGGTAGGCGTGCATGTATTCATACACCTGGAAGCCCATGAAGATCGCGCCCAGCAGGATCGTGAAGAACAGGAACACGGCGGTGTTGCGGCGGTGGCCCGCGCGCAGCGCGTGGTGGGCGATGGTCAGCGTCACGCCCGACAGCAGCAGCAAGGCGGTGTTGATCGTCGGGATCGGGAATGGGCCCATGGTGTTGAAGGTGTCGACCACGCCGGCCGGGCCGGTGTTGCCCCAATGGCCGGCAAAGTCGGGCCACAGCACCTTGTGGTCGAGGTCGGCCAGCCAGGGCATCGAGATCACGCGCGCATAGAACAGCGCGCCGAAGAAGGCGGCGAAGAACATCACTTCCGAGAAGATGAACCAGCTCATCGACCAGCGGAAGGACGAATCGATGCGATGGCTGTACTGGCCCGATTCCGATTCCTTGATGGCGTCGCCGAACCAGAAATACAGCACGGTCAGCATCGCCACGATGCCGGCCAGGCAGACGACCGGTCCCCAGGAGGCGCTGTTGACCCAGCCGGAAGCGCCCAGCATGGTCACCAGCATCGAGATGCCGCCGGCCATCGGCCACATCGAGGGGCCTGGCACGAAATAATGCGGCGCGGTCTTTGACACACTCATCTTCATCTCCTGGATCGTTGTTCTAATGCGTTGAATTGAAATACGTTTTACTGAGAGACCGCTATCCTCACCAACAACAACAGCACGCCGATAAACATCGCCAGCCCCAGCAGCGCCGCCAGGATCACGTGGAACGGGTTCAGGTTCACCGCGTCGTCCTCGTAATCGCGCCGCTTGCGCACGCCGAAGAAGGACCAGAGCACGGCCTTCATCGAAGCCAGGAACGAAGCCTTGCGCGGCGCCTGGTCCGGTTTCATCAGTTCGCCGCCACCGCGCCGGAAATCTCGAAGAAGGTGTACGACAGCGTGATGTTCTTCACTTCCCTGGGCAGCTTCGGATCGATGAAGAATACCACCTGCATCTGGCGCGCTTCGTTCGGTTTCATGAGCTGCTCGCGGAAGCAGAAGCACTCGACCTTTTTAAAATGCGGCGTCGCCGACTGCGGCGCATAACTCGGGATCGCCTGCGCCTTCACGGCGCGTCCCTGCGTGTTCACGACCTCGTACATCACGGTCGCCAGTTCGCCCGGATGGACCTGGATCGAACGCGTGGTCGGACGGAAGCGCCACGGTCCCTGCGCATTGCCGTCCAGTTCCACCGTGATCAGGCGCGTCTTGTCGACCTGGGTATTTTCCGGACGCTCGACGGTGCCGTCCTGCTGGGTCAGCACGTTAATGCCGAGCACCTCGCACATCTGGCGGTAGACCGGCACCAGCGCGTAGCCGAAGCCGAACATCATCACCGCCACCACCACCAGCTTGCCGAGGGTGGAGCGGTTCAGTTGCAGGCGCTCTTTGGGCGTGTAACTCATTTACATGAACCACATGCGCTTGACGATCACCGCGGCGAAGAAGAACGCCGCGATCACGCACAGCACCAGCGCGATCTTGCCATTGCTGGTTTTTTTCTGCGCGTTCATCACTTCACCAGCGGTGGGTTTTCGAAGGTGTGGAACGGCGCCGGGCTCGGCACGGTCCACTCCAGGCCTTCCGCGCCTTCCCATGGTTTGGCTTCCGCCTTCGGGCCGCCCTTGATGGTCGGCAGCACGACGGCGAACAGGAAGTACACCTGCGACAGGCCGAAACCAAAGGCGCCCACCGAGACGATCATGTTGAAGTCGGTGAACTGCACGGCATAGTCGGCGTAACGGCGCGGCATGCCGGCCAGGCCGAGGAAGTGCATCGGGAAGAAGGTGACGTTGAAGGTGATCAGCGACAGCCAGAAGTGCATCTTGCCGCGGCCTTCCGGATACATGTGGCCGGTCCACTTCGGCGCCCAGTAATAGAAGCCGGCGAACAGCGCGAACAGGGAACCGGCCACCAGCACGTAGTGGAAGTGCGCCACCACGTAATACGTGTCGTGCACCTGGATGTCGATCGGGGTCACGGCCAGGATCAGGCCGGTGAAGCCGCCCATGGTGAACACGAAGATGAAGCCGACCGCGAACAGCATCGGCGTCTCGAAGGTCATCGAGCCCTTCCACATGGTGGCGACCCAGTTGAACACCTTCACGCCGGTCGGCACCGCGATCAGCATGGTGGCGTACATGAAGAACAGCTGCGAGGTCACCGGCATCCCGGTGGTGAACATGTGGTGGGCCCAGACGATGAACGACAGCACGGCGATCGAGGCGGTCGCGTACACCATCGAGGCGTAGCCGAACAGCGGTTTGCGCGCAAAGGCCGGCAGGATCTGCGAGACGATGCCGAAGGCCGGCAAGATCATGATGTAGACCTCGGGGTGGCCGAAGAACCAGAAGATGTGCTGGTACATGACCGGGTCGCCACCGCCGGCGGCGTTGAAGAACGAGGTGCCGAAGTGGCGGTCGGTCAGGGTCATGGTGATCGCGCCTGCGAGCACCGGCATCACGGCGATCAGCAGGAAGGCGGTGATCAGCCAGGTCCAGCAGAACATCGGCATCTTCATCAGCGTCATGCCGGGCGCGCGCATGTTGAGGATGGTGACGATGATGTTAATCGAGCCCATGATCGACGAGGCGCCCATGATGTGCATCGCGAAAATCGCCATGTCCATGCCGGGGCCCATCTGGGTCGACAGCGGTGCGTACAACGTCCAGCCGGCGGCCGTCGCCCCGCCCGGCGAGAAGAAGGAACCGGCCAGCAGCAGCGCCGCCGGCGGCAGTAGCCAGAACGAGAAGTTGTTCATGCGCGCGAAGGCCATGTCCGATGCCCCGACCTGCAGCGGGATCATCCAGTTGGCGAAGCCGACGAACGCCGGCATGATCGCGCCGAACACCATCACCAGGCCGTGCATCGTGGTCAGCTGGTTGAAGAACTCGGGACGGAAGAACTGCAGGCCGGGCTGGAACAGCTCGGTGCGGATCATCAGCGCCAGCACGCCGCCCGAGAGCAGCATGATGAACGAGAACCATAGGTAGAGGGTGCCGATGTCCTTGTGGTTGGTGGCGAACAGCCAGCGGCGGGCGCCGGTGGGCATGTCGTGGTGCGCGTGGTCATGGCCGTGGTGGTCGTCGTGCGCGTGGTCGAGTGTGCTGGTAGTCATGTCAGTATCCTGAGAACTTTACGGCGTTACTTGCTGCGTGCAGCCAGCACCTCGGCCGGTTGGACAATGTTTTCGGCGGCCTTGTTCGACCAGGTATTGCGGGTATAGGTAATGACGGCAGCGATGTCCGAATCGGACAGCTGCTTCCAGGCCGGCATGGCCGAGGCGTAGGCCGGGGTGTCCTGGCCGTTGAGCAGCACGTCGATCTGGTGGGCCTTGGCGCCATTCACCACCGGCGAACCGTCGAGCGGCGCAAAGGCGTTCGGCACGCCCTTGCCGTTGGCCTGGTGGCAGGCCACGCAGTTGGCGGCATAGACGGCTTCGCCCTTGGTTTTCAGTTCATCGATGGTCCAGACCTTGGTCGGATCGTCGGCCAGCGCGGCCATTTTCTTTTTCTCGCCGGCGACCCAGGCGGTGTAATCCTCGGCCGAGACAACGCGCACCACGATCGGCATGAAGGCGTGGTCCTTGCCGCACAGTTCGACGCAGTTGCCGCGATAGACGCCGACCTTGTCGGCCTTGAACCAGCCGTCGCGCACGAAACCGGGAATCGCATCCTGCTTGATGGCGAAGGCCGGGATCGTCCAGGCGTGGATCACGTCGTTGGCGGTGAAGACCATGCGCACCTTCTTGCCGACCGGGACCACCATTTCGTTGTCGACTTCGAGCAGGTAGTTTTCGCCGCGCTTTTCGGTAGGGGCCACGCCCGGCTCGCCGATCTGGCTGCGCGGGGTCGACAGGTTCGACAGGAAGCTGATGCCCTCGCCTTCGCCCTTCAGGTAATCGTAGCCCCATTTCCACTGCATGCCGGTGGCCTTGATGGTGAGGTCGGCGTTCGAGGTGTCTTTCAGGGCCACGACCGTCTTGGTGGCGGGCAGCGCCATGCCGATGACGATCAGGAAGGGAACGATGGTCCAGGCGATTTCGACGGCGGTCGATTCGTGGAAGGTGGCCGGTTTGTGGCCGAGGGATTTACGGTGCTTGAACACCGAGTAGAACATGACGCCGAAGACGCCGACGAAGATGACCAGGCACACGATCATCATCCAGTTGTGCAAGCTGTAGATGTCAGCGCCGATCCCAGTCACCGGAGTTTGCATGTTCAACTGGTGTTCCACCGGCCGCCCCGTGATGTCCGGGGCCGCCAGTGCCGGGACGCTGGCCGATACGGCGAGACCGAGCATCAAGGCGTGAAGTCGCTTTGCATATGTCATGTATTGTCCCCAACCACCCAAAATAAGAATATTTTTAAACGGTCAGCAATTCCATGAACGAACCGCCGCCGCTCCGAAACCAAGTGCAAGCTGGTTCCCGGCGGCGCGGCTTATGGACGCGCAACAGGTGTACACCATATTGCTCGTCCACCAGCAACTGCAACAACACACTGACGGGCGCGAAACTTGCGGATGCTGCTTTTCTTTTCTAATTCTTCACCGTTGCGCCTTGTTTTTCAACGTTTGGCGGCCACATGGCGGCGGAAAAATAGTTATTGATTATACTCAAATCGGTAATTTTTATTCAAGGAAAATCCTTGCCGCGGCCGTCTTATTTCGTGCGTTATGGCATCGAGCGTTGCCGTATGGGCCTTGCTGGCGGGGGCTGTTCGTGCTAACTCGTTGTTGCCGATCGGATCGAAATACCGTGAGGCGTAGGGTGGACGGCTCAACCCGGATAGTTGCTGCCATGCGGCCTGTGCGCCGTCCACGCGTAACCTTCGCATCACCGCGGCCGCTGGTCTGCAAACGTCGCGCGTGGACGGCGCCCTCGCCGCGTATTCATCATAGGTAAAGGTGAAACCGTCCACCCTACGTGCGCGGCCGGAACTGGATGATCGCCTCCCCCGCCGCCGTCGTTTTCGGCACCGGCCGGAACGCGTGGCCGTAGATCACCTCGAAGGTCAGCGGGATCTTGCCGTCCGCGCCGCGCAGTGCTTCGAGCGCATCGACCATGCGCGCCCAGGCCGCGCGTCCGATCAGCCCGCGCCGGCGCGTCGCCAGCGGATTGCCGCCGATCGCGCGCACGTCCGCCAGCAGCGCCGCGACCGTGCTGTAGGTTACCGTGATGCGCTCGGCATCCATCACCGGCGTCGAGAAGCCGGCTTCGACCAACTGGTCGCCGAAGTCGTGCATGTCCACGAAGGGCAGCGTGTGCGGCGTTTCGTCGAGCGCGGCAAAAGCGGTGCGCAGCTCCTTGAAGGTGTCGGGACCGAAATTCGAGAACATCAACAAGCCGTCGACGCGCAGCACGCGGCGCCATTCGGCGAACACGCGGTCGGGCTGGGGATGCCAGTGCAGCGCCAGGTTCGACCATACCAGGTCGATTGCGTTCGGGCCGAATGGCAGGGAACCGAAGTCGCCGCACAGAAGGTCGACGCCGGCCTTTGCCGGCATCAGGCGGCTGAGCATCTGGTTGAGCGAACGCATGGCCGGCGCCGGCGCCTTGGCACTGGCGAGCATGCCTGGGGACGCGTCGAGGCCGACGATCTGGGCCGCCGGATAGGTCTTTTGCAGCGTGCCGAGGTCAAGCCCGGCGCCGCAGCCGGCGTCGAGCACGCGTTGCGGCACGATTTTTACCAGGCTCAGCCGTTCGTGCATGCGCGCGGCGATTTCGCGGCGCAGGAAGTCGGCGGACGCCACGCGCTGCGGTTCCGCGAATAACGCACGGACGCGCTCGGCGTCAATCGGTGCGCTCATTTTCGATGGGGTCGAAGGAGAAGCCATGGTTCTGTTGCGTTCAAATGAGATAATGGCGGGAGTGTACATGTTTGCGGAAGGTAGAGCAGATGAGACCGTTGGCCTTGCGCTGGCCGCGCGCCTGCGTACGTGATCTGGTGCGCGTGCTGCTGCCTGCGCTGCTGCCATCTTCCTGCGCACTGTGCGGCGAGTTGGCCGATGGGGCAGTATGTGCGCCCTGCACGCTGCGCTACGCCGCTCCCGGCGGGCCGCGCTGCCCCGGCTGCGCCAATCCGCTTGGCGCCGCTGAAGCGAACGGACAAACCTGCGCCGCCTGCATCGCTGCGCCGCCCGCCTTCGACGCCACCATCGTCGCCGGCGACTACGCGGCGCCGCTCGACAGCCTGGTGCTCGGCCTGAAATTCGGCGCGCGGCTGCCGCTGGCGCCCTGGTGTGCCGGCCGCATGCGCGATGCCGTGCTGGCGCACCCCGGCTGGCCGCTGCCTGAGCTGCTGTGTCCGGTTCCGCTGGGACCGCGGCGCCTGGCCGAGCGCGGCTTCAACCAGGCGCTCGAGATCGCCCGGCCGCTCGCCGCGATGCTCGGCGTCCCGCTGCAGCCGCGCCTGGCGATGCGCGCGCTCGAAACGGCGGCGCAGTCGGGCGTGGCGCCACGCGAACGCGCCGGCAACATCCGCGGCGCCTTCGAGGTGGCGGCGGAGATGGCGGCGCTGGTCGAGGGCCGCCACGTCGGCGTCGTCGACGACGTCATGACCAGCGGGCACACTTTGAACGAGCTGGCTGCTACCTTGAAGGCGGCCGGCGCCGCGCGCGTCTCCAACCTGGTATTCGCGCGCACGCCACCACACTAATTATGGAGTTTGAATGTTTCACGTCGTACTAGTCGAACCGGAAATCCCGCCGAACACCGGCAACGTCATCCGCCTGTGCGCCAACACCGGCGTGCAACTGCACCTGATCGAGCCGCTCGGCTTCCCCCTCGACGACGCCAAGATGCGCCGCGCCGGCCTTGATTACCACGACTACGCGACGATGAAAGTGCACAAGAATTGGGACGCTTTCATGGCTGACACTCAGCCCGACCCGGCACGCATGTTTGCGCTGACCACGCACGGCTCGGCGCCGTTCGCGAACGCGGCCTTCCAGCCGGGTGACGTGTTCGTGTTCGGACCGGAGTCGCGTGGGCTGGCGCCCGCGTTTCGCGAGACTTTTCCGGCGGCGCAGCGGATTCGCTTGCCGATGATGCCGGATAACCGCAGCCTGAACCTGTCGAATACGGTGGCGGTCGTGGTGTATGAGGCGTGGCGGCAGAACGGGTACGCGGGCGGGGCGTGATCCGCAAATAAACGGCCGAGGATCGGCCGTTTCCTTTTGTTGCCGCCAGCCTGATTACACCATCGGCGGATCGGTTTCGCGCGCGAACGAACGGTGGCTTGCCAGCGCTTCCTTGAAGGCATCCAGGCTGCCGTCGACCATTAGCGCCGGATCGGCGGACCCGTCCGGCAGCGTTGGCGGAAGCATTGCCTTCACCAACAGGCCGGCGCCGCCACCCAGGGCCAGGATCGTCTTGCAATGGCGATACTGCTCGCGCAAGAAGTCGATGGTGTGGGCATTGCGCGCCAGCAGATCAGCCGATTTTTCGCCATCCGGCACGATCACCGCGTCGTACATCACCGACGGCCCCGCTTCCAGCGAGATCTCGATATCGAGCGGATCGCCCGCGCTGGTCTTGACCTTGCCCAGCATGTTGCCGACCAGGCGCGGCACGGCGCCATCCTTCAACAGGCTGTTGTAGAGCTTGCGTACCTGCTCGCCATCGACACCATTCGCTACCAAGATCGCCACGCGGCGGGTACGGATGCCGGTCTGGCCCGGACGGCTCAGCAGCGACAAGGCCGGCGACGGTGCATACGCCGGGATGGGGTCCTTGCTCGCCAGCGGCAGCGGCGCCGGTACGTCCATGCCGAGACCTTCGGCCACTTTCGCCACCAGGCCGGCGTCCACGTTCGCCAGCAGCGCCAGCATGCGTTCGCGTACGGCGGGGGTCTGGACCCGGGTCAGTTCGAAACGGAATGCATTGGCGATATGGGCTTGCTCGGCAGCGCTCTGGCTCTGGTAAAACAGGCGTGCCTGGCCGTAGTGCTCGGCGAACAGTTCCGGATTGCCGCGCACCTTGTCCTCGGTCGTGAAGCGTTCCGGGAAGCTGGTGAAGCCCATCTTGCCGGCCTGGAACGGACAGCCGCCGCCGAGCGAATTCGGTTCGTAGTTCACACGGCCCCGGTTGATGGCCTGGCGGTGCATGCCGTCGCGCTGGTTGTTCTGGATTTGCACGATCGGCGAGTTGATCGGGATTTCGTGGAAATTCGGGCCGCCCAGGCGCGACAGCTGCGTGTCGAGGTAGGAATGATTACGGCCTTGCAGCAGCGGATCGTTGCTGAAGTCGATCCCCGGCACGATGTGCGCGGTACAGAAAGCGACCTGCTCAGTCTCGGCGAAGAAATTGTCTGGATTACGGTCGAGCACCATGCGGCCGACCGGGGTCAGCGGTACCATTTCTTCTGGAATGAGCTTGGTCGCATCCAGGATATCGAAGGGGAAACTTGCCGCCTGCTCTTCGGTAAAGATCTGCAAGCCCAGTTCCCATTCCGGGAAGTTGCCGGCTTCGATCGCTTCCCACAGGTCGCGGCGGTGGAAGTCGGGATCTGCTCCGGAAATGCGCACCGCTTCGTCCCACACCAGCGAGTGCGTGCCCTGTAATGGTGTCCAGTGGAATTTCACGAAGCGCGACTCGCCCGCAGCGTTAATCAGGCGGAAGGTATGTACACCGAAGCCTTGCATGGTGCGGTAGCTGCGCGGGATGGCACGGTCCGACATCACCCACATCAGCATATGGGCGATTTCCGGCGACAGCGAAGCGAAATCCCAGAAGGTGTCGTGGGCAGTGGCCGCCTGCGGCATGGCGTGGTGCGGTTCTGGCTTGGCGGCGTGCACCAGGTCCGGGAATTTCATGGCGTCCTGGATGAAGAACACGGGGATGTTATTGCCCACCAGGTCCCAGTTGCCTTGTTCGGTGTAGAACTTGACTGCGAAACCGCGCACATCGCGCGCCGTGTCGGTCGAACCGCGTTCGCCGGCCACCGTTGAAAAGCGCACGAACACCGGGGTGCGCTTGCCCTTGGCGGCGAACGGGATTGCACGGGTCAGGTCGCTGTAATCGCCATACGATTCGAAAAAGCCGTGCGCGGCCGAACCGCGTGCATGCACCACGCGCTCGGGAATGCGCTCGTGGTCGAAATGGGTGATCTTTTCGCGCAGAATGAAATCTTCCATCGCGGTCGGACCACGCAGGCCGATTTTCAGCGAATGCTGGTTATCGGCGACCGGTACGCCCTGGTTGGTCGTCAGATGACGGTCGCTGGGATCGACGCGCACGCGGTCGAGCGGGGCGACGGTCGGGTTCTGGCCGAGCGGCGGCTGGCCGCTGCCGACTTTGTCCGACATGATGATTTCGGTGCTGGTGCTGCCGGTCGCGGCCGGGGTCGCCGGTTGGTGATGATCGCCTTCGGGCGGCGTGCGCGACGCATCGCCGTATTCGTCCGGCTTGTTGGGATTGAACGGCATGTCGGCCGCCAGCTGTTTTTCGGCCGTAGTCTTTTCCAGCAGACGTTCCGGAACCGGTTCGCTGCTACCCAAGGTCGACGGCGATTTGCTGGTAGACGGTCCAGCTACCGTGCTCAGCACGGAACCTGCGCCGTCGGTAGCGCCTGAGTTATTCTTGGGTGCGGTCATCCTATCCTCACTGGTTGTTGGTTGTTTGGGTTGCAACAACAGACAATATCGACCCAGCTGTCAGGTCACTGTTAAGTGACTAACACAACACAATAGGAAGAATTAAAGATTTACTATCGGAGCGATAGCCTCCATCTCAAGGCCAGACAGTAGCGGAGGCGACCCATTTATCATGCGTTGTCCACCTCCATCCGCCACATCACCCGGTTCCTGCCGCTCTGTTTCGCCCGGTACAGCTGCACGTCCGCCGCCTCGAACATCGCCGCCGAGCTCTCGTGCCGCGACGGCTCGAGCGTGGCGCCGCCGATGCTGGCGGTGACGCAGGGCGCGACTGCCGAGCCGGCGTGGGCGATGTTCAGGTGCATGATCTCTTCGCGCAAGGCCTGGGCGATGCGCACCGCCTGGCCGGCATCGGTTTCCGGCATCAACAGCACCAGCTCTTCGCCGCCGTAGCGCGCGGCCAGGTCGGCCGGGCGGCGCATGTGGGCGCTGGCCAGGCGCGCGACGGCACGCAGCGCACGGTCGCCGGCCGGATGGCCATACAAATCGTTGAATTGCTTGAAGGAGTCGATGTCGAGCAGGGCCAGCGACAGCGGCTGGCCGCTGCGGCGCGCGCGCTGCCATTCGAGGTCGTAGACCTCGTCGAAGCGGCGCCGGTTGGCCAGTTCGGTGAGACCGTCGACGTGCGCCAGGTGTTCGAGCAGGCGGCGCTGGCGCACCAGCTGCAGGTGCAGCGCCACGCGCGCCAGCACCACCGTCGCGTTGTACGGCTTGGCGATGTAGTCGGACGCGCCCATCTTGAGGCCGGCCGCTTCGTCTTCGGGCCGGTTCAGGCCCGAAATGAAAATCACCGAGATGTGTTCGGTCTGGGGCGCCGCGCGCAGGCGCCGCAAGACGTCGAAGCCGCTCATGTCCGGCATCATGACGTCGAGCAGGATCAGGTCCGGCACGTGGCGGGTGGCGCGTTCCAGCGCCTGGGCGCCGTTCTTGGCCAGCAGTACCGTGTATTCGGGCTGCAGCAGTTCGCACAGCACGTCGCGGTTGATCGGGTCGTCGTCGGCGACCAGGACTTTCTGCGGTGCGGCGGGCGTCATGCGGTTTCCTCCAGGTTCAGGCCGAGCAGGCGTTCCAGCTGCGCCAGCGGCGCCAGGGCGGTCTCGTATTCGAGCTCGTCGACGGCGTGCGCAATTGCAGCCAGCGACGCGGCGTAGTCGGGCGCCGGCAGCAATTCCTGCAATTGTGCCAGCGTCTCGCGCGCACGGGCGTCGTCCGCCGCCAGGTGCGTGGCCAGCCGGGCGAGCAAGGCCGGCAGCGCATCGGACGACGGCGCCGCGGCGACGCCGGTCGCGGCCAGCGGCGCGATCCCTGCCAGGACCGTGTCCAGCACCCCAATCAAGGCCGGCGCCAGGGCGGCCGCCTGCGCCGCTTCGCCGGCGCGCAGGGCTGCTTCGACCTGGCGCGCGCTGGCGGCCAGCGCGTGCGCGCCGATATAGGCCGCGCTCGATTTGAGGTTGTGCGCCAGGCGCTCGAGCGGCGCATGGTCGCCCGCCGCCAGCGCCTCGGCCAGCTGGCGCGGCGCCGTGCGGTACTCGCGCTCGAAACCGCGCACCAGTTTTACCAGGCGCGCCTGCTCGTGATTCACGCGCGCCAGCGCAGCCTCCCAGTCCACGCCCGCCAGCGGCGGCAGCAGGACCGCATCGGCGCCGGCAGGCGCCGCCGCCGGCAGGTCCGCTCCCACACGGCCGGCCAGGCGCGCCGGGTCGATCCACGCCAGCAGGGTCCGGAACAGCACATCCGGATCGATCGGCTTGGCAATGTGGTCGTTCATGCCGGCCGCCAGGCTGCGTTCGCGGTCGCCCGCCATTGCATGCGCGGTCATGGCGACGATCGGCAGCGCCTGCAAACCCGCGATGGCGCGGATGCGGCGCGTCGCGGTAAGGCCATCGACTTCGCGCATCTGGATGTCCATCAGCACCAGGTCATAGCCGCCCTCCTGCACCATCTCGAGCGCTTCGCCGCCGTGGGCGGCGACGTCGACCTCGACCCGGGCCGCGGCCAGGAAGTCGAGCGCGACCTCCCGGTTGTTGGCGTTGTCCTCGACCAGCAGGATGCGCGCGCCGCGCAGGCGCGCCAGGTCGCGCGTGGCCAGTCCCACACGTTCCGCCGCCGCCCCCGGCGCGGCCAGTTCCGCGCCACCGTCGCCCTGCCCCAACTCCACGGTAAAGCTGAAGCTGCTGCCCACGCCAGGCGTGCTGGTGACGGCGATCGTGCCGCCCATCAGTTCGACCAGCTGCTTCGAGATCGACAGGCCCAGGCCGGTGCCGCCGTACTTGCGCGTGATCGAAGCGTCGCCCTGGCTGAACGACTGGAACAGGCGCGCCAGCTGGGCCGCGTCCATGCCGATGCCGGTGTCGCTGACGCAGAAGCGCAGGGTGACGCCGTCGGCGCCGCGGCCGGCGACGTCGACCGCCACGGCGATCTCGCCGCGCTCGGTGAACTTGACGGCATTGCCGGCCAGGTTGATCAGCACCTGGCCCAGGCGCAGCGGATCGCCCACCAGGCGCGCCGGCACGCCGGGGCCGACGCGGAACACGAGCGCCACGCGGCGCGCATCGCGTTTGACTGCGGTGAGGTTGGCCAGGCCGTCGAACAGGTCGTTCAGGTCGAACTCCACCTGTTCGAGCTTCAGCTGGCCGGCCTCGATCTTCGACACGTCGAGAATGTCGTTGATGATGCCGAGCAGGTGTTCGCCCGCCCCCAGGATCTTGCCGAGGTAGTTGCGCAGTTGCGGCGCCGGCTCGGCCATCAGGGCCAGGCGGCTCATGCCGATGATGGCGTTCATCGGCGTGCGGATCTCGTGGCTCATGTGGGCAAGGAAGTCCGTCTTCAGGCGCGTGGCCTCCTGCGCGCGCAGCATGGCCGCGCGGATTTCGCCCGTGCGCAGGCCGAGCACGCGCATGAAGATCACCATGTCGAGCGCGTTGGTGAACTGTAGCGCGTGCATGGTCCAGAAATTGGCATCGACCTGGCCGCCGATCATCTGGCTCAGCACCAGCGAGCCGGCGAAGCTGAGCGCCCAGCCCAGCAGCAGGTAGACGCCGACCCCGTCGCCCGCGCGCGCACGGCGCCAGGCGCCCGGCAGGCCGAGCAGCATCGGCATGATGCCGAGCGTGCTCACCACCGCCACCAGCTGGCCGACGTCGATCAGGCCGGCACCGAAGGCGAGCGCCGCGAGCGCGCACAGCGCGGCGCCGGTTTTCATCAGGCGGCTGAAGGTGCGGTCCATGCCGGGCCGCGCCAGCGCCTGCTCGACGAACAGGTAGGCGCCACATGAACCCATCAGCGCGAACAGGCCGCCGGCGTGGATGTTCATCCAGGCGTTCGCGCCCCACAGGTACTGGCTGCCGAGGCCGAAGAACTCGGCCGAAAACAGCGTGGTCCCGAGGATCATCAATGCGTACTTGGCGAACAGCGGCTCGCGCAGGCTCGCGGCCTGGGCCAGGCTGTAGAGCAGCAGGCACAGGGCCAGGCCAAGCAGCAAGCCTTGCAGCATCTGCTCGTCGGCGGCATCGGCGTGGTAGACGGCGGGCTGGGCGAGGCGGATCGGCAGCACCATGGCGCCGATGTTGTCGATGCGCAGATAGAGATCGTAGCGCTGCCCCGGCGCCAGGTCGAGCAGCATGGCCGGCGTGCGTACCCGCCGCCCAGCCTGCCCAACTTGCGCCGCCGGCTGCAGGTTGCCCGTCAGCGCGTGCTGGCGTACCTGGCCGTTCGCGACAACGAATAGCTCGACCTTGTTCAATACTGCATAGTCGATCCCGAGGATCCAGGTGGCCGTGGCATGGGCGGGGACGGTGACGGGAATGCGCAGCCAGACCGGTTCGTCCTGCACGCCGAGCGTCGCGTGGCTGGAGGTTGGTGCGGCAAAGCGCTGCGGCGCCGCCAGCACGGCATCGATGCCGAGTGTGCCGCCGGGGTCGGCCAGCATCGTCAGCGCGGGCCAGGCGTCGATGCTGCCGCTGCGCCCATCGAGCACCAGCGGCGCCGGCGCCGCAAAGGCGCGTGGCACGAGGACCAATAACAGAAACAGGAAGGCAACGGCCGCCCTCAGCATGGCGCCGCCTCGTGGCCGGCGCGCAGGGCGCGCTGCGGCCGGAAGCGGCGTTCGATGGCGTTCATCCAGCGCGGCGCCGCCGGGTCGGTATCCCAGTCGCGCACGGCGGCGTCGACCTGGCGCAGCAAGGCCTCGGGCAGGTCCAGAGGCCGCGCCGGATCAATCAGGTAGCGCCGCGCCAGGCGGTAGCCGAGGATGCGCGCGCCCAGGCGCCGCAGCGAAAGGCCGGGCGCCAGCAGCCGCGCCGGCGTATCGATGGCGCGCGCCGCGCCCATGGCGAGCGCGAACAGGATGCGCGAGGTGCGCCCTGCCCGCCCGTCCAGGCCCAGGGTCTGCATCGTGGCGGGACCGCACAGGCGGCGCGCCAGCAGCAGCGGCCAGGGTTTGCGGATGCGCGAACCGATGTCGTCCTGCAGCGCATCCATCAATTCGGCAGCCAGCGCCGGACGCGGATCGGCCAGGGTTCCATAGCGGACGACGCCAGGCGCCGCATAGCGCGCGCCGGCCAGCGCAGCGGCGTTTTGCTGCAGGCGCGCGAACAGCGCCTCCGCTTCCTTCATCGTCGCCGGCAGCAGGTGTTCTTCGATGCCGAGCAGGTGGCCCACCACGTTCCAGGCATGCAGCCAGGCGCCCTCTTCCTGGCGGTCCAGGCCTTGTCCCAGGCGGCGCAGGCTGCGCAGGAACACGTAGTGATGGGTCAGCAGCGCATACGCCAATTCTTCCTGGTTGCGCGGCAGTCCGTTGGCGCGCAGGTCCCAGCCGCGCGCGAACAGGGTGCGCCAGCGGTCGGCACCCTCGGGCCGCAGCGCGGGAATCGCGGCGCCGTGGGCCAGCGCCTCGGCCGGATCGCCGCGCACGACCAGGTGACGCGCGATGGCGTGCGCCAGGCGCAGTTTCAACACCTGCGTCACGCCGGCGCCGCTCGGATCGAGCAGGCCGCCGCCCAGCAGCACGGCGCACTGCAGACCTGCCGCCGCGCGCACCCGCTTGCCCAGGGGCTGCGCCAGCGGCTCGACCGCGACGTCGGCCTCGAGCAGGCTGGCGCAGGCCAGCAGCGCCGGCGCGAGCATGCCGATCCGTGCGAACACCGCTTCGGCGCAGCCGATCTTGCCCGGCTCGAACCACTGCGGCAATTGGCCCGCCTGGCGCAGGTAGTCGTGCAGCGCCTGCGCGATCGGCGCCGGCGTGGCGGCATCGGCCTGCCAGGCGGCGAGCGCGCCGTTGCTGTCCCAGCCGCCGAGTGCGCGCTGGGTGGCGGCGAGCGCGTCCCAGCGCGAGAGCGCGGGCGTACCGTCGTCCCAGGCGCCGAGGATACGTGCCACCGCCCTGTCGGCCAGCGGGTCGGCGCGCTGGCGCGGGTCGGCGGCGGAAGGCTCGATCAGGTCTGCGCTCATGCTGGTCTCTTAAAAGCGGTAGTCAAGCCGCAGCGCCACCGCGCGCGGTGCGCTCGGCACGGTCATGCCGAAACTGTCGATCGTCACCGGCTCGACCTTGTCTTCGAGGTTTTTCAGGCGCAGCAGCACGCTCCAGGGCGAGCCGAACGGCGCATAGCCCAGGCTGAGATCGGTCTCGGTGCGGCCCGGGACGCGGTAGCGCAGCAGCTGGCTCGGCACGCCGATGCTCCAGTCGCTGCCGGTACGGGTGAACGCGGCCGCTTTCAACACACCGTCGCGCAGCTGGAAGGCGTGCTCGTAGCCGAGCGTGAACACGGCGCGCGGCGCGCGGTCGAGTTTATAACCGGCCCAGGAATGCACGCCGTCCGGGCTGTAGGCCAGGTAGTGGGCGTCGGTCAGGGCCAGCGTATAACTCAGGCGTCCGTTCGCGACCGGTTTCAGCACGCCTTCGACTTCCAGGCCCTTGACGCTGGCCTCGCCGGCATTGCTTGTGACGAAGCGCGGCACGCCCTGCACCATCGCCACGCCCGATAATTGCAGGTTGTCGTAGGCATAGCGGTAGAGATTGACGTTCAGGCTGGCGCGGTTGGCCCAGAAACGGGTTTTCAGGCCGAGTTCGTACGCCGTCAGCGTCTCCGGTTGATAGACCAGGGTCGACGCGGGTACGCCGATCGCTGCAGGACAATCGACGCCGAGCGCGCGCGTGCCGCCCACGCAGCCATCGTTGAAGCCGCCCGACTTGTAGCCGGTCGAGATGCTGGCATACAGCAGGGTCGCCGGCGCCAGGTCGACGTCGACGCCGAGGCGCCAGTTGGTCTTGCCGGTTTCCAGTTCAGCGGCGTTCGGCATCGCGATATCGGTCGCCGGATTGAACTGCGGCGCCTGCTGCAGGTTGGTCGAGCCGTAGCGCGATTTGTGGTCTTCGGTGCGGCGCGCACCTGCTGTCAGGCGCAGGCGCCCGGTGGCGTGCCAGGTCAGCTGGCCAAACAGCGCGCGGCTGGTCGAGACCACGGGGTTCGATGGGAACACGTAGTACGGCGGCAGGCCGATGGGTTCGAGGTCACGGAAGCTGGCCAGTTGGTCCATCTCTTCGCGGAACCAGTACACGCCGCCCTGCGCCGAGAACGGCCCCTTGCCATTTGTGGCCAGGCGCAGTTCGTGCGAATCCTGGTCGTAGCGGGCGTCGAAGTCCTGGCGCACGCCGAGCGCGAAGCCGGGCATGATGCGGTAATAATAATTGACCAGGAAATCGTGGTCGAAGCGGCGCCGCGATCCCAGGTAGTGCAGCGTGGCCGGACCGAGATTCCAGGCCAGTTCGGCGCCGAGACCCGTGCTGGCGCGGCGGCTGTGGCCCTGCTCGGGCACGCTGTTGGGTGGAACGAACCCATTGGTCAGGCGCGCAGAGGTACCGGCATCGTAGGGCATCGGGGCGCCGTTTTCGATGCCGCTGTAAAAATTGGTGTCGGGGACGATGACGTCGTTGTTGTCGCGCTGGACCGTGCGGTCGAGGCGCAGCAGCAGCGAGGCCGACTGCCCAAGCGCGAATCTGGCCGACAGGCGGCCGGCGCTGGCGTCGCGGTCCTGGCCGAGCGTGTGCGGCGTGCCCTGGCCGTTCCGTAGCAGGCTGTCGCGGCGGTTTTCCGAGAGGGCAGCGCGCAGTGCGATGCCATCGCCTACCGGCACGTTGAGCATGGCCTCGACCTTGCGGTGGCCGTGGTTGCCGATCTCGGCGGCGGCGGCGCCTTCTAAGCGCCCTGTCGGCGCATGCGAGATCACGTTGACGACGCCGGCCGTGGTATTGCGGCCGTACAGGGTGCCTTGCGGACCGCGCAGCACTTCCACGCGCTCGACGTCGAGGAAGTCGCCGTTCTGGGCATGCGGACGTGCGATGTAGACGCCATCGAGCATGAAGGCGGCCGACGGCTCGCCCTTCTCGGTGGCGTCGGCGTTCGAGACGCCGCGGATCGTGATTTTCAGGCCGTCGGCGGCGCCGACGATGGCCACGCCCGGGATGCGCGTGCCGATGTCGGATGGACGCTCGATCCCGGCTTCGTCCAGCGCCCTGCCGCCAAGGACCGACATGGCAACCGGCGTTTTCGATTCCACGCTGCTGGTGCGTTGGGCGGTGACGAGCACTTCCTGGATTTCTGCAGACGTTTCTTGCGCGGCCGCAACGGTGCTCCAGACGATACTTGCGATGGCAACCGCCAACGACGTGCGGTTCGACCGAACCTGGCGGTTGGACATGCTTTCCCCTAGTTTTCAATTAGACAAAACCGCGCGCGACGCGGCTTCAGCCCTTTGTGTGCTTGGTAAATACAGACACATCTTGAATAGGCCTGAACTATAGGAGTCTAACAGTTCATGCTACTGGGCAATAGTCCCTTGAGAGGATTACGTGGACAGCTAACAACTGTTCAGCACGCTTGATATACATGTGGTAACGAATCCGCTGCATGCATGACGCAACAGGCTAGTCTCTTGCCCACGCCAGCGCCTGCGTATAAGCCGGGCTGTCCGAAACCGTGTTGTGTCCCGTCCCTGCGACCACCTTGTGCGTTGCTACGACCTTGGCAAAATGCGCCAGCAGGCGCGCCGTGCTGTGCGCCGGGATGACTTCGTCGTGTTCGGCCGCGATGATCAAGGTCGGCGCCGTGACCTGCGGCGCGTAGCGCACCGAGTCGTAGCGGTCGCGCAGCAGCAGGCGTACCAGAAAATACGGGAACTGGCTGGCGGCGAGCGACGCCAGGCTGTCGTAGGGCGTGACCAGCACCAGTTTATGCAGCGGGCGCTGGCTCGCCACTTGGACGGCAATGCCGGTGCCCAGGCTGCGGCCGACCAGGACGATCTCGCTGTGAGTGGCGGCGACGCGGTCGAACAGCAAGGAGGCGTCCGCTACCAACGCCGCTTCGGTTGGCTTGCCGCTGCTGCCGCTGTAGCCGCGGTAGTGCAGCAGGTAGAGGGCGTGTTCGGGAAAGGCGGCGTCCAGTTGCGGCAGGCTGAAGCTGGCGTCTTCGGCATTGCCGCCGAGGTAGATCAGGGCTTTGCTGCCGGTGCGGGGGCGTTCGGAGATTTTTACGAGGGCGCCGGGGACGGTCAGCGTTGTTACCTTCGGGGCCTGGATGGCAGCTTGCGGCGGAGGAAGTAGATGAGGGAGCGCTGGAGGAGGAACAGGGCGAGGCAGGCGGCGGTGTAGGCGACCAAGGCCAGCAGGAGGAGGATGCTGAGTGTTTTTTGCATCGGTGGCTCCGGCTGCTGTCGAACGCGTGGACGGGGGACCCGACCACCCTACGGGACTCTCAAGGCCTCAGCCGGCGCGGACCTTGGTCAGCAGCTTGGTCGTCGAGCGGTCGTGCTCGAAGTCGATGGCGACCGCCTGGCCGCCGTAGGCGAGCACTGCCTGGCCTTCGGGGATCGCGCTCATTTCGTAGTCGCCGCCTTTGGCGTATATCTCGGGCCGCGCTTCGAGCACCGTTTCCAGCGCGGTGTCTTCGTCGAAGTCGACCACCAGGCTGACCGACTCGAGCGCCGCCAGCACGGCCATGCGGTCGGCCAGCGTGTTCAGGGGCCGGTCATCACCCTTGCCCAGGCGCTTTACCGAGGCGTCGGTGTTCGCGGCCACCACCAGCGAGGCGCCCAGTGCGCGTGCCTGCGCCAGGTACGTCACGTGGCCGCGGTGCAGGATGTCGAACACGCCGTTGGTCAGCACGACGGGTTTCGGGAGGGCGGCGACGCGCGCCCGGAGCTCGGCGCGCGAGCAGATCTTGGATTCGAAATTCGGCATGGGATTCAATTTACTTTTCAGGGTCTTGCGGTTCTTCTTCCAGCATCATCGACAGCGGCGAGGCGGTGCCGGCGCCCTCGCCAGCTTCGCGCCGTTCGCCCGACAGCTTGATTTGCAGGCGCAGGCCGTTGGCCGAGTCGGCATTGCGGATCGCTTCGTCATAGCTGATGTGGCCATTGTTGTAGAGCTCGTACAGCGCCTGGTCGAAGGTGCACATGCCCAGTTCGCGCGACTTGTGCATGATCTCCTTGATGCTGTGAAAATTCCCCTTCAGGATCATCTCGCCGATGGTCGGAGTGTTCAGCAGGATTTCGATCGCCGCCTTGCGGCCCTTGCCATCCTCGGTGCGCACCAGGCGCTGCGAGACGATCGCGCGCAGGTTGGCCGATAAATCCATCAGCAGCTGGTTGCGGCGCTCTTCCGGGAAGAAGTTGATGATCCGGTCCATGGTCTGGTTGGCGTTGTTCGCGTGCAGCGTGCCCAGGCACAGGTGGCCGGTCTCGGCAAAGGCGATGGCGTGCTCCATCGTCTCGGTATCGCGGATCTCGCCGATCAGGATCACGTCCGGCGCCTGGCGCAGCGTGTTTTTCAGGGCGTTGTGCCAGGAATGGGTATCGACGCCGACTTCGCGGTGCGTGACCAGGCAGTTCTTGTTCTTGTGGACGTATTCGACCGGATCTTCCACCGTGATGATGTGGCCGGCCGAATTGCTGTTGCGGTAGTCGATCATCGCGGCCAGCGTGGTCGACTTGCCGGAACCGGTACCGCCGACCACCAGCACCAGCCCGCGCTTGGTCATGACGACGTCCTTCAGCACTTCGGGCAATTCGAGCTTTTCGAAATTCGGGATTTCCGAGGCGATGGTGCGCACCACCATGCTCACGCTTTGCTGCTGCACGAACACATTCACGCGGAAGCGGCAAACACCAGGGAGCGAGATCGCGAAATTGCATTCCATTTGCGCTTCGAACTCGGCGCGCTGGCGCTCGTTCATCAGCGACATGGCCAGCGCGCGCGTGACTTCGCCGCTCAGGCGCTGCTGGCTCATCGGTTTCATCGCGCCCTGGTGCTTCATGCTGGGCGGGAAATCGGCGGAAATGAACAGATCCGAGCCGCCCTGCTGGTGCATCACGGTCAGGAGTTTCTGGATATAGGCCAGGGCTTCGGCCGGGCCAAATGTGGAGGACATACGCGCCTTTCTGGACAGGCGGGAGATTTTATTCAGTGTCGATATCACCCGCGGGGCAATTATATCGACTAAGATTCTCGTTAAAATACTTTTCTCGGCTGACCACGCCGGGCCATGGCAGCTTTACTATTGCATCTATGCAATTCGACTGACCATCTTCCTATGACACTCACCGAGCTGAAATACATCGTCGCCGTCGCGCGTGCCAAACATTTCGGGCATGCCGCCGAATCCTGTTTCGTCGCCCAACCCACCCTGTCGGTCGCCATCAAGAAGCTCGAAGACGAGCTCGGCGTGACCCTGTTCGAACGCGGCGGCTCGGAAGTGTCGGTCACGCCGGTCGGCGCCCAGATCGTGGCGCAGGCCGAACGCGTGCTCGAGCAGACCGCCGCCATCAAGGAACTGGCGAAACAGAACAAGGACCCGCTGGCTGGCCCGCTGCGCCTGGGCGTGATCTACACGATCGGGCCGTATCTGCTGCCGCCGTTGGTGAAAAACCTGATCGACAACGTGCCGCAGATGCCGCTCGTGTTGCAGGAAAATTTTACGGTCAAGCTGCTGGAACTGCTGCGCCAGGGTGAGCTCGACGCCGCCATCATGGCCCTGCCCCTGCCCGACCACGGCATGATGATGCAAACCCTGTACGACGAACCCTTCGTCGTCGCCACCCCGCGCACCCACCCGTGGTCGCGCCGCCGCGAAATCCCGGCCGACGACCTGAAAGCGGAAACCATGCTGCTGCTGGGCAGCGGCCACTGCTTCCGCGACCAGGTGCTGGAAGTGTGCCCGGAAATGGCGCGCTTCTCGTCGCCGGGCAACGGCATGCAGCGCACCTTCGAGGGCTCGTCGCTGGAAACGATCCGCCACATGGTGGCCAGCGGCATCGGCCTGACGGTCTTGCCGCGCGCCTCGGTGCGCGACATGGACGATCCGCACGGGTTGCTGTCGTTCGTACCGTTCGCGGCGCCGGCGCCGTCGCGGCGCGTGGTGATCGTCTGGCGCAAGAGTTTTACGCGGCGCGCGGCGATCGAGGCGGTGTGCAATGCGGTGGCGCAGTGCGATTTGCCGGGGGTCGATATGCTGGCGCTCGATAAAGCCGCGTAACCTGCGACGTTTCTGGAGGGACGTAGGGTGGGCGGGTTTCCCGCCCACGCGTTCAACGCACGTTTGCATACTGCGACGTGTGCCACTGCTCAAGCGCCACTGAACGCGTGGGCGGGGGACCCGCCCACCCTACGTCCTGCTGCGCACGCTGCCTGCCCTTTCACAAACCCGGTAAAATCGCTGTCTTGCACACAATAATTCTTGCGCGACAAGAAGCGACTCATGAACAAGCTGGCGCTCTACTTCCGGCTGGTCCGCGCTGACAAGCCGATCGGCATCCTCCTCCTGCTCTGGCCCACCTTGTGGGCGCTGTGGATGGCCTCCGGCGGCCGTCCCGACCCGACCATCGTCGTCATCTTCGTACTCGGCACCGCGCTGATGCGCTCGGCCGGCTGCGCGATCAACGATTACGCCGACCGCGATTTCGACAAGCACGTCAAGCGCACCGTCGACCGCCCCCTTACCTCCTGCCGCATCAAGAGCTGGGAAGCGGTGATGGTGGCCGCCGTGCTGGCCATCGTCTCCTTCCTGCTGATCCTGCCGCTGAACACGCTGACCAAGCAGCTGTCCGTGCTGGCCGTGATCGTGGCCGGCACCTATCCGTATTTCAAGCGCTTCTTCGCGATTCCCCAGGCCTATCTCGGCATCGCCTTCGGCTTCGGCATTCCGATGGCGTTCGCGGCGGTGCAGGACCAGGTGCCGGCGGTGGCCTGGTGGCTGCTGGCGGCGAACGTGTTCTGGGCGGTGGCCTACGACACCGAATATGCGATGGTCGACCGCGACGACGATCTGAAGATCGGCATGCGCACCTCGGCCATTACCTTCGGCCGATTCGACGTCGCCGCGGTCATGCTGTGCTATGGCGTGGCGCTGGCGATCGACCTGGTCTGCGGCTGGCTGCTGGGCCTGCGCTGGTGGTTCGTCGGCGGCGTGGTGGTGGCGGCCGGTATCGCGCTATACCACTACACCCTGATCCGCGACCGCGACCGGATGCGCTGCTTTGCGGCATTCCGGCACAACAATTGGTTGGGTGCGGCACTATTTGCCGGTGTCGCGTTAGACTATGCATTCGGATAATATTGTCCGAATTGCACGACCTGAAGTACTGCTCTATTGCGGTGTAGACGCCGCATCACATTCACATGAAGAGGACCACCCCATGATGGAAAAAATCCCGACCCAGACCGGCGCCCGTGACCAACTGCTGGCCGACCTGAAGACCGTCATCCAGGACGCCGAAGCCTGGCTGCGCCACGGCAGCACGCTGACCGGCGACGAGCTCAAGAACGCGAAAGCCAAGTTCGAAGGCGCCATCGCCGGCGCCAAAGAGGGCCTGGCCAACCTGGAAGTCGTCGAAAAGTCGAAAGCCGCCGCCAAGGCCACGGATACCTACGTCAAGGACAATCCATGGAAAGCGGTCGGTATCGGCGCCGTGGCGGGTGTGCTGCTGGGGATGCTGATCAATCGTCGCTGATTGCGCCGACGTCCGTAGGGTGGACGGGTTCAACCACTGCTTGAAACCTCGCACCGCATCTTTGTTGGCGTGATGTGAACGCGTGGACGGCGCACCGGCCGCGTATTAACACAGGTTCGGGTCGAGCCGTCCACCCTACGCTGCACCAAACTCATCCCCCAGTTCGCGTCCACGCGCCGCCGCCGCCTTCATCGCGTCGACGATCGCCGCCTTGACGCCCGCCGCTTCCATGCTGGTGATCGCCGCATGCGTGGTCCCGCCCTTCGAGGTCACGCGCTGGCGTAATACTTCGAGCGGCTCGTCCGACTGCGCCGCCAGTTCGGTGGCGCCGGCAAAGGTGGCCAGTGCCAGCTGCTTGCCCTGCTCCGCGCTGAGTCCCATCTCGACCGCTGCCGCCTGCATCGCTTCGAGAAAATAAAAGACGTAGGCCGGCCCGCTGCCCGACACCGCCGTGACCGGATCGATCAGCGCTTCGTCGTCCAGCCACACGGTTTGTCCGACCGCGCGCAGCACACTGTCGGCCAGCGTGCGCTGTGCGTTGTTCACGCCGGCCAGCGCCACCAGCCCGGTCACGCCCATGCCGATCAGCGCCGGCGTGTTCGGCATCGCGCGCACGATGGCGCCGTAACCGCCCAGCCAGCGCGCCAAATCCGCGCCGCGGATGCCGGCCGCGATCGACAGCACCAGTGGCCCCTTGTCCAGGTGCGGCGCCAGCGCGTTCGCCACGTCGCGCATCTGCTGCGGCTTCACCGCCAGCACGATGGCGTCGGCATCGGCCACCGCGGCGTCGATGCTGCCGGTCGTGGACGCCCCATACTGCGCCGCCAATCGCTCCAGCGCTTCCGGGTTCGGATCGACCACGTGCACCTGCGTCGCTCCGCCCCCCTTGACCAAGCCGGCGATGAGCGCCGTCGCCATGTTGCCGCCGCCGATAAATGCGATCTTCATTGTTTCCTTTTAATCGTAATGGCGCGAACCGAAAATCGCGCTGCCGACGCGCACGATGGTCGCGCCTTCCAGGATCGCTGCTTCCATGTCGCCCGACATGCCCATCGACAGGGTGTCGATGTCCAGGCCATCGGCGCGCAGGCTGTCCGCCAGTGCGCGCAGTTTGCTGAACGCCGCGCGCTGCAGCGCCGGGTCGCTCTGGGCTTCGGGAATGGCCATCAGCCCGCGCAGGCGCAGGTTTGGCAAGCTGGCGACCTGGCGTGCCAGCGCCGGCAGTTCGACCGGCGTTGCGCCGCTCTTGGTGGCCTCGCCACTGATGTTCACCTGCAGGCAGATGTTCAGGGGTCCCATCTCGGGCAGGCGCTGCTCGGACAGGCGCTGGGCGATTTTCAGGCGCTCGACCGTGTGCACCCAGGCGAAACTGGTGGCGATCGGCCGCGTCTTGTTGCTCTGGATCGGGCCGATGAAATGCCACTCGATGTGCGCATCTGGTTGCGCGCGCGCCACGGCGGCAATCTTTTCGACACCTTCCTGCAGGTAGTTTTCGCCAAAGGCGCGCTGGCCGGCGGCGATGGCTTCGAGCACGGCTTCCATCGGGAAAGTCTTTGATACGGCAAGCAGCTGGACGCCCGAACGGGGCCGTTTGGCGGCCTCGGTGGCGGCAGTGATTGTCGCTTCGACAGCTTGCAAGTTGGCGGCGATTGTGGACATAATTGTTTTCTATGGGCAATATTCGAACAATGCGAGCGTGCACGTCGGCGCTGTGCCCTTCACAGCTCGGGAATTATAAATGGACATCTCAGAACTACTCGCCTTCTCGGTAAAGAACAAGGCTTCCGACCTGCACCTCTCGGCCGGCCTGCCGCCGATGATCCGCGTGCATGGCGACGTACGCCGCATCAACCTGCCGCCGCTCGAGCACAAGGACGTGCACGCCATGATCTATGACATCATGAACGACGGCCAGCGCAAGCAGTACGAAGAGATGCTCGAATGCGACTTCTCGTTCGCCATTCCCGGCCTGGCGCGCTTCCGCGTCAACGCATTCAACCAGGAGCGCGGCGCCGCCGCCGTGCTGCGTACGATTCCGTCGAAGATCCTGTCGCTGGAAGAACTGAACGCCCCAAAAATCTTCGGCGAACTGGCATTGAAGCCGCGCGGCCTGGTGCTGGTGACCGGTCCGACCGGCTCCGGCAAGTCGACCACGCTGGCCGCGATGATCAACCACCTGAACGAAACCGAGTACGGCCACATCCTGACGATCGAAGACCCGATCGAGTTCGTGCACGACTCGAAAAAATGCCTGATCAACCAGCGCGAAGTCGGCCCGCACACCCTCTCCTTCAGTAACTCGCTGCGCTCGGCGCTGCGCGAAGACCCGGACGCCATCCTGGTCGGCGAGCTGCGCGACCTCGAGACGATCCGTCTCGCTTTGTCCGCGGCCGAAACCGGCCACCTGGTGTTCGGCACCCTGCACACCTCGTCGGCGGCAAAGACCATCGACCGTATCGTCGACGTGTTCCCGGCCGAAGAAAAAGAGATGGTGCGCGCGATGCTGTCGGAGTCCTTGCAGGCGGTGATTTCGCAGACCCTGCTGAAAACCAAGGACGGTTCCGGCCGCGTGGCCGCGCACGAAATCATGCTCGGCACGCCGGCGATCCGCAACCTGATCCGCGAAGCCAAGATCGCGCAGATGTATTCGTCGATCCAGACCGGCAGCAACGTCGGCATGCAGACGCTGGACCAGAACCTGACCGAGCTGGTGCGCCGCAACGTGATCTCCAGCGCCGCCGCCCGCTCGGCCGCCAAAATCCCCGAAAACTTCCCAGGCTAAGTCATGGAACGCGACCAGGCCTCAAAATTCATGTTCGACCTGCTGCGCCTGATGGTCAGCAAGGGCGGCTCGGACCTGTTCATTACCGCCGGCTTCCCGCCCGCGATCAAGATCGACGGCCGCATGACGCCAGTCTCGAGCCAGCCGCTCACCGCCGCCCACACGGCCGACCTGGCGCGCTCGATCATGAACGACAAGCAGACCGCCGGCTTCGAGACCACGCGCGAAGCGAACTTCGCGATTAGCCCCGGCGACCTCGGACGCTTCCGGGTCTCGGCCTTTGTCCAGATGAGCAGCGTCGGCATGGTGCTGCGTACCATCACGACGCAGATCCCGAAGTTCGAAGACCTGGCCCTGCCCAATGTGCTGAAGGACGTGGTCATGTCCAAGCGCGGCCTGGTGATCATGGTCGGCGCCACCGGCTCCGGTAAATCGACGACGCTGGCGGCGATGGTCGGCTACCGCAACGAACACAGTTACGGCCACATCATCACGATCGAGGACCCGGTCGAATTCGTCCATCCGCACCGCAATTGCGTGATTACGCAGCGCGAAGTCGGCGTCGATACCGACAGCTTCGAGGCGGCGCTGAAGAATTCGCTGCGCCAGGCGCCGGATGTGATCCAGATCGGCGAGATCCGCGACCGCGAGACGATGGAACACGCGATCGCCTTTGCCGAAACCGGCCACCTGTGCCTCGCCACGCTGCACGCCAACAGCGCCAACCAGGCGCTGGATCGCATCATCAACTTCTTCCCCGAAGAGCGCCGCCAGCAATTGCTGATGGACCTGTCGCTGAATCTGCGCGGCCTGGTCTCCCAGCGCCTGGTGCCGAAAAAGGAAGACAAGGGCCGCGTGGTGGCGATGGAAATCATGCTCAATTCGCCGCTCATCTCCGACCTGATCTTCAAGGGCGAAGTCCACGAGATCAAGGAGATCATGAAGAAGTCGCGCGAGCTGGGCATGCAGACGTTTGACCAGGCGCTGTTCGACCTGTACGACGCCGACCGTATCTCTTACGAGGATGCGCTGCGCAATGCGGACTCGGTGAATGACCTGCGCCTGAATATCAAGTTGAACAGCAAGAATGCGAAGGATCGCGATTTTTCGAGCGGGACCGAGCATTTGGGGCTGGTGTAAGTCCCGGCACATGGTCGGACATGGCTACTCCAGCCACAGACCGCCGCGCACCGTAGGGTGGACTCCCGAGTCCACGCGTTACGTGTCGATACGCACTGCACCTTCATTTGCATGGCTGAGGTAGCAGACCGGGGTCGACATCGCCGCTGATCGGCTTGTAATGACGCGTGGGCACGAGTGCCCACGCTACGGTACGCCGCTACTAAAGGGGTAATCAAGCCATGCGCGGTGCCCCCTGCGGCAAATGCCGGTTGATCCACGCCGTCGTATCGGCCATTACCTCGTCCTTGCCGTAGTCGTTGAGCAGGTCGTGGTAATGCCCCTCGTAGAGCTTGAGTGTCTTGTCCTGTGAGCCGACGGTGTCGTAGAAAAACTGGCTGCCGGCCGGTACCGTGGCGCGGTCGACCGTGCCGTGCATGATGAAGACCGGCAGCGTAATCAGCGGGAATTCCTTTTCCAGGCGCTCGTCGGCGCGCACCAGGGCGGCGACGGTTTTCGCCGGCTGCACTTCGCTGGCGATCAGCGGGTCGCTGTTCAGGTTCTCGACCGCTTCCGGGTCGCGCGAAAAATCCTCGTTCTTGAGTTTCAGTACCCGCAGATGCGGCGCGACGTGGCTCAATCCCTTGATGAGCGCCAGGGCGATGTCCGGCGCCGGCACCTTGAAGGCAAAGCTCTCGCAGATGAGGCCATCGATGTCCGCCTGGTGTTCCAGCGTATAAACGCAGGAGACGACGCCGCCGGCGCTGTGGCCGAGCAGGAAGACCGGCAGGTCCGGCTCGCGTGACTTGGCCAGGGTGACCAAAGTATGCAGGTCGCTCACGTAGTCTTCGATATGATCCACGTAGAAGCGCTCGCCACTCGACTTGCCGCGTCCGCGCAGGTCCAGCGCATACACCGAAAAGCCGTTGGCGGTCAGTTGCCCCGCCGTCCAGCCATACTGGCCGCTGTGCGAATTGACGCCATGGCAGATGACGACCAGCGCGCGCGGTTGCTCGAGCGGATGCCAGCTGCGGATGAAGATCTCGTTGCCGTCCTTGCCGATGACGGTTTCCTCGTTTGGAAGCATGTCCATGACCACCCCCACTGGTAAGGCGCAGCCATCGGGAGCGACGACCGGCACCGTCCGAGATTAGGCGGTTTTCTGACGCATCTCGCCGACGCCAAGAATATCGTTTGATATAAAACAAAGAATGTTCATCGAAGCGAGACTTGCAGTCTTGGTATCATTCCGACATGAACGTTTTCGATTTCCACGCCACCGCCCTCGACGGCGCCCCCATCGACCTGGCACGCTACCGCGGCAAGGTGCTCCTGATCGTCAACACCGCCAGCGGCTGCGGCTTCACGCCCCAGTACGGGGGACTGGAAGCGCTGTACCGCCAGTTCCACGAGCGCGGCATGGAGGTGCTCGGTTTCCCGTGCAACCAGTTCCGCGGACAGGAACCCGGGACCGAGGCCGAGATCGGCGCCTTTTGCGATACGAACTACGGCATCACCTTCCCGCTGTTCGCCAAGATCGAGGTCAACGGCGCCGGTGCGCATCCTTTGTACCGCCACCTGAAAAGCGCAGCGCCGGGGCTGCTCGGCACGCGCGCCATTAAATGGAACTTCACCAAGTTCCTGGTCGGGCGCGATGGTGAAGTGGTGAAACGCTATGCGCCGCGCACGGAGCCGGAAGCGATCGTCGCCGATATCGAGCGCTTGCTGGCGCGCTGAGGCGCCATGAAAAAAGCCCGCGTGGACGCGGGCTCTTGCGGGGTGTTGCGAGAATTACTTGGTCTGGGCAGTGGTCGAGCCGTGCGCGCCATGGGTGTCGGCGTGTGCACCGGCCTGCACTTCAACAGGCGCCTTGACGTCCGCTTTCACTGCGGCTTTGCTGTCCTTGCTGCCGGCCTTGGTCTTGGTGTCCTTGGCGGCGGCTTTTGCCGCTTTGGTGTCTGCCTTGGTGGCTTCGCGGACGACCTTGCCGTCGGTTTTCGCACCTTCCTTCAGGTCCTTGTTCTCCACCAGGACGCCGGTTTTGGCGTCGGTCGCTTGCGTGGTCGAGGCGGCCGGGGTGGCGGTGGTTTGTGCGAAGGCAGCGGTAGCGAACAGGCCGGCGATCAGGGTGGCGGTGATTTTTTTCATGGTGCAGCTCCTTGGGTTAGGTCTGGAAAATGTTCGGTTGCTCTTTGTCTGTCAGTGCAGGTCTTGCATGTCACTGGCCTAGTAACGGGAGCCAGCAGAACGCTGTTGACAGGATTAACACTCCCTTACATTCGTGGCATTTGCTTACAAGTGCGGCAATGCCTGTTGCCTTATCTAGTCTTTAGAAGTGCTATTCTGGCAATCCTACCTTTCGACTCCTGAACATGTCGCGCTCATCGCTTGCAACCGCCCTCTTCCTGTTGTTCGCCAACTTGTCCCAGCAGGCGTTTGCCGCGCGCGTACTCGACGAGGGCAGCATCGACATCGATGGCGAGCCCCGCCGCTACTATCATTTGCACGATGAGGGCGCGCCGGCGGACAGTCCCGTGATCGTCCTGATCGACGGCTCGGGCTGCGGCAAGTTCGGTCCGCGCCTGCCCGGTTTTTTTGACCAGTACGAAGGCAGCCTGCACGTGTACTTCCTCGAAAAGCCGCACGTCGCGCCCGATGCGGGCGCGCAGCCGCAGCACTGCCCGGACGCATTCGAACGCGCCGACCGCCGCGAGCGGCGCGTGGCCGACATCGTCCAGTTCATCGACCGCGAACCGCGCCTGAAAGCGGCCGGCGCGCGCTCGCTTGGCTTGCTCGGCTTTTCCGAAGGCGGCGCGGTGGCGCCGCAGGTGGCGGCGAAAAGCCGCACGGTCGGACGCCTCGCCGTGATCGGCGCCGGCGGCATGCGCCAGAGCGACGAGTTCCTGCTGTTCGCCGCACGCGGCGTACAGCCGTATGCGCAGTTGGCGGCGAACCGCCCGTTGGCCGACACGTTTGCCGACATCGGGGCGCATCCGGCTGCGCTCGACAAACACTTCTTCGGGCACCCGTATGCCTACTGGAGTTCACACCTGTTCCAGGACCCGCTCCCCACCTACGCCCAACTGGAGATCCCGATCGTGGCGGCGATGGGAGAGCAGGACGAGAGCGTGCCGATCGAATCGGGGCGCCGTTTGCAGGGATTTTTTGCGGCACGCCCGCAGGCCGACTTCCGGTTTTTCGAGTTTCTTGGTGCAAACCACGGGCTGGCGGCGCCGGACAAACCGTCTCTGAAACCCTTCATTGCGCGCTTGGTCCGCTGGTTCAAGGGCGAGCCGGATGCCTTTGCCGGCCTGGCGCCGCGCCAGCCATGAACCTGCACCGCCTCGACCTGGTGTCGCTCTCGCTGTTCGCCCTGGTGGTGCGCACCGGCAGCATCAGCAAGGGGGCGGCACTGGCCAACCTCGCGGTAGGCGCCGCCAGCCGGCGCATCTCGGACCTGGAAACCATGACCGGGACGGTGCTGCTGGCGCGCCACTCGCGCGGGGTCAGCCTGACAGTCGCCGGCGAGGCGCTGCACCGCCACGCGCAGCGGATATTGAGCGACGTCGACCTGCTCGCGGCCGACTTGTCCGATTACGCGTCCGGCCTGGTCGGCGTGGTGCGCCTGTGGGCGAATACCTCGGCCGTCACCCAGTTCCTGCCGCACGACCTTGCCGCCTTCAGCGCAGCCAATCCCGGCATCCGGATCGAGCTCGAAGAAGGCGACAGCCGCGAAATCGTGGTGGCGGTGCTCGACGGCCGGGCCGACCTGGGCATCTTTGCCGACCGCACGCCCGCGCACGGCCTCGACCTGGTGCACTACCGCGATGACCGCCTGAGCCTGGTCGTGCCGCGCGCGCACGCCTTGGCCGGCAAACGCCGCCTGAGCTTCAAGGAAGTGCTCGACTACGACTTCGTCAGCCTCGCCGCCGGCACCTCGCTGGCGCAGCGGCTGCAGGCCGAGACCGAGGCGCTGGGACGCAACCTCAAACTGCGCATCCGCGTGCGCAGCTTCGACGCCATGTGCAAGATGGTGGCCGCCGGCATGGGCGTTGCCGTGCTGCCGTCCGGAGCCGTGCAGGAACTGGTGCGCTCGCTCGACCTGCGCCAGATCGCGCTGGATGACGCCTGGGCCGAGCGCAGCCTGCTGATCGGGCTGCGCGACGCCAGGGCCGTGTCGCGGCATGTGCGCTCCCTGCTGGAGCATCTGGAGCGACCTCCAGCCGAGCATTTGTAGGGTGGGCGCCCTTGTGCCCACGCGTTACGTTCGTCTCCCGCATACGTGGCGTTGATCACGCGTTGAACGCGTGGGCACAGGGTGAAGTGACCCCACAAAGTTGGACAGTTGCGCTTATGCTGCTGCCAATTGCTGAG